>NZ_LXKA01000287.1 GCF_001645125.1 Paraburkholderia ginsengiterrae | reverse complement strand
ACTGTTTTCGGTTGTGTTACCAACCGGTCGCTCACTCAACGTACTGACGAATGATTAATCTGTCCGAAGACAAAAAAACCTTCCTTTCATTACTGTGTGAGACTTGATACTTTCGCTTCCTGCCCGATCCCGAAAGACCCGGCAGCGCGTCGCGCATCAAGCGCCCACACTTATCGGCTGTTAATTTTTAAAGATCGATTACGCATTCACCACCGAACCGGCACCGCACTTCAACTACCCCGGCACCGCTTCGTTCTGCGTCGCTGCATCAGCAGCAGAGAAACGAGATTATGGAGATCGGCCGACATGTCGTCAACCCCCTTCGCACAATATTTTTCAGAAGGCGAAGAAGCGCCGAACAGATCGCCGCGATCACGCCACCAAATTGATTAGTTATCCGATTTAATGCGCGACTCCTGAGCACATCACACCCCGACACCGTAGACACCGCTTACTGCTACTTCTTTAAGCAGCCAACGGGGCGCTGAACAACCCGCCTATATATAGCCACCGCTACGCGACACATCCGGCATGGACGACAAATCCCGCGCGCTACAGAAAAGACATAGAAAAATGGTAAGCCGAACATCCAAAAAACTAAAGTTTCCCCCTCCCTCGCCGTCAACCAGGATATCCCGTCACATATAAAACCTGAGAGCATGGATAATCCAGTCGAGGACCATATCGAGGAAGCCTCACGCGCCGCGCCAACGCTGAACCTGGACGCGGTGCCGGTAGGCACGCCGCTTGGCTGGCCGATCGTCGACGCCGACGGCACGCTCCTGTTCCACAACGGCGCGATCCTGGCGACCACGGACGAACGCTCGTTTCTGTTTGCGCACTTCCAGCCGCAGCGCGGCGACCTGGCGGATACGTCCACGCAACCGCCGCCCGCGTCGGAACCCCAAGCGGATCCAAACGCCCAGTTCACCCTCAAGGACATGCACCTGGAAATCGGTGCGTTGATCGGCATACGTTCGCAACTCGGCAGCGGCGCGCCCATGCATCCATGCCGCATCATCGGATTCGCTCCGAATCACTCGCTCTTCGTCACCCCGCCGCTACATGAGGGCCGCCTGCTCCAGTTAGGCATCGGCGAAAATATCGAAATCGTCGCCATCGCCAGCCAGGCCGTGTTCCGTTTCGTCTGCACAGTCGAAGCAGTCTGCCGCGCACCATTCGACTACGTCGTGCTGTCGAAGCCCGGCGTGATCCGCCGCCTGCGCGAACGCAAGTCGATCCGGGTCCGCGCGCACCTCCCGGTGCGTTTCGGCATCGGCGAAAGCGGGGAATCGTATGAAGGTCTTGGCCTCGCGAAGGGCATCAGCGCACTCGGCATGTCGCTAGCGGCGTCGTGGACGCTGGGCGCGGTCGGCGAACGGTTGCGAATCGCGTTCCGTCTGAAATCAGCAGATCTCGATACCATGATCGAAACCACGGCGGTGATCCGCAATGTGCAGAAAGGCAGCGCGCCGGGCGAGCCTTCGACTCATGGCCTCGAACTCGATCAACTCGACGCCGCGCAGCAGATGGCGATGAAAGTCTACGTGTTCGACCGCCAGGACGACGTGATGTATTGGCCGACCGGCCTGAAATAAGCACCGGAATACCGGCGCAGGAACGCCGGCGCGCCGCTCAGCCGATCAGTTCTTCCGGCGTCAGACGCCGCGCACCCCACGCGGCCGCCAGCGTTTCGCAGCGGCCGAGCCGTATCGTCTCCCGCTCAAAATCGACGAACACGACCTCATCCACGCCAGGCGGACGCGCGGGCACGTCACGCGTCCGGCCATCGGTCAGAATCCACAGCCAGCGCTGCTGCGCGGGCTTGCGGCGCGCACTGCGCTCCAGCAGCTGCGCGGCGCGCCGAACGCCGGCGGCCAGCGGCGTGCCGCCCCCGCCTTCGACGGGCCTGAGCCACCGCTCGTTCCACCAGCGCGGCACAGCAGGGCCGAAGCGCACATCCGCACCGGCGCCGCCAAAGCAGACCAGCGCCGCCTCGGCTCGCGCGGCGCTGGCGCGATCGAACAAGGCGATCAACAGCCCCTTGGCGAGCGAGAGGCGCTGCCCGGCCAGCATCGAACCAGAACAATCGAGCACGAAGCAATGGAGCACGCCGCCGCGCGGCGCCGCGCGCACGAAGCGCAAGTGCTCGGCGCGCAACACGTCCTGGCGCATCGCGGCGAGCGTCTGCGGCCACGCGATGCGCTTGCCCGGCGCACCCTGCAAGCGGTGACGCTGACTTGCACCCGCACCTTGCCGCCATCGAAAACCGCTGCGCGAGTCAGCGGCGGCGCCCTTCCGATGGCTCAGTGTTTTTTTGCGTCAAGCGGCACGACGCTCTTGACGTGTTTGGCTGCAGCCGGCTCGGGCGCCAGATAGCCCCAGTCGTTCTCGCCGCTTGCGGTAGACGAAGGCACGCGATCTTCCCGGTCCGAGCCCGCAAGGTCCCTGCCGGAGGACGCCTGCCGCGAATCCCCGCGCTCACCCGGCGCACCGCCCGCCGGCTCTTCATGATGACGCCGCCGATGAACCAGCACCGTCTCCGCGACCCGATCCACATGCTCGGGCGTCACCACAGCCACCTGCTCGAGCGCCGCCAGCGCCCGCGCCGCGCGCAGCAACACGAGATCGGCGCGCAATCCATCCACGGCCGCGCCGATGCACAGCGCGCTGACACGTGCGTGCACGGCGGCATCGAACGAAAGCTGCGGCAGCGTCGCCCGCGCCGCGCGAATCCGCTCGACGTACTCCGCCTGCTGCTGCGCGTACCCCGCGCGAAAACCCCGCGGATCGAGATCGAACGCGAGCCGTGCCTTCACGATCTCCTCACGCACGCCGGCTTCGAAACAGTTCTGCAACTCGACCATCAAACCGAAGCGGTCGATCAATTGCGGGCGCAACTCACCCTCTTCAGGATTCATCGTGCCGATCAGCACGAAGCTCGCTTCGTGGCTATGCGAAACGCCATCGCGTTCGACGGTATTCACGCCGCTCGCCGCCGCGTCGAGCAAGGCATCGACGAGCGCATCGGGCAACAGGTTGACCTCGTCCACATACAGCACGCCGCCATGCGCTTTCGCAAGCAGGCCCGGCGAAAAACGCACCGATCCATCGCGCAGCACGGTTTCGATATCGAGCGTGCCGATCAGCCGGTCTTCGCTCGCACCGAGCGGCAGATTCACCAGTTGCCCCTGCGGCAGCAACTCGGCGAGCGCGCGCGCCGCCGTGGACTTGGCCGTGCCGCGCGGCCCGGCCACCAGCACGCCGCCCAGCCCCGGATCGATCGCGGCCAACAGCAGCGCCTGCTGCAACGGCGCCTGGCCGATCAGCGCGGCAAAGGGGAAAGCCAGCCGTGGAGTTGTCGCCAAGGTTGTCACATCCGTCGCTGCATTCATGTTTGCGTCCCTTCGATCTGCTGCTCATTCGCGAGCAGATGCTGTTCAACCTGCGCGCGATAATCGCCGGGCGCCTGCCACAAACCGCGCTGCATGGCTTCGAGCAGACGCTCGCAAATCGAATGCAACGCGTGCGGGTTGTGCCGCTGCAGGAACTCGCGGGTATCGGCGTCGTTCAGATAGGCATCGGTGACGAGCGCGTATTGATGATCCGCAATCACGCGCGCGGTCGCGTCGTAACCGTACAGGTAATCGACGGTCGCGGCGATTTCCGCCGCCCCCTTGTAACCGTGCCGTTTCACGCCATCGAGCCATTTCGGATTGACCACGCGCGAGCGGATCACGCGCGCGATCTCCTCGTGCAGCGTGCGCACGCGCGGCGCGGCCGGATTGCTGTGGTCGGCGTGATAGACGCTAGGTTGCGCGCCGGCCAGATGCCGCACCGCGGCGACCATGCCGCCCTGGAACTGGTAGTAGTCGTTCGAATCGAGCAGGTCGTGCTCGCGGTTGTCCTGGTTCTGCAGCACCACGTCCATCGCCGCGAGGCGCGTGCCGAACGCGTGGCGCGCTTCCTCGCCCGCGCTCTTCTGCGTGTATGCGTAGCCGCCCCACGCCTGATACGCGTTGGCGAGATCGGCGTCGGTCTGCCATTGTTGCGAGTCGATCATGTCCTGCAGACCCGCGCCATAGGCGCCGGGACGCGCGCTGAACACACGCCAGCCGGCGCGCTTGCGCGCTTCAACGGCATCCATGCCGCGCGCGACGAGCGCTTCGCGCTCGCGCAGCACGCGCGCGCGCAGTGGATTCAGTTCTTCCGGTTCGTCGAGTTCCGCGACTGCCTGCACGGCGGCGTCGAACAGATGCATCACGTTGGCAAAGGCATCGCGAAAGAAGCCGGACACGCGCAACGTCACGTCGATACGCGGCCGGTCGAAGGCCTCGATCGGCATGATTTCGAAATCGGTCACACGATGGCTGCCAGGCGCCCACTTCGGCCGCACGCCCAGTAGCGCGAGTGCCTGGGCGATATCGTCGCCGCCGGTGCGCATCGTCGCTGTGCCCCAAACTGACAGGCCGATGGCACGCGGATAATCGCCGTGTTCCTGCAGATGCCGTTCGATCAACTGCTGGGCGGATTTCAACCCAAGCGACCAGGCGGCTTGCGTGGGAATCGCACGCGTGTCGACCGAATAGAAGTTGCGGCCGGTCGGCAGCACATCGGGCCGTCCGCGCGACGGCGAACCGCTCGGTCCCGACGGCACGAACCGCCCTTCGAGACCGCGCTTCAGATGATGCATTTCCTGCGGGCCGCAAGCGTCGAGGCGCGGCAGCACGTCGTTGCGCAGACGCTCGATCACCTGGTGGGCTTGCGGCAGATCTACGGCAAGCGGTATTGACGCCACACCCAACTGATCGCCGCACACGCCGCGCAACATCTCGGCCGCCAGCAGTTCCAGACGCTCACGCGTATCGCCGCAGTGCCGCCACGACGCATCGCTCACCTGTTGCAGCACATCCGGGCGCGGACCGTCCCACGCCGCAGCCCAATCCACGCTGAGCGGATCGAACAGATGATCCAGCCGCAGATCGCGCGCCAACGCGTCGATCAAACCAGCCTTGCCGCCTTTCCCATCACCAATCGGAAAACGTCCCAACGCGAGCAACGTATCGCGCCGCTGCACACCCGCGGGCGATTGTCCGAACGTATGCAGGCCATCGCGAATCTGCGCTTCCTTCAGCTCGCACAGCCACGCATCGACTCGCGTGAGCAGCGCGTCTTCGTCATCCGTCCTGTTCGGCTTCGCGAGACTCAGCTCCTCATGCAGCCGGTGTTCGACGATGGTCGCCAGAATCGTGCTGCGCAACAGCTTCGAGCGGCGCGGGTCGACCATCAGCGCTTCATAGTATTCGTCGACCTGGCGCTCGAGGTCCTGCAACGGCCCATAGCTCTCGGCGCGCGTGAGCGGTGGCATCAGATGATCGATGATGACGGCCTGCGCGCGACGCTTCGCCTGGCTTCCCTCGCCGGGATCGTTGACGATGAACGGATACAGATGCGGCATCGGCCCGAGAATCAGATCGGGCCAGCACGCATCGCTCAACGCAACGCTCTTGCCCGGCAGCCATTCCAGATTGCCGTGCTTGCCGACATGGACGACCGCGTCAATGCCAAACTGGTGACGCAGCCAGAAATAGAACGCCAGATACGCATGCGGCGGCACGAGTTCGGCGTCGTGATAGCTCGCGTAGTCGCCCTGCTCGCGGGACCGCGACGGTTGAATGCCGACGAACACCTGTCCGCAGCGCCAGCCGGCGATCATGAAACGGCCGCGCCGCAACGTCGGGTCCTGCTCGGGCGCGCCCCATCGCGCGTTCAAGGCCTGCCGTGCTTCGCCGGGCAACGCGTTGAAGTGCACGAGATAGTCGTCGAGCGCGAGGCTTTGCAGCGCGGGGCGCAGATCGCGTACGACTGGATCGTTGGTCACGCCTTCGGTCAGTTTCTTCAGCAGCGCGTCGCCGTGCGCGGGCAACTCGGCGAGACGATAACCCTCGTCGCGCAGCATCGACAGAATGCCGACCACCGAGGCCGGCGTGTCGAGCCCCACGCCATTGCCGATGCGCCCTTCGCTCATCGGATAGTTGGCGAGAATCAGCGCGACTTTCTTCTCCGCGTTATCGAGCGTGCGCAGACGGCACCAGCGCCGGCTCAGTTCGGCGAGAAAGCCGACCCGTTCGAGGTCCGGCTGATAACGCACCACATCGACCTGGGTATGCGGGCAACGATACGCGAGCCCCTTGAAGCTGATCGCCCGCGTGATGATGCGGCCGTCCACTTCCGGCAGCGCGATATGCATCGCGATATCGCGCGAATTGAGGCCGTGATTGTCCTTCGCCCAGTCCTCGCGATTGCCGCCGCTCAGGATCACCTGGAACACGGGCGCATCGCCGGCGAGCGCGAGCGGCTCGGGGTCGTCGATCGCGGACGCGGCGAACGCCGTCGTATTCAGCACCAGCGCGACATCGTGCTGCGCACAGAGCGATTGCACGACATCGCGGCTCATCGCGTCTTTCAGCGAGGTAATCGCGATCGGCAGCGCATTCAACCCTTGCGACTCGAGCGCCTCGATAAGCGCATCGAACACGGCCGTGTTCGCCGCCTGCAGGTGCGCCTTGTAGAACAGAATCGCCGCGACCGGCGCGCCGGCGCGCCAGCGTGCCTGCCAGTCGGCCACGGTCGGCAGTTCGCGCTCGGGATGGTAGAGCGTCGCGGCAGGCAACGCGCGCGGCGGCGCTGGCTCGCGCCCCCAGCCCAGCGCGCGATACGCGATACAGCGCAGGAACGCCTCCGCATTCTGCGGACCGCCTTCGCGCAGATAGCGCCACAGTTGATGGCACAGATCGGCATCGGCCGTGCTGCGCGCGAGCAGGTTGGGATCTTCCTGCAGATCGCCGGAGAACATCGCGAGTGTCTGCTGCTTGCGCTCGGCGAGTGCCACGACCTGCTCGATGCCGTACGGCCAGTACGCCTCGCCGCCGAGATGATCAACCACCACCACGCGGGCATGCTGCAAGACGTCTTCGACATAGAAATCGACGGACGCCGGTTGCCGCAGATAAGTCACATTCGCGAGCCGCACGCTCGGAAAGCCGTCGCCCAGGCGCGGAAATACGCTCGCGAGCAGCGACAGCGTGGTATCGGCGGAGCTGAGCACCACGATATCGGCGGGCTGCTGATCGATACGGATCACGCCTTGCGTATCGTCGACAAACCCGCCCGGCGTGGTGCGCAGCAGATGCATGAACGCTTACGCCTGTTGCGCTTCGGCGCTCGACGGCAGGCCAAGCGCCGCGTCGAACGCACGCTGCAGCGCGGCCTGATCGAGATCCTCGCCGATCAGCACGAAGCGGCTCGTGCCACCTTCACCGGCCTGCCAGCGCCGGTCGAAGTAGCTGTCGAAGCGGCGGCCCACGCCCTGAATCACCAGACGCATCGGCGCGCCCGGCAGCGCGGCAAAACCCTTCACGCGGTAAATCGTGTTCGTTTCGACCAGCGCCTGTAGCGCGCCAATCACCGCTTCGCGCGACGGCGCGCTGGCCTCGACGACCACGGAATCGAATTCGTCGTGATGGTGATCGGCGTCGTCCGCGGAACCGTGGTGGTCGTGGCGCAGGTGGATCGTGTCTTCCGAGGCGGCTTCGAGGCCCAGCAACGTGTGCAGATCGAGCTGGCCCATGTGCGCGCGCACGATCTTCACTTGCGGCGGAATTTCTTCGCGGATCACCGCTTCCACCGCGCCTTGCTGCGCCTCGTCGAGCAGATCCGTCTTGTTCAGAATCACCAGATCGGCCGCGGACAGCTGGTCTTCGAACAGCTCATGCAGCGGCGACTCGTGATCGAGATTCGGATCGGCCTTGCGCTGTGCGTCGACGGCGACCGGATTGTCGGCGAACTGGCCGCTCGCGGCGGCCGGACCGTCCACCACGGTCACCACGGCATCGACGGTAAAGCTGTTCTTGATCTGCGGCCAGTTGAACGCCTGCACCAGCGGTTTGGGCAACGCGAGGCCCGACGTCTCGATCAGCACGTGATCGATCTGATCGCGGCGCTCCACGAGTTTTTCCATCACCGGGAAGAATTCTTCCTGCACGGTGCAGCACAGGCACCCGTTCGCGAGTTCATACAATTGGCCTTCGGTTTCGACGCCGTTTTCATCGCAGCCGATACCGCAGCCCTTGAGGATTTCTCCGTCGATGCCGAGTTCGCCGAACTCGTTGACGATTACCGCGATGCGCTTGCCGCCCGCATGTTGAAGAATGTGCCGCAGCAGCGTGGTCTTGCCGCTGCCGAGAAAGCCCGTGACGATGGTGACGGGGATCTTGCGCATGGGAGTGTGCATCGTGAGGTCCATCCGTAGGCGTTGCCGCGACAATCGGAAAGCGGCAAGCGGAACTGGGGTCATGAACGCGCCGCCGCATCCCCGCGGCGTTCGTCCTGCATGTTCTGGCCGGTATCCGGGCTGGCGAAAGCGCCGCTTCCCCTTCCCGGGCGAGTGGTTTCTCGCCCAGTGGTGATATGCCGACGCGGCCTTGCGCGTGGACATCGAAGCCGGCTCCGCGGCGCCCGAAAACCAACCAGGCGCCACTTTTCGCTTACCGTTGCGGGGGCAGCACAGGTTGACCCGATCCAGAGCAGGTGGGCCTCCTGTTTCCCGTTTAACTGCATGCGCACGAGCGCGCACACGAGCACCAAAAGTGCGTGCGAGTGTAGGCCCGCGGCCCCGCGCCGTCAAGGAAACGCAAGCCGCCCGCGCTTATCGGGCGGGCCTCCGTGTGCTATCGTATGCACGCGTTTGGTGCCCGCACATGCGTTCGCGTGTGCAGTTAAACGGGAAACAGGCAGCGCGTCGCGCGCTTAACCTGTGCTGTCCCCGCAACGGTAAGCGACCAGCGGTGCCATGTTGAGTTTGCGTGCGCCGCGCATGCGTTTTTTCGATGCCACTGTCCAGCGGATCACAAAGGATCCGGACGGGAAGGCAAAGCGCATGAGGCCGCCAGCCCGGATACCGGCCAGACGCGGAGGCGGCAATCGTCACGCCGCCGGCTGCCGGAATCCGCGAGGGACGGATGTGAAGGCGCTGAAGCACGGCGTAGTGCCTGCGTTGAAGTGTTCCCGAGCAAGGAGCCATCACGTGTTGCGCGTCTCGCCGTGCCTGAATCCGTAGCAACGCATGACCTCAAAGTCCGCCGCCGGGCGCCGCTTCGCGCGCCTCCTCCCGCCTGTCACGACATGGCGCATGCCATGCACGCCGCGATGACCCGCGCCTGGCTGATCGGCGCCGGCCCCGGCGATGTCGAACTCATGACGCTCAAGGCGACCCGCGCATTGGCACAAGCCGATGTGGTGCTGGTCGACGATCTGGTGAATCCCGACGTTCTGCAATTCGCGCGCGCCGATGCGCTGGTCGTGCACGTCGGCAAACGCGGTGGCCATCCGTCCACGCCGCAGGCCGGCATCGTCGCGCAGATGCTGGAGCATGTGAAGGCCGGACGCAGCGTCGCGCGGCTCAAAGGCGGCGATCCGTTCGTGTTCGGCCGCGGTGGTGAAGAACAGCAGGCGTTGCAGGCGGCGGGCATCGAAGTGGAAATCATCAACGGCGTCACGGCGGGGATCGCGGCGCCGGCGGCAATCGGCATTCCGGTCACGCATCGCGAACATTCGCAGGGCGTGGTGTTCGTCACCGGACACTCCGCCGGCAACGGCGAACCGGATTGGGCCGCGCTCGTCGCCACACGCATGACGCTCGTGATCTACATGGGCATGCGACGGCTCAACGATATTGTCAGCGCGTTGCTCGCGGCCGGCATGAGCGCCGCGACGCCATGCGCGGCGATCGAATCCGCCACGCGCCCCGAGCAGCGCCATGCGCTCGCGCGGCTGGGCGAGTTCGCCGATGCGGTAGCGCGCGCCGGGCTCGGCTCGCCGGCGATCGTGGTGATCGGCGAAGTGGCGTCGCTCGCGCTGGCGCGCGCCGCCGACGACGCGAGCGGCTCGGCAAACAACGAAACGGTTGCACGATGAGAACGTTGAGCGTCGGCATTGGTTGCCGGTTGCACAGCCCAGCCGACCAGATCGAAGCGGCGGTGCGCGCCGCGCTTGGCGCGCATGGATTCGATGAAATCCTGACGGTTGCCTCCGTCGATAGCAAAGCCCACGAGGCGGGCCTACTCGAATTCTGCGCGCGCCACGCGTTGCCGCTGACATTCTTCAGCACTGAGCAGCTGGCGGCAATACCCGTTACCGCGATCACCGAGCCATCGACGGCCGCGCGCGAACATCTGGGCGTGGACGGCGTCTGCGAGCCCTGCGCATTGCTTGCCGCAGCCGCCGCGGCGGATTCAGCCGCGCCTCGCGAGCGTGTCGCGACGCGCCTAGCAAATGCGCTCGATGCAACACCGACACCCGCCGCGCCACGCGCCCGGTTGCTTGTGCGCAAAACCATTCATGCGGGCGTCACCGTGGCGATCGCCTCGACCCGCGCCCACACCGGACGCCAACCCGCCCCCCACACATCTCAAGAACAGGACCTTCCATGAAGACCGACCCAGAATCGCATCAACGCATGACCGAGCGCCGGCGCGAAGGCCATGAGAAGAAACAGGCCAGCGCCACCGTCGAAAAAGGTCTGCTGATCGTCAACACCGGCACCGGCAAGGGCAAGTCCACCGCCGCGTTCGGCATGGCCGTGCGCGTGCTCGGGCACGGTATGCGTCTGGGTGTCGTGCAGTTCATCAAGGGTGCGCTGCATACGTCGGAGCGCGACTTTCTCGGCGCGATCGCCAATTGCGATTTCGTCACGATGGGCGACGGCTACACCTGGAATACACAGAACCGCGAGGCCGACATGGCCACCGCGCGCAAGGGCTGGAACGAGGCGCGCCGCATGATCGAAAGCGGCGAGTATCAGATGGTGATCCTCGACGAGCTGAACACGGTGCTCAAATACGAATACCTGCCGCTCGACGAAGTCCTCTCCGTGCTGACCGCGCGCGCGCCCATGCTGCATGTGGTGGTGACCGGCCGTCACGCGCCGGATGCGCTGATCGAAGCCGCCGACCTCGTTACCGAGATGCGCATCGTCAAGCACCCGTATCGCGAGCAAGGCGTGAAAGCGCAGCGCGGCGTGGAGTTCTGAGCGATGTCCGCGTGCCCCGCCCTGTTCATTAGCGCACCGGCTTCGGGTCAAGGCAAGACCACGATCACCGCGGGACTCGCGCGCTACCATCGGCGGCTTGGGCGGCGCGTGCGCGTCTTCAAGACCGGGCCGGATTTTCTCGACCCGATGATTCTCGCGCGAGCGAGCGGCGCGCCGGTCCTCTCGCTCGATTTGTGGATGGTCGGTGAAACCGACTGCCGCACGTTGCTCGCCCAGGCGGCGGCCGAAGCCGATCTGATCCTGATCGAAGGCGTGATGGGCCTGTTCGACGGCACGCCGAGCAGCGCCGATCTCGCCACCGTGTTCGGCGTGCCGGTGCTTGCCGTGATCTCGGCCAAGGCGATGGCGCAGACCTTCGGCGCGATTGCCTTCGGTCTCGCACAATTCCGTCCGCAGGTGCCGTTTTATGGCGTGCTCGCGAACCGCGTCGGCTCGGCACGTCATGCACAGATGCTCGAAGATGCGTTGCCATCCGCCCTGCGCTGGTGCGGCCATATCGCCGCGGTCGATGAAATCGCGTTGCCCGATCGCCACCTCGGTTTGCATCAGGCGGCTGAAATCGCCGATCTCGACGCACGTCTCGATCGCGCCGCCGATACGCTCGCTCATACCGCGCTGGCCGAACTGCCGCCGCCGGTCGAGTTCGGCGCCCCCGCGCCCGGCGTGTTGCCGCGCCTGCTGGAAGGCAAGCACATCGCCATCGCACGCGATGCCGCGTTTTCTTTCATCTATCCGGCCAACGTCGCGCTGCTGGAAAGCATGGGCGCGCAGATCCGCTACTTCTCGCCGCTCGCCGACGACGCACTGCCCGAACAGACCGATGCCCTGTACCTGCCAGGCGGCTACCCGGAACTGCACGCGGCGGCGCTCGCCGGCAACACGCGCAGCGCTGCCGGCATCCGCGCGCACGCGGCTGCCGGCAAGCCCGTCGTCGCCGAATGCGGCGGCATGCTCTACCTGCTCGATGAACTCACCGACACGCAGGGCGTCAGCACGCCGATGCTCGGCCTGCTGCCCGGCCACGCAACCATGCAAACGCGCTTCACCGCGCTCGGCATGCAGCAGATCGACAGCCTGCACGGACCCATGACCGGCCACACGTTTCATTACTCGAAGCTGAACACCTCGCTTAAGCCGTGGCGTTCGGCCACCCGACCGCAAAGCGACGCCCCCGGCGAAGCCGTGTACCGCTCCGGGTCGATCGTGGCAAGCTATATGCACGCTTACTGGCCCTCCAACCCGGCCTTCACGGCCGCCCTGTTCCATGGCGAAGCCTTTTAACGATTCCGAGCGCGAAGCCGTCTACCGCGCGATTTACGAACGCCGCGACATGCGCCACTTCGTGCGCGATCCGGTCGATCCTGCCGTGCTGCAGCGCCTGCTCGACGCCGCGCATCACGCGCCGAGCGTCGGCTTCATGCAGCCGTGGCGGATTGCGCGCATTACCGATCCCGCGCTGCGCACGGCCCTGCATGCCACGGTGGAGAACGAACGCCTCGCCACCGCCGACGCGCTCGGCAAACGCCGCGAAGAGTTCATGAAGCTGAAAGTGGAAGGCATGCTGGAATGCAGCGAGCTGCTCGTGATGGCGCTGATGGACGGGCGCGAGCGCCACATCTTCGGCCGCCGCACCTTGCCGGAGATGGATCTCGCGTCGGTGGCGTGCGCGATCCAGAATCTGTGGCTGGCTGCGCGCGCCGAAGGCCTCGGCATGGGCTGGGTGTCGCTGTTCGACGTCGACGCGGTGCGCCGGTTGCTGCACATGCCCGAAGGCGCGCGGCCGGTGGCGATTCTGTGCCTGGGCCACGTCGACCAGTTTTATAGCGAACCGATGCTGGAAACCGAACGCTGGGCGGCCCGCATGCCGCTCGCCGACTGCGTGTTCGAAAACCGCTGGCCGGACGACACCGACCCGCCGCGCTAATTACAGCACGCCAACGTCAGCGCACTACGGTTGAAGAGGCTTGACCGACACCACGCCCGGCACGCCGCTCGTCCCGTCAGCGCGCAGTTTCACGCGCCAGTCGGGTGGTGCGTCGAAGGGAAACTTCGCCAGGGCGCTTTTCACGAGCGCCGGCATGGCATGCAGCGGATCCGCGTCACGATCGCTGCTGACCGCGCTCACCTTGTAGACTTCCTGTCCGCTCGCGCGCTCGAAAAACCGCAGCGTCAGCGCATGCTGGTACGCACGTCCGCCGAATAGCGAAAACGGTGCGTCGGGCGGCCGCACGCAGTCGGTCGGCGCGCAATCCTTCGCACCGACGCCAACGCTCGCCGGCCGCGTTTCATAGGCAACCGAGAGCAGATAGTGCGCGGGCTGCCCCGCTGCCTCGCCGAAGCCCTGCTTCGCCAGCTCGTCGCGCAACACGCTTTCGAACGGCGGATGATCCGCGTTTTCCTCCTGCGACGGCATCCGCGCGATCGCATAGGTCCGTTCGCCCGACAGCGTGGCCGACGGATGCGCGGTATGCACGTCGGCACTCAAGCCTGCGCAACCGGTGAGACTCGCCGCGGCCAGCGCGGCACAGATCAGAATCGCTTTCACCATCTTCTCGCTTTGATAAGTTGCGTAGCCGTTGCGCCTTACATGTGCAGCGTGGCGGCGTCGCCGGATTGCGCATCGTCCAGTGCCGGCAAGCAGATCGTCAAGGCCGTGCCCTCGCCGGGCTCGCTGACCACCGCGACATCGCCGCCATGACGCGTCACGACGGTCTTGACGAACGCCATGCCCAGCCCCGCGCCGCCGACTTCCGGACGCTCCGTCTCGTGAAAACGCCGGAAGCGCTCGAACAGGCCCGCCTGCTTCTCCTTGGGAATGCCATAGCCTTGATCGCGTATCGTGCACGACACACGCCGCGCCGCGCCCGGCGCGTTCTTCGGCGTCAGACTCGCCAGGCTGCACGAGATCTGCGTATCCGGCGGACTGTACTTGACCGCATTGTTCAGAATGTTGACGAGCGCGCGCGTCATCAATGAACGGTCGGCGCTGATCCAGTGGCCGTCGTCGGCTTCGCCGCCGGACTCCGTGTGCAGCGTGATGCGTTTGGCGTGCGCCTGCGGCCAGACTTCATCGCTGGCATCGATCATCAATTCGGTCAAGCTCACGGGTTCGAGCACATAGGCCTGCGACTCGGCGCGCGCCAGTTGCACGAAATCGTCGGCCAGCGTAAGCGCCCGTTGCGCGTAACGCGCGATGCGCTCCAGCAACGCGCTCGCGAGCACCGGCTCGCAGCGGGCGCGCTCGATCTCCACTAGCGCCAGAATCGATGCCTGCGGCGAGCGCATATCGTGCGACAGCAGCCGCAGCGCGTCTTCCCGCTGACGCTCGGCCGCATGCAAAGCCGACACGTCGACGAGGCCCGCGATCCAGCCGGTCGTCTCGCCCTGCGCGTTGGTGCAGTTCGCGTAGCGCAGCAGGTGGTCGCGCTCGTTGGCGTCGCGCACCTCGACGCCGTGCTCCATCAGCGCGGTAAATTCGTGGCGCGCCGGATCGAGCAGCGCCGGCCAGTGGGCGTGCGCGAACTGATTGTTCTCGGCGTCCGAGGCCGCGTGATGGTCGATGGTTTTAACGAGCGTCAGACCGCCCAGCACGGTCTGCATCGGCCGGCCTTCGGGCAGCGGCGCGCCGAGCAGCGCGAAATGCGCCTGGGCCGCGTGATTGGCGATCAGCACGACGCCGCGCACGTCGCTGACGAGAATCGGCTCGGGCACGCTGTCGAGGCTGTCCCACACGAAGCGCTTCATGTCCTGCACGCGCTGCGCGGCCTGCGCCATCAGCGCCATGTGCTGCTCCAGCACGTCGCCGCCGAATTCACGGCCGCGCGACGGCGTTTCGGGCAACAGATGGGGTTCGTCGGCGAGGCTCTGCAGTTCCTTGCGCAGATAGGCCAGCGTCATTTCGAGGCGCCGCCAGTTCCAGATCGGATACACGACCACCACGCCGAGCATCGCCGGCACCGGCGACATCCACAGCCGCGCGCCGTACAGCAAGGCGGCGCTGCCGCATGCCGCGAGCACGCAGAGTGCCCCGGTCAGCAGCAACGAGCGGCGCGGCGACAGCACGAGGAAACCGGCCAGCAGCGCGGCGAGCGGCGCCAGCGACACCGCGAACAGCACCCACGGCTCGGCCGGTGCGATCTCGCGGCCGGTGACGAGCGTATCGAGCACGTTCGCGTGGATGTACACGCCAGGCAATGGGCCGAGTTCGCCGGATACCGGCGTGGCAAAACGGTCGTACAGGCCCGATGCCGTCACACCGATCAGCACGATGCGGCCGCGCAACTGGTCCGGCGGCACGTCGCCGGCAAGCACGCGTGCAAAGCTCAGCTTCGGATAGTTCTGCGCGTTCGCACCGAACGGGATCAGGAAGCGCCCTTCGCCGCCGTCGTCGCCGTGAACGCTCGTGGCGCTAGCCGCTGCCGCCTCGCTCAACGTTCGCCGGGGTGGTCCATCGTCCAGGCGCAGCGCACCACGTTCGACGGCCTGGGCGACCGGCACCATCAGTTGCGGCCAGCGCGAATCCGCGTCGCCCTCGAATTGCGCGACGCTGCGCACGATGCCGTCGCTGTCCACTTCGAGATTGATGTGGCCGAGCCCGACCGCCGCATGCGCGAGCGGCCCCGCCGGTTCGACCACGGTACGGCGGCCGCCGCTGTCCGGCGGCGTCAGGAGCACCGGCAGATAGGTTGGACTCAGCGCGACGGCGCGGGCAAGCTGGGCGTCTTCCGGATTCGCTTCGGTAAACAGCACGTCGTAAATCACGGCGGCGGGCTTTGCTTTCGCGATCTGTTCCAGCAGCTTCGCGTGGACACTGCGCGGCCAAGGCCAGCGGCCGAGTTGTGCAATGCTGGCGTTGTCGATTTCGAGCACCACGATGTCGCGCAGCAGAGGCGGTGCGTGCAGGCTCAGGAAGCGGTCATAGACGAGGTGATCGACGCTCGCGCTCAGGCGGCCGAGCGAACTGAGCAGAATCACCACGATGCCGAGGCAGCCGATGCCCACCCATTCGATCAGAAAGCGCCGGCCGGCGCGCCGGCCGAGACGGGCGCGCGGGTCCAGACTCAGACGCGTAGGTGGAATCGGCAAGGCGTGGTTAGGTCTCGAACCAGGGAGCAGGTTGGTGAACGGGTCGGTCCCGTGAATCTACCAGCGTCAGCGCGCCAGCGTAAACGAGCGGACCGCACTGCTCTTCTCATAGAAGCGGCCGTTTTCGAACTGCTCGGCGACAACCGTCCAGTAGTACACGCCGGCCGGCAGATCGCTCACGACCAGTTGACCGCCCGTCAGATCGGTTCGGTCCACGAGCGGATGACGCAGATCGGCCGTCGCGGCAAGCACGAAGCGAAAACGTGTCCCGGCCGCGTCGCGGCTGACGAACCAGCGGAATTCATAATCGTGGCTGCCGGCCCGCGGCCCTGCCGATGCGTCCAGCCCAAGCTGGCGCCGGTCGAAAGCGTAGACCTGCGGCAGACCTTCGAGCCCATTGGCGTCGATCGCGGCGATGCGTACGAAATAGGTGCCGTCGGCCAGTTCGCCGAAATCGGCGCGGGGCTCCTTCACACGCAGATCGCGGATCAGGTCGAGCTGGTCGGCGTCGCGCGCAATCTGCACGCGGTAGGCCACAGCGTGCGCGGCCGGCACGAGGTCGAACGCGACTGTCTTGCCGTCCTGCACTTTGGCCGGTTGCGTGAGCGCCGGTGCGGGCAACAGCTCGACAGGTCCGCCGATCGGACCGTCTGCCCGTGTGACGCTGCCGTAGCGCGCCTTGACGAGCTGCGCGGATGCCTGCAACGGCACACCGGGCAACGGCGCCGAGGCCTGCCCGCCGCGCTCGGCCGGGTCGACGCCGACCGCGCCGTCCAGCACTTCCACCGCGGTGGTGCGCTCATCGCCGTCATAGGCAACCTTGAACCGCGTGCCGCGCACGCCCGCGACAACCGACGGCGAGCGGATCTGGAAGCGGTCATCCTTTTTGGTCGCATGCGTGACCTGGCTATCGACTTCGCCACGGCGCAGTTGGAGTACGCGGTCGCCGCTGCCGGTCAGCGCGGTGCGCCGCAGCTTGTCGATATCCAGCGTGGCGTTCTGCGACACCGTAACGTGCGAGCCGTCGGGCAGCCCCAGCGTCACAAAGCCGTTGTCCCCGGTGCGGATGCGGTCGCCCTCGCCGAGCGTCGCCCCTTGCGTGAGCGGAAGAAACGGATGGTTGCCGAAAGCATGCTCGGCCGGTCCGCTGGTTGCGAGCACACTCGCCGATTCCTGGTCCTGTTTGAGCCTGTCCGCCGGCAGACGCAAGGCGATGCCGGCGGGCATGCGGCGCGGCGCGGGCACATGATTGAGGCGGCTCAGCAAGGCCCAGTCATCCGGGTCGCGCATATAGCGCCCGGCGATGTCGTACAACGTATCGCCTTCGTGAGTCACATAGGAAACGTACACCGGGGGCGGCACCTTCGCGCGCGCCTTCGATCCACGCGACGTTTGTGCATGCGCCGCTGCCGGGCCGAAGCAGGCCATGGCGATCAGGCTCGCCGCCGCCAGCCACGCGCCCGTGCGGCGGCCCGGCGATGCGCAGCCGCGCACCGCCACACTGAGGGAAAGCGTCACGCATCCCCCGCTTCAGGGCGCTCGTCGGCCATAGCCGGCGGCGTGGCGGACTCGATCCGCTCCAGCCGGTAGCCGTAGCCGTAAATCGGCGTCAGACGGTAGCCGTGCTCCGGCCGCAGGCCGAGCTTGCTGCGCAGCATCGAGACGTGCGTGTCCATGGTGCGCGATGGAATATCGGTGGCCTGCTTCCAGATCACGTCGAGAATATGAGCGCGCGACAACGGCCGGCTTAGATGCTGGAACAGCAGCAACGCGAGCTCGAACTCCTTCTGCGTGACGGCAACCGTCGTGCCGCGCACGACTACGTGCTTGGCGCTCAGATCGAATTCGATTTCGCCGAAAACTTCTTTTGCCGCCGCCGGCTTGAGGTGATACGCGCGACGCAGCAGCGAGCCGACGCGCGCCAGCAGCACCGCGGAGGAAACCGGCTTGACCACATAGTCGTCCGCGCCGGTGTTGAGAATCGACGTGATGTCGGTTTCGCGGCCGCGGCTCGTCATGAACAGCACCGGCAGACGCTCGGAGAGACTCTGCCGTACCCAGCGCAGCACTTCCTCACCCGACATATCGGGGACGTTCCCGTCGAGCACCAGCAGATCGAAAGTCTGACGCCGCAATTGCCGCACGAGCTCGCGACCCGCAACGAATGCGTGACAAATATGGCCTGCCGCCGACAGCGTTTGGCAAACAAGGTCGGCCTGGGCCGAATCGTCATCCAGAACAGCAATTCTCATAACACCCCGCAACGCGACATCGTCCTTCGTAACTTGTGGCCGGATAACCGGCAGATACCGGGGATGGCGGTGTTCGCACCGACGATCCGGCTCCCGTGTTTCTCTCAGGCCGCACATTGTCCGACTAATGGTCCTTCGCCTTGCCCCCCGCTCTGTCCAGCGGCCGCGCCATCTCAAAATTGGTGCGCATTGTTCGCTTTATCTGCACCGGTTATTGAAGGAACAGATCATCATAATCGAAAAACGACTGTTTCTTTCCCGGAATTCTTTTCCGGATTCGATTAACCCGCAATCAGGCCGGGCTCTTCGATTCGGTGTTGCCTGCCACATATTCCCGGGCGGCCTTGGGCCGCCTCGGCTATGGGTGTCGATCCGCCGGGTTTGCCGTTCGGATCGGTTGGTCTCACTCGCGCGGTAGTTGGCCCCGTTCGCCGTTGTCTTCTGCTGGCCGCGCCCGCGTTCGGGAAACGACGATTTGACAATTTGCGACTCAGTATAGAAACAGTCTCAAAATAAATCGTTTAAACATTGTTAAATCGATTTGATACTGCAGGCGCGGATATAGGTTTAAACAGATGAACGCCACAAATCAACAAAAAAAACAATAACTTGAAACATCGATCGGATCAATCGACGTGACAGCAACGTGCGTTATCGCGTTGCAACACCCCGAACCTGGCGTAATGATTTTCGCCGAATTTTTTCACCTGATAGCGATCGCCTGCCGGCGGCTGTATTCGACCTTGGTCCAACAAGATCGGCCTACGGGGATTGCCGCCGACGACCCAACATATGCAGCGTACTCATTAAACGATTGAAATATGTCATCCAACGCATACATCGACAAGTCTATCATTCGGGTAATCCCTTAACGCATGAGTCATGAGTAGCGCCATGAAGTCGAGCCAGCCCTCCGTCGCACCCAGCAAACCCTTGGCCTTTGCCCTCGTCACGCTACTGACAGGCGTCGGCGCGGGCCTTGGCGGCATGGCACTCGCCCTTCTGCTCCATGCTGTCCAACATGTCGCATTCGGCTACAGCCTCGAGCAACTGGTTGGACACGAGAGCTTCCTCGAGGGAGTCAGCGCCGCATCGCCTCTGCATCGGCTGGCTGTTCTGAGCTTCTGTGGCGTGGTAGCCGGCGTGGGCTGGTCGGTGCTATATCGCTATGGCCGGCCGCTGGTCAGCATCCGCAAGGCGGTCGGTTCCGCGGACCCGCGCATGCCGTTTGTAAGCACGATTGTTCACGCGCTTCTTCAGATCGTGACGGTTGCATTGGGCTCGCCGCTTGGTCGCGAAGTTGCGCCGCGCGAAATTGGCGCCCTGTTTGCCGGCCGCCTCGCGCACCGCGCGGGTCTGACGAGTGACGACTCCCGCATCCTCGTCGCATGCGGCGCAGGCGCAGGTCTCGCGGCCGTCTACAACGTGCCGCTTGGCGGTGCCGTCTTCGTGCTGGAAGTGCTGCTCGGTACTTTTGCACCTCGCGCGCTCATTGCGGCGTTCATCACTTCGACCATTGCGGCGCTGGTTGCGTGGAGCGGCCTCGGCAACGAGCAGCAATACGTTGTGCCGGTGTTTGCCTCGAGTGGCCCGCTGCTCATCTGGGCTGCGGTCTGTGGCCCGCTCTTTGGCCTCGCCGCCTGGGGTTTCGTCAAACTCACATCCAGTGCCCGAGCCAATGCGCCACGAGGTCTTCGCCTTATCGCGCTGTCCGTCCTGAACTTCGCGGCCATCGGTGCGCTGGTCATGGTCTTCCCGCAACTCGCCGGCAACGGAAAGGGAGCCGCGGCGCTCTCATTCAGCGGGAACCTCACAATCGGACTCGCCGCGGCGCTGCTCGCGCTGAAGGTCGCAATCGAGGCGTCCAGCCTGCGAGCAGGTGCGGAAGGCGGTTTGCTGACTCCCGGACTGACCAACGGCGCATTGCTCGCGGTAGTCCTCGGCGGGGTTTGGAGCCACTTTTTCCCCACCGTGACGCCTGGCGCGTGCGCACTGATCGGCGCAGGCGCGTTTCTCGCAGCGTCCATGCAGATGCCGCTGACTGCCGTGGTGCTCATCGCCGAGTTCACTCACACGAATCACAACGTGCTGTATCCGTTGCTGGTCGCCGTGGGCGGTTCAGTCATGACGTTCCGCGCGAGTCCCGTTCTTCTCGCTTGCCTGACCAAGCCCGCGTGCTTGCCCGCCAGTGCTGACGTGCTGGCGAAACAGGCCGAACGCGCCAGCGCTTGAGTCTCTCGCATTTCCCGGACGCACGAAAAACTCACACGTGTTGCGAATCCGTAGACAGCGATTGACCGCCACTCGCAGAACAATGCCCTCACCCGCGAACTCCATCGCTGTCACGCTGCCTTCGATCCCCACCACTTTGCCACTCAGCAGATTTGCCTCGCCAGGAAAACGCGCTGTATAGGTATTCGCCGGATGCCGATAATTCCCTGGACAAAAAAAACGGCGTCACCCCACACGGGAGGCTAACGCCGCTCAAAAAACACTACACGCTCGCGGGGAGATCCAACCGCACGAGTGACTTCAAATTAACCCGTAGGAAAAACAGACTCAAGATGAAAGAACTGCTTTTGTAACTCGCCGCCAGGTATTTATTGCGGCCGATGCAGTCCATTCCGGTTAGAAACGTTGCGCTGTCTACGATAAAAAATCGTCTGAATTTACGCGTCAGAAATCGTCAATTTACACACACAGAGGTTTTGTTACAGTTGAAATGGCTCGGTGAGTCGTGTCCCGACTTGGTCGAACGATGGCCGCCAGAATCGACACTGCCCGCCGCTAACAGCCAGTCAGGTGCCGCGCTCGCTGCAGACTCGCCCAGCAGACGCTTGCCGCTGCGGTGCAATGCGTTCGAGTTTGACCTGCGCGTTGCCCGCCGCCACCATACCGAGCGATTGCGCGGCGGCGTACGACAGATCGATGATCCGCCCGCGCACGAATGGGCCACGATCGTTGATGCGAACGATCACCGACCTCGCGCTGCCGAGCGCCGTCACGCGCACGCATGCGCCTAGCGGCAACGTGCGATGCGCGGCAGTGAACGCATGCATGTCGTAGCGTTCGCCGCTCGCGGTGCGGCGGCCGTGGAACAGATTGCCGTACCAGGTTGCCCTTCCGGTCTGTTCGAATGATTTGCCGCATGCACAGGCCGCCATGGACGACAACTCGCCATCGTCTGCCGGCGGTGTGGGCTTTGGCTCGCCGCGCGATACATCCAGCGGACGCGACGTGCTGTCATCGTCGGCCGACGGTGCCGCCGTATCCCGACTGGTACGCGCCACCGCGCCTCTGTCGCTCAGCGACGCGGGCTCAACGCTTTGCTGCGCGCATCCAGCCAGCACCAGCATTAAACCAAACAAAGCGACGATCGAGACGCGCCGCTTCGCACCAGAAATGGAATTTATATAGGAGTTCATAAGTATCGGGCCGCGCGGCGTACTGCCTTCGGCAGGCGTCGCCTTGCGTTTCAATCAGGATCAGCGGCGTAGCCGCAAGCGCATCGCGTTACCGGTGGGCCGGAAGGTACTGAAGTGGATCGACAGGTTTGCCGTCGGCACGCACCTCGAAGCGCAGCGACGCCCGGCCGCTATCGTCGGTGCCCATTTCGGCGATTGCGTCGCCTTGTTTGACGACAGCGCCTTCCTTGACGAGCAACGCGCCGTTGTTGCCGTAGGCGCTCAGCAGACGCGCGTCGTGCTTGATGATGATCAGGCCGCCATAGGCCGCGATCTGGTTACCCGCGTACACCACCCGGCCGGTCGCCGCCGCCCTCACCGGCTCGCCGGCGTGCCCATCCAGCACGATTCCCTTCGTGCTGCCCGGCACGAACGGCGCGGCCACGGCACCGTCGACCGGCCACGCGAGGCGACTCTTTCTTGCAGGTGACGCGTTTGGCATGTTCGTGACGCTCGCATCAGCGTCAATGAGCGGAGTGGACGCCGTATTGGCTGCCGCGCCTGAAGTGATCGAGTCGCCGGCCTTCGTTGGCGGCGCGACCCGCAGCACCTGGCCGACAAGCAGGCCCTCGTCGGGCGACAGATGGTTCCATCGCGATATCGCCGGCGGCTCGCGGCCGAACGCCTTCGCGACGCTAATTTGCGTATCGCCGGGATTGACGCGATAGAAGCCGGCCTGGACAGCCGGAGCAGGCGCAGGCACGGACGCGAGCGGCATGCCGGCTGTGTCGGCGCCAGCGGAAGCGCCCCTTGAAGGGTTTTGCGGGAACAGCGAGCAAGCAGTCAGTGACGCGGCAAGCAACAGCCCGGACAGCATCAATTAATTTAAGATAACTGAATAATTAACCCAGAACTGGTGGCACGGAGTCCAGCACTGGAGCGCGACATCGATCGCCACACGATTCTCGAAACTTTCGTCTCGCGGCTTGACGGCTACCAGACAGGCCGGTGACACGCACCGGCCCGCGGCGTCAATTTGCTTGCCGATCGTTACGGCTTGACCGGTGCTGCGTCGCCATTCGACGGAGCGGCTTGCGCATCACCGGCAGCCGACGCCGCGTGGTGATGATGTGCATGCTTGTGATGCTTCGTGTGATGATGCTTGGCAGCGGGCGCGGAGGCCTGCTCCGTGGCAGCAGCGGGCGCCGGCGCGTCGACCGGCGTGGACGCCTGGGCAAATGCGCCGATCGAGAACAGACCGGCGACGGTGGCAGCGAGAATTTGCTTGTTCATGAGTGACATTTCCTTAACATTCTGCGTTGACTGACCTTTTCATGGTCGCGTGTTCAACGAGTGTCAGGAGAAAGCGTTGACGGCATCGTGAGGAATACTGCATTCCTTGACGATTCGTCACGCATTTGCGCACCAAGCAGTCAAATCTGGGGATATTTTCGCGCGACGGATCGAGGCACAGCGGCGGCTGGCGCGGCATGCGCGCCAGCCGTTTTGAGATGTTTTTTTCAGGATGCCGGACATGCTCCGGCGCGGCGCAATCTGCCGCGCTTATCTGCCGCCCTCGATCTCCGGCATCGGCGCGAACAGCGCGTCGAGGTCGTCATCGGAGAACTTGGTGGCGCCGGCTGCGTCTTCGGAGAGAATACTGTCCGCGAGCCCCGCCTTCTGCTCCTGCAGTTCCACGATCTTCTCTTCGATGCTGCCGGCCGCAATCAGCTTGTAGACGAACACCGGCTTGTCCTGCCCCAGCCGATGCGCGCGGTCGGTCGCCTGATTCTCGGCGGCCGGGTTCCACCACGGGTCATAGTGAATCACCGTGTCGGCGGCGGTCAGGTTCAGGCCCACGCCGCCCGCCTTCAGGCTGATGAGGAATAGCGGCACCTCGCCTTGCTGGAAACGCTCGACAGGCGTGGCCCGATCCCCCGTCTCGCCGGTGAGTGTCACATACGGAATCGCGGCTTCATCGAGCGCTTCTGCGATCAGCGCCAGCATGCCGGTGAACTGCGAGAACAGCAGCACGCGGCGCCCTTCCTCGATCAGTTCCGGCAGCATCGACAACAGCAGATCGAGCTTGGCCGAACGCATCGCGCGCGCGCCCTTCTCAGCCTTCTCCACCTTCTCCGGCGCCCCGTGTCGAGCACCCGGCTCGTCCGCCGAGCTACCCGCCTTGAGCGTGCGAACGAGACGCGGGTCGCAGCAGACCTGGCGCAGCTTCAGCAGTGCATCGAGTACGATGATATGGCTGCGTGCGAGCCCCTGCGCGCTGACTGCGGCGCGCACTCTATCCTGCATCGCGGTGCGCACCGTTTCGTAGAGATCGCGCTGCGCGCCTTCGAGATCGACCGAGCACACAATGGTGGTCTTGGCCGGCAACTCTTTCGCGACCTCGTCCTTGCGACGGCGCAGCATGAACGGCCGGATGCGGCGAGCCAGCAACGCGCGGCGCACGCCGTCACCATTCTTCTCGATCGGATGACGCCAGCGTTTCGTGAAGTCTTTCTGGCTGCCGAGAAAACCCGGCAGCAGAAAATCGAACTGCGACCACAGTTCGCCGAGATGATTCTCCAGCGGCGTGCCCGTCAAACACAGTCGATGCCGCGCGCGCAGTCCGCGAATGGCTTGTGCGGCTTTGGTGCTGGCGTTCTTGACGTACTGCGCCTCGTCTAGAATCAGCAGGTGGTAGTCATGTTCACCCAGCACCTTCTGATCGCGCCACAGCAACGCGTAAGTGGTCAGGATCAGTTCATGCTCGCCGATCTGCTCGAAACGCTCCTTGCGCTGCGGGCCGTTCAAGACCAGTACTTTCAGTTCGGGCGCAAAGCGGCGCGCTTCCTCGCGCCAGTTGTGCACGAGCGTGGTCGGCACCACGATCAGCGCGGGCCGGTTCAAACGACCCGCTTCTTTCTCGGCAAGAATATGCGCGAGCGTCTGCACGGTCTTGCCGAGCCCCATGTCGTCGGCGAGCACGCCGGCCAGATCCTGCTCGCGCAGAAACTGCATCCAGTTCAGACCTTGCTGCTGGTAGGCCCGCAGTTCGGCCTTCAGGCCGCGCGGCACCGGCACTTCGTGCAGGCCTGGGCCTGCTTGCAAACGCTGCGCCAGCTGGCGGATCGACTCCTCGCCGCGGAATTGCCAGCGGCCCGTGCCATCCAGCGCTTCCAGCCGGCCGGCGTCGACCGAGGCCACGCGCAGCGGCACACCAACGGCCAGCGACCCGCCCAATGCGTCGAACAGATCGACCAGCACGCGCACCACGGGTTTCAGCCGGTCGGCGCGCAGGCGCAGGCGCTTGTTCTCCTCCGTCTTCAGCTCGATCGGCTCGTCGTCGGCAATCGCTTCGAGCGCGCCGCTCAACCAGCGCTTGTCGCGCCGGAACAGGTCCGCGAGCAGCGGTTCGAGCCGCACGTTGCGCTCGCCGATACGAATGCCCATCTCCAGATCGAACCAGCCGTCACCGGCTTGATGCGCGGTGCCCTCGATCGCGTCGATCTCGATCACGTTGTAGCGGAATTCCGGCGCCATCGTCACGCGCCAGCCGTGGCTCACGAGTTCCGGCACGGCGTCGTTGACGAAGGCGGACCATGCCTCGGCATCGGGCAGCCCCAGCATCGTATCGGGCAGCAGCCGCGCGGCGTAGACCCGGCTGGTCGGCACTTTCTGCAAGCCGGTCTTGCGCAGTTCGAGCAGACGCTTTTTCTCGGCCTCGTAGCGGCGGCGAATATGGATTACGTCGCCGCCAGGGAGCGGCACCAGCGTGACGCTGCTATCCGCGTTGATGCTGACGCCGTCGTAGGCGAAACTCACGCCGGCCAGCTCGACCGCCTCCGACTTGCGCAATCCCGCCCTCGCCGTGGACGGTAGCGCATGGCTGTTAAGCGTGAGCACCGGCACGGGATCGACGTCGATCACACGAATCGCGGACGCGTCGTGGGTGGGCGGCAGCGGCAGTTCGGGCGAGATCTCGCGCAGCACCGAGGCCACCAGCGGCGCTTCGGCGAGCGAGATCGGCGGCATGGCGAGGTAGTCGGGCAACTGCTGGAACGGCAGCGACAGCTGCACGACGCCCGCTTCATTGGCCACGCCGTCCACGTACCAGACCGGCTCGGTCGGCAGGACCATACTGGCGCGCGGCTCGGTGCACAGCACCGGCCGCAGGCGCCGGTCGGCGAGCGGCTCCCACTCGATCCGGCCGGGCCGGTCGGCCGCGCGCGACAGCGGGACCGGTCCGTCGCGACCCGGCGCGGGCTGGAAATCGGCAAACAGACGCCCGGTGGCGATCAGCTTCTGCAGCATTTCCGCGCCGCTCGTGCCGCGCAGGATGAACTGGCCGAAGTCTTCGCGGGAACGGCCAAGCCACAGGCCGCGCAAGATCGACAGATCTTCGTCGGAGACGAACTTCGGCTGCTTGAGCAGCGCGGCTTCCACATTGCCCCACGGCTCGTCGACCTCGACGATCGCACCTTGCGCATCGCAGCGCGCGCGGTAGAGCACGACCTCGTGGCGCATGTGAAAGTCCGACCAGTTCAGCCGGTAGGCGAGCGTCTGGGTGCGCGGCGAGTTCGCTTTCTGGGCTTGCGCATCGGCGGCCTCGGCGCGTGCGCGGAAGCGCTCGAGCCAACTGACCAGTTCGGGCCGCACGCCCTGCGGCGATTCCCCGTCCGCCATGGGCTGGGGCAGGAACTCGCCGGCACGCTCGTCCTCGTCCATCGCGACGGGCGTGATGTGATCCATCTCGTCGTGATACTCGAGTTCGGCGAGCAGCAGCGCGGCCACGTGCTTGCAGTTACCGCCGACCGGGCAGGAGCAGTCGCCCTGCGCCCAGGGTGAACCGCCGTCGGTACGGAAACGGACCCGCGTTTTATAGGGAAGCCGCTGCGTACCCTGCACGTTGCCGCTGAGCGTGTTGCCCTGCCATTTCAAGTCAGTCACGGCGCCAACCCCGTGCGCCTTGGCGACCGTGTGGTCCCCAAGCCAGTCTGCAATCCGTTCCCGATCAAAGAAAACTGACGACATCGGCGTCCAATCCTATTCAAGCCTGCGGAGGCAGCCGGCCGGGCAAGGAGTCAGTTCGGCAGACGGTACGCGTCTGCCGGCGCATGGCGGCCGGGCATCAAATGCCTGTGGTAACCGGCCATTTTACGCGTTGGATGGAATGGGCTGTGGCGGCGCCTGCGTACCCACCATGAGCTCCAGCCCGGCGGCCGCGAACACTTGCTGAAGCGCGGGCGCCGGAGCCTGATCTGTCACCAGCAGATCGACGCCTTCCGCGCCGAACGCGTGCACCAGCGCGCTATGCCCGAACTTCGCGCAATCCGCCGCGACGACGCGCCGCTCGGCCTGCGCGAAGGCCGCCAGCGAAAACGCCGCGTCGGCGGGCAGCGCGTCCATGAACCGGCCCTGCATGTCGATCGCGGTGACCGACACGATCGCATAGCGCACGTGGAATTGACGCAGGAAAGCCAGCGCGCTGTCGCCCACCGCCGCGCAATCGTCGGCCCGCAACTCGCCGCCTGCGATAAATACCCGGTTGCCGTTGCGCGACGCCAGTACGCGGGCGACCTCGATGGAGTTGGTCACGACCGTGAGCCGCGAGCGCGCGGCGAGCGCCTGGGCAATGTGCAGACAGGTCGTGCCGCCCTCCAGGATCAGCGAATCGCCGTCCCGCACCAGTTCGCCGATGCGCGCGCCGATCGCCTGCTTGCCCTCCTGGCTCGACACCATGCGCCGCTGGAACGGCGGCTCGTCGAGACGCTCGGGCAACATGATGCCGCCGTGGACCTTGATCAGCAGGCCGTCCGCGATCAACGGCTTGATATTGCGGCGGATGGTCTCGTCCGACACGCCGAAACGGCCGGCCAGATCGGTAATCGTGCAGGTGCGCTGCTCACGAACGAGCCGCAGGATCTCGGCTTGGCGCTGGCTGGAGAACATGGCAATGGAAGAGTGACGATTGGCCGGAGTCTAGCAAAAGTCACGATTCGGCGGGTTAAATAGCCACACATTTCCAACCAAAACCACACCTCGCACGGCAGTGCTTGCGATGCCGGCGATCATCCACACACCTTGGCCAAATCGCGGTGACGCATTCCTCAATGTGACGGCGGCATGACACAACGGCAATTCCAACACCACCCACTACTCGTTGCATTTCGTGTTTTTTTGCGGCAATCTATGGAGACTTTTTCCACGCATTCCCACACATGTCCACACACATTCCTACCCATGCCCGCGTCGTCATCATTGGTGGCGGGATCATTGGCTGCTCCGTTGCCTATCATCTGACGAAACTGGGTTGGACCGACGTGGTGCTGCTCGAACAGGGCCAGCTCTCGTGCGGCACGACCTGGCATGCAGCCGGGCTCGTCGGCCAGTTGCGCGCCCAGGAGAGCATGACGAAACTGATCCGCTATTCCACTGCGCTCTACGCCGAACTCGAGGCCGACACCGGCCTTGCGACCGGCTGGAAGCAATGCGGCTCGCTCTCGGTGGCGCGCACGGCCGAGCGGATGACGCAACTCAAACGCACCGCCGCCGTCGCGCGCGCCTACGGTGTGGCGTGCGACGTGATCAGCCCGCGCGAAGCCGGCGAACTGTGGCCGGTCATGCGCACCGACGACCTGCTGGGCGCCGTCTGGCTGCCCGGCGACGGCAAGGCGAATCCCACCGACCTGACCCAGGCCCTCGCGCGCGGCGCCCGCATGCGCGGCGCGCGCATCGTCGAAAATACCCGCGTTACCGCGATCCACACGCGCGCCGCACAGGACGGCAAGGCCGGCGGTTCGCATGGCGCGCGCGAAGTCAGCGGACTCGCGTGGCGCAACAAGGACGGCGAAGAAGGCACGATCGGCGCGGACATCGTGGTGAATTGCGCGGGCCAGTGGGCCAAAGCCGTCGGGCGCCTGTGTGGCGTCACGGTGCCGCTGCATTCGGCCGAGCATTACTACATCGTCACCGAGCGCATTGCCGGCGTGCATCCGGACCTGCCGGTCATGCGCGACCCGGATGGCTTCATCTACTTCAAGGAAGAAGTGGGCGGACTCGTGATGGGCGGCTTCGAGCCGGATGCGAAGCCGTGGGGTATGAACGGCATCCCGGAGAATTTCGAGTTTCAACTGCTGCCGGACGACTGGGATCAGTTCGAAATCCTGATGGAAAATGCGCTGCAACGCGTGCCCGCGCTTGAAACCGCGCAGGTGCGGCAGTTCTATAACGGCCCGGAATCGTTCACGCCCGACAACAACTTCATGCTCGGCGAAGCGCCCGAGCTGCGGCGCTTTTTCGTCGGCGCGGGCTTCAATTCGATGGGTATCGCCTCGGCGGGCGGCGCCGGCATGGCGCTCGCCGAATGGATCGTCGCAGGCGAGCCGACCATGGATCTGTGGCCGGTCGATATCCGCCGCTTCGCGCGCTTTAACGGTAACGACACGTGGCTGCACGATCGCGTGAAGGAAACCCTCGGGCTGCACTACGCGATGCCGTGGCCCAATCGTGAGCTCGACAGCGCACGGCCGTTTCGCCGCTCGCCACTGTATTCGCTGCTGCGCGACGACGGCGCCTGTTTCGGCAGCAAGATGGGCTGGGAGCGCGCCAACTTTTTTGCGCCCTCGCCTGCCGAGGCCAAAATCGACTACGCCTTCGGCCAGCAGAACTGGCTGCCCTGGAGCGGGGCCGAACATCGCGCTTGCCGCGAAGGCGTGGCGCTGTTCGACATGACGTCGTTCTCCAAATTTCTCGTCAAGGGACGCGACGCGCAAAGCGTGCTGCAGGAGATCGTCGCCAACGACGTGGACGTGCCCACCGGCACCACCGTCTACACCGGCATGCTCAACGAGCGCGGCACCTACGAGTCGGACTTCACGCTCACGCGTCTCGCCGACGATCAATATCTGCTCGTCACAGGCACCGCGCAAACCACGCGCGATTTCGACACCATCGAAAAAGCCATTCCGCTCGACCGGCACTGCACGCTCGTCGACGTCACGGGGCAGTATGCGGTGCTCGCCGTGATGGGCCCGCGTTCACGCGAGCTGTTGCAGAGCGTGTCCAAGGCGGACTGGAGCAACGAAGCGTTTGCCTTCGGCCAGAGCCGCGAGGTCGATCTCGGCTATGCGACCGTGCGCGCCACCCGCCTCACCTATGTCGGCGAACTGGGCTGGGAGCTGTACGTGCCGGTTGAGTTCGCGGTTGGCGTGTACGAGACGCTGCACGTTGCGGGCAAAGCGTTCGGCCTCGTCAACGCGGGCTACTACGCGATCGACTCCTTGCGCATCGAGAAAGGCTATCGTGCCTGGGGACGCGAACTCACGCCGGACACGAATCCGTTCGAAGCGGGTCTGACGTTCGCCTGCAAGCTCGACAAGAACATCCCGTTCCGCGGCCGCGACGCGCTGCTCAAACTGCGCGACGAACCGCTGCGCCGCCGCATGGTCGTGCTGACCGCCGACGGCGCCGGCGACCGCATGCTGTGGGGCGGCGAAGCGATTCTGCGCGATGGCAAACCGGTCGGCTTCGTGAGCTCGGCGGCATTCGGGCACACGCTCGGCTGTCCGGTCGCGATGGGCTACGTGAACAATCCCGACGGCGTGGCGGATGCCGCGTATCTGACGAGCGGCCACTACGCGATCGACGTCGCCGGCGACCTGCTGCCGGCCACCGTGCATCTGAAAGCGCCTTACGATCCGCGTTCGGCGCGCGTCAAGGCGTGACGTGAAGACGTCACGCCCGAGCTAACGTCCGCCGCGCGCCATGCTGGAGAACACGCCGTCGCGGCGGATCAGCCCGTGAAACAGCGCCGCCGCGAGATGCAGCAGGACCGTCGCGAACAAGGCGAACGCGAGCCACGTATGCAACGCGCGCAGCAGCGCGAACAGACGGACATCATGCGGCGCGATCGGCGGCAAATGCAGCGGACCGTATAGCGTGACCGGATAGCCCGCTGCAGACAGCATGCCCCAGCCGATCAACGGCATCGCCGCCATCAACGCATACAGCACGAGGTGCGAGGCCTTGGCCACCCTGCGCTGCGGCGCGGACATATCCGCAGGCAACGGCGGGCTGCTGCGTGTGAGGCGCACGCCCGCACGCAGCAGCACCAACAGCAGCAGTGCAATGCCAAGCGGGCGGTGAATCGCAATCAGCGTGTCGTGCGCGCGCGAGACGGTCGCCACCATCCCCACGCCGATAAACAGCATCGCGATGATGAGCGGCGCCATCGTCCAATGCAGCAGACGCGCGAGCGGACTGAAATGGGTACGCGTCGGCGTCATGAATGATCTCCGGTCGACGGGACTTGATGAATCGCGGGATGCAGCGCTTCCTCACGCGTGCGGCGCTGATACGACTGTGCATAGGCGGCCGAGCGCGCCGCAAGCAATGGATCGTCCGAGGGCCGGATGCCTGCCGGCAGGATCGTTGGATCAAAGTTGACGTCGCGGCAGGCGCCGTCTTCCTGCGACGTCGTGCGTTCTATCACCAGCGTGCCCGCGTCGATTTGCTGCCGGTCGGCGGGCCATTGCAAGGTGGCGTCGCCGGTCGGGTCGCCAGCCTGCGCGACGGTCAGGATCAGATGCCAGCGCAGCGGTCCGTTTTGCAGGCGCTGATCGAGGTCGGCCGCGAGAAAATTCTTTTCGGCCTTTTCCGCGTCGGTGACCGGTGCATAAGGTGTCTCGGGCACCATCGCCCAGCGCACCGCGCGCGTCGAGCCGGAGGCATCCGTAAAGCGGAACGCGTTGATGCCGTAGTACGCGGCATTCGCCAGACTCGAGGACGGCGGGTGCGCCTTCACCCAGGTCTGGAACGGCCGGGTTTCGGGATTCGCGGCGTAAAACGCCTTGAGTTTGGCGGGGTCCGGTTTGCCGGTCGCCGGATCGGGTTTGGCGGCGACCAGTTGCTGATAAAACTGCTCCGGGGTATGCACCGCGAAAACGGGGGCCGAATTCATCCCCGTGCGCCATTGTTCGCCGTCGGGCAACTGGAACAACAACGCCATGCTGCGCACCGGCGTGCTGGTATCCGGCGCGGACGGGTTGCCGCCGGGCACCGCAAACCGGCCCGTGACCGGCGTGCGGCCGGGCGCGAATACCAGCGCACGCGAAACGGCCGCGCCCGCGCCGTTGCTGTCGAAATATCCCTCGATGCACAGCCCCTTGGCATGGTTGCGCCGGTAGCCCGGATGCGGCTGACCGGCTACCGTCTGGAACGTGTCGATGATGCGCGGCGCAGTAAGGCGCGCGGGTGTCAGCCAGCCTGCCGTGTAGGCAAAGCCGCCGGCGAGCGCCAGCACGGCCGCGCCGATCGCGGCGAGTCTGCATGGCACGCAGACCGGCGCGGCGTGGGGAACGGGTGGTTGGGTCACAACAACTCCTCTCTCGGATGGATGCGCCTGGTGGGCAAACATAGGGGCGAACACATCAATCGCCGATCTATTCCATCCGATAACCGGCGCACCCGTTCCCCTGGCGCGCCGGTTATCGCGGCCCTCACTTGGCGCTGACCGCCGGCGCGCTCGCGACGTGATCCATCCGTGCTTCGGCGGCGAGCGCTTCCTTGTGCTGCGCGACCTGCTGCGCGAAGATCGGATTGACATCCGGGTACGAGGTATCGGTGACGTAATTCAAGCCGTTCTGCTCAGCCTGAATCAATTCCTGGTACACCTCAGCACGCGTCTTGCCCTCTGCAAAAGCGCTCGAAGAAACGCCAAACGTAAAGAGCGCCACGACGGACAATGCGGAAATAGCCACTTTCTTCATGAAGAACTCCAGCGAGTTTTGTGCGGGTTTGCATGAGGGAGAACCACGGGTTCGCGGCTTTTATTCCTGCGTCGGCGCCACGGCAAAAACATAGTCGAAAGCGGGAATAAACGAGCTCTGAGTGTGTTCGCACATCGATAGCGGACAACCGATGCAAGCCGACGCCATGACCACCGACACCCCATCCGATTCGCCGATTTCCGAAGCTGACATCCAGGCCTACGCCGACGGCACGCTGATGCCCGAGCGCGCGGAGTTTCTGCGCGCGTATCTGAGCAAGGATCCGGCGGAGGCGCGCCGGGTGGCGTTCTACGGCAGGCTGAACGCGCAGGTCCAGGCCGCCTTTCAAACCACCGACGAACCCGCGCCAGGCCGCGCCGGTGCATGGCGCGGCACGTTCGGCCGGATCGGCGCCACGCGGCGCACCCGCAAGCTCGTCAACACGCTGGCCGCGCTCGCCCTGACGCTGGCAGTGGCAAGCGGCTGGCTGGCAACCGCCCAGGTGTCCGCCCAGTCGCTCAACAACGCCGCCGTCATGGCGCTGGCCGAGACCGCCGCCGCGGGATTTTCCGCCGCTTCGCCGACGCGGGCCGACCTGGACGCGCCGAATCTCGCGTCGATCGGACTGCGCCTCGTGGACCGGAAAATGCTGTCGCCCGGCCCGCTTCAGCGCATCGACGAATTTGTCTACATGAACGGGGACAACGAGACGGTGGGGCTGCTTTCGGCGGGGGCGCAATGGGGGCGGGCGCAGCCGCAGTGGTACGCCCGCCGTATCGGCGATATTCGTCTGCTGTTCTGGAGCGCGCGCCTGAAGCGCTTCGTGGTGGCCGGCGACGCCCGCGCCCACGGCCTGATGCGCGCGGCCGACTCCCTGACCACGCGCTGATCCGCGCCGGTATTTCACGATCTGATGCGAGCCACGGGAATAAAATGCAGCTACGCGTGTTTGCAGTTCGAATGCGTCGGCTGGCCACGCCAGCCGGCGCCCGCCTCGTGCACACGACGAGCCCCACGATTGGGATGAAAAATGGATGTCCGTGACGATCTGATGGAGCACGTGCCGCGTCTGCGGCGCTATGCCCGCGCGCTGATCAACAATCGCGACCTCGCCGACGACCTCGTGCAGGACACGCTCGAACGCGCACTCGGGCGCACCGGCATGTTCCAGCCCGGCACCGACCTGCGCGCGTGGCTGTTTACGATCATGCACAACGTGTTTGCCAATCAGGCGCGCAAGGCCTCGGCACGCGCGATTCACGTGGCGGTCGACGACGACAGCGTGCACGAAAGCGAATTCGCCGTGCCGCCCGCGCAGACCCGCTCGCTGGAAATGCGCGATCTCGACTACGCGTTGCAGCGCCTGCCCATGGAACAGCGTGAGGTCGTGCTGCTGGTGGGTCTCGAGGAAATGAGCTATGCCGACGTGGCGCTCGCGCTGAACATTCCGATCGGCACGGTGATGTCGCGCCTGTCGCGGGGACGCGAGCGGCTTCGGGCATTGATGGCGGGCTCGCAGCCCGGCGCAAAATTAAAGGTGGTGCGATGAGCGACCAACACTTGCCGATCGGCGAAGAAGAACTGCACGCGTACGTGGACGGCACGCTGTCCGACGCACGCCGTGCGGATGTGGAGCGGGCACTCGAACAGAATCCCGAACTTGCCGCGCGCATCAGCGATTATTTTTCGCTGAACAGCATGTTCCACGAGCGCTACGACCGCGTGTTGAGCGAGCCCGTGCCCAAGCGCCTGCTGGCGCCCGCGCCGCGCCGCTGGCGCATGGCCGCGAACTGGCCGCAGTTCGCGGGAATGGCGGCGGCGTTGGTGCTGGGCGTGGGCATTGGCGTCGGCACGCATATGGGACAGGACGTGATTGCGCCCGCCGCGGACAGTCACTCCGCCACGCGCCCCGTCAGTGCGGACAGCACCGAAATGTTCGCGCACCAGGCGGCGGTGGCGCATGTGGTCTACATGCCCGCCATTGACCGGCCGGCCGGTATGCGCGCCGATCACGAGCAGGATTTCGTGCAGTGGCTCTCGAACCGGCTCGGCACCAACGTTCATCCGCCGATTCTTTCGAAGAGCGGCTTTGCTCTGTCAGGCGGACGCCTGCTGCCCGGCGCCGACGGCCCAACCGCGCAGTTCATGTATCGCGGACCGAACGGCGAACGCGTCACGCTGTGCATCTCGCGCCGCAAGCAGAACGCCAACACGACCGCGTTCAAGCTGTATCAGGACGGGCCGGTGAACGTGTTCTACTGGATCGACGGCGACTTCGGCTATGCGGTGTCAGGCGGGATCGAACGGGCTCAGTTGCTGCAACTGTCGCACGACGTGTATGCGCAGTTGACGGGGGCGGCTCCGGGCTGAGCGCCGCACCGGGCGCAGCGCGGTGACTCAGCTTCCCGGCGCGTGGCCACGGTCGAGCGAGGCCGCGCGCATAGCCTCGCCCGGATTGGTGAAGAACTGCTGACGCAGTTGCGCGATCTGCGCGTCGCGCTGCTGCGGCGGCAGATCCTGCTGACCGATCTGGTCGCGCTGGCGTGCATAGTCGGCGTAGCGGGCTTGCCAGGCATCGTCTGCTTGCTGCATCTGCACGGCGCGCTGCGCCGCTTCAGGCCCAAGCGTCTGCGTGATCTGTGCACGCAGCGTATCGAGCGAACCGCCGGGCTGGCGCGCCTGTTGTTGCGCCGCGCCGATAGCGTCGAGCGCGGCCTGCTGCTCATGCGTGCGTTCGAGCGCCGCGCGGGTCTGCGCGGGCAACGTCGCATCCAGCGCGGCCAGACGGGCGGTTTTCTGCGCGTCGCTCAAAGTGGGATCGGACGCGATGCGCAGCCGCGCGAGATCGGTATGTTGCTGCTGCGATTGCGCGCCGAAAAACGGCGTGTTCCATTCACCCATCAGACGGACACCCAGCGCGTCACGTTGATCGAGCGCGAGTTGCAGCGCGTCGACGTCCATTTTTGCGCCGCTTTGCGTGAGCGCCGACGCGGCTTGCGGCAACTGCCCGAGTGCCGTGCGATAGGCGTTGTAGCGCTGCCAGACGTCGAGCGCTTCGGCGGCGGCCGGGGTGCCGTCGAGTTGCGCGGCGATTTGGCGGCGAACCCATGCATCGAGCGTCGCGGGCGACACTTCGTCTTGAGTCGTCAGGAAATAGTCGAAGAAGTCGCGCACCGCGCGCGTGCGCGCCAGATGACCGCGGCCATCGGTCGGCAATCGCGGCGGTGTTGAGCCGTCGAGCGATGCCGGCAAGATATCTCGTGCAGCAACGCTGACGGCCGAGGCCGAAGCCGACGCTGCTTGTGCCTGTCGCGCGGCATCGAGTGCTCTGACCGTAGACGCTTCGTGCGATGACGGCGCGAGGTTCAACCACCACGCACCGCCCGCCGATATCGCGCCAACCGCCACGAACGCCAGCCACTGAGTTCGCGCACTGCCCCGCTGCCGCCGCGCGTTCAGTCGCCGCATCCGCTCAGACACCCTGCGTCTTGAGCCGGTTCGCCTGGGTGCGAATCACGGCGACCGGATCCGCCGCGTTCGCGCCGCGCACGCCGAGCAGCTGGTTGATTTCGTCGAGATGGTTCCACTTGTAGCTCGTGCCGAGCACCTTGCCGTAAAGCGCACTGCACACGGAGACGAGGCCGTCGTTCTGCCCCGATTGACGGCTCAGCATGATGGCGCCGGTGCCGTATAGGACCAGTGTCGACGGGTCCAGCACGTCCGCGGTATCGAGCGACGCCACGCTCGTGTCGATCGCGCCGGGAATGCCGAGCAGCGACGTCGGCTGGATCGCGCTGCCCGCCCACGAATACAGCAGGTGTGTGTTGCCGCCGACGGTTTCGGTTGCCGCGCCGGTTTGGCACGACCCCGGTGCGCCGAGCCCGGCGCTCGGGTAACGCAGGTTGTACGCTGCGGCATTAGCGGTGGTCAGCGTCTGCAGAGCGGCCACTGCGTCCTGATTCGTGTTGTGCGTGCTACTCGTCAGGATACCGAATATATTCGCGAAGGCACCGATGATCGGCGTCGACAGTCCGGTCGGATCTTTTTGCAATGCGGCCTGCACGAAATCCGCGAACTCCGAGCCGCGATGCGGCGTGCCGATCGTCGTCACCGAAGCGACGAGTTCCGGCGCGACCGCCGCGACGTAGCGCGAAGTCAGGCCGCCCTGGCTGTGGCCGATCAGGTTCACCTTCTGTGCGCCGGTGGCGGCCAGCACCTGCTTCACGTAGGCAAGCAGCTGTTCACCGCGGCCATTGGGGCCGTCGTCGCTCTGAAAACCGGAGAGATTCGCCACATACACCGTGGCGCCATGTTGCTGAAGGTCGGACTGAATGCCGTACCAGTAGTCGAGCACGCCAAGGTACTTGTCCGTGCCCGTGAGGCCGTGCACGAGAATGATCGGATAACGCGTGGCGGCGTAGTCGTCGCCCGTAGTGGCCGTCGTCGCGGCCACGGCGTGATCGACGCCGACCGGCGCAGCGAGCGTGAGGAGAATCGCAAGCGGTGCTTGCATCAGTGCAGCGGCGATGGCCCAACTGGCGAAGCGCGAACCTTTCGATTTCGACATGCGACGGACTCCGGTTGCGAAGTCCGCGTATTTAGCTATGGAAATGGATTGAGGGCAATAGAGCGGGAACTCCAAACGGCCCGGGCCGCACTGCGTACTGAACGCTTATTGCGGTGTTGCAATGCGGCGCGCATTGCGAGGATCCAGTTCGACAACGCTGCCTGACGGCGAATCTGCCACCGCGCCTGACTTGATCAGTTCGCGCGGTGTCACGCCCAACAGACGCCCCATCCAGTGGGCCATATGACTCTGATGCGCGAAGCCGGTATCCAGCGCAATCTGGCTTGCGCTCAGCTTGCCCTGCAGCAGCAGAGTCTTCGCGCGCTCCACCCGGCGCTGCACCACGTACTGATGCACCGGCGTGCCGAACGTCTCGCGAAACAGCACCTTGAAATGCGGCACGCTCAAGCCGGCGAGCGCGGCCAGTTCGCTTAGCGTGAGACGCTGGTCGAGATGCGCCTCGATAAACTCGATCACGCGCGCGGCCATTTTCGGCGCGAGAGTGCCCCGCCGGCTCTCGAGCGCCGGCGCCCCCCCGATCAGGCGCACCACCATCGCGGTACACAGACTCTCGGCGTAGAGCGGATCGGATGCGTCGTCCGCTTCGAGTTCGGCGTGCAACGCCCAGACGAGATGCTGAAAACGCGGGTCGCGCATCTGGAACTGCGGGCGCAGTTGCGCGTCGGCCGATTTCAGCGCCAGTTGCTCGACGGTCCGCAGCGCGAAGTCCTCGCTGAACCACACGCCAAATATCGTGCAGGCCTCGTCGTCGCTCCACTGGCCGTCGAGTCCCGCGGGAATCACATCGGCGTCGCCATGCGCCTGAAGGCGCGAGTGGCGCTGCTCGTTACACAGGCAGCGTGCTCTGACCGGCGCGCCGACATGCACGCCGACCCGGTGATAGTTGAATGCCGGCAGGCGGTGCAGCCCGGCTGACACGGTCGTCAGTTCCGCGCCGAAACCCCGCCAGCCGAGCCCCTTGCTGGAGCGCAACGCAATGCGGGAGCCACTGTGCGGTTGCGGCAACGGTGTTACGGCATTCATGACTTCCCTCGTGGATGGCGGCACAGCGTGGATGGCGTGTGTGCATTGTGCGGCGTTTTTCGCGCCTTTGCTGGACTCTACGAAATTCCACGCCGGTATTGCCCCCCCCTATTGCAGCGCTACCTGAAAACAATCATCCGAATCTGTGGAGAACCATCCGTATCCGCGCGCTCGCGGATCGCTGCGTCCCTAAGATGACGCCATACCGATCCAACAAGGAGCACAACGTGTTCGTGATTTTTGGAGCTGCCGGCAATGTCGGCAAAGCAAGCGCGGCGGCGTTGCGCCGGGCGGGCCGCACGGTGCGCGCGGTGGTGCGCAACGAAAAACAGGGCGAATTCCTCGCCGGGATCGGCTGCGAGATCGCCGTCGCCGATCTGTTCGACACCTCGGCTGTGGCTCGGGCCATTGAAGGCGCGCAGGCCGTGCAGCTACTGTGTCCGGTGCCGCATGCGCACACCGACCCTGCCGATGCGATGCGGCACATGATCGACGCAAGCGTCGCTGCGCTGCGCGCGGCCCCGCCGCAGCACGTCCTCGCGCTGTCCGACTATGGCGCGGAACACGAGAGCGGCACGGGCATCACCACGCTGTTCCACTACCTCGAAACGCAACTGCAAACCGTCGACTCGCGGCTGACGTTTCTGCGAGCGGCCGAACACATGCATAACTGGGCTCGCACGTTGCCGACCGCGCTTGCCTGCGGCGTGCTGCCGAGCCTGCATCATCCGTTGAGCAAGCGGTTTCCGACCGTGGCCGCTCAGGATGTGGGCCTGCTCGCCGCCGACCTGCTGCTCGACGACGGCGCGCGACAGGGCTCGCCGCGCGTGGTCAGCATCGAAGGCGATGAGCGCGTCAGCGCGCTGGACGTGGCGCGCACCATCGGCGATCTGGCGGTGCGCGAGATCGTCGCGCGCGAGGTGCCGCGCGACCAATGGAACGCCATGCTGCAGGGCGCGGGGCTCGGCGAGCTTTACGCGCGCCTGATTACCGACCTCTACGACGCGCACAACGCGGGCCGCATCGATGTTGAAGCGCAGAGCAGCGAGCGGCGCTTCGGTACGACGAAGCTGGCGGACGTGTTGGCGGCGATCCTTCCGCGCGTGGCCGCGGCTGCCAGGACTGCCGAAGCGGCGCGCTGAACCGCACTCGCGCAAGGAGATACTTTATGCATACCTGCCCTTTGCTACGCGCAACGCCCCGTCCCCACAAGGCCGCTCACGCGCGCCGTACGCCGCCTGCGCGTGTAAGCGCGGGCGGGCGCCGCGGGCCCTTGCTCGCGGCCAGTCTTGCCGGATGGCTGGGCTGGATGGGGTGGCGCGGGCTGCAAGACGTGCTGAACGCGATTCCCGACAGCAACGACGATTTCGGTTTGTTCTGATTGGTCGCGAGCGCGCGTCGCGCTGATAAAACGCAAAACGCCCGGCATTTCCGGGCGCAAGCGCTTGATGAATCTGCTGCCGCGGCGCCGGCCGCCGTTTGCTGACTGTGCAAACGGCGGCCGGCGCGCGTGCGTTATTCGTTTTCGTCGAAGTAGTGGCCGAACTTCACCTGTTTGGTGCGGATATAGCGCTCGTTTTCTTCGCGCATCGGGATCGCCAGCGCAACTCGCTCGCACACCGGAATGCCGTGCTTGGACAGCGTGTCGAACTTCTCCGGATTGTTGCTCATCAGGCGCACCGAGGTGACCTTCAGCGTGCGCAGAATGCCCGCGGCCGAGTCGTATTCGCGCGAGTCGTCCGGCAGGCCGAGATCCAGGTTGGCCTCGACGGTATCGCGCCCCTGCTCCTGCAGCGCATACGCGCGAATCTTGTTCGACAGGCCAATGCCGCGCCCTTCATGCCCGCGCAGGTACAGCAGGATGCCGCAGCCTTCAGCGGCGATATAACGCAACGCGAGGTCGAGCTGCTCGCCGCAGTCGCAGCGATACGAGCCGAGCACATCGCCCGTCAGGCACTCGGAATGCAGGCGCGTCAGCACGGACGACTTGTTGGCGACGTCGCCCATCACGAGCGCGAGATGTTCCGCGCCGCTTTCGCACACGCGAAACACGTAGGAAGTGAACGTGCCGTAGCGCGTGGGAAGGGTGGCGGTTGCGTCGAGGATGACGCATTCGCCGTTGATTGCGCCGTCTGCTGCGGGCGACGGATCGTGAGACGTGAGCATGGCGTTGGACAGTGTTGCTGACATGAACCCGGGCGAGCCGGGGATAAGGTATGGACTGGGAGTTTACCGCTAATCGGCGTTGCGCACCCGGATGCCCCTGCACTCGACCGGGAACCGCCCCCTGTTTGATACCTGGCGCGCGTTCCAGGTTTTCCCGGTGTACGACGGGTACGCGCCAAGCCTATACTTGAAGCGCCTGTCCCCCACGACCGCGCGCCGCGCCGGCGTGCTGCACTGCGAAACGGAGCCGCTCCATGACAAGTGTTGCACAGCTTCTCAAAACGAAACCAAATTCCTCCGCCGTCTTTACTATCGGGGCCGACGATTCTGTCTACGAGGCGATCAAGCTGATGGCCGAAAAAGGCATCGGTGCGCTGGTCGTCACCGATGGCGACAGCATCGCCGGGATCGTCACGGAGCGCGACTACGCGCGCAAGATCGTGCTGATGGACCGTTCGTCGAAAGCCACGCCGGTGCGCGAGATCATGAGCAAGGCCGTGCGCTTTGTCCGCCCCGATCAGACCACCGAAGACTGCATGGCCCTGATGACCGAGCGGCGCATGCGGCACTTGCCGGTGATCGAGAATGACCGGCTGGTCGGCATGGTGTCGATCGGCGACCTGGTGAAGAACATCATCGCCGAACAGCAATTCACCATCCAGCAACTCGAGTTCTATATTCACGGCGAGCGGCCCTGACGCTCGCTGCGCTCCGCGACGGCGCGGCCGCAAAAAAAGCCCAATCCGTCACAAACGGTTGGGCGAAGCTACCTTGCGGCAGCGGAGGTTCCTTCAATTCTGATGTCTTGAGAATCGCCGAGGTGGTGGACGCTGCGCGATACCGCCGCATCTACCGCCTCGGGCTGCATTCGTCCACGCCGGCGGCCTGTCGTCGAGGCCGGCTTCGAACCTGAGCCCGGCTGCGTGGCGACGCGGATCAGTTACCGAAATACACCGCCTTCGCACCCGACTGCGGCTGAAGCACACCACCCGCTTGCGACGAACCACTCGTCGCACCGCCATAACCGCTAGTGTCGGCGACCGGTTCCTGGGTCTGGGCGACTGCCGGGTTTTGCGCCTGCACGCGGCGTTCAGCCGCCTGAATGTCGGCCGGATAATCCGTATCGTTGGTGGTTGCCGGGTTATAGCCTGCCTGCTCGAGCTGGATCAACTGGTTGCGCACTTCCGCGCGGGTCACGGGCGCCTGGCTCGACTGGGCGAACGAAGCGATCGGTGCGGCGAGCACCGCTGCAATGGCCACTGCCTTGAGAAGCGATTTCATGATGATTTCCCTCCAGATCTGATCTTATTTGCGTCGCCCGCCACACCATGTGAGAAGCGATTGATCACAGTCTAGTCAGTGGATCGTCGAGGGAAAACCCTTAATTCCGAGATACATAATTGCTGAATTCGCAAGGATGTTCCGGCAGTTACCGCGTGGCGTCATTCAAGCAGCATACGTTGCGTAATAATTGTCGGATTCGTAATTCTTGCTGGCGAACGTTTCAGGACGTCCGTCTGATCTGAGCGTGTTTCGTCGCGACGCCCGCTATCGCCGGTCAAATTCACGCCTTCTTTCGCGCACCCGCTGAGGGCCCCTGTAAAAGCTTGCGCGGGCCGCTGACAAAGGTGCTGCCAGGCTCGAAAAAGCGCAGCGGCCGATGCATTTCACGGGACAGCCCAATCCGTGTCGTCACACCCACCGGCGTTTCGCCTCGCTCGATGACACCGATCCACAGTCCGCGCCCCGCGCAAAGGTCTCGGCCGTCGAACGCAGGGCCGATGCCAAGCGCCATGGTCAGCCGGCCGGGTCCGCGCGCGAGATCGCGCAGCGGCACGCCGGGCCGCCGCGCCTCCATCAGGGGCCGCCCTTCGAGCGGCTCGATCGCCCGGATCAGAATGCCGGCGCCGACCTCTTCCGCCTCCGCGGACATGTTGAGCATGTACGACAATCCGTAGGTCAGCCGCACGTGGGCATGGCCTGGCGCGAGAAACATCGAACCGTTATAGGGCCGGCGGCCGGCGAATGCATGGCTGGTCGAATCGCCCAGCGGATAAGCCTCCGTCTCTACGATGCGCCCGCTCATACGCCCTTCGGGCAGGTCGTGCACGAGGTACTTGCCGATCATGAAGCGCGCGAGCTCGACGGTATCGAGTGGCAATTCGTCACGAAGCAGTGGCAAAATAGGGAGCGGTTCGTCGTGCATAGGTGGGTCCGTGTTTTAACCGTGCAGCGCGAATGGACGCAAAGCGTGCCTGGCAGTCCGGCACCGAGTGGTACTGCGCCATCGCCCTGTTTCGATCGGCCCATTCGTTGTACCAAAACCTCATTTCTGTGCACTGCGTCATTCACCATGGCACTAATTGGAGTATCGTGTGTTTCCGGCTTGCAGCACAGCCTTTGCCGGCTCACGGGGGCTTCGGCCCGGCCGCATCAGCATACAGCTTGAAAGCTTTCGCACCACCCGCAGCATCGTTCCATTCCGATTTCATCCCGCTGTACCCGCAGGGGTAGCACACCCTGCTAATAATCCCCTTGGGGGACACCGCCCCATCCCAAGGGTCGTTGTAGCTATGACAACAGGAGAGAGTTGAATGAAAGCATCCCCGGCAATCAAAGTGATCGGCGGCGCGCTGATCGTTCTGGCGTCCATCCAGGCTTATGCGCAAAGCAGCGATGCCGCAGCAATGGCTCCGGCAGCGCCGGCGGCCACGTCGACCAAAGCGACCAAGGCAGCCGACCGTGCCTTGGGCCGCAAGGTCCGTAGCGCACTGTCCAAGACCAAGGGCCTGAGCGTCGCGAATATCACTGTGCGTTCGCGCAGCGGCGCAGTGACGCTGGCCGGCACCGTGCCGGAGCAGAGCCAGGTCGACATCGCTACGCAGGCAGCGCAAGGCGTGGCCGGCGTGACGTCGGTCAAGAACGCCCTGACGATTCGTCCGGTCGGTCAGTAATCGTTGAACGCCAATGCCTCGTCACGGGGCATTGGCGCTCCGAACCGATTTCAGCCGTTCGCCTGACGCGGCGCACCGTCGTTTGCCCGGCACACATCACCCGCTGTTCAAGCAACACAATCCACGCCACTCACCGCATTCGCTGCGCATAGAACGCGCAATGCCGTGCGACCTGATCGATCTGACAGCCAGTCGCGGTTCGCAACCCGTTTGCCGGACGCCGCGCGATCGTCACCCGTCCTCACGGACTGAAACACACGGGGTCGCCTACAATTATCCTTTATAATTTAATGTGTTAGAACGCCATTCTGATAAGACACATTAAGATTTGCACTTGCTCAAACGTGCACGGCGCCGCATGTTGTTTGCCCGCCAGATCACCCGAATAGTCGCATGAAAAGGAAGCCCGCATGAGCTCAACCGCGAACGCCTTGCCCCGCTGGACCCTCGCCGCGCCGTTCGTCGCCTGGATCGTGCTCGGTGCCGCGTACGCCCTGCCGGGCAACGCGCTCCTGCTGGTGCTGGTCGGCCTTACGCTGTGCGCGGCCGTCTTCACGGCGGTGCACCACGCGGAAGTGGTCGCGCATCGCGTCGGCGAGCCGTTCGGCACGCTGGTGCTAGCGATCGCCGTCACCGTGATCGAAGTCGCGTTGATCGTCTCGGTCATGCTGACGTCCGGGCCGGAAAAAGCCGGGCTCGCGCGCGACACCGTGTTCGCCGCCGTGATGATCGTCTGCAATGGCATTGTCGGCATTTGCCTGCTGGTGGGCGGCATCCGGCATCGCGAGCAGGATTTCCAAAGCCGTGGCGCGGCTGCGGCGCTGGCGGTGCTCGCATCCTTGTCCGTGCTGACGCTGGTCATGCCGAACTACACGACCACCAACGTGGGTCCCATGCTGTCGCCGTCGCAACTGGCGTTCGCCGGCGTGTCGTCGCTGGTGCTCTACGGCGTGTTCGTGTTCGTTCAGACCGTGCGCCATCGCGATTACTTTCTCGCCGGCGTGCCCGATGAAGACGTTCACGCCGCGCCGCCGAGCGCGACCGAGGCGGTGATCGCCGGTGGCCTGCTGCTGGTGTGCCTCGTCTCCGTGGTGTTGCTCGCCAAGGTGCTCTCGCCGGTGGTCGAAACCGCGGTACAGAACGCGGGCGCGCCGCCAGCCGTGGTCGGTATCGTGATCGCCGCGCTGGTGCTGCTGCCCGAGGGGCTCGCCGCCGTGCGCGCGGCGCGTGCCGATCGGCTGCAGAACAGCCTGAATCTCGCGCTCGGTTCGGCGCTCGCCAGTATCGGCCTGACCATTCCGACTGTCGCCGCAGTGTTTCTGTACACGGGCCAGCCGCTCGTGCTCGGGATCGACGGCAAGGAAACCGTGCTGCTAATGCTCACGCTAGTAGTCGGCACGCTCACGCTCAGCTCGGGCCGGACCACCATTCTCCAAGGCGCCGTGCATCTGTCGCTGTTCGCGGCATATCTGTTTCTGTCGTTCGCGCCTTGACCTGAGACTCCAACAGAATTTTTTCGATGACCGCGTGAGAACAGTGAAGCCGATCACACCAGCAGGGTGACACCTGCCCAGGCGATCAGCGCAACACCCAGCACGCGGCCGGCAACTTCACCGCCGGGCAGGATTTTTTCCACGAAAACGAGCAGCGACAGCGCGGCGATCCAGACGAGATTCATGACGCCGCCGACAAACAGCAACGCCATCAGCAGCCAGCAGCAGCCCACACAGTAAATGCCATGACGCATCCCGAGCAGGAAGCTGCCCGCGACGCCTGGACGCCAGTGCGCGGTAAGGAAATTCACGGGCGAACGGCACTGCGCCAGGCAGGCGCGCTTGAGCGGCGAGAACTGATAGACGCCCGCCGCGGCCAGCACGATCGCGGAAAGGAGCGCGCTCTTCGACCACAGCATCATTTCAGAAATGAGGCCGGTCGGTTGCAGCCCCTTTTGCAGCAGCGCCGCGCAGATCGAGAAAGCCAGCCAGGCAATCAGGTAACCGGCCAGCAGACACAGCGACGCAATGGCCGACCGAGCCTCGATTGCGTCGTGGTGACGCAATACGCGCCGATACAACAGGATGAGCGGCGCCGCGCTGGGCGTCATCATCGCGATCATCATCACCCACCACATCAGGATCACGGTCAGCAGCGACGGATCCATTTCCCCGCCACCGTCTGCCAACCGATGCGGGAACAGCGCGACGGCCGTCATGTCGAGTGCGGACATGCCGACTCCGGCGCCCGTCCACAAGTAGGCCCACGAGAACACGACGACCGCGACGATGCCGAGCGCGGTGATGACGCGCTCGCGTCCGAGGAGAGATTCGATGCTGCTCATGCGGCAGCGCGATGCCGGACCAGTCCTTTGTTATTCAGATGCAGTCGCGCGAACTGCGCGTAGGTGCCCTTGAGGTCCAGTGCAATGTTTCCTTGCGAGCGGCTGGTGCCCGAGCCGATTTCGGCAAGCTCGTATTCGAAACCGTGCGGCAAGTCGATTCGAACGCGATGCTCGTCGCCCGTCACCGGATTGCGGATCGGCTCGCCGACGGCGTCGAATACGCCCTCGACATGAATCCGACCGCGTCGGGCATCGACATCGACATCGAAGTCGATCTTCGTGAAGATCGGATCAAATGCCTGCTCGAGGGTCGATGCGTACACGGCGAACATCGTGGCGAACGGCTCGGTGTCCTGCCCCGTCATGATTTTCAGAATGGCTTCGCGTTGCTCCGGGCTGGCGCGTTCGTCGACGATCGGCTGGCACTTGCCCTTGCCTTCGTGGACCGGTCCCGGCCATTGAAACACGACCGCGATCTTGACGCCGTCGAGTCGCACGTCGCCGTAGTACCCGCTGCCGATCGATATGGCGCCCATCGCTTCGCAGAAACCATGAGTCGGCAGTGCGTTGAATTGGCACGGGCAACCGTATGAGCAATTGCAGGTCATGAGTTCCGTGCCTTCGATTTCCCAGGGAGTCATGGTTGTTCTCCTTGTACTCCGCGACGAGTAGCGTGCTTCGAATCTAGTGTATGGCAGGGGTTAGGGAAGTCAAATCGTCACGCAGCGGGCGCGGGCGGGGCGTCCGATGTGTACTTGCGCAGGCGCTGCGAAACCCCATGGGACGGCCTCTCGACCAGCCGATAAAATGCGTAGCTGATGACGAACGCCAGGGCGACCTGCACGAACCACGCGAATCGGGACGTAGCGTCAAATTGCGTCATCTCCAGCAGTGCGAGCGCCATCTTGTGACAAAGATAGAGGCTGTAGGACCATGCGCCCAAGGCAGCGAGTTTGGACCATATGCTCGACGCGGAAGGCGTGACTGTCTCCGTCGCGATCCAGATTGCCGCGAGGAACTGGAAAAGCGGAAGCGTGATGTCCGGCGTGACGAGCGGCACGAACGCCGGTTTGAGACTCGACCCGGATAGCAGAATCATGATGGCCGCGCCTGCCATAACAACGGTCACCCTTAACGCGACGAGGTGGTGCGAGAGGAACCGCGTGCTCATATCAAGGCCGCGACGGATGAGCATGGTGAGCGGCGAATAGGCGCTGCGAACGTTGAATCGCGTCGAGTTGCGCTGCGTTTCCGCGATCAGGCAACCGGAAATCCAGCCGGCCGCATACAGCAAAGCTGTACCCGGAACGCCATACGTCTCGTACACACAGCTGTGACATGCCGGGTGCCCAATGAGACGGACCACTGCCACCATCACGCCGGCGACAATCGCACAGCCAACGATCATTTCGCCGATGTACCGGAAATGCGCGCGCAAGAGCGGATATACGGCGTAATAGACCATCTCGCAGTAGAGCGACCACAGCACGGACTCGAGATAGTTTTGCCCGGTGGGCAGAGGTTGGACGAGGCACAGCAGGATAACCAACGGCAACCCGATGCGGACAAATCTGGACGCGTAATAGCTGATCGGTTTAAGCGTGACGTCCCTTTGATATGCGCTGTGAATGCAATAACCGGAAATGACAAAGAAAACGATGACGGCGGCGGGGCCTGCAAATAGCGCTGTCGATCCCGACCATAATGCGCTGCCCAGAAAGGCCAGCCGATGCGGCAGCAGTTCTTTGAATGCGGGCGGTCGAAAGTGGTACATCAAAACCCAGAAAGCCGCGAGAAACCGGATGGCATCCAGCTTGAGAGACTTCTTGAGATTTGAAGGCGCTAACGGATTCGATATGGATGCCATCTTGTCTCCCTCATATTCTGTCTGTGACGATTCTGCCTCCGCTGGACACGACAAAAATCGAAAACAATAGCGAAATTAATCCGCTTCCCCGGTTGCGTCGGAATGCGCGCGTGCTGAAGGGCTATTTCTAAAACCGAAATTCATCCTTGCGAATAAGGTGCTTAATTATTCGCAATCGCTTTCATAAACTTGATGGACGATGGATCGTTTGCGTTGCAATTCCAATCCAATAAGGAGGAGCGAGTCATGAAGGCAACCAGCACATTAGTCGCGGCAATCGCCGCAATCACGCTGTCGGCTGGGGCGTATGCACAGAGCAACAATACGCTGGCGACCCCGACCACCAGGTCACCGGCCGCGCCAACGAGCGGCTACGGCACGCCTGGCGCCACCAGTTCGGAAAGCGGCATGAGCGCCGGGGCAGCTAACACGGGTTTGCCGAATACCACGAACAATAGCTCGACGTCCCTCACCAACCCTCCCGGGAGTCACAACACGTTAGCGACGCCGAGCACTGTGTCACCGGCTGCGCAATAACAACGATCAATTCGGCCCGAGCGGGCCGATGACACGCTCGGCCCGCCCTACTCCTCCCAATGCGCGGCAATCCAGTCGCGAAACAGATTCAGCTTCTGCTGATGCGCAACCGAGTCCGGATACACGAAGTAATACCGCCAGCCGGTCTTGAGCACCGTATCGAACGGCCGCACCAGCCGCTTCGCCGCGACGTCTTCGTCAATCAGAGCAAGGTCGCTGATCGCAACGCCAAAGCCCTGTAACGCGGCATTGGTCGCCATGTCGAGCGTGTCGAAGCTCGGGCCGTGGCCGGCGTCGATCTCCGGCGCTTGCGCCGCTTCCTCGGCGCTCACTTTGGCGAGCCACATCTTCCAGTCGCGATGATCGCGCGTGGGATGCAGCAGCGTATGGCGCGCCAGATCCGCCACCTTGGCGAGCGGCTTGTCCTTCAGCAGATCGGGCGCGCACACCGGCGTCAGACGCTCCTCGAACAACGGCACCGCCTGCACGTCCGCCCCCGGCGACGAACCGTAGATGATCGCCGCGTCGAACGGTTCGAGCTGGAAATCGACGTCGTGCTGCCAGGTCGTCGTGATCTGCACGTGCAACTCGGGATACTCGGTCTGAAAGCGCATGATCTTCGGCAGCATCCAGCGCATCACGCAGGTCGGCACCTTCAGCGCGAGATCGGTACGCTGCCGGGTGAGACGCAGTGAAATCTCCTCGATTCGCGCGAAGCTCTCCTTCACGGCAGGCAGCAGCAATTCCCCCTCGGCGGTCAGCGTCAATCCTTTGGCGTGGCGCTTGAAAAGCGGAAATTTGTAGTAGTCCTCGAGCGCGATGATTTGCCGGCTGACCGCGCCCTGGGTCAGGCACAGATGGTCGGCTGCGCGCGTGAAACTGCGATGGCGCGCGACCGTTTCGAAAATCTGCAGCGCGTTGAGCGGCGGGAGGCGTCGCATCGGGATATCCGGGATTAGAAAAAATCATTACGCAGGCATGGCGGCCCAGGTCTTCAGACACGCTGACATATTTCCGATACACCTGCCACGCCGACAGCATACGCCATCAGAAAACGCGGCACGAGAGGCGAGCCGCGACGGCGCTCATGCATTCGGCTCATGGCGTCGCCCGAAACCGCACTGCGTCGGCACTACGCCGCACCACGGCGGGGCAAACACGCCGGCAACCGCACCAGAACCGAGCTTTCCTCATACCTCCCACGACCCTTCGACGACCGGCAAAACATGGACGTTAACCCGCATACGCCACCGTGCCGGTACTCCCGCCGGCTGACCGGCATCCGCCGCGCAGGTCGTTCGCGGGCCCATGCATGAGATTACGTCATGCCGGCCATGCGCATATTTCGTTTGTTGGGGGATTTTGGCAAACCTAGAGTGCATCACACGCAGCACATCCGGCAAAGCTTGCCGCCACGGCAAGCAGGCAACAGGCGTTCAATATGGGAGACCGCCATGCAAGAGATCAAACGGGGTAGAAGGCAGGCCATCAAGACGATCGGTGCGGCACTCGCGGCGTCCACTTTGCCGATGCCGTTCATCAATCTGCGCGCGCAGGAACATAACTTCAGCGGCAAGACGCTGCGCCTGCTCACCTGGTCGGACGACACCGGCGCCGCCGCGCTGCGCAACATCGCCGCCACGTTCACGGCAAAGACCGGCGCCAAAGTGATCGCCGATCGCGCCGACGGCACCTCGGGCATGGTCGCCAAGGTCAAGGCCGCGGGCGACCGTCCCACCTACGACGTCATCACGCTGGCCGGCGTCGGGGCCTCGGGCCTCGGCGATGCCGGTTTGCTGATGAAGCCCGATCTGGACAAGCTGCCGAACCTGAAAGACGTGGCGCCGCAGTACCGCACCGGCGCGAACGGCTTTGGCATCGGCTATCTGCTGTGGTCGGACGGATTGATCTACAACACGTCGACGGTCAAGACCGCGCCGTCCTCGTACGAAGCGCTGTGGGACAGCAAATACGCCGGGCGCCTCTTTCTGCCGCCGCCCGAGTGGGCCGAAGCGGTGGACCTCGCGATCATCGCCGCGAAGATGAACGGCGGCTCGCAGCAGAACATCGAGCCGGGCTTCAAGAAGCTGATGGAATTGAAAGATCACGTGATGACGCTCGGCGAGAACCCGAACCAGGTGGCCGACCTGTTCCGCACCGGTTCGCTCGATATCGGCGGCATCTATTCGCCGGCCTTCTTCCCCGATCAGATCCGCAAGCCCGAGTACAAGATGGGCGTGACCTACGGCATGAAGGAAGGCTTCGCCACGCAGCTGATGTTCACGGTCATCCCGAAGTCGCATCCGGGCGACAGCGACCTGATCCATGCCTTCATCAATCATTCGCTCGATGCCGGCGTGCAGGGCCGCATGGCCGCCGACGTGCTGAACGGCCCGGTCAATTCGAAAGCGGTGATTCCCGCCGAAAGCCGCGCGTTCGTGCCGAGCCCGCAGCAGATCGCCGAGAAGGCCGTGTTGCATGACGACAAGGCGCTCGCGGCCGTGCAGCCGGCGTGGATCAAGCGCTACACCGAAATCTTCGCGGCATGAGTACGATGCTTGCGCGCTTTTCACGGCGAGCTCCGTCGAGCGCACGCGCGGCGGCGGACAACGCACGCACACCCGGCCCGGACGCGCCGCCCGCCACGGCGATGGCCAAGGCGCGTCCGTGGCTGCTGCTCGCGCCCATCCTGCTGTTTCTCGCCGTGCTGGGCGCGGCGGCGCTGGTCGTGCTGCGCATGAGTTTCGGCGCGCAAGGCAACGAATGGCACGGCTTCACGCTGCAGAACTACACGGACCTGCTCGACGGCTACTTCATGAAGTCGTTGTGGCTTACGTTGAAGCTCGCGTTTCAAAGCATGATCAGCGCGGTGCTGCTTGCGATTCCGGTCGCGCTGGCCATGGCGCGCACCAAGTCGCGGCTCGCGCGGCGGCTATTGCTCGCCGGCGTGCTGCTGCCGCTGCTCGTCAATCTGCTGCTGCAAGGCTACGGCTGGCTGATCATTCTCGGGCCGGCGGGCTTGCTCAATCATGCGCTGCTCGGCAGCGGCCTCGTCCAGCGTCCGGTGATGTGGCTGTATCGCGAGCATGGCGTGTTGCTCGGTCTGATCCAGACGGCGTTTCCGCTCGCCGTGCTGCCGCTCTCGAGCGCGATGCGCGCGGTGTCAAGCTCGTATGAGGAAGCCGCCGCGACGCTCGGCGCGACGCGCTGGCAAACCCTGCGCCACGTGCTGTTGCCGCTCGCCATGCCCGGCCTGGTATCGGGCGCGTTGCTGGTGTTCGCCTACAACGCGAGCGCGTTCGCCGTGCCGCTGCTGCTCGGCGGACGCCGCGTGCCGATGCTCGCGGTGCTGGTCCACGATCAGGTGGCGCCCTTGCTCAACTGGCCGGCGGCCTCCGCATCAGGCGTCGTGTTGATGATCGCCACGCTCACGGTGATGGCGCTGTCGCAGCGCCTCGTGCGCCGTACGCAGCGTCTTGCCGAGGAACCTCACGCATGAGTACGCCCATTCAAACCTCGCGCCTGCCGTCGCGGCCGCCCCGCTCGTCCTCGCCGCAACGCTGGCCGGTCACGATGCCGGGCCAGCTCGGCAAGGCCACCGCGCTGCTCGCGGCGGTCGTGTTGTTCCTCGCCGCGCTGCCGATCCTGACGATGATCACCATGTCGTTCAGCGCGGCCGACACGCTCGAATTTCCGCCGCACGCGTACGGCCTTCACTGGTATCGCGCCGCGTGGCACAGCTTCGTCTCACCGGACGCAAGCGACACGCTCTCGATGGGCGCCGCATTGAGCACGAGTCTGATTGTTGCGCTCTCCACCATGGTGATTGCCACGCTCGTCTCGGTGCCCGCCGCCTATGCGCTCAGCCGCTACCGCTTCCGTGGCAAGCCGGCGGTCGAACAACTGGTGGCGTTGCCGCTCGTCTACCCGCTCGTCATGCTCGGCTTGTCGCTGCTGCTGGTGTTCAACGTGCTGCCGGTCGAACTCGGCGTGTTCCGCCTGATCATCGCGCACGTGATTCTGGCGTTGCCGTTTACCGTGAAGAACTGCGCGGCGTCGGTCGCCTCGATCGGTCCGGAGTTCGAGGAAGCCGCGTGTGTGATGGGTGCAAGTCCAGGCCGCGCGCTCGTCGACGTGATCCTGCCGCTCATGCGCCCCGGCATTCTGGCCGGCATGCTGTTCGCGTTCATCGTCTCGTTCAACGAGTTCACGGTGACCTTCTTTCTCTACAGCATCGACACGATGACGCTGCCGGTATGGCTCTACAGCCGCACGGTGTCGTCGCTCGATCCGACCGTGTTCTGTTTCGCCGTTTTCATTGTCGCGATCGACTTCGCGCTGATCTGGCTGCTCGAAAAGCTGATCGGCGACGAAGGCGTGGCGCTCTGAGCGCATCTTTTGCATACGCGCGTTCACGACACCCATTTGCTGGAGCATTCGATGACCCATCTCACCTTGCAAGCCGTGACCCGCCGCTTCGGCGCCGCCCACGCCGTCGACAGCGTCGATCTGAACGTGCCCGACGGCAAGCTGGTGTGCTTCCTCGGCCCGTCCGGCTGCGGCAAGACCACGCTGCTGCGGATGATCGCCGGGCTGGAGACGCCGACTTCCGGCAACATCCATTTCGCCGACCGCGACATCACACGCGTGCCGGCCAACCGGCGCGATTTCGGCATGGTGTTCCAGTCGCTCGCGCTGTTTCCGCACTTGACGGTGGCGGAGAACGTCGCGTATCCGCTGCGACTGCGCAAAACGGACAAGGCAGCGCAAGGCCGCCGCGTCGCCGAATTGCTCGAACTGATCCAGCTGCCGCATATGGCGAACCGGCCGGTCACGCAACTTTCCGGCGGCCAGCGCCAGCGCGTGGCGATCGCGCGCGCGATCGCGTCGCAACCGAAACTGCTGCTGCTCGATGAACCGCTCTCCGCGCTCGACGCCAAGCTGCGCGAGGCGATGCAGGTTGAAATCCGCCTGCTGCAGCAACGCCTCGGCATCACGACGATCATGGTCACGCACGACCAGCGCGAAGCCATGACGATGGCCGACGAGATCGTGGTGATGGAGAAAGGCCGCATCGCCCAGGTCGGCAAGCCGCTCGATATCTATCGCGATCCGGTTAGCGAGTTCGTGGCCGACTTCATCGGCCTCGGCAATATCCTGCCGGTCACTTACGACGGCGCGGGCGGCGTAAGCCTGCCGGGCGGCCGCCGTATCGCGGTCGCGCAAGCGGCGCGCGTGCCGGAGTCCGGCAGCGACATCCGCCTCCTGATCCGTCCCGAGGACGTGTGCGTGAAAGCGGCCTCCGACACGGCCGGCCCGAACCGGCTGACGGGCACCGTCACCTTCATTCGCGACGTGGGCGCCTCGCTCGAAGCCACCATCGATTGCGCCGGGTTCACGCTGACCGCCGCGACCACGCCGCGCGAAACACCCGGGCTCGCGCTCGGCATGCCGGTGCTCGCGGAATTGCCACCGCACGCGTGCAAACTGATCGCGGCGCGCGCCGCGCACTGAGTTTCGCCACCCGACTTACGCCACCACACCATTCCAATAGCGGCATTTTCGACAGAGGAACGACCATGAACCAGCGCCACCTTGCCTCATCCAACACCCGCCGCGCCCGCGGTGTCCTCGCCACGCTCGCGGCGACGCTCGCCTTCACCGGCCTCGGCGCGCTGTGCGCGTTGCCGTCCTCCGCGCATGCGGACGCGCTCGACAACATCGCCAAGTCGGGCACGGTGCGCATCGGCGTGTTCGAGGACTATCCGCCGTTCGGCTCGATCGGCCCGGACATGAAGCCGATGGGCTACGACATCGACGTCGCCAATCTGATCGGCAAGGCGCTCAACGCCAAGGTCGAACTGGTGCAGGTCACGGGCGACAACCGCATGGCCTATCTCGCCGACCATAAGGCCGACATGCTGCTATCCGTCGGCCAGACGCCGGAACGCGAAAAAGTCATCGACTTTTCCCAGCCCTACGCACCCTATTACCTCGCCGTGTTCGGTCCGAAAGCCCTGCCGGTGAAGAGTGCCGCCGACCTCGCCGGCAAGTCGATTTCCGTTGCGCGCGGCACGCTGGAAGACCTGAGCGTGAGCAAAATCGCGCCGCCCACGGCGACCATCAAACGTTTCGACGATCCTAACGGCGCAATTTCGGCGTTTCTTTCTGGTCAGGTACAGTTGATGGTCGTCGGCAACGACGTCGGCGCCACCATTCTTGCGCGGCATCCCGCGAATGATCCGGAACAGAAGTTCTCGCTGTTCAGCTCGCCGGATCACGTCGGTTTGAACAAGAACGAGCCGCGCCTGAAGCAGAAGGTGGATGAAACGATTGCCAAGGCCCGCAAGGACGGCACCATGAACGCGATTTCGCAGAAGTGGCTGCGCGCGCCGCTACCGGCCGATCTCTGAACTTTTTTTTGCGGACCGTCATGACGTATGCCTTTGATTTCAGCGGCTTCGGCCTTTATGCGGGGATGCTGGCGCGCGGCGTTGGCGTGACACTCGGGCTTACCGCCGTTTCGACCGCGCTCGGCGGCATCGTCGGCATTGCCGGCGCGAGCGTGGCGGTGGCGGGGCCGAAATGGGCACGCTGGGTGGTGGCGAGCTATGTGGAGCTGATCCGCAATACGCCGTTCATCGTCCAGTTGTTCTTCGTGTTCTTCGGCTTGCCGAGCCTCGGCATTCATATCGACGAAATCCAGGCCGCGATTCTCGCCATGACGGTCAATCTCGGCGCCTACGCGATCGAGATTGTGCGCGCCGGCATCGATTCGATTCCGCGTGGGCAGGTGCAGGCGGCCCAGGCGCTTGGTTTGCACAAGGGCCAGGTGTTCCGCTTCGTCGTGCTGCCGCAGGCGGTCGCGAATGTGTTTCCCGCGCTGCTCAGCCAGGTGCTGATCGTGATGCTCGGTTCGGCCGTGGTCTCGCAGATCTCGGTCCCTGACCTCACCTATGCGGCCAACTTCATCCAGTCGCGCAACTTCCGTTCGTTCGAGAGCTACGTGATCATTACCGCAACGTATCTGTTGCTGTCGATCGTCTTACGGCAACTCCTCAACCGGCTCGGACGCGGCCTGTTCGCGGGCCGCGCAACACGCGGCAGCGACAGCGCGCCGCGCCCATGGCGCACCCGCCTCGCGTGGCGCGCCGCCCGCACCCTGCCCACGGAGCGCTGATCATGGTCGAATTCACGCTGTGGGACATTGCCCGCAATCTGTTGCTCGCCGCCCGCTGGACGGTGTTGCTGTCGTTGATCGCTTTTGTCGGCGGAGGCCTCGTCGGGCTGATCCTGCTCGCCATGCGCGTGTCGCCGATCGCCTGGCTGCGGCGCATCGTCGTGCTGTATGTGGAAGTGTTTCAGGGCACGCCGCTCCTGATGCAGCTGTTTCTCGCGTTTTTTGGCTTACCGCTGCTCGGCGTGGACGTATCGCCGTGGGTGGCGGCCGCCGTTACCCTGACGCTCTACACGAGCGCGTATCTGGTCGACATCTGGCGCGGTTGCGTCGAGGCCGTGCCACGCGGCCAGTGGGCCGCGGGCGCAAGTCTCGGCATGACGTTCGGCCAGCAGTTGCGCTATATCGTGTGGCCGCAGGCGCTGAAAATCGCGGTGGCGCCGACGGTCGGCTTTCTCGTGCAGGTGGTGAAAAGCACGGCGCTCGCGTCGATCATCGGCTTCACGGAGTTGACCAAGACCGGCACGATGATCACCAACGCCGCGTTCCGCCCCTTTCCGATCTACGGCATGGTCGCGATGATTTACTTCGCCATGTGCTTCCCGCTGACGTGGTACGCCCGCGTGCTCGAACGCCGTCAGAAGGTCGGGCAGCACCGCTGATCAGGCAGGCGGCAAGCGCGACGCTTGCCGCGTGTTCTTCACGCGCTTACTGCACGTCCCGGCGAATCGCATGACGATTCGTCGCATCATTCCGCCCCGCACGGTTAGACCAATTAAAAGTTCGTGCGATGGCGATATTCAACTTGATAATGGCACCGTGCGCCCGTCTGTCGCGGCTAGAGTCTTTCACGTGACGGTCGCATGAATGACTGCATCCGCCAATGCCGCTTCAGGCAATCTGGATAAAAATTTAGCAATCCTCTGTTGATGAGGATGCCGACGGCCGAGTTCGCAAAGATGGAACTGCGCTCTCATCGATCCAGACACCCGCTTTAAACCACTGTTTCGACGTACCTGCGTCCACGCGCGTTCGTACCTCGGCTTGCTTTGACATTGCGCGGGTTCGCAGAACGCTGTGAGGCTCCCCTGGTTGCACCTTCCAGAGGCCTCCAGATCGACGGCCGCATCCCCCGGCTTGAGATCATCAGGGCTCACCGGAGTGAAGAAAAATGAAGATCACCCCTCTGGCATTAGCGGCTTCTGCGTTATTGGCTGGCGTTGCACAAGCCAGACAGCCGAATCTGGTCATCGGCGGAGTGACTTACATCTGGTGCGCCGACCAGGGCGGCACGTGCTCGTTCAGGGGCAAAACTGAGAACGTGATCTTTGGCATCACGAGCCCCACACTGAGGTACACGACTAAACAGTTCGTCAACAGCGCGCGCTGCAATGTCAGTGCATTCGGGGTTGATCCGGCACCTGGGTATACGAAGCATTGTTGGGCAGCTGTGGCGACGCCTACGCCTACGCCTACGCCTACGCCTACGCCTACGCCTACGCCTACGCCTACGCCGACTCCAACACCAACACCAACACCAACACCGACACCAACACCAACACCAACACCAACACCAACACCAACACCAACACCGACACCGACGCCAACGCCGACGCCGACGCCGACGCCAACCCCGACTCCAACACCAACACCAACCCCAACGCCAACCCCAACGCCCACTCCAAGTGCGATTTCCTGCAGGTCGCCATCAACGACCAGCGGTGGCACCGCCAACGGAATAGTGACTGCCGAAGCAACCGACAGTAACGGCCTGCGAGTCTTCGCGAACGGCCAGACGTTCACGCTGGTGTTCACCACCCAAACCGGCGCCACCGATATCGTCAACTGGACAATCACCGATTACCAGGGCAATACGGTCGCGCGGAACAGTTTCACGGCCGCACCCGGCACCCAGACGAACACACTGTCGTGCAGCGGCACGCAGGCCGGCTATTTCGCAGTGGGCGCGTCGCTGTCCAAGGCAGGCGGCAGCCTGCCCGCGGCGGGCACCCGGCCGGCGGGAATCGCGACGTTCGGGATCGAGCCCGCGCCCTCGGTGGTCCCCGCGGTGAATTACAGCTACCCGGACCAGCACCGCTTTGGCATGCAGGGTTTCAACGACAACGGCCCCGCACTCTCTGCCCTCGGCATTTCGTGGACGATCGACGACCGCGAGCAGTCCTGGGGCGAGCCGAACGGACCGAACACCTATACGCCGAACGTCAGCGATCTCGATCCGTTCTACGCCGCGAATCCGCAGATCATGCGCCTGATCCGGCTCGACGGCATCCCGGCGTGGGACTCGTCCACAGGTCAGTTCAATGACAGCTACTCGTTGCCGAAAAACCTGTCCGAGTACTCGGGTTACATGCAGAAAGTGGGCACCGACTCGGCGTCGATCGGCGCGCAGTATTACCCGAACCAGCGCTACAACTACTATCAGGTCACATGGGAGCCGTCGCTCGGCTGGGTGTATCCCAGCGCCAACTTCGTGAAGCTTTATCAGACGGTTTACGGCGCGCTGCACCTGACGGACAACAAGGCCATGGTGATGGGCGTCGCCAATTCATTCCCCAACAACAACGATCAGGCGACCGGCAACTGGCTGCAGCAATATCAGTCGAGCGGTTTGTGCAACTACCTGGACGGTGTGTCCACCCATGGTTACTACAACGCGCCGACCACGCCGTCGAATCCGCCTGAGTTGCAGGACGGGGCCGATCCGGCCACTGCGGCCAATGCGCTCGACAATGAGATGGCGGCGTTGCGGGCGACCATGCAGTCGTGCAAGCCCAATATGCTGCTATGGATGACCGAGCTGGGGATCAGCTACGACAGTGGCATCGGCTACGGATCAACGGCCATCAACGCGAACCAGCTGTACGCCCAGGCGGTGGTGGCGGCCCGCGCGCACATCATCATCCTTGGTCAGGGCGCGCAGATGACCACCTTCTTCTTTGGCCCCGACTTCCCGGGTTCGCCGGCGGGCTATGGGTCGTTCTTCGACCTCGTGGATAGTCAAGGCTCGTACAGCGCGACCAATCTGAGCCCGAAACCCGAGGGCATGGTATTCGCGGCCATGACCCATGTGCTCGACGGCACGAACACGCTGGGGCCGCTCAACAATCTGCCGCTGTACGTGTACGGCTACGCTTTCCAGCAATTGGGCGGCGGCAAGGTCATCACGGCGATGTGGACGCATAACAACGCGCAGTGGCCCATCAACGGCGCGTACTCACAGAGCTATTCCGTGAGCTATTCCCTGCAGGTCGATGCGCCGGGAACGAGCGGAAAAGTCACGGTACTCGACGTGATGGGCAACCCTTCCACCGTGGCTTATAGCAACGGCCAGGTGCCGCTGACGCTTACCGAGTCGCCGTTGTATGTGGTCTCAACCAACGCGTCGATAGCCAAATCCAACTCGACGGTGCCGGTGGGCTATACCGGTCAGTAACGAACCCTGCATCGGGCGATTCGCAAAATACGAAGTGCCTGGAGGACGGAGAAGACCGCAATGGCAGCGGTCTTCTTCGGCCACAGGCACTTCGTTTTATCGCGCGGCCTGGCGCAGCTTCGCCACGTCCGCCGCCGTCACCGCCGGCGCGCCGTTGTTCCATCCGGCCCGTACGAAGGTCAGCACGTCGGCGATCTGCCGGTCGTTGAGCACAGGCCCGTACTTCGGCATCGGATACGGCGCGGGGATGCCGCCAATCACCAGGTCTTCAGTGCCGTTCAGCGTTACGTTGATCAACGACGACGGGTCCTTCTCGAGCACGTTCGGATTCCCGGACAACGGTGCCAGCATCGGCGCGAAGCCGCGTCCGTCGACGCCATGGCAGTGCATGCAATACGCCGTGTACACGCGCGCACCGGCATCGTTCGCCGGACGGTTCAACGACACCCTGGTGGCTTGCGGATCGAACGTATACGGCGGCGCACCGCTGCCGCCTGCCGGCGGCAGCGACTTCAGGTACGTCGACATGGCCGCGATGTCGGTGTCGTTCATGGCCTGCGTGCTGTTGTTGATCACGCTGGTCATCGAGCCGAACGCCGAGGCATGGCGATTCGCGCCGGTCTTCAGGAACGCCTGCAGATCCTGATCGCTCCAGCGGCCGAGGCCAACGTTGTGCTCGCCGGTCAGGTTCGCCGCGAACCAGCCGTCGAGCGCGGCACCGGTCAGGAACGCGCTGCCGCTTTCATCCAGCGCCTTCTCCTGGAACGCAATGCCACGCGGCGTGTGGCACGAACCGCAGTGCCCCAGCCCCTGGATCAGATAGGCGCCGCGATTCCATGCCACGTCTTTGCCCGTCTTGTCCTGATAGACGCCCTTCTCCAGAAAGACCATGTTCCAGAACTTCAACGGCCAGCGCATGTTCAACGGCCACTGGATATCCGGCTCGCGGTTCGCTTGCTGCACCGGCGCCACGCCGCTCATAAAAAACGCGTAGAGCGCTTTCACGTCGTCGTCGTTGACCTTGGCGTACGACGGATACGGCATCGCCGGGTAGAGGTTGTGGCCGTCTTTCGCCACGCCTTCGCGCATCGCCCGCGCGAAGTCCTCTTCCGTATAACCGCCGATGCCGGTCTGCGGGTCGGGCGTGATGTTGGTGGTGTAGATCTTGCCCATCGGCGTGGTCATCGGCAGGCCACCCGCGAACGGTTTGCCCTTCGGCGCCGTATGACAGGCCGCGCAATCGCCGGCTTTCGCCAGATAGGCGCCGCGTTGCACCAGCGCCGGGTCGGCTGCCTGCGCGGCCGCCCGCGCCGGAGCCTGCGCGAGCAACGGCAGCATCACGCACAATGCCGCACCGAAACCCTTCAGTGTGCTGTTCATGTCGGGCTCCCGTTAAGCGCTTTGCAGTTGGTTGCCAACCGGCAATTGCCGCAGCCGCTTGCCGGTGGCGGCGTAAATTGCGTTGGTGACCGCGGGCGCGAGCGCCGCCGTGCCGGGCTCGCCGATGCCGCCGGGCGCCTCGCCGCTCTTCACGATATGCACGTCGATAGGCGGCGCCTGATCGATTCGCAGCATCCGGTAGTCCGTGAAGTTGTTCTGCTCGACACGGCCGTCCTTGATCGTGATCTCGCTGTAGAGCACCGCCGTGATGCCGAAGATGATGCCGCCCTGCACCTGCGCCTCGATCGTGTTCGGATTGACCGTCATGCCGCAGTCGACCGCGCACACCACACGCTTCACCGCCACCTCGCCCTGATCCACCGCGACATCGACGACGATCGCAAAGAAGCTGCCGAACGCGTGCATGACCGACACGCCGCGCCCTTGCCCCTTCGGCAGCGCGCTGCCCCAGTTCGCGGCCTGTGCGGCGGTGTTGAGCACGTTCAGCGCACGCGGGGTTTTGCCGAGCAGATCCTGACGATATTTGACCGGATCGACTTTGGCCTGCGCCGCGAGTTCGTCGATGAAGCTCTCCACCACGAAAGTGCTGCGCGTCGGCCCCACGCCGCGCCAGAAGGCGGTGGGCACCGCGTGCGGCTCCTGGCGCACGTAGTCGACCAGCTGATTGGGCAGGTCATACGGCAGATCCGCGGCCACTTCCACTGCATCGGGGTCCAAACCATTCTTGAATGCGGGCGGGGCGAAACGGGCCAGAATCGACGAACCGACAATCCGATGCTGCCACGCGATCGGCTTGCCGTTCGCATCGAGCCCCGCGGCGATCTTGTCGTAGTAGTACGGGCGGTACATGTCGTGCTGAATGTCTTCTTCGCGGGTCCATACCACCTTCACCGGCGCCGGCACCTGTTTGGCGACCTTGACGGCCTGCGTGACCATGTCGAATTCCAGCCGCCGGCCAAAGCCGCCGCCGAGCAGATGGTTGTGCACCACGATCTTCTCGGCGGGCAAGCCGGTGACGGCCACGGCGGCATCCACCACGCGCGTCGGCACCTGCGAGCCGAGCCATATGTCGCAGCCGTCCGGGCGAACATGCACCGTGCAGTTGACCGGCTCCATGGTGGCGTGCGCGAGAAACGGCTGCTGATACACCGCGTCGATGCGCGTCTTCGCATTGCCGAACGCCGTGCCGACGTCGCCGTCCTTGCGCGCCACCGCGCCGTTGCGCTGCGACGCGTCGGCGAGATCGGCGACGATCTGCTTCGTCGACAGGTTCGCGCCCGCGCCTTCGTTCCACTTGATGTCGAGCGCCTGCACGCCGCGCTTGGCGGCCCACGTATGATCGCCGATCACGGCCACCGCATTGTCGACCTTGACGACCTGGCGCACACCGGGAATCTTCTTCGCGTTGGTGTCGTCCACGCTGGCGAGCGTGCCGCCGAACACCGGGCAATTCGCGATCGCCGCGTAGACCATGCCGGGCAGCCGCACGTCGAGGCCAAACATCGCCGTGCCGTCCACTTTTTCGGGCGAATCGAGGCGCTTCACGGCAGTGCCGATCAGCTTGAAGTCCTTCGGGTCCTTGAGTGGGACGTTTTGCGGAGCGGGCAATCGGGACGCGGCATCCGCCAGTTGACCGTAGCCGATGCGGCGGTTGCTGGCCGCGTGAATCACCTGCCCGGCCTGCGCCGTGCAGCTTGCCGGATCGACCTGCCATTGCTGCGCCGCCGCGCTGATCAACAGGATGCGAGCGGTCGCGCCGGCGCGGCGCATCGGCTCCCACGCATAGCGGATCGAAGTCGAGCCGCCAGTGAGCTGGCCGCCGAGCAGCGGGTCCATGAAGAGCTTTTCATTTGGCGGTGCATGGTCGAGCGTGACCGAGTCGAGCGGCACTTCGAGTTCTTCGGCGATCAGCATCGGAATCGACGTATAGACCCCCTGGCCCATCTCGACCTTCGGAATCACGAGCGTGACCTTGCCTGCGGTATCGATCTGAACAAATGCGTTCGGCGCGAACACGCCGCTTTGCGGCGTCTCGACACCGTCGCCACCGATTACCGACTTGCCGGCTTTCTGATCCTGGCTGGCAGCCGGCATGCTGAAGCCGAGCAGCAACGCGCCACCCGCCGCCGCGCCCACCGTCACGCCGAATTTCAAAAAGGTGCGGCGCGACACGCCACCCGCGCCATGCAACGGCTGCCGTGCGCCATTCTGTGCATCGAGCAATCCTTGGGACATGTCAGGCCCCCTTCGCGGCTTGCTTGATCGCCGCGCGGATGCGGTTGTAGGTCCCGCAGCGGCAGATGTTGCCGGCCATGGCCGCGTCGATGTCCGCGTCTGTCGGGTTGGGATTGCTGGCAAGCAGCGAGGCCGCCGACATCACCTGCCCCGACTGACAGTAGCCGCACTGCACCACGTCCAGTTGCCGCCAGGCCTGCTGCACTTTCTGCCCGGCCGGGGTGCTGCCGACCGCTTCGATCGTGGTGATTTTCCGGTCGCCGACGGCCGCGGCCGGCAAGACGCACGAGCGCACCGCCACGCCGTCGAGATGCACGGTGCACGCGCCGCACTGGGCAATGCCGCAGCCGAACTTCGTCCCGGTCAGGCCGACCAGATCGCGCAAGACCCACAGAAGGGGCATGTCGGGCGGGGCGTCGACGGTATGCGTCTGACCGTTGATATTGAGCGTTGTCATTGAGCGGTTCCGAGTAAGGTTTATTGTTTATCCGGCTGTTTAGACTGCAACATCAAACCAAAATAGAAAGACCCGCTGCGTTTATTCGACAAGCGGGACTAATGTGCAATACGGTTTGCCTGTCAGCCGAAACGGCGAATAACGCACGACGCGAACATGTTGGGGGACGATCGGCCGATTGTAGCCGCGCTTCAGAAAAAACGCCTGGAGGGTGCCCTTCCTGCGTTGTGATGCGGGACGACACCCGTTGCGTTGTTGAAAAGGGAGCCAAAATGTGGCGTTACCGTCGGCGTATTGACTCGATGCCGGCTGACGGTGCGCGCTTAATGAATGTTGTCGACCGAATGCGAGGCGATGTTGTTAGCATGGTCAATGCTTGATTTATTGTTATCGCGCCCCATCTAATGATGCGTTAACCCGGCTTGATTATCCGAAGGAGCATCACAATGAATGACCAGCAATGCACCCAGTTCCTCTCGGACATTCGCAAACCGCTATTGGCGCTGCACAAAGCCATTCTCGATCACGAGCGCGCCGTCTACGAAAAGGAATTCGGCCCGGTGAGCCCGGCGGCGTTCCTGCAGGTGCTGATCAACGGGTCGGCATTCCGCTGGCTCACGCCGCTCTCGACGGTCATTGCGAGCGTCGACGAAATTCTCGACGATAAGGAAGCCGACGTCGAGGATCGTTGCGCCGCGGCGGAAGCGGTCACCGGACTCTTCTCCGCGGATACGCCGAACAATAACTTCCTGCCGCAGTACCTGCCGCTGTTGCAGGCCGATCCGGCAATCCTGCATCTGCACGGGCAGGTGTCGCAACTGTTGCGGGGCATGGCAGCGAAGTAGCCGGTTGTACCGGGGTCCGCAGCGGATTGCATAAGCAATCCTAAGCAGATTGATCGGCGTCTGCCGGCGGATCTGAACCGGCAGCCGAGTCGACTCGTTGAGCGGCCGTGAAGGGAAGTCAGCCGTGCGATCCGCCGCAAGCGAATTGCACGGCTATCACCTGGCGGGCGCGGCGCGCGGTAGCGCACCGCAGCCCTATCGCCCTAGCCGCGCCCTTGCGGCAGATACGGCATCGGATCGACCGGCTTGCCGTCGCCGCGCAATTCGAAGCCCACCGAAACCCGCGAGTTGTTCTCGTCGCCCATCTCGGCGATCTGCTGACCCTGCACAACGATATCGCCAGTTTTGACCAGCAGCTTGCGGTTGTGCGAGTAGGCGGTCAGAAAGTCCTTGTTGTGCTGGACGATGATCAGGCTGCCGTAGCTGTTCAGCCCCGTGCCTGCGTACATCACCTTGCCGTCGGCGGCGGCCCGCACCGGATCGCCGGGTTTGCCGCCGATTTCGATGCCGCGCGTTTCCCCCGGCTGGAATCCTTCGACCACCCGGCCGCCCGCGGGCCACGTCAGCGACACGCCGTTCGCGTGCCGCTTTGTTTCCTGCGCGACTTCGCGTGCTGCAGCGGCACTGGGCGCGGGTGACTGCGCCAGCTGTGCTGCCGTCGTTGTGAGCGCCGCGGCCTGCTGAGCCGCAACCGACGCTGGCGGCGTTGCCGGCGCGGATGCCGCCGCGGCCTTGGCGGCCGCATTGGCGGCATTCACAGCCCGCACCGTTTCCGGCGACGCGACGTGCAGCACCTGCCCCTTTTTCAGGCGCGCGGAGGATTTGAGCCCGTTCCACGCCTGCAACTGCCTGACACTGCAGTGATTAAGCTGCGCGACGTGCGCGAGCGTGTCGCCGCGCCTGACGCGATACACGAGCGGCGGCGATTTTTTGAGCGGCGCGCCCTGATCTGCAACGATCGTGGCCGACGCCGCGATGGGCGCGCTAGCCGCCGGCACGCCGGAAGCAGCGGACGCGTCCGTTGCCGCGCCGGTTTGCGCGCCCTGCTGGCCCACATTCGCACAACCGCTGACTGCCAGCGCGACCCACACGCCAGCCAGACTGGCCATCATTGTTCTGTCGAAACGCTTTCCCATCTTGTTCGACTCCTGCCTTGTTCATTGGCAAGCCGGGTGCCACCCTGTCGCGCGATGCGCGCGGTCGAACGCCGCGCTGCTTTCTTCGCGACAGGGCGAGGCCGCCTCGTATGGCGCTCACCCATGCCCTGCCGACCAACCTGACCCTTCGCCCGCGCAGCCGCCGGAAAGCCTGCAGCCCGGCCGCCGAACCCTTCAAGTTCGTCGAACGTCCGCGAAAAGGGTCAGATTACCGATTCAATTTCACGCGGAATTGTAAAGTGCGTTTTATTGAAAACGCCTTATCCCACACACACTGATACAAACGTTACGCACGGCTGTGCGAAATTCGTTGCGCGCGCAGCGCTCCGCCCAGGTTATCGCACGATAACGTTTGCTTTAACGGCAGAGCGCCAACAAAACTTGAATCGCCGCAAGCCACCGCGGCGAAGATGGAAGGAAAAGCATGGAGGCCGGGACGGACTGGCGTCCGTCCGGTTCGATCAAACGCGGGTCAGCTGTAATACTGCCCCTGGTACTTCACATAGCCCACCGGATGATGCGTGAAGTGCAGCACCGGCAGAACGGGATTAGAATTGTCTTCGGTCGGATAGGCGCTGGCATCGGGAATGTATTCGCCTTGGGCTTCGATCGGCTGCCCGGCCTGCAACCCGGTGATTTCGTGCGCGAGACCTTCGTTGTCTCCGAATCGCACGGCGACGAACACCTCGGTGCCGACGAGGTTCTGCGTGCCACCCTCGAATTTCAGAACCGTGTCGATCTTGATGATGAAGTGCTGGTGATTGGCGCCGTTATGATTCTCGGGGCTGGCGAACACCTTGGTGATCGTGCCTTGCACACAGGCCAGCGGCGCGCCCAGCGAATGAACGTAACTATGATGGGGAAGGATTTGCGTCGCGCGATTGCTCATGAAGTCTCCGCGAAAAGATTCTGTCTTGCCGGCGGCAAGACGTACGGCGCGCCGCCTGGCCGTAGCGGCGCGAAGCCGTTTGAGCAACGCACGGCGCGCGAGTTCATCGCGCGCCGTGTCCTTTCAACGCTGATCCACTTTCAACGCAACGCCTTCACCGCGTCCGCGGTCACGTCGGCAGGTTGCCCGCCATACGTTGCACGCAGATAGTTCGCGAGCTGCGCGAGCTCCGCATCGCTGAGTTGCGACGCGAAGCCCGGCATGTCCTGCATCCGCTCGATGCCCGGAAAATCCTGCGCACCGATGCCGTCGAGCATCGCCACGATCAGATTGTGCGCATCGCTTTGACGCACCGTCGAGTTGGCGTGCATCGGCACCGCAACGTGCGGCTTGCCTGCGCCGTTCAGCCCGTGACACCCGGCGCACACCGCGAGATACACGTTCCGCCCCGCTTCGAGTTGCGCGGCATCGGCGGAAACCTGTTGCAGCGGTTGCGGCGCGGGCGCCTGATCGCCGAGCAGATAGGTCGACATGGCGCGCAGGTCGTCGTGGGTCAGGTACTGGCTGCTCAGATGCACCACCGGATACATCTCGCCGAATGCCGAACCCTGCGGCGCAATGCCGGTGGCGAAGAACGTCTGCAGGTCGGCAGCCGTCCAGCCACGCGCAGCGAGACCGTGCGGCGTGATATCCGGCGCCGCGATCCGTCCGAGCGCCGCGCCTGTCAGCGGTTTGCCGCCGTCGAGCTGACCGAACGCGCCGCGCCCCGTATGACACTCGGCGCAGTGGCCAAGCGCGCTCGCGAGATACCGTCCGCGATTCCAGTCCGCGGATTGACCCTGCGAGGCATCCGGCAACGCATCCTTCAGGAACACCCAGTTCCAGAAGCGCACGCCGAAACGCATGTTGAACGGAAACTTCAGTTCGGGCTCGTGGTTCGCCACCGCGGCCGGTTTCTGCGCCATCAGATAGGCGTAGATCGCGTCGCTGTCCGCGCGCGACAACAGCCGGTACGACGTGTACGGCATCGCCGGATACAGCTGCTTGTTCGGAGCGACGCCGTCATGCAGCGCCTTGTACAGATCGTCAGCGCTCCAATTGCCGATGCCGTGCTCCTTGTCCGGCGTGATGTTAGTGCCGTAGAAGGTGCCGAACGGCGATGCCAGCTTCACGCCGCCGGCGAACGGCGCGCCGTCGGCGGTGGTGTGGCACGCGGCGCAGTCAGCGGCTTTGACGAGGTAGCGGCCGCGCGCGAGCGGATCGGCAGCGGTGGACTGCGGCCCCATCGCGGCGGCGGCCGCCAACGCGCCGTCGTCGTGCTTGCCGCACGCGCTCAGCGCGAGCGCGGTGCCGAGCAGCAACAGCGCGCGGCGCAAGATCATCGGACGGTTCATCATGCGGCGGCCCCCACGGGGACGTCCGCCGACGCGTCTTTGACCAGACCCGGCGTGCTCAGCACGACTTCCTTCACGGCCTCGTAGTAGCGCACGTAGCCGGTGCAGCGGCAGATGTGATCGTTCAGCGCTTCGGTAATGGTCGCCTCGACCTTGTCTTTGGCAACCGGTTGACGCTTCAGCCGTTCGATCAGCACGGTGGCCGCGTTGACGAAACCGGGCGTGCAGTAGCCGCACTGAAAACTGAAGTGCTCGAGAAACTTCTGCTGGATCGCCGACAGTTCGACGACCTCGCCCGCTTCGTTGCGCTTCGCGTGTCCTTCGATCGTGCGAATGGATTTGCCGTTAAAGAAATTCGCGCCGGTGATGCAGGTGCGCACTTCTTCGCTGGTGCCGTCCGGCTTGTCGACGATCACCACGCACGCGTGGCAGATGCCCTGGCCGCAGCCGAGGCGCGAGCCGGTCAGGTGCAGGTACTCGTGCAGATAATCGATCATCATCAGACCGGCGGGCACGTCGGTCGGCCCGACGATCTCGCCGTTCACCTTGATCGACAGCGGCAGCGTGCGGAAATGCGTCAGCGGACGCTCGACCACGGCGGCAGCCGGCGCGCTGGCGGGCACGCCCGCGGAGGCAGCAGTGGAAGCGGACGCTTGCGCGGAAACAGCGGCGCTGGGCGCGTCGCTCGCCGCTTGCGCTGAAGAAGCTTGAGTGGGGGCCGTCATGCGAGCACCTCCTGAATACGTTGCGGGGTGACGGGCAAATCGGTAAAGCGATGTCCGATCGCATGCGCGATCCCGTTCACAATGGCGCCGACCACCGGAATCATCACCACTTCGGCGATACCCTTCGGCGGATCGGTCTCGGTCAGCGGCGGCAGCACTTCACCGGTCTGGGTCCAGACGGCGACGTCCGCCGCGCGCGGCACGTGGTAGCGGTTGAAGTTCCAGGTGCCGTTGCCGGGACCGTCTTCGTAGAGCGGCAGATACTCGTGCAGCGCATGGCCGATGCCCATCGCCAAACCGCCTTGCAACTGGCCGGACACGAGCTGCGGCGAAATCTGATTGCCGCATTCCATGATCGAGTGATGCGCCAGCAGGTCCACCTTGCCGCTCGCTTCATGCACCGACAGCTCGACCAGCGTGCCGACCGCGCTGTAGTACGTCACGGCCGCGTTGTTGCGCTGGACCGGCGGAATGAACACGCGCTGACGATCCAGCACGCGGTAGTGATTCGGCGTGGTCTGCAGTTTCTTGCGCTCGTCGGGCGCGCTATCGCCGTAGCGCACCGCCAGACCGTCGAGCGGCAAACGCTCGACACCGCCGTCGAGCTCGAAGTCCGCTTCGGTCCATTGCCAGCGATTGAACACGTGCACGGTCGCGCCGGTCACGAGGCCGAGGTCGTGCGCTTTTTTCGCGAGCTGTTCGAACGGCAGCGCTTCGAGGCCCGCCGCGGAGAGCTTGCCATCGACCCAGCGCGCGTCTTCGATACGCACCACCAGCGGGGCAGCCTGACCGCCGCCCGTGCCCTGGCTCCAGATCGCCATGGCAGCCGGCCACAAGCCGTGCGTGAACACGACGCGCGCTGCTTCGCGCGTGCTGTGCGTGAAGTAGTAAGCCGAATTCGTCGCGCTGGAAGGCGACGCGTAACCGGGCGACCAGCGCGGGTTCGCCGCGAGCTTGTCCTGATCCGCTTGCGACATCATGTACGGATCGCCGCTCGTCACGACCGGCAGATCCGGCCAGTCGGTGATCGCAACGTGCACGTCGGTGGCCGGCTTGCCGAGCCACTTCGCGACCGCGATGGCCTGCGAGGTCGACATGCCGGTGCCGATTTCAGCGGCCGTATGTTGCAGGCTGATCTTGCCGTCGGCGCTGAACTCGACCTTCGCGAACGAGGTCTCTGCGCCGGTGCCGAAGTCCTTCTGCACGCACGCGAAACCCACGCCGTAACGCTTGCCCGGATGCGCGGCTTCGAACTCGGCCTTGCGCTTCGCGCGGTTCACCCACAGCGGATGCACCTTGGCCTTGTTCAATACGTCGTCCACGCGAATCGCGCCGGCCGGCACCGCGCCTTGCGTATTTTTCATGCCCGAGCGCAATGCGTTCTTCAGACGGAAATCGATCGGATCGACTTCGAGTTGCGCGGCGATTTCGTCGACCATCATTTCGGTCGCGGCCATGCTCTGCAGCGTGCCGTAGCCGCGCGCCGAACCGGCGTCGATGGCGCGCGATGCGATCGCGACCGCGGACAGATCGTTCTTCGGGAAGTAGTAGACCGACTGCGCGGCCGTCGCCCCCACCATCGCCACCGACGGCGAAAAGTTGCAGCGCCCGCCGCCGTTCGCTTCCATCTCAGCCTTGAACGATTGCAGCAAACCGGTCTTGCGGTCGACAGCGATCCGATAGTTCATCTTGAACGCGTGCCGCTTCAACGAGGTCTGGAACTGCTCGTAGCGATCGTTGGCGAGGCGCACCGGCCGGCCGTTCGAATACATCGCGCAGACGAGGCCGTAGAACGGCACGTTGAAGTGATCCTTCGACCCATAGCCGACCGTGTAGCACGGGTGAATGAACAGCTTCTTCACCGGGAACGCGCACTTGGCGACCATCTCGGCCGCGCTGTCCCCGACCTCGGATGGCGCCTGAGTCGGCACCACCATATGCATCGACTGTGTCGCGGCGTCGTACCAGCAGTTCGCGTTGTCGGGCTCAAGCGCGGCTGTGTCGATCGACTGCGTGTTGTACTCGCGCTCCATCACGAGCCAGTCCGCCGACGGATGATCCAGCTCCTGCTGGATCTGCGCGGCATGGAACATGCCCTGCTCGCCGAGCTTGCCGTGTTCGACGCCGTCGGGCCATACCGGCTGGTGCTTCCTCATCATGCTCGGAAACACCGGTGCGTCTTTCAGGCTGGAGAAGGTGTCGTCGTCGTACGGCGTCTTGCCGCCCACGCGCACGAAGCGGAACGAGCCCCACGGATCGCGCTCGAGCGGGCCGGTTGGCGCGCCGTAACGAATGATCTGATCCTGGAACTTGAGCGCGTCTTTCGCGAAACGGAAGCGTGCGAAGTCGTGATAGATCAGGATCGCGACCGCGTGCCCGAGATACGCGGGGGTCTTGCCCTGCGGCAGCAGCATGTCGTCGCCGTAGAAGGCCGGGAAGATCAGGCCGTCGCGCGCCAGATCGGCGGCGGTGACCACGCGGTCCGGTTGCAGATCGTCGCCGAGCAGCGACAGGTCGAAACCTTCATAGCTGCGGTCGGCTTGAGTCGCGCGCAGGATGAACGCGTGCGACTGCTGCTGCGGCCAGTGCGGCATGTCGGTGGCGCGAATGTCGCGCGCGAACACTTTCGAGCCCGTCACCTTGGCAATCCCGTCGATACGGAATTTGGGCTGACCGTTGGCGGCATCCCATTGGACCGGCGTCAGAATTTTTTCTTCGAACAACGCAGCGAATGCGCGGCTGCCCATCGGCGCGATATACACCGACACACCCGCCAACACGCTGGCCTTCAGAAAACTACGACGCGAAAGGTCGAGTTTCCCCATGGACTTCTCCTTTAATGAACACGGCGGCAACCATCGGCAGGACAGACGCGGACACCGGCCGGCACGCGCATGCCGCCTGCGCGCTGACAAGCGGCGATCCTGAGCGGGACGGCTGGAACCACGAGGGAGGTGTTCGATCCGCGGACGCTGTTAGGCGCCCGGGGCGTACCGGCGATCTGCGACGACCGTCACTTCGGTTATGCCGCAGTCGATCTGAGTGACCTTGAACTGCCATGAGTTGCCCTTCTCCCTGCCCTCTAGAGAGCAAGGGCCGAAATTATGGCGCTGATTTGCCGCAGGGTGCGTCAAATTTTGTACTCTATATCGCAAATAACGGATTCGATATGTGTGGTTACGGTAGCGGGTTCCACAGCTCGCTTGTCAGTTCGTTTTTCAGCAGCCTCAGCTACGCCCGCACTATCGTGATACCCAATGCGTCGAACGGCGCGGTCAGTGCCTCGGCCGTATTCCGTTCGACGACGATCGTGCCGGCCGCGGTCACATCCGCGATCTTGTAGGGCGACGCCGCGTTGAGTTTCTCCGCCGACGCCAGCACCACCGTCTCCGCCGCGTGCTCCACCAACGCGCGTTTCACGTAAGCCTCTTCCCTGTCGCCGGTGCTCAGACCCGCTTGCGGATGCACGCCGGTCACGCCCATGAAATACAGGTCGGCGCGAATGTGGCTGAGCGCTTCGATAGCGGCTGCGCCCACATTGACCATTGAATGCCTGAACAGGCGGCCGCCGATCATCACTACTTCGAGTTCCGCGTGATTCGCAAGCGCGACGGCCACGCTCGGGCTATGCGTGACGATCGTCGCGCGCAAGTCGAGCGGCAGATGACGCACCATCTGCACGGCCGTCGTGCCGCCGTCGACAAACGCGATCTGGCCACGCGCGATCATGCCCGCCGCCGCCCGGCCGATTGCCGCCTTCGACGCCGATTCAATCTGCTCGCGCCCGGCAAGATCCACCACCGCCGCCGACGCCGGCAACGCGCCGCCATGCACACGCTGCAGTTGCCCCTCGGCGGCGAGTTCGCGCAGATCGCGGCGAATGGTGTCTTCGGAGACGTCGAATTCCACACTCAAGGTTTTGGCGACGACTTGCCCGTCGCGCTTGAGCGCTTCGAGGATCAGCTGTTTTCTTTGTGACGTCAGCACGGCGGCGCTCCTACGCGGGTTCGGCGAATTGCACGAAATTACTTGTTTTTGCACGATACTGCACGATACCATGATTCGCATGCGGTGCAGACCGCTTTTGCCAACGGAACAGGATGCGAGCGATGAACGAAACCGCCGGGCGCGTAAAAATTCTCGACGTCGAGGTGCTGTCGGACGACTGGTACGTGCTGAAGAAAACCACATTCGACTACCGGCGCGCCGACGGCAACTGGCAGCGCCAGAGCCGCGAAACCTATGACCGCGGCAACGGCGCGACACTGCTGCTTTACGATCCGCGCCGTCGCACGGTCGTGCTGACGCGGCAATTTCGGCTGCCGGCGTTCGTCAACGGTCATCACGGCATGCTGATCGAGGCGCCGGCCGGCCTGCTGGAGGCCGCCTCGCCGGAAGAACGGATTCGCGCGGAAGTCGAGGAGGAAACCGGCTATCGCGTGCACGACGTGCGCAAGGTATTCGAAGCCTTCATGAGCCCGGGTTCGGTCACGGAAAAGCTGCACTTTTTCGTCGCTGAATACGATGCGGTCGCCAAGGTCGGCGCCGGCGGCGGCCTTGCCGATGAAGGCGAAGATATCGAGGTGCTGGAACTGAGGCTGGACGAGGCGCTCGCCATGATCGAGCGCGGCGAGATCGTCGACGGCAAGACCATCATGCTGTTGCAATACGCCAAATTGAATCTGTTCACTACCTGAACGGCGAGCGGCGAGTTTCCACGTTTTTAGGACGCATCCTATCTCGCATTAGGAAAAGGACGATAGGCCGCGACAGGCAATAAAAAATATTCTTACGTGTTCCCTGAATGAAGATCGGTGCCGCATTCAAAACGGCACCGGCTCTTCACGTGGCACGCCCTTCCCCTTTGAATATTTTTTATTTCGCCACCCTTATCAAAGTGGCGAACCAAGCCGAGGTTCCAGTGGATTCAAATACTTCAGCCAGTCGATTCATGAGTGGCTTTTTCTTCGGCACCCTGATTGCCGCTGTCATCATGGTGCTGTTGTGCAACGCCGGCCAATTTTCGCCGTTTGTTGCCAAACTTCATGCATTGCAACAGGTCATCGTGACCGTGCTAGTTTCCATCGTGATCGTCGATGCGAAGCCCCTGGCCTATAAAACCGTCTGGCGCGAGCGCCGCTGCAGCTTCGTGCTCGATGAAGACATCAACGCGACGCTTCGCGGCCGGACCTTCGGCATTCCGTTCGGCGTGATCGTCGGAATTCTGATTCAGAACTACGTGATGAACTGAGCGTGCCGGCTGGGCCGGGCCGGGCCAGGCCCGGTCACGCGAAACGTGTCTAGAACTTATGCCGTATCGCCGCCCGCACCACGACCTGCTTCGACGTGGATGAAGGTGCCTGGGTGCCGGGCGTGAAGGCGTCATCCAGAATGGAATAAGTCGAATCGCCGGTCACCTGCTGATACTCGCCCTGAATGTAGACGTCGGTGCGTTTGGACAGGTTGTAGTCCGCCATCAGGCCGAAAGAGTGAATTTTCGGCTTCACGCCGCCGCTCGAAGCGTCGTACGTTTCCATCGTGTACACGTATTGCGCGCCGACAAACAGCATCGGCGAAATCTGGTACTTGCCGTTCACCTCGAAGTTCTGATACTTCAGCGAGTTCAGCAGCACACCCGGCGGCACGAGCGGCGTCACGCCGAGATAGCCGTTGCCGGTCGGGTCCAGATAGTTCGAATTGGTGTAGACAAAGCCGGCCGTCGCCGGGCCGAACGTATAGGTGATGCCGCCGCCGAACACGCGCATGCGCGCGGCGATGAAACTGGCGTCGTTCGCCGTGATCGCGCCATTAGATCCATTGCCGGGATTGTCAGCCTGCAGGTAAGCGGCGGCCACCAGCAAGCCGCCATACGCATACTGGCCACCAAAACTGTAGGCGCGATTGTTCGCGAAGTTGGTGTCGTTGCTGAAGCTGTAGACGCCGCCGAACTGGAAGCCGGAAAGCGACGGACTGGTGTACTTGACGGCGTTGTCGAGGCGAAACGAGTTGTCCGTGTTGTCGTTGTCGTACGGATGCGAGAAGAGGTAGCCGGCCCAGTTGCCGTTGGCCGTGGTCTGCGCCAGAAAGTCGACCACCGAGTCATACTGCCGGCCAAACGTCAACGTGCCGTAGCGCTCGGCGCTCAAGCCGACGAAAGCCTGACGGCCGAACATCCGTCCGCCCTGGTTGAGCCGCCCGGTATTCAGGTCGAAACCGTTCTCGAGCTGGAAGATCGCTTTCAGGCCGCCGCCCAGTTCCTCGGCGCCCTTCAGCCCCCAGCGGCTGCCTTGTGCATAGCCGCTCGCCAGCTCATAGACATGGCCGCGGCCGACATTGTTGGTGTAGTTGATGCCTTCGTCGAGCACGCCGTACAGCGTCACGCTCGTCTGCGCCATGGCCGGCGCGGCAAAAAGGGAGGAGACAGCGGCAGAGACAGCCAGCGCGAACACTTGCTTGTTCATGAAGATCTCCCTGCACTCGAGCAATGGGTCAACTCGATCCGGCCGCTTTGTTTTTTGGCGCTTCGACAAGGTGCTAACCGACCCCGAGGCGCTTTAAGGAAATCCTCACACGCCGTTTGCCTGCCGTCCATTGGGTGTCGCGCCGATATCCCAAAATGTTGCTAAATCTCCACTCGGTGCGCCAGACCCTTTTATCGCGCCGCTCATTCAGGTAAACGGCGGTGCGCCGCCAGGACTTGAGCGGGCAGCCGTTGATCGGCCGCCAAGCGGCCGCGGACTTGCGCGGTCGCAAGCGGCTTTGACACAGAATGAAATATAATTGAAAGCTTTTGCGGCGCTGCAGCGGAACTCGACGACGCCACGAGGGTCACTTTTACTGCCCTTGACAACGCGCCCGACCCGGCCGGTCGATTGCGGCAACGCGGGCCGTCTGCACAGCACTGTTCGGCAGCGCCCAACCCCATTTCCAGAAGCCCGGTGAGACGCCAGCTGCGCTGCATCAGCGCGCCGTCGCACGGGGCTGCTTTTGGCACCACTCAATGCAAAAGTCGCAATCCCGCCTGATCGAGCTAGATTTTTTCCGTGGACTGGTCCTTCTGATCATCGTCGTCGATCACATTGGCGGCAGCATCCTGTCGCGCGTCACGCTGCACGCCTATGCGCTGTGCGATGCCGCGGAAGTTTTCGTGTTCCTCGGCGGTTTTGCCACCGCCACGGCATACGCCGCGCTGGCCGAACGGCGCAATGAGACGATCGCGCGCGGCCGCTTCCTGCGGCGCTCGCTGGAGATCTACCGGGCGTTCCTCGTCACCGCCGCCCTGATGCTACTGGTCAGCGCGGTGCTCACCGCGTTCAGCATCGACGGGCCGAACCTCGCCGTCACCGATCTCGACGATCTGATGGACACCCCCGTCGCGGCGCTGCGCGACATCCTGCTGTTCCGCCGGCAGCCCTATCTGGCCTCCGTGCTGCCCATGTACGCGTTTTTCGCCCTGCTGGTGCCCATGATCCTGCCGCTCGCGCGCACCCGGCCGTGGCTGCTGCTCGCCGGCAGCGTCGCGCTGTGGGCGGGCGCGCCCGCCATCGACGCCTATCTGCCCGCCGCGCCGGACATGCACTGGGATTTCAATCCGTTCGCCTGGCAACTGCTGTTCGTGCTCGGCGTGCTGGCCCGTTGCCAGCCGGTCTATCAGCGCATCAGCGCGCACCGGTTGGGCTGGCTGGTCAGCGTGCTGGCGTTTGCGGTCGTGGCGGCCGCGGCGTACTACAAGCTCTCTATCGAGCGCGAGCCGCTCGATGGGAGCTTCAAGCAGAACCTCTCCTACTTGCGGGCGATCAACTTCCTCGCCATCGCATGGTTCGTCGCGAATCTCATTCAGCTCGGCTGGGCGAAGAAGCTCGCGCAATGGCTGCCTTGGGTCGGCGCGATCGGCCGTCAAGGGCTGCTGTGCTTCGTTGCCGGCGCGGTGATTTCGCTCGTGGTCGATTCAGTGCTGTACGCGGCGACCGAGGGCTATCTGAACTATCCGCTCGGGTTGCTCGCCGATGCGATCGCGGTCGGTGCGCTATTCGCGGTGGCGCTCGCCGCGGAACCGCTCAAGCGCCTCGCTGCGCGCCTGTATGACGCGCATCTGCGCATCTCGCCATGAGCGGTGCGCGCTCCGGACACCGTCTCCTGATCTGACATGCGTCTATTTCGACAATCCGTGCTCGTTGCTCTGTGCGCCGCAACGGCTGTGCCGGCGCTCGCCAGCAGCGTCTTCAACCGCAGTTTCTACTCCGAGGCGCTCGGCCGCGACTGGGCCTACACGATCTATCTGCCGAGCGGCTATCGCCACGACGCCGGCCGTCTGCCGGTGCTCTATCTCCTGCACGGCAACAACGGCGACGCCAACGACTGGATTTCGCAAGGCAACCTGCAAGCCACGGCCGACGCGCTGATCGATCACAAGGACATGCCGCCCGTCGTGATCGTGATGCCGCAAGGCGGCACGGACTGGTACGTCGATCGCAAGGAAAAGATGGAGACCGCGTTCTTCGACGATCTGCTGCCCGAGATCGAAGCGCGCTACGCGGTCTCGACACAACGCGGCGGCCGCATGATCGGCGGCGTGTCGATGGGCGGCTTCGGCGCGCTGCGCTATGCGATGACCCAGCCGGAGCGCTTTTGCGGCGCGCTGCTGCTGAGCCCCGCGATCTATCCGAATGAACCGCCGCGTGCCTCGGCGGCGCGCCGCGTCGGCGTGTTCGGCGAACGCGAGTTCGATCCGCGCGTCTGGCACGAGCTCAACTATCCGGCACAGTGGGACCGCTACATGAGCCGGCCGTATCGCCTGCCTGTCTTCATCGCCGCCGGCGACGACGACCTCGCGATCCAGGCCGACGCCTCTTCGCTGTACACGCACCTGCGGCTGGCGGGCAATCCGGCGGCGTTGCGCATTATCGACGGCGGCCACACGTGGGACGTGTGGAGCGCGCTGCTGCCCGCCGCGCTGAAATACACGCTGGGCTGCGTGAAGCCGCCGGCCCAGGAGCATCCGTCGAATCAGCGGCCCTGACGGACTGCCGCGTGCGTCGGAAACACATCTGAAAGACCCGTGCGGCTATCGCACGATGTCGGTCCACAGCACCATCAGCACGGTCATCAGCGCCGGTCCGATGAAAATGCCGAGCAGGCCGAACGTCTCCGCGCCGCCCAGAATGCCGAACAGCACGAGCAGGAACGGCAAGCGCGTCGAATTGCCGATCAGCACCGGCCGCACGAAATGCTCGGCGACGAACACCACGATGGAACCGAACACGGCAAGCCCGATGGCGCCGGCCACCGAGCCCTGCGTGAGCAGCCACAAAGCCGCAAGGCCGAACGTGAGCGGCGCGCAGAACGGCAGCATCGCGGCAATCGCGGTGACGAACGCGAGCAGCGCGACATGCGGCAAGCCGGTGACGAAATAGGCGGCACCCAGCAGCGCGCCTTCGCAGAGGCCGACCACCACCAATCCCGACACCGTGCCGCGCACGGCGGTGGCCATGTGTTGAAGAAGCTGCGCGCCGTCGTCGCCGAAGCCGCGCCGCGCGCCTTTGAGCAACGCGCCCGAAAGCCGCGGCCCCGCCTGGAAGATCACGAACAGCGTGACCAGCATGAAACCGAACACCGTCACCGCATGCGCGGCACGCGCACCGAAGCGGCGGCCGAGCGTCATCACCGTCTCGCTGTGCAGTCCTTTCATGGCCGCCGTGTCGCGCAGCGGCTGCGCGAGGTTGGCCTGCCACCACGTAGAAATCTGCTGCGTGCCGAACGGCAGATGCGCAATGAAGTCCGGCACCGCGATACCGTTTTCCTGCGCATTCTTGAACCACTCGCTCATGTCATGCGCCTCGCGAAACGCCTGAGCGATGCCGATGCCCACCGGCAGCACGACCAGCAATGCGATCGCGAGCGTCAGCGCCGTGGCGATCAGGGTCGCGCGGCCGCTGAACCAGCGATGACTTTCGACTTTACGCAGCAGCGGCCACAGCGCAATGGCAAGCACACCGGCCCAGGCCACCACCACGATGAAGTCGCGCACCACCCACAGCGCCAGCAGCACCAGTCCGATGTACAGCGCAACCGACGCCCGCTTCTGTCTTATCAGGCAAGCCGGATCATCCGGCTCCTCCGGATTTTGCTGCGCTTCAGGGGGTGCGATAGGTGGGCGTGAAGTCATGTGAGCTCTTCTGGTTTCATGCTGGTGTGCCCCGAAGGGCTTCCATTGCAGCGGACTGCGCGCGAGACGGCCGGAAAAGCGCAAACCCGCTACACTTGCATCGGTCGGCCGCTCGTCGATCGCCACATCTTAATGGAAGCGCCGCTGTCCTTTACTGGCGCTACGTCCGTCGCGCTGGATGCAACACTGCGTTGCAAAAATCCGCGCTATCCCCAATTTACTTTAACTATCGCTCGCGAAGCCCCGTAGTTTAGGGATAACGCGAATGTCAAGTTTTATTGTTGCTATTTGGGGAACAGTGTTTCAACGGCGGCACAATGGCTCTAAGCCGCGCGGAGGACTACATTCGGCACTCCACAATACGGAGCCGACAATGATGACCCTAGAGTCCATCCCCCTTGACGGTACGAATGGCGTACGCATCGAGATTCTCGAGCGCTCCGACACGACACTGGTCATCCGCTGGGTCGAGCCGGGACGATGTCACTACGGCGAACAGCGTTGGCGCCGCAGATCGGCTCATACGTCGGGAACCTGCGCGGTGTCGCGCCGCAAGATCCGCCGCGGCGACGCCGTGTTCAAACCGGCCGAGCGTCCGGCGCCCGCGAATGCGTCCGCGATGATTTGCGCCGAACTGCTGGACTGTGCCGAAGCCTGAGGCTTCAATCGGCCGCCCCGGTTACCCTGCTTGCCTCGCGCCACGCCCGCTGCAACGGCACCCCCTCAGCTGGTCTGTCCGGCACCCCATCATGCCGGACACATTGCGTGACCCGCCTGGCATCGTGGGCAAAATCCCTCTGATTGCGGCCCTGCGCCACGTGCGTTAAGGTGGATCTCGTTGCGCCGTGTCACTCTGCCGGCCCCACACCCGGCGCTGTCGTGACCCCCGCACTTCCAACCACCCCGCCGTGCCGTTGCGGCGCCGTTTGAGGGCCTACCATGGCAGAAGACACGCCGGCACCCCGCACCGCCACCGCGCCTCCCGCACCCCTTGTCGAACCGCTCATCGCGCCGCAGCAATTCTCTCTGGACGTCCTGCTCGAGAAATACGCGAAGGGTGACGAGCAATCCGCCGACGATGTTTTTCAACGCGTCGCGCGCGGCGTCGCCGAGGCCGAACCGCCGGCGCTGCGCGAATCGGTCGAGGCGCTGTTCGCCGACAACCTCCGGCACGGCGCACTCGGTGCCGGCCGCATCATGAGCGCGGCGGGCACCGGCATCGCGGCCACGCTGATCAACTGCTTCGTGCAGCCGGTCGGCGATGCGATTCAAGGCGTCGACGAGCAAGGTCTTCCCGGCATCTACGTCGCCCTGCTGCAGGCGGCTGAAACCATGCGCCGCGGCGGCGGCGTCGGCTACAACTTCTCCGCGATCCGGCCCAAGGGCGCGCGGGTACGCACCACCAGTTCGGCGGCGTCCGGACCGTGCAGCTACATGGACGTGTTCGACGCATCGTGCCGCACCGTCGAAAGCGCCGGCTCGCGGCGCGGCGCGCAAATGGCCGTGCTCGATTGCGATCACCCCGACCTGCTGGAGTTCATCGAGGCCAAGCACTCGAAAGGCCGCTGGAACAACTTCAACGTCTCGGTCGGCGTCACCGACGCGTTCATGCACGCGGTCGAGGAAGATCAGCCCTGGCAACTCGTGCATCGCGCGGAACCCGCGCCGGCGCAGCGCGCAGCGGGCGATGTGCGGCAACGCGAAGACGGTTTGTGGGTCTACAGCGAGCGCCCGGCCCGCGAGATCTGGGATCGCATCATGCGCTCCACCTACGACGTCGCGGAGCCCGGCATCGTGTTCATCTCGCGCATGAACGAGGACAACAATCTGCGCGCGGTCGAAACTATCCGCGCCACCAACCCGTGCGGCGAACAACCGCTGCCGGCCTATGGCTGCTGTAATCTCGGGCCCTTGAACCTCACCCGTTTCGTTATCGATCCGTTCGCGCAGATGAAGGGCCGCACGCCGTCGTTCGACTGGGACGGCCTTGCCAAACGCACCCGCACGCAAGTGCGCTTTCTCGACAACGTGCTCGACGTGACGCTGTGGCCGCTGCCGCAGCAATACGACGAGTCGCGCGCCAAGCGGCGCATCGGCGTGGGCTTTACCGGACTCGGCGACACGCTCGTCATGATGGGCTTGCGCTACAACTCGCAGGAAGGCCGCTTCTTCGCGGTGCGCATCGCGCAGCTGATGCGCGACGAGGCATATCGCGCGTCCGTGGAACTGGCGCGCGAGCGCGGCGCGTTTCCGCTATTCGACGCCGCGCGCTACCTCGAACCGGGCACCTTCGCCTCGCGCCTGCCCGAGGACATCCAGCAGGCCATCCGCAGCGACGGGATCCGCAACAGCCATCTGCTCTCTATCGCGCCGACCGGCACGGTGAGCCTCGCCTTCGCGGACAACGCGTCGAACGGCATCGAACCGGCCTTCTCGTGGACTTACACACGCATGAAGGTGATGGCCGACGGCGGCCGCGAATCGTTCGATGTCGAAGACTACGCGTATCGCCTCTATCGCGAACTCGGCGGCGACACGACCCGCTTGCCGGATTATTTCGTCAGCGCGCTGGAAATGTCGGCGCGCGATCACCTCGACATGATGGCCGCCGTCCAGCCTTACGTGGACACGTCGATCTCGAAGACGGTGAACGTGCCCGCCGACTATCCGTTCGAAGCGTTCGAAAGCCTCTATTTCGACGCATGGAAAAACGGCCTCAAAGGTCTCGCCACGTACCGCCCCAACGAAACGCTCGGCGCGGTGCTGAGCGTCAGCCCGCCACAGGCGGACGACACGCTGGCCGACGCCGATCTCGATCCGCTGCGTATCGCGATCGATCATCGGCCCAAGGGCGAGTCGCGCGCGATCATCGAGAAAGTCGAGTATCTGAC
>NZ_LXKA01000275.1 GCF_001645125.1 Paraburkholderia ginsengiterrae | reverse complement strand
CAACGTACCCGACTCGGTATGATGTTTATGATTGGCGCATTTACGTTGGCGCTGGTATTGACGTTAATGACCTTCATGGTGCTGCGTCGCACGGTGATACAACCCTTGCAGCAGTCTGCGTCACGTATCGAACGCATTGCGGCCGGCGATCTGACCATGGCTGAAAAAAAAAACACAATAGAACCAAGGCAGCTAGCTACACCCAGGACGATTTTTCAAGTTCTCATTTGTTGTTTCCTCATCTTGCTACAATATAGCATATTAAAAGTACGAGTAAAACAGATCAGCTGGAATTACGAAAACAGACCTGCAAGGACGCGTATGATTGATCAAAAGTTAGTGCATACTCATCATGGCCTATGTGTCACATGAAACAGGAGCACAATATTGTACTGGAA
>NZ_LXKA01000274.1 GCF_001645125.1 Paraburkholderia ginsengiterrae | reverse complement strand
CACTGTCGACGTGTTCATTCCGACCTACAACGAGCCGCTTTCGGTGGTCGCCGTCTCCTTCTAAACACACCTCGCCCCCTACTCCCCGGCCGACACAACCCCCATCCCCGTGCTCGACCACCGCCCCCGCCCCCCCCTCCAGCCCATCTGCGAGGCCCCACCCCTCACCCGGTCCCACCCCCCCCCCTCCCGCCTCCCCACTCCGCCCCCGTTGCTCTGCCGCGCCACCCTCGCCCCTTCGCCCTACCGCCTCCCCCCCACGCCCCCTCTGTCCGCCCCCATCCTCCTCCTGCCCACTTCCCCCCCCTTGCCCCTCTCCGCCCTCCCGCGCCCCTCCGGCCTGCGCCCCGCTCACAACACCCTGCGTACCGCGTATCACCCATCCTCCACCCCCCTGCCACCTCTCCCTACCCTTGTGCACCCCTCCCCCCACACGTCTCTCTCA
>NZ_LXKA01000273.1 GCF_001645125.1 Paraburkholderia ginsengiterrae | reverse complement strand
CGCGTTCGACCATGCCCAGGTCGGCCGTGACGTTCGGCAGGCGTGCCGGACTGCCGTCCCGCAACTGCATGTGCCGCGCCCCCGCCGGCAACCCGCACTCCCGGAACGCGTCCTGCCCCCAACAGCACAACACAACGGCGTCGCCAGCTGTCTGCACCTTCACGTCACCCAGCCACGCCACATCGAACACGACGTCCCGCCGTCCTCGCAACTTCACGCTACTCACCTCCGCCACCCACCACACACCGCTACCCCCAGCCATGTCCACCCCGCCCGCACTCCGCCGCCAGCTCTCCCTGCCCATTCCCTTTCCACTACCCACACCCCCTCCCGTGCGCGTGCCCCTGCCCCAACCACACCCACCTGCTTCTTTGCATGTACCCGCCCTTGTATTCCCGTCTTTCCTCCACTATATCCCATTGTCTCCGCTCCTCTGCCCCTCCACT
>NZ_LXKA01000272.1 GCF_001645125.1 Paraburkholderia ginsengiterrae | reverse complement strand
GTCCGCGATGTCTTCCCGCGCCTCACGTCCCCGCGCCCACTCTCCATCCCCTGCCCCCCCCCCCCCCCCCTCCTGCCCCGCAAGGCCCTTTCCGCTCCCGGGCTCAACGCGAAAACTTTGCCCGGCGACTCCCCAGCGGTCCATTGCCGAACGGCGAAACCGATGCGCTCACGCATCTGCCGATCCGCGGCGAGCGCGCCGCCGGCCCGTCCGCAGAGGCGGGAGGAGGACGCAGAACCGGCGTGCGCGCCGCGCGGCTGCGCATGCCGCTTCATGGAGATCCGCGGGCGAGCGTCGGCGGCGCATGCGCCCTCCACACACGCCTTTGCCTGAGTGCACGGTCTGCTTCCTACCGTTGCCCCCCCTTACCCGTCCACCCGACGTACCCTATCTCGGCCCCGCATTCTCCACACTGAAATTCCCTCTCCCACCCTGATTCGCTGTAT
>NZ_LXKA01000271.1 GCF_001645125.1 Paraburkholderia ginsengiterrae | reverse complement strand
CCTTCAGCGTCGCGGGGTCGTCATCGTCCCGGCCCGCAATCGCCGCCAGCAGCCGGGCCGCGTCGTACACTCTCCCGGTCATCCGACCGTGCGTATCCCGCGTGCTCGAGATTTGCCCGATTCCATCGCGGCTCACACGGCCCACGGTCGGCTTGAGGCCGACCATTCCGTTGATCGATGCCACCGACGGAATGGAGACGACGGGCGCGGTGCGCACCGCCACCCTCGCCAAGACGTCCGCGATGGCCCCGCCCGCCCCCGCACTGCGACGCAACCCCGCCGACTCTCACCCCCTTCCCCCCGCCATATCGCGCACACGCTTTCGACTGCTCCCTCTATTCCCCCATCTTGTGCCCCCTCCCCCCGGGGCCGACTCTTTTACCAGCCCGCTAGTCGGTGCCGGCTGTCCCCCCGCCCCCGCTTCTCGCCTTCCACACAGCCGCCTC
>NZ_LXKA01000270.1 GCF_001645125.1 Paraburkholderia ginsengiterrae | reverse complement strand
ACGCGGTGGGCGGTTGGTTGTGGAGGGTGCTGATCGAGCTTGGTGCGGTGGTCTTGTGAGGGGTGGGGTGGGGCGTGTACGGCAGGGGGGTGTGGGAGCGGCTCGGGGTGTTGGGTGCGGGTTGGAGGTGCGGACGCAATGCTGGGTAGGTGGGAAGGAAAAGGGAGGCGTGGGAGAGGGAGATGGGGTCGGTGGCGGGGCGGCGCACGAGGGTGGTGGTGCGGGGCGGGGCGGCGGTGGGGGTGCTCTGGGCATGGCTACAGGGCGCGGCTGTAGCGCGAGTGTGCGGAGCAGAGCGGCGTCGCGGCGGCCTTAGCGGTGAAGGAGGGGGAGGATTCCGCCGAGCTCAGGAATCGGGTGGGCCACGGACTCGGTGGGGCGGCGAGAGGGGGGCGTTTCCCGGCCAAAAGCACCGGGTTGGGCATTTACTCGGGGGTGGTGAGGAC
>NZ_LXKA01000269.1 GCF_001645125.1 Paraburkholderia ginsengiterrae | reverse complement strand
CACTTCGCCGGGGCACCCGGCGGCCGCACGCACCCCCTGCCGGTGCCCGACGCCGACCCGCGCACGAACTCGTTGCTGCTCCGCCCCCTGCCGCAACCGCTCGCGCAGTATCCGCCCCTGACCCACCCGCTCGGCGTCAACCCCAAGCCGCTCGACCTCGAAGCGCCCCTCATCCACATCGCCCCCAACGCCCCTCAGCAGTTCCTGCGCCACTGGCCCCACCCCCCCCGCCCTCTCGAACCCGTCCACACCGTCCCGCCCCGTCCCCCCGACGCCTTCCGCCACCCGTTCGCACTCCCGCCCGACTCCCCCCCCCGCGCGCCCGCTCCTCTCCCGCTGATCCGCGCTCGCACTTGCACCGTCCCGCACTCACCGCGCCCGTCTCTAGTCGACTCGCCGCGCTCTCCCCCCCATATCCCCGCCTCCGCCCGCCGTGCTCTCGCTGA
>NZ_LXKA01000268.1 GCF_001645125.1 Paraburkholderia ginsengiterrae | reverse complement strand
TACTCCCGCGGCGGTACACTTCGCGCTTGAGCTCCACTGCCAAGTAAATGGAGACCCGACAACTAGTTGACATCGTTTAGGGCGTGGACTACCAGGGTATCTAATCCGGTTTGCTCCCCACGCTTTCGTGCATGAGCATCAGTATTGGCCCAGGGGGCTGCCTTCGCCATCGGTATTCCTCCACATCTCTACGCATTTCACTGCTACACGTGGAATTCTACCCCCCTCTCCCATACTCTAGCCCGCCAGTCACCAATTCAGTTCCCAGTTTAAGCCCGGGGATTTCACATCGGTCTTAGCGGACCGCCTGCGCACGCTTTACGCCCAGTAATTCCGATTAACGCCCACACCCTACGTATGACCGCGCCTGCTGGCACCTCGTTAGCCGGTGCTTCTTCTTCCGCTACCGTCATCCTCCAGGGTTATTTACCCCGACGGTCTCGTTC
>NZ_LXKA01000267.1 GCF_001645125.1 Paraburkholderia ginsengiterrae | reverse complement strand
CACTGATCCGCGACGGCCGCTTGCAGGTGCTCGCGGGTGCAGACATGAATCTCTTCCACACGCTGTGCCTCCGCGGCAGTGGGGCGATCGCTCCGTCCGCGCATCTGCGCACCTAACGCTTCCTTCCGCTGTCCCCCCCCCTCGCCTCGCGCCCGCCCTCCCCAGCCCACCTCTCTTTCCCCGCCCTCCCCCCGCTCTCCCAGCCCCCGTCCGCCATCCCGCACCCCCCCCCCGTCGCGCCACCGCCTCCCGCCGCTGTCGCGTTACGCTGCTCGCCTCCCGCCCGTCCCACAGCAACACCGGCATCCCGCTTGCGGCTGTCGCCAACAACCCCCTTCCGGTTTTCTATGAGCCCGCGGCCCTCCCCCTCGCAGGCACACTCCGCACCATGCCGCGCCTCCACCTGACGAACCCGGGCACGCCTCCCTGCCACCACGCACACGTAAC
>NZ_LXKA01000266.1 GCF_001645125.1 Paraburkholderia ginsengiterrae | reverse complement strand
GGTCGGGCGCCTCGGCACCGAAAACTGGGTGGCGGCCTTCATGCAGGGCGTGAAGGATCTGGCGCCGACGGCGCTGGTGATCGCGATCGCGCGCGCCACCATGGTGATCGCGCGCGACGCCCACATCATCGACACCATGCTGCACGAACTGATGCCGCTGGTGCAGTCGAGCCACCCGGTGTTCGCGGCCCAGAAGATGTACCTGATCCAGTCGATCATCAACTTCTTCATCCACTCGGGCAGCGGCCAGGCCGCGCTGACCATGCCGATCATGGCGCCGCTGGCGGACCTGGTGGGGGTGTCGCGCCAGACCGCCATCCTCGCCTTCCAGCTCGGCGAACTGTCCACGCCGATGATCCCGACCTCCGGCATCACGGTGGGCGTGCTGGCGCTGGCGCGCATCCCCTGGCTGACCTGGGCCAAGTGGATGATCCCGCTGCAGCTGAT
>NZ_LXKA01000276.1 GCF_001645125.1 Paraburkholderia ginsengiterrae | reverse complement strand
TCGGCCAGGTGGTCAGTGGGCCTCTTGGGCATCGTATAATGTGAGTTGTATTCTGGAGAATCGAATGAAAATCGCAAAGAACACCGTCGTGTCGGTCGCTTACAAGCTGTCGGATGCGCAGGGCAATCTGATTGAAGAGAGCGACGAGCCGATGGTCTATCTGCACGGCGGCTATGATGGCACGTTCCCCAAGATCGAGGAAGAGCTCGACGGCCATGAGGCCGGCTTCGAGACCCAGATCCAGCTCGAACCGCAAGACGCGTTCGGCGAGTACGACCCGGACCTCGTGAAGATCGAGCCGCGCAATCGCTTCCCGGAACCGCTCGAAGTCGGCATGCAATTCGAAGGCACACCCGAAGAAGGCGACGAGGATCTCGACTCGCTCGTCTACGTGGTGACCGACGTGGCGGAAGACAAGGTTGTGCTCGACGGCAACCATCCGCTCGCCGGCATGGAGCTGCGTTTCGCCCTGACCGTGAAAGACGTGCGCCCGGCGACCGAAGACGAAATCCAGCACGAACACGCGCATGGCGCCGACGGCCTCGAAATCCTCGATGAAGACGACGAAGACGAGGACGAAGAAGGCAAATCAGGGCCCACGCTGCACTGAGCTTGCGGGCATGCCGGGCACGCTTGAAGAAGCGCCCGGCGTGCGCGGCTGCACAGCCGAGGCGGGCGGAACCGAGGTCGCGGGTCCGTAGTCGCCACCGCCCTGGTCGGCCGGCAGGCGCGGCTGCTGCTCCTGTGGCGATTCTCCAGGTGTCTGCAGCAGCGGCGGCAATTCCGACGCGGGTCCGAGTGCCGGCACAGCCGGCATCGACGCGGCCGGTGCTTCGCGTGGCGGCACGGGCTGCGCCATCGGCATCGGCATTTGAACTGGTACCTCGCGCACACTGACGCGCAATGGCGGCTTCCTGCCGAAATCAGCGTCAATCTGAATCCACTGGTTGAGACGGTCATGCGGCGCGAGCGCGATACGTGTGAGATTCGTCACCAGCACACCCTTGTCATTGCGTAGCGGCTGATCGATCACGAAGCCGCCGCGTGCACGTTCATCGTCGCAGTGAATCACGACTACCGGTCCACGGAAACTCTGCGCGAGTTTCACGAGGCTGCGTTTGAACTCCAGAAAGCCGTCGCGGCGCGTGATGCGTGCAAAACGCAGCCACGCGAAACGATCGGGCCGTTCGTAACGTTCGGGGTCCGGGTCGCCTTGAATGAACACGACGATCGCGCGCGCGTCGTGACGTTTCGCATATTCGCCGGCGTGTTCAAGCCAGAACGCATTGGCAATCACACGATCTTCGAATTCACCATTGCGGCCGCCCGCGGTCAGATAGTGATTGTTCGGACCCGGTGCATTCAGGCCGATAAATACGGTGTCGCCCGCCAGCCAGCGCACGTTCTCGCGATAAGGATGAAAGCGCGAGACTTCGCTTTCGCGTGTCAATCCAAGGGGAGTCTGTCCCATCGACGTGGGGTCGGCGAACAGGGTCTGACGCAACAGGTCGAGCCGTTCGACCGGATCGAAGCCGCCGGCCTCGGCCGTGCCGCAATCCGCCCAATCATGCTGGCCGGGAATGAAGAAGAGGGCCGGCCGCGACGTCTCGAGCAAGGCTTGACGGCGCTCGTAAAGCGCATCGCGGCAAGCCTCTTTCGCGCCCTTCAGATTGCCGTCGTAGACGATGAACGCCTGGTTGCGCTCCCGGCTGATCGCATCGATCAGCCGTTGCGTCGGCGCTTCGTCGGCTGGGCTCTGCAGCGTGTTGGCGATGACCGCGAAACTGTAGCGCGGCGTCTCTGCGCGTGCGGCCGGTGCGTATGCCAGCATGCCCGCCAGCAGTGCGCCGGGCGACGCGACGCCGCCAGACAGCATGAAGGCGAGAGTCAGCGCCGCGCGAAGTTTGCGCGGGCGCGTCGGAGCTTGTGGCGTGTCAATGATCCGCATCCGGCGCGGCGGCCAGTTCGTGCAGTTCATACAGCAGATCGAGTGCCTCGCGTGGCCGCAGATCGTTCGGATCGATGCCACGCAGACGCTCGACGAGCGCCAGCATGGCGGGCGATGCCGCAGCTTCGGCTTTGCTATCGCGCTCGTCATCCGCGTCTTCGAGCAAGGCCGGCAACGGGGCGGCGAACAGATCGAGTTGCGGCGCGGGTTGCGCGGCCGACTGCTGTTCGAGGTGCGCAAGATGCTTGCGCGCCGCGCGAATCACCGCGTTCGGCACGCCCGCGAGCTGCGCGACCTGCAGGCCGTAGCTCTGATTCGCCGGACCTTCGCTGACCGCGTGCAGGAACACGATGCCGTGCCCATGCTCGACCGCGGACAGGTGCACGTTGGCCGCGTGCGGAAACTCGGCCGGCAGCTGCGTCAACTCGAAGTAGTGCGTGGCAAACAGCGTATGACAGCCGTTGTGCGCCAGCAGATGCCGCGCGATTGCCCACGCCAGCGCGAGCCCGTCGAACGTCGAGGTGCCGCGGCCGATTTCGTCCATCAGCACGAGGCTTTGCGGCGTGGCATCGTTCAGGATCGCGGCGGCTTCGGTCATTTCCACCATGAAGGTCGAGCGGCCTCCGGCGAGATCGTCCGCTGCGCCGATACGCGTGAAGATACGGTCGATCGGTCCGAACGCAGCGCGCCGCGCCGGCACGTAACTGCCGACATAGGCCAGCAGCGCGATCAGCGCGGTCTGCCGCATGAAGGTCGATTTACCGCCCATATTCGGGCCGGTGATCAGCAGCAGTTTGCGCTCGGGCGTGAGCGTGCAGTCGTTGGCGATGAACTGCTCGACCTGCGCCTCGACCACCGGGTGGCGCCCCTGTTCGATTTCGATGCCCGCGTCCGGCGAGAACGTGGGCGCGACCCAGTCGAGCGCGCGGGCGCGTTCGCCGAAGGCCGCCAGCAGATCGAGTTCGGCTAGCGCCGAAGCCACCCGCTGGCAATCCGGGATGAAGGGCAGCAGCGCCTGCAGCAACGCATCGTAGAGCGAGCGTTCACGCGCGAGAGCCCGTTCCTGCGCAGACAGTGCTTTGTCTTCGAAGGTTTTCAGCTCCGGCGTGATGTAGCGCTCGGCGTTCTTGAGCGTCTGACGGCGGCGATAATCGTCGGGCACCTTGTCGGTCTGGCCGCGCGTGACTTCGATATAGAAGCCATGCACCTTGTTGTATTCGACGCGCAGATTGCCGATGCCGGTGCGCGCGCGTTCACGCGTTTCGAGATCGATCAGGAATTGTCCGCAGTTCTCCGAAATATCTCGCAACTCGTCCAGTTCCGCGTCGTAGCCGCGTGCGATCACGCCACCGTCGCGCACCATGGCCGAGGGCTCCCGCGCGACCGCGCGCTTGAGCAGTTCGACGCAGGCTTGCGGCGGTTCCAGCGACGCGTCGATGCGCGCAAGCGAATCCGCGTTAGGCGCCACGTCGGCGAGTTGCGCGCGCAACTCGGGCAGGGCGATGAACGTATCGCGCAGGCTCGACAGATCGCGAGGCCGTGCTGACAAAAGCGCGAGACGCCCGGTAATCCGCTCGACGTCCGAGATTTGCCGCAGCGCGCCGCGCAACGCGTCGACGCCCGCGCCTTGCGGTGCGTCGAGCAGTGCGCCGATTGCCTGCTGACGCGCCTGCGCCACCGCCGCTTCGCGTGGCGGGTGGTGCAGCCAGTGGCGCAGCAGACGGCTGCCCATGGTGGTGCAGCAGGTGTCAAGCAGCGAGCACAGCGTGGGCGATTCGGTGCCGCGAAGCGTTTCCGTGAGTTCGAGGTTGCGGCGCGTGGCGGGGTCGAGGCCGATATATTCAGATTCGTTTTCGACCTTCAGGCTGCGCACGTGACGCAACTGCTGGCCCTGTGTGGCCGCGGCATACAGCAGCAATGCGCCGGCCGCGCCGCACGCGGCGGTGAGCGAATGCGCGCCGAAGCCGTCGAGGCTCGCTACTTCCAACTGGTCGCACAGGCGCTGCGTGCCCGACGCGATATCGAAGTGCCAGACCGGCACGCGGGTGAGGGCACCCGCATTGACGGGCGGCGTCCAGCTCGCCGAATCGGCGGGCGCGTCGGCCACCAGAATCTCTGCGGGACGAATGCGCTCCAGCGCGGCCGCCACCTGGTCGGGTGCGACTTCCGCGAGGCGCAACGCGCCGCTCGCCAGATTCAGCCACGCGAGACCGACGCCGATGGCGACGCCGCGGCGGTTGTGCGCGACGCACATGGCCAGCAAATAGACGTCGCTTTTGTCGGAGAGGAGCGCGGCGTCCGTGAGCGTGCCCGGCGTGACCACGCGCACCACTTTGCGTTCGACCGGGCCTTTAGACGTGGCCGGGTCGCCGATCTGTTCGCAAATCGCGACAGACTCGCCCAGTTTCACCAGCTTGGCCAGATACTGCTCGACCGCGTGATGCGGCACGCCGGCCATCTTGATCGGATTGCCCGCCGACGCGCCACGCTGCGTGAGTGTCAGATCGAGCAGACGCGCGGCTTTTTCCGCGTCTTCGAAAAAGAGCTCGTAGAAGTCGCCCATCCGGTAGAACACCAGCGTGCCGGGATGATCGGCCTTGATGCGCAGGTACTGCTGCATCATTGGTGTATGTTGTGCGACGTCGCTGGCCGCTGCGGTTTGAATGCCCATCCTCGGTATCTTTTTGCGTTAGCTGTTCAGGGCGTGAGTTTAACCTGCCAGCGCGGCGAGCGGACCCTGGCCGGATGGGCATTCAGCAACGCGCACGCCAAATCGCGGCACCCGTGCCCGGAGCCGCCGCGCGGTGCCCGCGTCGCGACCGCTGCGGCGTCACTCTTCCACCATCGCCCGCATGTCCACCGTGCGCGCGTTCATCGCGCTGCGCCGTTTAGCGAGCCACATCATGAAAGTAATGAACGTGCCGAACACGACGATGATCCACTGCGCCGGCATCTTCGCAATCAGCAGCAGCGCGTAGGCACCGAGCATCAGCAGCACGGCCAGGTTCTGGTTGAAATTCTGCACCGCGATCGAATGGCCGGCTGAGAGCAGCGTCGCGCCGCGATGCTGAAGAATCGCGTTCATCGGCACGATAAAAAAGCCTGCCAGCGTGCCAAGCAGGATCATCAGCGGATAGGCGAGCAGAATGTAAAACGGCAGCACATACGAGCCGAGGCGCAGGCCTGAGCCCGCTGGGAACAGATCCTTGTTATAGAACGCCATGGCGATCGCCACCGCGCCGCTCAGAATGCCGACCGGCAGCACGCGCAGCGATTGGCGCAACGGAATCAGCGCGGCCGCGCCCGCCGCGCCGACCGCGATGCCCAGACCCGTGACGCCTTGCATGACCGCCGCCTTCGAGAGCGACAGCCCAAGGTTCACGTTGGCCCATTTGAGCACGAGCAATTGCAGCGTCACCGCGCCGCCCCACATCAGGGTCGTCACCCACAGCGCGATCTGCGCGAGCTTGTCGGCCCACAGCACGTTGAAGCAGTGATAGAAATCGCCGACCAGTTTGGTCGGTTCGCGCAGGCGGTTCTCATAACGCGCGCCGGTGTCGGGAATGAAGACGTTGATCGCGGCGGCGATCGCGTAGGTGAGCATCGTCGCAAACATGGCGAGATCGGCGGACGAGCGGATCAGCGGCACGTGCGCGTGCGCGACCCATCGGTCGGCGAAGGTGCTGATCAGCGCGCCGCCCACCATCGTGCCCACGATGGTCGACAGCACCGTGGCCGATTCGAGCCACGCGTTCGCCTTGACGAGTTTTTCCGCGGGCAGCAGTTCGGTGAGGATGCCGTACTTGGCGGGCGAATAGGCGGCCGCGCCGAAGCCGACCACGCCATATGCAATCATGGGATGAACGCCCGCGATCATCATCAGGCAGCCGCTCGCCTTCAGCGCGTTCGAGATGAACATGACGTGGCGCTTTTGCATGGCGTCGGCGAACGCGCCGACGAACGGCGCGAGCAGCACGTAGGAGATCGTGAAGAACATCTGCAACATCGGCGTGACCCACGCGGCCGAGCGGATCACGGAGAGCAGCGCGATGGCGGCGATCAGCAGGGAGTTGTCCGCCAGCGACGAAATGAACTGCGCCGCGATGATTGTGTAGAAGCCTTTTTTCATGAAGCGGGTGGAATTCTGCGCGCAACGCGGCCGCAAAGCGGGGCGCAGCGAAAAAAGCGCGAAACGCTGCCGGCGATCGAATCACAGCGCAATAACGGCGAAATAACAGCGGAATGGCAACCGAATAGCGATCCAGTGCGCCGGCGCGGCCTCCCGCTTTGTAGCACGAACGCCCGCCGCATGCAGGCGCGCCAACAAAAAAGCGGCCGAAGCCGCTTTTTTTGCTGAACTGGATGCCGGCATGCCGCCGGCTCAACCACGCGTACTTACGCCGCTTGCTGGCGCGTGCGGCTGTAGCGCGACAGGATCGGAATCATCTGCGCGTACACCTTCGGGTTGCCCGCGACGATTTCGCCGACGTGCAGGAAATCCGAGTCGCCCGTGTAGTTGCCGACCAGACCGCCGGCTTCGGTGATCAGCAGGCTGCCCGCGGCGACGTCCCACGCGTTCAGGCCCTGCTCGAAGAAGCCGTCCATGCGGCCGGCGGCGACGTTCGCCAGATCGAGCGCGGCGGCGCCCGGGCGGCGCAGGCCGGCGCAGGCTTCGGTCATTTCAGCGAACTGGCGGCCATACGCTTCGATGCCGTCCTTCTCGCGGAACGGGAAGCCGGTGCCGATCAGGCCGTCAGCCAGACGGTCGCGCTTGGCCACGCGGATGCGGCGGTCGTTGAGGTACGCGCCACGGCCGCGCGATGCGGTGTACAGGTCGTTGCGGGTCGGATCGTAGACGACGGCCTGCGTCACAATGCCCTTGTGCGCCAGCGCGATCGACACGCAGTAGTACGGGAAGCCGTGAATGAAATTGGTGGTGCCGTCGAGCGGATCGATGATCCACTGGTACTCGGATTCGTTATCCGACTTGCCGGATTCTTCGGCGAGGATCGCGTGATCGGGGTAGGCGGTCTTCAGCGTGTCGATGATCGCCGCTTCAGACGCTTTGTCGACCTCCGTGACGAAATCGTTGTGCTGTTTCTTGCTGACCTGGATGAGATCGAGGTCGAGCGACGCGCGGTTGATGATCTGGGCTGCACGGCGCGCGGCCTTGACAGCGATATTGAGCATGGGATGCATGAGACTGGATCCTTGTGCCGGGGCAGCACGGCTGCTGGCCGGTAATTGAGCGCTAACCTGCGCTAATCGGGCGCCCTCGAAGAGGCGCGGAAACAGCACGGAACGCCCGCCCGGTACAGGACCGGTGCGCATTCCGCCGACGGAGACGAATTGAATAAGAACGAGGCGCGGGACTTTTCGTAGACGTTTTCCGTAGACGAAAGCCGGGCGCGAATTGCGCTATTTTACCTGAGTCCGGGCGCGGCGGCAGCGTTTACCCGACGCCGGACCTGTCCGGGGGCCGTCTGACCAGTCCGCGCGCCGGTTATTTGATCCCCGCGGTGGTGCGGACCTCGGACCCGGCGCGGTGTTGGCGCTACCATACGCGTCTTTGGCTTGCAGAGTTCCATCGTGGACCATACCCACCATTCTTCCGATCCCGCCGTGGCCGAGTTGCGCGGCGGCTTCACCTCGACTCGCTTCGTGCTCGTCGAGCCAAGCCATCCGGGCAATGTCGGCGCGGCGGCGCGTGCGCTGAAAACCATGGGTTTTTCGCGCCTCGTGCCGGTGGCGCCGCGCGTGCCGCACGTACAAAGCGATCCGGAAGCCATCGCCATGGCGAGCGGCGCCGACGACGTGCTGGCGTCCGCGCACGTCGTGCCGACGCTCGCCGATGCCCTGAGCGGCGTGCACTGGTCGATCGCGCTGACCGCGCGGCTGCGCGAATACGGGCCCCCGCAATGGACGCCGCGCGCCGCGGCCGGCGTCGCGCGTGAGCAGGCGGTGCATGGCGAGATCGCACTGGTGTTCGGCAATGAGCGCACGGGCTTGTCGAATGAAGACGTCGAACGCTGCAGCGCGCTCGCGCATATTCCGGCCAATCCGGCCTACAGTTCGCTTAATCTCGCGCAGGCCGTGCAGGTGCTGGCCTACGAGTTGCGCACGATGTATCTGTCGGCGGACAGCGCCGCTGCGCCGGCTCCCGCCGCGGCGCAAGCCGGCGCAGGGCAGGGCGAGCCGGCCGGCGCGCGCGCGGCGAGCGACGAAATCGAAAGCATGTTCACGCATCTGGAAAGCGCGCTCGTCGCCCTCGAATTTCTCGATCCGGCCAATCCGAAGAAGCTGATGTCGCGCTTGCGCCGCCTGTTCGCGCGTTCCGGCCTCGAGCGCGAGGAAGTGAACATCGTGCGCGGCATCGCCAAGCACATTCTGCTGAAGACCCGCCCGAAGGACGGAGACGCGTCCTGAGCGCGTCCTGCCGTCGCGCGGCGCGCCTCGCCGCCGCGCGGTCGACCGGTAACGTACGACGACCCCGCGACGACCCCGCGGGCCGCGTGGACTTCCGGCAGGTTTTCCGCAATCCCCCTACAATCCCCAAAACGTTCTAAGCAAAGCTGCCGCCGTGCTATGCGGCGAGCCACGCCGTCATGCGCGCCAGCTCGCGCGGGCGGTCTTTTTCCCTACAACACAGTCCCTGCCATGTTCACGAGACTTCGCGAAGACATTGCCACGATCCGCGAGCGCGACCCTGCCGCCCGCAGCGCCTGGGAAGTGCTCACGTGTTATCCGGGGCTGCACGCGCTCGTCCTGCACCGGCTCGCGCATGCGTGCTGGCAGGCCAGGCGCCGCTGGCTCGCGCGTTTCATCTCGCAGATGGCGCGCTTCATGACCGGCATCGAGATCCATCCGGGCGCGACGCTCGGGCGGCGCGTGTTCATCGATCACGGCATGGGCGTGGTGATCGGCGAGACCGCGCAGATCGGGGACGACTGCACGATTTACCAGGGCGTGACGCTTGGCGGCACGTCGCTCACGCGCGGCGCGAAACGGCACCCAACGCTCGAGCGCGGCGTGATCGTGGGCGCGGGCGCGAAAGTGCTGGGTGGTTTCACGATCGGCGCGGAGGCGAAGATCGGTTCCAACGCGGTGGTGACCAAGCCCGTGCCGGCGCGCGGCACGGCGGTCGGCAATCCGGCGCGGATCATCGTTCCGGCTGCTGCTGCGGTGAGTCCGGTGGCGGCCACGGTCGGCGCCGGCAGCGCCACGTGCGACGCCAATCGCGCGCCCGAAAAGAGTGGTTTCTGCGCGTACGGCATCACGCCGAACGCGGACGATCCGGTGTCGCTGGCCATTCACGGCCTGATCGATCACGCGGCCACGCAGTCGAAACGCATCGACGAAATTGTCGACGCGCTGGAGCGGCTGGGCACGAGTCTCGAAGGGCTGCAAGGCGCCGATGCCGCGTTGCTCGATTTGCGGCGCTTGTCGGCGGCGATTGCCGGCAAGGTGGAAGGAGTGGCGGTGGAGCGCTGACGCTTATTCTCGCGCGGCCGCGCCCGTTGCGGGACACACAGCGAACCGCCTCACGCCCGGTTCAGTCGAGCGGCAGCGCCCGGATCCCTTCGGCATCGATGCGCAGATAACCGCCACGGCGCTCGCCGTGGTCGAGGTCCCAATCCGGCAGAACCCAACGCACGCCACCCGGTTCGCGATGCCGTGCCGGCCGGTGCGTGTGCCCATGAATGATGGTCGCCGTCTTCGACGACTTGAATAACGCCGCCACGGCGGCCGGGGTAACGTCGTACTTGGGTGAAATCGGCCGCGAACGGTTCTGCTCGCTCTTCGAGCGCATATTTTCGGCAAGTTTCTGACGCCAGCGAAACGGCCACACCAGGAACAGCATCTGCGCGAGGCGATTGCGTGCAAAACCCCGGAAGATTTGATAGCCGCGATCCGCGGTGCACAGTCCGTCGCCGTGCGCGAGCGTGATGCGCGTGCCGAATGCGGTAATCACGAACGGATCGGGTAGCCAGATCGCCCCGGCCGCTTTCATAAAACGCTTGCCCAGCAGGAAGTCGCGGTTGCCGTGCATGATGTAGAGCGCAACTCCACGCTCCGACAGCGTATGCAGCAGCGCGGCCATGCGTGCGACGAATGGTTCAACGAGCATGTCGTCGCCGATCCAGTACTCGAACAGATCGCCGAGAATGAACACCGAATCCGCCTGCCCGGCCGTGACGCGGATGAAATGCTCGAACGCGGCGACCGTATGCGGGATCGCCTCGCTCAGATGAATATCGGAGAGGAAAAAAAACGGGCGTGCGGCGTGCGGGCGTCGGCCCTCGCCAGGCACGCCCGCGGCGACGCTTCGCAGCGGCGTTTCTTGCAGCATTGAAGGTGCCCGTGTCAGTGTGTCAGTTCAAACGCGCCGACGCTCAGTCGACGATCACAGCCTTCTGGATCACCACGTCGTCGGCCGGCACGTCCTGGTGGAAGCCCTTCGAACCCGTCTTGACCTTCTTGATCTTCTCGACGACGTCCATGCCTTCAACGACCTTGCCGAACACGGCGTAGCCCCAGCCCTGCGGCGTCGGCGACGAGTGGTTCAGGAAGTCGTTGTCGTTCACGTTGATGAAGAATTGTGCGGTGGCCGAATGCGGGTCGTTGGTGCGAGCCATGGCGATCGAGCCGTTCACGTTCTTCAGACCGTTGTTCGCTTCGTTGTTGATCGGCTCGGCCGTCGGCTTCTGCTTCATGCCCGGTTCGAAACCGCCACCCTGGATCATGAAGCCGTCGATCACGCGGTGAAACACCGTGTTGTCGTAGTGACCGGCCTTCACGTAGTTGAGGAAGTTCTCAACCGACTTCGGCGCTTTCTCTGCGTCCAGTTCGAGCTTGATGACGCCGTGGTTCGTATGCAGTTCAACCATGATGGAATCCCTTGATGAATGGGTGGATAAAAGGCGTGGCGAGTCGTCATGAATTGACGGCGGGCCACGCCGGGGTGTGGATTGAGCGCTGACGCCGTTGACGTGCGCGCTGCCTGTTGCGTGTGTGTTGCGCGCGTGTGGCGTGTGCTGCTGCCCGCACGCGTTTGCGGTACGCGCTCGACAGAGCGAGTACCCGTGCAATTACTTGCTGACCACCGTGGCCGACTCGATCACGATCGGTTTTTGCGGCACGTCGCTCATCGGGCCGCGCGTGGTGGTGGGCGTGGCTTCAATCTTCTTCACCACGTCCATGCCGCTGGTCACCTTGCCGAACACCGCGTAGCCGTTGCCGTCCGGATTCGGATAGTCGAGGCCCGCGTTGTCTACCGTATTGATGAAGAACTGCGCGGTGGCCGAATCCGGATCGCTGGTGCGCGCCATCGCGAGCGTGCCCGTGGTGTTCTTCAGGCCGTTACGGCTTTCGAGCGGAATCGGCGCGCGCGTGGGTTTTTCCGAGTAGCTCTGGGTAAAGCCGCCGCCCTGAATCATGAAGCCGCGAATCACTCGATGGAAAATCGTGCCGCTGTACTGGCCGGACTTCACGTAGTCGAGGAAGTTGGCGACCGTCTTGGGCGCTTTCTCAGGATACAGCTCGACACGGATGTCGCCTTCCGACGTCTTGAAGAGGACAGACGGATGCGCGGCTTGCGAACCGGACTGGGCAAAGCTGGGTGCGCTTGCGATCAGGGCGGCGCTGCCGAGCGCCAACATCAACCATTTCATGAAAGTCCTCGGGGTTGGAAAAACGTCTTGCGACAGGGCAATGGTTTTATTTCGACGGCGCCATGTAAGGCGGCTGGGCGAGCGAACCGTTCGCGCCGCCGTACTGGAAGCCCGGTGTTTGCGTGATGTTCGAGTTGGCGCGCGCCGTATTGTCGTCTTCCGCGCTGGCGGCCTTCTTGACCGGCGGTTTAGTCTTGGGCGGCGCGATGACCTTCTGGATGTCCGCGATGCGCTGCACGGCCGTGGGGCTCGCCTTGCCGAGGCTCAGCGCACGGCGGTAGGCCGCGTCGGACATGCGCAGATAGAGGTCGCCGAGGTTCTCGTACGCGAGACCGTAGCCGGGATTGACCTTGACGGCCGTTTCGAGCGCGGCGCTCGCTTCGGCATAACGGCCGTGCTTCGCATAGAGCGCGGCGAGGTTGTTATAGGGCTCGGGCAACTCGGGGTACAACTGCGTGAGCTCAGTGAATGCGGCGATTGCGTCGTCGTCGCGATCCAGGTGAGCGAGCACCGTGCCGCGCTTGAACTTCGCCTGCGCGTCGCGCGGATTCGTGGCGATGCGCGCATCGAGCTGGGTCAGCGCGGTTTGCCAGTTTTTCTGCGCGATCGACGCGTCGACTTCCGGCGTGTTGTCCCGCACGGCCGGGCCTTGCGGCATGGTGGACGCTTTCTGCGCAAAAGCCGCGGCACCCGGTGCGACCGCAAGGGCGACGGCCAGGGTGACACGCAAGGTGAGGGCGCGCGTGGCATCAAGCGCAACGCCGCGGGCGACGCCGCGCGCGATGCCGCCGAAGGCCGTCGCGGCGAGGGTCGCAGCGCTGCGCGCGCGTCCGCTGGAAGGTTTCATAGGCTCAGGTCTGGATGTTATACTCCGAGCCATTCTAACAAAAGGTCTGCGCGTTCCGTCGAACCGCCGACTGTCTTTTCGCCACTCGTGGTCGGCTCCGCTTTGATCGCAGTCTGACCGCCGCACCAGGTGCCCGGTTTTGCTGCATGCGGCGCACCCGTCGTCCCGTTCGTTTCGCGGGGCGCGGCGCGCTTGAAACACATTGCGGATTTCTTTCGACCCACGCACCGTTCTCTATGGAATCACTGCGCATCTACAACACGCTCGCGCGTGACAAGCAAACTTTCGTGCCGCTGCAAGAAGGCGTCGTGCGGATGTACGTCTGCGGGATGACCGTGTACGACTACTGTCATGTGGGCCATGCGCGGGTGATGGTCGTATTTGACATTGTGCAGCGCTGGTTGCGCACGCTCGGCTACAACGTGACCTATGTGCGCAACATTACGGATATCGACGACAAGATCATCCGGCGTGCCGTCGAGAACGGCGAAACGATCAAAGCGCTGACCGACCGCTTCATCAATGCCTTGCATGAAGACGCGGACGCGCTCGGCATCGAGCGGCCCGACGTCGAGCCGCGCGCCACGGATTTCATTCCGCAGATGCTCGGCATGATCGAGAAGCTCGAGACGAACGGCTACGCCTACCAGGCGGCGGACGGCGACGTGAACTACGCGGTGCGCAAGTTCGAGGGCTACGGCAAGCTGTCGGGCAAGTCGCTCGAAGATCTGCGCGCAGGCGAGCGCGTCGCGGCCAACGAGGCGAAGCAGGACCCGCTCGACTTCGTGCTGTGGAAGCGGGCCAAGCCGGAAGAGCCCGCCGACACTGGCTGGGATTCGAAGTACGGGCGCGGCCGGCCAGGCTGGCATATCGAATGCTCGGCCATGGGCTGCACGCTGCTTGGCGAACATTTCGACATTCATGGCGGCGGCCAGGATCTGCAGTTTCCGCACCACGAAAACGAAATTGCGCAAAGTGAAGCTGCTACCGGTCAAACGTTCGTCAATTACTGGATGCACAACGGCTACGTACAGATCGACAATGAGAAGATGTCGAAGTCGTTGAACAACTTCTTTACGATCCGCGAAGTATTGGCGCAGTACGATGCGGAGGTCGTGCGGTTTTTTATCGCGCGCGCGCATTACCGTTCGCCGCTGAATTACAGCGACGTGCATATCGACGACGCCCGCAACGCCCTTACGCGGCTCTACACCGCGCTGAAGGACGTCACACCGGACGCCGCCGCGCTCGACTGGAACGAAGCGTATGCGCAGCGTTTCCAGGCAGCAATGAACGACGACTTCAACACGCCGGTGGCAGTGTCGGTGTTGTTCGAGTTGGCAAGTGAAGTGAACCGCACGCGCGACCCCGCGCTGGCCCGTCAATTGCGCTCGCTCGGCGCGGTGATCGGCCTGCTCGGCCGTGAACCGCGTGCGTACCTGCAGCAGGCAGCGGGGGCAGCCGCCGAAGGCGCGCTCGACGCCGCCGCGATCGAAGCGAAGATCGCCGCGCGCGTCGCCGCCAAGCAGGCGAAAGACTATGCGGCAGCAGACCGGATTCGGGCCGAATTGCTCGAGGCTGGTGTTGCACTTGAAGACAAACCCGGCGGGTTGACCGAGTGGCGGCGCGTGTGAGCGCACCTCGAACTTCCCTTTGATCGACTCGCCAGGCAGGAGGCAGGATGGCAACGGCCACGAAGACGCCGGCTAAACGAGCCACGTCTCAGACAAACGCGTCAGTAGCGGCAAAGTCGACTCGCACGTCGGCACGCACAGGCAGCGGCGCGGTAAAAAAAGCATCGTCGAAAGTCGCCGGGGTGGCGGCCAAGACCTCGGCAGGTCCGTCGAAAAAGACCGCCGTCAAACGCGCGCTCAACGGCGCGTCGGCGCACGTGAGCGCTGCGAAAGGCGCGAAGGCGTCGCGCGCCAAGGGCAATGGCGCGTTGCCGGCCGAACTGGCGGGCGACGTGCAGGAACTCGCTCGCGTCACGGCCGCAGGCCATGAAGGCGAGGTCGTGCGCAAGACGCGCGCGTCCGCGGCCGGCACAGAGGCGGCGAACGAAGTCGCGGTGCCGGTGCAGGTTGGCGGTCTCACGCCCGACGTGTCGGCTCCCGCGTATTGGGACAAGGCGTGTGCGGACCTCGTCAAGCGCGATCGTATTCTGAAGAAACTGATTCCGAAGTTTGGTCCCGTGCATCTGCTGAGCCGGGGCGATCCGTTCGTCACGCTGGCACGCTCGGTGGTCGGGCAGCAGATTTCGGTCGCGTCCGCGCAAGCGGTCTGGGCAAAAGTTGAGGCCGCCTGTCCGAAGCTCGTGCCGCAGCAGTTCATCAAGCTCGGACTGGAGAAGCTGACCGCCTGCGGGTTGTCCAAGCGCAAGGCCGAATACGTGCTCGATCTCGCGCAGCATTTCGTCTCGGGCGCGTTGCACGTCGGCAAATGGACTTCAATGGACGACGAGGCGGTGATCGCCGAGCTCACGCAGATTCGCGGCATCGGCCGCTGGACGGCGGAGATGTTCCTGATCTTCAACCTGTCACGCCCCGACGTCCTGCCGCTCGACGACCTGGGCCTGATTCGCGCGATCAGCGTCAACTACTTCAGCGGCGAACCGGTCACGCGCAGCGAAGCGCGCGAGGTCGCTGCGAACTGGGAGCCGTGGCGCACCGTCGCCACCTGGTATATGTGGCGCAGTCTCGATCCATTGCCGGTCGACTACTGAGCGTCAGAAAGCGGGGCCGCCTCAAAATACTATCAATTGTTAAGAATTGATAGTTGTGAGATGGTTTTGACATCGGCGAGCGCGGTTAGAATACGCGCTGCCGGTAAGTCCAAGGATTAAAACCAATGAAGACCACGTTTCTGGATTTCGAACAGCCGATCGCTGAACTCGAAGCGAAGATCGAAGAATTGCGCTTCGTGCAGGACGATTCGGCCGTCGATATTTCGGAAGAGATCGAGCGGCTGTCCAAGAAGAGTCAACAGCTCACCAAAGATCTGTACGCGAACCTCACGCCGTGGCAGGTTTCGCAAATTGCCCGCCATCCGCAGCGCCCGTACACGTTCGACTACGTGAACGAACTGTTCACCGATTTCCACGAACTGCATGGCGATCGCAACTATGCGGACGACCTGTCGATCGTCGGCGGTCTGGCGCGTTTCAACGGCCAGGCATGCATGGTGATTGGCCATCAGAAGGGTCGCGACACCAAGGAGCGCGCGCTGCGCAACTTCGGCATGCCGCGTCCGGAAGGCTATCGCAAGGCCGAACGCCTGATGCGTCTCGCCGAAAAATTCGGCTTGCCGATTTTCACGTTCATCGACACGCCGGGCGCTTATCCTGGCATCGGTGCGGAAGAGCGTGGCCAATCGGAAGCGATCGGCCGCAATCTGTACGTGATGGCCGAACTGAAGACGCCGCTGATCGCGACCATCATCGGTGAAGGCGGTTCGGGCGGCGCGCTCGCCATCGCGGTCGGCGACAGCGTGCTGATGCTGCAATTCTCGACCTACTCGGTGATTTCGCCGGAAGGCTGCGCGTCGATTCTGTGGAAGAGCGCCGCGAAAGCGCCGGAAGCCGCGGAGGCGCTCGGCCTGACCGCGCATCGTCTCAAGGCGCTTGGCCTGATCGACAAGATCGTCAACGAGCCGCTCGGCGGCGCGCATCGCGATCCGAAGGGCATGGCCGCCATGCTGCGCCGTGCGCTGGCCGATTCGCTGCGCCAGTTCCAGGGCATGAGCATCAACGACCTGCGCGAACGCCGTTTCGAACGGCTGATGTCGTACGGCAAGTTCAAGGAAACGACGCCGGGTGCTTGAGCCCGCGCGCGTCCTCTTTCGTCCTTCAGCGCTGCGCGCGCTAGCGACGTGATCTCCACCGCCGATTCCCCTGCCGACCGCCTCGTTCTCGAGGCGGTCGGCGTGGCGCTGTCCGCGCTGCCCGCAGGCGGGCGGATTGCTATTGCGTTCAGCGGCGGTGTCGATTCGAGTGTGCTGCTCGATGCCGCCGCGCGCGTCGCCGGGGCGTCGCGTTGTGTGGCGCTGCATGTGCACCACGGCCTGAGCCCTCACGCCGATGCGTGGCTTGCTCACTGCGAGGCGTTCGCGCGGGAGCGCGGCGTGGAGTTCGCGGCCGAGCGCGTCGACGTGCCGCGCGATGCGGGGGCGAGCGTCGAGGCTGCGGCGCGCGATGCGCGTTATCGCGCGTTGGATGCACTCTGTGAAGCACGCGGTGTTCATACGCTCTGGCTCGCGCAACACGCGGACGACCAGGCAGAAACCGTGTTGTTGCAATTGCTGAGGGGCGCCGGCCTCGCGGGTCTCGCGGCGATGGCGCCGGCGTATTTGCCGGCGGGTGCATCGGTCACGCGGATGCGGCCTTTGCTCCATCTGCTGCGCGCGCAACTCGAGCAGTACGCGAGTGCTCGCAGGTTGCAGTGGATCGACGACGAATCGAACGCGGATACACGTTACGCGCGCAATGCCTTGCGCCATGATGTGACGCCGGCGCTCGCCATCCATTTTCCCGGCTTTCGCGATGCGCTCGCGCGCACGGCGGCGCATGCAGCGTCGGCGCAGCGTCTGCTTGATGAACTCGCGCGCATTGACATGACGGTGGCGTCACGCGAAGAAGGGCGCGCGCTTTCGCACGACACCTTGCTCGCGCTCGACGACGATCGGGCGCTCAACCTGTTGCGCTACTGGATGCGCTCGCTCGGGCTGGTTGCCGCGTCGAGTGCGCGTCTTGCCGATGCGTTGCGCCAGCTGCGCGAAGTCGGCGAAGCAGGCGAGGGCCATGGCCTGCGTGTCGATCACGCAGGACAGGCGTTGCGCAGCTATCGCGGCCTGGTCTATTGGGAAGCAGGGGACAGCAGCGAACCCGCCGACGAAACCGCGCTGGTCGCGCGCGCGATCAGCGAACTTTCATGGCAGGGCGAGTCGGTCTGGCATTTGCCGCAATGGCGCGGCACTTTCGTGTTCGCCCCTGTTGAGCCGTTCGAGGACGCTCGCGGTCCCGATACGATTCCCGTCAGCGTTTTGCAGCGTGCCGTGTTGAGCGTGCGCTCACGCAGCGGCGGCGAACGCATGCGCGTGGGCGAGTCGCCCGGTGCGCGCAGCCGTACGTTGAAAAACCTGTTCCAGGAACGCGGTGTTCCTGCCTGGAAGCGCGACGTGCCGTTGCTTTTCGTCGGCGACGACCTGCTGTTCGTGCCTCTGCTCGGGGTGAACCGCGCCGCGTTGCCGGAGCGGCGCGAGTCGGATGAGCCGCACCTGAGGATTGTTTGGCGGGACGATCTGCTGATCGCCTGACCGGCCGGTCGGACACCCGGCTCATCCAGCCGCTGAAGCGGGGAAATAGGGCGCAAAACCATATGGAACAGGCGTCGGCAGCCGTTCCGGCTTGTCTTTTTGCGCTCGATCAGGTAGGGTAACTTGTTTGCCCGACCCGATTTCGCCGTCGCTTTTGTCGCTATCGTGAGTTTCCGATCGTGATCCGTCGTATCCGGTAAGCCATTAGCGACCATTCCCGGGCAAATCCGCGCGTGCTGTACGCGTGCTGCATTTACGCCGCCACACATTTTGTCGCCGTTCACGAGACGTTGCGCGCCTGTGCTTTGTGCGGTCGTCTCCAGCGCGCCAGCGCGGTTTCTCCTCCAGTTCAGAACGACAATGGCACTCATCGTACATAAATACGGCGGCACCTCGATGGGCTCGGTCGAGCGCATCAAGAACGTCGCCAAGCGCGTCGCGAAATGGCACAAGGCCGGCCACAAGATGGTCGTCGTGCCGTCGGCGATGTCCGGCGAAACCAACCGCTTGCTTGGTCTCGCAAAAGAAATTACGGGTCAGCCGAGCCCGCGCGAACTCGACATGATCGCCGCCACCGGCGAGCAGGTCAGCTCGGGCCTGCTGGCTATCGCGCTGCAGGAAGCCGGCGTCGACGCGGTCAGCTATGCCGGCTGGCAAGTGCCGGTCAAAACCGATAGCGCCTTCACGAAAGCGCGCATTAGCGAAATCGACGGCGAGCGCGTGCTGCGCGATCTCGACGCGGGCAAAGTGGTGGTGATCACCGGCTTCCAGGGTATCGATCCTGACGGCAACATCACCACGCTCGGCCGCGGCGGTTCGGACACTTCGGCGGTCGCTGTGGCGGCCGCGCTGAAAGCCGATGAGTGCCTGATTTACACGGACGTCGACGGGGTCTACACGACCGACCCGCGCGTGGTGGAAGAAGCGCGCCGGCTCGATTGCGTGACGTTCGAAGAAATGCTGGAAATGGCAAGCCTGGGTTCGAAGGTGCTGCAGATCCGCTCGGTGGAGTTCGCCGGCAAATATCAGGTGAAGACGCGCGTGCTGTCGAGCCTGACCGATCCGCTGATACCGCTCGACGCGGAAATGAAGTCGGGCACCCTGATTACTTTTGAAGAAGACGAGACCATGGAAAAAGCAGTCATCTCGGGCATCGCGTTTCAGCGCGACGAAGCTCGCATCGCCGTGATGGGTGTGCCCGACAAACCGGGCATCGCGTACCAGATTCTCGGCCCGGTGGCGGACGCGAATATCGACGTCGACATGATCATCCAGAACCAGAGCGTGGAAGGCAAAACCGCGTTCACGTTCACGGTCGGTCGCGGCGACTATCAGCGCGCCATGGACATCCTCACGAGCCAGGTGAAGGGCCACGTGCAAGCCGAGCAGGTGCTAGGCGATCCTAAGGTGTCGAAAGTGTCGGTGGTCGGCGTCGGCATGCGCTCGCACGTTGGTATCGCGAGCACGATGTTCCGCACGCTGTCGGAAGAGGGCATCAACATTCAGATGATCTCGACCTCCGAAATCAAGATTTCCGTGCTGATCGACGAGAAATACATGGAGCTCGCCGTGCGCGCGCTGCATAAGGCGTTCGAGCTGGATCAGGCGTAATCTGTTTTAGCGGGCTTGGCAGACGGGGCGCTCAAGAGCGCCCCGTTTTGTTTTTTGCGGCGGGTGTGAATATTTTGCGTCGTCAATGACGAAACTGGCATAAAAAGTGTTCGTCAGACATTGACCTTCGCGGCTCCGCCCGCTATTATCTTGGCTTCGTTGCGCTGCCTCCCTGCGCAACCGAAAGTTTGGGAGACGTGGCCGAGAGGTCGAAGGCACTCCCCTGCTAAGGGAGCATCTGGGCCAAAACCTGGATCGAGGGTTCGAATCCCTCCGTCTCCGCCAGAAGTGGTGGAGAAAACCCCGCAGAGTCTAGGCTCTGCGGGGTTTTTGTTTTTTGTGCGGCCGAAAAACGACCGTCAAATTTGTACCGCAGCCAGGCATTCCCCGATCTGGCCGGCGGAATTGATCAGTGCAATTCCACCGGCATCCGAAGACGAGGGGAGCAACGCCATCAAAACCGGAAAGAACATCGGCAACGCACCGAAGACCTCCCATATCGTCGTGAGGTACGGCCTGAAAGGCGCCGCGACGCCGGCCGCGTGAAATGCCTTCGCGTCTGATCGATAAGGATTGCTTTATATAATCCGACGAATGCCGGAATCGGTTTGCCGGCCGGAACGGTCACTATCGCTCTCCTGATATAAGCAGTATTCCCTTATCCGCGACGCATCGATGCAACAAGACCCCGTAGCGTCCTTGTTGACAGTCACCTGCCACGTTATATTCCGAAAGATATAACGAACTACCCCCCCGTAACGAAGAAACTCAATGGCACCACGTTCCCGCTACACATTACCTACGCTCGCACTCGCCTACACAGGAATCGGCGTGGCCCTCCCGGCTCATGCACAGGACAACGAAGCTCAGCTTGCCCCGATTGTCATCACAGGCGTCATGCCCGTGACTTACCCGTCGTATCAGGTCAAGCAGACCGTGGTCGGGCCGCTCGGCGAAAAGAAGCTGCTCGATACGCCTTATTCGATTAACGTCATTCCGGAGTCCTTGGCAAAGAACCAGCAACTGCGCAGCGTGCAGGAGGCATTCACCTTCATTCCGTCGGTGCAGGGCTGGAATATCCGGCCCCAGACGCGCGGCATGCAGGCGGGCGTCGTCCAGAATACGCGGATCGACGGCATGAACATCGCCGCGACGACCGACTATCCGATCGAGCAGTTCGACCGCATCGAGGTGCTGAACGGACTTGCCGGCGCCCTTTACGGGCCGGCGAGTCCGGCCGGCACGTTCAACTACGTGCTCAAGCGTCCGACCGATGAACCGCTGCGCGAATTCACGCTGGGCTATGAGTCGAAGGATCTGTGGACCGAGCATCTCGACCTTGGCGGCCACTTCGGCAACGACGACCGCTTCGGCTATCGCCTCAATCTGCTCAACCAGGATGGCGAGGGCTATGTCTCGGACAGCCGTCTGCGCAGGCGCCTCGCGAGCCTCGCCTTCGATGTCCGTTTCACGCCGGACACGCGGCTCGAAACGAATTTCAGCACGTACCACTACCTCGACACGGGCTACCCCGGAACCTTCGCGCTGGCGAAGAACGTGCTGCTTCCCGCCGCGCCGAATCCGGCAACGGTCGGGTTCGGCCAGTCATGGGCCGGTGACAACAACGTCACGAACATGATGGGCGCGACGCTCAAGCACGACTTCAATCAGGACTGGCACCTGAGCGCAGGCGTGCAGCGCGAAACGAACGACCGGGCGTCGACTGTCCCGACTCTCACGCTCACCAATAACAGCGGCGCGTACAAGGAAACGACCGCGACGACGACCTACAGTCTCGACCAGATCATCAGCAACACGATCGCGTTGAACGGCCACGTCGCGCTCGCCGGCCTGACCCACGACGTGTTCGTGTCGACTACCGGTTTTTACTGGAACCGCTACACGCCATACCATACCGGCGCGATCACGCTCGGTACCGGAAACCTTAGTAATCCGACGCTTTTTGGCGAGCCGCCGCTGCCGGATTTTTCGAACCGCTATCGGTCGGTCAATACATTCCAGCAAGCGATCAGCGTTGGCGACACGATCAGTTTCAACGAGCACTGGTCGACGCTGCTGGCCGCGAGCCAGAGCTGGATCCATGCCGAGAACTACAACTCGGCGGGGGCGGTCACGAGCAAGTACAGCGCCGACGGCGTCAGCCCGACAGCCAGCCTGATGTACAAGCCGCTTGCGAACATGACCGCCTATGTCACCTACGCGGACAGTCTCCAGCAGGGCGACATCGCACCGTCCGGCACCGTCAACGCGGGCGATGAACTCGCCCCTTACCGCAGCAAGCAGTGGGAACTCGGCTACAAGGTCGATATCGGCCGTGCGACGCTGGGTGCCGCGCTCTACCGGATCGAGCGGCCCTATGCCATGGTGACCGCGAACAACGTCTATGCGGAGCAGGGTGAGCAGGTGAATCGCGGGATCGAGCTGACCGCGACGGGGGCCGTCACGCGTGATATCAACATTTACACCGGGCTCGCGCTGCTGGATCCGCGGTTGCATAACACCGGCGTCGCCGCCACCGAGGGAACGCAGATTCTCGGCCTGTCGCGCGTCGTGTTCGACGCGCTCATCGATTACTCGATTCCGACCGTGGCCGGGCTCGGCTTTAACGTCGACGTGAACTATGCGAGCCGTCGCGCCGCCAACTATTCGAACACCGACTACGCCGACGGTTACACGGTCTTCAACCTCGGCGCGCGCTACCTGACGAAAGTCGCCGGCAAGGCTGTGGCGCTGCGAGTTGGCGTCGACAACGTAGCCAACCGCCACTACTGGGCCAACATCACACCGGCGGGCCAGAACGGCTATACCGGCAGCGATAGCGGCACTGCCACACTCGGCGCGCCGCGAACGGTTCGTGCATCCATCCAGGTCGATCTCTGATATGAAAAAACTGTCCTCCTTTCTGCTCCGGGGGCTGCTGTCCTCCGCTATCGGCATGAGCGCCTGTCTCGCCGTGGCTCAGCAGGCGCCCGCCGTGCCGACTATCACGGTCTACGCGGCCGGCAGCACGACCGGCGCGCTCGGTGCCATCACGCGCCAGTACACCAGCGAGACCGGCCAGCCGGTTCAGCTCGTGACCGGGCCTGCCGGCACCTTGCTCGACAAGATCGAGCATTCGGCGAGAGCCGACATTTTCGTTTCCGCGAACATGGCGCATCCGCAGCGCCTTGCAGCGGAAGGCAAAGCGGCGCCCGTCGTGGTATTCGCGCGAAACCGGCTGTGCGTGGACGCGCGTCCGGATGTCGGGCTGACCAGCGCCAACCTGCTCGACAAGCTGCTCGATCCGGCCATCGGGATCGGCACGTCGACGCCGAAGGCAGACCCCGGAGGCGACTACGCATGGGCGCTGTTTGAAAAAGCCGGCACCGTCCGGCCCGGCGCCACGCAAACGCTGGAGGCGAAGGCGAAGCAACTGGTGGGCGGCGCCGTCACGCCGCCCGTGCCGGCAGGCCAGAGTCCGGTGAAATACTTTCTTGCGACACACTACGTCGATGTGTTTATCGGCTACTGCAGTTCCCACGAAACGACGCCTGACACGTCGCTGACGCACGTCGAGTTGCCGCCCGATCTGGATTTTCCCGTCTATTACGGAATGACCGTGATCGAGTCGCCGCAGAACGCCGCGACGCGCGATGCCGCTTACCGGCTGGCGATGTATCTGATGAGTCCGGCGGCGCAGGAGGTGCTTCCGCGTTACGGCTTCATCCCGGTTGCGCGTCACTAGGGGCAATCTTCCGCGTTCGCCACGCGCGGGTCCGGCTGCTGCCGAAACGGCTCTGCCGGAACCGCGAAGAAAATTTCAGCGGGTCTCCGGTATTCCGATTGCTTATATCTGCGCCGGAATGTTTGATTGTTCAGCACCCGCCTGCACCTCTAGACTGGTTGACGGTCGTTCGGCTAGCGGCAGAATCCGCGAACTCAGGCTTTGGGGCGGCGGAGCGGCCAAAAGCCGCGTATGGAGTCAAACAGTAAGGAGACGTTGATGCTGCCCACGGGAATTCACAAGGACGAGATGTCGGGGCTGTTGCGGGAAGTCTGCGACAGCATACGTGGGCGGTCATTAGACGGCACGCTCGAGTCGCATCTGAATCGCGAATTTGGAGTCGGTACCCAATCCTACGCGCGCATGGTGAGCCTGCTGAAAATCGGGGTCGAAGAAGGGTGGGCGGCGTATGTGGAAATCGAAGGCGCGGATTACCGGCGGGGTCGCATCGCGGAACCTTCGCCCGAGACGGCCGGCATGAGCATCGAAAGCGGGCTGTTGCGGGATGTGAAGGGACAGTACCACTGCCATACGAACGGAGAGATCAACATGATCATTCCACTCGAAGAAGGCGCGCAGTTTTGTGGACATGGCGCGGGCTGGTGCGTGTTTCCGCCGCTTAGCGAGCATTTCCCAACGGTCACCAGGAAAGCGCTCATCCTGTATTTTTTGCCCGGCGGCGCAATCGAGTATCGAACGCCGCCTGCGGATCAAGGATGAGCGCTTCGCGCGCGATCAGAATGCGTGCCGCAGCCCCACCATGCCGACGAACTGCGAAGGCCCGGATGAAGGCGTCGTGTTCTGCGAATCGCCGACCACCGCCACCGCATCGGTAATACTCGTCCCGGTGCTGCCCGCGGCGACCAGCGTCTTGCCGTGCGCATGCTGATACGCCTCCAGCGCATACAACGTGGTGCGGGTGGACAGGTTGTAGGTCTGTTCGAGCGAAATCTGATGATAGCGCGCCGGATCGGTAATGCCGTTCGCCTTGCTTGCCTGCGTATAGCTATAGCCCGCGCCAACCGTCACTGCCGGTGTGATCCGGTAGGTCGAAATTACGCCGTACGTGTTGAACACACCTTCGCTGGTGAATAGCGACCCGGAGCCCGGCGTGTACTGCACGTTCGAATAGTTGATGCCGACCATCAGATCCCGCAGGTTATAGCGGGCCGCCGCGGCGAAAAGTTGCGAGCTGTGCGCGGTCGCATAACCGCTATTCACGGGCGAATTGACCGCAAAGGTGCCGAGCGCCGCGCTCGTCGCAATGTCCTTGAGTTTCACGTAGCCGGCCGCCACTGCAAACGGCTGGTAGTCGTAGCGAATCGCCGCGCTGAATTGACTGCCGCTCGCGATGCTGCCTGGCACGCCGCCCAGGCCGTACTGCGCGCTGAATTGCAGGCCTGCGATCGTCGGCGAAAGATAGGTAACCGAATTATTCAGGCGCAGCGTGGTGTCGAGCGCATCGAGGTCGCCCGGATGCGCACCGGTCGCGCCCGTGAGCACGCCGGTTGGTCCAAGCGCGCCGACCATCTGGAAGTAGGGCGTGTACTGGCGGCCAAGTGTCACCGTGCCGTAGCGGTCGTTGGTGAGTCCGACATACGCCTGCCGGTTGAACATGTAGCCCGCGCTGCTTTGAGCACCCGTCAGCGAATTAAAGCCGCTTTCGAGCCGGAAGATCGTCTTCGTTCCACCGCCAATGTCTTCCGAGCCAAGCAGACCGAATTTGCTCGCCTGCAGATTGCCCTGGCTCATGTAGAAGTTCGAATGACCTTTTTGATTGCTGGAATAGGCGAACGCATTATCGACAACGCCGTACAGCGTCACGCTGCTTTGCGCCGATGCGCCGGCCGGCAACAGGGCGCCTGCGAGAGGCAGGCACGAAAGGGCGAGTGCGCGCGCACGCGCGCGCTTCAGTGAATTCATGGCTTGCGAGTCTCCGGATTGAAATAGTGACTTTTGTTCTTCAGGTCGGTGCTGCATGTTTTTTTACTGCGGCAGGGAAATCGTCAGGCGCCGCCAGCCGTCAGCTGAGTGCTCGGCTACCAGCCTGCCGCCGACGCAGACTGCGGTGCGCGCGTCGTCCATCGGCACGAGGATTGAGACTTCCGCCCGCGGTTGTGGCATCCAGCCTTCACGTTCGACCGAGATGCGCAGCGCGCTCGCGTCGCTTTCGATCGTGACGTTCCAGCGGCCTTGCGCACCCGTGCGCCAGGCTTCGCTTTCGCCGTCGTCTTCGACGCAACTGCCGCGTGCGATGCCGACGCCTGCGGGCGGCACGGCGATGAACGCGCGCTCGTCGGCCGGACGGCCGAAGTGTTGTTCGGCGATGTTCAGCGGGATCACGCTGCCTTCGCGCAGCAATACAACCGGCTGCTCGAGCGGTGCGGGCAGCGTCACCGTCTGGCCGCCGTCGAACGCGTTGCCGCTCCAGTACGACACCCACCGCGTGCCTGAAGGCAGATAGACGTCGCGCTCCGACTGGCCCGCCTTGACCACCGGCGCGACCAGCATCGACGAACCGAGCATCATGTCGTCGCCGTCGGCGAGGCAGCGCGGGTCGTGCGGAAATTCCGCGAACATCGGCCGCGTGACCGGCTCGTACGCGCTATGCGATTGCCACAGCAACTCGTACAGATACGGAATGAAGCGGTAGCGCAGTTTGATCAGCGCTGCCACCTGGTGCGTGACTTCGGGGTGCATCCACGGTTCGTTGACGGTGCCGTCGTCATTCCACGAGTGAATGCTGAAGCGCGGCAGGAAGATGCCGAAGGCCACCCAACGTGCGAACAGTTCTGGTTCCGGCGCCGGGCCGGAGAATCCGCCAATATCGTGCCCGCTGTTCGACACGCCCGACATGGCGAGTCCGAGACCCATCTTCAGGTTGAAGCGCAGCGTTTCCCACGAGGTGTAGTTGTCGCCCGACCATGTCTGCACATAGCGGTGCATGCCGACGCCGCCCGAGCGGGAGACGAGAAACGGACGCCGGTCAGGCGCGTGCGCGCGCTGCGCGTCGTGCGAGGCGCGCATCATCAACTGGGTTTGCAGCACCTTCGCCTGGCGTGCCGGATACGCGTTGCCGAAGCCGCGGGCGATTGCGTCGGGCGTCCAGATCTCGAACTCGTTGTTGTCGTTCCACGTGGCCGCGATGCCGTGTGCGAGCAGGCTCTCTTTCACGCGCGCTTTCCACCAGGCGATGGTGTCGGGATTCGTGAAATCCAGATAGGCGCCGACTTCGTCCCAGAACTGCACCCATGCCGGTTCGCCGTCTTGCGCGGCGATCAGCAGACCCGAGCGGGCCACGTCGTCGAACGCCGGATGATCCTGCAGAAGGCATGGCTTGATGTTCGCGCACAGACGCACGCCGTGGTCGAGGTAGCTCTGCACGAAGCCGTCGATATCCGGAAACTTCTCGTGATTCCAGTTGAACACGTAGCGTTTCGCGCCGATCGACGTGTAGCCCGACGACAGATGGAACGAGTCGCACAGTATGTCGTGCTCGCTGCATCGTTCGATGAATTCCCCCATGCGCTGCTGCGCGTCGGGTGCGTCGGTGTAGCTCATGGTCGAGCCGGAGTAGCCGAGGCCCCACTTCGGCATCCAGGCCGGCCGCCCGGTCAGCCACGTAAAGCGGCGCACCGCGTGCAAGGGCGTGTCCGCCGAGGCGATGAAGTAGTAATCCAGATCACCATGCTCGGCGATGAAATGGCGGTAGTGACCGTGATAGTTGTCGAGCTCGCGCCCCATGTCGAAGCGGCAATCGGCGAGGGTGTCGTAAAACAGGCCGAACCCCGTCGACGTTTGCGGCTGCCAGGTGATGTAGAAGGGGATGTGCTTGTAGAGCGGATCGGTCGTGCGCGCGCTGTAGCCCATCGCGTCGATATTGCGCATCTCATAGCTTTGTTCGGCGCGATCGAGCGAACCGGCGCGCTCGCCCAGCCCGACGTACATTTCGTCCTTGCGGCGCTCGATGTAGTGGTACACACGCTCGTCCCACCAGCCGAAGTTATAAGCCTGGGTTTTGCGATCGTTCATGACGCGATGCCAGTCCGGCCCACGCAGAATGTCCCACGCGCATGCGCCGCCATCGAGCGTGACCGTCAGGCGGATGCGCGCGGTTTCAACCACGAGATGCGCAGCGTCGCCCGATACCTTGAACGGCGGCGGCGCGAAGCCGCTCATGTCGCGGCGCTCGCGGCCTTCGAGCGGCGTGTCGTCCGCGCCCGGCGCGATGGCCCAGGTGCGCGGTCCATGCAATTCGCCGTCGGGCAGCACCAGCACCCGGATGATGTCTTCCGCGAGCACGAACAGTTCGATCCGGCAGTGCGCCTGCGCGGTCAGAACGATATGGTTGCCGAGCTGGGACGACAGCGAAAAACGCGGCGGAGTTTTCAGGTTCATCGGTGAGCGCATCATGAGTCTTCGAGTAAGGTCAGGCAGGAGTGCTGGCGCTGCCGTTGGCCTGGCGCGGGCGTGCGTCGCTCGTGACGCCCCGCATCAGAATGATCAGCAGCGTGGCGCCGATGAGGTCGAAAGCGCCAAGGGCACCGAATAGCGGCGTGTAGCCGATCGAATCGGCCAGCGCGCCGACGAGCAACGAAAAGCCGAGGCCGCCGATCCACGCCGACATGCCCGCAAAGCCCGCCACGGTGCCAACCTCGCTCGGGTCGAACACGTCGGCTGCCAGCGTATTCACGAGCGCGGAGATCATCTGGTGCGCGAAGCCGCCAACACAAAAGAGGGCAATTGCCTGGTAGGGCGAAGCAACCAGGCCGATGCACGCCGGCCCGAGCATCATGAGAGCGCCAAGCGCCACGCCCGTGATGCGCGACCAGATCAGCGGCACGCGCAGATGCTTCATCAGGAACGGCGAGAGATAGCCGCCGAACAGCCCGCCCAGGTCGGCGGCAAGAAACGGCAGCCACGCGAACAGCGCAATCTGCTTCAGGTCCATGTGACGCTGGGTGGCGAGATAGAGCGGAATCCAGAAACTGAATGTCTGCCATGCCGGTTCCGCGAAAAAGCGCGCTTGCGCGATGGCCCAGAAACGGCGCGTGCGCAGGACTTCACGTATGCTGCGCCGCTGCGTCGTGGCCGGCGTGTGCCCGCTGATGATCGCGTCGCGCTCTGTCTCACTGATGCGAGGATGCCCGGTCGGCGAACGGTACAGCAGATACCAGGCAGCGGCCCAGACAAAGCCGAGCGCGCCGGTCACGGCGAACGCGCTTTGCCAGCCATAACGCAGCGACAGGAACACGACGAGCGGGGGAGCCAGCAGTGAGCCGAGCGAGGTGCCCGCGTTGAAGTAGCCGACCGCCACGGACTTCTCGCGATTGGGAAACCACTCGGCGACCACCTTCATGCCCGCCGGAATGGCGACGGCCTCGGTCAGCCCCATGAGCCCGCGCAATGCCGCGAGGGACAACCAGCCGCTCGCGAAGCCATGCAGGACGCCGGTCAGCGACCACAGGCAGGCGAACAGCGCAAAGCCCAGCCGCAAACCGATCAGGTCGATGATCAGGCCGCATATCGGCTGCATGATCGTATAGCCGACCTGAAAGGCGCCGACCACATAGGAATACTGCTGCGTGCTCATGTGCAGCAGCTTCATCAACTCCGGCGCCATGACGCCGAGCGCGTTGCGCGACAGATAGTTGACGATCGTCCCGAGGCAGACGAGTGCGATGATCCACCAGCGCAAACCTATGATTGTTTTCAAATCTGTCTCCGTACCCAATGTATCCGCTGGCTGGCCGCCGGGTGGGCCAGAATGCGCGAATTCGAACATTTATCGCTGTCTTGTGTCAGTCATCGTATCACTGATGTGGTGTGGAAACACCAGGGAAAACCATTGAATTTGAGGCGTTATGGCCTTTAAAGCCGGTGGAGTCGCGCCTTTCGCTGATTTTCCTTTATCGTAGAGATCGGACGACGGGTCACTTGAGAATGTTCATGTAAATGTTCTTTCGAACGAGAAATGTTCGTTTTTTGTTGCCGGGTGGGGAGTAGGGGTGCGAGGGCCAATCGCAGCGTGAGCGCGATAGGGTGCCGTCATGATTCGGTACCGTCGGTGGCATGCCGCGGGTCGTATGAAGCGGATCGCAAACAATCCGTGCGGTTTCAGATGCTGGAGTAGGGAGGTGGCGTGCGAGGCAATAATGATTCGCTATCCTATGTTTTGTAAATGCGCCCAATGCCGTTGTCCGTTCCCGACTCACCCTCCCGCAGCGACAACGTCCCCATTTATTTTGACCAAAGCTTGTCCAATGTAACGAGACGTAACAAGGCGATCAGGCAGGCGATGTTATGCATCAGTTATTACAAAGTTGAAATACGCGGAGCGCGGCCTTGCGCTATATTTCGCCCAACAACACATTCTTCCAAAGGGTGATCGATGAAGTCCGTCCGTCTTGTTCCACTTCTGATCGGGGTTTTCGCGTTGGGCGCATCGGGCGCCGCAATGGCCGGTGGCGTCAACATCGGCGTGAACATCGGCATTCCCGCGCCGGTGTACGTTGCTCCGGCGCCGGTCTATGCACCGCCGCCGCCTCCGCCGCCCCCCGTCGTCTATCAACCGGCGCCTGTGTACTACGGCTACGGCGGTCCGGCGATCGTGATCGGCTGGCACGGCGACCGCTATTGGGACGGGCGTCGCTATTGGGCGCGCGATGACTGGTATCGTCATCATCCCCCGGGCCGTTATGACTATGGCCGCGATCACTACGACAACCGTCACGGTTGGCACTAAGCGTCTGGATCACGGCTAATCGCGCTGTGGAATAAAAAACCGCCTTCGGGCGGTTTTTTTATTGGGCCTTCGCAAGCCGGCGGGCCGACGCGGCGCGACGGGGGAGGCCACAGGGCCACGCACTAATATGAAAGGCCCACTCGCTTATTCACCCACAGCGGCCATGCCGCCGACTACCGCGCTAAACCCGCTGTCGACGTGCACGATTTGCGCCGTCACGCCGGCGGCCAGATCCGAGAGCAGGAACGCCGCCGTGTTGCCGACCTGTTCGATCGTCACATTGCGTTTGAGCGGTGCGTTCTGTTCCACGAAGTCGAGAATCTTGCCGAAGCCTTTGATGCCGCTTGCGGCCAGCGTCTTGATCGGCCCCGCCGAAATGCCGTTCACCCGCACGCCTTTCGCGCCGAGCGACACTGCCAGATAGCGCACGCTGGCCTCGAGCGAAGCCTTGGCGAGACCCATGGTGTTGTAATTCGGAATTGCGCGTTCGGCGCCGAGGTAGCTCAGCGTGAGCAGCGAGGCCTGCGGCGTGAGCATGGACTGCGCGGCCTTGGCGAGCGCCGGGAAGCTGTACGCGGAAATGTCGTGCGCGATGCGGAAGTTTTCGCGCGTCATGCCGTCGAGGAAATCGCCGGCAATCGCCTCGCGCGGCGCGAAACCGATCGAATGAACGATGCCGTCGAGGCCCTCCCAGCGTTCCTTGAGCGAGATGAAGAGGGCGTCGATCTGTGCGTCGTCGGCGACGTCGCACGGGAACACGAGATCGCTGCCGAACTCGGTGGCGAACTCCGTGATGCGATCCCTGAAGCGTTCACCGACATAGGTGAACGCCAGTTCCGCGCCTTCGCGCTTGCAGGCTTGCGCGATGCCGTAGGCGATCGAGCGGTTCGACAGCAGTCCGGTCAGCAGGATACGTTTGCCAGCGAGGAAGCCCATGGTCTCTCCTATCGGGTTCTGCGTGCCGCATGGGCGCGCGCCGCATGCCCCGGATGTGCGAATTGCGCGGGTTTATTGGGTAGAATTCTCGCACACTGCACTTGCCCATAGACCAACAAGGCCCCCATGACAACTGGTTCGCGAAGGGTTCAAACGCCTCGCGCACTTCGGTGCAGCGCGCTTCATCAACCCTCGCTTCTCAGACCCTCGCGTGCCGGGTTCGCGGCGATGCCGCGCTCATGGCGCTCCGCATGCGCCGCGGCGATGTGCGGTGTGGTGGCCGTGGCCGGTTTGCTCGCGGCGCCTCGGGCGCACGCGGTCTATGCAATCGCGCAATACGGCGAGCCGAAATATCCGGCGGATTTCAAGCACTTCGACTACGTCAATCCCGACGCTCCGAAGGGCGGCACGCTGGTGCTGGCCAATCCAAGCCGTCTGACGAGCTTCGACAAGTTCAATCCGTTCACGCTGCGCGGTAATACGGCGCCGGGTGTGGACCAGCTGTTCGAAAGCCTGACTATCGGCAGCAGCGACGAAGTGGCGTCCGCCTACGGACTGCTCGCCGACGACATCAGCATCGCGCCGGACGGCCTGTCGACTACTTTCCACATCAACGCTCGCGCGCGTTTTTCGAACGGCGATCCGGTCACCGCGGACGACGTCAAGTTCTCGCTCGACACGCTGAAAAGTCCGCAAGCGGCGCCGCAGTTCGCGTCGATCTTCGGCGAGATCACGCGTGCGGTGGTCGTCGATCCGCGCACCATCCGCTTCGAGTTCCGCCAGCGCAATCGCGAGTTGCCGCTCCTCGCGGGCAGCATGCCGGTGTTCTCGCGCAAGTGGGGAATGAAGCCCGACGGCAGCCGGATTCCGTTCGACCAACTGGCGTTCGAAAAGCCGATCGGCAGCGGACCCTATCTGATCGAGCGATACGACAACGGCCGCACGATCACGTACCGGCGCGATCCGAACTACTGGGGCGCGGCGCTGCCGGTGCGCGTCGGCATGAATAACTTCGAGCGTATCGTCTATAAGCTGTATTCGGATGGCACGGCACGGCTGGAAGCGTTCAAAGCGGGCGAGTACGATGCGCTGGTCGAATATGTCGCGCGCAACTGGGTGCGGCGTGACATCGGCAAGAAGTTCGACAGCGGCGAACTGATCAAGAAGGAGTTCCCGCAACATAACGGCACCGGCATGCAGGGCTTCTTCCTGAATGTGCGGCGGCCGTTGTTCCAGGACGTGCGCGTGCGCAAGGCGCTCGATCTCGCGCTCGACTTCCAGTGGCTGGACCGCCAGTTGTTCTTCAACCAGTACACGCGTATCGACAGTTACTTCGCCAATACCGATTTGCAGGCGAAAGGGTTGCCTTCACCGGGTGAGCTGGCCTTGCTCGAGCCGTGGCGCGCGAAGCTCGATCCGGCAGTGTTCGGTCCGCCGCCAAAGCAACCGGACACCGATCCGCCAGGCTCGCTGCGCGCCAATTTGCTGGAGGCGCGCGCGTTGCTGCAACAGGCCGGCTGGACCTATCGCGACGGCGCGTTGCGCAACGCCAAGGGCGAGCCGTTCCAGTTCGAGATTCTCGACGATTCCGGTTCGTCCGCGCAGATGGAGCCGATCGTCGCGACGTATATCCGCAACCTGCAGAAGCTCGGCATTACTGCTACGTTCCGCGTGTCGGACTTTGCCGTGTATCAGAAGCGTCTGGACGACTTCGAATTCGACGCCACCACCATTCGCATGCCTGACGTGCAGGTGCCGGGGTCCGAGCAGATCGAGCGATTCGGCAGCAAGGCCGCGGATACGCACGGCTCGGACAATATGATCGGGCTGAAGTCGCCCGCGGTCGACGCGATCCTGAACGCGCTCGTGCATGCGCAAACGCGCGAGCAGCTGGTCGACGCAACGCACGCGCTCGACCGCGTGCTGATGCATGGCTACTATGCGGTGCCGCACTGGTACAGCGGGACGCACCGGGTGGCGTTCAAGCGCGGCCTCGCGTGGCCAAAAACATTGCCGCTGTACTATTCGGCGGAAGGCTGGATCACGTCGATGTGGTGGATTGCGCAGCCGCAGTCGCAGCCGGAGTCCCCGCCACAAGCGAACGCTCAAGCACAGCCACGCTAACGCGTCCTTCATTTACCCTCGCCGCACCGGAGCGCCGCCTATGTGGAGCTACATCCTCAAACGCCTGCTGTTGATGATCCCGACGCTGCTCGGCGTGCTGACGCTGACTTTCGTCGTGATCCAGTTCGTTCCGGGGGGCCCGGTCGAACAGATGCAGCACGAACTGCGCAAGGGCGCCGAGAACGGCGCGCCGTTCGGGCTGCGCGCGCATACCGGTGTCGACGCCCAGCAGATTGCGCAACTGAAGGCGCTCTACGGTTTCGACAAGCCGCCGCTTGAGCGCTATGTGCTGATGCTCAAGCGTTTCTCGACCTTCGATCTTGGGCAAAGCTATTTCCGCCATCAAAGCGTGTGGTCGCTGATCGTCTCGAAGCTGCCGGTGTCGATCAGCATCGGCTTGTGGACGTTCTTCCTGACCTACCTCATATCGGTGCCGCTCGGCATCGCGAAGGCGATACGCAATGGTTCGCGCTTCGATGTTGCCACGAGCCTCGTGGTGTTGATCGGCTATGCGATTCCCGGCTTCGTGCTGGGTGTTCTGCTGCTTGTGCTGTTCGGCGGCGCCTCGTTCCTGCAACTGTTCCCGCTGCGCAATCTCACCTCGGACAACTGGGCGCAGTTGAGCTTCTTCGGCAAGATCGTCGACTATCTGTGGCATATCGCGCTGCCGATCACGGCTTCGGTGGTGGGTAGTTTCGCAGTGGTCACCATGCTGACGAAGAACGCCTTTCTCGACGAGATTCGCAAGCAATACGTGCTGACCGCGCGCGCGAAGGGGCTGTCCGAAAAGCGTGTGCTGTGGAAGCACGTGTTTCGCAATGCATTGCTGCCGCTGATCGTGGGCTTTCCGGCGGCGTTCATCGGCGCGTTCTTTACGGGCAGTCTGCTGATCGAAACACTGTTTTCGCTCGACGGCCTCGGGCTGCTGTCATATGAATCGGTGGTGCGGCGCGATTATCCGGTCGTGCTCGGCACGCTATATCTGTTCACGCTGATCGGTCTGGCAACCAAGCTCATTTCCGATCTTTGCTACGTGTGGGTCGATCCCCGCATCCAATTCGAACAACTGGAGCGTTGATGAATCGAGCCCGCCTTTCCGCCGACGCGGCGGCGCGTAACGAGACGGCGCGCGCGTTCGTGTCGCCGTCGCCTGCGCGCCGTGTGTGGCAGCGCTTTCGCCAGCAACGCCTCGGCTACTGGAGTCTGATCGTGTTCGTCGTGGCGTTCGCGGCGAGCCTCGCCGGCCCGCTGTGGTCGAACGACAAGCCGCTCGTGGTGCGCTACGACGGCAGCCTGTATTTCCCGATGTTCAAGACCTACGCCGAGACCACGTTCGGCGGCGATTTCCCCACGCCGGCGGACTATCTCGACCCGTACATCAAGCATCGTTTCGATGCGCCGGGCAACTTCGCGCTGTATCCGCCGAATCGCTACTACTACGACACACTGAACTACTTTTCGAAAGCGCCAAACCCGGCGCCGCCGTCGCGCGACAACTGGCTCGGCACCGACGACCGTGGCCGCGACCTGTTCGCGCGCCTGTTGTACGGCTTTCGCGTCTCGGTGGAATTCGGCCTGGTGCTGACGCTGATCGGCACGATACTCGGCATTGCAGCGGGTGCCGTGCAGGGTTACTTCGGAGGACGTACCGATATCATCGGGCAACGCCTGATCGAAATCTGGAGTGCCATGCCCGAGCTTTACCTGCTGATCATTTTTTCGTCGATCTTCGAGCCCGGTTTCATTCTGCTGATCGTGCTGCTCTCGCTGTTCGGCTGGATCGGCTTGTCCGATTACGTGCGCGCGGAGTTTCTGCGCAATCGCCAGCAAGACTATGTGCGTGCGGCACGCGCCATGGGACTGTCGAACTGGCAGATCATGTGGCGGCATGTGCTGCCCAATAGCCTGACGCCCGTGATCACGTTCCTGCCGTTTCGCATGAGCGGCGCGATTCTCGCGCTGACCAGCCTCGACTTTCTCGGCCTGGGCGTGCCGTCTCCGACACCGAGCCTCGGTGAGCTGCTCGCGCAAGGCAAGGCGAATCTCGACGCCTGGTGGATTTCGCTGTCCACCTTCGGCGTGCTGGTCGTCATGCTGTTGCTGCTGACCTTCATGGGCGACGCGCTGCGCAACGCGCTCGACACCCGCATCTCCGATGCGATGCGCGCCGGAGGCAATCAATGAGCGCCAGCTTGCAAAACGACGCACAACGGGCCGCCGGCCCGCTGCTGGAGTTGGAGCGCCTGCGGGTGAGCTTCGGCGACACCGTCGCGGTGGACGACGTCACGCTCGCGATCCAGCGCGGCGAGCGGGTCGCGCTGGTGGGCGAGTCGGGTTCCGGCAAGAGCGTGACCGCGCTGTCCATCTTGCGCCTGCTGAGCGACGCCCAGGTGAGCGGATCGATCCGCTTCGACGGCGAAGAACTGCTCATCCGCAGCGAGCGCGAAATGCGCGGGCTGCGTGGCTCGGACATCGCGATGATCTTTCAGGAGCCGATGACCGCGCTCAATCCGCTCTACACGGTGGGCGACCAGATTGCGGAGACCATCGTCGTGCATGACGGCGTGAGCGCGAACGAAGCGCGCAAACGCGCCGTCGCGCTTCTGGGGCGCACCGGTATCGCGGAGCCGGGCAAGCGCGTGAACAGCTACCCGCATCAGCTCTCCGGCGGCCAGCGCCAGCGCGCGATGATCGCCATGGCGCTCGCGTGCCGTCCGCGTCTGCTGCTGGCCGATGAGCCGACCACGGCGCTCGACGTGACGATCCGCGCGCAGATCGTCGACCTGCTTCTGGAACTGCAGCGCGACGAAGCGCAACGTCGCGGCATGGCGGTGCTGCTGATCACGCACGACCTGAATCTGGTGCGCCACTTCGCGCAACGCATCGCGGTGATGGAGAAGGGCGTGCTGGTGGAAAGCGGACCGGTCGAGCAGGTGTTCGAATCGCCGCAGCATCCGTACACGCAACGTCTGCTGGCGAGCCGGCCGGAACGCGCGGTCGTGCCGGTGTTGCCGATTTCGCCGGTGCTGCTGGAAGCGCGCGACGTCTCGGTCGACTTCAAAACGAAGCTGCCGGGCATGGGCGGCTGGTTCCGCTCCGGACGGTTTCGCGCGGTGGCGGACGCGAGCCTGTCCGTGCGCCAGGGCGAGACGCTCGGCATCGTCGGCGAATCGGGCTCCGGCAAATCGACGCTGGCGATGGCGCTGCTCGGCCTGCAACGCACCGCGCACGGCGAGATCGAATTTCAGGGCAGGGCGCTTGGCAGCTATCGCGGCGCCGATCAGACCGCCTTACGGTCGAATATGCAAGTTGTCTTTCAGGACCCGTTCAGTTCGCTTTCGCCGCGTCAGACCATCGAGCGGATTGTCGGCGAAGGGCTCGCGCTGCACCGGCCGAATCTGAGCCCGCCCGCGCGGCGCGACAAGGTGATCGCGGTGCTGCGCGAAGTCGGCCTCGATCGCACGGTGCTGCAACGTTATCCGCACGAATTCTCCGGCGGGCAGCGTCAGCGGATCGCCATTGCGCGCGCGCTGGTGCTGGAGCCGAACATCCTGATCCTCGACGAACCGACCAGCGCGCTGGACGTTTCAATCCAGCAGCAGGTCCTGAAATTGCTAGCTGGGTTGCAACAGAAGTACAACCTTGGCTTCGTTTTCATCAGTCATGATCTGGCTGTGATCGGGGCGATGGCGCATCGTGTCGCGGTCATGCAAAACGGATCGATTGTCGAAAGCGGGGAGGTTGAGAAGATTTTTGCGACACCCTCCCACCCCTACACTCGAAAGCTGTTGAAAGCCGCGCTTGATCATTGATTTTTCACCCTTTCACCAATTGGGTGCGTGTCCCGATTGTATTTTTCTATTTGTTTTGACAGTTGAATACTTACTGGCTAGTATCGACCAAACTTTTTTCCGTAGACCTCTGTTTTTTAGGCAGAAAATACCGACCAATGCAGCACAGAAACCTAACCCAGGCTTGCACGCGCGTCGTCGCCGGGATGTTCATTGGCGTCTTGATGGCAGCAACTCCCGGCGCGTTCGCCGACGAAGTAAGCAGTTTTAATCAGAATGCCTCAAATTCGACCCTCAACGGGTCGAATTCTTTGTCTACTCCCTCCATTCCCAACACCCAGGCAGGCGCTCCCGATAGCGACAGCGGGGCCAAATCGTTCCTGTCCGGCATGGCCGGAAAAGCGGGCGACGTGGTCGTCGGCGCGCTGAACATGATCGGCGTGCGCTATCGCTGGGGCGGCAACACGCCGGATTCGGGGCTCGATTGCAGCGGCTTCGTCCGTTACGTGTTCCAGGACACGCTCGGTATGGCGCTGCCGCGCCGCGCCGAGGAAATGAGCCGGGTGGGCGAAAAGGTGCGCGTGAGCGACCTGAAGCCGGGCGATCTGGTGTTCTTCAATACGATGCGCCGTACGTTCTCGCACGTCGGCATCTATATCGGTGACAACAAGTTCGTGCATTCGCCGTCCACCGGCAGCACGATCCGCGTCGACGACATGGATAGCGGCTACTGGGAAAAACGCTTTACGGGTGCGCGCCGGATCGAGACGTCCTATCAGGACAATCAGGATCTGCGCAAGCGCGTGAACGCCTCAATCGGCGGCAATCAGTAACTGATTTGTCTGCAGCATAGAAAAGCCTGCTTCGCATGAAGCAGGCTTTTTGTCTTTGTGCTGCAACCGGGCCGCTTACACCGCCGTGCGGCTCGCCGCGAGCTTGCGTTGCAACTCCGGCATCATCTTCGCCACCGCTTCCTCGCCGGCCAGAATCGCGGCATTGCGCTGCGAGAAATCGCTGCCGCTCATGGCGGCCAGATTCGGCCGGATCACGATGTCCGCATACTTTTCGAGTTCATAGGTCTTGATGGTCTGGCCCATGATCGTGAAGGTCTGCATCAGCACGTCGAACGAGCTGGCCGTCAGGCCGCTTTCAGGACTCTGCGAGATATCCACGGCAATCACGAAGTCCGCGCCCATCTTGCGGGCGAACGAGGCCGGCACGGGGCTCACCAGGCCGCCGTCGACGTATTCGTGGCCGCCGATCTTCACCGGCTCGAAAATCGACGGCACGCTGCACGACGCGCGCACCGCGATGCCTGTGTTGCCGCGCTGGAACAGGATCGGCTGGCCGGTCCTCAGGTCGGTGGCGACCACGCCGAGCGGCTTGGCCATGTTTTCGATCGGACGATTTTTGAGCGTCGTGTTCAGATAGTTCTGCAGCGCGACGCCCTGCAGGAAGCCCCGCGTGCGGAACGGCATGGCCCAGTCGCTGATCGACGCTTCGTCCATGGTCAGCGCAAGCTTGTTCAATGCGAAGCCGTTCATCCCCGACGCGTAGAGCGCGCCGACCACCGAACCGGCGCTCGTGCCGGCCACCAGATCGACCTGGATGTTGCGCGCCTCGAGCGCCTTGATCACGCCGATGTGTGCAAAGCCGCGCGCTGCGCCGCCGCCGAGCGCGAGCCCGACGCGGATCGGCCGCTGCGGTTTGTCGACGGGCGGCGTGCCGGTAGTGGGTGTGGCGGCGACTGGCGCACTGGTTTGACTGCCGGTCGTGGTGCAGGCGGCCAGCACGGCGGAAGCGGCGGCCAGCGAAAAGTTGCGGCGGGCGAGGCGGGGTGACGACGGTTTCAACGAATTCTCCAGCAACGGCACGAGCGACGCGATCAGCGTGGCCGTGGGCCGCATTCAGGCGGATAGTCAGACGGATGGCGCCGCCGGCGGCGATGCCATGCGCGGTGGCTCTATTCCCAGCCGTAGCGCGCGCACATCATAAATCAAAGCCTCGCGAGCGCGGCGGCGCTGTAATGAAACGTTGCAGAGGAAGTCCTCGGGCGCTGCGTTGCGTGTCTTGCCAGCGGTTATAGGCTCTTTTTTGAGCACCGGGGTACCCCATTCAAACGTCGGGACGGACATTTCAGCGCGCGGTCGAACGCGCACTCAGCGCGGCTGCCGATATGGCACGCGCGCCGCAACTGGCCATTTGGACGAGGGCTGGCAATCCGCTCGTGAAAGGTATAATTCGCCTCTCGTTTGTTATTTCCTTCGTGTCCATGCACGGCGTAGTTCTGCCGCATGGGCGCGGTCCGCTGCCGCGCTTCACAGGTGAATTCCGCCCGGGCGCCGGCGCCTGTCTTCCGAGTAATCGCTAATGACCACCTCTGTTCGTACCCGTTTCGCACCGAGTCCCACCGGCTTCATCCACCTCGGCAACATTCGCTCCGCGCTGTACCCGTGGGCGTTCGCGCGCAAGATGAAAGGGACCTTCGTGCTGCGGATCGAGGACACCGACGTCGAGCGCTCCACCAGCGAATCCGTCGACGCCATTCTCGAAGGCATGGCGTGGCTCGGCCTCGATGTCGATGAGGGCCCGTTCTACCAGATGCAGCGCATGGACCGTTATCGCGAGGTGCTCAAGGAGATGCAAAGCGCGGGGCTCGTGTACCCGTGCTACATGTCGACTGAAGAGCTCGACGCGTTGCGTGAGCGTCAGCGTGAAGCCGGCGAAAAGCCGCGCTATGACGGCACGTGGCGCCCGGAGCCGGGCAAGGTGCTGCCGCAGCCGCCGGAGGGCGTGCAACCAGTGCTGCGCTTCCGCAATCCGCTCACCGGCGTGGTGGCATGGGACGACGCCGTGAAGGGGCGCATCGAGATCTCGAACGAAGAACTCGACGACCTCGTGATCGCGCGTCCGGACGGCACGCCGACCTACAACTTCTGCGTGGTGGTCGACGATCTGGACATGCGCATCACGCACGTGATCCGCGGCGACGATCACGTGAACAACACGCCGCGGCAGATCAACATTCTGCGCGCGCTCGGTAGTGAGCCGCCGGTGTACGCGCACTTGCCGACCGTGCTCAACGAGCAGGGCGAGAAGATGAGCAAGCGCCACGGCGCGATGAGCGTGATGGGTTACCGCGACGCCGGTTTCCTGCCGGAAGCGGTGGTCAACTATCTGGCACGTCTGGGCTGGTCGCATGGCGACGCGGAAATTTTCTCGCGTGAGCAGTTCGTTGAATGGTTCGATCTGGAGCACCTGGGCAAGTCGCCGGCGCAGTACGACCATGACAAGCTGAACTGGCTGAACGCGCACTACATCAAGGAAGCAGATAACGCGCGTCTCGCGGAGCTGGCCAAGCCGTTCTTCGCCGAGCTGGGCATCGACGAGGCCGCGCTCGCGCAGGGCGCGGATTTGACCGCCGTGGTCGGCTTGCTGAAGGACCGCGCGTCGACGGTCAAGGAGATCGCCGCGAACGCCGCAATGTTCTATCTCACGCCGGCGCCTGACGCCGAGTCGCTCACCCAGCACGTGACCGACGTGGTGCGTCCGGCGCTTGCCGATCTGGCTGCCGCGCTCAAGACAGTGGAGTGGACCAAGGAAGCAATCGCCGCAGCATTGAAGGCAACGCTTGGCGCGCACAAGCTGAAGATGCCGCAGCTGGCCATGCCGGTGCGCCTGCTGGTGGCGGGGACGACACACACGCCGTCGATCGACAGCGTGCTGATGCTGTTCGGCCGTGATGTCGTGGTGGGCCGCATCGAAAAGGCGCTTGTTTAAGGGCGCTTGCGTGTGCCGTGAGAGGGTTTGCATGCGGCTTGTGAAAAAAGTCGCATGCAATTGCTCAAAGGGTATTTACAAGACGCAAATTGGCCTCTAGAATCTCGTTTCTGTTCTGCAAGGGGGGTATAGCTCAGCTGGGAGAGCGCTTGCATGGCATGCAAGAGGTCAGCGGTTCGATCCCGCTTACCTCCACCATCAGAGCAGAGTGAAGTGGTTCCGAAGCTTGGAACTTGTAGCAAAAAAGACTTCACAAACGGTTGTAACGTAGTTAAAATAGCGGTCTTCGCAGATAACGAAGCGAATAACTGAGAAGTTAGCGTAAGTTAGCAGCGAATTAAAGACAGATCTGAAAAGATTATGTCCCCTTCGTCTAGAGGCCTAGGACATCACCCTTTCACGGTGAGTACAGGGGTTCGAATCCCCTAGGGGACGCCAAACATCAGCGTCGCTTGGTAGTAAAGCAGCGCAGCTTGCAGAGAAATAACCGACGCTCGCAAGCCAGGGTGTAAAGACTGGAGTGGTAGTTCAGTCGGTTAGAATACCGGCCTGTCACGCCGGGGGTCGCGGGTTCGAGTCCCGTCCACTCCGCCAGACAAAGCCCGTTCATCCAAACCTGAACGGGCTTTTTCATTAAAGGTGTAAGCAGTACGTTGTCCCCTTCGTCTAGAGGCCTAGGACATCACCCTTTCACGGTGAGTACAGGGGTTCGAATCCCCTAGGGGACGCCAGCAGATCGGCGTCGTTCGGTTGGAAGTTTGATCGATGCAGTGGTGGATGAGCCAAGCTCACAAGCCATGTTGTAGAAATCTGGAGCGGTAGTTCAGTTGGTTAGAATACCGGCCTGTCACGCCGGGGGTCGCGGGTTCGAGTCCCGTCCGCTCCGCCAGATTTGAGAAAGCCCACTTCGAAAGAAGTGGGCTTTTTTTATTTCCGCCGTTTTTATTCCCCTGATCTTCGCGTCCAGGTATGCTCGGGAAAAACAGCCATTGCCAGCACGCGCGGCCTGTTTTACCGTTGACCGACTTACCTTCGTCGCTCCACCATGTTCGATCCAACCGAAGCCCCGTTGCCGTTTCATCTGCGCGAAGCCAGCATGGATGATTTCGAGTTCGCCGAGGCGCTGACTCGCAACAACATGGGTGGCTACTATCGCCGTCATCATCTGGTCTGGCGCGGTGATCTGTTTCTCGGCAGCTGGCGCGAGTCGGAGAATTTTATTCTCGAGATGGATGGTCAACCCATCGGCGTGCTGCGGATCACGCAAGAGGGCGATTCTCTGCATATACGTGACGTGCAGATCGCCGAAGGATACCGCCGGCTCGGTGCCGGAACCTATCTGCTCGATGTCTCGCATCAATGGGCACGCGAGCGCGGGCTGCGCGAGCTGCAGTTGCGCGTGTTCGTTGACAATCCCGCTGCGCGGCTCTATCAGCGCAAAGGTTATAAGCTGGCCGGGCCGCGTCTTGCCCAGCTCGGCGCGATCCGTCATCTGGCGCGGCGGGTCTGAGCGGCGCGGGCGCGGTGAGCTAACAGGTTCGCTCAGCGCTGGTCGCCGCTCGTGGAATCCGCACGATCCTGCGCCGTCTCGTCGTCCACTTCGGGGCCGGCAGGTTCGCCGTTCGCCGCGCGATGTTCCGAGCCCCGCTCGATAAACGCCCGGGGACTCTCACCAAACGCGCGGCGGAACATCGCGGAGAATGCGCTCTGACTCTGGTAGCCCAATTCCTGTGCGACATGCGAGAGCGGCCGTCCCTGGCTCAGCAGCGGAATCGCGCGCGCCAGAATCGCCTGCTGGCGCCATTGCGAAAAACTCACGCCCAATTCCTGACGAAACAGCCGCGCAATCGTGCGCGTGCTTGCGCCCACGCTAGTCGCCCATTGTTCGAGCGACTCGCCATGCGTCGGGTCCGCGATCACGGCTTCGCACAGCGCGCGCAGACGCTTTTCGTTGGGCATCGGCACCGACAGCGGCAGCGGTTCCGAGCGCGTCAGTTCGTCGAGTGCGAGTGCGCCGAGCAGTCGCTCGCGCGTGACGGAAATGCCGGGTGTATCGAGCGCGGCAATCACCTCCCGCAGCAGATCCGAGACTTCAACCACGCGTGGCGAATCGAGGCCGGCCGGCACGGTGCTTTCGGTGATGTAGAGCGTGCGCAGAAATGCGTCTTCGACGGCCACCACTTCGTGCGTCACATGCGGCGGCACCCAGATCGCGCGTGAAGGCGGCACCATCCACGTCGTGCCGGTCGTCGCGACGCGCAGCACGCCGCGCGACGCGTAGGCCACCTGGGCCCATGCGTGCGTGTGACGGGCGATGCGCCACCCCGAGGGCATGGGCCGCGAGCGCACGCGGATCGGGTGGGCGTCGGTCGGCTGGAACTCCGGCGGAATGTCGGCAAAGCGGACGGAGCTCGACGAGTCTGAGTCGACAGATGCGGTCATGGCGTAGATCGATTCCGGTTGAAAGCCGCGGCCTTGCAAGGGTAATCCCGGCGTGCCTCTCATTGTAGGTGTTGCCTGCAAGCGGGCGTTGCATAATGTCCCGATTGCCCGACCCGAGGAGAACTCCATGAGCTTTGCTACCGCGGACTTGTGCGATGCACACGAAGACCAACTGGCGCTCGGCACCTTGCGCGTGCTCGACCCGGTCTTTCATCTGTTTAGCCGAACCGAATGTTTCAGCGGCGAAGCGGTCACGCTGAAGGTGTTCGAAGACAACGCGCTGGTGCGCGCCACACTCGAGGAGAAGGGCGCGGGCCGGGTACTGGTGGTGGATGGCGGCGGCAGTCTGCGTTGCGCGCTGGTGGGCGGCAATCTGGCCCAGATCGCGGAACAGAATGGCTGGGCGGGGATCGTCGTGAATGGCTGCGTGCGCGACGCGCTGGAACTCAACGAGATCAACGTCGGCGTGGCGGCCTTGACGACCTGTCCGCGACGCGGCCAGAAACGCGGCACCGGCGAGCGCGGCGTGGTAGTGCAATTGCCTGGCGCGCTGGTACAACCCGGTGAATGGATCTACGCGGATATCGATGGTGTGCTCGTGGCGAGCACGCCGCTAAACTGAAACATCAGCAACCCGATCCTCATGCAAGGAGATCAAACGACGATGCAGACAGTCTTTGTATACGGCACGCTGCGAGCCGGTGAAGTGAACGACATCAGCAAGGCCGCGGCACGCCACGAGATTGCCGCGCCCAACCGGCTCGGCACGGCCACGGTCCGCGGCCATCTGTTCGACTTCGGCTCGTATCCGGGCCTGCTGGTCGACGAAGGCGGTATCGACGTGGTCGGCGACGTCTATGAGATCGACGACGAACTGGTCGCTGTGCTCGACGAAATCGAAGCGGTATTCCCCGGTGTCGAAGACCGCTTTCTCGCGCGTGAAGTGATGGTGAAGGTCGACGGCAACGTCGTGAACTGCCGCTTCTATCCCGTCGCGCCGTCCGCGGTGAAGGGCTTGCCCGAAATCAGGTCGGGTGACTGGGTCGAGTACCGCAGCACGCGTTGAAGTGACTGGCTGACGTTACTCGCCACCGCACGTAGCGGTGGAAAAAGCAGTGGCGAAAAAAACGGCCCGGCAGGCATGCGCCTGTCGGGCCGTCCGGTCGGTCAGCCTTGTGACCCAAGCCGTTTGCACGCCGTGCGTGGGCACGTGCGTGAAAACAGGCTTGCTACTGCGTCGTCCGTTGTGGCTCATGCATCGGCTGCATGAGGCCTTTCGCCTGCCTCAGATTTCCTCGTACAGCGGCAGCGTCAGGAAGTCGGTGAACTGCTCCGAAGTCGACATCTCTGCGAAGATCTGCGCGGCGCGGTCGTACGGTTTCGTATCGCCGCCCACGGCCTGCTTCACCTTGTCGAGTTCCTGTGCCGACAGTTCACGCACCAACTCGGCGGTGACCTTGCGGCCGTCTTCGAGCTTGCCCTTCGGAGAGCGGATCCATTGCCACACCTGCGAGCGCGAGATTTCCGCCGTGGCGGCATCTTCCATCAGGTTGTGGATCGGCACGCAGCCATTGCCCGCGAGCCACGCACCCAGGTAGTGAATGCCGACGTTGATGTTGTTGCGCAGGCCGCCTTCGGTGATCGGCGCTTCCGGACGGAAGTCCGTCAGATCGTTGGCCGTAACCTGCACGTCGTCGCGCTGCTTGCCGATCTGGTTGGGCTTGTCGCCGAGCACCTTGACGAACTCTTCCATCGCGATCGGCACGAGGCCCGGATGCGCCACCCAGCCGCCGTCGTAGCCGTCGCCGGCGTCGCGCGCCTTGTCGGAGCGCACGCCGCCCATGGCCTTGTCGTTCGCCGCCGGATCGTTCTTGATCGGAATCAGCGCGCTCATGCCGCCGATAGCGGGTGCATTGCGGCGATGGCACGTCTTCAGCAGCAGCAGCGCGTAGGCACGCATGAACGGCGAGGTCATCGTGATCTGCGAGCGGTCGGCGAGGCAGAAGTCGCGGTCCGCCTTGAACTTCTTGATCGCCGAGAAGATGTAATCCCAGCGGCCGGCGTTCAGGCCCGAGCTGTGTTCACGCAGTTCGTACAGGATCTCGTCCATCTCGAACGCGGCGACGATCGTTTCGATCAGCACCGTTGCGCGGATCGTGCCGCGCGGCACACCGACCGCTTCCTGCGCGGCGACGAAAATGTCGTTCCACAGGCGCGCTTCCAGATGGCTTTCCATCTTCGGCAGATAGAAGTACGGGCCCGAGCCGCGTGCAACGAGTTCTTTCGCGTTGTGAACCATGAAAAGCGCGAAATCGAAAATGCCGCCCGACACCCGCTTGCCGTCCACCTTCACGTGCTTTTCGTCCAGATGCCAGCCGCGCGGACGCACGATCAGCGTGGCGACCTTGTCGTTCAGCTTGTACGACTTGCCGTTCTGTTCCAGCGAAATCGTGCGGCGCACCGCGTCGTTCAGATTGATATGGCCGGTGATCTGGTTATCCCAGCTCGGCGCATTTGAATCTTCAAAGTCGGTCATGTACGAATCCGCGCCGGAATTCAGCGCGTTGATGATCATCTTGCGCTCGACCGGACCGGTAATTTCCACGCGGCGGCATTGCAGGTCTTGCGGCAGCGGCGCGATGGTCCAGTTGCCTTCACGCACGCTTTGCGTTTGCGCGAGGAAGTCGGGACGCTCGCCGGCGTCGAGCCGCTTCGTGCGTTCCACCCGTGCCTGCAGTAATTGCTGGCGGCGCGGCTCGAATGTGCGATGCAGCGCGGCGATGAGTTCGAGCGCTTCGCGCGTGAGAATCGCTTCATAGCCCGGCTTGATCTCAGCCGTAATTTCCATGCCCTGCGGCAGCGACAATGATGACTGCGGATTCGCCATGTTTTCTCCTTGGTCGGTCAGATTGCAAAGATGCAAATGTTGAGGTGCGGTTGATGAACGTCGTGGAAGCCAACGGTTGCCGTCATGCGCCAGGGCTGTGGCGCGGACGGTTTCCGCCGGGGCCGTTGATGCGGCCGGGCGACGCGGGGGTTTTCAGAAAAGCGAGCAGATCGGTCATGCCTCCGCCCGCGCCGTGCGGCGTGACGCCCAGTTCTTCGACAGGTGCGTTTTGCCGGTTGAGCCAGAAAGTGGTGAAGCCGAACCACGTCGCGCCCGCCACGTCCCAGCCGTTCGACGACACGAAGACGATCTCGCGCGCTTGCGCGCCGAAGGCCTGGGTGCCGAGCGTGTAAGCGGCGGGCGAGGGTTTGTAGGCGCGCACGGCGTCGACGGAAAGAACGTGGTCGAACAGGCCCGTCATGCCGGCGCTTTTCACGGCGATGTCGAGCATTTGCGGATTGCCGTTCGAGAGAATTGCCAGACCTGGGCGAAGAGCGGACTCGCTGCCCGCGGCTGCCGCCGAAGTGAACGGCGCGTCGCGCAACTGGCGCAGTGCGGGCACGGCATCGGGGAAGGCGGACAGGCACGCGTATTCGTCCATCAGGCGCTTTTCGGCCGTGCGGCCCAGCGTGAGCTGAAGCTTCTTCGCGGCGAAGCGCAACGCGTCGAGCGTAATGTCCCAGAATGGCCGGTAGTGAGTGCCGGGCGCACCGGCCGGATCGGCCAGCGTGCGCAACTGCGTGTATTCGATCTGTTTCTGCCGCCACAACTGCGAGAGTGCGTCGCCGTGGCCGGGGAACATCTGCTCTGCCGCAGCGATCACCGAATGCACGTCGAAGAGCGTGCCGTAGGCGTCGAAAATCACTGCTTTAGGGAAGAGTGTCGTTGTGGCCGACATTGCCGTGCGCTCCTATCAGAGGTCAGGGTGGATTGTATTAGTGATGCTCTATGCTAAAAAAGAGGCTAAACATCACTTGATCTTTTACTTTCATACACCTAATCTGACGCGCACCGACCACTTTCCCGCGCCACTCCGAGGGGACTACCTTCGCGGCGTCGCGGCTTCAATTGCTCATGGACCGTTTCAAGCAGATCGAGACTTTCGTGACCGTCGCGGCTAAAGGCAGCCTGTCCGCCGCGGCGTCGGCCGAAGGCGTCGCCCCGGCGATAATCGGCCGCCGCATCGACGCGCTCGAGGAGCGCCTCGGCGTCAAATTGCTGGTACGCACCACGCGCAAGATCACGCTGACCTTCGAAGGCTCGGCCTTTCTCGAAGACTGCCAGCGCATCATTCACGACATGCAGAACGCCGAAGCCAGCGTCTCGGCGGGCGGTGTGAAAGCGAGCGGCCATTTGCGGCTCTCCGCGCCGGCGGGTTTCGGACGCCGGCACGTGGCGCCGCTGGTGCCCGCTTTCACGGTTGCGCATCCGGACGTGTCGATCACGCTCGATCTGTCCGACCGCCTCGTCGATCTGGTCAACGAGGGGTTCGATTGCGCGGTGCGCCTCGGCGAACTGCCGGACTCGTCGCTGGTATCGCTCAAGCTCGGCGAGAACCGACGTGTGTGCGTGGCGTCGCCGTCGTATCTGAGCCGGCGCGGCGCGCCGCACAGCCTCGCCGACCTGGCGCACCACAACTGCCTGGCTCTCGGGGCGAGCGCCAACCAGCAACGCGGCTGGGTGTTCCAGCACGACGACAAGGTCGTCTCGATCAAGGTGTCCGGCACGATGGAGTGTTCGGACGGCGCGGTCCTGCACGAGTGGTGTCTCGAGGGCTACGGCCTCGCGTGGCGATCGTGGTGGGAGGTGGGCACGGATATCGCGGCCGGCCGGCTCGTGAGCGTGCTCGACGAGTTCGCGGCGCCGCCCATCGGCATTCATGCGGTGTTCCCGCAGCGCCGCCATTTGCCGCTGAGGGTGAGACTGTTCCTGGATTTTCTCAAGCATACGTACGGCCATCCCGGCTACTGGGGCTGACGCCGGCCGGCGCTGACCGGCAGCGCGAGGCCTTGCCCAACGGCGACGGCGCCGCGAACAGGGGGTTTCCGATATGCGGACAGACCCTCGGCGAATCCATGCCCGCATTTCCGCGACCTACAATCGATTGAAGCGGCTTGCACGCCGAGCCTTGTTGGACGCAGACGCCGCGCTGCGCGCAGCCGGCGACGGAGGGCAATATGTTCAGGCACATCCTGGTTCCGACCGACGGTTCAGACCTGTCGCGCAAGGCGATCAACGGCGCCATCGATCTCGCTCAGGCAGTCAACGCGCGCATCACCGCGTATGCGTGTCTGCCGCAATATCCGTACTCGCCGTTCTCCGACGTGGCGATCGAACCGCCCTCCGAATTTCTCGAACGCAGCGAGCGCGAAGCGCGGGTGCATCTGCGCGAGGTGGAACTGGCCGCGCACCGCGTCGGTGTCTCCGTCGACAGCCGTACCAGCGTGCACCCGGCACCGTATCTCGGCATTATCGAAGCGGCGGAGCGGGGCGCCTGCGACGTGATCTTCATGGCGTCGCACGGACGTCGTCGTCTCGGTAGCCTGCTCATCGGCACCGAAACGCAGCGGGTACTGACGCATACGAAGATTCCGGTGATCGTGTATCGCTGAATGGCCCGGCGTACGCAGCGTCCAGCACCTCGCGCGCGTCGAAAAAAACGCGCCGGCGGTGAAGCCGGCGCGCACTGTGTTCGCCGCACAATGGGTTGTGCTGGCTTTTGTCCCCCCGTCTCCCAGATTCCGCTGCCGGATTTCCGCCGTCGGCGCTGTTCAACGCACGCTCCGACGGCCCGGCTCTCCCTGTGACGGCGGCTCTCTCGCGAAGCCGTTTGACCGTCTGTTTGCCTGGTTCCCGCGATCAGACCGCAGTGTTGCTTAAGCGACCTTCTTGTCGAAGAACTGTTCGTCTTCCGTCGAGCCGTGCAGCGCGGTCGTCGATGCTTCGCGCTCGACCGTTTGCGTCACGGCGTCGAAGTAGCCGGTGCCGACTTCGCGCTGATGCTTGACCGCGGTGAAACCCTTCTCGGCCGCGGCGAACTCGGCCTGCTGCATTTCGACGAAGGCGGTCATCTGGTTGCGGGCATAGCCGTGCGCCAGATTGAACATCGAGTAGTTCAGCGCGTGGAAGCCGGCCAGCGTGATGAACTGGAACTTGTAGCCCATCGCGCCCAGTTCGCGCTGGAACTTGGCGATCGTCGCGTCGTCGAGGTTCTTCTTCCAGTTGAACGACGGCGAGCAGTTGTACGACAGCAGCTGGTCCGGGAATTCCTTGTGGATCGCGTCGGCGAATTTCTTCGCGAACTCGAGGTCCGGCTTGCCCGTTTCACACCAGATCATGTCGGCGTACGGCGCGTAGGCGAGGCCACGCGAGATCGCCTGTTCGAGACCCGGCTTGGTGCGGTAGAAACCTTCCACCGTGCGCTCGCCCGTCAGGAACGGCTTGTCGTTGTCGTCGATATCCGACGTGATCAGGTCCGCCGCCTCCGCGTCGGTGCGAGCCAGCAGCACGGTCGGCGCGCCGGAGACGTCGGCGGCCAGACGCGCGGCGGTCAGCTTGGCGACGGCTTCGCGAGTCGGCACGAGCACCTTGCCGCCCATGTGGCCGCACTTCTTCACCGAAGCGAGCTGGTCTTCGAAGTGCACGCCTGCGGCGCCGGCTTCGATCATGGCCTTCATCAGTTCGAATGCGTTCAGCACGCCGCCGAAGCCGGCTTCCGCATCGGCCACGATCGGCTGGAAGTAGTCGACATAGCCTTCGTCGCCCGGATTCTTGCCTTCCGACCACTGGATCTGGTCAGCGCGCGTCAGCGTATTGTTGATGCGCTTCACGACGAGCGGCACCGAATTTGCCGGATACAGCGACTGGTCCGGGTACATTTCGCCGGCGACGTTCGCGTCGCCCGCCACCTGCCAGCCCGACAGATAGATCGCCTTCAGGCCGGCCTTGACCTGCTGCATGGCCTGGTTGCCGGTCAGCGCGCCGAGCGAGTTGACGAACGGCTCGCTGTTCACGCTGGCCCACAGCTTTTCCGCGCCGCGCTTGGCGAGCGTGTGCTCGACTTGCACCGAACCACGCAGGCGGATCACGTCTTCGGCCGAGTAGTTGCGCTTCACGCCTTTCCAGCGCGGATCGGTTTCCCATTGCTGCTGGAGTTGCTTCGCTTGCTCTTGACGGGACATGACGGGCTCCTTGGTTGCCTGGATGAGCGAATATGCGTTCGTCAAAGCGTCTGGCCTGTTAGGCGTTTCGTTTCGCGAACTCTTATATAAGAGTCTAGGCAAATCAATGGTCGCGCAGTAGTCGCCACCAAGCGTTTTTCCAATATTTATTTCTGTTTTAAATCAATGTATTGGATTGTGTGTTTCGCATTGCGCAATGATTTTTTCCATCTTGCAATAGGTCGTCTTGTGCCGTGCAGCACGATTTTTTACGACTTAAAAAAATTTTCCACATCGTGAAATTTGGGGCGTGCTGGAGTACGGACGAAAAAAAACCGGTGCCTGAGCACCGGTTTTTTCTGACTGACCTCGCTTAGCTGCCGCGGCGAGCCGTACGCGGGCCGTCGCTGCGGCGTGCGCCGTAGCCGCCGTCACGCGAACCGCCGTAGCCTTCACGCGAACCGCCACCGAAGCCGCCTTCACGCGAGCCGCCGCCAGCCGACTTGCCGGCCCAGCCGCCACCGCTGCCGCTGCGCGAACCGCCGCCGTTACCGGCCGGCTTGCCCGAACCGCTACCGAAGCGACGGCCACCGCCGTTGCCACCGCCCGGACGGCCGCGGCCGCCAAAGCCAGGACGGCCGTTGCCCGACGGAGCCGACTTGCGCGGCTCGAAGCCTTCGACGACGTTGACCGGCAGCGGGGTGCGCACGAAGCGCTCGATACGCTTGAGCGCGCCCTGTTCCGCGTGATGCACGAGGCTCACCGCGATACCCGAGCGGCCGGCACGGCCGGTACGGCCGATGCGGTGCACGTAGTCTTCAGCGAACTTCGGCAGGTCGTAGTTGAACACGTGCGTGATGCCCGGGATGTCGATACCGCGAGCGGCGACGTCCGTTGCCACCAGCACGCGCACGCGACGCTCGCGCAAGGCCTTGATCGTGCGGTTGCGCGCGCCTTGCGGCAGATCGCCGTGGAGAGCTGCCGATTCGAAACCGGCGTCGGCCAGACGGCCGGCCAGCTGGTCGGCGTCCATCTTGGTTGCCGTGAAAACGATAGCCTGGTCGAGGCCTTCATCACGCAGCAGATGGTCCAGCAGACGATCCTTGTGATCGCGGTCGTCGACGTAGTGGACGGTTTGCGCGATGTTGGTACGTTGTTCCAGACGCTGAACGATCTCGATACGCTCCGGATCCTTCAGCAGGCGGCTCGTCAGCGAACCGATCTTGCCGTCGAGCGTGGCCGAGAACAGCATGGTCTGGCGCGTGGCCGGCGTCGCGGCAACGATCGTTTCGATGTCTTCGATGAAGCCCATGTCGAGCATGCGGTCGGCTTCGTCGAGCACGAGGATCTGCAGTTGCGACAGATCGATGCGGCCGCGTTCCAGGTGGTCGATCAGACGGCCCGGCGTGGCGACCAGGATTTCCGGATTCTTGGCGAGCAGCATCAATTGCTGGCCGTAAGCGACGCCGCCCAGAATGCTGACGGTGCGCAGGCGCTTGAGGTGCTTGCCGTACGTGGCGGCGGCGGTGGTGACCTGCATCGCGAGTTCGCGAGTCGGCGTCAGAACCAGCATGGTCGGACGGGCAACCGGCTGCGGCCGGCGGCCACGGTTGCCGTCAGCCGGACGCGGTTCGCGCGGCTGGCTGGCTTGCGCCTTTTGCAGTTGCGAGAAACGCTCGATGGCGGGCAGCATGAACGCGGCGGTCTTGCCCGAACCGGTCGGGCTCGAAACCAGCAGATCGCGGCCGGCGATACCGGCGGGGATCGCGCGTTGCTGAACCGGCGTCGGGTTCTGATAACCAGCGGCGGTCAGCGCGGAGACGACATCCGCGGAAAGACCGAGCGACGCGAACGTCGGGCCGGTGGGCGCTGCGGCTTCAGCGGCGACGGCTTCCGGAGCGGCAGCAACGGCTGCGGCTTGTGCGGGTGCGTCGGCGAGACCGAGGGCTTGATCGGCGATGGCGTTCAACGGGCTGGAGGTGTTGCTCGAAGTCATGAGAATCCTTGGTACACAGGGAATTAAAACGTCGGCGCCAATCGGCATACCCAAGTCGTCGGATTCAGCGAGCAAAGAAGCAGCGAGCAAATCGAAAAACGGGGGCAGCTCGCGACAATTAAGGCGAGCTTTTTGTTAGAAGCTGTATCGGATGCGACATGCCAACACGGCGTGCCGCCAGCCTGGGACATGATCGCCCGTAGGGGGCTAGGCAGGAGGGGACAGGTTCTAAACTGGATTGGAGCTAAACGCTACGAGGCGCTGCGCCGCAAAGGCCGCTGGAGACGAGCCGGGCAAAGCAGTGAAGCGCAGGCCGCATTGTATAGGGTTTTGCTGCACTGCGCCACTTTTAAGAGTTTTCTCAAGCGAAAAAGTTTGCACCGGCCGCGCTGCGGGCGCCCGGCCGGTCGGCCTCAAGGGCCGGCAGCGCTCGAATCAGGGCCGGTTCATGAAGCCCGTTCAGGCCGACGCGCCGCTTTTGAGCGATTCGACGAGCTCGACGTATTGCTGCTTGGCGGCGTCCTGCGCGGTGCCCTTGAGCGCCGCCCACGCGTCGTACTTGTATTTGCCGACGATGTCGGTGAAGCCGGGCTTGTCGCCGTGAACGTCGCCTTCGCTAGCCTGCTTGAAGAGGGCATAGAGACGCAGCAGCGTCAGGTTGCCCGGCCGCTCCGGCAGCTGCTTCACATCGTCCTGGGCCTGGGTGAACTGCGTGTTGATGTCGGTCATGGTCGTTTTGCCCGCCGGGCGGGTTGGGGTTAAGGTTGGCTGACGATCATAGCAATTGCATCCCGCCGCGGGGCCGAGGGCTTATTCCAAACACCGCCCGGCGAGCCGGGGGGCGACCCAAACCACATCTGCGCGCGCCGCGCCGATTACAATACGGTCCATGACTCAAACTGTGCTCCTTGCCCTCGATACTTCGGACGAATTCAGCTCGGTGGCGCTTCTGTCCGCTGCCGGCAATGCAGGTGGCGATGCCGCCGGAACAACGCCTGCCGCTGTGCGGCTCTGGGTGCGCCACGAGCAAACCGGCGCGGTCTCCAGCACGCGCCTGCTACCCGCCATCCGCGAACTTTTCGACGAAGCCGGCCTGACGCTGGCGGAATGCGACGCCATCGCCTTCGGCGCCGGCCCCGGTTCGTTCACCGGTCTGCGCACGGCGACCGGCGTTGCCCAAGGTCTTGCGTTCGGCCTGAATCTGCCGGTCGTCCCCGTCAGCACGCTGCTGGCCTGCGCGGAAAGCGCCCGGCTGCGCGATCCAGCGGCGACGCGCGTGCTTGCCGCGCTCGACGCCCGCATGGACGAGGTCTACTGGGCTGATTACAGCTGGGACGAAACGCAAGGCGAATGGCGCACGGTTCAGACGGCTTCCTTGGATGCGCCGGAGCGGCTCGTGCTGCCGGACGTGCCATTCACGCTGGCGGGCAACGCCGCGGCGGCATTCGGCACGCGATTGCCGGCGGTCGCCGCCGCGCGAAGCGTCGATGGTGAAGCGCTGCCGCATGCGGTGCCGCTCGCGCACGCGGCGTTGCGCGCGCTGCGTGCCGGACGTACGGTGCCGGCCGACCAGGCCGCGCCGGAATACGTGCGGGACAAGGTCGCGCAGACCACCGCTGAGCGGATGGCCGGGAAAACCGAACAGGCCGCGCGCGCCGCTGAATCCGCACAATCCGCACGAACTGAACATCCCGCGCATGACGCGTCTGATGGCGAGGGCCGGCAATGAGCGGGGTGTTGCTCGCGGACCGCTACATGTCGCCGATGACCGAAGGCGACCTGGACGAAGTCGCCGCCATCGAGAAAATCGCTTATGAGTTTCCGTGGAGCCGGGGCAACTTCGGCGACTCGCTGCGCAACGGCTATTTCGGCATCTGTCTGCGGCATGTCACGGGCACGCTGATCGGCTATTGCGTGCTGATGCCGGTCGTCGATGAAATGCATCTGCTCAATCTGTGCGTGACACCCGCCGCGCAGGGCGCTGGTGCCGGGCTCGCGCTGTTGCGCGAAGCGGTGCGGATTACTCGCGCCGAAAAACTCGAGGGACTGCTGCTCGAAGTGCGGCCGTCGAATCATCGGGCGATCCGCCTCTATGAACGCTTCGGCTTTGCGTCGATCGGCCGGCGCAAGAACTATTATCCGGCGAGGCATCGCAGCCGGGAGGACGCCATTGTGATGCGTTTCTCGTTTGCTACGGAGGGCGCGGATGGCGCTGCATGAATCGGTACTGGAAGAGTTCGGACTCGCGCCGCTGTGGGTGCGACGTGGAATGGCGCCGGCGCGGGAGACGGCCGCGGACGGGCAGCAGGCCGGTGCTGAGCAGAACACCGGCCGTGCAGATGCGCGTGACGAGGTGTCCGAGCCGCATGCCGCCGTGCTACCACCGGTCACCGCACGGCCGGTTGTGCGTGCGGGCGAGGAGCGGCAAGCCAGTGAACAGACGATTCAGCGAGCCGTTCAGCGGACCGATCAGCGAGTTGACGAGCAAGCCGATGTCCCATCACCGCCAGACGAGCGCCGTGCGGCTGTTCGTGCCGACCAGTCACCGTCCGCAGCTAACGCACGTGAACGACTCGACGAGCGCCAGCCTGACGCCCGCCCGCGCCCAAGCGAGCCCGCGCAGCAATCGCGCCCTGCTGAGCCGCCCGCGTTCGACGGACCACCGCCCGACGACGACTTCGCATGGTTCGACGACCTGCCGGCTCACGCGCCGTCTGAAGCGCGCCAGCAAGCCCCCGCGGCACCGGCCATCCACACGCTCGACTGGGATGCACTGAGCGCGCGCGTCGCCGCTTGTGAAAATTGCCGCCTGTGCGAGAAGCGGACGAACACGGTGTTTGGCGTCGGCGATCGCAACGCCGACTGGATGCTGATCGGCGAAGCCCCGGGCGAGAACGAGGACCGTCAGGGCGAGCCGTTCGTCGGCCAGGCGGGCAAGCTGCTCGACAGCATGCTGCGTTCGCTCGCGCTCGCGCGCGACACCAATGTCTATATCGCCAACGTGATCAAGTGCCGCCCGCCTGGCAACCGCAATCCCGAGCCGGACGAAGTCGCGCGTTGCGAGCCTTATCTGCAACGCCAGGTCGCGCTGGTCAAGCCGAAGCTGATCGTCGCGCTCGGTCGCTTTGCCGCGCAGAGCCTGCTGAAAACCGACGCAAGCATTTCGTCGCTGCGTGGCCGCGTGCACGAATACGAAGGAGTGCCGGTGATCGTCACGTATCACCCGGCGTACCTGTTGCGCAGCCTGCCCGACAAGGCGAAGGCCTGGGCCGACCTGTGCCTCGCACGTGACACGTGGCGCGCGGCGGGCGGCGCGCCGTCGACCGCACCCCGGTGATGGCCGTTGGTGCGCCGGCGGCGCATCCGGCGTCCGCATCCGCGACCCACGGTGGAAGCATCGCCGCGTTGCTCGACTCGCTGCGAGATCCGGCTGTGCGCGATCTCGCGTGGTTGCTGCTGAGCCCCAATCTGTTGCGCCCGCAACCACCGGTGGGTGCGCTTGCGGCGCTGTTCGACAATCAGCAGGAAGCGCAGGCGTGCCTCGCCTGGCTGCGCGCGCTCGACGCCGCGCCGGCCCCTTTGCACGACGATCTTGCAGCGAAGCGCATCACGCGTCTGGGCCTCTATGCCGAACGCCTGCTCGGCTGGTTTCTGCAACACGGACCGGCGGCGCGGCTGGTCGCGGCGGGCGTGCAGTTGCGGCGCGCGGGCGTCACGCTCGGCGAATGCGATTTTTTGGTGCGGACGCAACAAGGTGTGCGGCTGCATTGGGAACTGGCGGTGAAATGCTATCTGCACGCGGGCGTTGCGCGCGATCAAGCAACGTCGTACGCATCCACGCAGTTGTCCGAGCCGGAATCTGCGCGGTTATCCGACTACGTCGGCCCGAATCTGAAAGACCGCTTCGACCTCAAACTCGCGCATGTGCTGAATCATCAGTTGCCGCTGAGCGCGCGCGAAGAGTTTGCGTCGGTCGGCTACGCGGGTCCCTGGATACCGCAGATGTTCATCAAAGGCTGGCTGTTTTACCGGCAGGATGAGACGCCGCTCGACCCCGTCGAGCTCGACCCGGCGCATGGCCGCGGCTGGTGGGTCACGCGCGCCGACTGGCCGGCTTTCGCGGCGGCGCAGGCAGGGAAGTGGCGGCCGTTGCCGCGGCTGGAATGGCTCGCGCCGCAGCGCCATGAACCGGGCGAGGCGCAGGCCGGGGAATTGGCCTTGGTCGATGCGCAGACGCTCGTCGCGCAAACATCACAGCAGCACGGGCCCGCGATGGTCGCCGCGTTCTCCGAAGACAGCGCGGGCAATCTGATCGAACGCTCGCGCGGCTTCATCGTGCCGGACGAGTGGCCCGGGCAGGCGCAAGACTACGCGCGGCGGTAACAGCGATAAGCGCGGCAACAGCGGTAGCAGCGGCAGGTCCGCAGAAGGGCGCCGCCTACCACCAGCGATAAAAATGATGCACCGGCCCGACGCCGCTGCCGACGTCGAGCCGATCACTCGCCTGCAGCGCACCGGTCAGATAACTCTTCGCGTCGGAGACAGCGCTCGCCAGATCGTCCCTTTGCGGAATCAGCGCGGCAATCGCCGACGACAGCGTGCAGCCCGTGCCGTGCGTATTCTTCACCGGCACGCGTGGGCCGCCAAGCCGCAGCGTGCCGCTGTCCTGCACCAGCCAGTCAGGACTGTCCGTTGCGCTCAGATGGCCTCCCTTCATCAGCACGGCGCGGGCGCCGAGCGCGCGCAATGCTTCGCCTTGCTCGACCATGCCGGCTTCATCGGCCGCGGCTTGCACGCCGAGCAACGCGGCGGCTTCCGGCAGATTCGGCGTCAGCAGATCGGCGAGCGGCAGCAACTCGTCGCGCACCGCTGCGACGGCGTCCGGCAGCAGCAACGCGTGATTGCTTTTTGAAATCATCACCGTGTCGAGCACGATGTGCTTCGGCTTATACCGGCGCAGCGCGTCGGCGACCGCGCGCGCGATCCCGGCGTTAGCCAGCATGCCGATCTTGACGGCGTCGATGCGGATATCGTCGAACACCGCGTCGAGCTGCGCGGTAACGAAGGCCGGGTCCGGTGCATGAATGGCCGTGACGCCACGCGTGTTCTGCGCGGTGAGTGCGGTGATCACGCTCGCGCCATAGGCGCCGAGCGCCGAGAAGGCCTTCAGGTCGGCCTGAATGCCGGCGCCGCCGCCGGAATCGGAACCGGCGATCGTCAGCACATTGGGAATCGGTTGAGTCATGGCAAGGCGGGAAAGAAGAAGGTGCGGGCACGCCGATGACGGCCAACCCGCTGTGTGTCAGTGCTTGGCTTCGCCGATCAGCGCGACCGAGTCGAATGTGCGCTGATTCGCCTGGTGGCGCCGCATCACGAGCCACATCATCAGGCAGACGAAGGTGCCGAATAGCACGATCACTACGGCAACCGGCACGTCGAGCCACACCAGCACCGCGTACAGGCACAGCATGACGAGCACTGAGAGGTTTTCATTGAAGTTCTGCACGGCAATCGAATGGCCCGCAGACAGCAGTACGTGACCGCGATGCTGGAGCAGCGCGTTCATCGGCACGACGAAGAAGCCCGAAAGGCCGCCGACGATCATCAGGAACACATACGCGACGATCAGATAGCCCGGCACATGCATGCGGCCGAAATAGAAACCCCAATGCGCCGGGAACAGACTACGCGTATAGAACGCCATCAGCATCACGGCGATACCCATCATGATGCCGACCGGCAGCACCGAGAGCGATTTCTTCAAGGGGATGCGCGAGGCCGCGAAGATCGCGCCGGCCGCCACGCCCACGGCGACCACCGCCTGCAGAATGGCCGCCTCGGAGAGCGACATGCCGAGCGACACCTCGGCCCACTTCAGCACGATGAATTGCAAGGTCGCGCCGGCGCCCCAGAACAGGGTCGTGACGGCGAGCGAAATCTGCCCGAGCTTGTCACGCCACAGCACGAGGAAACAGTCGGCAAAATCCGTGATGAGGCGGATCGGGCCGCGTTCCTGTTTCGGATAACGCGCGCCGGTGTCGGGGATACGCAGATTGAACAGCGCGGCGACCACGTAGATTGCCATGATTACCAGCATGGCCGCTTCAGCCGGCGTGTTGACGGTGGGAATGTGCTGCCGCAGGATCGGCGCGGCAATGTGCGGGCTGATCAGCGCCCCGCCCAGCACCGTGCCGAGAATGATCGAGCCGACCGTGGTGCCTTCGATCCAGCCGTTCGCGGCGACCAGCCGGTCAGGCGGCAGAAGCTCGGTGAGAATGCCGTATTTGGCGGGCGAATAAGCCGCCGCGCCGAAACCCACAATGCCATAGGCAATCAGCGGGTGTGCGCCGACCAGCATGGTGACGCAGCCAACCACCTTGATGGTGTTGGTGACGAACATTACGCGGCCCTTCGGACGCGAGTCGGCAAAGGCCCCCACGAACGCGGCAAGCACGACGTACGACAGCACAAAGAACAGCTTGAGCAGCGGCGTCATCCAGTTCGGGGCGTGAAGATCTTTCAGCAGTGCGATAGCGGCGATCAGAAGCGCATTGTCGGCCAGCGACGAAAAAAACTGCGCGGCCATGATGGTGTAAAAGCCTTTTTTCATCTGATGCGATGCTGTCCTCGCTGCGGCCTGTCCGCCCCGGCCGTTTGCAAGGCGTCCGGGCTTATGCCGTTCGAAATGGGTTGTGCGCACGGCTTTATATCATGAAAATAGCTGGATTCGGACTAGCAAAATCCTTGATCGCACCGCCCAGCAAGCCGCCGAGCACTGAAAACGCCCTGTAAGCTGCTGATTCGCAAGCGTCTTTACGAAAATATCCTATGCCGCGCCCGCTCTCAGCCACGATTCACACCTCCGCTCTCGCCAATAATCTCGCCGTTGCCCGCCGCTACGCGCCAAAGTCCAAAATCTGGGCCGTCGTCAAGGCCAACGCGTACGGGCATGGGCTCGCGAAGGTTTTCCCGGGCCTGCGCGCAACCGACGGCTTTGGATTGCTGGACCTGGAAGAAGCGGTGAAGTTGCGTGAACTGGGCTGGGCCGGCCCGATTCTGCTGCTCGAAGGCTTCTTTCGTCCCACCGACATCGACGTGATCGACCGCTACAGCCTGACCACCGCGCTGCATTCGGACGAACAGATGCGCATGCTCGAAATGGCGCGTCTGTCCAAACCGGTCAACATCCAGTTGAAAATGAACACCGGTATGAATCGCCTCGGCTACACGCCGGAAAAATTCCGTTCCGCATGGGAGCGGGCGCGCGCCTGCCAGGGCGTCGGCCAGATCACGTTGATGACGCACTTTTCGGACGCCGACGGCGACCGCGGCGTCGCCTTCCAGGTGGAAGCGTTCGAGCGCGGCGCGCAAGGCATTGCCGGCGCGCGCAGCCTTGCCAATTCGGCGGCTACGCTGTGGCATCCGGCTACGCACTTCGACTGGGTCCGCCCGGGCATCATCATGTACGGCGCGTCGCCCTCCGGTGTCACGGCCGCGATCGCGGGCACCGGGCTGCAGCCGGCCATGACGCTCGCCTCGGAGCTGATCGCCGTGCAAACGCTCACCGAAGGCAATACGGTCGGCTACGGCTCGGCGTTCAGGGCGCGCGGGTCGATGCGCATCGGCGTGGTGGCGTGCGGCTACGCGGACGGTTATCCGCGGGTGGCGCCGGAAGGCACGCCGGTTATCGTCGACGGGGTGCGCACGCGGATCGTCGGACGTGTCTCGATGGACATGCTCACGGTCGACCTGACGCCGGTTCCCACCGCCAACGTCGGCTCGCGTGTCGAGCTGTGGGGCGCGGCACTGCCGATCGACGACGTCGCGCAGTCGTGCGGCACCATCGGCTACGAGCTGATGTGCGCCGTGGCGCCGCGCGTGCCGGTGCGCGCCGAGTAATGACGCAGGACGGCGCAGGACGGCACGGCCCTGCGTTGGCGCAGGGCTCGATCCAGAACAACAGCAATCACAGCAAAAAAACAGCAACTCAGGCAATCGCGCGTGGCTAAACCCAAAACGTTGTACATCTGTAGTGAATGCGGCGGACAGTCGCCGAAATGGGCCGGCCAGTGCCCGTCATGCAATGCGTGGAACACGCTGATCGAATCGGTGGCGGAGGCGCCCTCTACGCACCGCTTCCAGTCGCTCGCCAAAAGCGCGCCGGTACGCCGTCTCGCCGATATCGATGCGTCCGACGTGCCGCGCTTTTCAACCGGCGTGAGTGAGTTCGATCGCGTGCTCGGCGGCGGTCTGGTGCCGGGCGGCGTGGTGCTGATCGGCGGCGATCCGGGCATCGGCAAATCGACGCTGTTGCTGCAGTCGCTCGCCGAAATCGCCGCTGACAAACGCGCGCTTTATATCAGCGGCGAAGAGTCGGCGGCGCAGATTGCGTTGCGCGCGCAACGGCTTTCCCTGCTGGAGCCCGGCTCGAAAGCCAGCGAATTGCAGCTGCTCGCAGAAATCCAGCTCGAAAAAATCCAGGCGACGATCGCCGATCAGCGGCCCGACGTCGCGGTGATCGATTCGATCCAGACGGTGTACTCCGACGCTCTGACTTCCGCGCCCGGGTCGGTTGCGCAGGTGCGCGAATGCGCGGCGCAGCTGACGCGCATCGCCAAGCAGTCCGGCACGACCATCATCATGGTCGGCCACGTGACCAAGGAAGGCGCGCTGGCCGGGCCGCGCGTGCTCGAACATATCGTCGATACGGTGCTGTACTTCGAAGGCGACACGCATTCGTCATATCGCCTTGTGCGCGCGATCAAGAACCGCTTCGGCGCGGTCAACGAGCTCGGCGTCTTCGCGATGACCGAGCGCGGCCTGCGCGGCGTGGCCAATCCGTCGGCGCTGTTTCTGTCGCAGCACGAGCAGTCGGTGCCGGGTTCCTGCGTGCTGGTGACGCAGGAGGGCACGCGGCCGCTGCTGGTCGAAGTGCAGGCGCTGGTGGACGCGGCCAACGCGCCGAATCCGCGGCGCCTCGCGGTCGGGCTGGAGCAGAACCGTCTCGCGATGCTGCTGGCGGTGCTGCACCGGCACGCCGGGATCGCCTGTTTCGATCAGGATGTCTTCCTGAATGCGGTGGGCGGCGTGAAGATCACCGAGCCCGCCGCCGACCTGTCCGTTCTGCTGGCGATCCATTCGTCCATGCGTAACAAGCCGCTGCCGAAAGGCCTCGTGGTATTCGGCGAAGTGGGCCTCGCGGGCGAGATCCGGCCCTCGCCGCGCGGCCAGGAGCGTCTGAAGGAAGCCGCCAAGCTGGGCTTTTCGGTCGCGGTCATTCCCAAGGCCAACGCGCCCAAACAGCCAATAGAAGGCTTACAGGTCGTTGCGGTCGAGCGCATCGAGCAGGCCATCGACCGGGTCCGCACGCTAGAGTAGACGGGGATTGCGGCGTCCGGAGGCACCCTTCGTTCCGTAATGGCCCGTAAATATCTCCTTATTGGCTGTAACCTACCCGACATTCCTTTTTCCTAAGCTGCTGGGGTATGCATCTCCCCTGATGCCTGAAAAAGGATCGCGCCTTGAAACAGCCCTATGAAACCGTAGCCGAGCGCCCGATGCAGGTGCGCGGCTGCCGCGTCTCCGAGCCCATTCGCCAGCCTTGGGGCGGCGCCTGCCGGATTGTCGAGTGGATCGACACGGCGGGGCAGATTTCGCGGCGGGTGGTGGCCGAACACGTCACCGCCGCCGAGGTGCGCGCCACGATCAGCCGCAATGTGGAAGGTCGTAAGCACATGCTGTACGACGACGAAAAAACGCCGCGCCAGACCTTGCCGCGGCAGACGGCCGCGCGGCGCTGAGGTTCTTGCCGGGGCAGGATGGCTGGCCGCGTTACCGCCGTGTTACCGAACCGCGCGGTCGCCGTCGTTTTCGGTTTTGCTCTGGCCCGTCGCGGTCTCGGCCATCGGATTGAACAGCGGATGCCGTGCGGCTTCCGCCGCCGTCAGCACCGGCGAAACACAGCAGTCCAGCGGCTCCAGCAGCACCACCCATTCTTCGAGCGGACGCTTGCCGATTATCCCGGCGAGTTCCTGTGTCAGCGAGTCTGCGTCCGGGCCGCCGATCGCCTGGCCGAGGCTCCAGTGACGCGTCGCCCATTCAGGGCGGTCGAGCGCCATGCACAGCGTTTCCCAGAACTTCAGTTCGAGCGCGCCGACCGCGAGCCAGCGGTTATCGAGCGTGCGGTACAGGTTGTAGCAGGGCACGCCGCCGTTCAGCAGTCCCTCGCCGGCGGCCGGTGCCGCCCCCTCATTGGCAAGCGCGACTTGCGCCACGACGTTGTGCGCGTAAGTGGCGTGCGTCATCGATACGTCGACGAAGCGGCCCTCGCCGCCGCGCGCTACGTGCCACAACGCCGCGAGAATCTGCGTGACCGCGCTCAGCGCGCCGCCGAGCAGGTCGGCAATCTGGAAATTCGGCAGGACCGGCGTGCCGTCGCGGCTCATCAGCTGGTCGAGCACGCCCGCATAGCCGATGTAGTTCAGATCGTGGCCGGCATGGTCGGCAAACGGACCGCTTGCGCCGTACCCGCTGATCGCGCAGTAGACGAGCCGCGGGTTGGCCGTACGCAGCGTGGCGTAGTCGAGGCCGAGCCGCTCCATGACGCCTGGCCGGAAACTCTCGATCAGCACGTCCGCGTCCGCCGCGAGCGCGTACAGCACATTGCGTCCCGCAGCGGATTTGAGGTCGAGGCGGGTCTCGCGCTTGCCGCGATTCACCATCCGGTAGAACGCGCCGGGCCGACCGGCGACGCGGTCGCTCGACGATTGCATCATCGTGCGGGTCGGATCTCCCGCGCCGGGGGCCTCGATTTTCAGCACGTCGGCGCCCAGTTCGGCGAGCCGCAGGGCGGCCACCGGACCGGGCAGCAGGCGTGTCAGGTCGAGCACGCGCAGCCCTTGCAGCGGGGGCGGCACCGCTGCGGCGGACGCGGTGGTCGAGGACTCGGCCGATGAGGTGGCCGACGAATCAGGCGTTGAGACGGATGATGTCGCGGATGACAAAGCCAACCTCCCGTCGATGCCGGCGCGGCCCGGAAACTGTATGCCGCTAGCCGATTTGCTCGAGTTCCTCGTGCGTCTCGAGCCATTCGGCTTCGAGCGTTTCGAGGCGCGCATTCACATCTGCCTGACGGCGGATAGCCTCCGTCAGTTTGCTTTTCTGCTCCGGCTCGTAACTCGCCGGATCGACCACGTACGCGTCCAGGTTCGCTTTCTCCGCGTTCAGCGCGTCCATTTCCTTTTCGATCTTCGTGATGCGGCTTTGCAGCGGCTTTTTCAAATGCGCGAGCTTCTGGCGCGTCTCCGCCTCGAGGCGCCGCTGTTCCTTGCGGTTCACGCCGCTGTCGGCGCCGCCGTCGCTGCCGTTGGCACCGTTCGATGCGGCGCCCGCCTTGAGCGCCGCGCGTTGTTCGGCGGCGTGTTGCAGTAGCCAGTCGCGGTAATCGTCGAGATCGCCGTCGAATTCCTGCAAGCGGTGCTTCGCGACCAGCATGAACTGATCCGTCGTGGCGCGCAGCAGATGCCGGTCGTGCGAGACCAGAATCAGCGTGCCTTCGAATTGCGCTAGCGCCATGGTCAGCGCGTGGCGCGTTTCGAGATCCAGGTGGTTGGTCGGCTCGTCGAGCAGCAGCAGGTTGGGCTTTTGCCAGATGATCAGCGCGAGCGCGAGGCGCGCCTTTTCGCCACCCGAGAAAGGCGCGATCTTCGACGTGGCCATTTCCCCGGAGAAGTTGAAGCTGCCGAGGAAGTCGCGCAACTCCTGCTCACGCGTGTCCGGCGCGAGACGCGCGAGGTGCTGCAGCGGCGTGTCGTCGGCGCGTAGCGTTTCAAGCTGATGCTGCGCGAAGTAGCCGATCCGCAGGCCTTTGCCTTCGCGCACATGACCGCCGAGCGCCTCGAGCGTGCCGGCGAGCGTCTTGATCAGCGTGGACTTGCCCTGGCCGTTCGCTCCGAGCAGGCCAATGCGCTGACCGTTCTGGATCGACAGCATGACGCGATCCACGATCGGAATCTCGACGCCGGGATCGCTCTCGCTGCGGTAGCCGCAGCGCACGTTTTCCATCACCATCATCGGATTCGGCGCGGAATCGGGCGTGCGGAACTCAAACGTGAATGGCGACGCCGCGTGCGCCGGCGCGATCAGCTCCATCTTTTCCAGCGCCTTCACCCGGCTCTGCGCCTGGCGCGCCTTGGTGGCCTGCGCCTTAAAACGGTTGATGTAGCTCTGCAGATGCTCGACCGTGCGCTGCTGCTTCTCGTACGCGCTCTGCTGCAGCGCGATCTGCTGCGCGCGCAGCACTTCGAATTGCGAGTAGTTGCCGCCGTAGCGCTTGATCTGCTGCTGCTCGAGATGCAGGGTGACATTGCAGACCGAATCGAGGAATTCGCGGTCGTGCGAGATCACGAACAGCGTGCCCGGATAGCGGTGCAGCCAGTCTTCGAGCCAGACAATCGCGTCGAGGTCCAGGTGGTTGGTCGGCTCGTCGAGCAGCAACAGGTCGGAGCGGCACATCAGCGCCTGCGCCAGATTCAGCCGCATGCGCCAGCCGCCCGAGAAGCTGCTGACCGGCTCGCGCGTCTGTTCGAGCGTGAAGCCCAAGCCGAGCAGCAAGGCTTCGGCGCGGGCCGGCGCGGTGTAGCCGTCGGCGTCGGCGAACGCGGCGTGCGCTTCGCCTTCGGCCGCGCCGTCATGCGCGGCGGAGGCGGCGGCAATGCGCGCTTCGATCGAGCGCAACGCGGCGTCGCCGTCGAGCGTGTAGGCGAGGGCGGTTTTGTCCGCGGCGGGCGTTTCCTGCGCGACGTGGGCAATCTGCCAGGTCGGCGGGATGGAAAAGTCGCCGCCGTCCGCATGCAGTTCGCCGAGCAGCACGGCAAACAGCGTCGACTTGCCCGCGCCGTTCGCCCCGATCAGACCGGCCTTCTCGCCGGGGTTGAGGGTGAACGTGGTGTTGTCGAAGAGCGGCTTGGTGCCGCGCGCGAGGCTAAACTGGTTGAAGCGGATCACGACGAGGCCGGCGAAAGAAAAACGCTATTTTAGACTGCCGGGGCGGACACCGGGCGCTCAACCAGGATCGGCCATCCGGCCGACTGTATTGGCGAGGCTTTTGGCATAGACTGACGGCTTTCGCAGGGGAGAACACATGACATCGATTTATTCGTTTTCGGCACACACACTCGGCGGCGCGGAAGTCAGCCTCGATCAGTATCAAGGCAAGGTCCTGCTGATCGTCAATACGGCGAGCGAATGCGGGTTCACGCCGCAGTACGCCGGCTTGCAGAAGCTGTATGACACCTACGCCGCGCGCGGACTCGCGGTGCTCGGTTTTCCGTGCAACCAGTTCGGCAAGCAGGAGCCGGGTGACGCCGCGCAGATCGGCAGTTTCTGCGAAAAGAACTACGGCGTGACCTTCCCGATGTTCGACAAGGTCGATGTGAACGGTGCAAACGCGCATCCGCTGTTTCGCTATCTGACGGGCGAGGCCCCGGGGCTGCTCGGTCTCGAGGCGATCAAATGGAATTTCACCAAGTTCCTGATTGGCCGCGACGGCAACGTAATGAAGCGCTACGCGCCGCTGACCAAGCCCGAGGCGATTGTCGAGGATATCGAAAAGCTCTTGTGATCCTGTGATCACTGCACGAGGCGCGGCCGCGAGCCGGCCGGCGCCTTTACAGGATCGGCGAGAAAAGACGCGCCACATGCATGAGCACGCGTCGCACGGCGCCTGCTTGCCGGTACTCGGTGCGGTCGATCTCGCGCGACTCGGCAAAGTCGTTCAGCAGCATCGTTTCGACCTCCTGGGCGAAGCCGCGATCCACGGTCAGCACCATGATTTCGAAGTTCAGCCGGAACGACCGGTTGTCGAGATTGGCGCTGCCGATGGCCGCGGCCGCGCTGTCGATCAGCACCACCTTCTGGTGCAGGAAACCTGGCTGGTAGCGGAAGATCCGGATCCCCGCGCGTAGCGAGTCGTACGCATACAGCTTCGAGGCCGCGAAAACGACGCGGTGGTCGCGCCGGCTCGGAATCAGAATGCGCACATCCACGCCGCGCAGCACCGCGAGACGCAACGCCGAGAACACGGCCTCGTCGGGCACGAGGTAAGGCGTGGTGATCCAGATCCGTTCGCGCGCCGCGTTGATCGCTTCGACAAAGAAGAGCGAGCAGGTCTCCTGTTTGTCCGCCGGGCCGCTCGGCACGACGACGCAGTGCATGCACGTGCCCTCAGCATGGTCGGCGGCGGGGGCGGGCGGCATATCGAACTCGGGTAACTTCTGCGTGGCCCAGTGCCAGTCTTCGGTGAAGACGAACTGGATGCTGGCCACCGCCGGGCCGCGCACTTCGATATGCGTGTCGCGCCAGGGCGAGAGCGGCGGCTTGCCGCCGAGATATTCCACGCCCACATTGTGTCCGCCGACAAACGCGCGTTCGCCGTCCACCGCGACGATCTTGCGGTGATTGCGGAAGTTCAATTGCAGACGGTTGACGAACCGGCGATGGGTCGCGAAGGGATGCGTCTCCACGCCGGCTGCGCGCAGCGCCGCCACGTAGCGCTGCGGCAGATCGAAGCTGCCGATGCTGTCATACAGGAAGTAGACACGCACGCCTTGTTGCGCTTTGGCGATCAGCGCGTCTTTGAGCATCTCGCCAAGCGCATCGTCGCGCACGATGAAGAACTGCACGATCAGATAGTGACGCGCGCTCTCGATCGCCTCGAAGATAGCCTCGAAGGTCGCCGCGCCGTTGACCAGCGTGCGCACCGAATTGCCAGGCAGAAACGGCATGCCGCCCAGACGCGTGAGCGAATGCACGAGCCTGATGCCGAGTTCCGCCGTAGGCAGCCCCGCTGACGAAGCGTGCGTATCCCATACCGGCGGATGCGCGCGCGCGCGTAGCATGGCGTTGGCGACCCGGCGCGCGTCGGCGTAGCCGGCGAACTTGCTGCGGCCGAGGAACAGATACGGTATCAGCGTCAGATAAGGCATCGCGACCAGCGACACGGCCCACGCGATCGCACCCTGCGAGGTGCGGGTGTAGAGAATCGCGTGGCAAGCCGCGACCACGCCGAGAACGTGGGCGAGGGCAACCAGCGTGCCGACATGAAGCAGATCGAATTGCATAAGCGGGCGAAGGGTTGGCGAAGCGCTGCCTGGGCGGTCTCCCGGAGCGCCGGGGACCATGTCCATCTTACCGAACGAGCGTGCGTATCGCCTACCTGGTCAGATCAAACAATGAACGCACGGCTGCCGCTTTGCCGTGCGCATCGTTTCATGATGCGATCGAACCGCGATCAACCTTCAGACCGGCAGATCGGCCGCCTGAATCAGGAACACGTTGTCGTCGCCGGCACTGGTCGACAGCCACACCAGGTCGAGACCGCCGAAGGCCGCCTCGACGTGCGCGCGCTCATTGCCGATCTCGACGACCAGCACGCCGTCCTCGGTCAGCCAGTTGCGCGCTTCGGCGATGATCCGGCGCACGATATCCATGCCGTCGGCGCCACCCGCGAGCGCCATGTCCGGCTCGTGCTTGTATTCGGCCGGCAGTTCCTTCATGGACGCCGCGTTCACGTAAGGCGGGTTGCTGATGATCACGTCGTAGCGGCGCTCGGCGAGCGGCGCGTACAGGTCGCCTTCGAACAGCGCGACGCGGTCGTCGAGCTTGTAGTCCGCGACGTTGCGCGTGGCGACTTCCAGAGCAGGCGCCGACAGATCCACCGCGTCGATGTCCGCATTCGGGAACGCATGCGCCGCGAGAATCGCGAGGCAGCCTGAACCCGTGCACAACTCCAGCACCGCGCTCACCTGCTCGGGATCTTCCACGTAGGGCTGCAAACCGTCCTGCAGCAACTCGCCGATGAACGAACGCGGCACGATCACGCGCTCGTCCACGTGAAAGCGGAAGCCGTGCATCCACGCTTCCTGCGTGATGTAGGCGGCCGGCACGCGCTCGGTGGCGCGGCGTTCGATCACGTTCAGCACGGCGTCGATTTCGGCGGCGGAGAGGCGCGCGTCGAGAAACGGCTCCAGCAGGTCGAGCGGCAGATGCAGCGTATGCAGGACCAGATAGGCGGCTTCGTCGTAGGCATTGGCCGAACCGTGGCCGAACGATAGCTCGGCCTGGTTGAAGCGCGACACCGCGAAACGCAGCAGGTCGCGGACGGTGGAAAACGGGAGCGTCATCGCAAATAGTCCTCGGTCAGGCGATCAGTTGTTCTAGCACGCGGCGGTACACGTTCTTCAGCGGCTCGATGTGTGCGACTTCGATATGTTCGTCGATCTTGTGGATGCTGGCGTTCAGCGGACCGAATTCGATCACCTGCTCGCAGATGCGCGCGATAAAGCGGCCGTCCGACGTGCCGCCGGTGGTCGACAGTTCGGTGCTCACGCCGGTTTCGTCCTTGATTGCCTTGGCAAGCGCGTTCGACAAATCGCCGCGCGGCGTGAGGAACGGCAGGCCGCTCACGTTCCACTGCAGATCGTATTCAAGGCCGTGCCTGTCGAGAATCGCGTGCACGCGAGCCTGCAGGCCTTCCACCGTGCTGGCCGTCGAGAAGCGGAAGTTGAACATCACGTCCGCGTGGCCCGGAATCACGTTGGTCGCGCCGGTGCCGCCATGAATGTTCGACACTTGCCACGTGGTGGGCGGGAAATATTCATTGCCGTCGTCCCAACGCTCGGCGACCAGCTCGGCCAGTGCGGGCGCGAGCAGATGCACCGGATTTTTCGCCAGATGCGGATAGGCGATATGGCCTTGCACGCCCTTGACGATCAGCTTGCCCGACATCGATCCGCGCCGGCCGTTTTTCACCATGTCGCCGAACTGCGCGCTCGAAGTCGGTTCGCCGACTACGCAGTAGTCCATGCGCTCGCCGCGCGCCTGCAGCGCTTCGACGACCTTGACGGTGCCGTCGGTGGCCGGGCCTTCTTCATCGCTCGTAATCAGGAATGCGATCGAACCGCGATGCGCCGGATGCGCCGCGACGAATTCCTCGCTCGCCACCACGAAGCCGGCGATCGAGGCCTTCATGTCCGCCGCGCCGCGGCCGTACAGCTTGCCGTCGCGATGGGTGGGTTCGAACGGCGCCGAGTGCCACTGTTCGAGCGGCCCGGTCGGCACCACGTCGGTATGGCCGGCGAACGCGAGCAGCTTGCCGCGCGTGCCGTCGACGCCGCGCTTGACGGCCCACAGGTTGGTCACGCCGTTCGATTCGATGGTCTCGTGCTCGAAGCCGAGCGCGGACAGGCGCTCGATCAGGATGCGCTGGCAATGCTGATCGTCGGGCGTGACGGAGGCACGCGCGATCAGTTGTTCGGTAAGGGCGAGGGTGCCGGACATGGATTCAATACAAGCCACTTTGAAATGAAAAAATGCCGGCTGGCGGTTTGGCACCGCAGCCGGCAACAGCTTTTCAGCCACGCGGCGAGGCCGCGTTTTACTACGTGTTGCGTTCAGTGCAGCTCGCCGTTTCGCTTCACAGCGTCGTCTTGCATTACGCAAACAGCGCCGCGTACTCGTCGGCGGAAAACCCGAGCGACTTGACCCGCCCGTTGACCACCAGCACCGGCCGCTTGATTACCGACGGCTTGTGGATCATCAGCGCGATCGCGCCCGGCTGCGTGTCCGCGGCCGCCTTCATGTCGTCGGACAGGGCGCGCCACGTGGTGCCGCGACGGTTCAGCAGCGCGTCGAGCTTGACGTCTTTCAGCCAGTCCTGCACGAGCGGCTCGGTCACGCCGGCCTTCTTGAAGTCGTGGAACTCGAACTCGACGCCATGCTCTTCCAGCCACACGCGGGCTTTCTTCACGGTGTCGCAGTTCGGGATGCCGTAGACCACGGTTTTGGTGCCGCGCGCCATCAGTCGCCTCGCAGCAGCTCGTTCAGGCCGACCTTCGCGCGCGTCTTGGCGTCCACCTTCTTGACGATCACGGCGCAGTAGAGGCTGTGCGAGCCGTCCTTCGACGGCAGGTTGCCCGCCACCACCACCGAACCCGCCGGAATGCGGCCGTACGTGACTTCGCCGGTTTCGCGGTCGTAAATCTTGGTGCTCTGGCCGAGGTACACGCCCATCGAGATCACCGAGTTTTCTTCGACGATCACGCCTTCCACCACTTCCGAGCGCGCGCCGATGAAGCAGTTGTCTTCGATGATGACGGGGTTGGCCTGCAGCGGCTCCAGCACGCCGCCGATGCCCACGCCGCCCGACAGGTGCACGTTCTTGCCGATCTGCGCGCACGAACCGACGGTGGCCCACGTGTCGACCATGGTGCCTTCGTCCACGTACGCACCGATGTTGGTGTACGACGGCATCAGCACGACGTTCTTCGCGATGAACGAGCCGCGGCGCGCGATGGCGGGCGGCACCACGCGGAAGCCGCCGGCGGCGAAGTCTTCAGCGGTGTAGTTGGCGAACTTCGACGGCACTTTGTCGTAGAACTGGCTGTAGCCGCCGGCGGCCATCGGGGCGTTGTCTTCCAGGCGGAACGACAGCAGCACGGCTTTCTTCAGCCATTGATTGACGACCCAGTCGCCGTCCTTCTTTTCGGCGACGCGCAGCGCGCCCTTGTCCAGTTGTTCGATGGCGTGGGCGACGGCTTCGCGCACGTCGGCCGGAGCGGCCTTCGGCGACAGTTCGGCGCGGTTTTCCCAGGCGGTATCAATGATCTGCTGAAGTTGTTGCGACATATGCGTGCTTTATCGAAGAGTTGAAGTCTGAAGAAGGGGATGCGGTGCCCGGGGCGTTCGCCGGCAAGCCGGCAAAAAACTCAACCCGCGAGCGCGCGGCAAAAATCGACGATTCGCTGTGCGCCTTGCGTGCATTCGTCGACATCGGCGACGAGCGCCATGCGCACGAAATTGCGGCCAGGGTTCACGCCGTGCGCGGTGCGCGCGAGGAACGAACCCGGCAGAACCGTCACATTATAGTCGGCGTAGAGGCGCTGGGCGAACTCGGTGTCCGACAGGCCCGTGCGCGAGACGTCCGCCCACAGGTAGAACGCGGCGTCCGGCAGGCGGCCGTCGAGCACCTCGGCGAGCATCGGCGTGACGGTGGAAAACTTCTGCACGTATTTCGCCCGGTTCTCGCGCACGTGGGTTTCGTCATCCCAGGCCGCGATGCTGGCATTCTGGAACACCGTCGACAAGGCCGCGCCGTGGTATGTCCGGTATAGCAGGAAGTCCTTGAGGATGGCCGCGTCGCCCGCCACGAAGCCCGAGCGCATGCCCGGCACGTTCGAGCGCTTGGACAGGCTCGACAGCATGACGAGCCGCTCGTAGCCGCGGCCGAGCCGGTGCGCGGCTTCCAGGCCGCCGAGCGGCGGGTTGGCTTCGTCGAAATAGATTTCGGAGTAGCACTCGTCCGAGGCGATCACGAAGCCGTGGCGGTCCGACAGCGCGAACAGCTGGCGCCAGTCGTCGAGCGTGAGCACCGCGCCGGTCGGGTTGCCCGGCGAGCAGACGTACAGCAGTTGCGTGCGCGCCCAGATGTCGGCGGGCACGGCCGAGTAGTCGCAGGCAAAGTTGCGTGCAGGGTCGCTGTTCACGAAGTACGGCTGCGCGCCGCCGAGGAGCGCCGCGCCTTCGTAGATTTGGTAGAACGGGTTCGGACAGAGTACGATCGCAGGCTCGCCGTCAGCATTCCTGTTCGGGTCGAGCACGGTTTGGGCGAGCGCGAACAGCGCTTCGCGCGAACCCGACACGGGCAGCACCTGGGTTGCCGGATCGAGCGGCGGCAGGCTGTAGCGCTGCGTGACCCACTTCGCGATCGACTCGCGCAGGGCGGGCGTGCCGATCGTGGCCGGATAGGCGGACAAACCGCCGAGCGAGGCCACCACCGCGTCGCGGATCAGCGCGGGCGTGGGATGTTTCGGCTCGCCGATGCCGAAGCTGATATGCGCGAGGCCGGCACGCGGCGTGACGTCCTTGAAAAGCGCGCGCAGCTTTTCGAACGGGTAGGGCTGAAGGGAGTCGAGTAGCGGGTTCACTGGGCGGATCGAGCCTGATCGAGGGTGGGCGCAGACGGATGCAGGAAGAAGCCGGGCATGCGCGCCGAAGGCAAAGCGCGGGAAAACGCGCCAAACGGACGGCAGTGGACGGTAGTAGCAAGCAGATGATTATAGCGTGGCGCGCCGGCACACAATGGTGCGAGCCGCGCAACCCGCCAGGCGGCGCAGCCAATGCGCGGCAGCGGGAACGGCGCGAACCGCGGACGGTTCGCGCAGAAAGGAAGCAGGAGCAGCAATGTACGCAGCAGTACCGCAGACACCCGGACCCGCCAGGCGCGCGCGCGCCGCGGTCCTTGACCGTAACAGCACCATCCGCGGCTTCGGCAGGAGCCCGGCACCATGACCAACTGGCTTCGCAATGGCTGGCCGACGCTCGCGATCATGCTGGGCGCCTCGGTGTGGGGGATGATCTGGTATCCGCTGCGGATGCTGGCGGCGCTCGGCGTGACCGGCACCGCGGCCAGTGCGCTGACGAGCGCCGCAGGATGCCTGTTCGTGCTGCTGGTGCGCTACCGCGCGCTCAAGACCGTGCGCTGGCACTGGTTGCTGCCGGCACTGGCGCTCGCCGCCGGCGTGACCAACATTGGCTTCGTGTGGGGTTCGATCCACGGCCAGGTGATGCGTGTGCTGCTGCTGTTCTACCTCACTCCGGCGTGGACCGCGCTGTTCGCGCATTTCATCCTGCATGAGCGGCTGACCTGGTCCGGCGCGGGTCTCGCGGCGCTGTCGCTCGCCGGCGCGATGACCATGCTGTGGTCGCCGCAACTGGGCCTTCCGATGCCTGGCAATCTCGCCGAATGGGCGGGCCTGATGGGCGGCATGGGCTTTGCCATGAGCAACGTGCTGATTCTCAAGACGAGCCGCGTCCTGCCGGATATGAAGCCGGAAATGCGCACCGCGACCGTGTTCGGCGGCGCGGCGATTTGCGGGGCGTGCGCGTCGCTGTTCGAGGCCATGCCCGCGCCGCCCACCGGCGCGCATCTGGGCACGGCTGCGCTTCTGGTGCTCGGCCTCGGTTTTCTGCTCGCCTCGAACAATATGCTGGTGCAGTACGGGCTCGCGCGCGTGCCGGCCAACCGGGCGTCGATCATCATGCTGTTCGAGCTCGTGGTCACGGCATTGTCGGCATGGCTCTTCGCCCGGGAGACGCCCGGCCCGCGCGAATGGGCGGGTGGCGTGTGCATCGTGCTGGCTTCGGCGCTGTCCAGTTGGGTGCATCGTACCAAGTCCATGCCGCCCGATCCGGAGGTTCAGGACGAAAGTCTCGCCAGCGGGCCAGGCGCTGAGATCGACGGCCGTAAGGACGGTAAGAATCGCCCACGTGCGATGGTATGATTCCCCCTCATTGGCTGACGCATGCTTGAGCGTGTAAAGTCGGCGCCCGTATCTCGAGGGTTTGCGAAGCTTCGCGGGCCGTTGCGCTGTATCGGCGAACGGCTGGCGCGGCCATCGCGAGCCACCTTTATTTTTTCCCTTTTTCAAACAGCGAAATCGCCGTGCGTCTGACCTCGATCAAACTCGCTGGCTTCAAGTCATTCGTCGATCCCACGCATTTCCAGGTCCCGGGCCAGCTAGTCGGCGTGGTGGGGCCGAACGGGTGCGGCAAGTCCAACATCATCGACGCGGTGCGCTGGGTGCTCGGTGAATCGCGCGCCTCCGAGCTGCGCGGCGAATCGATGCAGGACGTGATTTTCAACGGCTCGACCGCGCGCAAGCCGGGTAGCCGCGCCAGCGTCGAACTCGTGTTCGACAACGCCGACGGCCGTGCCGCCGGGCAGTGGGGCCAGTATGCCGAAATCGCCGTCAAGCGCGTGCTCACGCGCGATGGCACGTCGAGCTACTACATCAACAATCTGCCGGCGCGCCGCCGCGACATTCAGGACATCTTCCTCGGCACGGGTCTCGGGCCGCGCGCTTACGCGATCATCGGGCAGGGCATGATCGCGCGCCTGATCGAGGCGAAGCCGGAAGAACTGCGCGTGTTCCTGGAAGAAGCCGCGGGCGTCTCGAAGTACAAGGAACGCCGCCGCGAAACCGAGAACCGTCTGCACGACACGCGCGAGAATCTGACGCGGGTCGAGGACATCGTCCGCGAACTGGGGGCGAACCTCGAGAAGCTGGAAGCGCAGGCCATCGTCGCCACGCGCTACAAGGAACTGCAGACCGACGGCGAAGAGAAGCAGCGGCTGCTGTGGCTGTTGCGCAAGAACGAGGCCGGCGGCGAGCAGGAACGTCAGCAGCGCGCGATCGAACAGGCTCAGATCGACCTGGAGGCGCAAACCGCCAAACTGCGCGAAGTCGAGGCGCAGCTCGAAACGCTGCGGGTCGCGCATTACTCCGCCAGCGACGCGATGCAGGGCGCGCAAGGTGCGCTGTATGAGGCGAACGCGGAAGTCAGCCGGCTCGAAGCCGAGATCAAGTTCATCGTCGAATCGCGCAACCGCGTGCAGGCGCAGATCGCCGCGCTGAACGCGCAGCGCGAGCAGTGGCAGTCGCAAGCCGAAAAGGCGCAAGGCGATATCGAAGACGCTGAGGAACAACTCGCCGTCGCCGAAGAAAAGGCCGCGCTGGCCGAAGAAGAAGCGGCCGCGAAGCACGACGCAATGCCCGCGCTCGAAGCACGCTGGCGCGACGCGCAAGCCGAGCTGAACGCCGAGCGCGGCGGCATCGCGCAGACCGAACAGGCGCTCAAGCTCGAAGCCGCGCATCAGCGCAATGCCGATCAGCAATTGCAGCAGCTGCAGCAGCGTCACGAGCGGTTGAAGTCGGAAGCGGGCGGTCTCGACGCGCCGGACGAAGCGCAGCTCGAAGACCTGCGCATGCAGCTTGCCGAGCACGAGGAAATCCTGCACGACGCGCAGGCCCGTCTAGCCGACGCACAGGAAACGCTGCCGCGTCTCGACGGCGAGCGCCGCGCCGCGCAGGAGCGCGTGCAGTCGGAAAGCGCACAGATTCATCAGCTCGACGCGCGCCTTGCCGCGCTCAAGCAGTTGCAGGAAAACGTCCAGACCGAAGGCAAGATCCAGCCGTGGCTCGACAAGCACGAGCTGGGCAGCCTGCCGCGTCTGTGGAAGAAGCTGCATGTCGAAGCCGGTTGGGAAAACGCGCTCGAAGCCGTGCTGCGCGAGCGGCTCGCGGCGCTCGAGGTGTCGAACCTCGACTGGGTCAAGGCGTTCGCCACCGACGCGCCACCCGCCAAGCTCGCTTTCCATGCACCGCCCGTGGCCGGTCAGCCGGCCGCCACGCTGCCCGCGCTGCGGCCGCTGCTGTCGCTTGTGCGCATAGACGACGCGGGCATCCGCGCGGTCCTGAACGACTGGCTCGGCCTCGCGTTCGTCGCCGACGATCTGCAGCAGGCGCTCAGCATGCGCTCGCAATTGCCGGAAGGCGGCTCGTTCGTCGTGAAGGCGGGTCACGTGGTGACGCGGGTCGGCGTGCAACTGTATGCCGCCGACTCCGAACAGGCCGGCATGCTGGCCCGTCAGCAGGAGATCGAGAATCTGGCGCGCCAGGTGCGCGCGCAAGCCCTGCTCGCCGACGAGGCGAAGGCTGTCGCGATTCGCGCCGAGGCCGCCCACACGCAAGCGGCGCAGGCGTTGACCGAGTTGCGCCAGCAGGCGGAGCGCGCTACCCAGCGCGTGCACGCCTTGCAAATGGATGTGCTCAAGCTCACGCAGGCCCACGAGCGTTACACGCAGCGCAGCACGCAGATTCGCGAGGAACTCGAAGAGATCACCGCGCAGATCGACGAGCAGCGCGCGATGCGCGCGGAGTCGGAAGCGAATTTCGAGCGCCACGATGGCGAGCTCGCCGAATTGCAGGCGCGTTTCGAAGACCATCAACTGGCCTTCGAGGCGCTCGACGAAGAAGTGACCGCCGCGCGCGGCCAGGCGCGCGATCTCGACCGTGCCGCCACCGACGCGCGCTTCGCCGCGCGCAACATGGCGAACCGTATCGACGAATTGAAGCGCAGCATCCAGGTCGCGCACGAGCAGAGCGAGCGCGTCGCGGCGTCGCTGGAAGATGCGCGCGCCGAACTGGAAACGATCAACGAGCAGACCGCGCATACGGGCTTGCAGGACGCGCTCGACATCCGCGCGGTCAAGGAAGAGGCGCTGCATGCCGCGCGTCTCGAACTGGACGACCTGACCGCCAAGCTGCGCGCCGCCGACGAATCCCGTCTCACCGCCGAGCGTGCGCTGCAGCCGCTGCGCGACCGCATCAACGAACTGCAGCTGAAGGAGCAGGCGGCGCGCCTGAACGGCGAACAGTTCATCGAGCAGCTGGCCGCGGCTGGGGTGGACGAGGCCGAATTGCAGGCCAAGCTCACGCCGGACATGAAGCCGTCGTATCTGCAAGGCGAAGTCACGCGCATCAACAACGCGATTACCGCGCTTGGTCCGGTCAACATGGCCGCGCTCGACGAACTGAAGGCGGCAAGCGAGCGCAAGACCTTCCTCGACTCGCAGTCGGCCGACCTGACGAGCGCGATCGAAACGCTCGAAGACGCGATCCGCAAGATCGACGCGGAAACGCGCACGCTGCTGCAAGGCACCTTCGACGAAGTGAACCGTCATTTCGGCGAACTGTTCCCACGCCTGTTCGGCGGCGGGCAGGCGAGGCTGATCATGACCGGCGACGAAATTCTCGATGCCGGCGTGCAGGTCATGGCGCAGCCTCCGGGCAAGAAGAATTCGACGATCCACCTGCTGTCGGGCGGCGAAAAGGCGCTGACCGCAACCGCTCTCGTGTTCGCGATGTTCCAGCTGAATCCGGCGCCGTTCTGTCTGCTCGACGAAGTGGACGCGCCGCTCGACGACGCCAACACCGAACGTTTCGCGAACCTCGTGCGTGCGATGTCGGACAAGACCCAGTTCCTGTTCATTTCGCACAACAAGATCGCGATGGAAATGGCGCAGCAGTTGATCGGCGTGACCATGCAGGAGCAGGGCGTGTCGCGGATCGTTGCGGTCGACATGGAAACGGCTGCAGGTTTCGCCCAGAATATCGTTTAAGTTAAGCTGCGCGGGCGCCCGTGTGCAGCGCAGCGGCCATTGGCCGCGCGACACATGGGGTGAACGCCTTGGCGTGCAGATAGAAGAATTGCTGATGGAGCATGCATGGACGAGTTGACACTCGGTTTGATCGGCGCGGGAGCCGTGGTGGTCGGGGGCGTGGTCGTGTACAACGCGTGGCAGGGCGCGAAGGTGCGCCGGAAGATGCCGCGGCCGATGCCGGCCGAGACCGCCGACAACTTTGCGCGGGACGATCAGGAAGAACAGAGCCCGTTCATCGAGCCGGCCCGGCCCACCACGCGCCGCGAGCCTGTGGTGGGTTCGGACGCGGCGGCCGAGACCACCGCTGCGCGCGTCGAACCGACCTTTGGCGGTTCCGCGGCCGCGCCGCTCGACACACCGGCCGATATCCAGGCTGAGATGACTTCGCCGAACGGTTACCCCGAAGCCGGCGATGTGGCGCAGGCCGAAAGCGGCGAGGGCGCTGAATCGGCCAAGGCCGCGCAAGCCGCCGCGCGTTCGTCCGACGAGCCGGCCGAACCGATTCTGCCGGCTGCCACGACGATCTCGTCGGCGCCGCCGGCTATCGTCGATCGCCGGATCGACTGCATCGTACCGATCCGTCTGAACGGCACCGTGGCGGCCGACAAGGTGATTCCGCTGGCGCAGCGTCTGCGGCGCGCGGGCAGCAAACCGGTGCACATCGAGGGCAAGCTCGAAGGCGGCGGGTGGGAACTGCTGCAGAACGGCGCACGCTACGAAGAACTGCGCGCGGCCGCGCAATTGGCGAACCGCAGCGGCGCACTCAACGAACTGGAGTTTTCCGAGTTCGTGACCGGTGTGCAGCAGTTCGCCGACGCGCTGGATGCGTCGCCGGAATTTCCCGATATGCTCGAAACGGTCGCAATGGCGCGCGAGCTCGACGGCTTTGCCGCGCAGTGCGACGCGCAGTTGTCGATCAACGTGCTCTCCGACGGCGCGCCGTGGTCGGCGAACTACGTGCAGGCAATCGCGTCGCAGGACGGTTTGCTGCTCTCGCGCGACGGCACGCGCTTCGTCAAGCTCGACGCGAAGCAGAGCCCGGTATTCATGCTGCAATTCGGCGACACCAACTTCCTGCGCGACGACCTCACGTACAAGGGTGGCCAGATGATCACGCTGGTGCTCGACGTGCCGGTGGCCGATGAGGACATCCTGCCGTTCCGCCTGATGTGCGATTACGCGAAGTCGCTGGCCGAGCGCATCGGCGGACGAGTGGTCGACGACGGCCGCCGTCCGTTGCCGGAATCGGCTTTGCTCGCGATTGAAAAGCAGTTGATGACGCTCTACGCGAAGCTCGAACAGGCCGGCATTCCGGCGGGGTCGCCCGCCACGCGGCGTTTGTTCAGCCAGTAATCTCCGCGTTAGACCGGTTTCTTCAACGGCCGCACGATGTGCGGCCGTTGTCATTTCCGGCGGCGTAGTCACGCGTTTCCGCGGGGTGCAAGCGCGATGCGCCGCGGCCAGCCATTCGGCCGATGTAAAGGGGCACGCTTCCTGCGATAATCCAATGTCCGATTTCACCGAAGAAACCTCCGACAGCATGGCCCGAACTCCCGTCCCATCTCCAGCAACCCATGCTCCGGCCGAACGGGCCGCGTGGCTGCGCGCGGAACTTGAACGCGCCAACTACGCGTACTACGTGCTCGACCAGCCGGACCTGCCCGATGCGGAATACGACAAGCTCTTCAAGGAACTGGAGGGTATCGGGAGGGAGCATCCGGACCTGATCGTGCCGGAGTCGCCCACCCAGCGCGTGGGCGGCGAGGCGGCGAGCGGCTTCGGGCAGGTCGTGCACGACCTGCCCATGCTGTCCCTGAACAACGGTTTCGCGGACGAAGACATCGTCGCGTTCGACAAACGCGTAGGTGATGCGCTCGGCAAGAACGCGAGCGAACCGCCGGTGCCGGTCGATTACGCGGCGGAGTTGAAGTTCGACGGCCTCGCCATCTCGTTGCGCTACGTCGACGGCACGTTTGTCCAGGCGTCCACGCGCGGCGACGGCACCACCGGCGAGAACGTGACCGGCAATGTCCGCACGATCCGCTCCATTCCGCTCAAGCTCAAGGGCAAACGCATACCGCATGTGCTCGACGTGCGCGGCGAAGTGCTGATGTTCAAACGCGACTTCGAACGCCTGAACGAACGCCAGCGGGCCGCGGAGCAGAAAGAATTCGCCAATCCGCGCAATGCCGCGGCAGGCAGCTTGCGCCAACTCGATTCGAAGATCACCGCGCAGCGTCCGCTGTCGTTTTTTGCCTATGGAATCGGCGTGCTCGAAGGCATGGAGATGCCGGCTACCCATAGCGAGCTGCTCGACTGGTACAAGGAACTCGGTTTGCCGGTGAACGGCGAACGGGCCGTGGTGGAGGGTGCCGCGGGCCTGCTGGGGTTCTTCCACACAGTCGGCGAGAAACGCGAGACGCTGCCGTACGACATCGATGGCGTGGTCTACAAGGTCAACCGGCGCGACGAGCAGGATGCGCTCGGCTTCGTGTCGCGCGCGCCGCGTTTTGCGCTGGCGCACAAATTTCCCGCGCAGGAAGCGCTGACCAAACTGGTCGCGATCGACGTGCAGGTTGGCCGCACCGGCGCGATCACGCCGGTGGCACGGCTGGAGCCGGTGTTCGTCGGCGGCGCGACCGTCACCAATGCCACGCTGCATAACGAAGACGAAGTGCGGCGCAAGGATATCCGCATCGGCGACACAGTGATTGTCCGGCGTGCCGGCGACGTGATCCCCGAGGTGGTGAGCGCGCTGCTCGACCGCCGCCCGGACGACGCGCGCGAGTTCGTGATGCCCACGAACTGCCCGGTGTGCGGCTCGAGTATCGAGCGGCTGCCGGACGAGGCGATTGCCCGCTGTACCGGTGGCCTGTTCTGTCCGGCGCAGCGCAAGCAGGCGCTGTGGCATTTCGCGCAACGGCGCGCGCTGGATATCGACGGTCTCGGTGAAAAAATCATCGATCAGCTGGTCGAGCAGAACCTGGTGCGCACACCGGCCGATCTGTTCAACCTCGGCTTTGCGACGCTCGCCGAGCTCGACCGATTCGCCGAAAAATCCGCACAGAACTTGCTTGATTCACTCGAGAAGGCCAAGCACACCACGCTGGCGCGCTTTATCTATGCGCTTGGCATCCGCCACGTGGGCGAATCGACCGCGAAGGACCTGGCGAAGCACTTCGGCTCGCTGGATCCGATCATGGACGCGTCGGTCGAAGCGTTGCTGGAGGTCAACGACGTGGGACCGGTGGTCGCCGAGTCGATTCATCAGTTCTTTGCCGAAGACCACAACCGCACGGTGATCGAGCAGTTGCGCGCGCCGGGCAAGGTGTCCTGGCCGGAGGGGCCGCCCGCGCCGAAGGCGCCGCAAGGCGTGCTGGCCGGCAAGACGGTGGTATTGACCGGCACTTTGCCGACCCTCGGCCGCGAAGAAGCGAAGGAAATGCTGGAGGCGGCTGGCGCGAAGGTGGCCGGGTCGGTGTCGAGGAAAACAGACTATGTGGTGGCGGGGGCCGAAGCGGGCAGCAAACTGGTGAAAGCCGAGGAACTCGGCGTCCCCGTACTCGACGAAGATGGTATGCGTAAGCTCCTGGAGGGGCATTCATGATCCACGAAATTCTCAAGATGGGTGATCCGCGCCTGCTGCGCATTGCCGAGCCGGTTGATCACTTCGACACGCCCGAATTGCATGAACTCGTGAAAGACATGTTCGAGACCATGCACGACGCGAATGGCGCGGGCCTCGCCGCGCCGCAGATCGGCGTCAATCTGCAGGTGGTGATCTTCGGTTTCGGGCACAACGAGCGCTATCCGGACGCGCCGCCGGTGCCGGAAACCGTGCTGATCAACCCGACCGTCACGCCGGTTTCGCTGGACATGGAAGAGGGCTGGGAAGGCTGCCTGTCGGTGCCGGGTCTGCGCGGCGCGGTGAGCCGGTTTTCGATGATCCGGTATCACGGCTTCGATCAATACGGCAAGCCGATCGACCGTGTGGCCGAGGGCTTTCATGCGCGTGTCGTGCAGCACGAATGCGATCACCTGATCGGCAAGCTGTATCCGATGCGGATCAACGATTTCGCGAAGTTCGGCTTCACGGAAGTGCTGTTTCCGGATATGGATCCGGGTAACGACGACTGAGGTCGCTGTCTGCCGTCTGTCGCAATATATGCGGCAACAAAAAACCCACGCCGAGGCGTGGGTTTTTTTATTGAGTGAGCGTCAGACGCGCGGCGTCAGAACGACTCGTCCGGTGACAGATAGCGCCACTGCCCCGGCGGCAGCGCGCCCAGCATCACGCGGCCCACTCTGACGCGCTTCAGGCCGATCACTTCGAGGCCGACCAGTTCGCACATGCGGCGGATCTGGCGCTTCTTCCCCTCGCGCAGGACGAAACGCAATTGCTCGCCGTTCTGCCAGCTGACCTGCGCCGGTTTCAGAGGCAAGTCGTCGAGCGACAGGCCGTGGCGCAACAACGCGAGGCTTTCCGGCGGGAAATGGCCTTCGACGTCGGTGGTGTGCTCGCCGAACGACACGCGCACCAGATACTCCTTGTCGATCTCCGAATGACCGCCAATCAGCTGTTTCGCGATGCGGCCGTCCTGAGTCAGCACCAGCAGCCCCGTCGAATCGATATCCAGCCGGCCGGCCGGCGCGAGCTGCCGTAAATGCGCGACGGAGAAGCGGATGTCCGAACGGTCGCCTTCCCAGCGATTCTCCGGCGTGACCAGCGTGATGGCCGGCTGATAGCCGTCCTCCGCCTGACCCGAGACAAAGCCCACGGTCTTGTGGATCAGCACCGTCACCTGGCTCGCTTGCGCGGCTTCGGCTGCGGGGTCGATTTCGATACGCTGGTCGGGGCGAACTTTGGTACCGAGCGTATCGACGCGTTCGCCGTCCACCAGCACCCAGCCTTTTTCGATCCACTCGTCGGCCTCGCGGCGTGAGCACAGGCCGAGTTCGGACATCAGTTTCGAGAGACGCAAGGTGCCCGGCGCGTCTTCGTAGTCGCGGCGCGGCGTGCGCGGGGCGGCATCGGGTTCGGCGTGGCGCTCGGCGCGTGGGGCGGCGCGCGGCTTGTCGGCGCGCGCGGGACGGTCGTCGCTGAAGCGGCGTGTAGCAGCCGGCAGTGCCTTGTCGAAGGTGCGGGCAGGACGTTCGGTGCGCTCGGACCGTTCAGCGCCGCGTGCCGGACCGTCGCCGAATTCGCCTCGGGCCGGTGCACGATCGCCACGACTGTCGCCCTCGTCGCGCGGAGCGCGTGCCGGGCGGTCCGAACGGTCGCCGTCCGTGCTTTCCACGGGTTTCACGACGCCGCGCCCGCCACGTGCCGCCGCGCCTCGTTCCCCTTCGAAACGGCGCGGCGCCCCGTCCCCACTGTCGCTCCCACACACGCTGCGCCCCTCATCCCCGCACGGCGCGACTTCGTCCCCACCCCCCGCTCCCTACTCGCGCGCCCGATGCCCCCCCGCCTCGGCCGCGTCGGCGGTCCGCCGCCGCTTCTTCCGCCTAGCACGCTGCGCGTCCTCGCTCCGACTCCCCACCACGCAGCCCACCACGTCTCCGCCTCACTGCAGTCGCACGTGCCGTCTC
>NZ_LXKA01000264.1 GCF_001645125.1 Paraburkholderia ginsengiterrae | reverse complement strand
AAGGAGAGAAACGGGTGGAGAAGGGTTAGGGAACAGATGGCGGACGGGAGGACGTAGAGCGAGAGCGACCTACAGTGAGAAGTAGGGACGAGTGACAAGGTGAGCGGGGGGCAGGGGAGTAGAACCAGATGCGCGCCGGCCAGCACCCGTACGGTCGGTACGTCGATGACGCACATGAGCGCCTCGAGCGGCGCGGGGCGACGCAGCGCAAGCGAACGCACTGCGCCGGACACCACCGCAAGACAGCGTCCCTGCACGCCCGCGCGGGCCGCGTCGGCGGAGGAACAGGAGAGGGAGTTGCGGGGGCCGGGGGTGGGAGAGGGTGACGAGAGCAGCGCGAGGCGGTCCGCAGCACCGGCAGAGGCTTAACGAGGCGCGCTAAGACGTGCGGCAGGGGATGATAGAATCGTGGTTTTCGGCAGTTTCGATACGGTAGCAGGCGTTATGG
>NZ_LXKA01000263.1 GCF_001645125.1 Paraburkholderia ginsengiterrae | reverse complement strand
AGGGGGACAGACCGCTGCTAGGGACATGGGGTGGGCCGCGCGGAGCTTGTGGCGACCAGCCAGGCGACGGCCGCCGACTCGATGGCGGCCGCAGTCGTCCACCGGAATTTGCGCGGAGCCGATAACAACGCAGTCGGCTTCCAGCTCGGTGTCGATCACAATATATCGAAGCGAACCAGCTTCTACGCGCGGGCTGGTTACATGAAGAACAATGGCAGCTCGACGTCGAGCTGCCATTGTTCTTCATGTAACCAGCCCGCGCGTAGAAGCTGGTTCGCTTCGATATATTGTGATCGACACCGAGCTGGAAGCCGACTGCGTTGTTATCGGCTCCGCGCAAATTCCGGTGGACGACTGCGGCCGCCATCGAGTCGGCGGCCGTCGCCTGGCTGGTCGCCACAAGCTCCGCGCGGCCCACCCCATGTCCCTAGCAGCGGTCTGTCCCCCT
>NZ_LXKA01000262.1 GCF_001645125.1 Paraburkholderia ginsengiterrae | reverse complement strand
TGCTGCGGGACACCCACGACATGACCGCGGACGCGTCGGAGGAGCGGCGAGCGCGGACGAGGCGCCGGCGTGGCACGAAGTTGAGGAGTCCCGCACCGTTCGTGATAGGTGCATTGAGACGGCGGCACGCGCGACGTGCTGGCTCGACGAAGTCGGATCGGGTGAAGGGGACGTGGGGCGAGGTGTAATTCACGGCCGACGCGCGGTAGGTCGGAGTGACGGGAATGGGCGCAGACGTGGACGCGAGCAGCACCGGCGACAAGACAGACGACACATCCATTCTCGTCAGACGCAGAACGGAAGTGAGATGGGAGCAACAGACTGGCGGCGCGAGTGAAGGCCAGGTCAAAGATAGGGAGGCGAGTATGAGCGTCGCGGACACGGGAAAGGGCGTTCAGTCGTGGGAGGGAACGGCCTGGTGTTGCTGGGGATGGATTTGCGGGCGGTTT
>NZ_LXKA01000261.1 GCF_001645125.1 Paraburkholderia ginsengiterrae | reverse complement strand
GGTAGAAGCACAGCGGGGCGAGTGCGGGGAGGCGGAGGGAGTGCGTGGCGCGGCCAGGGCCGGGGTGGATCAGGTGTAGGGTGGGCGCGGCGAGCGGGAGATGCAGGACCGCGGGAGGCGGAGGCGAGAGCTGCGAGCGGGAGGAAAGCCGGAGAGAGCGCGGGCGCGGCAGGGGGCGGGGGTGGAGACGGTGGTGCAGGGAGGGAGCGCGGAGGGGGCGGGTGGGGACGAGGGCGTGCGGGGTAAGGGGTGGAAGCGTATGGAGGAGAGATTGTGGCTATGGGGGGTGGCGGTGGGGGTGGAGGAGGGGGCGGGAGTCGGGCAAGGGATGGTGGAGGGGGAGGCGTAGGAGTGACGGGACAAACGGGGGGTGCGAGGGTGGGGCGAGGGGTGACTGGCGGCGAAGGGTGTGGGCGGGGGGGGCGGGAGAGGGGGGGGGGGGGAGGGGG
>NZ_LXKA01000260.1 GCF_001645125.1 Paraburkholderia ginsengiterrae | reverse complement strand
CCATCGCCCCGCCCTCCCCCCCCCCCCCCCGCCCGACCACCTCGACGCCGGCCCCCTCCGCCTCCATCGTCCCCTCGCTCCCCCCACACCCACCCCCCTTAGCTGCCACCCCGGCCACTCTCCCGCCCCACCCGTCCCGCCCGATGCCCCTTTCCCCCCGGCCCCGACTATCCCCACCCCCCGCTTACTACACCCCCACACCCCCCACTCCGCATTCTTTTCCCTTCCGTTCGCGCTATCTGGCACCCCCGGCAAACGAACCACTCCCCAACATGCACAACCTGCTGTGGATCTAATCGCCGCGCCCTGCCGTGATCATGTTGAATCAGGTGTGTCGCACTGATTCGACGCTATCTGAAAAACTCGCTGTCCGGTCCGGCAAGGCCGGATCCCGAGGCAGCAGTGGTGTGCACCGCCTGCCCAACCGCGTCCAGTTGTCTTGCTCTGCTT
>NZ_LXKA01000259.1 GCF_001645125.1 Paraburkholderia ginsengiterrae | reverse complement strand
GCGCTCGATGTCACCGCCCCCCCCCCCCCCCCCCCATCTCCCCGCGAGCACGAGCTCCTGTTCGTGCCCACCCTCCCGCCCAGCTACCGCCCCACCATCCTCCGTCTGCCCCCCTTCCCGCTTCACTGCAACCCCCTTTCCGCCCCGCTCATGTATCTGCACCCCCCGCCCCTCCTCACTGTATCCTTCGTCCGCCTTCCGCCTCCGCACCGCTCCCCCGCCACCCCTCTCCGATGCGGCCCGCACACCTCCGTCGCGCATTCCCCTCCCCCCCACCTCTCCCCCCCCCCCGCACGACTCGATCGCCAGCGCGCTCGCCCTCCATCCTCAGCTCGCCCTCCCCCTCCACTACACCCTCCCCCCCCACGATCGCCCCGCGCACGTCTCCATACCTTCGGCACGCCTGACCCTCCCCTCCCCCGCACACCCCTCCCCCCTCCCCCGCCTCACC
>NZ_LXKA01000258.1 GCF_001645125.1 Paraburkholderia ginsengiterrae | reverse complement strand
CACCTGCACCAACACCACGCCGTACAACGTCGGGCTCGACGCCCGCACGGTCACCTCTTCGACCGTCACAAGCCCGCTGTTGGCCGCCACGGCGACCCGCAACACCGGCACCACCGTCCGCTCCCTGCCATCCCCCGCCTCCCGCCACACCACCATGTGGGGCAATCCCCAGGCCACCAACACCCTTACCTGCCCCCGTACCCGCCCCCCTTAACCTACCGTGCTCTATGGCCCGGTCCCGACGACCCCCACCCCCATCCCCTCCCCCCCCACCCACCCCATCCCCCCGCCTCACCACTGACCGCCCTCTCATGCCACACCGTCCCCCTGCTTCCCCCCCACCACCACACACCGCGCTCCCGCCGCACAGCCAATCACCCCCTCGCCGATCCCCCCCCTCCTGCGCACCTCCCCCTCCCCGCTCGGCTCCCGTCCCACCACCCTCCCCGTC
>NZ_LXKA01000257.1 GCF_001645125.1 Paraburkholderia ginsengiterrae | reverse complement strand
GCGCGAAGGCCATCCCGCCGACCGAGGGATTGACGACAGATTCGAAGCAGTGTACGGTGTCGGACGGCAGCGAGCGCGGTGGGAGAGTTTAACCGAGGTCGTATGAGATACGTTGTGGTAACGCGGGGAGCGGCAGCTATACGTCGGGGCCACGCGTGCGAGCATGAAGCTGGCGGTCGTAGGCTCGAAGCGGGGGGGGCGGCATCTGCATTTGCGGGACGGTAAGGCGGAAGGGAAGGGAGGGCGGGGGAGGGGGCATGGGGGGCGAGGGAGAGAGGAATAGTCCTGGAGATTGGCGGTGGCGCTAGGCGTGGTCGTTGGGCACGCGGCAGTAGAATGGTACATGAGGCAGGGATACCAGTGACTCTGCTCGCGGGGCGTGAGCATGTCGTGCTCGATCGGAGCGGGTCTCATACGCGATTGGCGTGAAGGGGGCAAGCTGATGGTGCGA
>NZ_LXKA01000256.1 GCF_001645125.1 Paraburkholderia ginsengiterrae | reverse complement strand
CCCATAGAGCGAGCCCACCCCACGGGATTCGCGCAAGCACACGGGGATGGCGTCTGCCGCTCAGCACACAGACCCCCACGCCGACAACGAGCACCCTGGCGCCGAGCTGACCTTCCAGCTGCCAGGCAAGTACGATTGCGACCCACGCGAACGGTAACATCCCCCCGCACATCGCGACCACGTGACCGCCAGCCAGATAGCCGATCCCCTTGGCATGATCTCGCGCGCCCCTCTGTATCATCCCCTCCGCACACTCGCCGACCCCACCCCCCGCCCCCGCACCTGCCCGGCCCGACCCCCACTCCCGCCCCCGTCGCCCCCGCCCCCCTCCCACCCGCCGCCGCCCCCCCCCCTGCCCCTGGCCCACGCCACCCTCTGCGCCCGAGCCCCGACATCGCACTCCACCACCCTCGGCGCCATCCCCACCTCGCCCCACACCACCCACTCCCGC
>NZ_LXKA01000255.1 GCF_001645125.1 Paraburkholderia ginsengiterrae | reverse complement strand
CAATATTTCCGACGAGGACATCGCCGGCCTGAACATCCCGAACGGCGTGCCGCCCTCCTATTAACTCCACGAGAACCTGAACCCCACCACTCACTACTACCTGCGCGACCAGGAGGCCATTGCCCAGGCGCAGGCCGCGCTCGCCAGCCAGAGCAATGCAGGCTGATCCTCCTCCCACGCTGCCGCATCGCGGTGAAAGAGGCCGCCGGCCGGCTGCAAACGCGCCGCGACGGCCCTGGCGACCACCCGCCCGCCGCGCCCCTCTGCGTCCTCCACGGCCTCACAGCGCCCTCCCCTGCCCCCATCAACCCCAAGTCCCTCAGCGCGCTTTTCCGCTGACGACCCATCCCCGCTCATAACCGCCACCTCGCGCGCGCCCAGCCGAGCTCACTCTCCTTCCCAACTGACTCTCTACACCGAGCATGACTGCCGCCATGTAACAGCGCATCGCC
>NZ_LXKA01000265.1 GCF_001645125.1 Paraburkholderia ginsengiterrae | reverse complement strand
AGCAGTGGATGAGCAAGGGCCTGTACCTGGGCACGCTGATGGTGGGCATCGAGCAGAAGCTGCTGGGCGGCAATGTGCCGTGGACGCTGCATCACCAGCATTCGGACCACGAAATGCTCAAGCCGGCGTCCCAGTGCAAGCAGATTGTCTATCCGAAACCGGACGGCAAGCTGACGTTCGACCGCCTCTCGTCAGTGTTCATCTCGAACACGAATCATGAAGAGAACCAGCCGGCGCATCTGACGCTGAAAGACCCGTCCGTGCCGGTAAACGTGAACTGGCAGACCTACGCGGGTCCGGAATCGCGCTATTGCCCGGCGGCGGTGTATGAGTTCGTCAAGAACGACGATGGCGGCGAGCGCCTCGTGATCAATGCGCAGAACTGCGTGCACTGCAAGACCTGCGACATCAAGGACCCGACGCAGAACATCGTGTGGGTCACGCCTGAAGGCGGCGGCGGACCGAACTATCCGAATATGTAATTCACGCTTCAATGACCTTCGCAGCGCGTCCTTTCGAATGCCCGCGTTGCGAAGGCGAAACCCTCAGCGTTGCCTCATCGCTTCAATCCGCTCCCGCACCTTCGCCACCACCGGTGCCCAGTCGCCGACCCGGGGCTGCCGCACCAGTTCGATCGAATCGTACCAGGCTGTAACCTGCGATCCGTCACCCCAGAACCAGGCCGATACGTGGTCGATCATCAGGGAGGTCGGCACACCGAGCGCCCCGGCAAGATGCGCGGGCCCACTGTCGATCGTGACCACCCGGTCCAGATTCGCCAGCAACGCCGCCACGTCGTCGAAACCGGACTGAAAATGATGCGTCAGATCGACGATGTCGAAACCCTTGGCGCGCCATTGCGCGACCGTCTCGCCCCGCCCCGGCGACAGCGCAAAATAGCTCACGCCCGGCACGCTCAATAGCGGCTCGATTTGCTCGATCGGCACCGAGCGCCGCAAGTCGCGGATATGGTCCGGATTGCCGTTCCATACCAGCCCCACCATTCGATTGCCGGGCTTGCCAGCCATCTGCCCTTCGACCCGCTCGCGCCATGTCTGCACGAGCGCGGGATCCGCGCTGAGGTACGGTGCGCCCCATCTCGTCGCATCGACGATGCCGAGCCGCAGCGGCAAGCTCATCAGCCCGCAATGGAAATCAGGCCGCGTTTCCAGGCTCGTTTCGAGCGGCAGATCGGCAGGCAGCATCCGCTCGAATAAATGCCGCAAGGGTCCGTCGTGGTCGAAGATCACGCGGCCGCCTTCGCGCCGCGCGCGCTCGGCCAGCAATGGCAGGAAACGCACCGCCCAAAGGCAATCGCCGTTGCCTTGCTCGCCGTAGACAACCAGCGTCTTGCCGGCGAGCGGTTCGCCCTGCCAATGCGCGCTGATCGCCGCGAGCGCACTTTGCGCGTTATTCAGTTCGCCCCCGGCGAATGCGACGCGCGCCTCGTAATGCGCCCAACCCTCGGCAAAACGCCCAGTGCGAATTTCGAGTTCCGACAGATCGAACAGCGCATGCGCATTGTCCGGCGCGAGCACCAGCACCTGCCTGAGCAGCGCCTCCGCTTCGTCGAGGCGTGCCTGTTCCTTGATGCACAGTGCCAGCTTGTGCAGCGCCACTGGATTGCCGGGCACGACGCGCACCGCCTCGCGCAATAGCGCTTCGGCGGAGGCAAAGTCGTTGCGCTGCTGCACGGCGGCCGCGCGCCAGATCAGCGCGTTGGCATCTTCGGCGTGGCGCGCGAGCAGCAAGCCCGCGGCCGAGTCGACCAGCGGCCAGTCCCGCACGACGAAGGCCGTTTGCGCAATCGTGTGAAGCAGCGTGGGTTCGCAGGAGGGATCGAGTTGGTAAGCGCGTACCAGCGCGGCGAGCGCTTCACGTTGGCCCGCCTTGTCGGGGCCGACGTGTTGCAGCAACGCCTGCCCGAATGCACACCAGTCTCCCGCGACGGCTCCCGGCGCGGCAGCGCGCGCACGCAGGCTCGCGAGATGGCTATTCGCCTGCTCGGAATTGAGATCGGTCATGAAAGACAAGGCGACACGCGCAGTACGAACGCGGAAGGTTGCAGACGCCCGTTAAGGCGCGCTAGCCGCGATCTTCGGCGTATTGACGACTACGTCGCCGCATTGCGCGCGATGGCGCAGCGCATGGTCGATCAGCACCAGCGCGAGCATCGACTCGGCGATCGGCGTGGCACGAATGCCAACGCACGGGTCATGCCGCCCGAACGTTTCGACGACTACCGGCTGCCCCGCCTTGTCGATCGAACGGCGCGGCGTGCGAATGCTCGACGTCGGCTTGATCGCGATCGACACTGTGATGTCCTGCCCCGTCGAAATACCGCCGAGCACACCGCCCGCGTGATTGCCGACGAAACCCTCAGGCGTCAACTCGTCGCCATGCACCGAACCGCGTTGCGCGACGCTGGCAAAACCCGCGCCGATCTCGACGCCCTTCACCGCGTTGATGCCCATCATGGCATGCGCGATGTCCGCGTCGAGGCGGTCGAACAACGGCTCGCCCAGGCCGACCGGCACGCCGGACGCCACCACATTGATGCGCGCGCCGATCGAATCGCCGTCTTTGCGCAGCGCGTCCATATACGCTTCCAGTTGCGGCACGATGTCCGCGTTCGGCACGAAGAATGGATTCTCGCGCACGTGCGCCCAGTCGACGAACGGCACGTCGATCTCGCCGAGCGCCGCCATGTAGCCGCGGATCTCGGTGCCGAACTTCTCTCGCAGCCACTTCTTGGCAACCGCGCCTGCCGCCACCGTGGGCGCGGTCAGACGCGCCGACGAACGGCCGCCGCCACGGTAGTCGCGGATGCCGTATTTCTGCCAGTAGGTGTAGTCGGCGTGGCCCGGACGGAACGTCTCGACGATGTTGCCGTAGTCCTTGCTGCGCTGGTCCGTATTACGAATCAGCAGCGCGATCGGCGCGCCGGTGGTCTGCCCTTCGAACACGCCCGACAGGATCTCGACCTTGTCTTCTTCCTGGCGCTGCGTGACGTGGCGCGACGTGCCGGGCTTGCGGCGGTCGAGTTCGAACTGGATGTCGGCTTCATTGAGCGCCATGCCCGGCGGGCAGCCGTCGATCACGCAGCCGATAGCGGGGCCGTGCGATTCGCCGAAGGTCGTGACAGTGAAAAGCGTACCGAGCGTGTTGCCGGACATGGGCGTCGTCCAAAGAAAAACGGGGAAAGCGCTATTATGCCAGCCCGGCCGCTCGGGTTCCCGCTCTACTTCCGCGCCCCGCGCAACTCTGTGACGATCTGCTGCAGCGCCTCGGGAGTCGCCGCCGCCGGCTCGAGCGGCTCACCCACGGCGAGCGTCAGCCGGCTCATGATGCCTTTGTGGATCGGCCGCGGCCAGTGCGCGTCGTCCGCACGCGAAAACACGCTGCCCCAAAGACCACGCAGCGCCATGGGAATGACCGGCGCCGGGCTGCGGCGAATGATCTCGGACACGCCATGACGGAACGGATTCATCTCGCCCGTTCGGGTGATCTTGCCTTCCGGAAAGATGCACACGAGGTCGCCCTCGGCGAGCGCCTGCGCGCACTTTTCATAGGCTTGCGCCAGCAACTGCTCGTCCTGATGCGCCGGGGCAATCGGAATCGCCTTCGCGTGACGGAACACCCAGCCGGCAAACGGCGACTTGAAGATGTGATGGTCCATCACGAAACGAATCGGCCGCGGGCTCTCGGCCATGATGACGATCGCGTCCACGAAGCTCACGTGGTTGCACACGAGCACCGCCGCGCCCTCTTCCGGAATCCGCTCCGCATGCACGAGACGAATGCGGTAGAACGTATGCACCAGCACCCACGCAATAAAACGCAGCAAAAACTCGGGCACCAGCGAATAGATGTAAGCGGCCACCACGATATTGAGCAGCGCCGTGACGAGAAAGATCGCCGGAATGCTGAATCCCGCGGCGGTCAGCGCCATAGCCATCACCGCCGAAACGATCATGAACAGCGAATTCAGAATATTGTTCGCGGCGATGATGCGCGCACGGTGGCTCGGCTGGCTGCGGCTCTGGATCAGCGCGTAGAGCGGGACGCTATAGAAGCCGCCGAACATGGCGAGCAGGAACAGATCGGCCAGCACGCGCCAATGCGCGGGACGCATCATGAACTCGCCGACGCTCAGCAGATGCCCTGCCGGCGGCAGCGCGTGACTCGCAAAAAACAGATCGATGCCGAACACGCTCATGCCGATCGAGCCGAGCGGCACGAGGCCGATTTCAATGCGCCGCTTGGAGAGCTTCTCGCACATCAGCGAACCGAGGCCGATGCCGATCGAAAACGTGCCGAGCAGCACGGTCACGACGTCCGGGTCGGCCGACAGCACATTTTTTGCAAAGCTGAAGAACGACGAGAGAAACGTCGCGCCGACGAACCACAACCAGGAAATCCCCAGCAGGCTCAGAAACACGGTCCGGTTTTCGCGCGCCAGCTTCAGGTTGCGCCATGTCTCGCTGACCGGATTCCAGTTGATGCGCAGATCGGCCTGCGGCGCCGGCGTTTGCGGCACGAAGCTCGACACGACGCGCCCCACCAGCGCGATCGCGACGCAAGCGCAGGCGAGCACCACCGCGCCGTGTTCGACAAATCCCGCGCCCGCGCCGCCGACAATCGTGCCGATCAGGATCGCCACGAAGGTACCCATCTCGACCATGCCGTTACCGCCGACCAGCTCCGACTTCGACAGATGCTGCGGCAGGTACGAGTATTTGACCGGTCCGAACACGGTTGAGTGCACACCCATCAGGAACGTGCACAGATACAGCAACGGCGCGCTGTGCAGCCAGAATCCCGTTCCGCCGATCAGCATCACGACAATTTCGAAGCTCTTGACGAAACGCGTGAGCATCGCCTTGTCGTACTTGTCGGCGATCTGGCCGGAGGTCGCGGAGAACAGCACGAACGGCAGGATGAAGATCGCCGAGATCAGGAACGCCGCCGTCTTCGGATCGACGCCGGAAAAACGCGCAGCCTGGTACGTGACGAGCGACGTAAAGCCGATCTTGAAGACGTTGTCGTTCATCGCGCCGAGGAACTGGGTCCAGAAAAACGGCGCGAAACGGCGCTGCCCAAGCAGCCTGAACTGGGATTCATGCGCCTCGTGTTGACGGGCGGCTTGTCGGGCAGCAGGTAACGGGCGATCGCTCATGAAGTTCTGGGAGTCCACAACCGGCCACTGCGCCGGACACAAAAAAAGCGCACGCTTTCGCGCGCGCCCTGGCTGCCTGTTCGGGCATCCTCGTGCTCACCGCAGCGGCTCGAGCGCCGCGGTCAGTGTTCGGACACCGGCCGGCACTAGCGCACGTTAGCGCGCCTGCTGCTGTTCCTGCTGCTCTTCGGGCCAATCGCGGATATAAGCCTTGAGCATGCGGTTTTCGAAACCCTGCTCCTCGACCACTGCCTTCGCGACGTCGTAGAACGAGATCACGCCCATCAGCGTGCGGCTTTCCATGACCGGCAAATAGCGCACGTGATGCTCGAGCATCATGCGGCGGACTTCATTGACGTCCGTTTCGGGCGTGCAGGTGAGCGGATGATCGTCCATGACCTTGCGGATCGTGGAGGTGCCGACGCTGCCGCCGTTCTTGCTCAACGTATTGATGATTTCGCGAAACGTCAGCATGCCGACGAGGTCGCCGTATTCCATCACCACCAGCGAGCCGATGTCGTGCTCGGCCATGGCGTTGACTGCGTCGTGCAGCGTGGTATCCGGCGTGACCGTGAATAGGGTGTTGCCTTTGACTTTAAGAATGTCGCTGACTCGCATGATCTGTCTCCCGAATTGCCCGTTAAGCTAATAATGCATCAATGATTTTCGATCCTAGCGGAAAGACCCATAAAAGGAAAGCGGCCCGCCCATCAAGGCTCAGCGGGCTTTCGCGGGCCCGAATCCGGCTCGCCTCGCCGGCTCGCACCGGGAAAACCGCGCTTGATGCACGTGATGCCGATGATAGGATGGCCGCCACTTTCACCTTTCGCGAGGCCGTTCGTGGCCCCGCCGTCCAGCATGTCCGCCAACCGTTTCGACACGCTTGCGCTGCACGCAGGCGCCGTTCCCGACCCGAGCACCGGGGCGCGCGCCACGCCGATATACCAGACTACCTCGTTTTCGTTCCGCGATTCGGACCACGCCGCGGCGCTCTTCAACATGGAGCGCGCCGGCCACGTCTATTCCCGCATCTCGAATCCGACCGTGGCCGTGTTCGAGGAACGCGTGGCCGCGCTGGAAAACGGCGCGGACGCGATCGGCACCGCCAGCGGCCAGGCGGCCTTGCATCTGGCCATCGCCACGCTGATGGGCGCGGGCTCGCATATCGTCGCCTCCAGCGCGCTGTATGGCGGCTCGCACAACCTGCTGCACTACACGCTGCGGCGCTTCGGCATCGAGACGACCTTCGTCAAACCCGGCGATCTCGACGCCTGGCGTACCGCGCTGCGCCCCAATACACGCCTGCTGTTCGGCGAAACGCTCGGCAATCCCGGCCTCGACGTGCTCGACATTGCCGCCGTGGCGCAGATCGCGCATGAGCAGCGCGTGCCGCTGCTGGTCGACTCGACCTTCACCACGCCTTATCTGCTCAAACCGTTCGAGCATGGCGCCGACTTCGTCTACCACTCGGCCACCAAATTTCTCGGCGGCCACGGCACCACGATAGGCGGTGTGCTGGTGGACGGCGGCACGTTCGACTTCGAAGCCTCGGGGCGCTTCCCTGAGTTCACCGAGCCTTACGACGGCTTTCACGGCATGGTGTTCACCGAGGAAAGCACCGTCGCGCCGTTCCTGCTGCGCGCGCGCCGCGAAGGCTTGCGCGACTTCGGCGCCTGCCTGCATCCGCAGGCCGCCTGGCAACTCCTGCAAGGCATCGAGACGCTGCCTCTACGGATGGAACGGCATGTCGCCAATACTCGCCGGGTGGTCGACTTCCTCGCGGCTCACGCCGCGGTGGAATCGGTCGCCTATCCGGAACTGCCGACCCATCCGGACCACGCGCTTGCCAGGCGGCTGCTGCCGCGCGGTGCGGGCGCCGTGTTCAGCTTCAATCTGCGCGGCGATCGCGCCGCCGGACGCAGCTTCATCGAAGCGCTCTCGCTGTTCTCACATCTGGCGAACGTCGGCGACGCGCGCTCGCTGGTGATCCATCCCGCATCGACCACTCACTTTCGCATGGACGCCGCCGCGCTCGCCGCGGCCGGCATTGCCGAAGGCACGATCCGTCTCTCGATCGGGCTCGAAGATCCCGACGACCTGATCGACGACCTCAAGCGCGCGCTCAAGGCCGCGCAGAAAGCGAGCGGCGCCGGTGTGCCGCAAGGCGCTGCCACTACGCCTGACGCCGCCAAGGCAAGCCCGGCCGTTGCATCCGGCACGGCTGCCCAATCCCGCCCGGAGTCCGCATGATCCTCACTGTTCAAGGCCAACCTGCCTACGCATACACCGGCGGCAAAACGTTCGACGCCAGCCTGCCGACGGCCGTGTTCATTCACGGCGCGGAGCACGACCACAGCGTATGGGCGCTGCAAACCCGCTACTTCGCGCATCACGGCTTCGGTGTGCTGGCGGTGGATCTGCCCGGCCATTGCCGCAGCGCCGGCCCGGCGTTGACCACGGTGCCGGCCATGGCCGACTGGCTGGCCGCACTGCTCGACGCCGCGGGCGTGCAACGCGCGTTCGTGGCGGGCCACAGCATGGGCTCGCTGATCGCGCTGGACTTCGCCGGCCGCTACCCGCAACGCGCGACGCACCTCGCCCTGCTCGCCACCGCGGTGCCCATGGCCGTCTCCGACGCATTGCTCGACGCCGCCCTGCACCGCGAGCCCGAGGCGATCGGCATGGTCAACCAGTGGTCGCACTCGACGTTCGCCGCCAAGCCGTCTTGCCCGGGCCCCGGCTTCTGGCTGCACGGCATGAATCAGCGGCTCATGGAACGCGTCTCGGCGCGGGGCGAGCCGAACCTGTTCCACACCGACTTCACCGCCTGCAATACCTATGCGGACGGCCTCGCCCGCGCCGCCGAGGTGCGCTGCGCCACGCGGCTGATCGTGGGCCGGCGCGATGCAATGACGCCGCCGCGCGCGGCCAAGGCGCTGGCGGGCGCCCTCGCGCAAGCGGGGGTACCCGTCGACACCGTCGCGCTGGAAGCCGGCCACGCGTTGATGAGCGAGCAGCCCGACGCCGCGCTCGACGCGCTCTTCAGCTTCGCTTCAAGACCGCCTCACGAAGCCCGGTAAGCGTTGCAAGACGTCACGATAGCCGCACCGCAAGAGTCGCGCCATCGGCCGAATGGCCAGGTTGCGCGCATGGCCCGATAGCCGCACAATGAATCAAACCTGTCCAGCTTCGGGCGCGTATGTTTTGAGCAGGCCGGCGCACGGGCCGAAAGAAGTCCCCTCGCGGGGGAGCCAAGGCAAAGTGAGCGACGGGTACAGAGTCGAACCGCGTAGCAATACGGAGGCCGTCATGGCTCATACCACGCACACCGAGCACTTCGCGAGCTTCGCGGAGTTCTATCCGTACTACCTGAGCGAGCATCAGAACACGACCTCGCGGCGGCTGCATTTCGTGGGTTCGCTGGGCGTGATCGGCTGCCTCGCCATGGCGCTCGCCACCGGCGACTGGCTATGGCTGCCGTTGGCCGTGATCTGCGGGTACGGTTTTGCCTGGGTCGGACATTTCTTCTTCGAGAAGAACCGGCCGGCCACCTTCCGTCATCCGGTGTACAGCCTGATGGGCGACTGGGTGATGTTCAAGGACATCTGCGTCGGCAAGATTTCCTTGTAGCCTTGCATGCGTGCCACCGCCGCACCTTGAGCCGCGTCAGGCAATTCAAGCCGCCTGGTGCGGCATAGACGGCGTGCCGGGCTCGCTCGCCTCGGCATGCGCAGCGCGCGCGGCTGCGCGCGCCGCCAGCAGCGTGGCCAGCGTGACCTTCAGCTTGTCGTTATCGAGCGCGGCCAGCAGCGTTGGCCCATCCACGCGCGTGGATGCCAGGTCGAGCTGATATTCGAGTTCCGCGTGGTCGATCACGAACATGCCGAACAGGTCCTGCACCCTGATCTGAGCCGGATTCGCCAGCAAAAGGTAATGCGGGCGCAGACCGTCCTCCTGCAACTGCACGATCCAGTCAACGGCCTCGAGCTTTTGCAACAGAGTGATCGTGGTATCCATATCGCGCCGGAGCGCCCGCGCCAGTTCAGGCACAGTGGAGCCGCGCTTACCGGCGTCGCGCGCTTCCGAAAGCCGCGCGAGCAGTTCGAGCGCGTCGAACAGATTGCTGCCATCAAAAGTGGGCCGGTGAAACTGGCCGATGCGAATGGCCGGCAACGCGGATGCGATCATCGCGCCCGCGAGCGTGATGAACCAGCACAGGTACATCCACAGAAGGAACAGGGGCACGGCCGCGAACGCGCCGTACACCGCCGTATAGGTCGGAATGCGCCGCACGTAATAACCGAAGCCGCGCTTGGCGAGCTCGAAGGCAATCGCGGCGGTCACGCCGCCGATCACCGCGTCGCGCCATTCCACGCGGCAATTCGGCAGATAGACGTAGAAAATCGTGAAGGCAAGCGCTGTCAGCGGCAGCGCGGCACCCGCGAGCGCCCAGCTGATCAGCGGCGTGATCCGCTGCGCCGCCGTGAACGTCATGGATTGCGTGAACAGGTACGAGGAAATCGACAGGCTCACGCCGATCAGAATCGGCCCGAGCGTGATGATCGCCCAATACACCAGAATGCGCTGCGAGATCGGCCGCGCCTTGCGCACGCGCCAGATCACGTTGAAGGCGGATTCCACGGTCATCATCGTCATGACGGCGGTCACGAACAGAAAAATCATACCGATGGTCGTGAGACCCTTCGCCTTCGAAGCAAACTGGTTCAGATAATTAAAAATCTGGCTGTTGAGCTGCGCCGGCATCAGATGGTCGGCAAGAAAAATCTGCAGCGACATCTGGAACGAAGCAAAGATGGGAAACGCGGTGAACAGCGCGAACGCGACCGTGGCGAGCGGCACGAGCGAGAGCATGGTGGTAAACGTGAGACTGCCTGCCACCTGCGGAATACGGTCTTCGCCGCTGCGCTTTGCGACAAACTGCGCGAGCCGTTTGAGCGTGTCGAGATCGAAACGCACCGTGGACAACAAACCTGCCTCCTTGCTTCGTGAACCGGTGTTTCAGGACCGTGCGCAAGACCTGGCCGAACGGCTATGAGTGGCCTGTGGAGCGGACCCAGCCCCTATAATACCCGTTCACCGATGAGGCCTATGAAAGACATTCTCGTGCTCTATTACAGCCGTCACGGCGCCACGCGCGAACTCGCGCTGGCGATCGCGCACGGCGTCGACAGCGTCCCCGGCATGCAGGCGCGCGTGCGCACCGTGCCGGCGGTTTCCACCGTCTGCGAAGCGACCCAGCCCGACATCCCGGCCGAGGGCCCGCCCTACGTCGAACTGCGCGATCTGGAAGAATGCGCCGGTCTCGCGCTCGGTTCGCCCACCCGCTTCGGCAACATGGCCGCCGCGCTCAAATACTTTCTCGACGGCACCACGCCGCAATGGCTGTCGGGCGCCCTCTCCGGCAAACCGGCCTGTGTGTTCACGTCCACCGGCAGTCTGCACGGCGGCCAGGAATCCACGCTGCTTTCCATGATGCTGCCGCTTCTGCATCACGGCATGCTGATCGTCGGCATTCCCTATACGGAAAGCGCGCTGACCACCACGCAAACCGGCGGCACGCCGTATGGCGCGTCGCATTTCGCGCGCGCGGGCACGGCCGAACACGGCATCTCCGCCGACGAAAAAACCCTCGCCATCGCACTCGGCGCACGCGTCGCGCGCACGGCTGCTTCCATGAGCGAACGGCCGTGAACGAGCTGGATGCCAAGGCGTCCGACGCGCCCGAGGTCAACCCCGCGGCGCAAGCGTCCATGACCGCAACCGCCACGCCGGTGCCGCAAAACCGCGCGGCCGCGCTCAGCGCCACCGCTGCCCTGGTGGCGCTGATCGGCCTCTGCGTCGCGTGGGAATGGTGGCTCGCGCCGCTGCGTCCAGGCGGCTCGGCACTCGTGCTCAAAGCCGTGCCGCTGCTGCTCGCACTGCCGGGCGTGTGGCGGCAGCGGCTTTACACGCTGCAATGGGCGTCGATGCTGATCCTGCTGTATTTTGCCGAGGGCATCGTGCGCGGCTGGAGCGACCGGGGAATGAGCGCCGGTCTCGGCTGGCTGGAAACCGTGCTCTCCGGGATCTTTTTCGTCTGCGCGCTGGCCTACGTCGCGCCGTTCAAGCGCGCGGCGAAACAGGCTGCCAGGGAGAGCAGGACGCGAGCCATGCAGCAGGCCGCAAACCAGACCGAGTAGACAACCCCACCCGAACACGCCCCCGACCACCCTACACCGCCTCACACGACACATCCGCAGACCCCGCTGACCGACCATCATGACTCAAACCGCTTTCCTCGCCGCCTGCCGCGACATCATCGGCACCGCACAGGTGCTGACCGATCCGCATGACACCGCGCCGTACCTGACCGACTGGCGCCGCCGCTATACCGGCGCGGCGTGCGCGGTGCTCTGCCCGGCCACGCCGGATGAGGTCGCGGCGCTCGTCAAGCTCGCCGTGCAGCACCGCGTCGCGCTGGTGCCGCAAGGCGGCAACACCGGTCTCGCGGGCGGCGCCACGCCGGACGCAAACGGCGCGCAGGCGGTCATCAGCCTGCGACGCCTGAACCGCGTGCGCGACATCGACCCGCACAACAATACGATTACCGTTGAAGCCGGCGTCATCCTCGCCGAAGTGCAGCGGCACGCCGCCGAAGCCGGCCGTCTGTTCCCGCTGAGTCTCGCCGCCGAAGGCAGCTGCACGATCGGCGGCAATCTCGCCACCAATGCGGGCGGCACCGGCGTGCTGCGCTACGGCAACACGCGCGAGTTGTGCCTCGGCCTCGAAGTCGTCACGCCGCAAGGCGAACTGTGGGACGGTCTGCGCGGACTGCGCAAGGACAACACCGGCTACGACCTGCGCGATCTGTTCATCGGCGCGGAAGGCACGCTCGGCATCATCACCGCGGCCGTGCTCAAGCTGCATCCGCAACCGGCCGCGCGCGTCACGGCGCTCGCCGCGCTCGCTTCGCCGCATGCGGCGCTCGACTTCCTGTCGCTCACGCAACGGGTCGCCGGGCCGCTGCTGACCGGCTTCGAACTGATGTCGGATTTCTGCCTGCGGCTGGTCGGCCGTCATTTCGAGCAGATGCGCTATCCGTTCGCCGAACCGCACGCGCAAGTCGTACTGCTGGAATTGTCGGATAGCGAAAGCGAGGAACACGCGCGCGAACTGTTCGAGCGTCTGATGGAAATCGCGCTCGAAGACGGCCTGGTGCAGGACGCCGTGGTCGCGGAAAACCTCAGCCAGTCGCGGGCATTCTGGAATCTGCGCGAACATATTCCACTCGCCCAGGCCGAGGAAGGCCTAAACATCAAGCACGATATCGCGGTGCCCATCTCACGCATCGGCCACTTCATCGAGGAAACCGACGCGCTGATCGCACAGGCGGTGCCGGGCGCGCGCATGGTGACGTTCGGCCACCTCGGCGACGGCAATCTGCACTACAACGTGCAGGCGCCTGAGGGCGTCGACGCGAAGGTGTTTCTCAAGCAATACCAGAGCGCGATCAACCAGATCGTCTACGACAGCGTGCACCGGCATCGCGGCAGCATCAGCGCGGAGCACGGGCTCGGCCAACTGAAGATCGACGAGGCGATGCACTACAAACAGGACGTCGAAGTACAGTTGATGCGCGCCGTCAAACACGCGCTCGATCCGCTGAATCTGATGAATCCGGGCAAGGTGCTACGCTAGCGTATAGCGCGCCGCGCTTCCCAACGTTATCCCGTGGCGCCCTCTTTGCAGGAGTCCTGGCCGTGAAGATTCGAGTGCTGTCCGATCTGCATCTGGAGAACGACGAACCCGAACTGGTCCCGCATGCGCGGGCGGATCTGATCGTGCTGGCCGGCGACATCCACAATCACGCGGCCGGACCGCGCTGGGCCGCGCAGGCCTTCGACGGTGAAGTGCCCGTGGTCTACGTGCCCGGCAATCACGAATACTACGACGGCGAATTCAGCGCGCTCGAAGCGGCGCTCCATGACGCGGCCGCGCAGGTCGACAACGTGCACGTGCTGAACAACGCCGCGCTGGTGGATCCGCAAGGTCAGTGGCGCGTGCTCGGCACGACCTTGTGGACTGACTTCGCGTTATGCGGAGCGGACCCGGAGGCGCTCGCCGGGTCGATCGACGCGGCGCGCCGCGTCATGCTCGATTTCCGCGGACTCATCCAGATGAACTGGCCGCACGACACGCATGACGCGACGCGCGATTTCACGCCCGACGACTCGCTCGCGCTGCACCGGCACGCACGCGCGTGGCTCGAAGCGGAGCTCGCCAGGCCGTTCGGCGGCAAGACGATTGTGGTGACGCATCACGCGCCGCATCGGCTGAGTCTGGCTGAAAAGTATGCTGAGGACCGAGTGTCGGCGGGTTTCGTCACCCATTTGCCGGAGCTGGTGCGCGCGCCTGTCTCGCTGTGGATTCATGGGCACACGCATACGTCGTTCGACTACACCGTGAACGGCACACGTGTGGTCTGCAATCCGCGCGGCTACTTCGACCGGCGCACCCAGAAGTGGGAAAATCCGCTTTTCGCGTGGGACAAGGTCGTCGAAATCTAGCGGAGAGGATCGGGCCGGCCTGCGGCTGATCCGGTATGAAAGCGACCGGGCACAGGCCCGGCAAGGCTTAACGGTCGCGCCGTTGCGCCGCAGATTCAGGACGATCGACCTTGACCGGCACCAGTTGTGGCTGCTGCTCGCGCAGACGGCGCAGCAGATCGCGCGACGCGGCAACGCCAATCAGGCCAAACATGACCGCCAGGCCAATCATCAGATTCGTATCCATGGATTCTTCGTCCTTCTGTCGTTTCGAGTTGCCTAACGGCGGTGCACTGAGCGCCGCGGCTCGAGTTCGCGCGGCGCATGAACGACACGTTAGCAAATCGGCTGTGCCGCAGAAGTAATGAAATGTTGCGACGCCGCACTTATGTAACAGCCGGTCACACGGCGGCACGCCCAACCGTCAACGATTGTCAGAACGCCTGGCGACAGGCCGTCAGGCGCGCGCGAATTCGCGCAGTTGCGCCTGATCCTTGGCCAGCGTAGCCGGCAGCTCGTCGCGCAGGAATTCGATCCAGGTGCGGATTTTCGCGTCCAGATACTGACGGGACGGGTATAGCGCGTAGAGATTCATCTCCTGCGACGTGTATTCCGGCAGCAGCCACACGAGGTCGCCGCTTTTCAACCCGCTGATCGCCGAGTAAATCGGAATCAGCCCGACGCCCATGCCGTTGGACACCGCCACCGCCATGGCTTCGGCCACGTTCACCTGGAACGTGGCGGCACCGAGATCGATCGTTTCTTCGCCGTTCGGGCCGTCGAACGTCCATTTGTCGGTGGGAAACACTGGCGTGACCATTTGCAGGCAGGTGTGGCGCGCGAGATCCGCGGGCGTCTGCGGCACGCCGTGCCGTTCCAGATACGCAGGCGACGCGCACGCAATGCTGAACGCGCTGCCAATGCGCTGCGACACCAGCCCCGAATCCGGCAGCCCGGTGGCGAGCGTGAGCGACACGTCGAAACCTTCGTCAAGCAGGTCCGGCATGCGCTGCGCGAGCGTGAGTTCGATCTGGACGTCCGGATAGCGGTCCTGATAGCGGCCGACCGCCGGCACCACGTAATGCTGGCCGAAACTGGTCATGGCGTGAACCTTGAGCTTGCCGGACGGACGCGCGTGCGCGTCGCCCGCCTCGGCTTCCGCCTGTTCCACATACGCGAGAATCTGCTCGCAGCGCTGCAGATAACGTTCGCCCGCCTCGGTCAGCGCGATGCGTCGCGTGGTGCGGTTCAGCAGCCGCGTGCGCAGATGCGCTTCCAGATCGGAAACCGCGCGCGAGGCGTAGGCCGTGGTCGTGTTCAGGTGCTGCGCGGCACCCGTGAAGCTGCCCGCTTCGACGACGCGGACAAATACGCGCATGTTTTGAAGCGTATCCATAACTATCTCAGTCGATTCGGTAGCGATTGTTACACGATTAGCAAAGACGATTATCTCATCTTTCGTAAAAATGCCTTGCATCTTTACCGGTTATTCTCCAATCAATCGAAAAATATAATGACGCACATGCTTCTATAGCCATTTTTGGAGGAAATCGTGCAGTCTCCGGTACCAAAAGGGATCGCCGCAGCCGCGGTTCTTACGATCCTGATAACAATCGCCGGCTGTGCCAGTACCGGAGGCATCGCGCCGCAAGCGAGCGGAATCGAACCCTCCTCGCTCGATGCGGGCAACGCGATCCGCGCCGCCAATGCCGACGCCCAGTGGCCGGCCGCCGACTGGTGGCGCGCCTATAACGATCCGCAGCTGAACCAGTGGATCGAAGCCGCGCAGGCGGGCAATCCGAGCCTCGCCGCCGCCCAGGCGCGCGTGCGCGAAGCCATGTCGATGGCGGGCGTCGCCCGTTCGGCGTTGTCGCCGCAAGTCAACGGGAGCCTGTCAATCCAGCGTCAGAAATGGGCCGACAACGTCTATTACGGTCCGGGCCCGCTCGCGGGCGAGCAATCGTGGAACAACACCGGCACGCTGGGCCTGTCGTACCACCTCGATATCTGGGGCAAAGACAAGAACGCCGCCGAGCGCGCGCTCGACGCCGCCCACGCCAGCGCGGCGGATGCCCGCGCCGCCCAGCTCGAGCTGGAAGGCAACGTGGTGCGCACGTACATCGAGATGTCGCTGAACTACGCGCTGCTCGACATCGCCAAGGCAACGCTCCAGCAACAACAGCAGATCGTGGATCTGGCCAGCCGGCGTCTGAAAGGCGGCATCGGCACGCAGCTCGAAGTGAGCCAGGCCGAAACGCCGATCCCCGAATACGAACGCCAGATCGACGAGATCGAAGAAAAGATCGCGCTGGGCCGCAATCAACTGGCCGCGCTGGCCGGCAAAGGTCCGGGCGCGGGCGATTCGATCCAGCGCCCGACGCTGGCGCTCAACACCCCCGCTGGGCTGCCGAGCGCGTTGCCCGCGGATCTGATCGGCCATCGGCCGGACGTGGTCGCGGCGCGCTGGACGGTTGCCGCGCAAGCGCGCGGTATCGACGTCGCTAAAGCCGACTTCTATCCGGACATCAACCTGCTGGCTTCAATAGGCGGCTATGCGGCGATGGGGCCGCTGTTCCAGTTCCTGAAGGACCCGGCGCATAGCTGGAGCGCCGGTCCGGCGCTGTCGCTGCCGATTCTCGACGGCGGCCGACTGCGCTCGCAGCTCGGCGCGGCGTCGGCGGGCTACGACGAAGCCGTCGACCGCTATAACCAGTCGATCGTCGGCGCGCTGAAGGACATCTCCGACCAGGTGATCCGGATCCGCTCGCTCTCCACCCAGGCCGGCGACGCCGACCGTTCGGTCGCGGCGGCCCGCAAAAACTACGATCTCGCGCGCGAAGGCTACCGGCGTGGCCTGACCGATTATCTGAACGTGCTGATCGCGCAGAACCAGTTGCTGGCCGCGCAGGTCGGCGTGGCGAAGGTCCAGGCCGAACAGCTGGGCGCGCACGCATCGCTCGTGACGGCGTTGGGCGGCGGGCTCGACGAGCCGGCCAACGGTCCGCAGGCGAGCGAAACGTTGCCCGCGCATGGCAAGGGGAAAACGCAGAGCGGCGCCGCCGCTCAGCCCGCAAGCGCGCCGGCCACGCCATCCGGCCCGGCCGGCCGTGCGGACCGCGCGACTGCAAACGTCACCGCAAACACCTCGGCGAACCCGGCGCGTACTCCCGCCGGCGCTCCGGCGACCGAGTGAGGAAGCCGGCCATGTCAGCTCCCTCCTCTTCTGAATCGCGTCCGGTGTCGTTCGCCGCGCTATACGCGGCGGCCGTCGACTGGGCGCGCAACGACGGTCTCACGTGGATCTATCTGTTCAAGGCCCTCGCCGCCTGTTTCCTCGCGCTCGGCATTGCGATGAAACTCGACCTGCCGCAGCCGCGCACCGCGATGACCACCGTATTCATCGTGATGCAGCCGCAAAGCGGCATGGTGTTCGCGAAGAGCTTCTACCGGATCTGCGGCACCCTCGTTGGACTCGTCGTGATGCTCGCGCTGATCGGGCTGTTCGCGCAGCAGCCGGAGCTGTTCATCGGCGCGACTGCGATCTGGGTCGGCATCTGCACCGCCGGCGCCGCGCGCAACCGCAACTTCAAGTCATACGGCTTCGTGCTGGCCGGCTATACCGCCGCGCTGATCGGCATCCCCGCTTCACAGCATCCGGACGGCGCGTTTCTGAGCGCGCTCACGCGGGTGGCCGAGGTGGTGCTCGGCATTATCTGCGCGGGGGCTGTGAGCGGCCTCGTGTTTCCGCAGTTCGCCGGCTTGCAGATGCGCGGCACCGTGCGCGCGCGTTTCTCGGCGTTCGTCGAGTATGTGTCGACTTCACTCGCCGGCCGCAACGACCGCGCGCAAATCGAAGCCACCAACGCGCGCTTTGTCGCCGACATTGTCGGATTCGAAGCGGCACGCAGCGTGGCCGTATTCGAGGGCCCCGATTCACGCATGCGCGGCGGACGCCTCGCGCGCCTGAACAGCGAGTTCATGACAGCGTCGACGCGCTTTCACGCGCTGCATCAGTTGATGAACCGGCTGCGCAATACCAACACATGTGACGCGGCCGTCGCCATCGACGCGCTCGAGCCGTACTTCAAGGAAATCGCTCCGCTGCTCGCCAAGTCCGGCGAACCGGTGCTGAGCGCGGCCGATGCCACTCACGCCGCCGCGCAACTCGAGACCCACAAAACCGAGCTGCCGAAACGCGTGCGCGCGACGCGCGAGCAACTGCAAACGCATCCCGAAGCACCGCTGCTCGATTTCGACACCGGCGCGGAATTGCTGTACCGCTTCATCGACGACCTGCATGCGTACGCGGCCACCTATGCGTCGCTCGCTGTCGACACGCACGAGCGCGAGCGCTGGATCGAGCGTTACGAGCCGAAGACGAATGCGATTGCGGCGGGCGTCTCGGGCGTGCGGGCCGCCATCGTGATGGTGGTGGTCGGCGCGTTCTGGATCGCGACTGCGTGGCCGAGCGGCGCGACCTTGACGCTCAATGCCGCGACCGTGTGCGCGCTCGCTTCATCGTCGCCCGACCCTAAGCGCACCGCGTTCCAGATGGCAGGCGGCACGCTGCTTGCCACGCTGATGGGCATGATCGTGGTGTACGGCGTGTATCCGCACATCGACGGTTTCCCGCTCCTGTGCGCGGCGCTCACGCCGTTTCTGCTGCTCGGCGTATTCATGACGACGCGGCCCGCGCTGGCCGGCTACGGTGTGGGCTACTGCATCTTCTTCTGTTTCCTCGCCGGCCCCGACAACGTGATCCAGTACGACCCGAGCGCCTTCATGAACGACGCGCTGGCGCTCGTCCTGTCGATGCTGGTAGCGTCGATTGCATTCGCGGTGCTGCTGCCGCCGTCGACGCCGTGGCTGCGCAACCGTCTGCTGATGGATCTGCGCCGTCAGGTGGTGCTGGCGAGCCGCGCCGGTTTGCGCCGGGTGCGCTCGCGCTTCGAGAGCGGCGCGCGCGATCTGATGTTCCAGATCAACGCATTGGCGCAGAACGAGCCTGAACTCAAGCGCGACACGATGCGCTGGCTGTTCGCGGTGCTCGAAGTGGGCAACGCGATGATCGACCTGCGCCGCGAAGTGGCAACCCTGCCCACCGATCCCCGTTACGCGACGTCGATGCCGTGGCGCGTCGCGATGCGTTCGATGCGTGACGAGCTGGCCGCGTTATTCGACCAGCCGCGCGAGGAGCGTTTCGACCGGGCGCTCGCGGCGACCGTTGACGCAATTGTCACGCTCCAGCAGATGCTCGCGACCTTCACGCCGCCGCGTGAAGAGCGGCATCAACTGCAACGCATTCTGAGTCAACTGCATTTCATCCGTACCGCGCTGCTCGATCCGCAATCGCCGCTTGAACCGTTGATGAGCGGACGTGCCGGCGCGTCAGAAGGAGTTCCTCATGCCACGTGATATCGCCGTTCTGGATGCTTACGTGCCTGCCATCGTGCTGCTGTTTATCGCGGGCGCCGCGCTTACCTGGGTATTGGACCGCGTGATTGCGTACACGGGACTGTATCGCGTGGTGTGGCATCCATCCCTGTTCCGGGCCAGTTTGCTCGTATGTGTGTGCGGCGTGCTGGGTCTCGCCGTTTATCGTTGATCAGAGTCGAATCATGACCATCCGAAATATTGTGGGCTTTGTCGCGACAGCTCTTATTTTTATCGTCGCGATCCTGATTGGGCGCGTATTGTGGGTTCATTACATGGATGAACCGTGGACTCGCGACGGGCGCGTGCGCGCCGAGATCGTGAATGTCGCGCCGGATGTTTCGGGTGCCGTTGTCGATCTGCCTGTGAAGGACAATCAGCTGGTGAAGAAGGGCGATCTGTTGATGCAGATCGATCCGTCGCACTACGAAATTGCGGTCGAGCAGGCGCAGGCTGCTGTGGCGGCTCGCAAGGCTGAGTTGCAGATGAAGCGCGACGATGCGCAACGGCGTGCGGATATGGATGCCCTGGTTGTTTCTAAAGAGAGCCGGGAGAATGCGACTCATACGGCTACTGCTGCCGAGGCTTCCTATCAGCAGGCGCTGGCTGCACTCGATGCGGCGAAGCTCAATCTTGAGCGTACGCGGGTGGTGTCACCGGTGGATGGGTATGTGACGAATCTCAGCGTGTTTCGCGGGGACTATGCGACGGCTGGCGCGGCCAAGCTGGCGATTGTCGATAGCCACTCGTTCTGGGTGTATGGGTATTTCGAGGAAACCAAGCTGCCGCATGTGCGGGTTGGGGATAAGGCTGAGGTTCGGTTGATGAGCGGTGGCACGCTGCAGGGGCATGTCGAGAGTATTTCTCGTGGCATCTATGACCGGGATAATCCTGAGAGCCGGGAGTTGCTGGCGGATGTGAATCCCACTTTTAACTGGGTGCGGTTGGCGCAGCGTGTGCCTGTGCGGGTGAAGATTGATTCGGTTCCTGAGGATGTTGTGCTGGCGGCGGGGATTACTTGTACTGTTGTTGTTATGCCTCGGAAGGTGGGGTGATTTTTTTGCCTGCGCGGCGCTTTTGTCTGTGTTCTTGGGGTGTTGGCCTTTCCCTGAAATCATGGTGATGTATTGGCGTTGCCCCTGTGCGGGGCAATTCTACCGCCCCACAATTGGAGTCCCTATAGGTATATCCTCGTTTCCCCTTTCTATGCGCAACGCGCGCATGGGGGTGTCAGAAATTTCGTGTTCAAGGCATATCATGCTCCCAAGAAGAATGTATGCCTCGAAAACCGAAAGCCAAGCCGGCGGAACTGCCGGCGATTCCTGCCGAGTTGCTTGAACGGTTCAGCAACGGCCCGATGACGGCCGAATAGATCAATGCCGCGACATTGGCCCTGAGGAAGACCTTGATCGAGCGGGCGCTGGGTGGCGAGATGAGTCATCATTTGGGCTATCCGCCCGGTGCCGTCAAACCCGCCTCCCTCACCAACCAACGCAACGGCACGGGCGCCAGGACAGTCCTGACCGAAGACGGTCTGATCCGGATTGAGGTGCCTCGTGACCGCGACGGCGGCTTTGAACCGATGTATCCGGTGGTGTTCGTCGACGCGCTGCGGGTCAATATCCGCGAAGACGCTGTGGTGCGCAACAAGGCGATCTACCTTGCGCTGGGCATTCTGCCCGACGGTACACGCGATATTCTGGGCCTGTGGATCGAGAATACCGAAGGCGCCAAGTTCTGGATGAAGGTGTTCAACGATCTCAAGACACGCGGTGTCAATGACATCCTGATCGCCGTAACCGATGGCCTCAAAGATATGCCCGAAGCCTTGGCCGCCGTGTTTCCGGCGACCACCCTGCAGACCTGCATCGTTCACCTGATCCGCAACAGCCTCGATTACGCGAGCTGGAAAGACCGCAGGGGACTGGCTGCAGCGATTCGCCCGATCTACACTGCCCCCGGCACGCATTGCCTCCCTCGAGTCTCTACGATCAACGACCAGCGAACGCACAAGCGCATACACGCGCATTGCGTCCCGTTAACTTTAAGACCGCGCTTAATCGTTGCCCCACAACACATGAGCGCAATTCCGCTAGGACTACTCTGAAAAGTAATCCAGGCATGCATGCCGCATATACATCTCATTCTGTAGGGTCGCCTTGTAACAACTGACAGGCAAGACTTGTCGGAATTCAACCGAGCACTTTTCTGTAATCAATCATTGGCGCAACGAAATTCCCTACGGGCTGGGTGAATTCTCCCTTCATCAAAAGCAGATGCGTCTGTCCCGTCGAGTGCTTACGCTTGCAATTTCGAATGGTTGCGATGTTGAGGCGCGGTTCCATTCTTAAAAGCGAACTGCTAAACGAAATCAGAGACGATATGACGAAGAAGGATGAGAGATCGAAAACCGCACTACTTGGTTTTCGAAACGCGATGGCAAGGACAACAGAAAACTGGTCAGAAATATCTATACGTCTGGTTGGCAGAGGTATGGCAGGCGTCACACTGGCGGTGGCGTTAGCCGCGTGCAGTGGCAGTAACAGTCCTTCTGACGTAACGCCGATGGCCAGCGACAAGTCGGAGGTGGCTGCAGCTGCGAGCGATGCAAGTTCCACGGTGGTTCCGCCCGCTTTGTCGTTGAAAATGAACACAAGCAGCGTTTCAGCGGACTCGCAGACGGATCGTTTCATCATCAAGTACAAAGCTGGTACTGCTGAACGTGGTTCTGCTTCGGCGGTGCAGTTGAAACTTGACAAGCTTGCAAGCACCTTTCCGGCGAGAGCGCATCAATCTCATCGAATGGGCATCGACGCAGATGTGGTGACGACCGAGCGAAAACTAACCAGCAAGGAAGCGAAAGCGTTCATGCGCGCCATTGCAGCGGACCCGAACGTTGAATACGTGGAACCGGATGTGCCGATATCCGCAAGCTCGATTCCCAATGACCCGTACTACAACCTTCAGTGGGGGCTCTTCTCAAACCTCGACCCCGGTCAGTCCAGCGCGGGAATTCGCGCGGCCAACGCGTGGAATATCGCCACTGGCTTAGGCATTACCATCGCACTTGTAGACAACGGCGTAACAAGCCATAGTGACCTGGACGCGAATATCATCCCGCAAGGTTTTGATTTTACCTATCTCGGTCCACCGGGAGGCTCAAATCCAGGCAAAGCAGGAGGGTGCGGTTACGTCACGTATCACGGCACTCACGTTGCAGGCATCATGGCCGCCGTGATGAATAATGGCGTCGGGATTTCAGGCGTCGCGCCGTCTGCATAGGTCCTTTCCGCGCGGGTGCTTAATGGATGTGGTACTGGCTTGATGTCCTCAGCATCAGACGCGGTAATGTGGGCCTCAGGCGGGTCAGTTCCGGGACTTCCGGCTAACACTCACCCCGCGAGCGTTATCAATCTAAGCCTTGGCGGTCCCGGTCAATGTTCAAAATCAATGCAGGACTCAGTTGATTACGCGACCAGTCATGGCGTGGTCGTCGCTGTTGCGGCCGGAAATAACGACGACGACACATCAAGTTACCAACCTGCAAATTGATACAGTGTTATTGCCGTTGGCAATACCCAAGAAGACGGTGCGCGTGGGTATTTATCGAACTACGGGCCGGTTGTTGATATCGCTGCTCCGGGCACTAAAATTTACTCAACCTATAACGATGGCGGTCAGTCGTTAGGCAATGAAAGTTATGCTTACGATTCAGGCACGTCAATGGCTACACCAATGGTTAGCGGCGTCGCTGCTCTCATGCAGTCAGTCGCACCGAAGCCCCTAAGCACGGCGGAGATGCGCACATCTGATCACGCAGCACGCGCAACCGTTCCCCAAACAACTGGATCACCCGCTGGGATCAGGAATTCTCGACGCGGCGGCGGCGGTTGCCGCGGCGAAAGCCGGAGATATTCCAGCAGCGGCAGATTTCAAATGTTCGCAAAGTACGGCGGGGATGCTGGTGACGTGTACGGACCTATCGACCGCGAGAGGTTCTGCGAAGATCACGTCATGGGCCTGGAATTTCGGCTCCGGCAATCAAGTTGATATGACAAGCACGCAAACAGTGAATCCGACCAACAACTACGAATATCCTGGGACTTACAACATCACGTTAACGACCACCGACACCAAAGGGGCGACAAGCAAGGTAACGCGGCCAACTACGGTCGTTGCCCCTGACTCAACCGACTTGAATTTCGATGACAATCTTTTGTTTGCTGCGACAGCGAACGTCATGAAGTATTACAAGCTGAACGTGCCGGCTGGCGCGCAATACTTGAGGGTGGCTCTCTCGAACCGATCGAGCCTTGAGTCGGGATTGATGTATCTCAGGGCGGGTTCACCTACTACGTTGAATGCGCCGTGCGCACAAACCTTTGCTGAAGGTACTGGCGCCATGTGCTACCTGTCGAAGCCGGCAGCTGGGACTTATTACATTACATTGAGCCCTAAAACGAACCTTGTTGATGACGTAATTTTCGCCTCTATTACTAATTAATCGCCATAAGGTGTTTGGTATGCGAAAAGCTTCTGCGGCGCGCAGAAGCAAAACTCTTCCGACAACTGGCTAGGTATTTTTGAAAAAATCCAACGCAACGACCTGTAATTCCGACGTTCTGGACCTGAACATCCTAATCGCTCATGCAGACGCCGATTTTCTCGCGTTACGCATGACCGATGCGGCGAGCGGATACCTTAGGGCATTGACACTAAGCCCGTGCGATGTCCATGCACTGCATCGTATGGGATTGGTTTGCGTGCACCTGAATAAAACGGCAGAAGCAGATACATACCTCGAGCGTGCTCTACAGGCCGATCCTGCGCGCGCGCATCTGTGGGAACACGCGGGATTGATTGCTGCTCTGAATGGCGACTACATCCGTTCGGAAGCCCACTATCGTCGGGCGATGGGCCTCTCTGGAAGCACCGCAACATTGCATCGCAATCTTGCTGATTGTCTGCGGCTGGGCGGGCGCCTCGCCGAGGCGAAAGTGCAATACAAAGAGGCTCTTTCCAAAAGTCCGAACCTCCATCATGCGATGCGCGCCATTGCGCGCATAAGTGTTGAACTCGGAGACGCTGATGACGCTGCCGATTACTGGCTATGCGCGTGGGCGCTTGACTCGTCTTCCCTGCAAGACGGGCTCGAATTGATCAGTGCACTAGCAAAGGCGAAGCGGAACGCGCTCGTTGACCAAGCGGTTGCACAAATCAGAAACCGGGAGGCCGACAATGCCGAGGCATTGCAGGCGCTTTGTCTCGCGCTGTATACGATTGACCGTTTCGCCGACATGCTGGGTGTCGCGCGACAGGGCCTAAACCTTGATCCCCAGCGCGTCACGCTGCACCACTACGCCGCACATGCCCTGAGCGTACGCGGCAGGGTTACGGAGGCGATTGTTCACAGCAGGGAAGCTGTACGGCTCGCACCTGATGACCAGGTTATGCAGTGCCAACTTGCGAGTCTCGAATTGAGCCAAGGTGACTATAAGAATGGCTGGGCGCGTCGTAATGTGACTTACACCACGCAGCTGGCGCGTTCCACATTGGTTTTTCCAGGTTTCCCGATGTGGCATGGTGAGCCGGTTGCGGGTTGCCGATTCCTGCTTGTTGGTGAGCAGGGGCGTGGCGACGAAATCCAGTTCATCCGTTTCGCCGAATGGCTGTACGAGCGAGGCGCAATTGTCGATGTACTGGTCAGCCAACCTGTCGCAAAAATCGCGGGTAGTATGACGGGTGTCCGGTCAGTTTTTACCAGAACCCCGCCAGGACCTTACGACTACTGGAGCCATATGCTAAGGATGCCAGAGCATATGAAGCTTGATCTGCCAATGCTGCCAATCAAAATGCCATACATCTCGGCATCGCCGCGCCATGTTGACCAATGGCGGACCCGCGTCGACGCAGTCTCACCGTTAGCCACGCGAAGGAAAAACGCAAGAATCGGTCTGGTGTGGGCCGGTGGTCCCCACACCGCTCTCGATCGATTCCGTTCGATTAGTCTTGAAGCGCTGAACCCCCTTTTGTCACATCCTGAAACGACATGGTTTTCGGTTCAGAAAGGCGAGCATGAACGCGACAGCGACGCACTGTCGGATCAGTTCGATTTGCACACGCTCGGACCAGCTATCGAAGACTTCACCGATACGCTTGCCATACTTGAGACGCTTGACCTGCTCATTACCGTTGATACGGCTGCTGCGCATCTTGCCGGTGCGGCCAACCTCCCTGTTTGGGTACTCTTGCCCGCGTATGCAGAGTTGCGCTGGCTTACCGACAGAGCGGACAGTCCGTGGTATCCATCGATGAGGCTGTTCCGCCAACGCTGGCTTGGAGAGTGGGCGCCAGTAATCGCTGAAGTTCGGGAAGCCCTGGTCGAATGGCGCGATGAGATGACCACGTAGTGGTCGCGCATCGCGTCCGCCAGGCGTGATCCAGGCTCGACAAGGAGCCCGCCAGACGGCGGGTCGTCAGAACAGATCGGGGCTCCGTGAATAGGCAATCGCCGATCAACTGCGAGGCCGAATTCCGTTCGCCTGGCGCGTTTGATCCTGAAGATGTGCGTGGTTCCCTTTTCTTTCAGGTCCAGGCCCTTCCTGGAACCTGCCCCCGCCTGATCAACTCGTCCTCTGTCTCGCTTGCGTTCAAGCCATCGATTGGCTTCAGTCTTTCGGCTTCGTGCTTCTGCCGCCTCGCACAAGCAACGCGAATAGACCACTAACAAGTCAAGGAACGACCAACACCTAAGGAAGACAAACCCCAAAACCATCAGGCCAACTCAACCTCCGCAGCCCCCCTCCCCCGATACCAAACAAAATAAACAACCAACAACCCAACAACAAACGGCACACCAATAACAAGAGTCATCCGAAACTCCCTGGTGAACCAGGTCGTCAAAAGCGCCCCAATCATCAACCCAGCGCCAAGAAGAGAAGTCCCGGGATACCCCCACATCCTGAAAGCAAGCACCTTCCCTTGATGCGCTCGCCGAAAAAACAGATGCGTGACAAAAATCATCAACCAGGTAAACATCGCCCCAAACATGGAAACCGACATCATCAAAACAAACGAAGCATCGGGATAAACCACATTCAGCACAGCAGCCAACGCAATCCCGATAGTGGAAAGCCACAACGCCGCAACCGGCACACCTCTCCCACTCAGCGCACCCAGCCGCCGCGGCGCATATCCCGCCCGCGACAAACTGAACATCATCCGCGTCGTAATATAGAGCTGGCTATTCATCGCCGACAACGCCGCCACCAGAATCACAAAGTTGATCACACCAGCAGCACCCGGCACATGGGTCGCAGCCATCACCCGCACGAAAGGACTCTCATCGGTGCCGGCCGCATTCCACGGCACGATCGCCAGCATCAACGCCAACGTCAGCAAATAGAAAAACACGAGCCTGAACATCGTTGCGCGAAACGCCCGGGTAATCGCCTTCTGCGGATCGCGCGCCTCACCCGCCGCCACCGCGATCATTTCGATGCTCAAATAGCTGAAAATCGACACGATCACCGCAACCCACATGCCCCACACGCCCTTCGGAAAGAATCCGCCGTGCGACGTGTAATTGGCAAACCCAATCGTCGACTCGGCCGGCGCGCCGAACACCACATACGCGCCGAGCAAAATGAAACCGACAATCGCGACGATCTTCAGCATCGAAAACACATACTCCACCGCGCCGAATACCTTCACACTCACCGAATTGACGCCAATCAGCGCCGCCGAAAATCCGACGATCCAGTACCAGCCAGGCACCGCCGGAAACCAGTACTTCATATACACCGCAATCGCCGTCACCTCGGTACCTACCGCAAACACGATCGACGACCAGTACGCGTAGCGCACCAGAAATCCCACCCACGGCGCAATATAGTGCTCGGCATACGCACCGAATGAACCGGACGTGGGATGCGCGACGGTCATCTCCGCGAGACATCCCATCAGCAGCAAGGCGATCAGCGCGCCGATCGCATAACTCACCAGCACGCTCGGTCCGGCAAAACCGATCGCGAATCCACTGCCGAGAAAAAGACCCGTGCCAATCGCGCCGCCAATCGCGATCATCGACAACTGCCCCGTCGACAATCCGCGATGCAGCCCCTTCTCACGTTCGACAATCGTGTCGAAGCCTGTCTGATCCTGTGTCATCTTCTGTCTCCTCCTGGATGCACTTGCGTTCTTTTACGTGACCGATTTGCGCGCTTTGAATTCCTCGGTATTCCACGCATCGGTCGCGATAATGTCCTTGAGTTGCGCGATGGTGTCCCAGATATCCACGTAGCGCACGTAGAGCGGCGCAAAGCCGAAGCGCAGAATGTCCGGTGCGCGGAAGTCGCCAATCACGTTGCGTGCAATCAGCGCCTGCATGATCGCGTAACCTTGCGCATGCGCCAGCGACACCTGGCTGCCGCGTCGTTCCGCGTCGCGCGGCGAAGCCAGCGTACAGCCGAGGCCCTCCAGTTCCTGATCGCTTAGCTCGATGAACAGATTGCCAAGCGCCACGCTCTTGTCGCGCAGCACGTCGAGATCGACACCGTCGAAAGCCTCGAGCGCGCTCTCCAGCGCAATCACGCCGAGCTGCGGCGCGGTCCCGGTCAGCATGCGGTCAATGCCCGGATGCGGCGCGTAATCGTGCGTGAAATCGAAGGGCTTCGCATGTCCGTGCCAACCCGTCAGCGGCTGGCGCACCGCCTCGATGTGCCGCGCTGCAACGAACACGAATGCCGGTGCGCCCGGCCCCCCATTCAGATACTTGTAGCCGCACCCCACCGCGAAGTCGGCGCCGCAGCGGTTCAGGTTCACCGGCATCGCGCCCGCCGAATGGCACAGGTCCCACACGATCAACGCGCCGGCCTCATGCGCCTGGCACGTCACGGCTTCCATGTCGTAGCGCTTGCCGGTTTTATAGTTGACGTGCGTGAGCGAGACGATGGCCACGCTATCGTCGATCGCCGCCACGATCTCGTCCGGGTCGACGCAACGCAGCTCGCAACCAGCCATCTCCGCGACGCTCGACGCGATATACACATCCGTCGGAAAGTTGGTGCGTTCGGCAAGAATCACTTTGCGGCCCGGGCGCATGCGCGTCGCCGCCACCAGCACCTTGAACAGATTCACCGAGGTCGAATCAGCGACGATCACTTCGTCCTGTCCGGCGCCGATCAGTTTGGCGATCTTGTTGCCGGTGCGCTGCGGCGCCGGATACCAGTCGGCATCGTTCCACGAACGGATCAGGCCATGTGCCCACTCCTGCTTCAAGGCCTGTTCGATGCGCGTGGGCACATTGGCGGGCATCGCGCCCAGCGAGTTGCCGTCGAGGTAAATCGTATCGGCAGGCAAATCGAAACGCGCGCGGCAATGGGCCAAGGTGTCGGCAGCGTCGAGCGCGGCGCAGTGTTCCCGGGTGATCATCTGAATTATTTTTCCCTGTGTTTTTTTGTTGAAATGACAACGACAACGACAACGAAAAAGCGGCACGCGGCAATGACACGTGACGCGCGTTGTCCGAGCCGGTTTAAGCCGCGCGTGCGACGTTCATCGGCAAATCGAAGAACCGTTGCGCATTGGCGCCGAGAATCTTCACTTTGGCCGTGTCGCTCAATTGCGGATGATGCGCAACGAGATCGCCGATCTTCAGTTCGCCAAGCGGGAACGGATAGTCGGAGCCGAGCAGCACATGGTCCTCGCCCATCGTTTCGACGAGTAACCGCAATGCGCCCTGGTCGAACACCGCGCTGTCCACGTGAAAGCGCTCGAGATACGACACCGGCGGATTCGGGCAGTCCTCGCGCACGATGTCGCGCTGCTCCCACGCGTTCTGCACGCGGCCGAGCAGGAACGCAAAACTGCCGCCGCCGTGCGCAAAACACAGCTTGAGCGACTTCGGAATCCGCTCGAATGCGCCGGACAGTATCAGCGACACCATGCTCAACTGCGTTTCCGCGGGCATCGCCACGAGCCACGGCAGCATCCATTTCTTCATGCGGCCGTCGGTCATCATGTCCCACGGGTGCACGAGCACCGGAATCCCTTCGTTCGCGCAGTGCGTGAGGAAAGTCACGAGGTGTTCATCGTCGAGATCGCGCGGGCCCAGGTGGTTGCCGATCTGCACGCCGCGATGGCCGGCGCGATGCGCGCGCGTCGCCTCGCGGCACGCCAGCTCGACGTCCTGCAGCGGCACCTGAGCGAGCGCCATCAGGCGCTGCGGCGCATAGGCGCAGAGTTCGAGCGCCTGGTCGTTCATGCGCGCGGCCCAATCGTGCGTGGTTGCGGCATCATGGCGATAGCCGAACATCACGGGTGTCGCGCACATCAGTTGAATGTCGACGCCGAGCGCGTCCATCTCGGCAATGCGTGCCGCCGGATCCCACAGCGCGCGATACACCGGCCGGAAGCTCTTGTCGCCGGTCATGATCATGCCGTGTACGCCGTCCGCGTCGATCTTCAGCCAGGGCGCGTGGTCCGCGTCGAGGCGCGCGGCTTCTTCCCGCGTGATGCGCGGAAAGAAGTGGGAATGCATGTCGATTCGAAGTGTCATACAGATTCTGTTGGTTTAAACAGCCTTGCCGGGATGGACATGCCCGCAATGCGCGCAGCGGCGTTTTCCTTCCGACGCATAGAACGCGTTGAATAGCGGTGGCAGATCGGTAACGATGCTCTTGAGTTGCACCTCGACGCGATAGACGAGATGCCCGCAGTCGTCGCAATACCATTCGAAGCCATCCACCACGCCCTCGGGGCGTTGCCGCTCGATCACGAGGCAGACACTGCCTGCTTCGGGCCGCTGCGGCGAGTGGCGTACATGCGGCGGCAACAGGAACACGTCCCCTTCTTTCAGCTCGACGCGTTCGCGCTTGCCGTCGATCCACAGATACAGATATGCGTTGCCGCGCAGCTGATAAAAGAATTCCTCGAGCGGATCGTCGTGAAAGTCGGTGCGATGATTCGGTCCACCCACCACCGTGACGATGAAATCGCTGTCCTGCCACACCTGCCGATTGCCGACCGGCGGCTTCAGCAGATGCGCGTGATCGTCGATCCAGCGCTGGAAATTGAACGGCTTGCCGTACGTGAGCATGGCTGTCTCTTCGTTTATCTGTTACGTGTCTATTGTCTGGGCGCGTATGCAATCGCCTTCATCTCGATCAGCAGATGCGGATGCGGCAATTGATGCACGGCGACGGTCGTGCGCGTCGGCCCGCTTTCATCGAAATACTCGCCATACACGGCGTTGTAGCCGCCGAAGTCGTTCATGTTGACGAGGAACGACGAGATCTCGACGAGGTTGGACAGATCCGCCCCTTCACTCTGAAGAATATCGCGAATGTTCTCGATGACCACGCGCGTCTGCTCACGAATGTCGAGCTGCACGGTGCCAAGTTCGTCCGCCGAGGCGCCCGCAATCGTATTGTCGGGACGGCGCGAGCTCGTCCCGGAGACGAACAGAAAGTCGCCTGCCCGCGTCACATGCGGAAAACGGCCGCGCGGTTTGGCTTTGCCGGGCACGATGCGCCCCTGAATGGTCGAATCGGTAGTCATGAGAGTCGATAGGTCGTGAATTCAGTACTGCCGAGGCCGTTGACGACGCACTGCACGTGCGCGCCGACGGGCAATGGTTGCGCTGCCGTCGCCGCGCCCGCCATGATCAGCGAGCCGGCCGGCAGCACCAGGCCGCTGTGCGAAATCAGGCGTGAGACCTGCACGATCGAGCGCAGCGGGTCGCCGAGAATCGCCGCGGTCGAGCCGGCTTGAACAAGCCGGCCGTCGATCCGCATCGTGACCCCGGCATTGCGCAAACCGTCGAAGCGCTTCGTCCACGGCCCGACCACGAGTCCAGCCGACGAACAGTTGTCGGCGACCACGTCTTCAAGCGTGAATTTGAAGTCGCGATAGCGCGAATCGATGATCTCCATCGCGGGCGCCACCGCTTCGAGATAGGACGCGGCCTCGAGCAGCGTCAGCGGACGATCGATCTCGCGGCTCGTCAGAAAGCAGACTTCAGGCTCCACGCGCGGATGAATGAAGCGATCGAGCGCAACGCGGCCACCGTCTTCATCGAGCATGGCATCGGTCAACCAACCCCAGATCAGGCTGTCCACGCCCATCTGTATCATCTTCGCGCGGCTGGTGAAACCGAGCTTCACGCCGACCGTGCTTTCGCCGCGATGAATGCGCCGCTCGATCGAAGCGCGTTGGATCGCATAGGCCTCATCCAGCGAAAACGGCGCGGACGTGGTGAGCTGTGCGATCGGTTCGGCGTGGCGCGCGGCGTCGTCGATACGCCCAGCAATGGCGTCGAGGGCGATCATGCGGCCGCCTTTTGCGCCAGCTCGCGCGCTTTCAGCATATCCAGCGCCACGTCGACGATCATGTCTTCCTGGCCGCCGACCATGCGGCGCTTGCCGAGTTCGACCATGATGTCGAACGCCGACAAACCATACTTCGCAGCGGCGGCTTCCGTGTGCCGCAGGAAGCTCGAATACACGCCGGCGTAACCGAGCGCGAGCGTTTCGCGATCCACGCGCACCGGCCGTTCCTGCAACGGGCGCACGATGTCTTCGGCAGCGTCGATCAGCTTCTTCACGTCGCAGCCATGTTCCGCCTTCATGCGGTCCACGGCGGCGATAAACACTTCGAGCGGTGCGTTGCCCGCACCCGCGCCCATGCCGGTCAGCGATGCGTCGATACGATCGCAGCCATGTTCGAGCGCGACAATCGAATTCGCCACTCCCAGCGACAGATTATGGTGGGCATGCATGCCCGTTTGCGTCGCAGGATCGAGCACCGCCTTGAACGCGTCGAAGCGTTCGGCGACGTCGCGCATGTTCAGCGCGCCGCCCGAATCGACCACATACACGCATTGCGCGCCGTAGCTTTCCATCAGCTTGGCCTGCCTGGCGAGTGCATCGGGCGATGTCATATGCGACATCATCAGGAAGCCGACCGTGTCCATGCCGAGCGAACGCGCGTACTCGATATGCTGCTTCGAGATATCGGCCTCCGTGCAGTGCGTGGCGATCCGCACCACGCGCGCGCCGGCGTCGTATGCCGCGCGCAGATCGTGAACCGTACCGATGCCGGGCAACAGCAGCGTGGCGACTTGCGCGCGCTTTACCGTGGCGGCGACCGCTTCGATCCATTCGAGATCGGTGTGCGCGCCGAAGCCGTAGTTGAAGCTCGACCCCGCAAGGCCGTCGCCGTGCGCGACTTCGATGCTGTCCACCCCGGCGTCGTCGAGTGCCCGCGCAATCGCTACCGCTTGCGCCAAAGAGTACTGATGGCGGATCGCGTGCATGCCATCGCGCAGCGTCACGTCCGATACGTAGATTTTCTTGTTGCTGCCGCTCATGGTGTTTGTCCTTGCGTCTTCGTCACGCTGTCACGCGGCTCGCCGCGATCTGCTCGGCCGCGGCCAGCGCCGCCGAGGTCATGATGTCGAGATTCCCCGCATACGAAGGCAGGTAGTGCGCGGCGCCTTCCACTTCGAGGAACACGCTCACCTTCAGGCCGGCACGGCGCTCGTTCGCATGCAGCGCGAGCGGGCTCGCCTCGGTATAGCGGTCGAACTGCACGGCCTGCTTCAGCCGGTAGCCAGGCACGTAGCTCGCCACGGCGTTGACCATCGCGTGAATCGAGCTTTCGATGGCATCGGTATCGGCATCTTCATCCGTGAAGCAGTAGACGGTGTCGCGCATCATCAACGGCGGCTCGGCCGGGTTCAGCACGATGATCGCCTTGCCGCGCGCCGCGCCGCCCACGGTCTCGATCGCCTTCGAGGTCGTCTCGGTGAACTCGTCGATATTGGCGCGGGTGCCGGGACCCGCCGAACGGCTGGCGATCGACGCAACGATTTCCGCGTAACGCACCGGCGCCACGCGCGACACCGCATGCACGATCGGAATCGTCGCCTGGCCGCCGCAGGTCACCATATTCAGGTTCGGTGCATCGAGATGCGCGAACAGATTCACGACCGGCACGACGAACGGCCCGATAGCGGCCGGCGTCAAGTCGATCACGGTAATGCCGTGTTCCCGCAGCACCGCCGCATGCCGATGATGCGCACCGGCCGACGTCGCATCGAACGCGATGCGGATCGAGCCGAAGTTCGGCATCCTGACGAGTCCTTCGATGCCTTGCGCCGTTGTCGGCACGCCGAGCCTTTCGGCGCGTGCGAGCCCGTCGGAGGCTGGGTCGATGCCAACCATCGCGCCCATTTCCAGGTGCTTGCCGTGGCGCAGCACCTTGATCATCAGATCGGTGCCGATGTTGCCAGAGCCGATAATGGCGACGGCCTGCTTGTCTTGTTGATCTTGCATGACGCTCCCGGTCACGACGTGGATTCGGATTGGTGGGCAAAACTCGCGCTCACGGAGCCGAGTCCTTCGATATGGGCGGTGAAGACGTCGCCGGCCTGCACGGCGGCCATGGGCCCGAGCGCGCCGGTCAGCACGATGTCGCCGGCCTTCAGTGGCGCGCCGACGCGCGTCATCGTGTTGGCGAGCCAGAGCGCCGCGTACAGCGGATTGCCGAGGCAGGCCGCGCCGACCCCCACGCTCACCTGCTCGCCGCGCCGCTCCATCACCATGCCGCATTGGATGACGTCGAACCCGTCGAGCTTGACGGGCCGGTTGCCAAGCACGAACAGACCGCTGGATGCGTTGTCGGCCACCGTGTCGCTCAGGCGGATATCCCAGTTGGCAATCCGGCTGCCGACAATTTCAATCGCCGGCAGCGCATATGCGGTCGCGCCGATCAGATCGGCGATCGTGTGGCGCTCATGCGGCAGATCGTGTGCGAGCACCAGCGCGATTTCCGCTTCTACCTTGGGTTGCTGCGTACGCGACAGGGCGATCTCCTCGCCGTCGGCGATCGACATGTCGTCGAACAGCATGCCGAAGTCCGGTTGATCGACGCCGAGCTGCGTCTGCACGGCTTTCGAGGTCAGGCCGATCTTGCGGCCCACCAGCCGGCGGCCCGCGGCCAGGTGACGCTCGGTGTTCAGGCGCTGCACCGCGTAAGCGGCTTCGAGCGCGTCACCGCCGAGTTCCGCGATCGCGGTGCGAACCGGTGCGATCGGCGCGCCATCGCGTTGCGCCTGCCACAGCGCGTCGGCAATGTCGCGCGCGGCATTCAGATCGATTCCGCTCATGCGATCCTCACGCAAACGTTGGTCAGCTCCGAATAGAAATCGAGCGAGTGACGCCCGCCTTCCCGGCCGATACCTGACAGCTTGGCGCCGCCGAACGGCGTGCGCAGATCGCGCACAAACCACGCATTGACCCACACGATGCCCGTTTCGATCTGACGCGCGACGCGATGCCCGCGCGCCAGCTGCGTCGTCCAGATGCTGGCGGCGAGGCCGTAGGCGCTGTCGTTCACCCGCCCGATCACTTCGTCTTCGCTGTCGAACGGTGCGATATGGCAGACAGGTCCGAAGATTTCTTCCTTTACGCAGCGCGCGCTGTCGGCAAGACCGGTCCAGATGGTCGGCATGACAAACGCGCCCTGATCGCGCTCGTCGCCGAACTGCGGGACGCGCCCGCCCGTCACGACCGTGGCGCCCTCGTCGACCGCGAGCCGGAAATACGACAGCACCTTCTCGCGATGCCCGCGCGAGATCAGCGGGCCCATCGTGGTGGCGGGATCATGCGGCGCACCGACTTGCAGCGCTTCGGTCTTGTCCTTCAGCGCGGCCACGAAGCGCTCGAAGATCGGCCGCTCGACGTACACGCGTTCGCTGCACAGACACACCTGTCCGGCATTCGTGAAGCTCGACTTCAATACGCCGGCCACCGCGGCGTCGAAGTCCGCATCGGCGAATACGACCGCGGCATTCTTGCCGCCGAGTTCGAACGAGATTTCCTTCACGCCGTCGGCAACGGTCTTCATGATCGTGCTGCCGGTGCGCGACTCGCCTGTAAACGTAATCGCGCTAATGTCCGGATGCCGCGTGAGGAACTCGCCCGCCGCGTTCGGGCCGTGACCGTGGATCAGATTGAACACGCCTGGCGGCAGGCCGATGTCATGCATCACTTCGGCAAGCAGCGTGGCCGAGCCCGGTGTTTCTTCCGAAGGCTTGGCGACCACGCAATTGCCCATGGCGAGTGCCGGGGCGACTTTCCAGGTGAACAGCAGCAGCGGCAGATTCCACGGCGAGATGATGCCGATCACGCCGAGCGGTTTGCGCGTCACGTAGTTGATCAGCTCACTGCCGTCGGCCGCGTGTGTTTCGAAGAACTCGCTGTTCGCGGTGCGGATCAGATCGCCAAAGGTGCGGAAGTTCGCAATGCCACGCGCGATATCGAGCGTGCGGGCCTGCTCGAGCGGGCGTCCGGTGTCGGCCACTTCCGCGGCGACGAACTCGTCGAAACGCGCTTCGATGCCGTCGGCGATCTTGTGCAGCCAGTCCGCGCGCTGCGCCGGCGTGGTGTTGCGCCAGCCGGCGCGCTGCGCGGCGGCGGCGGCACGCACGGCGGCGTCGACCGTGGCGGCGTCGGCCTCGCAAACCTGCGCGAGAACGCTGCCGTCAACCGGGCTGAGATTGGGGAAGGTGGTCGCCGTTGCGACGAATTCGCCGTTGACGTAATGGCGAAGTAACGGTTGAGCGCGCTGTGTCGCGGCCACGGTGGAAGTCACGATATCTCCTGCCCAATTGAAGTGTTGGAAGGAGTCTACGATCGGGACTTCGCACGGCGGTAATCAAAGATTGAGCGTTGGATATGCTAAAGGGGAATACCAGAATCCTTTACGCGGGGACGTCGTGCCCGGGCGCGGCCACCTTGACCGCCTCGCGCAGGCACTCGACAAACGCCTGGCACGCCGCGCTCTGCTCCTTATGCGAGCGCACGGAAAAGCCGACCGTGCCGAACGCCCCGCTCTCGGGCAAGTCCAGAATCCGCAGCAGGCCCGCTTCCTCGAACTGCCGGGCGGCGACGCGCGGCATTAGCGCAATGCGCGGCGTATCGAGCAGCAGGCCGATGTTCGTGAGCAGCGAGAGCGACTCCACGATGTCCGTCGGCAACGGCAATCCCGCCGCGCGAAACAGGTGTTCCGCCGAGAGCCGCGCGGGCGAATCGGGCGTGGGCAGGATCCAGGGCGAGCCCACCAGCTCCGACAGATGCGTCACACCCGCGGGCGCCGGCCCATAGCCTTTGCCGACCACCACGCACATCGATTCGTCGAAGAGCGCCTCGTGGGTCAGCGGAAATGCGCTGGCAATCGGCAGTTCGCGCTCGGGCAGGCGCCCGACGACGATATCGAGGTCGCCGGTGGCCAGCGCCGGAAAGAGATGGGCGGTCGTGCCCTCGCGCACCGTCACCAGCACGTTCGGCGTGCGCGCCTTCAGCATGCCGATCGCCTCGGGCAACAGCCGCGCCGATGCCGAGATGAGCGTGCCGACGATCACGTGCCCGCTGGTGCCGAGCCGGAAATCGTTGAGCTCGTCGGTCATATAGCGCAGCTCCGCCATCAGCGACTTGACGCGGCGGCCGAGCAGCAGCCCTAGATCCGTGGGCACGACGCCGCGATTCGAGCGGGCGAACAACGCGCCGTCGAAACAGGATTCGAGTTCGTGAATGACCTTGGTGACGGCCGGCTGGGTCAGCCGCATTTCATTGGCCGCGCGCACGACCGAGCGCGTTTCCAGCACGCGTTCGAAGATCATCAGCTGATTGAGCTTCAGCTTGCGGATGAGCGAAATCTCGCTGAGCGGATTGGCTTGCATGGCGAAGGAGGCGAAGATCGACAAGCCGCGATGGTAGCAGCACACGCCCCAGTGGCCGATCAGGGGCACCCCTTGGTAGCGATGCGCAGCCCCTGATTGCCGCACGCCACCGAGTGGCGAACGGCCTTGCATGATTTCCTGCGTAGCGCACGTCGGCCCTCCTTCGAGGCCCGTCGTTGCTTGTTACGCCGCCCGTGCAATCGGTGCGCGCACACTCAATCGACGCGACCAGTTGGCGAGCGTGCGCGTCGCCGTAGGCAGCTTGCTCAGGATCGCGCTGTCGTAGCGCTTGCCGTCGAAGCGCATGAAATCGACGATACGGAACCCCTGTCCGCGATAAAACGCGATCAGGTGCGTGGCGGGTTGCGGCGTATCGAGCGCAAGCTCCGCGTAGCCGCGCGTCGCGGCCCAGTGGTCGGCGAATGCGATCAGCAACGTGCCGATGCCGCGCGCCTGCCATACGGGCTCGACCGCGAATTGCCGCAAGGTGGCGATATCGTCGCGACGGTACAGCTCGCAAGCCGATTCACGGTCCGGCGCGTTGAGCGTCATCGTGCCGACGATGCGGCCATCACACGCCACCACGTAGCAATCGCCGCGCGCGGCCCGCAAGCGTGTCGTCTCGACCGTTTGATCCACACACGTGCAATTGAGGTCCATTGCGCCGAGCGGCGAGAATGCCCGATGCAACAACGCCGTCAACGCGACATACGAATCGCGCGCCGGATCGAAGCGGCGCAATTCGACACGGCCGAGGCCGTGGCATACATAGTCGATACGAGCGGGTAGTTGTGTCGTTGCACGTCGTTTCACGTTGAGCACGCCTCGAAGGAAATCCCTTGGGGACTTCGTGGTATCAAGATGCCCAAAGTGTAGATTTGGCGCGGGTGCGTCTCAAGAAAAAATGTCGTAAAAACTCACAGAGGATCGCAGCCCGCGCTTCATCCAAGGGCCGCCACAGACGGCGTATCGCTTTCACACCTGCCAAGATGCAACTCCTCGCAGAGAAACGTCTGCAAGGTGTGCACGGCCGCCGCCTGGCTGCCTGCCACCGGCCGCATGAAGAGCCCGAAATCGGCCGTGGGCGCGTCGGGCAAACCGTCGGCCTGACCGAGCACGCGCATCGACTCCGGGCGAATGTTGCCGTCGAGCAGCACCGACACGCCAAGACCCGCCTCCACCGCCGACTGCACGGCCGGCAAACTCGTGCTGGTGCAGACGATGCGCCAGGCAATGCCGGCGCGGCGCAACGCCGTCAGCACCTGCTGCTGCCACAGGCATGCGCCGCCGAACGCCACCACCGGCAGGGGCGCCTGCGCGTCGCGGCCGAACCCGCGCGCGCCGACCCAGAAGAGCGGCTGAGTCCACGTCAGGAGCGGCGCCGAATCGACCAGCGCGGGATCGCCGACCACCACGTCGAGGCTGCCGTCCGCGAGCCGGTTCGACAACGCCACGCTGGTATCGACGACGATCTCCAGCGCCACTTGCGGATACGCAATCGAAAAGCGCCGCAAGGCGCGCGGCAGGCGGCCGACCGCGATGTCCTCCAGCATGCCGAGCCGCACCGTGCCGGACACCTGCCCGGCGCTCAGCGCGCGGCGCGCGTCGGCGCCCGCGCCGAGAATCGCATGCGCATAGGGCAGCAGCAGATGGCCCGCTTCGGTCAACTGCACGCCACGCGGCGAGCGATCGAGCAAGCGCTGCCCAAGGTCTTCCTCGAGGCGGCGCAATTGCATGCTCACCGCAGCCTGGGTGCGCGCGAGGCGGGCCGCCGCCACGCCCACCGCACCGGTTTCCGCCACGGTGACGAAGGCGCGCAAGAGGCTGCTGTCGAGATCTCGGGTCATCAAGTTTCTTTAAACCGGCATAAGAAATATCAACTTATCTTAATACCGCCGGTGCGGATAAGATAGCTTCACCCAATCATCCAATCCAGATCGAACCGCGGCCAGACGACCATGCAGGACACCACCCTCGCCCCCAAGCTGAATCCGGCGCCAGCCCCTGTTAAAAACAGCCCCAATCCCGCCTCCCGAACCGCGGCCGGCGCCGTGCTGCTGTGCGTGCTGTCCATGTCGAGCGTGCAATTCGGCGCCGCGCTGTCCGCGCCGACCATGGACGCCTACGGCTCGCTCAGCACCACATGGCTGCGGCTGTGCTGGGCCGCCGTGGTGCTCGCCGTGCTGGTGCGGCCGCGCTTGTCCACCTACTCGCGTTCGCACTGGCTGGCCGCCGGCGCGCTCGGCGCGGCCATGGCCGGTATGACCTTGTGCTTTTTCACGGCGCTGCAGCGCATTCCGTTGGGACTTGCCGTCGCGATCGACTTTCTCGGACCGCTGGCAGTGGCGACCTTCGCTACGCGCCGCGCGCGAGCGCTGCTGTGGCCTGCCCTCGCGATTGCCGGCGTGGTGCTGCTCTCGCGCGATCGCGCCGGCTGGATCGGCGAGCCGCTCGGCGTGTTGCTCGCCTGCTGCGCGGCGCTCGGCTGGGGCAGCTATATCGTGTTGATGAAAAAGACCGGCACCCTGTTCGCGGGACTGGAAGGGCTGTCGGTGTCGCTGCTCGCCGCCGCGCTCGTCGCCACGCCGTTCGGGCTGGCACAAAGCGGCCCGCACATCGCCGCGGGACAGATCGCGGCAACGGCCGGGCTCGCGCTGCTCGTTCCGCTGCTGCCGTATGCACTGGAAATGGTGGCGTTGCGGCACATGCCCGCCGCATCGTTCGGCATCCTGATGAGTGTGGAGCCGGCGATCGGCGCACTGGCTGGCTTCATCGTTCTGCATCAGCCCATGAACGGCTTGCAGATCGCGGGCACGCTGCTGGTGGTGACCGCGAGCGTCGGCGCCGTGATGGCGAAGCGCTGAGCGGCATCGCGCCGCTAGGCGCAACGCGGCGGCGCCGCGAGTCATTACGCTCAGGCGAGGTTTTCCGCTTCATAGAGACGCCGCCCCGCGGCGTCCTTCGCGCCCAGAGAAGGCTCGAAATCGATCGGCCACTCAATGCCGATGTCGGGATCGCACCACAAGATGCAGCGCTCGAGTTCGGGAAACCAGTACTCCGTGGTCTTCCACAGGCACTCGGCAAAGTTGGACAGCACCACGAAGCCGTGCGCGAAGCCCGGCGGCACCCAGATCTGCTGATGATTGGCCGCGCTCAGATATGCGCCGCACCACTTGCCGAAATTCGGCGAGTTGAGCCGCACGTCCACGGCAACGCTGAACACCTCGCCCACCACGACCCGCATGAGCCGGCCCTGGGGACGCTGCACCTGATAGTGCAGCTCGCGCAGCACGCCGCGCACGGAACGCGAATGGCGGTCTTGCACGAACTGATAACTTTGCGCGATGTCGTCGACAAACTCGTCCGCGCTAAAGCTTTCGAAGCAGAAGCCAAATTCGTCGCAGAAGACCTCGGGCTCGATGAGCTTCACCTCCGGCAGCGCCGTCGCGATCACCTTGTTGCCCATTGCCGTCATGCTCGTATGAAGCCTGCCAGACGCCAACACGGCCGCCGCGGCGGCCGCTTCCAGCTGTCAAAAAAAGCGCGCCGCCGTCGCCACGGGCGCCCGCGCGGATGCTACGTCTGCGCGGCCTGCCGGCTGCGCGCGCGATATTCCGTGGGCGACTGCGCCATGTGCTTGCGGAAGATCTTCGCGAGACGATCGCCGTTACCCGTGCCGCTGCGGCGTGCGATCTTGTCCACCGGCAACTCGGTTTCGGTGAGGAAGTTGCAGGCCACACGCAGCCGGACCTGCAGCAGGTAATCCGACGGCGTGACCCGCATTTCATGCTTGAAGCGCCGCAGGAAATTGCGCTCGCTCATGGCCGCCACCTGCGCGGCGTCGGCTACCGAAATCGACCGGTCGCTGTTGACTTCCATCCAGTGAGCCGCGGCGCGGATCTTCTCGGCCACGCTGAGCGTGCCGCCTTCCGCCGGCAGCGGGACCCATGTGGCGGCCATGCCTGGCATCACGCGGTCGGCGACGCTACGGGCGATCTCGGCACCGAGATCGCGCTTGATGACCATCAGCGCGCTGCGTGCGCAATCGTTGCGCTCGTCGGCCGCACTCAGCGCGACTTCGTTCGCGACACTGCTGGGATAACGGCTGACCTGCAGACTATCGAGTGTGGTCGGGCAAGCGGCCTCCAACACAAGCCGGCCTTCGCAGATCGCTTCGACTGCCCGGGTGCGCGAGCGCACCGAGCGCAGCCAGCCGAGCAGCCGTTCGTCGCGCGCGGCCGCATGTGCGCCGTAGCCGCCGGCAATGTACAGCACGTCGAAACCGCCGCCAAAGCGCGTGTCGATGCGGTCGGTCCAGATACGAGCTGAAGAGGAGCTGGCGATGCTGCCGCCGTCTATCGAAAGGAACTGCACTTCGTAAGGCTGTTCGTCACCGGCTCGCGATCCCGACAGTTCGTTGGCCGTCTGGAACATCTCGACCACCGTGCCCGGGCCGAGCAGCCAGAATCCGTCGAACAGCAACACGCCGATGCGCCGCTTTGCACTGAGCATATTCAGCGTCGGCGTATGTAACCAGGTGATCCTCGCAGTATCAAGGTGCGTGTGCGGCATGATCTTTCCCTAATGTCGTACGTTGTGAGCCCCGTTTCCCGTTAGCAGCCGACATGAACGGATTGGATTATCGCGGCAGATTTCTCCGACCCGCCACTTAACGTATTATGTGTGATGCTAACGGAATGCTTCGCTATAGTAAATTTGAAAAAAGAAGTTTTCGTCAAGAAATGCAAGGTATGAAGAAAACCGATATAGCGCGTTTCACATGGCAACACGCGACAAGTGTGGTGAAACGGCAATTCATACCGGAAGCACTCTCGGATACAATCCGCAAACCGTTGTGCAGCCTCAATCCTGAAGCGTTCCAGCGGGTCAGTCAAATGCGCCGGGATGAGTCCCGGTTTGTGAGAATCGTAAGCCGAACTGGTGTCGAAAGTGTTTCAAACTTGAACTTCGAACCTCCCGGATAATGACCGATCAATAGACCTTTTATTCGCAAACCGGGAATTTATCTGTTCATCCAATGCAATTTCATTGCGATTTATCGAGCCAATTCAAATTAACAATTTCGAATCGCATTTCTCGAACATTTGAAAAATGTTTCTATATTGAAACATCAGGTTTTTATTTGTATGACTTAACCGGTCGTCTGGTGCGACCGGATTTAAAGATCAGACGATTTAATAACCGCTTGAGCGGCGTCCCCGCTCAAGCGGCGAATCAGCCCGCCGGTTGAGCGTGACGGCGGCGCTGCGCCGTCATGCCATCGGCGATTCGTCGAACGACGCGGTTTCGACCTCGGCACGGCGGGCCCGCCGCGCGTCGCGCTTGCGGCGCAGTTCGGCCAGCCGCCGCCGGCCGTGCGTGAGCGAAGCGACCGCGTGGAACGCGACCGGCGCGAACACCAGCCCGAACAGCGTGGCCGCCAGCACGCCGCCGAAGACGCCAGTGCCGATCGAGCGCCGGCTTTCCGCGCCGGCGCCGCTCGACACCACGAGCGGCACGACGCCGAGCAGAAACGCCGCCGAGGTCATCACGATCGGGCGGAAACGCGCACCCGCGGCTTCGGTCACCGCGCGCGTCAACGGCAGGCCGCGCCGGTACAGATCGCGCGCGAACTCGACGATCAGAATCGCGTTCTTCGCCGCGAGACCGATCACCGTGATCATGCCGACCTTGAAGTACACGTCGTTGGGCATGCCGCGTAGGAGCACCGCGGCGACCGCACCGATCACACCGAGCGGCACGACCATCAGCACCGCGAGCGGGATGGTCCAGCTCTCGTACAGCGCGGCCAGCGCCATGAACACGGCCAGCAGCGAGAGGCCGATCAGGAGCGGCGTGAGCTTCGCCGCCGCGGTTTCCTCGCGTGCGGCGTCGACCCAGTCATACTGGACGCCGACCGGCAACGAAGCGGCAAGTCGCTCCATTTCCGCCATAGCCGCGCCCGAACTGTAGCCCGGCGCCGCGTGGCCGCTCACGTCGAGCGACGGATAGCCGTTGTAGCGCGTCAGCATCACCGGACCGATGGTCCACTTGCGCGCCGCGATCGCCGAAAGCGGCACCATGCCGCCGCTGGTATTGGGCACGGCGAGCTTCAGCAGATCGTCGTCGGTCATGCGCGTGGCGGCGTCGGCGGCGATCACCACGCGGCGCATGCGGCCACCGGTCGGGAAATCGTCGATATAGGTCGATCCGAAGGTGCTGCCGAGCACGTCGGCGATACGTTCGAACGGCACGCCGAGCGCATACGCTTTCGCGCGGTCGATGGTCAGTTCGACGCGCGGCGCGTCTGGCAGGTCTTCGGAGTGCACGGAGGTCAGCACCGGACTCGCTTTGGCCTGCGTGAACAATTGCTCGCGTGCGGCCTTCAGCGCAGCGAGCCCCACGCCGCCGCGATCTTCCAGGCGGAACACGAAACCGTCCGAATGGCCGATACCCGGCACCGACGGCGGCAGTTGCGCCTCCACGTCGCCCTCGATGATCTTCTCGAACTGCTCGTTGAGCCGGTCGCGCAGGGCCTGCGCGTCAGTGTCGCGCTTGCCCCAGTCTTTCAGTTCGACGAAACACATGGCCACGTTCTGACCGCTGCCGGCGAAACTCCAGCCGACCACACTCGTCACATTGGCGATGGCAGGCTCCATGTGCAGAATCTTTTCCACGCGTTGCACCACGGCCTGGGAACGCGCCTGCGTGGCGCCCGCCGGCAACTGCATCATGACCTGCAATTGGCCTTCATCTTCGCTCGGCAGAAACCCGCCGGGCATCTGCCAGTAGAGCACACCGCACACGCCCACCAGCACGGCGTAGACCGCCAGCATTGGGCCGATGCGGCGCAGCGTGCGCGCGGTCATGCCGCGATAGCCACGCGCGGCGTGATCGAAGCCGGAGGTGAAACGGCTTGCCGCGCGCGCCGCGAAACCCAACACGCCCCGGCGCGCATCGCGTTCACGTACCGAATGCGTGTGCGCTTTCAGCAGATTCGCGCACAACGCAGGCGTCAACGACAAGGCCATGAACGACGACACCAGCATCGACGCAATCATCGCCACCGCGAATTGCCGGTAGATGCCGCCCACGCCGCCGGGAAAGAAGGCCATGGGCACGAACACGGCGGTGAGCACCGCGGTCACGCCGACAATCGCGCCGCCGATCTGCGTCATCGCCTTGCGAGTGGCCTCGCGCGGCGGCAGGCCCTCCTCTTCCATCACGCGATGCACGCTCTCCACCACCACGATCGCATCGTCGACGAGAATCCCGATGGCGAGCACGAGTCCGAACATCGTGAACACGTTGATCGACAGCCCGCATACATACATGGCGAGAAACGCGCCCATCAGCGTGACGGGAATCACGACAGTCGGCACCAGCGTGTAGCGCAGGTCGCGCAGGAACAGCCACATCACGAAGAACACCAGCACGACCGCCTCCGCGAGCGTGACCAGCACTTCACGAATGGCGATCTGCACGAAATGCGCGTTATCGAAGGGGATTTCAACGGACACGCCCGGCGGCAGTCCTTTCGACAACTCGGCCAACCGCGCGCGAATCGCATTCGACGTTTCGAGCGCATTGCCGCGCGGCCCGAGCTGAATGCCGACCGTGGCCGCCGCCTTGCCGTTCAGGCGCGAATAAAATGAGTAATTGTCGCGCCCAAGTTCGACCCGCGCGACGTCGCGCAAGCGCACGGCCGAACCGTCCGGCAGCGCTTTCAGCACGATCTGGCCGAACTCCTCCGGCGAGATGAGCTGGCCCTTCACGCTCACCGACGCGGTCAATTGCTGCCCCGGCACGAACGGCGCATCGCCCAGCGTGCCCGCCGTGACGGTGGCGTTCTGCGCGGCGATGGCGGCGTTCACGTCGGCCGCGCCGAGGTTGTATTCGCGCAACTTCATCGGGTCGAGCCAGATGCGCAGCGCCTCGTCGGCGTCCCACAGTTCGGCCGCGCCGACGCCCGGCGCCCGCTTCAGTTCTCGCAACACATAGCGGCTCAGATAGTCGCTCAATTGCACGGAATCGCGCGAGCCATCAGTCGAGGTGAGCGCGACCAGCATCAGGAACGTGTTGGCCGCCTTGAAGACCGTGATGCCCTGCTGCACGACCTGCTGCGGCAAACGCGACTCGACCTGCTTGAGGCGGTTCTGGATGTCGACCAGCGCGAGATCGGGATTGGTGCCGGGCGCGAACGTCGCGTCGATTTCAAGTTCGCCGAGGTTGTCGCTGGTTGTTTCGTAGTACAGCATATTGTCGGCGCCATCGAGACTCTCCTCGATAATGCTGCCGACGTTGGCATCCACCACTTCGGTCGACGCCCCTGGATACGTGGTGGAAATCACGATGCGCGGTGGCGCGAGGCGCGGATACTGCGCCACCGGCAGTTGCGGAATAGCCAGCGCGCCCGCCACGACAATGGCGAGCGCGACGATCCAGGCAAAGACCGGGCGGTCGATGAAGAAAAATGGCACTCAGATCATCCGTTCAGTTTGTCTGGAGCCGCGGCGCATCGACCAGGCGGGCCATATGCAAGCAGTCCGCCAGCACGCCGTCGCGCATGGCAAAACCGCGCGAGCGTCCTTCTTCGACAAAGCCGAACTTGCGATACAGCGCAATGGCCGGCTCATTGTCGATAAAGACCGTGAGCTCGATTCGGCGCAAGCCGAGCGACGCATCGGCGCAATCGATCAGTGCTTGCAGAAGCGCAGAGCCGACACCTCGCCCGTGATACGCGTCGTGCACCGCCACGCCTAAATCCGCGCCGTGCGCGCGGCTCCGCTCGTGAATCCCCAGCCCGGCGTGGCCGACCATGCGTCCGCCAATGGTCGCGCAGACGCTCACGCCGTGCTTGAGGCGCTGTTCGCACCACGCCTTGAGCTGAACGGGGTTGCGGTAGCCGAGCGACAGCGTGCCGCGCCGCACGCCGGGCAGGCTCATGATTTCGGCGAAGGCGTCCATGTCGGACGATTCGAGGGCTCGAACCGTAATACGATTGTCGAGCGCAAGGCCGTCTGGCAACGTTTCTGCGTTCATGGTCCTATTCCGCTGCAAGATGGGTTGCCGAAGGCGGCGACATCCACGGCGCAGCTTCACGCAGCCGCGCCATGAAATAGCAGTCGATCAGCACGCCGCGGCGCAACGCCGCGCCACGCTGGTGCGCTTCGATCTCGAAGCCGAACTTGCGGTATAGCGCGAGCGCCGCGTGGTTATCCGTGAAGACGTGGAGTTCGAGACGGCGCAGACCGAGCCAGTTGTCCGCCAGATCGATCAGTTCGGCCATCAACGCACGGCCGATGCCGCGCCGGTGCCATGCGTCGTGCACGCCAAGGCCAAGCGATGCGGCATGCGCACGGCGCCCCTTGAAAGGGGTGAGCTCCGCGGCGCCGACCAGCGTATCGCCGATCGTTGCCACCAACGCGATTTCCGGGGGCGCGAGTTTCTCGATGTACTCGCGTGTGCTGGCAATCGGCCGAAACGGCACGTGCGGATTGCCGTTCACCACCATCGGCAACTCATGCAAGGCGTGGTATTGCTCTGCGTCCGACACGTGCAACGTACGCAGTGTCAGTCCCTCGGGCAAGCTCTCAGATTCCGGCTTGGTATTTTCGTATCGATCCATAGGCTCATAACGTCAATTCGAACGACCTCACCAGAATGCCGGGCAATTGCATGCCACCCGTGGCACGCTCGCCCCATGTCGAGTCGCTCAATAGCAGTTCGGCTTGTGCGCCGAGTTGTTCCAGTTCGCTGCCGAGCAACCTGTACAGGCTGTCGTCGAAACGCATGGCTTCGAGCGGTGCGACGATCTCGCCGTTCTCGACCCAGAAGGTCGCGAAACGCGTCATGCCGGTGAGGCGGCAATTCATCCGGTCAGAGAAGTTCACGTACCAGAGGTTGCCGATATAAAGGCCGGTACCGAGTTTCGCCAGTATCTCTTCTTCCGGCAGATCGCCCGCGAGCATGGACAGCGCGGCCGGCGACTCGCTTGCCAGCGCGCCATTCGGCGTCAAGCCGTACTCGCGCGCGCTGCGCGCATTGGTGAGGCGCTCGGCGCTGCGGCCGGCTTCGATCAGTGGAACGCTTTCGCGCAGATAGCCGTCGTCGTTGAAGCCGGGGGTGATGCCGAGTGTCAGATCTTCGCTGATCGTCACGCGCGGGTCGACTACGATTTCTCCCACATGCAGCTTGTACAACTCGCTGCGCGAACTCGCCTGGGCCCGCGCGGAAAAGCCGCTCCATGCCGCAACGCCGAGCAGTTCCGAGAGCGCGGCGGGTGCCAGATACGAACGGTAACGCCCCGGCGCCAACGCGCGCGGCGTGCGTGCGAGCACCGCGAGCCGCGCAGCGGCCTGCTCGACTTTGCGCGCGAATACCGTGTCGCTCCAGTCGTCGCCGGCATAGCTCGTTTTGATGGCGCGGCCGCTTGGGTCGTACAGCGACCAGCTGAAATTGAAGTTGTCCACCTCGTACCAGCCGCGGCTGCCGCTCGTCGAGGCAAAGCCGCGCACAATCGTGCCGCCGGCGTAAAAGCCCACGAAATCGAGGCCTCGCGCACATTCCGCGACGACGCGCGTGAGGCTCTCGGGGTCCGGCAACTTGCCGGAGCGCTGCGTGGTGCGCTCCCATTTCGACGTGTCGAACAGCAGATGCGGATCGTCCGCTGCATCGCGCAATCCGTCACGCAACGTGGCGAGCGCGGCGCGCACCTCGTCGAGGTCCTGTTGCAGATCGCCGCACACGGTAAGTGTGGAATAAGCCTGACGTGCGCCGTCGATCAAACGCAAGGTCAACTTGCCCTGCGCCACGCTGCCGGTCTGCCGCACCTTGCCCGCATTGAAGCGGATGAAATCGGACTGCTCGCCGGCAAACGAACTGAGCGTGATTTCACTCCCCTGCTGCAAACGCTCGATAGCCTCGGCGAGCGACGTGAAGTGCCGCTGCCAATCCACCGACGTAGCGGCGCGCGTCGAGATGAACTGGCTCATCATGCGCCTCCGAACACGTCGATATTGCTGAACACGCAAGCCGGCGACGCATGCCCGACACGAATGATCTGCGCCGGTTCACCTTTGCCGCACATGGAGGTGCCGTACACCTCGCGGGTGGCGGCATTGCCCACCGCGCTCAGGCTGCGCCAGAAGTTCGCGGAAATGCCGCGATAGTTCGGCTGCTTGACCACCTGCGTGAGCTTGCCGTTCTCGATCAGGTGGCCGAATTCGCAGCCGAACTGAAACTTGTTGCGATGGTCGTCGATCGACCACGACGTATTGGTGCGCATCAGAATGCCATGTTCGATGTTGCCGATCATCTCCTCCAGTGACTGCTCGCCGGGTTCGATATTCAGATTCGCCATGCGGTCGATCGGCGGACGATTCCAGTTCGACGCGCGCGAATTCGCGACGCCGGACATATGCGCGCGTTGCTGCGACAGCGCGCCGCCGAGCGGACGTTCGAGCACGCCGTTGCGTATCAGATATTGCTTGTGCGCCGCGGTGCCGTCGTCGTCGAACGCATAGGCCGCGGCTTCTTCGCGCAGCTCCGGATCGAATGTCACGTTCAGCAGTTCCGAGCCGTACTGGTACGAGCCGAACATGTCCTGCTTCACGAAACTCCAGCCCGCGAAGTTGCGCTCGTCGCCGAGAATCCGGTCGAGTTCGAGCGGGTGGCCAATCGACTCGTGAATCTGCAGCATCATCTGATCGGGCATGAGCAGCAGATCGCGCTTGCCCGAAGGACAATTCGGCGCGGCGAGCAATTGCAGCGCTTCGTTGGCGACGCGCGCACCCGAACCGTCGAAGCCGAAGCGCGCGAGGATTTCCATCCCGCCCTGTCCGAGCGTGCCGTAATTGCCGCCGAGCGTGCGGACCTGGGTGTCGCCATTGGCATGTGCCGCCACGCTCAACTGCGGCATGACAAAGCGGAATTGCTGGTCGATGCGCACGCCGTCGCCGGTCATGTAAAGCTGATCCGTATGCGTGATCTGCACAGCCGCGACGCGCTCGACAATCTTCGCATCGAGATTCGCACCGGCGCACTCCACGCTGAGGCGGTCGAGCCATTCGGCGCGGCTCGGCAGCGCGTGCTGCGCATTCGGCGACTCATAGTGCCCGCTCGCCACGGGCCGCGCCACTTCGCGATGATCGATCAGCGACCAGGCGGCGCTGGCTTCCGCTCGCGCGGTGGCGATATCGAGCGCCGCCTGCAAGCCCGCTGCCGACAGATTCGCGGTGGCCGCATAGCCGGCCCCCGCACCCACCCAAGCGATCAGCATGGCGCCGCGATCGCGCACGGTACGCAACGGCTGGGCGATGTCGTTGCGCACTTCGTGATCGTCGATCTGTTCGTCGACGATGCGCAGCGACCAGAACGATGCGCGGCTTGTCAGCGTGCGGGCGGCTTGCGCCCAACGTTCGTCAATCATGCTCTTCCCATATGAGTCTACGCAGCATCCACTTGCGACGCGTCGAGCGAGGCCGCCAGCAGCGAACGGGTGTACGGATGCGAAGGCGCGTGCAACACGTCGAGCGTGTCGCCGGCTTCGACAATGCGCCCCGACTTCATGACGATCACACGATGCGCCATGGCTCGCATCACCGCGAGGTCGTGCGTAATGAACAAATAGCTTAGCTTGTACTTTTTCTGCAGTTTTGTCAGTAGATTCAGCACCTGTTTCTGAATCGAGACGTCGAGCGCGCTGGTCGGCTCATCGAGCACCAGCAGTTCAGGCTCGACCGCGAGCGCCCGCGCAATCGCAATGCGCTGGCGCTGGCCGCCGGAGAACTCATGCGGATAGCGCAGCATCGCGTCGGCGGGCATGCCGACTTCCTCGAGCAGGCTGCCAATGCGGCCGCGCCGCGCCTTCGCATCCACGTCCGGCCGATGCACCGCAAGCCCTTCGCCGATGATCTGCTCCACGGTCATGCGCGGCGACAGCGAGCCGAACGGGTCCTGAAACACGACCTGCATACGCGAATACAGCGCCCGGCGCGTGCGCGCCGTCTTCAGCGTGGCAAGCGGCAGTTCGTCGATGTGAATTTGACCGGCCGCTGGCCTCTGCAAGCCGAGCACGGTCGCCGCGAGCGTCGACTTGCCCGAGCCGGATTCGCCGACAATGCCGAGCGTTTCGCCGCGCCGCAAACTCAGATCGACGTCATGCACCGCGCGAAACGTGGAGCGGCCAAACATGGACCGCCAGCCTTTCGCGGAGGTGCGGTAGTCGACCGCGAGGCCCTGCACGTCCAGCAGCGTGGGCGCATCCGCCTCGACGGGCTCGACCGCCCGGCGCGGTTCGCTATCCAGCAGGCGTTGCGTGTACGGATGCTGCGGGCGGGTGAAGAGTTCCTCGGTGGTGTTGGTTTCCACCAGCACGCCCTTCTCCATCACCGCGACGCGTTGCGCGAAGCGCCTCACCAGGTTGAGGTCGTGCGTAATCAGCAACACAGCCATGCCGCGCTCGGCGGCCTCCTGTTCCTGCAACTCGATTAGCAGGTCGACAATTTGCTGGCGCACGGTGACGTCGAGCGCAGTGGTGGGTTCGTCGGCAAGCAACAGACGCGGACGGCACGCGAGCGCCATCGCGATCATCGCGCGCTGGCGCTGGCCACCGGACAACTGGTGCGGAAAACTGTCGATGCGCCGCTCCGGCTCGGGAATGCCGGTACGCCGGAGCAGTTCGATGCCACGCGTGCGCGCCTCGTTCGGCCGCAAGCCCTCGTGCAGGCGCAGGCTCTCTGCAATCTGCTTGCCGATCGTGAAGAGCGGATTGAGCGCCGTCATCGGCTCCTGAAACACCATCGCGACGTCGGCGCCGCGCAGTCCGCGCATCTGCTGCTCGGTTTTCTGCAACAGGTCTTCGCCGTCGAGCAGCATCCGCCCGCTCAATTGCGCATGCTCGACGAGGCGCAGAATGGATAACGCCGTCACGCTCTTACCTGAACCGGATTCGCCGACCAGCGCCACGCGCTCGCCGCGCGCAATCGAGAGGCTGAGTTCGTGCACGGCGACCTTCTCGCCGAAACGCACCGAGAAACGGTCGATTTCCAGCAAGGGCCGGCCGTCTGTTTTCTGCTTCGAGATCATCGCGGACCTCCGCCAAAAGCCGAACCACGCGAGCGCGTATCGAGCGCATTGCGCAATGCGTCGCCCATGAACGTCAACAGCAACAGCGTGATCACCAGCGCGGCGAATGCCGAGATCGAGATCCACCACGCGTCGAGATTGTTCTTGCCCTCCTGAAGCAGTTCGCCGAGGCTCGGCGTGGGCGGCGGTACACCTAGACCCAGAAAGTCAAGGCTGGTCAGCGAGAGAATCGCAGCGCTCATGCGGAATGGCAGGAAGGTAATCACCGGCGTCAGGCTGTTGGGCAACACGTGGTGCCACATGATCTGCCAGTTGCTCAGACCCATGGTGCGTGCCGCCTTCACGTAATCGAGCGAACGGTTGCGCAGGAATTCGGCGCGCACGTAGTCCGACAACGCGAGCCAGCCGAACATCGACAGAAGAATGAATAGCAGCCACAGCGTCGGCTCGAAGATCGATGCGAAGATGATCAGCAGATACAGGTCGGGCATCGAGCTCCAGATTTCACACAAGCGCTGGCCGATCAGATCGGTGCGCCCGCCGTAAAAGCCCTGCACCGCGCCGGTCAGCACGCCGACCAATACACCGGAGACAGTGAGCGCCAACGCCATCAGCACGGACAACCGGAAGCCATACAGCAGCCGCGCGAGCACATCGCGGCCAAACTGGTCCGTGCCGAGCCAGTTGCTCGTAGTGGGAGGTGCCGGATACGGATGGGCGGCGAAGTAGTCGATCGTGTCGTAGTGGAAATGATTCGGCGGATAGATCGCGAAGTTGCCATTCGACTCGAGCCGCGAACGGATATACGGGTCGAGGTAATTCGCTCGTGCCGGAAAATCTCCGCCGAACAGCGTCTCGGAGTAGTCCTTCACAATCGGGAAATAGTACTGCCCGTTGTAACGGACGACCAGAGGCCGGTCGTTGGACAGCACTTCGCCAAGCAGGCTGATGGCGAAGAGCGACACGAAGATCACGAGGCTCCAGTAGCCCAGACGCTGCTGCTTGAAGCGCAGCCACGTACGCCGCCACGGCGACGGCGATGCCGCGTGCGCCACGCCGGACGACTCAGTGGTCCAGGCGGTTGAATTGGATGCGGGGGTCGACGAGGACATAGCAGACGTCAGCAATGAGTTTGGTTACGAGGGCAATCAGCGTGAACAGAAACAACGAACCCAGCACGACCGGATAATCGCGGCGAATCACCGAGTCGTATGACAGTTGGCCCATGCCGTCGAGCGAGAACAGCGTTTCGATCAGCAGATTGCCGTTCAGGAACGCCCCGACGAAGGCCGCCGGCAAACCGGTCAGCAAGGGAATCGCGGCATTGCGCAGCACGTGCTTCCACAGCACGTCTCGCTCCGGCGCGCCCTTGGCGCGCGCGGTCAGCACGTACTGGCGGCCGATCTCTTCGAGAAAGGTGTTCTTGGTCAGAATCGTCACGATCGCAAAGTTGCCCACCACCGAGGCCGTGACCGGCAGCACGATGTGCCAGAGATAGTCGAGTACCTTGCCGAACACGCTGAGGTCGTTGAAGTTATCCGACGTCAGGCCGCGCATGGGAAACACCTGCCAGAACGTGCCGCCGCCAAAGAGCATCAGGAGCAGCACGCCGAGCACGAAACCAGGAATCGCATAGCCGGCAAGCACCAGAACACTCGTGACGGTATCGAAGCGTGAACCGTTGCGCACCGCTTTCGCGATGCCCAGCGGCACCGATATCAGATAGGTGAGCATCACCGTCCATAAGCCGAGCGTGATCGACACCGGAAGCTTCGATTTGATGACGGCCCACACGCTTTCGTGCTGGTAGTAGGACTGGCCGAGATCGAAAGTCGCGTAATGCTTGAGCATCAGCACGTAGCGTTCGAGCGGCGGCTTGTCGAAGCCGAACTGCTTCTTGATCTGCTCGATCTGCTGCGGATCGACGCCCTGGCTGCCGTGATAACCGCCGCCACCCGCCCCCGCCTCTCCGCCACGGCCAGTGCCGTGGCGGAGTTGCGTCATCACCTGTTCGACCGGCCCACCCGGCACGAACTGCGTGACGACAAAGGTCAGGGTCACGACGCCGAGCAGAGTCGGCACCATCAATAGCAAACGTCTGAGAATGTAGGCAAGCATGCTGAGCCTCAATGGGCCGTAGCCGGGGTGGAAGATGCGGTCTGGGCAGGCGGCGCCTTGTCGTACCAGTAATCGATGACCCAGTCTTCGTATTGATAGGACATCGGCACCTTGGACGGATAGCCGAGCGTCGATTTGTAGCCGATCCGCGCGCCCGGTGCGTAGTACTCCGGCACGAGGTAGAACGAGTTGATCAGCACGCGATCCAGCGCGCGGGTTGCCGCTTCCAGATCGTCGAGCGTGTTGGCGGACAGGGCGGAATGAATCAGCGAGTCGACGGCTTTCGAGCGGATGCCCGGATAGTTTTCAGATCCGACTTCCGACGCAGCCGCACTGCCGAAGCGGCGCGTCAACTCCGCGCCGGGAATCGTCACCGGCGGGTAGATGAAAGTGGTCATGTCGTATTCGAAATTGTCGAGGCGCTTCTGGTATAGCGCGCTGTCGATCTCGCGCATGTGCGCCTGGATGCCGAGCATGCCGAGCGCCTGCATGTACGGCAGAATCAGCCGGTCCATGCCGGGCTGATCGTCCATGATCTCGATTGTCATCGGCGTACCGTTGGCGTCGCGCAATGCGCCGTCGCGATAGTGCCAGCCGGCTTGCGCCAGCAGATCGCGCGCTACCCGCAGATTGCCGCGCAACGAATTCGGTGCGATCGTGTCGGGCTGCTTCAGCATCGGGCCGAACACTTCCGGCGGCACGCTGCCTCTTAACGGCTCGAGCAACGCCAATTCCTTCGGGCTCGGCATGCCGGTCGCGCCGAACGGACTCGCTTCGAAATAGCTGCTGGTGCGCCGGTATTGACCGTAGAACATCATCCGGTTCATCCAGTCGTAGTCGAACGCCATGGTCAACGCGTGGCGCACACGCGGGTCCTGGAACATCGGCTTGCGCAGATTCATCAGCATGCCTTGCATCTGCGCGGGACCATCGGCGAAGTCGCCTTTCTTCAACATACCATTGTCGAAGTTCTTGCCGACGTATTTGCGCGCCCATTGCGTCGCGCTGTATTCGACGATAGTGTCCGCGTCACCCGCCTTGAACGCTTCGAGTTGCGTGTAATGGTCGCGATACAGCTTGAACGTAATGCGCTCGAAGCGGAACATGCCGCGCCGCGACGGCAAGTTCGCCGCCCAGTAGTCAGGATTGCGGCGATACGCGATCTGCTTGTCGTTCTTGCGCTCTTCGATCAGATAGGCACCGCTGCTGATCGGCGGCATGGTGGCGATCTGGTCGAACGGCAAGCGCTTTCCATTGGGCTGCATGCCCCACTTCGGCGAGAAAATCGGCAGATCGCCTGCAATCAGCGGCGCGTCGCGCTCTGCCCGCTTGAAATCGAAGCGAATCGTGTTCTTGTCGATCACGGTCGCACTTTTGATCACCGAGAACTGCGCATTGAAAAGCGGCGAGGCCTGCGGACTCGTCAGCGTTTCGAACGAATATTTGACGTCCGCGGCGGTGATCGGGTCGCCATTGGAAAAGCGCGCGGCGGGATTGATATGGAATGTCGCCGAATTCAGGTCGGCGGCCACCTCCACGTCGTCCGCGATCAACGGATACTCGGAGGCCAGTTCATCCCAGCTACGCTGCATCAGCGTATCGAACATCAGATTCTGGATGTCCGGCGCGGGTGCGCCACGCACCAGAAACGGATTCAGTGAATCGTAGGTTTGCAGTTCGTTGTAGTTCTCGAAACTCATCGTGCCGTTGGCCGGCGCGTCGGGATTCGCGTAATCGAAATGCGTGAAATCGGCGGGGTATTTCGGTTGGTCATACTGCGCGATGGACGGGCTGGCCTGCACGGCCACCGGTATCGCACCGAACGCCGCCAGTGCGCCAGGCGCGGCGGCCAATGCGATGCTCATGGCGCGGCGCACCGCGACGAATAAGCATCTGACGGCGTCGTGCGCGCGCAGCGGTCCGGAATTCATCATTCTTTTCATCAGCTCATACGGTGCGCATCGGTTCATTGCCACGGCAGCCGGCCTGCACTACCGCACTATGATGCGTCGCCAAAAAAACACCGCTCCGGTTCCCAACTTGCATGGAACCGGAGCGGCGCACTCTTCAGCCCAATCAGGCAGGCGTTAGAACTTGTAGGTTGCGCCGATCTGGGCGAAACGGCCGATGTACGAATACAGCGACTCGTCGTAGCCCGTCTGATTCAGCGTACCGTTCGCGAAGATCGGATCGTACGGCGGCGTACGGTTGAAGATGTTGTTGATGCCGCCATAGATCGTCCAGTTCTTGATGCCGGTGTACGTCATCATCAGGTTGAACTGGCTGTACGAACCCACTTTGTTCGGCTGGGGCAACAGGTTCTGCGCGTACGGACCCGTGAACTGCCAGGTGAGCGCTGCGTCGAACTTGTGATACGTCCAGTCCAGCGTGGTGTTGCCTCTCCAGCGCGGGAAGCTGCCGCCGAACGGCTGAGTGATGGTGAAGTTGTTACCCGCGCCATTCACCGGAGCTGCACCCGGGAAGCCGATCTTGAAGCTGTCCACATACGCCCAGTCGGCCGACAGGGTGAACGTACCGGCGGTCTTCGTCGGCAGTGCCTGGCGGAACGTGCCTTCAAAACCGTTCGTGTCGAGGTAGCCCAGGTTCGAATACGGAATCACCTTGTACAGGAGGTTGCCGTTGGCGTCCGTGACGATCTGCGAAGGCGTACCCTGGCCGATCACGTTATCCACGCGGATCTTGTACCAGTCGAAGCCCACATCGGTCGTACGCGTCGGCGACAGTTCGAAGCCGATGTTGAAGTTCTTCGTGCGCTCCGGCGACAGGTTCGGGTTGCCCTCCGTGATCGACGTGTAGTTCTGGCCAGTGGCCGGATCCACCTGGAGACCGATCGTTTGCGACTTGCTGTTCTCGACGAACGTCGGTGCGCGGAAGCCGCGGCTGTACGACGTGTACATCGTCAGCGCCTGAACCGGTTGATAACGCAGCGCGAAGCGCGGCGAGAACGCACCACCGACATCGCTGTAGTGGTCGTAACGGCCCGACTGGCTGAACGTCAGGTTGTGGATGATTGGAACGTCGACCTGGTAGTACACAGCCGCAACGTTGCGCTGGCCGTCCACCGTCTGGAGATTCGGGTTGATGACGAGGCCGTCTGCGAACGCCCCACCCGGATTCATCGTTTCGCTCTGGTGCGTGAACTGCGCACCGAAGCCGAGACCCACGTCACCCGCCGGCAGATGGAAGAGTTCCGGTGTCGACAGCGTTGCGTCGACCGTATCGAGCTTCGAGATACCCAGGTTGTTCGCGTCCATGTACAGCCCGTTGAACGCGTTCGGCGTAGCGGCCGGATTCGCGAAATTCAGCGTGCCGTTCTGGTAGATGTCATTCAGGACGGAGGAATTGATCTGGTTCGTGTAGGTGTTCGAAACCGTGCTTTGCGAATGGCTGATCGACGACGCCCAATCCCATTCACCGTTCGGCAGGTTAAACGATCCCTTGACGCCCGTAGACGCGCGCCAGTACACGGAATCCGTCTTCTCCGCGATCGTATTCGGGAAGGCATACGTGAGCGGCGTGGCCACACCGAACGGGTTGTACGGATTGCCCGCCGGCACAGTGAAGTTGAACGGGCTCAGCAGCTTCGTCTGCGGGTTATACACCAGCGCGGGGGCTTGCGGATTGCCGACAACGTTGCCCCACAGACCATCGTTCGTGGTGGTGTGGTTGTCGCTGACGAGGAAGTCCGCGAACGCGGTGGTCTGATCGTTGATCTTGAAGTCAGCGTGAATCTTCGCGTTCAGACGGTCCATCATCGGCGCGATGGACGTGCCTTCGGCGGTGTTCAAGCCGCAGACCGTGCCGGCCGATCCCGCCGTCAGCGAGTTGGTGGCTGCCGGACGCACCGAGCCGCCAAACGGGCAGTTGTTTAGCGCCTGCACCCCGCCGCCAGGCAGGTTCCAGTACGACGGCCCGAGCAGCGAGAACCCGCCTGCCTGATTCGTGAAGTCCTGGTTGCGCGTCGAGTCGCGGTCCGCGAGCGTGATGCCGTTCGACTTGTAGTAGCTGGCCGCCGCCGTCACGTTGAAGCGATCGGAGTTGAGGTCGCCGAAGCCGCCCAGTGCGCTGAACTTGGTCGCGCCCGCGCCGCCGCCGCCGTTGATGGCGCTGCCGTAGCTGCCGTCGAGCGTCAGCCCCTGGTAGTTGTGTTTCGTGATGATGTTGACCACGCCCGCGACGGCGTCCGAGCCGTACTGCGACACTGCACCGGTCTTCACGATTTCGATCCGGTCGATCGAGTTCAGCGGCAGCGTGTTCAGGTCGAAGAACGAGTCGACGCTGTTCGAGAAGAACGCGAACGGCGCCGCGCGCTGTCCGTCCACCAGCACCAGCGTGTACTTTTCGCTGAGGCCGCGCAGGGCGATACCCGCCGCGCCCGCGGCAAAGTTGCCGGCCTGGCCTTCGCTCCAGCTATTGGCGGAGTTGGCGGCGGTGTCGCGCAGGAAGTCTGCAACCGTCGTGGCACCGCTGTTCTGAATTTCTTTCTGGGAAACCGTCTGAACCTGATTGAAGCCGACCTTGTCGGAGCTGCGAATCAGCGAGCCGGTCACTTCAAACTTCTTCAGTTGCTGGACGTTCCCCTTGCCCGTGGTGCCAGCAGCGCTGCCTTCCGCGGAAGTCGCTGCGGCGCCCGATGCGGCTGCCGGAGCCGCAGCCGCAGCAGCGGGTTTGCTTTCCGTCGTCGTCGCGGCCGCTGCATCTCCGGTCGTGGCCGGCTGGCTTTGCGCAAACGCCGGAACGGCGATTGCGGCCGACAACGCCAGTTCAGCCCAGATTATTCTTTTGATGGCCAGCGCCAATGCCCTTTGTTTCATTTTTCCCCTTCTCGCTCGTCAGTAAGGCCACAGCAGTATGTGAAGAGAGGTCTTATGAACCTCTCCACTTGAAAAACGGCGCTTTCGCGCCGCGCTCCGTCAAAGCCGCCCCGTGTTCTTTTCTGCTCGTCAAACCGGCCAACGGCATGCCGGCATATCAATCACAGCCAGATAGACGGAGCTCTTCATGTCGATCAAAATCGGACTACTAATTTATTACAAATTAATATCAAAACACCTTCAAACTAATTTCATCTGCTGTGCTGCATCAGATACGAAGGACAACGCGCAGCCTTTGCAGCTCAAACATCCGGCCGAACATTAAGTAATGCTTACAAATGTGAAACGACCGCTCTCACGAAAAAAACAGGGAGTACGGCACTAGAACAATCTTGGCGTGCCCACCCAAACAAGCACTGCTTCTTCGCGGGCCGTGTTATGCCAGGCGTGCGGTACCGTGGACTCGTAATGAGCCGTGTCACCCGCCTGCAATACGAACGTTGTACCTTCTAGCGTGAGCGAGATCTGGCCGCTCATCACGTACAGAAACTCTTCTCCCGCGTGCGTCGTGACCTCCGATGGGTTCTGCCCCACCGGCATCTTGACGAGAATGACTTCCAGCTGGCTGCCGACCGACAGATTCGTGAGCCGGCCAAAAAGATTGGCGCTACCGTCAAAGCCGAAGTACTTCAAATCACTTCCTCGACGCACCGACTTGTCTTCAGTCGGCGTGTCGACGAAGTACTGCACCGTGACGCCTAAAGCTCGAGCAATACCGACTAGCGATGTAATCGATGGTGTTGCGTGACCCCGTTCAACTTGCGACAGAAAAGGCTTGGAAATCCCGGCGGTTGTTGCCACTTCATCCAGCGTGCGCTTGAGCCGTTGGCGAAGCGCGCGAACTTTGCTTCCTATAGCGACTGCAACGTGTGCCTTGTTATCGAGTGGCAAAACCATAGCAAGACAGAATCCCCTAGTCAAAAATAGTTTGATAAAAGCTAATTAAGTTTCGTCAAAAACAACATCCTCCTAAGAGCACCCTGGCGATAACGGCCAGGGTGTCTTCACGAATCACGCAAGTTCGTCAAGGAAACAGGGGCTGCTTACTTCGACGCGACCAGCACCCACAAGCGGGCGAGATCGGCCGAACCGTCGGCCCCCTTCACGGCACGGAAGGTTTGCACCGCGCGAACCTTGTCGCCGGCCACGTAGTAGGCCTCGCCGAGATGCAGCTGCGCCTGGTCCGGGTGGTCGAGGCCGCCCTTGGCGATCGCGGCATCCATCGCCGCCAGCCCTTGTTTCGCTTGCCCCGCGAACACCTGATTGAACGCGACGTTGACCGGCGCAACAGGGTTCGCCGGATCAGCCGGCGCTTGCGCCCGTTTCGCCGCGAGTGCCTGCAGGCGCTTCTCGCGATCGGCCTGCGCGTCGTGCCCCAGCACGCCCGAGGCAAAGCCCTGATCGATCACCTGTTTGCCTTCGGCCGTGGTGCCCGCCACGATCGAGAGCTGGGTCATCTCCATGTAGTCGTCGACGCTGGTCAGCGAACCGGTGGCGCGGCGCAGACGATACGTGTCGATATCGAGTGCGGACGAATAGCCCGGCTTGTTGCGAATAGCTGCGAACAGGTCGTCCCAGTACGATTGCTTCGGATGGTAGGCAACCAGCTTTTCGAGCGCGCCACGATACGTCGCGTCGTCCTTCGTGCGCTGTGCGCAGGTCGCGAGCAATTGCAGTTGCGATTCGTCGGGCGCGTGGCCGGCATGCACCTGCGCATCGACGCTCGGCTTGAGCACACCCACCACACTCGCGCAATCGTTCGACAGGTAGTAAGACTGAACCAGCAGCGTGCGCATGTCAGGATCGCCGCCACCCGACTTCAGATAGCGCTGCGCAACCTTCGCCGCCTGCGCGTAATTCTTTTCCTGGAAGTAGATGCCCGCCAGCGCCGAGGTGGTGCGCTGTTCGTCCGCACCGCTCAGCTTGCCGGAACTCAGCAACGTTTCGTACGCCTGCGCCGCGACACCGGACTCGCCCGCCGCCGCCGCGGCCGCGCCGCGCATCTCTTCGATCATCGTGCTTTCGTACGGCGTCTTGCCCGGCACGGCCGCTGCCTGATCGATCTTCGCCAGCGCGTCCTTGTACTTGTGCGCGCGGTACAGATCCTGGGCGGCATTCAGTGGCTTGGCCACATCCGGCCGCAAACTATCCGCGGCGTGAGACGCGAGCGGCAGCACGATGGCGGCCGCAATCACCGCGCGCTTGAACCGTTGATGAATCATCTGCATTGCCCTTCCTTATTGCATGTACTGCTCGTTGCCGATCAGGCCGATCTTCGTCGCGCCCAGTCGTTGCGCGGACGCCATGACCTCGGCGACATCCTTGTACGGCACCAGCTTGTTCGGCCGCAGATGGATTTCAGCCTGCACCGGTTCGGCCGCCACCTGAGCCAGCCTCGATTCCAGCGCCGCCCGGGTCGGCACAGGCTGGCCGTTCCAGGTCGTGGTGCCGTCGAAGTCGATATCGATCTGCACCACTTCAGGCTGAGTGAGCGGCGGCGGCGGATTGCCGACGGGCAAATTCATTTTGATGGCATGCGTCTGAATCGGGATCGTAATGATCAGCATGATCAGCAGCACCAGCATCACGTCGATCAGCGGCGTGGTGTTGATGTCCACCATCACATCCGGTTCACTGCCGCCGCCCGACGATACGTTCATTCCCATTTTCGACTCCTGTCGATCGGAGTTGTTGCTTTAGCACCTACTCCGGTCCCATGCAAAGCTGTCGACCAGAGTTGGTGCAAAGCACTTACTCTGGTCCCATGCAACGCTCAGCCGCCGCGTGCGGGCGGCTCGGTGATAAACGAAACCTTGGCGATACCGGCGCGCTCGCACTCGGTAATGACCCGGCCGATGAACTCATAACGCGTGGCCTGATCGCCGCGCACATGCACTTCCGGCTGCGGCGTCTGGACCGACACCGTCTTCAGGCGTGCCAGCAGCGTAGGCGCGTCGACCTGCTTCTCGTTCCAGAAGAAGTCGCCATCGCGGTTGACCGCGATGACGATGCTCTTCGGCGTCGTCTGCAGCGGCTGGATCGTCTCCTTCGGCAATTGCACCGGCACCGTATGCGTCACCACCGGAATCGTGATCAGAAAGATGATCAGCAGAACCAGCATCACGTCGACGAGCGGCGTGGTGTTGATGCTGGAGATGACCTCGTCGTTGTCTTCCTGCCCAACGCTCATTGCCATGACGGACTCCGCTTATTGGACCAGCGATGCTTCGCGAACCGAAGCGCGTGCCGGACGGCGGCTGCCTGCCAGCAGGACCGTGTGCAGTTGTGCGCCGAACGCACGCACACGCTCCATCACCGACTTGTTACGGCGAACCAGGAAGTTGTAGCCGAGCACCGCCGGCACGGCGACCGCCAGACCGATTGCGGTCATGATCAGCGCTTCACCCACCGGACCCGCGACCTTGTCGATCGAAGCCTGGCCGGCAATGCCGATTGCCGTCAGCGCGTGATAAATCCCCCACACCGTGCCGAACAGACCGACGAACGGAGCCGTCGAGCCGACCGTGCCGAGGAACGCCAGACCGTCTTGCAGACGATTCGAGACATTGGTGATCGCGCGCTCGACCGAGGTATCGATCCAGGTGTTGCGGTCGACCGCTTCCAGCAGCGCTTCGTCGTGATGTTCGCCGGCTTCGATGGCCGTTTCGGCGATGAAGCGGAACGGCGACGATTCGTCGAGCATCTTCGCGCCTTCGGCCAGCGACGGCGCGGTCCACAGCTGCTCGTCCGCGCTCTTCGCACGGCGGTTCGCACGGAACTGCTCGAAGAACTTGGTGATCATGATGTACCAGCTGCCCATCGACATGATCACAAGCAGAATCAGCACGAAGCGTGCGACGAAGTCGCCGTTCTTCCACAGTGCGCTCAGGCCGTAAGGGTTAGTGACCGATTCAGACGTGGCCGGCATGGGCGGCGGAGTGGCTTCGTCGGTGGCCGAGCCCGCGGTTTGCGGCGCGGCGGTGGCCGGCGCGGCGGCCGACGCGGTGACGTCGCTGGCCTGTGCATGGGCCATATTCGGCGCCACAAAGGTATCCACCGTGGTTACGGCGATCAACATGCTTGCCGCCAGTGCGGCGAGAGTACGCTTCTTCATGCCTGCTCCATGTTCATTAGTACAACTTCAAAACTAAGACTGATAAATCGCTACCGGTACCGAACAGCCGGTGAAGTCAGTTCAGGTTAAACGAGAACGGAACTTGCACACGGACAGGTTGGCCTTGGGAAACGCACGAAAACTGCTTGACCGCGTTGAATGCCGCACGATCCAGCGAAGAGTCATCTGAAGACTTGGCAACACGTTCGTTCGTAATGTGGCCTTGCGGGTCGACAACGAATTCGATGAGCACATCACCCGTCACGTTGTTTTCCTGTGCTTCCTTCGGGTAACGGATCGACGAACGGATCTGATCCGAGTTCGGACACACCACCCCTACTTCGGTGCTCACCGGCTTGCTCGGCGCGGGCGCGGCCTGCGGCGGAGGCGCTACAGCAGGCGCGGAAACTACCGGCGCGGCCTGGTGCGTAATGGTCGGCTGCGGCGGCGTTTGCACCTGCACCTCCGGCGGCGGCACGAACGGCGGCGGCGGCGGCGCGAACTTGGGCGGCGGCAATTGCACAGTGGGGATAGGCGGCGGAGGCGGCGGCTTCACCGGCTCGATGATTTTCGTTTCGATAGGATGCTGGATGACCTGCACGACCTTGGTGGCAAGGCCATTGATCAGTGCATAGATCAGCACGATATGCAGGACCAGAACGACTGCGATGCCGCCAAAGCGGCGTACTGGATTTTGCTGCTTGCGCCCAAACTCACGCGGGCGGCCTGGCCTTTCCATCCGGGCCATGGCTGCCGGGAATTGCCCTTCGACTTTCGTACCCACCTTTACTCCTCCGGCGTGAGCCGTCCATTTCTCTCAAGCAGTGCGCTTACACATGCCCCGCAGGAAGTCCCCTTTGGGGGGCGCCCCTCGGGAAGTCCCCCTTGGGACCGCAAACAACCTTTACTTCTGGCGATGCCGTCAACCTCGTTCACCGCAAGGCATTGATTCGCAGTCCAAAATTGGTGCGACACTGCCCCGCCCTGATCCGCTCGCACGGATAGGCTTCGGTAGACCGCTGACACGCACTACGCGAGCCGATCGGCCTAACTAGGTAGAACTACTAATAGAATAAATTTGACCCGCTCGCTTTTCGCCTTGCATGAACGCTGAAGACAACCAGATCGATGCTCGTCGCAATGCCAGGAACTTTTTTCGCGACCGTCACATGCGTTTCATGGGAGGCAACGATAGCAGGACAAAAAATGGACGGTCAAACTTTTTTTGATGGCGGCATACTAAGTTTAGAGAGAAAACTCTAACTCTGCCTAAAATCGCGGCGCTTTAAGAGAATTAGCGCTTGCGGAGCAGACAAACATTCGCCGCCTTATGCGTTGAAATCAGGACACCGCCGCCTCATGCGCTACGCATCCGTTGACTCGGAAGCGCTGGCCGGGTGGTTGATCTGGCGCGCCAAAGGCCCGCTGGACGGGAGTTTCGGCGTGTCAGGCCGGTAGCCTTCGCGAATCGCGAGCGGCACGTTTGCCGTGGCAATCAGACGCCGGGGAAAGATCGTCGCCGACGGCAGGAAGATAGCAATAGGGAAAAGCGTTTGAAGCTCTTCTTTAGCGCTATTTACAACACATCCAATAACATTTCAATTAAGCCTTATACGGAATTACAAATTCATTCTAATTAATTACATATAGCCAACAACCCAAATAATGCGAGTTGAAATCGGCGCAACCCGGTTGCGCCGATTTACTGTTTTATCCGTTAGTCCCTTCACTCGCCACGATATTGCCGCCGTTTTGCGCGCGCGCGAGCACCGGCCGCAACGCTGCACCGGTATGGCTGGCGGCAACGCGGGCCAGCCCTTCGGGATCCGTAGCGGCGACGATCGTTCCGCCGCCTACGCCGCCCTCCGGGCCCAGATCGATGATCCAGTCCGCCTCCGCGATCACGTCGAGATCGTGCTCGATGACGACAACGCTGTGGCCGCCATCCGCGAGCCGATGCAGCACGCGGATCAGCTTGGCGACGTCCGCCATATGCAGGCCGACGGTGGGCTCATCCAGCACGTATAACGTGTGCGGCGGCTTCTGCCCGCGCCGTGTCACGTCGTCGCGCACTTTGCTCAACTCGGTGACGAGCTTGATACGTTGCGCCTCGCCACCCGACAGTGTGGGCGAAGGCTGCCCCAGCGTCAGATAGCCGAGCCCGACGTCTTTCATCAATTGCAGCGGGTGCGCAATGTTCGTGATGGGCGCGAAGAATTCGACCGCTTCGTCGATTTCCATGGTCAGCACGTCGCCGATGTTCTTGCCGCGCCACGTGACCGCGAGCGTCTCCGGATTGAAGCGCTGCCCGTGGCACACGTCGCACGGCACCTTCACGTCCGGCAGGAAGCTCATGCCGATGGTCCGCACGCCCTGCCCCTCGCACGCCGGGCAGCGGCCTTCACCGGTATTGAAGGAGAAGCGCGAAGCCGTGTAGCCCCGCGCACGCGCTTCGAGCGTGCCCGCGAACAGCTTGCGGATCGCATCCCATACGCCGATGTAGGTGGCGGGACACGAACGCGGCGTCTTGCCGATCGGTGTCTGGTCGACTTCCAGCACGCGGTCGATGGTTTCCCAGCCGGTGATCGACTCGCACCCTTGCCATGCATGCGTGACGTTCAGCGGCGCGCGTGGCGCCGTTCGCGCGAGCACGCTGGAGCGGCGGTTCTCCGCGGGTTTTGTCTCGGCTGCGGCACGCGCGCGCCTCGTGGCCGGCGACGACAGCACCGACCGCCCAACCGCATCCAGCAGATTGGTCATGAGCACGTCGCGTGCAAGTGTCGACTTGCCGGATCCGCTCACGCCGGTAATCGCGACCAGCCGCGACAGCGGAATGCCGACCGTGACGTTGCGCAAGTTGTGCAGTTTGGCACCGTACACCGTCAGCCAGTTTTCCGGCACCGCAGCCGCGCGTTTGCCCGGCGCGACCACTTCACGGCGCGGCTGCAACGGGTGCGCGATGGGCTGCGCGAGAAACTGCCCGGTCAGCGAGCCGGGCTGCGCCGACAGGTCGGCCACGCTGCCCTGCGCGATCAGCGTGCCACCACGCTTGCCCGCGCCCGGGCCGATATCGATGATGTGATCAGCACGCCGAATCGTGTCTTCGTCATGCTCGACCACCACCAGCGTATTGCCCTTTTCCCCGAGCTTGCGCAATGCATTGAGCAGAATCTGGTTGTCGCGCGGATGCAGACCGATGGTCGGTTCGTCGAGTACGTAGCACACGCCTTGCAGATTGCTGCCGAGTTGCGCGGCGAGCCGGATGCGCTGCGCTTCGCCGCCCGACAGGCTAGGCGCCGCGCGATCGAGACTCAGATAGCCAAGCCCGACCTCCTCCAGGAATTGCAGCCGGCTGCCGATTTCGCTGATCACGTCGCGCGCGATTTCCGCGTCGCGCCCTGTCATTTCCAGCGAGCCGATCCACGCGCGCGTGTCCGACACGGTCCACTGCGCGACGTCCACAATAGCCTGCGAGTCGAACGTGACCGCGCGCGCGGTGGGGTTCAGGCGCGTGCCGGAACAATCCGGACAAGGCACGTGTACGAGTCCTTCCGGTTCCTGTTCCTCCGACGGCAAACTCTGCTCACGGCCACGATTGTCGTCGACGACGATCGTGTCGTCGTACACAGCGCGTTGTTCGCGCGTGAGCGACAAGCCCGTGCCGACGCAGGTCGTACACCAGCCGTGCTTGCTGTTGTACGAGAACATGCGCGGGTCGAGTTCCGGATAGCTCGTGCCGCACACCGGGCAGGCACGCTTGGTTGACAGCACTTTCACCGCGCCGAGCCTGGCCGTGGACTGGCCACCGTTGATGGCGTCGTGCAATCCGTCGAGCGGCGCCAGCAGATGCATCACGCCCTTGCCCGCTTCCAGCGTCTGGTCGAGCGCCTCGCGCAGCGCCGCTTCGTTGTCCGGCGACACGACGAGATCGGCCACCGGCAGTTCGATCGTATGCTCGCGGAAACGGTCGAGTTTCGGCCAGGGATCCACCGGCACGAACTCGCCATCCACGCGCAGGTGGGTATTGCCACGCGCTTTCGCCCACTTCGCAAGGTCCGTGTACACACCCTTGCGGTTCACGACCAGCGGCGCGAGAAAGCCGACATGCTGTCCCTTGTGATCGCGCAACAACTGGGCCGCGACCGACTCGACGCTTTGCGACGTGACCGGCGTGCCGTCGTGGATGCAATGCTGCAGACCGAGTTTCACATACAGCAGACGCAGGAAGTGCCACACCTCCGAGGTGGTCGCCACGGTACTCTTGCGGCCGCCGCGCGAGAGCCGCTGCTCGATCGCGACGGTCGGCGGAATGCCGTACACCGCGTCGACCTCCGGGCGCCCGGCCGGCTGTACGATGGAGCGCGCGTAGGCATTCAGCGATTCGAGGTAACGGCGCTGCCCTTCGTGGAACAGAATATCGAAAGCGAGCGTGGACTTGCCCGATCCGGACACCCCGGTAATCACGTTGAATTTGCCGTGCGGAATATCGACGTGCAGCGCTTTCAGGTTGTGTTCGCGCGCATTGACGATCCGCACCACATCTTCGCCTTCGACCGCCCGGCGCGCGCGCGCCACGCTCAGTGCCTTTTGCAGCGGAATGCCTTGCGACGCCGGTTCGGCCGCCGCTAGCATCGCGCGCTCGTATTGCCGCAACGCTTCGCCGGTGTGCGATTCCGCGCACTGCTGGACCTCTTCCGGCGTGCCGGCGCACAGCACCCGGCCGCCACCGTCGCCCCCTTCGGGACCGAGGTCGATCAGCCAGTCGGCCGCGCGGATCACGTCGAGATTGTGCTCAATCACGATCAGCGAATGGCCGCTCGCGAGCAGCTTGCCGAACGCCTGCATCAGCTTGGCGATGTCGTCGAAATGCAGTCCGGTGGTGGGTTCGTCGAACATGAACAGACGCTTTTCGACGGCCTGCTTCGCACTTCGCGCGCTGCGCGCCTCGCCCGACTCCGCGAGGAAACCGGCCAGCTTGAGGCGTTGCGCCTCGCCACCGGATAGCGTGGGCACCGGCTGACCGAGCTTCACGTATTCGAGACCCACGTCGACGATGGGCTGCAGCACGCGCAATACTTCGGCATCCTTCGCGAAGTAGGTGGTGGCCTCGCTCACCGTCAGTTCCAACACGTCGGCAATGCTCAACGCACGGGCAGGCTCGCCGCGCTCGATCTTCACTTCCAGCAATTCCGCGCGATAACGGCGCCCATCGCAATCCGGGCAGCGCAAGTAAACGTCGCTCAGGAACTGCATTTCGATATGTTCGAATCCGGAGCCGCCGCAGGTCGGGCACCGGCCCTCGCCCGAATTGAAGCTGAACATGCCGGGGCCGTAACCGCGCTGTTGCGCGAGCGGCGCCTTGGCGAACAGTTTGCGGATTTCGTCGAACGCGCCGACATAGCTGGCCGGATTCGAGCGCGCGGTCTGGCCGATCGGCGACTGGTCGACGAAGACGACGTCCGTGACCTGGTCGGCGCCGCGCAAGCTTCTGAATGCGCCGGGCGATTCGGTGGCAAGACCGAAGTGCCGCGCCATGGCCGGATACAGCACATCTTGCAGCAGCGTGGACTTGCCGGAACCCGACACCCCCGTCACGCAGACGAGCCGCTGCAGCGGAATCTCCACCGTGACGTCGCGCAGATTGTGCTCCGTCGCCCCTTCCAGCACGATGCGCGGCGTGGCGGCCTCCACCGGACGGCGCGACCAGTGCGCCGCGTCTGCCACATGGCGGCGGCCGCCGAGGTACTCGCCGGTCAGCGTGCCGGATGAACGGATCGCCTCGGGCGCGCCGTCGTAAATGATCGAGCCGCCGCGCTCGCCCGGCCCCGGCCCCATGTCGATCAGGCGATCCGCCGCCAGCATGACCGACGGATCGTGTTCGACCACCACCAGCGTATTGCCCGCGTCGCGCAGGCGGTGCATGGCTTCGACAATGCGGTTCAGATCGCGCGGATGCAGCCCGATGCTCGGCTCGTCGAGCACGAACAGCGTTTTGGTGAGCGACGTGCCGAGCGCCGTGGTCAGGTTGATCCGCTGCACCTCGCCGCCCGACAGCGTGCGGCTCTGCCGGTCGAGCGTCAGATAGCCGAGGCCGACGTCGCACAGATACTTGAGGCGCGTGCGCACCTCGGCGAGCAGCAGCTTGAGCGCGTCGTCGAGCAATGCGCTCGGCAGGCTGATTTCGTCGAAGAAGCGCCGGATGCGCTCGATCGGCATCAGCATCAGGTCATGCACGGTCAGGCCGGCGAGGGCTTCGAGCTGCTGACGCGTCCAGTCGACGCCGCGTGGCATGAAGCGCTGCGCGGCCGGCAAAACCTCGTCCGCATTCGCCTTGCTGCCCAGGCGCCACAGCAGCGATTCGGTTTTCAGACGCGCGCCGCCGCAGGTTTCGCATGGCGTGTAGCTGCGGTACTTGGAGAGCAGCACGCGAATATGCATCTTGTACGCTTTCGATTCGAGATACTCGAAGAAGCGTTTGACGCCGTACCAGTGCTTTTGCCACTGGCCGTTCCAGTCCGGCGAACCGTTGATGATCCAATGGCGCTCGGCCTCCGTCAGCTCGCCCCACGGCGTGTCGCGGCGAATCTCGGCTTTCGCCGCGTAGCGCATCAGATCGTCCTGGCATTCCTTCCAGGCCGGCGTTTGCATGGGCTTGATCGCGCCTTCGCGCAAGGTCTTGCGCGCGTCCGGAATCACCAGCCCCAGATCGACGCCGATCACGCGGCCGAAACCGCGGCAGACGTCACACGCGCCATAGGCCGAGTTGAAGGAGAACAGCGCCGGCTGCGGGTCGGCGTAGCGCAGATCGCTTTCCGGGCTATGCAGACCGGTGGAGAAACGCCAGATTTGCGGTTCGGCTTCTTGACTCTCCTGCCCTTCGGCAGCTGCGGGCAGTACATAAATATTGACGCGCCCGCCGCCCCGCTTGAGCGACGCCTCGATCGCCACGACCACGCGGGCCTTGTCGACCGAGCGCAGCCGGAAGCGGTCGGCCACCACGTCGAGCAGCTTGCGCTTGCCGGTAGGCGAATCGACCTCGCGCTGCGCCTGCACGCGCGTGTAGCCGCTCGCCGACAGCCATTGCTCCACTTCCTGCTCCGAAGCGGATTCCGGCAGCTCGACCGGAAACGTGACGACGAGCCGCGGCTCGTTTTGCGCGGTGCGTTCGAGCAATTCGGCGTAGATCGTTTCCGGCGAGTCGTGACGCACCGGCAGCGCCGTCTGGCGGTCGAACAGCTCGGCCGCGCGCGCGTAGAGCAGCTTCAGGTGGTCGTTGAGCTCCGTCATGGTGCCGACCGTGGAACGCGAGCTGCGCACCGGATTGGTCTGGTCGATCGCGATGGCGGGCGGCACGCCGTCGACACGGTCGACCTGCGGCCGGTCCATGCGGTCCAGAAACTGCCGCGCATACGCGCTGAAGGTTTCGACGTAGCGCCGCTGGCCTTCCGCATACAGCGTGTCGAACACGAGGCTCGATTTGCCGGAACCGGACGGACCGGTCACGACCGTCATTTCGCCGGTTCGCACGTCGAGATCGACGTTCTTGAGGTTGTGCTGGCGCGCGCCGCGAATCCTGATAATGCCGTTGGCTGACGGCTTGGCTGACAAGTTGGCTGACAATTTTCCGACCGTCTGAATGAGTGGGCCACTCTCACGGACGCCTCGCGACCGCGCAAGTCCGGCGCAAGCGGGCCGGCGTGCGCCCCCTCGGGGGCACACGCTGAAGGCCGGCTTGCAACGGGATACTATACTGTATATTTATACAGTTTTCTATGACGCGGAGCGGTCAGGCTCGCGGATGCGCTTCGGCGAATGCTTTGATTGCGGACGCGAGCGGTGTCACGAGATCGTAGGGCAGGCCGACGCGCAGGCTGCCCTGCAACGACTGAGCGGTCATGTCAGCCCAGATTTCGTCGTTCAGGCGCAGCATCTGCAGCGGGGATCCGTACAGTGGCAGGTACAATCGCCGCGACAGGTGCCGACGGCTTCGGTCGTGCCGCATCCATCAATCCAACCTGGAGCCAATCGTGTCAGTCCATCCATTTGCCGAATCGTTCGACCTCGAAGCCGCGTTCGGCGACGTGTCGGAATACTGGTCGCCGAAAGTTGTCGCACAGGTCAACGACCAATACGTGAAGGTCGCGAAAGTACGCGGCCAACTCGTGTGGCACGACCATGCGCAAGAGGACGAACTCTTCTTCGTCGTGCGCGGGCATCTGAAGATCGAATACGAAGGCGGGCGTGTTGTCGATTTGCCCGCAGGTTCGGTACACGTGGTGCCGCGCGGCACGCTGCACAACCCGGTTGCCGACGAGGAATGCTGGCTCGTGCTGATCGAGCCCGTACAGACAAAACACACGGGCGACGTCGAGTCGCCTTTGACGAAGACGATCGCCGAGCAATTGGGTTGATCGCGCCGGGTTCGCCGCTGCGCTCGGCCTAACACAGCGCGCGACGTAGGCGGCCGGACAGGTTGCCCCTTACAATCATCCCCACGCCCGCAGGGTGCACCTGACCGGGCTCGACACGCGCGCTCGCATCCGCTGCCACAAGACCGCCACACATGCACGAATCGAACAATCGCCCCGTGCACCCGGTCCGCATTCACTGCGCGTTAAGGGGCACTCATGAGCAACCAATCTTCCGGCCTTGCATCCGGGCGACCAGACAGCGTCTCGGCCTGGAGCCTGATCCGACCGTACTGGGTCTCCGAGGAACGTAGAACCGCGTGGGGCCTGCTGATCGCGATCATCGTCATGGACCTGGTTCTGGTCGGCATCAACGCCAGGCTGAACACGTGGAATCGCGATTTCTACAACGCACTGGAAGGCAGGAATGTGCGCGAGTTCCCCCAGTTGATGCTGCTTTTCAGCGGGCTCGCGTTCGCGTTCGTCGGGATTTCAGTCTATAACCGCTACCTGCGCCAGATGCTTGGCTTCCGCTGGCGCCAGTGGCTCACCACGCGCTACCTGCAGCAATGGCTGGGCGACGCCACCTTCTATCGCATCGAGCGCGACCGTCTCACCGACAATCCCGACCAGCGGATCGCCGTCGACCTCGATCTATTCGCCACCACTACTCTTTCGCTCACACTCGACCTGCTCTCGACGCTCGAAACGCTCGTCTGGTTCTCGACCATCCTGTGGAGCACGGCGGGCGCGCTGCAAGTGATGATTGGCGGCACGCCCGTGCAGATTCCCGGCTACATGCTCTGGGCAGCCATCGTCTACGCGATTGCCGGCTCACTCCTGACGAACAAGGTCGGGCACCCGCTGGTGTCGATCAATTACCAGTTACAGCGCGTCGAAGCGGATTTCCGCTTCGGCCTGATCCGTCTGCGCGAAAACGCCGAGCAAATCGCCCTCTACAACGGTATGCGCGCCGAGCAATCCACCGCCCAGGACCTGTTCGGCCGGATTCGTGACAACTGGTGGCGCGTGATGCAGTACACGCGGCGCTACAACTTCGTGCTCAACTTCTACGGCCAGCTTGCCGAGATTTTCCCGATCGTCGTGGCATCGCCCCGCTATTTCGCGGGTTTGTTCAGCTTCGGCACACTGATGCAAATCGGTGACGCATTCAGTTCGGTGAGCGAATCGCTTTCGTGGTTCATCAATAACTACGACACGCTCGTCCAGTGGCGCGCAACGGTGAACCGTCTGCGCGAGTTCAGGCGCGTCATGCAGCTACCCCATCTGAAAGAGTCCGTCTCGCCCGCAACCGAGCATGGCGGCATAAACCTGCACTACGTCGACGAAACCCATCTCGCCACGCACAACCTCACGCTTGCGCTACCCAGCGGCGAAACGCTCGCGAGCGTGCGCGACATCACCGTGAAGCCCGGTTCGCGCTGGCTCGTGTGCGGGCCGTCCGGCTCAGGCAAGAGCACGCTGTTGCGCGCACTGGCTGGTCTCTGGCCGTTTGGAAGCGGCTCGATCGACGCTCCGGTGAACGCGCGCATGATGTTCATTCCACAGCAGAGCTACCTGCCGCCGGGCATCTTGAAGGCTGCGCTCACCTACCCCCTGGCGGCCACCGAATTCAGCGACGAGGAGTGCGGCGAAACGATGCGTCTGTGCCGGCTCGAAGGCTACGCTGACCGATTGCATGAATCCGACCAGTGGTGGCGCGTTCTTTCGCCTGGCGAACAACAGCGGCTGGCGGCCGCACGCGTGCTGCTGCACAAGCCTGACTACGTGTTCCTGGACGAAGCAACCAGTGCGCTCGACACCGAGAATGAAGCACACCTATATCGCCTGTTGACGGAACGATTGCCGAAAGGGGCGATTGTCAGTGTCGCGCACGGCAAATCGCTTGCAGAGTTTCACCAGGAGACTCTCGATGTAGTGCGTGCGGGAGAGCAAACCGTGGCGTATGGACGGACGCCGACGGCGTGAGGGTTTTGACCGCGGGGTAGTCTCCTTATGCGCCGAATCGACATACCTTCGTGAATTGCCGACAATTGAAGATGGCAACGCACACTTTCAATGCCGCTGGTTGATCCGAAGCTCCGCAGGGAGGATTGTCATGACAGACTTGCTCGACGACCGCATTGCCGATCGAATCCTGGAATGCAAGCGCGAACGGTGTGCGTATGAACTCTGGCTTCAGCGGCTTTCGCCTGCAAATGCAATGCTGGTTGGCGTAGGCGGAGTGATTTCTCTGGTATCGGGATTGTCGATCGTGACGAAGGCGACGCTCGTTTCCGCTGACGTTGCCGGCTGGGGAGCCGTGTTGGGCGCTGCCTTAACAGGCCTGCACGCGCGCCTCAAATGCGATGCCCATCAAGCTGAATGTAAAAAGCTGGTCGGTCAGTTCGGCGAAATTCAGACCGAATATGAACGATTGCAAATGATCGGCGATCCGCAGGTTCGGCAAAAGGAACTCCTGTCGCTCGAACACAAACTTGCGGCGATCAGGGCTGGACAGCAAGCAAGACCATCCGAGGGATGCACGAAACGCGCAGTGAAGCGGATCGCGTAGGGCGTGCGGAAGCGCGGCGCAGTCACTTTGGGACGTTCGGCCACGCCGCCTGGCTCGCCGCCACTTACATTAGACGTTGGCCCTCGACCAGAGACCGGCACCGAACTCAATCATGCTGTCAGGAACTCACCGACTGCTGCCGCAGAAACACCGGCATATCGGTGGATGGTGGGAAAATGTCGAGCGTGTAAAGAATGGCCGCTGCGTGACCACGATGGTAGGTGGTGTGGTTGACGACATGTAAAACCATGTCCCGACGAGTCATGCGTCCTGTACCACCACCAATGAATTCAAACTGGACGATTTCTGCCAGCTCGGCTTCCGTAGCTGCGTCGGCGTAGTTCACATACCACTCGTCAATGCTCCGCTGGTTGGCTGCTAATTCTTCGAATGCAGGCCAGTCTTGGGGATTGCGTGTAGTCAGATTGTGCGGTTTGCCAAGCAGATGACACTGCCAGACGTAATCCATTGCATAGGAATGGTTGAGCGTCCCGATCAGACTGCGAAAGCTGATTGGTCGCGGTGCTGTAAGCTCCGCAGCGGGAAGGGAAGCCACGACCGACAGAAATACATCGTCCGCCCAGGCTTTGTAGCGCGTAAGAGTTTGTGTGTCTCTCATGAAACCTCCAATCTGTGTTCAGCAGATAGATAGTCTTTTATCTGCCGTCTGATTCTGGCCTTTGGTCGGCCGAAGCTCGTGCGCTGGCCAGGCCAAGCGGGTCATGCGGTTTTTGTCGCCTCCAGATTGTACGGCACATGAACTGCGTAGCAGACGCAGTCCACTCCTCACCAGATCAAGAAACGACGACTGTAAATTCGACCCCTGATTCAAACTCCAGCGTCGTGGTGGAAAAGCGCGGATTGCCGTCGAGGTAGTGCTTGTATGGCCGGACGGCGTCCTCGGCTGTGTACATGTTGTCGGCGAGAACGATAGATCCCGGGCGTAGCAGGCGTTCAATCCGCTTGAACAGATTCAGATAGGTGTTGGCCCATACGTCCATAAACACCATGTCGAAAGTGCCGTCCAGTTCGGAAACGGTCTGGAATACATCGCCCTCCCGCAGGTCGACATAAGCGTCTACGCCCGCCGCTCTGACGTGGGCCCGAAGATATGCGCACCTGGCAGAATCGAGTTCAGTCGCTACAACCATGCCACCGCCTAACGTGCGAAGGGCGTCGGCGAAATACAGCGTAGACACGCCGCAGGAACTGCCAAGTTCGAGGATGCGAGCCGGTTTGTGCGAAAGCACCATGTTGCGCAAAAACCTTCCCGTTTCCGCTGACACAGCCAACGATAGAGGCGTGCCTTGCGAGAATTCGAAATCTTCGGTGGATAGCCCGAGCGTTTCGAAAAAGCGTCCACGCAGTCGAGGGGCGAGCGTGTCGTAATCCTCCGCGAGCGTCAGAAACTCGTCGCTCGATCCCTGGAACTGCGCACGTGCGCGGGCTATCACTTCTGTCTGGCTCTGTTCATGAAGACGCTGCAGAAGAACCGTGGTTGATGAAGCCATGTGCGCTCCTTGACGAGTTCAATAGTGCCGGTGATGTACCCAACGACCGGCCACTACGTTGTCGCGGCCGGTGCTGTGCTTCCGCCATCGTCGGCAACGTGTGACGCTATGCCGTTCTGGCCAGCTTGATCGCGCGTTCAGGGCACGCCGTCACGCAAAGGCCGCACGACCGGCAAGCGTCGGCGTTCGGCGTGTAGGCAACCTTCATTCCGTGCACGCGTTGCTTGAGGCGATGCATCAAATCGAGGCCGCGATAATCGGCGTCGTCGATGCGCCGGATCTCAAACACATTCTCGGGGCAAACCGTGAGGCAATCGCCCTTGCCTTCGCAACGTTTCAGGTCGACGACTGGCGCAATCACGCCGGGTTCCTGTTTGCAGTCGGCCGGTAGATTCTCGCGCATGGTCACTCTCCCTCGCGCGGGGTATGGCGCGATCGCCATGCCGTCTGGAAATGCTCCCGTTCTTCGGGCGTCATCGCTTCCCATTTGCGCCAGTGACGCTGTCCGCGCCAGCCGCCGTGCCCACGGAATCCGCCAAACAGGATGCGGCTCAAAACCAGCAAGCCCAACGCATGGATGAAGTCGATCGAACGGGCACCAACGAATAGCGCCGGAATCACCCAATTCCACAGAGTCATGACCACTAACCCGAGCACGCCGATAGCGACCACCACAAGCAGCAATTTGCCCACACATCTGATTCGAAACTTCATCCGTCGACTCCTCTATCTAGATACCCAGTTCGTCATATATGGCCTGCAGCCGGGCGCGCAAATGCAGGACCGCGTAGCGCTTGCGCGCGAGCAGCGTATTGAGCGTGACACCGCTTTCCGCCACCATGTCCTTGAAAGACCGCCCCTCCAGCTCGTGCGCGATAAATACCTCACGTTGATTCGCAGGCAACTCATCGAGCGCCTCCTGCAAGGCCTTGAGCAATACAGTGCGAGCGTAGAGGGCCTCGGGACCTGCGTCGTGCGCCGGCAGGGCGAGGTCGAGGCGATATTCACTGCCGGCGTCGTCCTCGTCCTCAGACAGATCGGTCAGCGGCTGCTCTCTCTTCTTGCGAAAACGATCGATGATGCGGTTGCGTGCGGCACGGAAAAGCCACGCGCTCGCTTGTTCGATCGGAGCGGGGAGCCGGTAAGCCTGCACAAATTCGTGGAACACGTCCTGCAGGATGTCCTCGGCATCATCCGGATCGCGTATTCGACGCCGGATGAAATTGATGAGCCTCGTCCGCTCACGCACCACGGTCGCGGTGATGTCGCTGTCTCGGTCGGTCATCGTGTGCGAGGTGGGTGGCGGTTCCATGCGTCTGAAGACGTTTCAGGAACGCGAATATTGTGGCGAGCGCGAAAAAACTCTTGCTGAGCAACTGGCGGTTCGCTTGAAGCCGTAAAAGTCGTTGCAGCGCGAGATTTTAGTATCAGCCTCGCTGGGAACGAAAATTGCACCTTCTTAGTTACTGCTGTATGGGGTGACGAGGTTTCCTGGCCTCCCGCGTGCAATGAAAATGACTTTGCATACCCGGAATGGGACTCTTTGTTGCGTCTTGACGCCGGTTTTCCGGGTTAATCATGCCAACTGTCCTGCTGGTCGATGACGATCCATCTTTGCTTTCCGCGCTTCATGCAATCCTGCGGCAGGCAGGTTTTTCCATAGATATTGCAATTGACGGAGCGGTTGCACTGAGCGCGGTACATGCGAAAGTTCCAGATGTCATAGTCTCGGACAACATGATGCCCGTGATGAGCGGTATTGAGTTGTGGCGCACGCTGGCGACACATCCCGTCTACTCGCGAATACCTTTCCTGCTGCTATCGGCAATTGACGGCTTTCCGAGCGACGTACACCCCACCGCATTTCTTCGAAAGCCCTATTCGCCTGCCAAGCTTCTCGCGCTTATCGAGGGATGGACCGGTCCCTGAGTAGCTGCTTGACCCTCAGTTCATCTGCGCCCAAACATGAACCTGCAAAAACACGAGTGCTAGTCGAGTGGCTTGCAGAGATATTCGCGAAGCCACCGTGGTTTGGCGAACCTTAAGGGTCTCTCATAAGGATTACACGGCGCGCCCCACCCTCACCCATACGCACGCTCCACCTTAACACTCCGTCCCACCGGCAGCCCGCCACTGTCGCCGAGCGCGTACGCCACGCACCTTCGCGCCAGCACCTCGGTCGGATCGACAAGCCGCACCACCAGCCCGCCCGCGCGCGCCAGCGTCGCATCGCGCAGCAGCAGCGGCAACTCGGTGCACCCCAGCACGATCACCCGCACGCCTTGCGCCACCAGATCGTCGATCGCCGCGGCCAGGTCGTCGCAACATTCACCCGTGGTGAATCCCGCCTTGGCGCCCTTCGGCCCATAGATCGCATTCATGAGCCGCGCCTGAGCCGGCTCATCCGGCGCGACCTGCACGAAACCGCGTGCCTCGAGCGCCTGCTCGTAGACACCGCTCGCCAACGTGCCCGAGGTCGCCAGCACACCGACTTCACGCAAGCCCGCAAAGGTCTTCAGCAGATAATCCGCGGTACAGGTCAGCATATTGACGATCGGTATCCCCAGCGAAGGCTGGATCCGATCGACGAACGCATGCGCCGTATTGCACGGCATCGCGATCAGATCCGCCCCACCCTCTTCGAGCGTCCTGCAAGCGGCATACAGCGCAAGCGTCGGGTCGTCGCCGTTGCCGAGCAGCGCGGCGGTGCGGTCCGGGATCTGCGGGTTCTGCTCGACCATGATCTTGAGATGGTCCTGATCGCACACGGCCGGCGTGTTGCGCACCAGCTTGGCCATGAAATCGACGGTCGCCGCCGGGCCCACGCCGCCCAGCACGCCGACCTTGAAACGCCGCTCCGGCTGCGCATATTGAGCTGCCGCGACATAGCGCGCATAGACCAGGTTGGCGTTGACAAGCGGCACCTCGAGCTTGCCGAGCGCGCGCGTGACCAGCGCGATTTCGGCGAGTCCGGGCAGGATGATCTCGGCGCCTTGCGCGACGAGGTCCGCGCACGCCGCGCGCAGCAACTCGACCGGGCGGCCATGGAGACGGCCGCCCTTGATACCTTCGTCGCTATAGACGGCGCTCGTCACGCAGTCCACACCCGCGTCTTGACGCGGATGCAGCACGTCGAACCGCGCGGCGTCGAAGTAACGCTCGAAGAGGCCGTTGTGGCGAATCGCGTCCGACGTCAGCACACCGACCCGGCGCACCAGCGGAAACGCCTGCCGCACATGCGCCAGCAGCGCCGTCATGATGTTGGCAACCGGCACGGCGACATTCGCCGAAAGCTCGTCGATAAAAGTGTGGCTAAGAAAACACGGCAAAACGATTGCGTCGACACCGCGTTTTTCGAAAGCGCGCATGGTGTCGAACACATGAATCTTGAACTGGGCGTTCGCCGCGCTCTGCGAGGCCGGCCCTTGCCAGGACCGTGGCTCCAGAACGAGATCGAATGGCCGTGCCGCGCCGGTTATCCGGCTCAGGACATCGGCGCTGGCGAGCTGGGCCGCGCCGGTTACTACGCCGAGCGAACGATAGCGGTTCATGATGACTTCCCCGTCATTTTTACTGGCCGCCTTGGTGGCGGCCTTTGTGCGACTGAGGATGACACTATGTCGGCCGACTATGACGTGGGGTTAACCACGAAGCCGCATTTCATTACGTTCGCTCGTGGGGCGGCGGCACGGCCACCCGTGAGGTCCAGGCTCATTCGCCGGCTTCGCGGCGCCCCTCGTAAGCCGTCAGCAGCCTGTGGGCAATCATGTCGATGGCCGGCTTGACGAGCCCGTTCTTGTCGGTCCAGACCTTGGGTGTCAAGGTGCCGCTCAAGGCGACGCTATCCGCGTCGCTCAACGCGAGCAGCGCGGCCTGCACGCCGTCGTCGAAGGCAATCACGTTGACGAAAATCGTATCGCCGTCATTCGTGACGGCCCGCACCTTGCAGGTCACGAAACGCTTGCCGTTCTGTCCCGTGCGAATCTGCGCCTCGCCATACAGCCGCCCGCCCACCAGTCCTTCTATCATCGCCTTGCTCCTCAATTGCCAATCGTCATATCCACCCCGCGCACGAGGCGCCTCGCGAGCCGCGGTTGCCGCAGCTGTTCGAGCCACCACTGCAACGCGCGCCCCTCGTGCTCGCCGCGCCATCCAACGTACAACACATTCGGCTCGCGCGGATCCGCGGTTGCCTTCTCGATCAGTTCGCCCCGCTTCAATAGCGACGCCACCCGCTCGCGCGGCCGCCAGCCCACGCCGAGGCCGTCCCGTTGCGCCAGAATCTTGGCTCGCATGGAGGGGACGGCAAGCGACGCCTGTCCGCCGATCACCCCGTAAGCGCGGCCCGCCATCGTACGCGATGAATCGGCCACCACCACCGCGCGATGTTCGAGGATCCGTTCGCGGCCGAGCGGACCTTCGACGGCCGCGAGCGGATGGCGGGGCGACACCGCGAACACCCACTCCATCACCCCCAGTTCGAACCAGCGCAGGCCAGGAATCGCCGGCGGCTCATTCGTTGCACCCACAATCAGATCGGCGCGGCCGTCGCGCAGCGCTTCCCATGTTCCGCTCAGGACTTCGTGCGTGATGCGCAGCTTGACGCCGGAATCGAGCGCATCGAACGCGCGCACCACCGGCATTAGCAGTTCGAATTCGAGAACCTCGTCGGTGACCACCCAGAGGCGGTCCTCCCAACCGCTCGCGATCTGCTTCACACGCTGGGTCATGCGCGACATATCGAGCATGAGGCGCGCCGCTTCGTCGGCCAGCAATTGACCGGCGGGCGTGAGTTGCAGCCGGTAGCGGCGCCGGTCGAACAGCAACGCGTCGAAACGCGTCTCCAGTTGCCGCGCCGCGTGCGAGATCGTGGACGGCGCCTTGCCGAGCCGCACCGCCGCGCGCGACAGGCTGCCGGTCTCGCGAATCGCATCGAGCAAGGCCAGTTCTTCTTCGGACAACATGTTCCATTCCTTCGAACGGGTTCGCCGCAACGATGCTACGGCAAGCGCCCGGTGCTAGTCCACCGGTTAGTCACGGCTCGCCACCCGGTGGCACGGCCGCTTCGAATAGTTCGCGCAGCCACTGCGCAAACACGCGCACGCGCGACGACAACTGCCGGTTCTGCGGATACAGCACCGACACAGGCATGGGCGGCGGCGGAAAGTCCGCGAGAATGCGTTTGAGCCGCCCCGCCGCCAGATCCTCCGCGACCCGGTAGTGCGGCACCTGCACGATGCCGAGCCCGGCGACCGCCGAGCCGGTATAGAGCTCGGCGCCAGTCACCGAGACCGCCGACGGCAGCACCATGGCCGTGACCTTACCGCCGACGCTGAACTCGAGCGGCATGGCCTTGCCGGTCGCGCTCGACACATAGTTGACTGCCCGGTGCGTGGACAGCGCCGACGGATCAGCGGGCTCGCCGTAGGCCGCCAGATACGCCGGACTCGCCACCGTGACCTGCGGCAAGTTGGCGACGCGCCGCCCGACCATCGACGAATCCTGCAGGTACCCCGTCCGCAACACGCAATCGATCCCCTCGCGCACCAGATCGACGAACCGGTCATCCTCGCCGATGGTCAACTCGATCTCCGGAAAGCGCGCAAGAAACGCCGGCAGCGCGGGCACGACGAAGTAGCGCGCCAGCGTGCCTTGCAGATTCAACCGCAGCAGCCCCTTCGGCGCGAGGTTCGAAAACGAACCCTCCGCTTCTTCCATGTCGGCAAGCAACCGCACGCAGCGGCGGTAATACGCCTCGCCGTCGTGCGTGAGGCGCACCGTGCGCGTGGTGCGCTCCAGCAGCCGCGCGCCGAGGCGCTGCTCCATGCGCTTCATCAGATTGGTGACGGTGGCGCGCGGAATCTGCAGATCGTCCGAAGCACGCGTGAAGCTTTGCCGCTCGGCGATCCGCACGAAAACCCGCATTTCCTCGAAACGATCCATGTTCGGTGCCTTGTTCCGTTGCCGCGGCGGCCGCTGTGGACGTCACGGCAATTATTAAAGCAAATGGAATGATAATAACCAATTCCGGCTGATTATCTCAATGCGGAAAGCGCCGATGATTCGTCTCACCCACTCACCGCATTCAAGGAAACGAATCATGAACACCAACGGAAACGCTCAAATCGCTATCGTCACAGGCGCATCGCGCGGCATCGACGCGGCAGTTGCGCGCCGTCTCGCGAAGGAAGGCTTCGCCGTCGCGATCAACTATGCGTCGAGTTCCGCCGAAGCCGACGCGCTCGCCGCGGAAATCACGTCGGCCGGCGGCCGCGCCCTTGCGGTGAAGGCCGACGTGTCGAATGCCGGCGACGTGCGCCGCATGTTCGAGACCGTCGAACAGCAACTCGGCAAGGTGGACGTGCTGGTCAACAACGCCGGCGTGCTCAAGACGATGCCGCTCGCCGACACGAGCGACGCGCTGTACGACCAGACCTTCGACATCAACGTGCGCGGCACCTTCAACACCTTGCGCGAGGCCGCCGCGCGCCTGAACAACGGCGGGCGCATCGTCAATTTTTCGAGCACGGTGCTGGCGTTGAAGCTGCCGGGCTATGCGATCTATAGCGCGACCAAAGCGGCTGTCGAAGCATTCACCCAGGTGTTCGCGAAGGAATTGCGCGGCCGCAACATCACCGTCAATGCAGTGGCGCCGGGGCCGATCGCGACCGCGCTGTTCTTCGACGGCAAGACCGAAGAACAGATTGAGACCTTTGCGAAAATGCCGCCGCTGCAACGCCTCGGCCAGCCGGACGATATCGCCTCGGTGGTCGCGTTCCTTGCCGGTCCGGATGCGGGCTGGGTCAATGGTCAGATTCTGCGGGCCAACGGCGGCATTGCTTGATGACGCTGTGCCGCGCCGGGCGCATCAGGCATCGCGCGGTTTAATCGCCGTGGAAATGCGTGGCGCTGACCGCGCCGCTCAACGCGTCCAGCGCGCCGCGCGCGGCTTGCATCACGCTGTCCCAGTCGCCCAGCGCCGGCTGCCGGAACAACCTCGCGCACGGATACCAAGGCGTATCGGTGCGCTCCAGCAACCAGCGCCAGCAGGTGTCGAAGCGGTTCAGAATCCACACGGGCTTGTCGAGCGCGCCGGCCAGATGCGCAGTGGACGTGTCGACTGAAATCACCAGATCGAGGTTGACCACCAGGGCCGCGGTATCGGCGAAGTCGCCGAGCTCTTCCGTGTAGTCGATCACACGAGCGCGCCACTCGCTGTCCGCCAGCTGTTGCGCCGCCGGTCCTTTTTGCAGGCTGAAGAACTGCACGTCCGGCACGTCGAGCAGCGGCGCGAACCGTTCAAAGGTCATCGAACGGCGCGCGTCGTTCTTGCGCAGCTCCGCGACGTGCGGACGGTTGCCGCCCGCCCACACGAGGCCGACTTTCAGCTGGCCGTCCGCTTGCGCGTGAATCCGCTCGTGCCATCGATGAGCCGCTTCGGCATCGGCGAATAGATAGGGCGTAGCCGATGGAATGGTATCGAGACGCGTCTTGAATGCGAGCGGCAGACTCAGCAGCGGACAGTGGCAATCGAACGGCGGCAGCGGCTGGCCGGCTTCGATCAACTGGTCCACGCCTTCGAGCGTGGCCGTGAGCCGCATCAACTCGGACGGCACCTCAAGCACGACCTTCGCGCCGAGCGTCGACACGAGCGCGGCATAGCGGCAAAACTGCAGCGTGTCGCCCAGACCCTGCTCCGCATGCAGCAGGATCGTCTTGCCTTCGATTGAAAAATCGCCCCGCCAGAGCGGCTCGGCAAAATTGCGACGGCCTGACTTGATGCGGCTGCGTTCCCAGCGCCATTCGTATTTCCGCCAACCGGCTTCGAGCTGCCCCATTTGCAGCAGGCACAGCGACTCATTCCAATGCGTTTCCGCTGCCGTGGGGTTCACGGCCAGCGCGCGCTCGTAACTCGACAGCGCCTGCGCGTGCTGGTTGAGGTCGATCTGCGTGAGGCCGAGATTGTTCCAGGCATCGGCGAACGCAGGAGCCAGTTCGAGCGCGCGACGGTAGCTGCGCTCGGCGTCGTCCGGCCGGTTCAGATCGCTGAGCGCATTGCCGCGATTGCTCCACGCGTCAGGGTAATTCGGTTGGAGTGCCAGCGCGTGATCGCAGCTTGCGAGCGCGTCGGCGGGACGGCCCAGGTCGCGCAGCACGCACGCGCGCTTGTTCCAGGCCGAGGCGAAATCGGGCATCAGCGCGATAGCGCGATCGAAACTGCCGAGTGCATCGAGCGGCCGGCTCAAACCCGCCAGGGCGTTGCCACGATTGTTCAGTGCGTCGGGGAATCCAGACTGCAAGGCCAGCGCGCGATCGGCACTGGCGAGGGCTTCGTCGAAACGCTGCAGCGCATTCAACGCGTAGGCCAGATTCGAATGAATGGGCGCCTGTTTCGCGTTGATAGCGAGGGCCTTGCTCAACAACTCGACGCCTTCTTGCAGACGGCCCGCCTGCAGCGCCAGCGCACCCAGCAATTGCAGTGCATCGAAGTGGCGAGGCCTGAGTTCGAGAATCTCGCGATAGAGTTCTTCGGCCTCGGTGAATGCGCCGTTCTGCTGAAGCGCGACGGCTTGCCGAAGCATGTGATCCAACTGTTGCGGCAGATTGGCAGCTTTGCTCATGCGGAGCACTTTGACGGAATGCGCGTGAAAATCGTGAGAGCTTTCGAGGCGTGCGTGTGATGCAAGCGGTTTCGTTCACCTTGCATCGCGCGAGATTATTCGCGCAGCGGGTTCGAAAGAGCGAAGCCGATTATCGCCGAAAACAATGCATTCCAACTGCCGCGCGTCACGCCGCAGCGTGACGCGCGCAAAACACCTTACTGTGCGCCGGTCGGCAGATGCTTACGCTTGGCGAGTTCTTGCGCCATGGCGTAGTGCTCCTGAATGGTCGGCAGCGCTTTCTTCGCGACATCCTTCAACTGCTCGTCGCGGCCCGAAGCGATTTCCGCCTGGAATGCCGAGAGCGCTTTCTGCTCGCCCGCGAGTGCGACCTGTTCGATATAGGCCTTGTCGAAATCCGCGCCGCGCAGGTTGTTGATGCTCGCGAGCACGGCTGTGTCGGGATCGTTCTTCGGCACGTCGACGCCGCGCGGGCTGGCTGCGCGAAGTGCATCGGTGATTTTCGCGTTGTCGTTCGACACACGCTCGGCGAAGGCCTTCACGTCGCGATCGGTCGAGCGCGACGTCGCGATGCGTGCGGCATCGCGCTGCGTCGCAACAGCCTTGGTGCCATCGGCGATAAATGCCTGGTCGGCGGCATGCAGACGGCCGGCATCCGCCGCGGCGGGTGCTGCCGGTGCGGTCTGGGCGCTGGCCGCCGTGGCGACGACGAGAAGGCTGGCCATGCAGGCGCTGGTGAGGGTGGCGAGAGGCAAGCGAATCATACGTTCTCCTTGAGGTGGAAGCGAAACGACAGCGATGCGTGTGCGCTTTGGATACGACGAGGCTTTGCGCTGACTGCGGTCACACCTTGCAGTCAGCTTGCGAGCCGCTCATGGCGCCACGCTTTTGTTGCAGTGCATTCTAGGAGGCACTCTGCTCGCTATGTGATACGACGCTGTCGCTTCTGTAACCTTAGGTAACCTTCATATGAATGTCTTGCCGGACCTGTATTGGGCTTCTAGCGTGATGTCCGACTTCGCGCCGTCGAATGCGCCAGCGTGTTATGCGGAGCATGCGAGTAAAACGATGCGGGATAGCTGAACTTTCCACGCGCCGCGCCGATAACAGAAAGGAAGGACACGCGCCAGGGTCGAACTTAACGATGGCATGGCGCATCACACACAGCGCAATCCTGGAGAGATTCGATGGCAGTAGATCATCGCGCGAACGATGAACGCAGCAACCTGACGAGTTCCAACAAATTCGAGTTGCTGTTGTACCGGCTTGGTTCCGTGCCTGGCGGCGATGCACACGAGCTTTACGGCATCAACGTATTCAAGGTTCGTGAAATCTCCACGATGCCCGCCGTCACGCCGATTGCCGGCTCGTCGCCATTCGTGATGGGCGCGGTGGACATTCGCGGCCAGATCATTCCCGTGATTGATTTACCCCGGCTGATGGGCTGCGAGCCGACACGCGGCCTGAACATTTTGCTGGTGACGGAATTCGCGCGATCGACGCAGGCGTTTGCCGTTGAGGAAGTGGACGACATCGTGCGGCTGGAGTGGAACCAGGTGTTGTCCGCCGAGGGAGCCGCCGGCGGCAATCTGGTGACCAGCATTGCGCGCATCGACGGCAATACAGGTGATTCGCGGCTTGCTCAGGTGATTGACGTGGAGCAGGTATTGCGCGATGTGTTTCCGTCGCAACATCCGAGTGTCGATCCTGCTTCCGTGGGCGATGCGTTGGGGATTCGGCCGGGTGCGAAGATTCTTGCTGCTGATGATTCCGGGTTTGCTCGCAAGCTGATTGAACAGGCTTTGAGTGCGATTGGCGCGGATTACATTATGGTCAAGACCGGGGAAGAGGCCTGGCAGACCATGCAGACGGTTGCGCGTGAAGCGCAGGCTAATGGGACGCGGGTGAAGGATCGGATTGCGCTGGTTTTGACCGATCTTGAGATGCCGGAGATGGATGGGTTTATGCTCACTCGCCAGATTAAGGCCGATGATCGGATGCGGGATGTGCCTGTCATTATTCATTCTTCTCTGACTGGGGCGGCGAATGAGGCCCATGTGAAGAATGCCGGGGCGAATGGGTATGTGGCTAAGTTTGCTGCTGCTGAGTTGGCGGGGGCTATTCGGGAGGCATTAGGCGGGTGAGGTTTTATTTGCCTGCGCGGCGCTTTTGGTTGTGCTCTTATGGTGTTGGCCTTTCCTTGAGTTCACGGTGGTCTATTAGCGTTGCCCCTGTGCGGGGCGGCACC
>NZ_LXKA01000253.1 GCF_001645125.1 Paraburkholderia ginsengiterrae | reverse complement strand
TGGATCGACATGGGCGTAGGGAAGGGGACGGTGCGACACGGAGGGAGGGTGAGTGGTGAGGCGCGGCGTCGGAGAAGGGCGTGGAGCGGCACGTAGCCGGCCAAGGGTGGGGCGGTGGAGCGCGGCGGCGCGACGTTCCAGCGGGAAAGTGGGCGCGTGCGGGGCAGGGGGGACAGCGGGGTGGGGGCGAAGGAGGGGGTGGAGGTGCGAGGACGGACGTGGCGGACGGGGGACGGGACAAGCAGCGTCGTGGTGCATAGGAGCGAAGACGGGCCGAACAACGGGGCAGACAGAATGGCGCTGTGGGTGCTCGGCGGCGGGCAGGGGACGATGGACGTGAAAGGGCGGGCCAGCTGGGACGCGAATTGCGACCGCGGTGGGGCAGCGGGCAAGGGCAAGCTGCCGGGAGCCGTAGTGCTCGACGTGGCCGCCGCGCCGACGCTGAACAATAC
>NZ_LXKA01000252.1 GCF_001645125.1 Paraburkholderia ginsengiterrae | reverse complement strand
TCGCTTGGAGGGGTGGTCTGGCGCGCGGGATAGTCGGTACGGTGTAGCCGTGACGCGAGTCGAAGCAGTGGATGGTAGGCAGGACGTGCGTTACGTGGTTGTCAGGTGGTGACTGAATGGCGGCCTGGGCAGGGCGTTCGGACGAGTCGAGCTGGCGGAACAGGCCGCCCAGTGCACGCGCGTCGGCCGGGCGCAGGAAGGGGTACAGCGCGCGGATCAGCGCGCTCACCGAGGTTGTTACGGGCATAGACTGGTCCGGCAGCGGACCGAACGCGGAGGGCAGCGCGGCCACCATGCAGCCGGAGAGGAAAAGATAGCGGCGGTAGGTGCTGTTGAAGGGCATCTTGATGGAGATCAGCTTATGCTGGCCGATGAAGCCGGGCCAGCAGCCCAGCGAATGGGTGTACTTCGACGAGTCGGCATCGTAGGCGGCCATATCGGCGCGCATGATC
>NZ_LXKA01000251.1 GCF_001645125.1 Paraburkholderia ginsengiterrae | reverse complement strand
AGCGAGGACACCGCGCGGCAAGCCATGACCGCCCTCGCCGCCCACTACCAGCCGCTCCCCGACATGCGCGCTTCGAGCCCCTCCCGACTGAAGCTGGCCCGCACTCTGCTGTCGCTCTCCCACCCCCAACCCCCCGCTGACGCCCCCCTTACCCCCTGCGACGTTCATGCTCTCTCTTTCCAACTCGGCACACCGCACGCCGCCGTTCCGCCGGTAGTCCGCCAACAGGTCGACCGTGATGCCGCGGATCTGCCCCTCATCCGCCCGCCTGCCCCACGACTTGGTCGGCGACACCCCCCCCTCGTTCTTCCCCGCGTCGGTCACCCCGTCCTGCTCACTCTCCCGCGCCCCGGCCCCCGTCACCCTCTTCCTCACCCGCATCTCATCGTTGTCTCCCACCTGCGCCCTCGCGACTTTCTCTGCCATCCACGACCTTGTCGCCTTCGCGCGCGT
>NZ_LXKA01000250.1 GCF_001645125.1 Paraburkholderia ginsengiterrae | reverse complement strand
GGGGAGCGGCGTGTGGCGCCGCGGTGCAGGAAGGGGGGGGAGGCGGCGTAGACGGCGAAGAGGGAGCGCGTGTGTGGGGAGGGAGAGGGCAGGTGAAGACGAGGCTGCATAGCAGGTCGGAGAACGGAACGAAGCGGGGGGAGGAGGAGATGGAGGGGGTGGATGAGGATGGGAAGGGGGAAAGAGGGTCGGCGAGGGTGGCGGGAAGGGAGGAGGGAGGAGGGGGGAAGGGGGGGGAGAAGCGGGGGGGGGTGAGGAGCGGGCGTCGGGCGGTGGGGGGCGGGGTGGCGGCGCGAGGGCGGGCTCGGGGGAGAGGAGGGGGAGGACGGCGTGGGGGGCCGAGACTGTGGGGCGTTTTGCGAGGGGGGGCAGGAAAAACGGGAAGGATTGCGGGGAGGGATGGGGGAATATCACGGGAAGACGAACGCGCCGAGCGAAGCGGTGCGGGCAGAGC
>NZ_LXKA01000249.1 GCF_001645125.1 Paraburkholderia ginsengiterrae | reverse complement strand
GAGGCGGGGAGGGAGGTACGTGCGGCGCAAGAGGGTGATTGGCAGAGGGCGCAGGATGGTGGGCAATGAGTGGAGGACTGCTGGAGGGAGAATGGAGAGGCGGGGGAGAAGGCGGGCGGGCACGGGGTGGAGTGGTGGGGGTAGGGGAGTGTTGGGAGGTACGGTAGCAGCCTTGATTGGTCGGAAGGGAGAGCGGGGGGGGGGAGAAGTGCAGGGAGGCGGGGGGAGGGTGGGCGGAGCGAGGGGGGCAGCGGGGAGGGGGGAGGGGGAGGTAGGCAGGGAGGCAAGGGGGGGAGCATTTAAAGCAGGCGTGCGTGGCGCAGCAGGGGGGCGGGGGGGGTGGCGGCGCGGGGTGGCGGGATGGGGGGTGCGGGGGGGGGCAGGTGAGCGAGTGGGGGGAGGAGGGGGGCCAGCAGGGCGGCCGGGAGCAGGGGAGATTCGAACGGCGCGGGAG
>NZ_LXKA01000248.1 GCF_001645125.1 Paraburkholderia ginsengiterrae | reverse complement strand
GGAAGGAGACATGTGAGAGAGAGATGGGAGCGCAGGGGAGCGAGATGAGGGGGAGGAAGATGTGAGTGGAAAGGGCGGCAAGGAGAAAGGGGGAGGAGGAGGGGAAGAAACGGCGTGAGGGGGAATGAAGGAAGGGGAGAGAAAAAGGAAGGAGGTGGAGGGGTGGTGGGGGGCGAGGGGGCAGGGCTTGCCGGGCAGGCGGGGAGGGTCGAAGGTACCAGCAAGCTGATGGGGCGGCGGCGGGGGCCGATGCTGGGGTGAGGGTGCTGCAGGAAGCGGATGCGGGGTGTCGGCGAGTGGGGGGAGAGCGGGATGGGGGGGTATGTTAGGGGCGTGCACGTGGCGCTGGTGGAAGCGGTCGTGATGGAGTGGCTGATCGGGGGGGGCAGCAGCGCGGAGTTCTTCGTGCGGGGCGGCCTCGGGGTGCAGGAAGGCGGCTTCATTCTGATCGGCGG
>NZ_LXKA01000247.1 GCF_001645125.1 Paraburkholderia ginsengiterrae | reverse complement strand
AGCGGAAGGTGTGACGTGAGGCAGTCGGGGTCGCGGCACTACGAGTTGGATGAGGAAGCGCAGAAGTGACACGACGCAATCTGGTAGGAGAGCGAGGCGGCCGGTTGTAGGCGGTTCTCGGAATCGGGGATGAGCGGGTTGACTGGCTCGAGGGCGAGGCGAGGCTGGGGGGCGTTGGGGGGGGGGGCAAACACGGCATCTGTAAAACGACCGTGGTGGGGTGTGTCAATGCAGCGTAGTCTATGCATGTGCGCGGGCGTGGCCTGTGCAAGGGTTGGGGGTGGATGAGCGGGCGGGTTGGGCGGTTGGAGCGGCGGAGAGCCCCTGGTTCTTTCGGGCGGGCGGGCGCACACGCTGGTTAAATGTTCGGCGTGCTCCGATTCGTGCTCGCAGCAGGCCAACGCGAGTTGCAATGGCGCTTTCGTCGATGAGCGGGAGACCACCGAGAACGGCAC
>NZ_LXKA01000246.1 GCF_001645125.1 Paraburkholderia ginsengiterrae | reverse complement strand
GTCCTCACCGCCGCCGAAGCGAAAGCCCGCAAGCAATACGTGCTGCCGCCGCTGCATCTGACACGCGGCGAGCCGGACGCGAAGCTCGCCGCCGCGCCGCACCCAATCAGCGGCACGTTCGACGTCGGTCGCCAGCAGCAGTTTTCTCCGGAAGGCCCGGTCGCATACGCCGTGCCGCACGCAATGTACGGCCTGTTCGGCTTCCACTCCACCCAGCCCCCCAACGATCTTCACCAGTCCATCCCGCCCATGCTCACCTCCCCCCCGCCTGACCCTTACCCTCTCCTCCCTCTTCCTCTCCCCCCCCTCGCCCACCCATCCCTCCATCACCTCTCTGCCCCCCTGCGCCACCACACTGCCTACTACCGACTCCTACTTCTGCTCATCCAGCGATACGACACGTTCCTCCTTCGACCAGCCCACGCACACGCTCGCTCTACCCACCACTCCGGCCA
>NZ_LXKA01000245.1 GCF_001645125.1 Paraburkholderia ginsengiterrae | reverse complement strand
CGCGCCGGCGCCCCCGCTGCTCCTCGACGACGCCAGTACTCCACCGACTGCCACGCCGGCGCCCGCCACCCCCCCCAGCGCAGTGCTTCCCTCTGCCCCCACCGGCGGCCTCTATCCCCCCCCCCTGACCCCCATCGACCCCACCGCCCATCCCTCTTCTCTCTCCCGTTCCCCCACCCACTCCTCCCGTCTCCTCCCCTTCCCACTCTCCGCCCCCCTGCCCTCTCACCACCTCTCCCACCCCCCCTCCTCTCGCCCCCCACGGCTACGGCCACCCCGGTCATCCCCCTTCCCGCCCCCACCGCCACAGACAGCAGCTTCTGCACCCCCCCCACCGCGCCTCTCCTCCCGCCCACCAGGCACCCACCCCTCCGCGCCCCCGCGACGCCTCCCCTCCTCCCCCCCACCTCCCCCCTTCCCACCGCTGCTCTCCTGCCCGCCCCCGCGCGCCCCAC
>NZ_LXKA01000244.1 GCF_001645125.1 Paraburkholderia ginsengiterrae | reverse complement strand
TGCATGGCAGCGCGTGTGCTCGGGAGAATGGAATAAGAGGTCACATTTGATGTAACCGGGATAGTCGAACTCAACACATGCGGGGAGCGCAGACAGGGGGCATCAGAGGGGCGGGGAACACGGCGGCCTGTGCGCAGACCAGCACAGGGAGCGCAGCGGATGAGTCGGAAGCGGGCAGGAACGTGTCAGGGAGGAGAGACAGAGGGGTCATGCAGTACCACGCTGGCTGGGAGCACGCCGGGAGGAGTTGAGGCGCATGACCTTGTTTGTTTCGCGAGAGGCGCGAGGCACAATGACCGAACCCAAACACGCGCCGCGCAACGAGAACCATAGAGCGCTCAAGGCGCGCATGGTCGATATCGGCGGATGGGACATGCCGGGAAAGTTCGGCTGGGAGAGCGGCGAACACCGAGCCGGGCGGGCAGACGCCGGGATGTTCGACGTCTCGCACATGTG
>NZ_LXKA01000254.1 GCF_001645125.1 Paraburkholderia ginsengiterrae | reverse complement strand
CTACTATTACCAGCACCAGCGGTACTCCCCGCACCCAGTCCCGAGGAGCTGGTGCTGGTTCCGCCACTCACCCCGCTGCCGCCGGTGCCGCTGCTGCTCCCCTACCCTGAACCTCCCGCCGACGACGTCCCGTTGCCGCTGCCTTGCGAACCCGAGGACGACGTCGATCCAAGACCACCCGCAGCCGCGGCAACCCCGAATCCACCCCGTATTACCGGCCCGCTAATGTCCCGCCTGCAATTAAGCGTGTCCCACGACGGACAATCAAACGGCAACGCCTGTGCAATCACCAGCCTGGCCGAACTGTCATACAGTGCAGCCGGCGTGGCCGGATTTGTCTGCGCACCCGCCATCGCGGCATACAAACTCACTGCAGCCGCCAATACCGCCCGGCGCGTCCCCATCGCCAGCGCGTCCCCGTTTTGCTTTTTCATTTCATTCTCCTAAACATATCCCCAGAAAACCCGTCCTGAATAACGAGCTGATCTCCGTTCGCCGTCAAAAATGAAACGTCAACGCTCAGCAGACGCGACCTCGCGTCACGCCCAAACAGGCATGACGTCCGGCATCTGTCTCGCGAGAATCCCCGGTCTGAATCGACGTGATTTGAGAGAGATGACCGGCAGTGCGCAAACTTGGTTTTTTAGAACGTCATTGCCGGGTCTTATGGAAGATGAAGTTATGCGGAGCATCATTCGCTGACCGTGCGCTAGAGCACGTAGTGCGATATCACCAAGGTTTTTTCGATGTCCTCCACACATAAACCGTCAAAAATAGTCAACTAGAGTTCGTATTAATCGACGCATTTTTTATTTAGATATGCAGTCCAAACTATTATTGCCAAATCGCCTTCAACCATTGTCTTCAGACAAATACGACCCGAAACGAATGGATTTTTCTCGGCCGCATGGGCAACATTGATCGCCCACTCTTCCTGTACGTGTTTAACCGAACACACGAAGAGCAACTTGCAAGACGGGAGTGAGCGGCATCAAACAGACAATTCAAACCATGCAGTCCTACTCTGCATCACGAGCACAGTGCCTTTTCAGCGAGGCGTGAAACGTCAGGTGAATAACAGCACTGCCGTCACCGAAATTTTCCAGTTCACGAAGGCGCGAAGGTGGATGCTCAGAAATCCGGCTCTGCTCTCATTGCCAGTTCCGCGCCGGCGCGCGGCGTCACGATGAAAGTGTCGCGGCACAACCACCACGCCGTTGCACACCCAACACTTCTTGACGGTATCTTTTCCAAAAGCATTTCCATCATCCGCGGCGCGGTCGCGCGTCAATTTCGACAAAGCGTCTTGCGGACGCCTGCCGCGCGAGCGCTTGCACGCTATCGGCAAAATGCGCGGGTATACCTTTGTTTGACTTAGTCGAACCGGCTCGTTTACTGGACGCACCACAACCTTTCAGAACACTTCCTATTTGCTTTGTTCAGCTGAATAGTGCTCTGAGAGCATCCTTCACAATCTCAGGAGAGAGCCATGGTTAACGTGTCCAGCAGCGCCGTCGACGAACTGAAAAACGTGATCCGGGGGCAGGTCTTTTTGCCCGGCGACCCGAACTTCGAGGGAGCCCGCAGCATCTGGAACGCGATGATCGACCGGCAACCGGCCATGATCCTGCGGTGCGCCGGCGTCGCCGACGTGCGTCAAGGCGTGGCATTCGCCCGCGACAGCGGCCTGCCGCTCGCGATTCGCGGCGGCGGCCACAACATTGGCGGCAGCGCATTGTGCGACAACGGCATCGTGCTCGACCTGTCGCAGATGAAATCGGTGTGTATCGATCCGGCCGCACGGCGCGCACACGTCGAACCGGGTGCGACGCTGCACGATTTCGACCATGAAGCGCAGGCGTTCGGCCTCGCCACGCCGCTCGGCATCAACTCGACTACCGGGGTTGCGGGCCTGACGCTAGGCGGCGGTTTCGGCTGGCTGAGCCGTAGATTCGGCATGACTGTGGACAATCTGATTGCCGCGGACGTCGTCACCGCCGACGGCGAATTGCTCCGCGCGAGCGCCGAATCGCATGACGATCTGTTCTGGGCCATTCGCGGCGGCGGCGGCAATTTCGGTGTCGTCACGCGCTTCGAGTTCGCGCTGCATCCGGTCGGGCCGATGGTCTACGGCGGCCTGGTCGTCCTGCCGCTCGACCAGGCGAAGGACGCGCTGATCAAGTATCGCGCCGCGGCCCCGAGCATGCCGGAAGAACTGAGCGCGTGGGCGGTGCTGCGCCTCGCGCCGCCGCTACCGTTCCTGCCGCCCGAGACACACGGCAAGCCGGTGATCGTGTTCGCGATGTGCTACACCGGTCCCGTCGAAAACGGGCCGTCCGCGGTGGCAAGCGTGCGCACTTTCGGAACGCCGCTCGGTGAACACCTTGGCCCGATGCCATACGTCATGTGGCAACAGGCGTTCGACCCGCTGCTCGCGCCGGGCGCGCGCAACTATTGGAAATCGCACAATCTCGCCGAAATAAACGACGGACTCATCGACGCGCTGCTTCAGGCAATCGGCAATCTGCCGTCACCGCAATGCGAGATTTTCTTCGGACAAATCGGCGCGCAAACGCAGCGTGTCCCAGTCGATGCCACCGCCTATTCGAGCCGCGACACGGTGTATGCGATGAACGTGCACAGCCGCTGGGACGACGCAAGCGACGACACCCGCTGCGTCGACTGGGCTCGCGCGTTTTTCGAGGCGGCGGCGCCCTTCGCGCTGGGCAGCGTCTACGTCAACTTCATGACCCAGGAAGAAGGCGGCCGCGTCGCGGATGCGTACGGGCCGAACTTCGAACGGCTCGTCGCGGTAAAAAATCGTTACGATCCACGCAATCTGTTTCATCACAACCAGAACATCCGCCCGTCCGTGCAGTCATAGACAGCGGGGCAACGGGCCATTCAACCTGAAGCGTCTCCGCCCACGCCCGGTTATTCCGCCGCCATTCAACTCAGGCGGCGGGAGCCGGGCATACCGAATGCTGATGAATAATCGACCAGCAGGCTGGCCCGCATCCCGGCAGGCCGGCTCGAATGGAAGCGGCAAACACCGTTTTCATTCAGTCAATAACGTACAAGGACAACCATCATGCTAAGACGACAATTCATCATGACCACCAGCGCGGCGCTGGCTACCGCCGGTTTCGGCCTTGCCGGCTGCACGACCACGTCGCCGTCCTCGAGTGCATCGGCATCCGCGAACGCCGGCAAGCGCGACACGATCAACGCGGGGGTCGATTCCACGCTGGAGCGCCTCTACGCGAACGTCACCGGTTCGCGCGAACTGGTCGGCAAAGCGCGCGGCGTTCTGGTGTTCCCGTCCGTGATTTCGGCGGGCTTCTGGGTCGGCGGGCAATACGGCGAGGGCGCACTGCGCGTGGCCGGCCGCACGGCGGGCTACTACAGCACCGTGGCGGGTTCGTTCGGTTTGCAGATCGGCGCACAGTCGAAGGCGCTCGTGTTCCTGTTCATGACGCAAGAGGCGCTCGACAAGTTCCTCGGCAGCCAGGGGTGGGCAGCAGGCGCGGATGCCACCGTCGCCGTGCTGAAGGTGGGCGCGAACGGCGCGGTCGATACCTCGACGGCCACCAGTCCGGTCGAAGCCTTCGTCTTGACAAACGGCGGCCTGATGGCCGGCGTCTCGCTCGAGGGCACCAAGGTCTCCCGGCTGATCATCTGAGCGAACGCGCTCATTGCCGCGCGGCGGACTTGCCGTCCGCCGCGCTTCGTCGAACGTTACCGGCTATTGGACAGCCGGCAGTGTGAGGGCGGCAATTTCACAACGCGGCCACTGCCGCAACACGTCGGGCGCCAGCAACAGCTTGGCCGCCCGCACACCCGCGCCCATCACGATCTGGGCGCGTTCCATCACGGCCGCGTCGATAAGAATGCGCCAGTCGTCGGGCAAACCGAAAGCCGTGATACCGCCAAACTCCATCCCGCTGTGCTCGACCGCCGCCTCGCGCTTGGCGAACGACAGCCGCTGCGCGCCCAGCGCAGCCTTCACCGCTCCGTTGATGTCGAGCCGCAGCGACCCCAGCGAGACGAGCGCCGCGTAGTGCTCGGCGCCGTCTTTCTTGTAGCGGATCACGATGGTGTTCGCGCAGTCTTCCAGACCGAAGCCATAGCGCGCGCTGAATTCGACGGTGTCCGAAGCGTCGTCGGCGACGGAGAACACCGTCACGCCGCGCACCGGCAATTGCGCGACGACATGCGCAGGTAGGTGCGCGCCCCATTGATCCGCCGGCAAGACGTCCAACTGCTGTACAAGTTCGTGCGAGTGCATAGTGAGCCAGGAGTTTGAGAGTCCATCGGCATTCTAACGGCACCTCGCGCGCTCGACGCTTGGCCGGCGCGTACACGAGCCGCGCTTGTTATAGTGACAGGCACCCCGCTTGCGGAAGGCATGCATGCGAGGAACGTGGCGAGGCCGGCTCGAAGGGCTCGCACGACGCGCATCGCATTGGCCGCACGGCGCCCGCCCCCATTGGGAAACACGACCATGGACATCGACACGCTTTCTGCCGCGAACCTTCAGGAGGCAGCCCGCAAGCAGGCCAGCTGGGCAATCAGCGCCTTCAGGCAGTTTGGCGAAAACCGCTGCGCGGCCATGGCCGCCAGCATCGCCTTCTATGCGGCGTTCTCGCTCGCGCCCACGCTGGTGATGGTGATCGCGGTGGCGGGCTGGTTCTTCGGCGCCGCGGCCGCGCGCGGCGAACTGTTCACGCACATTCATGGACTGCTCGGCGACCAAGCCGCCGCGGGCGTGCAAACCATCGTCGAGAACGCTCATCACAGCGGCAGCGCGGGCGGCGTCGCGGCGATCATTTCGTTTTCGATGCTGGCGATCGGCGCGTCGGCCACCTTCTCGTCGCTCAACAGCGCACTCAATATGGTCTGGCCGAATACCGGCCCGCGCTCGTCGAGCGTGCTCGCGCTGGTGCGGGTGCGCCTGATCTCTTTCGGGTTGGTGCTCGGGGTCGCGTTCCTGCTGATCGTCTCGCTGGTGCTGGATACGGTCATTACCTTCATCGGCAAATGGCTGTGGGGCAACTCGCCCTACGTGGTGATAGGCAACCTGTTGCAACTCGGTGTCGGTCTGCTGGTGCTGGCGTTCGCCTTTGCCGGCCTGCTCAAGTTTCTGCCCGACGCCCGCGTGCACTGGCGCGATGCGCTGGTTGGCGGGATCGTCGCAGCCGTGCTGTTCTCGGCAGGAAAGAAACTCTTCGCTCTATATATTGCGCACGCTGGAATGGCCAGCTCGTTCGGTGCCGCGGGTTCGCTCGCCGTACTGCTGATGTGGCTGTACTTCTCGGCTTCGGTCCTGCTGCTCGGCGCGGAATTTTCGGCTGCTCGCGGGCGCATGCACGATCCGCGCGGCGGCTGGGGCATGCAGGAAGACACGCCGCCGGGCAGCCGCGCCAAGCTTGCTTCGGTACTGGCGGCATCGACGCTGGTTATGGATAGCCAGCCGCATGCGGATGCCGCGATCCGCGACGCCAGCGCCGCGCTCGATGCATCGGCCGGCCCGCTCGGCGATGCGCCGGCGGGAGCAGGCATTCCGGCGCAAGCGAGGACGAAGATGTCGGCGCGCGCCACCGCGATCGAGGTCGGCCGTACCGTGGCGATGGCCGAAGCCCAAGCCACCCGCATCGCCGCCGTCACGCTGGCCGGGGCCGGCCGCAAAGCCGTGGCGGCCGACCGCTACGTCAAGCGGCATCCGTGGACGTCTGTGCTCGTCGCGGCGGCCGCCGGTCTGGTCGCGGCAACCGTAGCGCGCCGCAACGCGGTAGACATCGAGTCGAACCGCTAGCGGGACCACGTTGCAACCTGATCTTCGATCCCGGCCGCACCGGCCGGCTTTATCCGGTTGCGCCTGCTCACAACGCCAAAGTCCTGTCTAGACCACCTGGCGAGCGGAACACGTCTCAATTTTTATGAATTCACTTCAGAACAGGCAAGTAATCTAGACGACTAGATTACAACGACCATTCAAATAAGTACCTGAAATGCATGGACTGAACCCGTCATCGTCAACAAAACAACAATAATGACCAGTCAACGAATAAATATTGCGAAAATAGAAACAATCGTTTACGTGCTTTAAATACAAGGCCTTGCGCGGTTTGTCAGTTTTTGGAGACAGTCTTTTTTTTCCTGTTCTTACAGGCCGACCCACTGAGCTATTCTCCTTTCCGCAACAACAAACTAATCATCTGCGTGGAGAAAAGGATGAAACGAGTCGCACTGTCTACCCTCTCGCTGGCGCTCCTCGGCGTCACTGGCGTGGCACATGCTCAAAGCAGCGTTACCCTGTACGGTTTGATCGACGAATCGATCCAGTACGCACACAACACGAAAGACGCAAGCGGCCACAACGCAAACCAAGTTGGCCTGGTTGCCGGCAACCTGCAAGGTGATCGTTTCGGCCTGAAAGGCACGGAAGACCTCGGCGGCGGCCTGAAGGCGATTTTCCAGATTGAAAACGGCTTCGACGTCAACACCGGCAAGCTGAATCAAGGCGGCCGCATGTTCGGCCGTCAAGCCTACGTCGGCCTGGAGCACGATCAGTATGGTACGGTCACGCTGGGTCGTCAGTACGACCCGCTGGTCGACCTGGTTCAGCCGCTGACGGCTGACAACTACTTCGGTTCCACCTTCACCACGCCGGGCGACGTCGATAACAACGACAACTCCTCGCGTACGAACAGCGCTGTCAAGTACACCTCGCCGGTGTGGAGCGGCTTCCAGTTCGAAGGCATGTACGCATTCGGCGGCGTGGCTGGTTCGACGGGTTCGGGCCAAACGTGGTCGGGCGCTGCAACGTACGCAACGGGTCCGTTCAGCGTCGCTGCTGGCTACTTCCGCGCTGAAAACCCGCACGGCACGGCGCCGACGCGCAGCACGTGGGGCGGCACGTCGGACGGCACGTTCGACAACCAGGTCAACGGCGGCGACGTCGCTAACCTGGCATACCAGGGCGCAAAGTCGATCGGCATCGCTTCGGTTGCTGTTCAATACGTAACGGGTCCGTTCACGGCTAACCTGCGTTACAGCAACGCACAGTACAAGCCGGACGCACAATCGGGCTTCACCTCGACGCAGAAGTACAACGTCGGTGGCGCATACCTGGGCTACCAGGCAACGCCGGCAATCCTGGTTGGCGTGGGCTACATCTACACGAAGGCTACCGGCGACGCGAGCGCAACGTACCACCAGGTTTCGCTGGGCGGCGACTACAACCTGTCGAAGCGCACGGACATCTACCTGGTTGGCGCATATCAGCACGCCAGCGGCGAGCAGCGTAACGCAAGCGGCAATCTGGTCACAGCAGGCGCAGCAATCGGTTCGTACGGCTACAACTCGGCTTCGAGCTCGCAAGAGATCGTCAGCCTGGGCATTCGCCACAAGTTCTAATCGAGCTTGACCGACTGCTGAAGCAATACGCAGTTGAAACCAGCCACGGGCGAAAGCCGGTGGCTGGTTTTTTTTCGCCCTGTGGTTCTGGATTAAGTTAGAACGCGCCGCCAGGACGGCGCCACACGCACACTACTTTCGCTGCGCTTTGCCCTTATCCGCCTGCGCCAACGTCTGCGCGGGCCGCGCGTCGAGTTCGTGCTCGATGCCGTCGGCGCCGACCGGCGCGCGGTGCAACACCAGCATCCGCTCGCGCTGCAGCAACGGCACATCGGGCGAATCCCGCCAGTCCGGATCCGGAATTTCGCCGAACACCTGGCGCAGCCGCTCGCCCCATGTGCGGTGAATCATCTCGAAGTAGGTATTGTCGTGATCGATCGAGACGAAGCGCGTGACGCGCAGCGCGTCTTTCTCGTAGACCAGCAGATCGAGCGGCAAGCCGACCGACAGGTTCGAGCGCAGCGTCGAATCCATGGAGATCAACGCGCACTTGGCGGCCTCGTCAAGCGGCGTGGAGGGCGTCAGGACCCGATCGATGATCGGCTTGCCGTACTTGGCCTCGCCGATCTGGAAATACGGGTTCACCGCCGATGCTTCGATGAAGTTGCCCGCCGCGTAGATCATGAACAGGCGCGTCCGGTTGCCGGCGATTTGCCCACCCAGAATGAAGCTGCAATTGAAGTCGACGCCGAATTCCTGCAAGGCCGCCGCCTCGCGCTGATGCACGGCGCGCACCGCACGGCCGATTGCCCGGGCCGCGTCGGCCATGGTGGGCACGTTCCAGAGCGTGGGCTGGGAAGCATCAGCGGGCTCGGACAACTCATGCAGCACCGCTTGCGTGAGCGACAGATTGCCGGCGCCCAGCAGTACGAGCATGCGTTCGCCCGGCTGTTCGAACACCGACATCTTGCGCGCGGTGCTGATGTGATCGACGCCGGCATTCGTGCGCGTGTCCGAGAGGAACACGAGCCCGTCGTCGACGGACATCGCGACACAGTAAGTCATAAGGAAAAGGTCCCGCAAAAACGACTGAACGGGGCTATTGTAATGCGGCGCCCCTGCCCCGCTACGCTGTATGACGGCCGTTGCGGGCTTAACCTGAATGGTTATGAGGGCTGGCGCTCGCTGGCGCCTCTGGCGGCCCGCCTTCGTCCTCTATTGCGACAGCTGGGCGCTGACCGTCACCGACACTTTCAGCTGCTCCTCCAGCCCGCCGATTCGCCTGCCGCGCACCGGCGCGGCGGCTTCATAATCCCGTGCGACGGCGAGCCGGCAATAGATTTCGCTGGCAAACGCCGCGTGCGTGACGTCGACGGAAATCCAGCCTGTGCCCTCCAGCCACACGTCGACCCATGCATGGCTCGCGCCGTGCGAATCCTCAGCGGGGCTTCCCTCGGCCCGCCCTTCGCCCGGCTCGATATAGCCGCTCACATAGCGCGCCGGGACGCGGCGCGCGCGGCAGCACGCGAGCATCAGATGCGCATGATCCTGACACACGCCGTTGCCGAGCGCGAGCGCCTGAGCCGCCGTGCTGGTGACCTCAGTCACACCTGAGGTGTACTTCACGCGCTGCACGATCTGCTCCGACAGCTGGATCAGATGGGCCGAACTCGACAGTGCCGGCACCGACGCGGCCAGTTCGCGGATCGCCGCGTCGGCTTCGGTCAGCCGGGTCGAGCAGGTGAAATGCTCGAGCGGAATCGGGCCGACGCCGTCGCGCAAATGACCGTCGACCAACGGAATCGTCTCGACCTCGCCGGTCACCTGCAGACGAATCTCGCTATGCGGCTTGTTGATGACCAGCGTGTGCAGCACGTTGCCGTAAGCGTCGAAGGTCGAGTCGAGCTTGCCCGGCGCGTCGATGCCCCAGCGCCGCACCACCTGGGACGCACCGCTTGCGGGCGTCAGACGCAATTGCTGGATTGAATAATGGACAGTCGCTTCGTAGCGATAGGACGTGTCGTGGCGGATCGTCAGGTACATGGGAAACTCCGTCAGGCGACTGGCAGCATCAGATAGGTACGCGCAACCAGATTGCCTAGCTCGAACACGCGAGCAAGGAACTGCGTCAGATAGGCGTGCAGGCCGGCTTCGAAAATCTGCCGGATGTCGGAGTACACGAGCTCGGCGCGCAGCTTGCCGGCGAAACGCTCGCACTGGTTCGAGCCCGAGGTGCGCAGCATCGCCAGATTCGCGCAGACACCTTCGAGCGACGCCAGCAGCGAACGCGGCATCTGCTGGTTCAGGATCATCAGTTCGACCACACGCGCCGGCGTGACGACATCGCGATACACCTTGCGATAGATCTCCAGCGCCGACACCGAACTCAGAATCGAGGTCCAGTAGTAGAAATCTTCGAGCTGGCGCGCGGCGTCGCGCGAATTCGGTTCGACGTCGGCAAAGCGCACGTCGAGAATCCGCGCGGTGTTGTCGGCCCGCTCCAGAAAGGTGCCAAGCTGCGTGAAGAAGAACGCATCGTCCTGCAGCGCGGTGCCGATCGTCACGCCGCGCGAGAGATGCGAGCGGAACTTCACCCATTCGAACAGCGCGCCCGGATTGGCCCCGGCCTGGCCGGACGAGATGCGCTCGTTGAACTCGAGCCACGTATCGTTGATGGTTTCCCACCACTCGGTCGTCAAGGTGCCGCGCACGGCGCGGGCGTTTTCTCTCGCGGCCTGCAAACACGAGTGAATGCTCGACGGATTGGTCGCATCCGCCACCATGAAATCGAGCACGTTTTCACGGGTCGGTTCGTCGTAGCGCTGCGCGAACGCGGTTTCGAGTTCGGAGATGCGCAACACCGAACGTTGCGCGCGAGCTTCCTGCTCAGGCGTCTGCGGCAACAGCAGCGCCTTCAGGTTGATGTCGAGCATGCGGGCGGTGTTCTCCGCGCGCTCCATATAGCGGGCCATCCAGAAAAGGTGATCGGCGGTTCGGCTTAGCATGACGGCATTCCGTATCTGATGACGCGAGGCCTTGTCGAAGGCAAGGTAAAAAGCCCGCGCGGGTTATCCGTGTGCGCCGGTGGCAGGCTGCATACTGCCCCGGTGCGCCAGGTTGCGGGCGGTTGCGTCAAGTGAGACCTCTGCAACCGCATCGGCAACCGCGTCAGTCGACCATCCAGGTATCTTTGGTCCCGCCTCCCTGTGACGAATTGACGACAAGCGAACCCTCCTGCAACGCCACGCGCGTGAGACCGCCCGCCACCATCGTGACGGTTTTGCCCGACAGCACGAATGGCCGCAGGTCGATATGGCGCGGCGCAATACCGGACTCGACGAACGTCGGACACGCGGAGAGCGCCAGCGTGGGCTGCGCGATATAGCCCGCGGGCCGCGCGATCAACCGCTCGCGGAACGATTCGATTTCGGCTTTCGTCGAAGCCGGTCCGACGAGCATGCCGTAGCCACCCGCGCCGTGCACTTCCTTGACCACCAGCTCCGGCAAATGCGCGAGCGTGTACGCCAGGTCGTCAGCCTTGCGGCACTGGAACGTGGGTACGTTATTGAGGATCGGCTTCTCGCCGAGGTAAAACTCGATCATGTCCGGCACGTACGGATAGATCGATTTGTCGTCGGCGATGCCGGTGCCCATGGCGTTGGCGAGCGCCACGCGTCCGGCGCGATACGCGGTCAGGAGACCCGGCACGCCCAGCGCCGAATCGTTTCGGAAGGCGAGCGGATCGAGAAAATCGTCGTCCACACGACGGTAGATCACGTCGACGCGCTTCGGTCCCTGCGTGGTGCGCATGAACACATAGTTGTCGTCGACGAATAGATCCTTGCCTTCCACCAGCTCCACGCCCATTTGCTGCGCGAGGAAGGTGTGCTCGAAATACGCGGAGTTGTACATGCCCGGCGTGAGCACCACCACGACCGGATCGTCCACGCCCTCGGGCGCGACCGAACGCAGCATGTCGAGCAGCAGATCGGGATAATGCGCGACCGGCGCGATGCGGTTCTGCACGAACAGCTCGGGGAAAAGCCGCATCATCATCTTGCGGTTTTCGAGCATATAGGACACGCCTGAGGGCACCCGCAGGTTGTCTTCGAGCACGTAGAACTCGCCTGCGTCGCCCGCGCGCACCACGTCGACACCAGCGATATGCGCGTAAACACCGAGTGGCACATTCACGCCCTGCATTTCGGGCCGGTACTGCGCGTTGGTATAGACCTGCTCGGCCGGCACGATACCGGCGCGCACGATATTGCGATCGTGGTAGACGTCGTGGATAAACAGATTGAGCGCCTGCACCCGCTGACGCAAACCCGCCTCCAGCGTCTGCCATTCGCCGCGCGGAATGATGCGCGGAATCAGATCGAATGGAATCAGCCGCTCGGTGCCCGACAGGTCGCCGTTCACCGCGAAGGTGATACCGACCCGGCGAAACAGCAGGTCGGCTTCCGCGCGTTTACGCGCGATCGCCTCGTTACCCTGCTTCACCAGCCACCGCTCAAAGCGTGCGTAATGTGGCCGCACGGCATCGTCGTGATGACGCATCTCGTCATAGCATCGCATGTCACGCCCCGCTCTTGTTGTCGGATAGAAGGCGAATGCGCTGCGCATTCGGTGTTCGACAATCGTTCAAGCAAGCGCTATGCCATTGGATTTTTCGCGCGCGACAGACATTGCATGCACGCAAACAGCGCATCCCGGCCAGCATGGTTTCGCTGCCATCGTACTGCGGCGGCTCATGATGCGCCAGTACGGTGCGTGCCTGGCACCGCGATGCGCCTCGAAAGATGTCTCTTTGGGTGCAGCGCAGGATCCGCGATCCGCTGCGAAACCGCCTAAAAAGCGGCGCATAAAAAAATCCCCGTGGATTCGCATCCACGGGGATTCAGACAACTTGCACTGCGGGTCGCCCCTGAAGGGATGTCCTTCAGGGCATCTCAAGCGTCAGCCATTGTTAAAAACAGCAGCTAACGCCCGAAGCGCGATCAGGCTGCAGCAGCGTCCTTCAGCTTCTTCAGCGGACGTGCCTTGATGCGCACGCTAGCCGGCTTGGCCGGGAACCAACGCTCTTCGCCCGAGAACGGGTCTTTGCCGAAGCGCTTCTTCTTCGCCGGCACAGCTTGCACGACGATCTTCAGAAGACCCGACAGCGTGAATTCGCCAGCGCCCTTCTTGTGCACAGCGCCGAGGATCGTGTCTTCGAGCGCGGCCAGCACGGCCTTGGCGGTCTTCGGTTCCACAGCGGCGCGTTCTGCGACGTGTGCAGCCAGCGAGGCCTTCGTGAAGGTGTCCTTGATCGGCGACGGTGCGCTGGACGCCTTCACGGCGACCTTCTTAGCTGCGACAGCTTTCTTCGCAGGAACTTTCTTTGCAGCAACCTTCTTGGTCGGTACCGGGGCAGCAGCCTTCTTGGCCACCTTTTTTGCGGAAGTCGGCATGTTTCTCCTACCTGTTGTGGTCAGTGAATTGCACGAAGCGCACACGACATGTGCACGCTTCAACGCCGGATTCTACAAGCGCTAATACAGTTTGCGCGAATCTTTTGTGTATAACAGCGAAGGTTTGTTGCGTGGCGCAGACTGCGCAACACGTTTTGATGCTTGTTTTAGCGGGTAAAACTGCATTGACGGGCCCCGCAACACCAACACGTAACGCACGTTACAAGCCATTTCGACGCGCAAATAAAGGTACTTTCCGCGTGCAACGTCAGCCGGCTAGCCGCCGGAACATCTCAAAAAGATCGCCGCCGCGACGCTCGCCTCGCGCTTCAGATGCGCCTCAGTCAGACCTCAGTGACCCTTCACGAGGCAGAAAAACAGCGCCCCCTGCAGCGCAAAACGCTGCAGGGGGCGGCTAACGTTGCTGCGCGACAGAGAATCGCAGGGCGGTTTCAGCGCACGTTTACTGCCGGCTGACGTGTTTCAGATCGTGCTCGCTCTCCTTCACGTGAGCCCAATACTCGCTTTCGTCGCGCGCCATGCCGAGCTCGCCGTTGCGATAGGCGATCGCCAGCGCGAGGTTGGCCTCGGGTAATTCCGCATTGGCCGCGCGCGTGAGCCAATGCAGCGCCAACGCATCGTCGTGCGGCAGTGTCGTGCCGAAACGGTATTCGTTGGCGAGCTGGAATTGCGCGAGCGGCAAACCTGCGTGCGCCGCCTGTTCGAGCCAGCGAATCGCCAATCCGGCGTCACGCGTCACGCCGTAGCCATTGCGATAGAGCGTCGCCAGATCGTAGGCGGCCTGGGCATCGCCGGTATCGCGCGATGCCGCGAGCGTCAGCCATTGGCGGCTTTGCGCATAGTCCGGCTCGATGCCCGGCAGGCCGCGCAAGAGCAAATGCCCGAGCGTGGCCTGCGCGCGCGGCGCGCCGTCGAGCGCAAGCTGCCGGTAGAGCTCGACGCCGTCGCGCACGTCGTCGAGCTGTGCCGAACTCACCAGCACGTCGGCGAGCGCCTCGCGCGCCGACGCGTTGCCGAACGCCGCCGTCAGACGCAACTGCCACACCGGCCACGACGCGTGCGTTGACGTACCCTGCATCTGCCAGTCGTCGATCTGCACGTCGGAGACGCGCGTGGCGGCCACCGTGGCAAGCGTGCCTGCCGAGATGGCCACGGCCGCCGCCACCGCGAGAGACAGGCGCAGGTTCATTGGTTGAGGTTCACGGCGTAGACCGCGAGTCCCTTGCCGGTGCCGTCGTCGGCCTGCAGCTGGCTGACGTTGGTGATGCCGTTGGCCTGCGCGAGCGCCCCCAGGTTCGGCGCCGCCTTGAACGTCACCGGGCCCGCGGTCGCCACCTTCGTAAAGCGCCAGCTCCGGTCGCTGCCGTTGCTTGCCGCCTTGATGGCCTGCACCTTCTTGATATAGGCGATCAGCACATCGCGGCTTGCATCCGGCGACGCATAAATCGTCTTGCTGCCGTCGAGGCCCGGGAAGTTGCCGCCGCCGCTCGCGCGATAGTTGTTGGTCGCGACAATGAACGACTGCGTATCCGAAATCGCCGCGCCCTGGTATTTCAGGTTGCGGATCCGGCTGCCGACGGCCTGCGTCACGTCGATTTCATAGCTGAAATCCTTCGACGTGACCATGTCGAAGTTGTAACCCGGATAGGTGCTGACCAGCGCCTGCGCCGCCGTGTTGGCCGGATCGATCTTGTTGAAACGCTTCGCCGCGGTTTCGAGCCAGGCCTTCAGATCGGCGCCGGTCACCTTCACCGCGTAGATCGTGTTCGGGTACAGGTAGAGGTCCGCGGCGTTGTTGATCGCAACGTTACCTTGTGCGACGTCGGTGAAATCGTTGCCGCCGCCAAAGCCGCTCTTGAACGGCGCGCTGACCGACAGCACCGGAATGCCCGCATATTGCGGCAGATTCGCGTTGATGTAGTCCTGCACGTAGGCCGCCTGCGCCTGGTTGACGATCTCGATGGCCGACACGTCGCCCACATCGGCGAAGTAGGTGGTCATGCGGAAATCGGTCGTGCCGATCGGCGTTTTCACGTAGTTGATGGTCGCCGCGTGTTCGGCCGCGATCGCCTGCGAGATCGCCGGATCGACGGCCACGTAGCTGTTATCCGCGTTCTGGATCGAACGGGCTTCCGCTGTGCTCGCGTTGCGGTCCACCGTCCACGTGCCGTTCGTGTAGTTCAATGCGAGCTTGATCACGCCGAGGTGCTTGCCCCAGAAATTCGCCATCACGGTCGGCACGCCGTTGACGGTGCCCTTCACTTTGTCGACGCCCGGCAGGTTGAATTGCGTGACCGTGCTGTTCTTGTCGGGGAACACCTGATGCGAGTGGCCGATCAGCATCGCGTCGACGCCGGGCACTTTGGACAGGTAGTAGCTGCCGTTTTCCATCGAAGGCGAATAGGCCGAGTTGTCGAGCCCGCCATGCGACATCGCCACGATGATCTGCGCGCCCTTCGCCTTCATTTCCGGCACGTACTTCGACGCGCTTTCCACCAGCCCTTGCGTATAGACGTTACCGTCCAGCCAGCGCTTGTCCCACGCCATGATCGCCGGCGGCGTGAAGCCGATCACACCGATCTTGACCGGCGCGGTGACAGTCTTGCCGTCGGGCGTGGTGGCGCTCAGCGTGCGTTCGAGGATCGTGTACGGTTTGAAAATCGGCTGCTGCGATTTCGCGCCGAGCACGTTCGAGAGCACCAGAGGAAAGTTCGGCCCCGCGCACGCCGGCTGCGATGCCACCGGACTCATGTTCGGCACGTCGAACGCGCTGCCGGTGACTTGCGCGAGAAACGGCAGGCCGTAATTGAACTCGTGATTGCCGATGGTGCCCGCGTCGTACTTCAGCAGGTTCATCACCTTGTAGACGCCCAGCGTGGTCTTGCAATCGATCGGCGCAACCTGCGCCTGATAGTCGGCGAGCGCGGTGCCCTGGATCGTGTCGCCGTCGTCGAGCAACAGGGTATTCGGGAACTCCTTGCGCGCCGCGGCGATCAGCGTGGCGGTGCGCTCCAGACCGAGCGACTTGTCTTCCGCGAGCTTGTAGTAGTCGTAGCTCAGCAGATTGGTGTGGATGTCGGTGGTTTCCAGCAAGGCGAGCGTCGCTGTCGTGCCGTTCGCCACCTGTGGCGCCGGCGTGTCGACACTGCTGCTGCACGCCGTCATACCTGCTGTTATTCCGATTACGCCCAGCGCACCCAAGGCGCCCAATCCACCCAATCCGCCGATCGCGCCACGCGCGCGCAGCCGCTTTTTTGCCTTTGACGTCACTCGCATCCTTACTGCCCTCCGGTTTGTCGTGTTGTCGTGCCGGCCCGCCGGGCCGGTTTCGCATTACAAACAATTACAGAGGCGCAAGAGTACGGCTGCTTTATGACACTGATTTGTATGGAATTAGATAGGCATAAGTAAACTTCCGTTTGCCTCGCGTGCTATTTCGTGAGACGCGGCAAGACGTCCGCGAGCTTCGTCAGAGCGGCGTCGATGTGCTCGACCGCGATATTGCCGTAGCCGAAGATCAGGCCCGGCTGAGCCTTCGTACGCAGATGAAACGGCGCGAGTCCATACAGGCCGATCGATGCCTCGCGCGCCGCGCTCACCACGGCCTCCTCCGTCAGCGGCGCTTTCAGACGCGCCGCCATGTGGATGCCGGCTGTCGGCACAATCGGCTCGAACCAGGGTGCGAGAGCGCCGTGCAGATGGTCGAGCAGCATCGCTCGCCGCGTCGCATACGTTTTGTGCATGCGCCGCAGGTGCTTGGCGAAATCGCCGTTGAGCATGAAGGTCGCCAGCGCGGTTTGCGTGAGCGTGCAGCCATGCCAGTCGGAAATCTGGCGCGCCTTGAGGAGCGGGCCGTAGAGCGAGGCCGGCGGCACCACGTAGCCGACGCGCAGTTCGGGAAAGATCGTCTTCGAAAACGTGCCCACGTAGGCCACGAGCCCGGCGCGATCGAGGCTTTTCAGCGGTTCCATGGGCCGGCCTTCGAAGCGGTACTCGCAGTCGTAGTCGTCTTCGATGATCACCGCGCCGCGCTGCTGCGCCCATTCGAGCAGTTCGACGCGGCGTTCGAGGCTCATCGGCATGCCGAGTGGAAACTGATGCGAGGGCGTCACGTAGACGAGCCGCGCCTTGTCCGGCAGCTTGCTGACGATCAGGCCTTCGGCATCCACCGGCACCGGCACCACGCGCGCGCCGGTGGCATGCAGGCACGCATGGGCCGGCGGATAGCCGGGGTCTTCGATCGCCGCGACGTCGCCCGGGCGCAACGTGATGCGCGCCAGCAGATCGAGCGCGTTCTGCGCGCCTTGCGTCACGATCACGTCTTCCCAGTTGCTTGCCACCGCGCGGTTGAACGCGAGGTAGCGCGAGATCGCGAGACGCAGTTCCTGCTCGCCGGCCGGGTCTCGATACGTGCCGGGACCGCGCGCCTGCGCGCGCAGCGCGTGATTCACGCAGCGGCGCCAGACGTCGAATGGAAACAGCGACTTCTCGATCGCACCGCCAATGAAATCCTGCGGCGAGGGCACCGTAGGACGTGGCATCGGCATGCGCTCGGGCATCTCCTCCCACAGCGGCTGGGCGCGCGCGGCGGCCCTGGCTTTGGCCTTCGCCCCTTCTCGGGACGATTCGGCAGCCCGCGCATGCGAGGAGCGCTCCACCGGCAGACGCTCCAGCCCATCCGCGACGAAGGTGCCCGAACCGCCACGCGCGCTCAGATAACCCTCAGAGAGCAGCCGCTCGAACACGTCGAGCGTAGTCTTGCGCGACACGCCCAGTTGCGTGGCCAGATCGCGCGTGGACGGCAGCCGCGTGCCGCCCGTCAGGCGCCCTTCGAGTATGCCCGCGCGCAACTGGCGATAGATCTGTCCGGACAGATCGTGATGCCCCTCGACCGCGATATGAATTTCCATCTGAGTGGTTACCTCAAATATCCGGGAAATGGTTATTTCGAAAGACCAAGGCCAATCGTAAGCTTACCTCTGTCGCCGCCATTTGCGCGGACATTGATGAAGAGGAACCTCGCATGCAAGCACGTCTCGACTTCTACAAGGCCAGCCCGAGCGGCACGCGCGCAATGCTCGCGCTCGAAGAAACCATCGGTAAAAGCGGGATCGACAAGACGCTCGCGGAACTGGTGCGTATCCGCGCGTCGCAACTGAACGGCTGCGCGTTCTGCCTCGACATGCACGTGACGGACGCCATCAAGCATGGCGAAAGCCAGCGGCGTCTCGCCACCATCGCGGCATGGCGCGAAGCACCGTTCTTCACCGAACGCGAGCGCGCGGCACTCGAATGGACTGAAGCGGTCACGCTGATCGCGCAAACGCATGTGCCGGACGCGGTGTGGGAGGTGGTGAAGCCGCACTTCACCGAGCAGGAAATCGCCGATCTGACGTTGCTGATCATCGCGATCAACGGCTGGAACCGCATTGCGGTGTCGTTCAGGAAGATGCCGGAGTAACGGCGTAGCCGTCAGGCGCCGGGGATCAGAATGCAAAATGGCGCGCTCCGTGCAACGGGGCGCGCCATTTTTTTGCTCCGCCGCGGCGCACTATCGCGTGGCCGGCGCCGCGGTCATCGTTGTTATCGTTTCAGCCGATTATTCCGGCAGCGCGCCATTCAGCGCGGCGCCTTGCCGGGCATTCTCACGCGCTTCGTCGCTGCAGCGCTGATGTTCGCGCGACAGCTTGCGCATCAGCGGCAACAGCAGAACCGCCACCAGCGCGCCCACTGCCGCGAGCCAGCCCAAGCCGGTAAACAGCTTGGTGTAGAGCGGCAACGATTCGAGCGGATCCATATCGCCCGCCGGCATTTGCGCGAAATTCGCGACCACGCTGCCCAGATACTGCGACACGCCGGTTGCCACAAAGTAAGCGCCCATCATGAAGCCGCTCATGCGAGCCGGCACGTAACGCGCGATCATCGCGAGCCCCAGCCCGCTCACCAGCAGTTCGCCGAGCGAGTACAGCCCGTAGCCGCCCACCATGAACCAGGACGACACGCGCCCGTTCACCGCATAGTTGCCGCTCGCCGCATAGACGAAGAAGCCGGCCGCCACCACCGCGAAACCGAATGCGTACTTCACGGCCACCGGCACGTCCTTGCCGCTCTTTGCGAGCTTCGTGTATAGCAGCGCAAGCACCGGGCTCAGCATCATGATCCAGATCGGGTTGAGCGCCTGGAACTGCGCCGCGCTCCAGGTGAACAAGGTCTCGCCAAACAGCATGAAACGCGGATCGACGTTGCGCAGCGCGAACAGCGTGAGCGACGTGGACATCTGCACGTAGAACACGAAGAACAGAATCACTTGCGCGGTCAGGATCAGCGCGGCCACGAGGCCCGAGCGCTCGGAGCGTTCGCATTTCACCAGCATGTAGCCAAAAATCGCCAGAATGGCGACGCCCGCCGTGTACACACAAGCCACCGCGATCGCCTTGTGCTGCAGCACGAACATGGTCACCGTGCCGAGCACGAGGCCGCCCAGCGCCACTGCGCCGACGCGCTGCCAGCGCACCGGTTGCGCGTCCGGCGCGGAACCGATATGCGCGAGCGTGCGGAACATGACGAAGTAGTTCAGCAGCGACAGCAGCATGCCCGCGCAGCAGACCGCGAAGGCTGTGTGCCAACCCCAATGGTCCTTGATCCACGGCGTGGCGAGCATCGACACCGTCGAACCGATATTGACCGCCATGTAGTAAATCGTGAACGCGCTGTCGATGCGCGCGTCGTCGCCTTCATAGATACGGCGCACGAGGTTCGCCGCATTCGCCTTGAAAAGGCCGTTGCCCACCACGATCACGCCCAGCGACGCGTACATATAGGCGAGCTGATCATTGGGCAGCGCCAGCATGAAATAGCCGGCCGAGAGCACCACGGCGCCGAAGATCATCGTGCGGCGCGCGCCCAGAATCTTGTCGCCGATCCAGCCGCCGATCGAGGGCGACGCGTACACCAGCGCCGTAAACGCGCCCCAGGTGAGCGTGGCGTGGCTGTCGGTGAACTGCAGCTTGTCGATCATGAACAGCACGAGCAGCGCCGCCATGCCGTAGTAGCCGAAGCGCTCCCACATTTCGATCAGAAAGACCGTCGAAAATGAACGGGTCTGCGAGACGTGCGCGCCCGCCGGATTGGATGGATTCATCGTGTACCTCTTGTTCAAACGGTTGCGGCGCCGCGCGGACTGGCCGCGCAGTGCGTAAAACGGGATCTGGAACGACATTCGGCGAAGCATGCGCCGTTGCGCATGGGCATTCGCGTGGGCATGTTCATCGGCGCACTCATTCGCGCGCCAAAACGCCACTGTCAGCAGAAAAACCGGGGATTGGGGCAGGTGCCCGCCTCGCGATGCGCTCCGAAGGAAGTCTTCCTGAAGGGCGCTGCGCCACCTTGGGCTCGGGTTCCGGCATGCGGAACGGGCTCAATGATAAAGCATCGCGGAGAACAGGGATTCCGAGGCCGGCAAAGGGCGGCGGTCTCAGGTGGCGCCGGGCGGCAAGCCCGCGGCGGGAAAAATCGGTAGTGATAGTCGTGTCCTTACGCCGGCGGCCGCTCGGATGGAACGCGCCGGACAATCCCCCGAGGGGCTTCCTTCGGGGTGTGCTCCGCCACGCAGGATCGCTACGGGCGGAATGAAAAACAGCGGCGGGATTCGCGCGTGATGGATACACGAGCGCCCCTCCGCAAGCGGGCCTGATTCTGCAAATAGAAACCTGCTTAGTCACCCAGGGAATCCACTGACCCCGCGTTGATTTCAGTCCCTGCCCGCCCAAACTGCGCACCGCGACGGTGCCTGCCGTCGTGCATGGCCTTTGGTGTCGTACCTCTATTCACCGATACTCAATCTGCATAAGCACACCAACCGGCGGCACACTGCAGCAATTACGGCATGGACACATCGTTTTTGGAAATAAACGGTCAATTTGGCTGGTACCTATTTCGGTTCTGGCAACATAGAGTGTTGTCTCGAAATGTGGTCCGTTGCATCACCGGGGACTAAAGGCCCGACGCCCCCATCCTCGACCACGATCAAAACATATTTGCGTGTATCAAACAAATTTTGACGGGCTAATTTCCTCCTGATATGGTCACAACAATTCAAAAGAGCAATCCGGCACTTGAAATCGGCAGCAAGATCCGCGCGCTGCGGCAGCGGCTCAAGCGCACGCTGGATGACACAGCAACGGCGGCGGGGATTTCCAAGCCGTTTCTGTCGCAGGTAGAGCGTGGCCTGGCGTCACCGTCCATCACGTCGCTGGCCGGGATCGCCCACGCACTCGGGGTAACAGTGCAGTATTTCGTCGACACACCCAGCGAAGAACGCTGCGTGAGCCGCGGCGATCAGTTGAAGTTTTTCGGTTTTGCGGATTCGGCCAATCTGTTCGCGCGGCTGACCAACGTGACCGGGGGCCGTCAGCTCGAAGCGATCCTGGTGAGGATGCCGCCCGGGCAGAAGCGCTCCGAAGTCACCACGCATGCCGGGGAAGAGTTTATGTATGTGATCGACGGCGAAGTGTCGTTGACGCTGGAAGGCAAGACGTTCGTGCTGCACGCAGGAGACAGCGCGCATTACGAATCGACGGTGCCGCACAGCTGGTTGAACACCGCGCGCGTCGAGTCGGTGGTCGTCTGGGTGGGCACACCGAGGCTGTTCTAAAAAGCAGGCGCCTTATCCGGTCGATCCGGCGAGGGATTGCCTGCATTACTGAATGTAAGGAATCCTGCATGTCAGACACAAGCAACAAGGGCCGCCATGGCCCGGGCAACGCAGCTAACCCGGCGCTTTAGCGCCAGCGCGTTTCCTTCTCGACCTTTCCTGCGATCTCAACCGATGAAAATCCCGTTTGTCCATGCAACGGCGCTGACCGCGCTCGTCCTTGCATTTGCCCCGTCCGCCTTCGCCGTCACCGTGCCGCCCGGCGTCACGCTCGCCGCCACCCAGGAAATCACCCGCCAGGTGCCGGCCGAAACCGAATCGCTCGATCCCGCGCACATCGAATCGTGGACCGGCGATACCATTGCGCTCGACCTGTTCGAAGGGCTGACGCGCATCGACGCGGCGGGGGCAATCGTGCCGGGCGTCGCGCAGTCGTGGACGCGCACCGCGCCGGATACGTGGGTGTTCAAGCTGCGTCACGATGCGCGCTGGAGCAACGGCCAGCCGGTCACGGCAGCGGACTTCATCTATTCATGGCAGCGCGTGATCGATCCGAAAACCGGTTCGAAGTACACCATCCTGGTCGAGTTCGTAAAGAACGCCAAGGCGATTCTCGCCGGCAAGGCGCCGCTGACGAGCCTTGGCGTTCGCGCAGTCGATCCTTATACGCTGGAAGTCAAGACCGAGGCGCCCGCCGCCTTCTTCCCGCAACTGGTGGCCATGCCTAGCATGGCGCCGGTCAATCGCGACGTGGTCGCGAAGTTCGGCGGCGAATGGACCCGCCCGGGCAACTTCGTCGGCAACGGGCCCTACGCGCTGGCCGACTGGCAGCCGGGCAACCGCATCGTAGGCACGAAGAGCAAGACGTACTGGAATGCAGGCAACGTGGTGATCACGAAAGTGACCTACCTGCCGATCGAAAACGACGAAACGGCGATGCGCATGTACCAGGCAGGCCAGTTCGACTACACCTATCAGATCCCGTCGGGCATCTATGCGCAGGTGAGCAAGCAGTTCGGTTCCGAGCTGAAAACCGGCCTGCAGATCGCCACGTATTACTACAGCCTGAACAACGACGACCCGGCCTTCAAGGACAAGCGCGTACGCCAGGCCCTCTCGATGGTGCTCGACCGCGACCTGCTGACCCAGCGCCTGACCGCGGACGGCGAACTGCCGATGTACGGCCTGATCGCCAAGGGCACGCAAGGCGCGGCCGTCTTCAAGCCCGACTGGGCCGGCTGGCCGATGGGCAAGCGCGTGGACTACGCGCGCAACCTGCTGAAGGAGGCAGGCTACTCTGATACGAAGCCGCTGACTTTCACGCTCACCTACAACACCAACGACCTGCATAAGAAGGTCGCGCTGTTCACGGCCTCCGAATGGCGCACCAAGCTCGGCGTGACCGCCAAGCTGGAAAACGTCGAATACAAGGTGCTTCTCAAGCAGCGCCACGACGGCAAGGTGCAGGCTTCGCGCGACGGCTGGTTCGTCGACTACAACGACGCCATGTCGTATTTCGATCTGATCCGCTGCAACAGCTTGCAGAACGATCAGCACAACTGCAACCCGCAAGCCGACAAGCTGGTCGAGCAGGCGAACCAGCAGCTCGACGACGCCAAGCGCACCGCCATGCTCACGCAGGCCCACGACATGATCATGAACGACTACCCGATGGTGCCGCTGTTCCAGTATTCGGCGGACCGGCTGGTCAAGCCGTATGTGGGTGGCTACACGTCGACCAACTACGTCGACCAGCGCGCCACGCAAGACATGTATCTGATCAAGCACTAAGCGCGGGAGCACCGTCATGCTGGCCTATACGCTGCGCCGCACGCTCTGGGCGATCCCGACGATTCTCGCCGTGATCACCGCGTGCTACCTGCTGCTGCACCTCACCCCGGGCGGACCGTTCGACACCGAGAAGCACCTGTCGGCGGCCGTGATGGCGAACCTCAATGCCAAATACCACCTCGACGAACCGTTGTGGCTGCAGTACCTCCACTACCTCGGCGCGCTGCTGCACGGCGATCTCGGGCCGTCGTTCCGCTACGCCGACTGGACCGTCAACGATCTGGTGTGGAAAGCGCTGCCGGTAAGCCTCGGCGTGGGCGGCGTGTCGGTGCCGATCGCGCTCGTGATCGGCGTCGCGCTCGGCACGGTGGCCGCCGTGCGGCGCGACCGCTTCGTCGATCACTTCGTCATGGTGCTCGGCAATATCGGCAACGTGGTGCCGCCGTTCGTGCTGGGTCCGGTGCTGGTGTGGATCTTCGCGATCCTGCTGAAGACCTCCGAAGGACACGGCTGGCTGCCCGCCGGCGGCTGGGGCGAAGGCGAGTGGCGCTATCGCGTGCTGCCAATCGTGCTGCTCACCATCATCAACGTCGCCGCGATTGCCCGCGTGATGCGCGGCAGCATGATCGAAGTGCTGTCGGGCAACTTCATCCGCACCGCGCGCGCGAAGGGCTTGCCGGGCCGCACGATTGTGCTGCGCCACGCCATGAAGCCCGCGCTGATGCCGGTGGTGTCGCTGCTCGGCTCGATCTGCATCTCGTCGATCACCGCGGCTGTGGTCACCGAATCGGTATTCGCGCTGCCGGGCCTCGGCCAACTGGTCGTCAACGGCGCGATCAATCGCGACTACACGCTTGTACTCGGCCTCGTCGTGCTGACCACCGCCGTCGCCGTGCTGTTCAACCTGCTGGTCGACCTCGCGTATGCGTGGCTCGATCCGCGCATCCGGTACTGATCCATGCCCCGCTCTCTTCAATCGACTGCCGCGGCGCTCGATCCGCTCGCGGCCATCGCGAAGGCGCCCCGTTCGCGCGGCCCGCTCGCCACCGCCGCGTGGCGTTTCGTGCGCAACCGCGCGGCGTTTTCCGGCCTCGTCGTCTTGCTGCTGATCGTGATTGCCTGCGTGGCCGGTCCGTGGTTCCTGCCGAACGGTCCGATCGATAGCGACTGGAGCGCCATCAGCCTGCCGCCCACCCTGCAGAACATGCACTGGTTCGGCACCGACGAACTCGGCCGCGACCTGCTCGCGCGCACGCTGGAAGGCGGGCGTGTGTCGCTCGAAGTCGGCCTGCTCGGCACGCTCGTGTCCGGGCTGATCGGCGTTGCGTACGGCGCGACCGCGGGCTATCTGGGCGGCCGCGTCGACGCGGTGATGATGCGTATCGTCGACATGATGTACGCGATCCCCTACATGCTGATCGCGATCCTGATGATGACGATGTTCGGCCGCGCGTTCTACCTGGTCGTGCTCACCATCAGCGCATTCTCGTGGCTCGACATGGCGCGCGTGGTGCGCGGCCAGACGCTGTCGCTGCGTTCGCGCGAATTCATCGACGCCGCCCGCGCAATCGGCGTGAGTTCCGGCTCGATCATCGCGCGCCACGTCGTGCCGAATCTGTTGGGTGTGGTCGTGGTGTACGCCAGCGTGACGGTGCCGAACATCGTGCTGACCGAATCGGTGCTGTCGTTCCTCGGCCTCGGCGTGCAGGAGCCGATGACGAGCTGGGGCGTGCTGATTCAGGACGGCGCGCAGAAGCTCGAATCGATGCCCTGGCTGCTGCTGTGCCCCGCCGTGATGCTGTGCGCCACGCTGTATTGCGTGAACTTCGTCGGCGACGGTTTGCGCGATGCATTCGACCCGAAGGACCGCTGACATGCCGCTACTCGAAGTCAAAGACCTCAGCGTGCGCTTTACGCGCCGCGAAGGCGCCCCCGTCGACGCGGTGCAAGGCGTGTCGTTTTCACTGGAAGCCGGCCGCACGCTCGGGATTGTCGGCGAGTCGGGCTCGGGCAAGAGCCAGACCGTGATGGCGCTGCTGGGCCTGCTGGCCGGCAACGGCAGGGTGTCGGGCAGCGCGCTCTATCGCGGCGAAAACCTGCTGACCATGAACGAAGCGGCGCTGAACCAGATTCGCGGCGACCGGATCGGCATGATCTTTCAGGACCCGATGACCTCGCTCAACCCGTTCCTCACGATCGAGCGGCAGATGACCGAGACGCTTCAGCTGCACCGCAAGATGTCGCGCCGCGAAGCGCGCCGCCGTGCGATCGAAACGCTGGAATCGGTGCGCATTCCGGATGCCGCGCGGCGCATCAACATGTATCCGCATGAATTTTCCGGCGGCATGCGGCAACGCGTGATGATCGCAATGGCGCTCCTCTCCGAGCCCGAAATCCTGATCGCCGACGAACCCACCACCGCGCTCGACGTGACCGTGCAGGCGCAGATCATCGAATTGCTGCGCGAGCTGAACAGCGAACGCGGCACGGCGATCATTCTGATCACGCACGACATGGGCGTGGTGGCCGGCCTGTGCGACGACGTGATGGTGATGTACGCCGGCCAGACCGTCGAGCAGGCGAATGCCGCCGCGCTGTTCGCCGCGCCGACGCATCCGTACACGCTCGGCCTGCTGAATGCCCTGCCCCGTCTGACCGACGACGACGACCGTCCGTTGCAAACCATTCCCGGCAATCCGCCGCTGCCCGGCGAGGCCGGCACGGGATGCGCCTTCGCGCCCCGCTGCGCGTATTGCAGCGACCGCTGCCGCGAATCGCGCCCGCCGCTGTCCGTCACCGAAAGCAGCGCGGGTGCCCTGCGCGCGTGTCATCGGCCGGTGACGGAAATCCTCGAGGCACAACACGCATGACAAACACCGCACATTCAAGCCAGGACGCGGCCACGCTGCTGCGCGTCGACAATCTCAAGGTGCAGTTCGGCGTGCCGCGCGGCGGCTTTCCGTGGTCCGGCAAAACCATGCTGCGTGCCGTGGACGGCGTGTCATTCAACGTGCGGCGCGGCGAGACCGTGGGGCTCGTCGGCGAATCGGGTTGCGGCAAGTCCACGCTGGCGCGCGCCATCATCGGGCTGGCACCGGTGGCGGACGGCAGCGTGCGCTGGCTCGGCGACGAAACCGTGCTGCCGGGCGCGCGCCGCGACACCTCGCGTTTGCGCCGCGACGTGCAGATGATTTTCCAGGACCCGCTCGCCTCGCTCGACCCGCGCATGACGATCGAACAGATCGTCGCCGAGCCGCTGACGACGCACGGCCAGGACATCGCGCGCGCCGACGTGCAGCGGCGCGTGCTGACCATGCTCGAACGCGTCGGCCTCAACGCGCAACATTTGCGCCGCTATCCGCACGAATTTTCGGGCGGCCAGTGCCAGCGCGTCGGCATCGCACGCGCGCTGATCGGCGAACCGCAACTGGTGATCTGCGACGAGCCGGTATCGGCACTCGATGTGTCGATCCAGGCACAGATCGTCAACCTGCTGCGCGATCTGCAACGTGAGCTGTCGCTCTCGCTGCTGTTCGTGGCACACGATCTGGCTGTAGTCAAAGCGATCAGCCATCGCGTGCTGGTGATGTATCTGGGACGGGTGATGGAGTTCGGCGACAAGCGCGACGTGTACGGCACGCCGCGCCACCCGTACACGCGCGCGTTGCTTTCCGCCGTACCGGTGCCCGATCCGGTCGTGGAGCGCGCGCGCCGTCATCTGCTGTTGCGCGGCGAGATTGCCTCGCCACTCAATCCGCCCTCCGGCTGCGCGTTCCGCACGCGTTGCCCGGATGCGATCGAAGCGTGCGCCCAGGATGTTCCGCAGGCAATCACGCACGGTGCAAACGCAACCCGCGTCGCGTGCATTCGCGTGGGGGACATGATGAAGGAAGCGTCCTTGAGCGGGCGCTAATGCAAGGAACCTGAGAAGTCCGACCGTATTCCCCGGCGCGATAGGCCATCGCGCTGGTGGATTCGTTCGCTCTGCCCCGGCAGGAGGACGACAGGCCTGGACTGGCCAACCGCCAGCCCAAGAATCATCACAATAATCAGGGAGCTTTTCAATGAACCATAGTCGATCAAAAAACCGGACAAAAAGATCCGGCACCGCGACCTTCTTCTACTGCGCGTTTACGCTGCCCGCATTCGTGCTAGCCGCGAATGCCAACGCCGACGACAGCGCAGTGGAGTCCAATTCCGAAACGTCGCGAACTCGCACGTTCGCGCAAACGTTTGCGAATCCTGCTCAAAGCAGTCAATCCGGCAAGCGCCGGGCGGAACAGGGCGGCGAGGTGCGCAACGATCAGCCCGACACCACCAACGCCATCGTCAACGCCGAAGCCGAGCAGGCCGTTACGCAGCCGGCGCCCCCGTCGAGCCAGGCGGCGAGCAAGGGCTTCATCGCCGACAGCCATCTGAAACTTGAGTTTCGCAACTACGCCGACTACTTCCAGGCACCGGATACGATCTACCGCCACGCCTGGGTTCAGGGCGCGCAAGTCAACTTCGAGTCCGGCTACACGCAGGGCCTGATCGGCCTCGGCGCTGACGTGTCGCTGTTCGGCGCGCTCAAACTCGACGGCGGCAACGGTGCGGGCAACATGGTGCACGTGGCGAAGGGCGGCGGCGGTTCGAACCAGCTCGCGTGGGCCTATCCGGGCGTGTACGACATGAAGGCGCGCATTTCGGAAACGGTCGTGAAGTACGGCCTGCAGGACGTCACCAACCCGTTCCTCGAACCGCACGACAACCGCGCGCTGCCGCCCACCTTTCTCGGCGTGTCCCTCGCCAGCGACGATCTCGCGCACACCACACTTCAGGCCGGCAGCTTCACCAAAGTCGACGCGCGCGGCCACACAAACCTGAGCAATCTGACCACCTCGTATGGCGGTACGCGGATCGACCGCCTCACGTATGTGGGCGGCACCTGGCACTACTCAGAAAACGGCGAGATGTCGCTCTATGCCGATCAGGCCGATGACGTCTGGCGCCAGTACTACGGTTCCGTGGCGCAGTCGTTCGGCGATCCGGCCACGATCAAATGGAGCGGACTCGCCAATATCTACTCGACGCGCGACACCGGCGCTGCTCGTCAGGGGCCCATCAACAGTAACGCCTACAGCCTGTCGGTCTCCGCGCAACACGGTCCCCACGGACTTCTGCTTGGTTACCAGCAGGTGCTCGGCGACCAGTTCTTCGACTACGTCAACGAAACCAACGGCAATTACCTGACCAACTCGATGGACGTGGACTACAACGCGCCGCACGAGCAGTCGCTGCAGTTGCGTTATACGTTCGACGGCAAGTACGCCGGCGTGCCGGGTCTCAAGGCGACGTTCTGGGGGGGATACGGCTGGGGGGCGGACGCCTCGGCCGGGGCGGCGGCGAACGCCTCGCCCTCGGCGCCGCTGCACGATCTTTATTGGAAGAACGGCGAGCCGGTGCACGGGCATCACCATGAGTTCGGCTTCATTCCCAGCTATACGCTGCAAAGCGGGCGCTTCAAGGATACGAAGATCACGTTGATGGCAATGTGGCACAACAGTCAGTACCACTACTCAGACGGTAACAACATGGAATACCGGCTGCTGGTGAACGTGCCGATAAAAGCGTTCTAGTTGAAGCGCTTGTCGCGCAATGGCGAACGGCGCCACGTGCTCGTGCTCGACGTGGCGCCTGCTCCGCCCCGCCTTATCCCGTGATCCGCTCGGTGGTCATGGCGCGCGACAGGCCGTGCATCGGCCGGCGCAACGCAACATCGAACGGATTGGTTTGCGGGCCGATCGCGTCGGCCTGGCGCCGCAACAACTCGACCACCATCGGCAAGCGGTCGTCGCCGAGACGCGCCGCGAGCGTGCCCACGCTCAGGGCCGCCACCGCCACACCGGCGCGGTCCAGAATCGGCACCGCTACGCCGGCCATGCCGTCGAGCACGCCGCTATTGCGCCCCGCGTAGCCCAATTTCCGCACGCGTTCAATCTCGGTGCGCAGATACACCTCGTCGAGCACGCCGTAGCCACGAATTCGCGGCACGTTGAAGCGAATGATCTCCTCGCGCTCCGCCTCGGGCAAAAACGCGAGAATCGCGAGGCTCCCCTGTCCCACACCCAGCGCCACGCGCCCGCCAATGTCGCCGGTAAACGAGCGAATCGGAAACGGCCCTTCGCAGATGTCCAGGCACACCGCGTCGAAACTGCTCTTGACCAGCAGAAAGATCGTGTCGCCGAGACTGGCGCATAGCCGCAGCAACGCGGGACGGCACAGCGTGCGCATGCCGCTCGGGTTGCCGGCCTGCGCCGCGAGCGCGAAGAAATCGACACTCAGCCGGTACAGCTTCGAGCTTTCGTCCTGTTCGACGATGCCCTCCGCAATCAGCGCGTGCAGGATGCGATGCACGGTGCCTTGCGTCAGACCCACTGCCTTCGCCAGGCGCGTAACGCGGCCGCCCTCGGACTGCAATTCGGAGAGCGCCCGGATTACCGCAAACGCGCGTTCCAGCATGCCGGGGCCGGGCGCGCCGTTCGCCTCGGCCGGCGCGATATCGGTATCTCGTTTGGCGGCAGCATTCATCTTGAAGGTCCACAATTATTTCATTGACCGGAACACTATAAAGCGTTTTATCCAGGAGCGGAATCCCGACCGGGTCCGTTAGCGAATACGTTGCGCCAATGATTCATAGGGGTTTTCCGTACGTCACGCAGTGGAACAGTTCTGATTGCCAGATCCCAATATCTTCCGTTCAATGGAATTTTTTTCAATCTCGTACCGGCAAACGGAATTTGAAATTGACTGACTGTAATTTGGCTGGCTAGAGTCGGCGTCATCGAGGCAGTAATCGATTGAACCGGCGCCGAATCATCCAAAGGTCAGATCATGTCGTTTCTCACACTCACGGACGTAGCGAAATCGTTTGGCGATCTGCAGGCCGTCGCCGACGTCAACCTGTCGGTGGAAAAAGGCGAGTTCGTTTCGTTGCTCGGGCCGTCCGGCTGCGGTAAGACCACCACCTTGCAAATGATCGCCGGCTTCGTCGAAACGACGCGCGGGCGCATCACGCTCGACGGCCGCGACATCACGCACATGAAACCGAACAAGCGCGGCCTCGGCATCGTATTCCAGAGCTACGCGCTGTTTCCGCATATGAGCGTCGCCGACAACGTCGGCTTCGGGCTGGAGATGCGCAACGTCGACAAGGCCGAGCGCAAGGAGCGCATCCGCGAGGCGCTGGCGCTGGTGCGTCTCGACACGCTCGCGCATCGTTTCCCGCGCGAACTCTCCGGCGGTCAGCGGCAGCGCGTGGCGATTGCCCGCGCCATCGTGATCGCGCCGCCGGTGTTGCTGCTCGACGAGCCGATGTCGAACCTCGACGCCAAGCTGCGCGAAGACATGCAGTTCGAACTGCGCGGCATTCAACGCAAAATCGGCACGACCACCATCATGGTGACGCACGACCAGTCGGAAGCACTGTCGATCAGCGATCGCGTGGTGGTGATGGAGGCCGGCCGGATCACGCAGATCGACACGCCGTACGAAGCGTACGAGCGCCCCGAAAACCGTTTCGTGTCGCAGTTCATCGGCAAGGCCAACATGCTGCCGGGCACCGTGGTGGCGCGCGACGGCGACGCGATCCGCATCGACCTCGGCCATGATCTCGCAGAAACCGGCTACACCGCGCAGTTGCCGGAGCGCGAGCGCGTGATCGGCGTCGGCGACGCGGTGACGCTGTGCATCCGCCCGGAAAAGCTGCGCCTGTGCGCACCGAACACGGGACGCGTGCCGGCGACCGTGACGAGCCGCTTCTTCCTCGGCAGCCAATGGCTATACCGGCTCGACAGCCGGCTCGGCGAGGTGCTGGTGTGCTGCCAGAACGAAGGCACCGAGCCGCTTGCGGAGGGGGCGCCGGTCGGCGTCGACTGGAGCAGCGAGGCGATCCGCTTCATTCAACGGGACGCGCATCATGGCTAGCACGCTGCCCGCAATGGACAATCGCAACCTGAAAACCAGCCACGCGCGGCGTGCGCCCTGGCATTCGTTCCTGCCGCTGTGGCTGATGTGCGCGCCCGCCTTTCTGCTGTTCGTGGCACTCGTGCTGGTGCCGCTCGTCATGACGCTGGTGCTGACCTTCTACCGCTTCGATCCGGCCGGCGGGCCGCTCGCCGCCTTCCAGTTCGGCAACTACGCGCAAGTGCTGAGCTCGTCGTATTACCACACCATCTTCCTGCGCACCTTCGGCATCGCGTTTCTGGTCACGTTGCTGTGCATCGCCATCGGCGCGCCTGAGGCTTATGTGTTGTCGCGCATGCGCGATCCGTATCGCTCGATGTTCCTGCTGGTGATTCTCGCGCCCCTGCTCGTTTCCGTGGTGGTGCGCGCCTTCGGCTGGAGCATGCTGCTCAACACCAGCGGCCTCGTGAATCAGGCATTCGGCCTCGTCGGACTCGGGCCGTACAAGCTCGAGTACACCACATTCGCAATCGTCATTGCATTAGTGCACGTGATGCTGCCGTTCATGGTGATTCCGGTTTGGACAGCGTTGCAGAAGCTCGACCCGCAAACGGAAAACGCCGCGCTTTCGTTGATGGCGTCGCCTGCCACCACGCTGCGCCGCATTGTGTTGCCGCAACTGACGCCGGGCATTCTGTCGGGCAGCCTGATGGTGTTCGGCTTGTCGGCGAGCGCCTTTGCGATTCCCGGGCTGCTCGGCGGCCGGCGTCTGAAAGTCGCCGCCACCGCCGTCTACGACGAATTCCTCGGCTCGCTGAACTGGCCGCTCGGCGCGACCATCGCGCTCCTGTTGCTGGCCGCGAACCTGATCGTGATGCTCACGTACTACCGGGTTCTGGAACGCAAGTACGCCAGAAGCCTCGGCTAATCCATCGGCTCACTGAGTGACATCATCATGAGAAAGAACGGCCCCATCGCGCTGATTTTCCACACGCTCGTCATTGCGTTCGTGCTCGCGCCGCTCGTGATCGTCGTGCTGGTCGCCTTCACACCCGACGAAACGCTCACGCTGCCCACGCACGGCGTCTCGCTGCGCTGGTTCCGCGCGATCCTCAATTACCCTGATTTCATCAGCGCGTTTTTCAATAGCCTGAAGCTCGCGTTCGCTTCGGCGACGCTGTCCCTGATCGTCGCGCTGCCCGCCGCGCTCGCCATCGGCCGCGCACGCTTTCCGGGTCGTGGCTTTCTCAATGGCCTGCTGCTCTCGCCGCTGGTGATTCCCGGTCTCGTGCTCGGCATTGCGCTGCTGCGCTTCTTCGCGCTGATCGGCGCGACCGGTTCGTTCGCGTGGCTAGTGCTCGCACACATGATCATCATTACGCCGTTCGTCATGCGCCTCGTGCTCGCTTCGGTAAGCGGGCTGGATCGCAGCGTCGAGCACGCCGCGCACTCGCTCGGCGCTGATCCCTGGACCACGTTTCGCCGCATCACGTTGCCGATGATTCTGCCGGGCATTACCGGCGGCTGGCTGCTGGCTTTCATCAACAGCTTCGATGAACTGACGATGTCGATCTTCGTCACCTCGCCGCAAACCGTCACGCTGCCAGTGCGCATGTACATGTACGCCACCGAATCGATCGACCCGATGATGGCATCCGTGTCCGCGCTGGTGATCTTCATCACCGGCGGCGCGATGCTGCTGCTCGATCGCGTGTATGGACTCAACCGCATTCTGATTGGCCAGCATTGATGTCCCCTTCCGCCTACTCGCCCATGCCGTCCAGCTTGCCGTCCACTCCTGCCGCCGCGCCGCGCCGCGAGCCGCAATTCATGCGCGTTGCGGAAACGCAGCGCGCCCCGCTTCGCTTCTTTCTCGACGGCCATGAAGTCACCGCGTTGCAAGGCGACACGCTGTTGACCGCCGTGCTGATGCAGCAACGTCGCGTGCGCGACAGCGAATTCAGCGGTGCGCCGCGCGCCGGCTTCTGTCTGATCGGTGCATGCCAGGACTGCTGGATGCGTACTGAAGACGGCCGGCGTTTGCGCGCGTGCTCGACACTCGTGACCGAAGGGATGCGTGTTCTCACGCGGTTTGCCGACGCCTCGGCCGGCCAGGGAGAGGCGCGATGAGCGACGAACGCCGCATCGTGATCGTCGGCGCGGGACCGGCCGGCGTGCGCGCCGCCGAAGTCCTGGTCGCCGCCGGCCTCAAGCCCGTGGTGATCGATGAAAACGCGCGCTGGGGTGGTCAGATTTACCGGCAGCCGCCGGCACACGGCGGCTTCCAGCGCACGAAAAAAACGCTCTACGGTTTCGAAGCGCACAAGGCCGAGGCCTTGCATTCGACCATGGCCGCGCTCGTGCCTCACCTCGACTATCGCCCCGACACACTCGCATGGGCTTGCGAAGCGGGCCGGTTGGACACCTTGCAGGCGGGGCGCGAGGTTCGTATGCCGTTCACGCATCTGATCATCGCAAGCGGCGCGACCGACCGCGTACTGCCGGTCCCGGGCTGGACCCTGCCCGGCGTCTACACGCTCGGTGCGGCCCAGGTCGCGCTGAAGGCACAAGGTTGCGCAATCGGCCGGCGCGTCGTGCTGGCCGGCACCGGACCGCTGTTGTATCTGGTGGCGTATCAGTACGTGAAAGCCGGCGCGCAGGTCGCAGCCGTGCTCGACACGAGTCCGCTGTCGCAACAGATCGCCGCGGCGCCGAAACTCGCACGCTTGCCCTCGACGTTCGCGAAAGGCCTGTACTACGTCGGCTGGCTGAAAACGCATGGCGTGCGAATCGAGCGCGATGTGACCGTGGTGGGCATGCGTGGCGCCGAGGGTGTGGAAGCCATCGAATGGCGCGCTTCGAGCATTGGCTCGGTAACCGAAACCATCGCCTGCGATGCAGTTGGTATCAGCTTCGGCCTGAAACCCGAAACCCAGCTCGCCGACCTAGCGGGCTGCCGCTTCCGGTTCGACGCGACCCAACGTGGCTGGCTGCCCGAGCTCGACCCGGCAGGACGCAGTTCCGTGCCCGGCCTCTATCTCGCCGGCGACGGTGCGGCCATTGCCGGCGCGGACGCTGCCGAACTGGCCGGCCGGCGCGCGGCGTTGGCCTTGCTCGACGATCTCGGCATCGCGCATCCACGCGGGCCAGGCATGCTCGACGTTGCTGCGCTCGAACGCGGCCTGAAACGCATCGCGGTGTTTCGCGAGGGCATCGAGACGGCTTTCGCGCCGCCCGTCCGGTGCGCCTCACAATGGCCCGACGACATGACCGTGTGCCGCTGCGAAGAGATCGACGCCGGTACTTTGCGACGCTGCATCCGTGGCGGCGAAGCGAATGAGATCAACCGTCTCAAGGCGCTCACTCGCGTCGGCATGGGCCGCTGCCAGGGCCGCATGTGCGGCGAAGCCGCGCTGAATCTGCTGGCGGAAGAAACCGGCAAGCCCCTCGAAACGGTGGGCCGCTTGCGCAGCCAGCCGCCCGTCAAGCCGATCCCGCTCTCACCAGCAATGTATGCCGACGATGTCGTCGACATCCCCGTGGAGGCCCGCGATGAGTGACACGCTCCACTACGACGTCGCGATTGCGGGCGGCGGCCTGGTCGGCTCATCGGCCGCTTTGGCGCTGGCCCGGCGCGGCCTGCGCGTGGGTCTGTTCGAGCGGCGCTATTGCGGCGCGCAGGCGAGCGGCGTCAACTACGGTGGCGTGCGCTGCCAGGGACGCCCCGTCGAACAGATGCCGCTAGCGGTCCGCGCGCGACGTGTCTGGGACCGCTTGCCGGAGTTGATCGGCATCGACGGCGAATTCACGATGTCGGGCCATTTACGCCTCGCCCGCAGCGAAAGCGATCTGGCCGCGCTGCAAACATGGGCCGAGATGGCGCGTGACCATGGCGTGCACGCGCAACTGATCAGCGGCGCGGCGTTCCGCGAGCGCTACCCGTGGCTCGGCGCAGCGGCGGTCGGCGGCTCGCTGTGCGCGACGGATGGTCATGCGAATCCGCGTCTGGTGTCGCCGGCGTTCGCGCGTGCCGCGCGCGCCGCGGGCGCCGACGTGCGCGAACAAACCGAGCTGACCGACATTCATCACGACGGCACGCGCTTCCAGTTGCGCGCCGGCGACACGCGCATCAGCGCGGACTGGCTGATCAATTCCGCCGGCGCGTGGGCGAATACCGTGGCCGGCTACTTCGGCGAGACCGTGCCGATGAAACCGATCTACCCGAACATGTGGGTCACCGAACCCCTGCCGCTGTTCATCACGCACAACCTCGGCGTCTACGGCGGCGGCATCTACGCGCGGCAGGTGGCGCGCGGCAATTGCGTAATCGGCGGTGGACGCGGACACGGCGACGGCGAATACGGCCAGCCGTCGACAGAAACCACGCGCGCCGTGATGCGCGACGCGTGCGCGCTGCTCCCCGCGTTGCGCGAGGCGCTGCTGATCCGCACGTGGAGCGGCGTGGAAGGCGAGACGCCCGACAACAACCCGGTCATCGGCGCGAGCCGGACCGTGCCGCGTCTGTTGCATGCATTCGGTTTTTCAGGTGGCGGCTTTCTGCTCGCGCCGGGCGTCGGCGAAGTTCTTGCCGATCTCGTCGCGGACGGCACCACCGCCACGCCACTCGATGCCTTTTCGATTAGCCGCTTTGCCGCTGTTGCGGCCCGATCGTTCGCCTAGCTCGCGTAATCCGCTATTTAGTGATACTCAGGAGACCTGCAATGAAACTGTTCAAGACGTTCGCGGCGCTCGCCGCATTGTGTGCATTCGGGGCGGCCGCGCCGGCATGGTCGCAAACGAAAACCATCTATATCGGCATGAATGGCGGTCCGATGGAAAAGGCCTATACGAGTCAGGTGCTGCCTGACTTCGAGAAAGCCAACAACGTGAAGGTGGTGGTGGTGCCGGGCACGTCGTCGGACATTCTCGCCAAGCTGCTCGCCAACAAGGCCAGTCCGCAGATTCACGTGGTGTTTCTCGACGACGGCGTGATGGCGCGCGCGGTCAGCATGGGTGTGTGCAAGAAGCTCGATGACTCGCCGGTGCTCAAGGAACTCTATCCGTTCGCGCGCATGAAGGATGATATGGGCGCGGGCGTGCAGCTCGGCATGACCGGGATCGCTTACAACAAGAAGCTGTTCGCTGAAAAAGGCTGGGCGCCGCCGACCTCGTGGATGGATTTCGCCGATCCCAAGTACAAGGGCAAAGTGGTGTTCCAGTCGGCATCGAGCAGCACCTTCGGCCTGCACGGCTTTCTCGCGATCAACCGCTTGATGGGCGGCAGCGAGCAGAACGTCGAGCCGGGCTTCACGAAATGGGCCAGCACAGTGGGGCCGAATGTGGTCGAGTACGTGCCGAATTCGGCGAAGATTTCCGAAATGGTCCAGACCGGCGAGGCGGGCCTGTTCCCGCTGACGCCGACCGCCGTGGGCGATCTGGCCGACAAGGGCATTCCTGTCGGCTATGTGAATCCGAAGGAAGGTCCGGTGCTGCTGCTGGTCGATCTGTGCGTGGTCAACAACAACCCCGATCCGCAACTGGCGCAGAAACTCGCGCAGTTCCTGCTGTCCGCGCCGGCGCAGACCAAAGCCGCCGAGGCCGGCCGGCAGATTCCGACCAACCGGCTCGCGAAGATGACGCCGCCGATGCAGCAAAGTCTCGGCAATGTCGACGATCTGGTACGCAAGGTGACCGTGGTGGATTGGGATACGATCAACGCACACCGCGCGCAATGGGACACGCGCTGGAACCAGCAGATCGAGCGCTAAGCGCCGATCACGTCCACGTCAACACGCGCCTTGCTGCCGCAAGGCGCGTGTCGTTTCAGAAGATCACGGAAATTGCCACCGCCAGCCAGATCGCCGGCGCGCCGGCGAGAAACAGACGGCGCGCCCGGCGAATGCCGGCGTCGCTGTTTTCCGGCTCGACGGAACTTGTCGCCATCCATGGCACAAGCCCGAGGCAGGCGAAGCCGAACAGCGCGAATCCAAAAACGAAGATGTCGGAGACGCGCCATTTCGTCGGCTCATACAAGCCCCAGTAGCCGAGAAAGACAATGCCGATCGAGAAGATCGTTGCCGAGGCGCCACTAATCGCGACCACCGACCCGGTTGGACTCGGCATGCTTCACCTCCTAACGTTAGGCTGTCATGACAGGCCTGCTTCGACCCAGCGCCTGCCGTAGCCTCGCTCAGGACGTGCGGGTCTGCCTCGCTTCATACGTCTTCAGATGGCTATAGGCAATGCGCAGCAGCGACAAGCCGTGCTCGCCCTTTTGCGCATCGCCGCCACGTGCAATCAGATCGCCGAAAATGTGGTCCGCCTCGGTATGCGAGTGGTTTTCCACATCCCGCAGCATCGACGCGGTGAGCGGCGAAGGCGTCAACAGCGTCTGCGTGGCGCGCGCGTCGAAATCAGGCCCCATGGTGAAGCCGTTGTGCTCGGCCACCGCGCGGCACTCGCCCAGCAGATTTTCGATCACGCGTTTGCCGTCCGGCGCAGCCAGAATATCGCCGACCGAACCGCGCATCAAGCAGGTACCGGCCGCCAATGTGGCCAGGAACACCCACTTCTCCCACATGCGCAGCAGAATGTTGTCGCTGACCACCGCGTCGAAGTTCGCGCCGGCCATCGCCTCCTCGATCGCCTGCACACGTTCCGACACGCCGCCGGCCGTTTCGCCGAAGGTGATCGTATGCGAGTCGTTCAGATGCACGATGCGTTGCCCGGCGTCGAGCGTGGCGGCGATCACGCATTGCCCGCCGAGCACGCGCGCCGCGCCGAACTTGCTCGTGAGCACGTCCATATGGCCCATGCCGTTAAGCAGCGGCAGAATCGTCGTCGACTCGCCGACGAGCGGCGCGAAGGAGTCGATGGCGTCATCGAGGCTGTAGGCTTTGCAGCTCAGCAGCACCAGATCGAACGGCTCCGCGTTGACACCGGCGAGTATCGTTTTGGGGTCGTGCAGCGTGAGGTCGCCCCGCACACTGCTAACGACCAGCCCGTCACGCCGAAGCTTTTCCGCACGGCCAGGGCGCACAAGGAAGGTCACGTCCTGATCCACCGCTGCGAGACGCCCGCCGAAGTAGCCGCCCACGGCGCCTGCCCCCACTACTAGAATTCGCATCTTTGGCCTCTTGATAGATTTCGTTCACACGCGCCGCGTCCATGAGCAGGAGCTTCAGGGAACGCATAGACAGTACTTGTGGAGAAATGTAGCAAAGATTGAAGATCGGCACCGGCCACGATGACAGAACCGGTGTGCTGCAATGCAGCGCCATATACGTCAGATCAATTCGCGTGCCATGGCGGCCGCCTTAGCGTTTCAGCGAGCTTAACGCGTGGGCGGCGCCAGGTCTTTCAAAGCGTGCCGCAGATAGTGTGCTCGTAGAGCGCGAGCATGCCCGGCACGTCCACGTCCAGACAGACTTTGCATTCGGGCCGGCTATCCCAGTCCGGCGCGGGCACGGGCATGTCCGATGGCTTCTGAATGGTTTGGCCCACCGCGATTCCGTCGGTCAGCACGCGCACGGGGCCGCTGCGGGTCGTAAAGAGATGCGGTGCGAGCACATAGGCAACCGCCGACGAATCGTGCACGTAGATACCCGCAAGCTGCGCGCTTTGCTCGTGAAAAGCCTCGTAGTGGCGCGAGACGTCCCACACGAACCGGCCTGCCGCGCCGCCGCGATCCCGCAGCGTTGCCATATAGTCGCGGCTCATGATGGTGCGTTGCGTGACGTCGAGACCGACGATCACGACCGGCCAGGCCGCGCCGAACACGATATCGGCCGCATCCGGGTCGCACAGAATGTTAGCCTCCGCCGCGGGCGTGACGTTGCCGAGCACACCGTCCGTGCCGAACGCGCCGCCCATGAGCACCACCTGTTTGACGAGCGCAGCAATCTGCGGATCCTCGGCGAGCGCGAGAGCGAGGTTCGTGAGCGGCCCCACTGCGATCAGCGTGACTTCGCCGGGATGCGCGCGCACCGTGTCGACGATAAAGCGGTGGGCGGGGCGCGGGTCGAGCGCGGCCTGCTCCGTGATATCCAACGCGATATTGCCGAGCCCGTTGTCGCCGTGAATCCACGCGAGCGGCTCGGGCGCGGCGCGTTTGAGCGGCGCGGCCGCGCCCTGAGCGACCGGCACGCCCGCGGTGAACCGTCCGGCCAGATAGCGCGCGTTGCGCGTGGTCGTCTCGATGGTTGCGTTGCCGAATACGCTGGTTACACCCAGCAGTTCGATATCCGGATGCAGTGTCTGGAAAACCAGCGCCATGGCATCGTCCACACCGGGATCGGTGTCGTAAATGACCTTGTGCTTGCTCATAGGTAGAACGCGTCCGGCAGTTGTTCACGCGCGGTGGTGTCGCGCGTCGCGCCATGCAGATTGCCGAGGCGAATCGGCAAATCGGGGCCGCCCAGTTCGATGATCACCTGGCGGCACGCGCCGCACGGTGCAATCGGGCCGTCCGTATCGCCGATTACCGCGAGCGCGGCGAACTGGTCGCGCTGGTAGCCCGCGGCAATGGCGCTGAAAAACGCCGTCCGCTCCGCACAATTGCACAAGCCATACGAAGCATTCTCGACGTTGCAGCCGTCGAATACCTGCCCGTCTTTCGTCAGCAGCGCCGCGCCGACCTTGAATTTCGAATACGGCGCATAGGCCTTCTCTCGCGCCACGCCCGCGCGTTCCAACAGTTGTTCCATGGTCATACAACGATCCCCGATTCAGTTCAGCGTAAGGAACATGCCCGCAATCGTGGCGCTCATCAGGTTCGAGAGCGTCGCTGCAAGCACGACACGCAGGCCGTAGCGCGCAACCTCGGAGCGGCGTTCGGGCGCGACGGCGCTAAAGCCGCCCGTCAGCACCGCAATCGACGCAAAATTCGCGAAGCCGCACAATGCAAACGAGAGGATAGCAAGGGTGCGCGGATCGAGCACCTGCAAGCCGGCCGCGCTCACGCTCGCCGCGTCTTTCAGATACGGCGACAGCGACGCATAGGCGACGAACTCATTGAGAATGATCTTCTGCCCGAGGAAGTTGCCGGCGATCGCGGCTTCGTGCCACGGCACGCCGATCAGATACGCGAGCGGCGCGAACACGACGCCGAGCACCGATTGCATGGACAGTTGCGGATGGCCGAACCAGCCGCCAATACCGCCCACCACCCCGTTGAGCAGCGCAATCAGCCCGACGAACGCAATCAGCATCGCGCCGACCATCACGGCGATTTTCAGGCCCACCGTCGCGCCGGAACTCGCGGCCTCGATCACGTTGGCGGGGCGCTTCTCGTCGAAGTTGAGGTTCTCGAGATGCACGCGGCTCGACTCGGTGGTCGGGTGAATGATCTTCGCGAACAGCAGGCCGCCCGGCACCGCCATGAACGACGCAGCCAGCAGATATTCGATGCGCACGCCGAGCCCGGCGTAACCCGCCAGCACCGAGCCGGCCACCGCCGCCATGCCGCTCGACATCACGGCGAACAGTTCTGCGCCGGTCATGTCGCGCGTAAACGGTTTGACCACCGCGGGCATTTCGCTTTGACCGAGGAAGATCGTGGTGACCGCCGAAAACGATTCGATCTTCGACACGCCCAGCAGCTTCTGGAACACCGTGCCAAGCACGATCACGATCCAGCGCATAACGCCGATGTAGTACAGCACGGAGATCAGCGCCGTCACGAAGATGATGGCCGGCAGCACACGCACGGCGAACACGAATCCGCCGTCGCCGAAGACCTGGAACATCTTCGCCTGCACGAGGCCGCCGAACAGGAACTCGATGCCCGCGTTGCCGTAGCCGAGCACGTCATTGACGCCCGCCGCGGCGGCCGCGAGGATCGACTTGCCGACCGGCACGAAAAGAATGAATGCGCCGATACCGATCTGCGCCAGCAGCGCGCTGATTACGGTCCGTAAGCGGATGGCGCGGCGATTGGTTGAAAAGATGAAAGCGATGAGCAGCAGGACAGCAATACCGAGTGCGTTTCGTGCGATCAGTGCCATGTCTCGTGACGTTCTTGTGAAAGTGGTACTGATGCTAAACGAAACGGATGCTGGAGGAAAAACTTTAAATGCGAGATCGCGTTCGATTACCTGAGAATGCGCGACGTTTGATGCGCCGCGCATTGCGCCGCTTCAATCCATAACGATGCGGCAGGTGCACCGGCGTATTTCGCACGCCGATGCACCTGCCGCTTTTCCCCGATAGTTACAGCGTTTCCAGTGCCAGCGCGATCCCCTGCCCGCCGCCGATGCACAGCGTGACGATGCCGCGCTTCAGACCGTCGCGCCGCATCGAATGGATGAGCCGCGTGGTCAGCACGGCACCCGTTGCGCCGATGGGATGGCCGTGCGCAATCGCGCCGCCTTGCACGTTGATCAATTCTTCCGCGATGTTGAGACTGCGCGCAACGGCGAGAGGCACGGCCGCGAACGCTTCATTGATTTCGAAACGCTCGACATCGCTCAATTGCCAGCCGGCTCGCGCCAGCGCCATCTGCACGGCGGGCACCGGACCCAAGCCGAACATGCCGGGTTCCACCGCCGCGACACCATAGGCTACGAGCCGCGCCGCCGGCGCGATGCCGCGTGCTTCCGCGAAACCGCGCTCGGCCACCAGCATTGCCGCGGCGCCGGCGTTCAGGCCAGGGGCATTGCCGGCGGTAATCGTGCCATCCGGACGGAATGCCGGACGCAGTTTGGCCAGCGTTTCCACCGTCGTGTCGGGGCGCGGCTGTTCATCCCGCGTGAACTGCTGCGGACCCTTGCGGCTCGCGATTTCAACCGCGGCCAGTTCGGCGTCGAAATCGCCGCGCGCCTGCGCTTCCGCGAATCGCTGTTGCGAGCGGGCGGCCCAACGGTCCTGCGTTTCACGCGTGAGGTCGAATTGCGCCACGAGGTCTTCGGTATGCCAGCCGGAATGCTCGTTCGAGAACGCGTCGACGAGGCCATCGCGCAGCAGGCTGTCATGAATCTGCGCGTTGCCCATGCGGTAGCCCCAACGGCCGCCGTCGAGCAGATACGGCGCGCGGTCCATGTTCTCCATGCCGCCTGCCACGGCGGCATCGCCGAGACCCAGCAGGATTTCCTGCGCTGCCGAAGCGATGGCCTGAGCACCCGAGCCGCACACGCGATTGACCGTCAACGCCGGCACGGCCACCGGCACACCGCCGCCGATCGACGCCTGACGTGCGGGATTCATCTTGTTGCCGGCCTGAATCACATTGCCCATGACCACCGACGCCAGCGCGGCCCCGTCGAGACCGCTGCGCTTGAGCGTCTCACGCACGGCCACGGCGCCGAGTTCGGTCGCCGGTACTTCTTTCAGCGATCCGCCGAATGCGCCGACCGGTGTTCTCACCGGATTGCAGATCACTACTTCACGTGTACTCGCCATCACTTCTCTCCAGTTGGTTCATCACTGCCTTTGCCACGCCGTAGGTCAGTTATTCGCTGACAACGCCGTGGCCGTTTCAGGGACATCCCAGCCGCCGCCAAGCGACCGGTACAACGCGACCGCCGAGAGCGCATGCTCACGTTTGGCCTGATTCAACGATTCCGAGTCGAGCAGATACGCCTCCTGCGCGGCGAGCACGTCGAGGAAGCTCGACGCGCCGCCCTTGTAGAGTTCGGTCGACAGACGCAGCGCCTGGCTCGATGCATCGAGCGCACCGCCCAGACGCTGCACCTGAACCGCGCCGCTCACCAGATCGCTGCGGTTGTCTTCGATTTCCTTCAACGCCTGCAGCATGGTTTGCTGCAGGCCGAGTTGCGATTCGCGCATGCGGCTTTCGCTCGCGTCGATATTCGCGGTAATGCGGCCGGCATTGAAGATCGGACTCGTCGCGCTCAACGCTGCGCTAAAGAGATTGTCGGTAAGCGTCGGCAGGCCGAGGTAAGACGAAGCGAGCAGGCCATCGGCGAGATTGAGCTTGAACTGCGGATAGCGCTGCGCATTCGACACACCCACTTCCGCCGCGCGCTGTTCGACCGTGGCGTACGCCGTGCGCACGTCGGGCCGCTGCAATAGCGCTTCGGACGGCAGCGTCTGCGGCACGCTTTGTGCGGGCACCGGAATCTCACGCGCAGCGGTCAGCAGCAAACTGTCGACGCTCTCCGGCGTACGCCCCGAATACACCGCAATCAGACTCAATTGATGCTGCACGGCCGACTGCACGCGCGGAATCTACGCCTGCAAGTCTTCCAACTGGTTCTGCGCGCGAGCGACGTCGAGCTGCGTCGACAGTCCGTAATGCAATCGCTCCTGCGTGAGCTTCAGCGCGCGCGCGCGGATCTGCTCGTTGTCGTTGAGAATCTGCAGTTGCGATTGCGCCCAACGCAGATCGATATACGCCGCTGCGGTGTTGGCCGCGAGCGCGAGCCGCACCTCGTTCAAGGCCGACTGACGTCCCGACACTTGCGCCTGCGCGGCCAGTACGGCAAGACGCTCACCGCCGAATACATCGGGCGTCCAGCTTGCCGTCAAACCTGCTCCGGCCTGGCGCACATAGCCGAGCGGTGGCGGCGTGTTCTGACGCGAGTCGGACGCGGTTGCACTCGCGTTCAACTCGGGCAGCAAAGCCGCGTGATTCTGCGTGACGATATCCTGCGCCTGCTTGACGCGCTCCACCGCTGCCTGCACGTCGAGATTGCTGGTCAACACGGATTCGACCAGCTGATGCATCACCGGGTCGCCGAATTGGTCCCACCACGCGCGCGCATTCACGCTGTCCTGCGGTGCGTCGACGCTCCATGCCGCGGGTGCGACGGTTTTTACGGTCTGCGGCAAATCGGCATGCGTGGCCGGTTGCACCGCGCACGCCGCCAGCGTCAGCAACGCGGCGCTCGCCAGTACTTTCAGAAAAATCGGTTTCATGTTGAATTTCTCAATGAGCATCAGGCGGCGGCGCGGTGTTGCCAAACGGGCGCGAGAACAGCACGCTCAGCAAACCGACCAGGAAACAGAGCGACAGCGCGAAAAACGTGTCGGAGAATGTCAGCACGAGTGCTTCGCGCATCAACACCTCGTGCAACGCGCCGAGTCCGGCGCCGGCCGCGTTCAGCACGTCTCCGCCCACCGCCGCGAAATGCGCGCTCTGCTGCTGCAAGATCGATTCGACCACCGGACGGCCGGCGCTCAGGTGTTCATCGAGCCGCTCGTAGTGAAGGTTCAAACGGTCATTGAGCATCGTGCTGCTCACTGCAATGCCGATAGCGCCACCAAGATTGCGCATCAGGTTAAAAAGGCCGCTCGCCGATCGCAATCTCGACATCGGCAATGAGCCCAGCGCCATCGTCACAATGGGCGGAATGCAGAACTGCTGGCCGATGCCGCGCAACGCCTGCGGGATTAGCAACTCCTGCCAGCCCCACTGATTGGTCAGGGGTACATACAGATAGCAGCCGACGCCGAACAGCACCAGCCCGAACACCAGCAGCACCCGCATGTCGACGACGCGTGCGAGGAACGAATAGGCCACCATCGCGACCAATTGAAAACACCCGACCGACAACAGCGCCACACCGATCTGCAACGAATCGAAGCCGCGCACACGCGCCAGAAATACCGGCGTCAGGAACACTGCGCAGAAAATCCCGATCCCGGTAATGAACGACAGCAGACTGCCGATACCGAAGTTGCGGATCGCCATTGCGCGCAGATCGACGATCGGCTCTTTCGCGGTGAACGCATGCACGATGAACAGGAATCCGCAGATCGCCGCCACCCACGTGCAAGCGATGATCACGTCGTCGCCGAACCAGTTCTTGCGCGGTCCTTCCTCCAGCACGTATTCCAGGCAACCCAGAAAACCGGACATCAGCAGGATGCCGAGATAGTCGCCTTTTTTCAGCAATGACAGATCGACCTTGTCGAAGTGCACGTACTTCGGCACCAGCAGCGTGACGGCGGCGCCTGGCACCAGGTTCAGATAGAACAGCCAGTGCCACGACCATTGCGAGGTGATCCAGCCGCCTATCACGGGGCCGATGGTCGGAGCGAGCGTGGCGAGCGCGCTGATGGTCGTGGACGCGATCAGGCGCTCCTTGCCGGGAAACAGCACGAACGCCGTGGTGAACACCGTCGGGATCATCGCGGCGCCGAGCGCGCCCTGCAAACCGCGGAACAGGATCATCGAGTTGATGTCCCACGCCAAACCGCACAACATGCTGGTGATCGTAAAGCCGAGCGCGGAGAACGCGAACACCCAGCGCGTGGAGAACACGCGGGTGAGCCAGCCGGACATCGGAATCACCAGAATTTCCGCGATCAGATACGACGTCTGCACCCACGAGAGTTCGTCCTGGCTCGCGGACAGGCCGCCGCCGATGTCTCTGAGCGACGATGCCACGATCTGGATATCGAGCGTCGCCATGAAAAAGCCAAGGCACATCAGCGAAAAGGCGAAAACCTTGATGCGCTGTGGCAGGTCGGCGGGGTTGTCAAGGACTTCGGTCATGGTCGGTTTATCCGCGGGCCGGCGTGTTTTCGCCGTCGACATGAACTTTCACCGTGGCCGAGAGGCCCGGACGCAGCACGCCTTGCATGTCCTTCGGCACGTCGAGACGCACACGCACCGGCACGCGCTGCACGATCTTCGTGAAGTTGCCCGTGGCGTTTTCGGCGGGCAGCACGCTGAAAGTCGCACCGGTGGCGGGCGCGAGGCTTTCCACTACACCGCTGATGCGCTTGCTCGAAGCGTCGAGATCGACGTCGACCCGGTCACCGACGTGCATCTTCTTCAACTGGTCTTCCTTGAAGTTGGCGTCGATCCACAATCCGCTCGACGGCACCACGGTCAGCAGCGACACCCCCGTGTTCGCCAGCAGGCCGACCCGCGCGGTGCGATTGCCGACATAACCGTCGATCGGCGAGCGAATCGTCGTGTATTCGACGTTCAGCGCCGCGACGCGCTGGGCAGCCTGAGCCGTCGCAATGCGCGCCTCGGCGTCGCCGATCTGTGCGTCGAGCACCGCAATCTGGCGTTGCGCGGCAATCAGCGCGGCACTGCTGCGATCCACCGCGGCATGAGCCTTCGTCAGATCGGCGTCGGCGCGCTCGACCACCTGGTTCGATACCGCGTCGTCCTTCACCAGTTGACGGTAGCGCGTCTGATCGGCGGCGCTGCGCGTCAGTTCGGCGCCGGAGGCACGAACCTCCGCGGCCTGCTCGTTGATGGTGGCAAGCTGCAGGGACTTTTTCGCCTGCAACTCGGTCACCGCGGCCTGTGCGCTCTGCACTTCGGCGGTGGCCTGTGCGAGACGCGCGTCGTAGTCGCGCGCATCGAGCCGGATCAAGACCTGATTCGCGTGGACGAACTGGTTGTCCTGCACGAGCACGTCCGTAACGAAACCGTTCACCTTGGGCGCCATCACGGTGACATCGCCGCCTACGTACGCGTCGTCGGTCGTTTCGATGAAGCGGCCAACAAAGAACCAGTACGACGCCGCAAGCGCCAGCACGGCTAGGACCGAGATAATCGCGAGCTGCATCCAGGGCACGCGCCTTGCCGGTTTGGCAATATGCTCCGCGCTCGGCGGTGCGATAGTCGAAGGTGTAGTGGACATGATGTCTGTATGTGTGTATGCACTCGTTACGTTACAAAAAAAGCGCGTGATACTGCGGCGCCGATGCTTCGCTGCACGCGCAGCGTCAGATTCAGATTCAGTCCTGTGTGATGGCAAGCAACTCGCCACGCAGCGCGGCCGCGCGTTGCTTGCCGAAACGATGCTCGAACTCGGTTTGCGCCGCTTTCCAATGCTCACGGCTTGCCGCCAGCCGCGCTTCACCCGCGGCCGTGAGCGAAATCGACAGCGCCCGCACATCCGCGCCGCGCGCCTCGCTCAATACCAGACCATTGCGACGCAGCGGCTGGATCGTACGGACCAGCGTGGTGCGATCCATGCGCATGGCTTCCGCGATCTGCTTCATCGTCATCGGCCCGGTGCGGCTCAGCCGCCTGAGCAACGAAAATTGCGTAATGGTCAGTCCGACCTTCGCCAGATGGCGATCATAAAGTTGCGAGACATGACGGGCGGCCTGGCGGATGGCGAAGCAGTCGTCGTCGAAAAGTCCTTCCATTGCTGCGCTTCCTTACTCATTAGTGCATACGCACATCAAATGACGCATGTGTACCCGCCGAAACGGGCCTCTACACCTCAACTAAGCGGTAATGCTGAACAGCTCGGCGCGCAGCGTTTTGGCGCGCGCATGGCCGAACTTCTTCTCAAACTCATTCTGCGCGGCACGCCATGCGATTGCCGCCTGATCGAACGTCGCTTCGCCCTGATCCGTCAGACTGAACAGAAGCGTGCGGCTGTCATGCTCTGCCTGCTCCGCAACCACCAGACCGTCGCGCTGCAAGGGTTTCATGGCGCGAACCAGCGTGGTGCGCTCCATTACCATGGAATCCGCCAGATCCGCCATGGGCTGGTTCGGCGTGCGCGCGAGCTTGGCGAGAATCGTGAACTGCGCGGCCGTCAGCCCTACGGCGCCGAGATGGCGTTCGTAGATCTGCGTGACGCGACGCGCCGCCTGACGCAGCGCGAAGCAGTTACATTCGTCGTAAGAGAGAGGTCGGGTCATAAAACGCAGTCTATATGTGCATACGCACACTGTCAAGTTTATCTGCTTTTGGAGAGTGTATTACGAAATCTGCCGCAGGGAGGAACCCGGCCTGCTGGACCAATCCGGCGAGCCGGGCGTGTTTGCCGGTGGCGCAAAGCGCGCCGGCCTGGCTACAACAAACGGTAAGCCAGCCGGGCGGCCGCCATCGCGGTGCGCCTGTCCTGATCGAGTGAAGGATTGTACTCGGCGATATCCGCCACGCGCAGCTTGCCTGATTCGCGCACGCATCGCACCATCGCCTCGACCACCGACAACGGCACACCTAATGCCGCAGGCGCCGACACCCCTGGCGCCGTGGCAGCCGGCAGCACGTCGAGATCAATGGTCAGATAGACGTCGTCCACCGCCTCCAGCCACTGTTCAAGCTCGCGCAGGCGCTGCGGCAACTGGTTCTCCTGCATGTCTGCATCGAGCAGATAGCGCACGCCGAGCCGCTCGGCGTGCGCGAACAGCGAAGCTGTGTTACCCAGATCGCTGACACCGAAACAGATATAGTCGAACGGTACGCCTCGTTGCGCACAGTCGTTCGCAATCTGGTCAAACGGCGTGCCTGAGTTCGCCGGACGCTTCTGGCGCAAGTCGAAGTGCGCGTCGAAGTTGATGATCAGCAGCTTGCGCGACGTGGCCGATTCGGTCGCCCCAGCGGCCTCACCCGCCTGATGCAGACGCCAGCCGCTATAAGTGCCCCACGCCACCTCATGTCCGCCGCCAAAAACCAACGGACGGCCGCCGCTCGCCAGTACCTCGCTCACCACGTTGGCCAGTTCCAGCTGCGCGCTTTCGAGATCGCCGTCGTCGCACACCACGTCGCCCGCGTCGGTGAGCGACGCCATGTTGGCCTTGGCCGGCAAGCCCGCCAGCGCGCGCCGCAACTCCTTCGGTGCGTGTGCCGCGCCAACGCGGCCCTGATTGCGGCGCACGCCTTCATCTGATCCAAACCCGACGATCACCGGCGTTTCGCCTTGCAGCCGCTGCGCCGTGCCGAACGGCGCGACCTGATTGAAAATGCGCCGCGTGTCGCCGGGCTCGCCGTCGTCGGAACGGCCGGCCCACACCTTGTCATCGAATGGAACTCTCATGCGCGCGACAACACCGCCTGCAAGAATGCCCGCGTGCGCGGCTGCGAAGGCGCCGAGAAAATCTCGGCCGGCGGTCCCGCCTCGACGATCACGCCGCCGTCCATCACCACCACCACGTCGGCGACTTCTTTCGCGAAACCCATTTCGTGCGTGACGACCACCATCGTCATGCCCTCGCTGGCGAGCAGCTTCATGACCTGCAGCACCTCGCCGACGAGTTCCGGATCGAGCGCGGAGGTCGGTTCGTCGAACAGCATCACGCGCGGTTGCATGGCGAGCGCCCGGGCAATCGCCACCCGTTGCTTCTGCCCGCCTGAGAGGCTCGCCGGCATGACATGCGCCTTGTGCGCGAGCCCGACCTTTTCCAGCAACGCGAGCGCGGCCGCTTCGGCCTCTGCCTTGCTGGCGCCGCGCAGCATACGCGGCCCGACGGTGATGTTATGCAGCACCGACAGATGCGGAAACAGATTGAACGACTGAAACACCATGCCGACCTCGGTGCGCAGCGCATTCAGCGAACGCTCCTTGAGCATCGCGCCGTGATCGACCAGCCGATGCCCGCAGATATCGATCGTGCCGCCTTCGGCCTGCTCGAGGCCGTTGCAGCAGCGCAGGAACGTGCTCTTGCCCGAGCCGCTCGGCCCGATCACCACCACGACCTGCTGCGGCTGGATGTCGAAGTCGATGCCGTTGAGCACCGTATGCGAGCCGAACGATTTGGTCAGCCCGCGGATGCTGACAATAGGTCCATTACCATTGGCCACGGTATTCATTGCACCATCCCTCCTGCACGCAAACGGCGCTCGACACGATGCAGTGCGTAATTGGTCGCCTGCGTCAACACCAGATAGACCAGCGCAATCGCCAGATACACTTCGAGTGAACGGTACGACACGCTGATAATCTTCTGCCCTTCATGCATCAGATCGTCGATCGTCAGCAGCGACACCAGCGCGGAGTTCTTGATCAGCGCGATGAACTCGTTGCCAAGCGGCGGGATCATCCGAACGATGGCTTGCGGCAGAATAATCGCGCGCATGGCCTGCCCCGACGACATGCCGATCGAACGCGCCGCTTCCATCTGCCCGCGATCCACCGACTGGATCGCACCACGCACGATCTCCGACACGTAGGCCGCGGAATAGAAACCGAGCCCGAGCATGCCGCACACGAACGCCGGCAGCAGAATGCCGAATTGCGGCAAGCCGAAGAACAGGAGAAAGAGTTGCACGAGCAACGGCGTGCCGCGGAAGAACGTCAGATAGGCGGTACACAAGCCGTACACCACGCGCCGCTGCGGCGAGAGCCGGCCAATGCCGATCAACAGGCCAAGCAGACAGCTCAGCGCGAGCGAGGCGGCGGTCACTTCGACCGTCACCACCGCGCCATGCATGATGTCCGGCAAGCCGGCAATCACCGGCGAAAAATCGAGTTCCATTTGGTTTGCTCTGCCTATTATTGCGCGCTCGGACCAAACCACTTCTTGACGATCGCCGCATACGTGCCGTCGGCCTTGATCTTCGCGAGCGCGGTATTGAGCGCGGCTTTCAGTTGCGGCTCGTCCTTGCGCACGGCAATGCCGTAGGCTTCGGTCGTCAGCGGCTTTTCGAGCACGCGGAAACCGCCGCGCGTGCGCACGAGCTGATACGCGGCAGGCTTGCCGGTCACGGCGGCATCGGCGCGGCCAATGCCCACGAGGTCGAACATTTCCTGGTTCTTTTCCACTTCAACGCGATTGATCTGCGGGAAGTTGTCGCGCAGGAAGTTCACCGACTTCGTGCCCACCTGAACCGAGACTTTCTTGCCGTTCAACTCCGCGACCGACTTGATCGGCGAATCGGCCTTCACCAGTGCGACGAGGCCGCCCGCGTAATACGAGTCGGTGAAATCGACCACTTTCGCGCGCTCATCCGTGATGTAGATGCCGGAGATGGCGACATCGAAGCGATGCGCGATCAAGCCCGGAATCAGCCCTTTGAAGTCGATGTCGGTCCATTGCACGCGCTTGCCCATCGCCTTGGCGAGCGCATTCATCATGTCGACGTCGAAGCCGGTGTGCGCGCCGTTCTCGGTGTACTCCATCGGCGGGAAGGTGGCGTCGGTGGCGACGTTCAGCACGTCCGGCGTTTGTGCTGAAGCGGCGCCGGTGAATCCGGCGAAAGTCACTGCAAAGGTCACGCAGGCGAGAGACAACAGTCGTTGCAGTTTCATGGGGTAGCCTCCTTGTGGTTCGTTTGGCTGACTCAATTCGTTCGGAATCCGGATTGAATCAGTTTGGTCAAGTCCGTTCAATCGGTTTGCAAATGCTCGGAAATAGCGCGGGCCGTACGTAGCGTCCCGTCGATGAATTGGCTTTCGCGGCCGATAGCGCGCGTGGACGGCGCCATCAGCGTGATCGATGCGCTGCAGCCGGCGCCGCGTCCGCTGCGGTGAAAGATCGGGGCGCTCACGCCCCACACGCCAGGGTCCACCTCGCTGTCGCTGACGGCGTAACCCTGGGCGCGAATCTGTTCGAGTTCGGCTTCAATCGCGGCGCGGCCGGCCGGATCGTTGGCGAACACGTTATCGAGTACTTCGGTGCGTGCCTTGTCGGCCATGAAGGCGAGCAGCGATTTCGCCGACGCACCCGCCTTGAGCGGCACCGCGCGGCCCTTCTCGAATGAGCAGCGCAGCGAGTGCTGGCTGTCGACCATCTCGAGACACATGACCTGATGCTTGACAGCCACCACCAGCCCGATGCTTTCCTGCGAGGCGCGCGCGAGCTGCTGCATCTCGCTGCGGCTCGCTTCAACGAGCAGCGAGTTCACGTCGAAGCCGAGCGCAAGCTGCAAGCTGATCGGACCCGGTGCGTAATGTCCGGCGTTTTCCGCGACGAAACCCCAGCGCTTGAGCAAGGCGATCTGCCGGTACAACGTGCTTTGCGCGAGTCCGGTCACCGCCAGCAGATCCTTCACCGACATGGCCTTGCCGTGACTGGCAAGCGCCGCCAGCACCAGCAGTACCCGCTCAGCCCCTGTTACACCCTGTTCCGCATTCACGATGACACGACCCGCAACTAATCATGCGTTCAGCATGCCAGAACGTTCTCAAAATTCAAAAATTGAATTCTCGCTCAATGGGAATTGATGGAGAGGGTTTTCCCCGAGCCGGGATCAATGAACGTGCGGCGGCCGATGCGCGGCACGCCGCCGGCATTCGTCTGACTAGAAAAACACTTGCTGGAAGGCTTAAAGCGCAAGCACCGTGACGCCCACTTCCACCCGATGCGCGCCGCCGCCGAGAATCATGCCGCGCAGCAAGGACACGTCGCTGTAGTCGCGCCCAATGGCGAGCGTCACGTGGTCCGTATCGGCGAGCACGTCGTTGGTCGGGTCGAGATCGATCCAGCCACTGCCGGGACAATGCACCGACACCCACGCATGCGACGCGTCCGCGCCGATCAGACGCGGCTGGCCGGGCGGCGGATCGTTGCGCAGATAACCGCTCACATAGCGCGCCGGCAAACCCAGCGAGCGCAAACAGCCGATCATCACCTGCGCGAAGTCCTGGCAGACGCCGCTCTTCAATTCGAAGGCGCGCTCGGCAGGCGTGTCGAACATCGTCGCCGAAGGCTTGTACTCAAAGTCCGCATGAATGCGGTGCATCAGATCGATCGCGCCCGCGGCGACCGGTACGCCGGGCGGAAAGCTCGGTTCCGCATAGTCGCGCAGCGACGGGCGCGGCACGATGTTCGGCGACGCGAAACAGAACTCCACTTCGGGCCGGAACTTTCCACCGACGCTAAAGCGCAGCGCCTCGGCCAGTTCGTCCCATGCCGGGGTCGCGTCCGGGTCGAGGTCGGTCCAGCGCGGCGTGAGCGCCACGATGGTTTCGCTGACCAGTTGCAGGCGTTCGTGCGGCGCATCGAGCGCGAAATACAGCACATCGTTGCCGAACGCGTCGATACGGCTGTTCAGATACGAAGGCTCCGGCTCGATCTTCTCGCCGTGCGAGACCACACGCTGCCACGCGCAGGCGATCGGCCGGATCGTGGCGAGATGCTGCGCGGTTTCCACATACGTGGAGTAGTGATAGGTCGTGCGATGCGAAACGGACAGCACGGTCGGCGCGTGCTTCATGACCACACCTGCGAGGCAATCGTGCTGGCGTGACTGAAATAGCGCGCGCTGATTTCATGCGCGGCCGCGCCGGCATACGTGCCGATCTGATCGCATACCGCCATCAGATTGCCGTAGTCCTTGCTTTCGTCGACGGTGCACAGCGATTCGAGCGTCGGCAGAGAAGCGACGGGCGCCATCAGTTCGGCGAACGGACGATGCCGCGTACTGCCCGCCGCCACCGCGATCTCGTCGAGCTTTTTGCGCAACCGTTCGTACACGCCGTAAACGCCGCGCGGATTGGTCGGTTCGATCACGAGCAGGTCGAGCAAGGCAGGCACTTCGAAGCGGCCCGGATAGAGCGCGCGATAGGTCAGCGTGCTGTCGAACAGTTGCAGCAGCAGGTCGAATCCGGCGGGCGTGGCAAGCTGTCCGTGATCCGCGACGATGCGCAAAATGGAGGTCATGGCCGACACACGTTCGATGTGCCGTCCCACGAAAAGCAGCCGCCACGCTTCGTCGCGCGTCATGCGGTCGCCCTGGGCGCCGCTGATCGCCGATAGCTGCACCGACAGGTGTTCGAGCGCGTCCATCAGCGTGAGACGGTCGTAGCGTTCGCCGCAGCAATTCGTGGCGCCATTGGCGTTGCCGCTGCCGTTGCTGCGGTCGTTGCGATTGGTGCCGGCAATTCCGTTGCCCTCGCCTGGCGATGCCGCGCCGCCAACACCCGGAGCCGGCATCAACTCCTGCAACGCATCGCGGAAGTCGTTGCGGGCCGCGAGAATCATGCGCCAGTGATCGTTCGAGAGCCGCCCGCGCACTTCGCCGTTCGAGCGCGCCTGCGCGCTCAGATTCTGGCCGATGCTCGCAGTGCCGGTGCTCTCGCTCAGGTTCGCGACCAGCGCGCGCTCGAAGGCTTGCGGCGAATGCGGCGCGGACATGTCGCCGGACTGCACGAGGCCGCAGTACAGCGCAAGTTCGACCAGGGTCGGGAACATGGCCTCGGCATCGTTGCCTTCCAGCGAGCCGAGAATCAGGCGCAACAGGCGCACGTTGTTTTCGGCGCGTTCGCCGTAGCGTCCGGCCCAGAACAGGTTTTCCGCCGCACGGCTCGACACGGTGCGATGCTTGCGCGCGAGGTCGGCCGGCTGGATCGGCGAGGGCAGCAGCGTGAAGGTCGACGTCGGCTGGCTCGACAGCACCCACGTGTCGACGCTGCTGCCGCCGTACTGCATTGACACTGTGGCCTGGCGCTCCGCCGCCATGCGCGTGAAGCCGCCCGGCATGACATGCCAGCCGCCGCTGGCATCGGCAATCGCGTAGACGCGCAGTACCGAGGGGCGACGGCCAATCGTGCCTTCTTCGTAACGCGGCGTGCAGGAAAAGCGCAGCGCCTGCTGGATCGTGAAGGTGTCGGGCATCGCCTCGATGCGCTCACGCCACGCCGCCAGCCGCTGCCGGCCCTGCTCCACGCCGGGTGGCGCGTCGCGGGCGGCCACCGGCCATGTCGGCACGATGAACGCGTCGTCCATCCGCGCGAATGCGTGCCCGACCGCCGTCTGCCGGACGCACCACCACGTGGCCACGCTCGGCAGCACGAGATCTTCCTCGAGCAGCACTTCGGCGATGCCCGGCAGAAAACCGTGCAGCGCCGGCGATTCGACGAAGCCCGAGCCCGGCACGTTCGAGACGATCACATTGCCCGCGCGCATCACCTGCAGCAAACCGGGCACGCCGATGCTGGAATCGGCCCGCAGTTCGACCGGGTCGCAGAAGGCGTCGTCGAGACGGCGCAGCACCACGTGCACGCGTTCGAGACCGCCGAGTGTCTTCAGATAGAGCTTGTCGTCGCGAACGGTCAGGTCTTTGCCTTCGACCAGCGTGACGCCGAGATAGCGCGCGAGGAACACATGTTCGAAGTAGGTTTCGCTGAACGGCCCCGGCGTGAGCAAGGCGATATGCGGCGACCTGTCCGCCCCCTCGCTGTCATGCCGCATGGTGGCCTGCGCCGCCTGCACGAGCGTCGCGATCAGCTGCGAATAGGTCGGCGCGAGGCGGCTCACGCGCAAGGCGCGGAACGGATCCGCGAATAGCGCCGACACGATCAGGCGGTTTTCCAGCGCATACCCGAGACCGGACGGCGCCTCGGTGCGGTGCGCCATCACCGTCCAGTCGCCGCCGGGCGTGCGCGCCAGATCGACCGCGACCACCTGCAGGAATTGACCGCCAGGCGGCGTGTAGCCCTTCACCGGGCGCAGATAGCCGGGATGCCCGAACACCAGCGCGGGCGGCAATTGCCCGCGTTGCAGCAAGGTCTGCGGCCCGTAAACATCGGCGACGATCGCGTTGAGCAGATGCGCGCGCTGCGTCACGCCCCGCTCGATATGCGCCCACTCGGCCTCGCTGATCAGGAACGGCAGCAGGTCGAGCGCCCACGGCCGCGGCACGCCCTTATCGGCGTAGACGTTGTAGCTGATGTCGTTATCGCGAATCTGCTGCGCGAGCGATGCGCGGTGATCCTCGAGCCGCGCGATGCCGACGTCGCCGAGGCGCTCGAAAAACTCCCGCCATGGTTCGCGCAATGCGCCCGAGGCGTCGCGCAACTCGTCCCAGTGTCCCTCGTAGGCCGGCAAAAGGCGCAACAAGGACGAAGCGTCCGCGCGAGCCGCGGACGTTTCGAAGGGAAAAGTCGATTGGAAAGCCAAGGTTATGTCGTTTTAAGCGTGTGCAGCGTTTTAACAGTTTTACCAGTAGCGCAGGTCCAGCGTGAACGGAAACTCGAGACCGCGCTGCGGCTCATCGACCGTGAGCGGCCCCGGCGTATGTCCCGACGCGTAGAAACGCGCGCGCCGCCGGCTTTCAGCCTCGTAGGCGTTGACCGGGAAGGTGTCGTAACTGCGCCCGCCCGGATGAGCGACATGATACTGGCATCCGCCCACCGAGCGGGCAGTCCATGTATCGACCAGATCGAAAGTGAGTGGCGCGTCCACGCCGATGGTCGGATGCAGCGCCGACGGCTGCGACCACGCGCGAAAACGCACACCGGCCACATATTCGCTGACGCGGCCGGTCGGCTGCAACGGCACCGGCACCCCGTTGACGGTCACTACGTGGCGGTTGCCGTTCAGGCCCAGCGCGCGCACTTCGAGCCGTTCCACCGATGAATCCACGTAACGCACCGTGCCGCCCGGGGAGCCTTCCTCGCCCATCACGTGCCACGGTTCGAGGGCGCTGCGGATCGTCAGCTCGATGCCGTTCACCGAGACCTCGCCAACCAGCGGGAAACGGAATTCGAAGTGCGGCGCGAACCAGCTGCTGTCGAACGCGAAGCCCGCGCGGTTCAACTCGCCGAGCACGTCGTCGAAATCCATCTTGACGAAAGTGCCGAGCAGGAAGCGGTCGTGCAGTTCGGTGCCCCAACGCGTGAGCCGCTGCGTGTACGGCGTATGCCAGAAGCGCGCCACCAGCGCGCGCAGCAACAGTTGCTGCACGAGACTCATGCGCGCGTGCGGCGGCATTTCGAAACCGCGCAGTTCGAGCAGGCCGAGACGGCCGGTAGGACCATCGGGCGAATAGAGTTTGTCGATGCAGAACTCGGCGCGGTGCGTATTGCCCGTCACGTCGATCAGGATGTTGCGCAACGAGCGGTCGATCATCCAGGCCGGCAGGCTCGCGCTATCGCGGCCGCCGAGCAGGTCGATCTGCCGCTGCAATTCGCGCAACGCCACTTCGAGCTCATAGACCTGATCGTTGCGGGCTTCGTCGATCCGCGGCGCCTGGCTGGTCGGTCCGATGAACAGGCCCGAGAACAGGTACGACAGTGAAGGATGGTTGTGCCAGTACGCGAGCAGGCTGGCGAGCAGATCGGGGCGGCGCAGGAACGGGCTGTCGGCGGGTGTCGCGCCGCCGAGCACGAAGTGATTGCCGCCGCCGGTGCCGGTGTGCCGGCCGTCGGTCATGAACTTCTCGCTGCTGAGATAGCTTTCATGCGCCGACTGGTACAGATACTCCGTGTGATCGACCAGTTGATCCCAATTCGCCGCCGGGTGAATGTTCACTTCGATCACACCGGGGTCCGGCGTCACCTGCAACATTTTGAGGCGCGCATCGCGCGGCGGCGGATAGCCTTCGAGCACCACCTGCATGCGCAACTCGGCCGCCGTCGCTTCGACCGCCGCGAGCAGTTCGAGATAGTCGTCGAGTTCCGTGAGCGGCGGCATGAACACATGCAGCAGCGTGCGGCCGCTGCCGAACGCCGCCGTTTCGGCCTTCGGGCCGGCGGCGCGCTTGGGGTCGCGCGCTTCGACGCAAATCGCCGTGCGGATCGTTTCCTTCGACGATTGGCCGCGCGCCGGCGCCTCGCCGTCGCCACGCTGCGGCGCAAAGGCAAGCACGCCGGCGCCCGGCATGCCGCTCAGCAAGTCCGCCGCCGAGGAAGACAACGCCGCCGCCCGCCGTGCATCGGCCGGGCTCACCGTCTGCGGCGCGCCGTCGTATTGCAGGCGCAACTGTGCGGCCGATCGCAAGGGCACGGGCGGCGCGAACGGATCATGCGCGTGCTGATACGGGTAGTCGGTCTTCGACACCCAGGGCAGCGTGTCGAGCGGCAGGCGATAACCCATCGGCGAATCGCCCGGAATCAGATACATGCGCTCGTCGCGGAAGAACCAGCGGCCGCTGACCCACTTCGGCGACTGGTGCGGCACGTCGCGTTCGCGTGCGAGCGGCAGCACATAACCGGTTGCTTGCGAGAGGCCCGCGTCGAACACGCGACGCAGACGCACGCGCTCGAGTTCGTCGTCGAGCCGGGCGTCGAATGGATCGACGTTGACGGGCAGGCGGCGCTCGCGCCACAGGTAGTACCAGACGTCCTCGAAACCGGGCTGGATGCAGTCCGTGTCGAGCGCCAGTTTGGTCGCGAGATGCGCGATGAAACGCTGGGCGTCGGCGGCGGTGTAGTTGCCGGGCTCGCGTTCGTCGCCGAAGAGCGCCGGGTTGTGCCAGCACGGCTCGCCATCGGCGCGCCAGTACAGCGACATCGCCCAGCGCGGCAATTGCTCGCCGGGATACCACTTGCCCTGGCCGATATGCAGGAAGCCGTTCGCGCCGTAGCGCGAGCGCAGCTTGTCCATCAGCGCCACCGCGTAGCCGCGTTTGGTCGGGCCGAGCGCGTCGGTGTTCCATTCGGCGGCGTCGCGGTCGCGCACCGAGACGAAGGTCGGCTCGCCGCCCATGGTCAGGCGCACGTCCATGCCGGCGAGCTGCTGGTCGACCTGCGCGCCCATTTTGAGCACATCGGCCCATGCCTCCTCGCTATACGGCTTGGTGACGCGCGGCGTCTCCAGGATCCGTTCGATCGACATGGTGTGCGCGAACTCGACCTCGGACTCGTCGACGGCGCCGGAGATCGGCGCTGCACTGCCCGGCTCCGGCGTGCAGGCGACGGGGATATGCCCTTCTCCCGCCAGCAGGCCCGAAGTCGGATCGAAGCCGATCCAGCCGGCGCCCGGCAGGTACACCTCGCACCACGCGTGCAGGTCGGTGAAATCGACCTCCGTGCCGCTCGGGCCGTCGATGGATTTGACGTCGGGCGCAAGCTGCAGCAGGTAGCCGGACACGAAGCGCGCGGCGAGCCCCAATTGCCGCAAGGTCTCGACCAGCAGCCAGCCCGAGTCGCGGCACGAGCCCGAGGCGTTCACCAGCGTTTCCTCGGGCGTCTGCACCCCCGGCTCCATCCGGATCAGGTAGCGGATCTCATGTTGCAGCCGCTGATTCAGCGCGACGAGGAAGTCGGAGGTGCGAGCGGGCGTACGGTCGATACTCGCCACGAACTCGGCGAAGCGCGGCGTCATCGGCCGCTTGATGCGGTACGGGGCGAGCTCCAGCGCGAGGTCCGACGAATACTCGAAGGGGAATTGCTCGGCCGAGGGTTCTAGAAAGAAATCGAACGGGTTGTAGACCGCCATCTCGGCGATCAGATCCACCGTCACCTTGAATTCGCGGGTCTTCTCCGGGAATACGAGGCGCGCCTGATAGTTGGCGAAGGCGTCCTGCTGCCAGTTGACGAAGTGCTGGGCCGGCTCGACCCGCATGGAATACGACAGGATCGGGGTCCGGCAATGCGGCGCCGGCCGCAGACGCACGACCTGGGGCGACAGCGAAACCAGCCTGTCGTAGCGGTAATGTGTGACGTGATGCAACGCGACGCGTATGGACACACCGGACTCCTGGACGAAGGATGGCAGCCCGCCAAAAAGCAAGCTTCATGCCGTTGATTTAACCAGCGCGAAAAAAAACACGTGGACTGGAGCAACAGCCCGGATCACCGACCACTGCGAAGTGTGCCACGCTTGCCAAGCGTCCGGTCGATTGGACAGCGCGCGCTTTCACCGCCTGTTCCGCCTTTCCCGCCGCCACGCACCAAAGCGGCGCAGCGCCCGTGCACGATCATGCACGTAATGTGCGTTAAACCAGTGACGGCTGGCAAATGCGGCATGAAGATTGCGGAGGATGTACGCCTTTGACGGCCCCCCTCACCACCCAGGCACGATCAATGAAAACCTTCCATTGCAACCGCTGTTCGCACGTTGTGTTCTACGAAAACGTGCGCTGCGAACGCTGCGAGTCGTTGCTCGGCTATGTGCCCGAACTGGCGGAAATCAGCGCCTTTGAAGACGCCGGCAAAGGGCGCTGGCGCAGCCTGCACCCGGGTGCCGAAGGCGCGCTGTTTCGTCAATGCCACAACTACGCGGTCGAAAACGTCTGCAACTGGATGATCCCCGACGACTCGCCCAGCCCGCTGTGCCGCGCCTGCCAGCTGACCTGCACGATTCCGAATCTGGGGGTGCCGGACAACCGGCTCTACTGGTACCGGCTGGAAGTGGCCAAACGGCGCCTCCTGTACACGCTGGCCGGGTTCGGTTTCGACGTTCACTCGCGTGAGGCCGATCCGGAGCATGGCCTGGAGTTCGAGTTCCTCGAGGACAGCGACGACGGCTCGCCCGTCATGACCGGCCACGACAAGGGCCTCATCACGCTGAACATCGCTGAAGCGGACGACGCTCATCGCGAGAAAGTGCGCACCGCCATGGGCGAGCCCTACCGGACCCTGCTCGGCCACTTCCGCCACGAGACGGGCCACTACTACTTCAGCCAGTTGATCGCGAATAACCCGCGCTGGCTCGAGCCGTTCCGCAAGCTATTCGGCGACGAACGCGCCGACTACGGCGAGGCGCTGATCGCCCACTATCGCAACGGCGCGCCCGCCGATTGGCAGGCCTCGCATGTCAGCGCATATGCCGCGATGCATCCCCTGGAAGACTGGGCCGAGACGTGGGCGCATTACCTGCTGATCGTCGACGTGCTGGACACGTCCACCTCGTACGGCCTCGCGCTGCTGCCCGACGATCCGGGCGAACCGACGCTGACCGACCAGACGCCGGTGGAAGACGCGAGCTTCGAAAATCTGATGAAGCGGTGGTTTCCGCTCACGTACGCGTTGAACAGCCTGAACCGCAGCCTCGGCATGGCGGACGGCTATCCGTTCGCGCTGGCCGCGCCGGTGGTGGACAAGCTGCGCTTCGTGCATCGCGTGATCGCGCAGGCCGGCAAGCCTGGCCAAAAGCCTCTCTCAAAATAAGACTCCTCCTAGATTCATCCTGGTCGAATTCTTTGACAATTGTCTTCATTCGGCGAAACGCGGGAAGCGCAAGCGGTCCTCAGCCTGTTTGACGCACCCGCAACGACGCGTGGCGACCTGCCGCAGGTTACGCGCCGCACCGTTCGCCTCCCTGTCACTGACCATGACGCGCATGCAGACCGACGCATGCGGTTCACCAACGACCACGGCCATGAGTTCATCCTTCTCCCTCGATCGCTTCGAATCCCAGCTCCAGTCCCGCGACTACGACGCCGCCCACGAAGAATTCACCGCACTGCTCCTCAAACTTTCGAAAGACCGTGGCACGCTCGGCGACGAACGCTTTGCGCGGACCGATCCGAACGCTCCGGATAACGAACAATCGATGCAGACTTTGCAGCGCATTGCCGACGGATTCACGGCGCTCTTGTCGGCACCCGAATACACACTCCCGGCGAAAAAGATGAACGTCATGTTCTGGGGGCGGCCGTGGATCAATATGATCTTTGCGGTGACCTCGTATGGATCGACGGATCACATCGTCCGCACGCTTCTCGATCAAACGCAGGCTCGCCACGACAAAGCCGCCCACGATGCCATCACGCGCAAGCAGTTGGTGCTTTATACATCGGGCTCGCAATACGACATCGATTTCGACGCGCTTCACCGTTGCGACCCGGCGCTCGCCGCGAGCCTCGGCGTTTCGATCGTCAGCGCCGCTGTGCACATTACGCCTACCGCGCATGAAAAGCGCGAGCGGCTGCTCGAATGGCTGCCAGGCGCTCTGGACACTATTGAAGACCTCGACGATTTGCCGACGTCTGCCGTGTGCGGTGCCTACATGCACTGCAGCTATTCGACCTCTCCTGAGCGGCACGCAATCAAGCGCAGCATCAGCAAGTTAGTCCGCAAGAAGCTGGGAACACTAGGCCTGCTCGAGCATGAGGCCAAAGTCGCGCGAACCCGTGTGAAGGGCCGCAAGCCGGTGATGCTCGTGGTCCTCGAATGGTTCACAGGCGGCCACTCGATCTACCGGACCCATTCGCGCACCCTGCTCGCCGCGCGCAAGCATTTCGAAGTGGTCGCGTTCGGCGAGGCGCAGCATGTCGACGCAACGGGACGTGCGATTTTCGACTGCTTTATTGAGTTCGATCATCCGGAATACATTGGTGACTGCATCCGCCAGATCCAGGAATTCGCCACGCGTGAGAAGCCGGATGTGCTCTATATGCCGAGCGTCGGCATGTTCTCGCACACGATCTTTCTGTCGAATCTGCGCGTGGCTCCGCTGCAGATCGCGGGTCTCGGACACCCAGCCACCATGCACGCCGCTCACATGGACTACGTGAGCGTCGAAGACGATTTCGTCGGCGACCCGGCATGCTTCAGCGAGAAAATGCTGCGTTTGCCGAAAGACGGCCAACCGTACGTGCCGTCGAAATTGCTCACTGAGATCGTCCCATCTGTGCCGAAACGACGCGCGGTCGTCCATATCGCGGTGACGGCGAGTGCGATGAAAATCAACCCGAATTTTCTTGAGGCATGCAAAGCAATCTCACACACCGCTCGTGTGCCGGTGCGGTTTCATTTCATGACCGCCTGGCGCGAGGGCATGGATCTGGCGTACGTCAGAAAGTCGATTTACGCCACGCTGCCGCAATCGTACGTGGATGTGTACGGCTCGCTCAGCTATCCGACCTATCTGAAGATCCTCAACACGATGGACATGTTCATCAGTCCGTTCCCTTTCGGCAACACGAACGGCATTGTCGATTCGTTCACCATGGGTCTGCCCGGCGTCAACCTGTGCGGGCGAGAGGTCTTCGAGCATATCGACAGCGGCCTGTTCGAGCGCGCGGGGCTGCCCTCGTGGCTGACGGCTCACTCGACCGGCGAATACATTCAGGCCGCCGTGCGCCTCGCCGAACAGCACGAGGAACGCGAGGCGCTGCGTCAACGTTTGATCGATGAAAAAGCTGTCGAACGCATTTTCAAAGGACGGCCGGAAGTGTTTGGCCAAGGCGTGCTGAAATTGTTGAACGGTCTCGACACGATCTAGTCGGAAAACCGCGCCACATTGGCAAACGGGCCGCGCCGGAATATGTTCCAGCGCGGCCCGTTTTCACATCACGCGAGTTCGGTTGTTGCTGAAGCTCAATAGGCGACGTAAGGTCCGGTGCCGCCCGGCGTCGACTGCTGCTCGACAGCAGCGTACACATTGCGGCCATAGAAGAACGGCAATCCCCAGTCGAATATCGACGACCTGACGAAAGCCGGCCCCGCCAGCAGCGGCAGCGCGGAATCACCGCTGTATGTCTGCGAGATCGCGGAAGCGTTGCCGACACTGAAGCTCACGGCGCTCGTCGTTCCGTTCGCCCCCTGGATCATGGCGCTGAGTTGCTGGGTAGAAACCGGGCAGTAGTACGCACTGTTCGGGCTGGCGCATACCGGCAGTGCGCTCGTCTGGAAGAACAGGCCCGTCGAGCCGCTGTCCAGAATACTGCTCGAATACGTGGTGCCGTTCTGCACCGTCGTGAAGGTCCCGTTCGACGGACTCACGCCGATCACCTGCGCACTGCCCAGCGCGTTGTTGGCCTGCGTGCCGATGCCGAACACCAGTTGCCCGTTGACGGACTGCGCACCGCCGGAGACCGTCGGCAGGCTCAGCATCGAGCCGTTGTTGTCGGTAGCGAAGTACGGAATCGGATTGGCAACCTGAAGTGACTCAGCCATGGGAATCGACGTACACGGCGTAGCGTTGCAACCGTAGTACGTGCCGGCCAGCGCCTGCTGCACGCAATTCGCGCCGCAGTCGTGCTTGAACACCCCGATCCCGAGAATGCCATTGGCCTGCAGCGCGCCCGGCGTGTTGCGCGACGCGCCGACGCTCGCGCAATCCGACGGCAGCGACGCGTAGTTCGGGTCGATCACCTGAATCGGCAGTGAGGAAGCCTTTTCACCGGCAATCTGCAAATCGGCGAGCTTCACCGGCCCCCACGTGTAGCCGTCGAAGAACTGCATGCATTCGGCCACCTGATTGCCCGCAGCGTCCTTCTGTTGCGGCAGCGTCATGGAAGCCGGCAGTTGCGACGCGAACACGCGCACGCCCCACGAGCCGGTGTCGACCAGCACGTGAGCGATGGTTTGGCACTGCGTGGTGCCGGGCGCGCAAATCGTGATGCTGACGAACGGCATGTTCGGCACGTCGCTCACGCCGGAATCGACTGTTACGCGCACCGCGTTCGCGGCTAACGCCTGCGTCGAAGGCGCCGTATTGGTCACCGTGGGGCCGGCCGAGGTGCCGGTGGAGTTGCCGGAGTTGGCCGCGCTGCTGGAACCGCTGGAGCCGCCGCCACCCCCGCCGCCGCAGGCGCTGATCAGCAACGCGAGCAACGCCGCGCCCAGCAGGGTCTTGAACGAAGAGATATAACGCATGATCTGCTCCGTTATTGAATGACGCCGACATCGACGCCCGCGGGCACCGCTTGCGGCAAATAGGCATGGCCGGAGAACGCGCGCAAATGCCCGCCGGAGTAGACCACCAGCTCGTTGCTAGAGACCGCGAGCGGCGTGCCGCGGCGCGTCGCCACAGCGGCGACGTACGCATCGAACGAAACGCCGAGCATGGATTTCAGATCGGGCAGCGTCGGGCCTTCCCATGCGACACCGAACACGATGCCATTCGGCGCGACGTACTCGCGCACCTGCGTGCCGGACGGCAAGGTCATCAGGTGTACCGAATACGCGCTTTGCGTATTTGCCGAGTGTGCGACTGCGTGCAAGCGGAGCTGATCGCTGTCGATAGTGCTGGCGTTCTGGCCGAGTGTCGCGTGAGCGGCAAACGACAGCGCGCAGCTTGCCCCGAGCATGGCGCGGGCCATGCTTGAATAAAGCGTCGGTTTCAAGAGAATCCCTTCGAGGTGAACCGCTCGTGATCCGGCCTCGAGCCGATCACGAACGCAGAATTAGGGGCGCACGCCTGACCGGTGGAGCAGGTACCGTATTCACACTGGCTGGGCTGCGTGAATGCGTCTACGGAGTGGCGGCGCCAAACTTTAGTGGTCGCGACGAAGCGTGGCAATCGTTTGCGGATCGATTTAAACCATTTTTCGGCGCGCGGCCGTTCGAACCCGTTTGATATTTGAGGACCAGATCGCCAAATGACGGCGCTTGAGAGCAGGTTTTTGCTGCGCGGCTCGTTTAAAGCGAACAACCGTGCAAATTGTTGAGACCACAACCAAAAATTTTTTATGCGCGCCGCGTTGCACGGCCAATGTAAGTGATTGCTGAAAACGCCGCAGAAAAAGCCGGTTTTCCTCTGATAATAAGGCGCACCAGACGCATTATTCGTGTGAAGAGAAACGAGTGACGCGAAAGCGATCCGCGTGATAAAAAAATGCCGCGAATGATTCCATCATCATTCGCGGCATTGGTCTTTCAAACAAACGTATGCTTGACTCGAATCGAACGATTCAATGTGTCAGCAGCCGTTATTTCTTCTGCTGTTGCAGGAGCGATTTAAGCTCCTGGACATTTTCTTCTACGCGTTTTGCGATCACCGCATACGACTCGGCTTGCGTCTGATAGGCCGCTTGCGCCAACTGCTGCATGTCGGCCAGCGCCTTATGCAAGCTCTGCTGGATCAGATCAGCGGTGTTCGCCGTAGGCGCCGCGCCGCCCGCCGACAATTGGCCCGTCAGCGACTGCAATTCGCCGAGGGTCGCACGCAACATATCGGCCTGCTTCTGCGCCAGCGACTGCATGCCCTGGAAAGCCGTCTGATTTGCCTGAACCAGTGCTTCCATGTCCTTGCGTCGCGCTTCCATGATGGCGGGTACGTCGAAGCCGGGGAGCTTGAACTGCTCCAGCATTTTGGTGAAATCGCCAAACGGATTGGCGGCGTCAGGTCGGTTCATGCGACATCCTCCTTAACGGTTGAATACTTGCCGGCGGTGCATTGCCGCGTGACGTTGCCGTGACGCATGCACTGGCGGCCTCGCTTGCACTGTCCATCCCGCGGAGTCCGGCTGGTTGTGGGGTCGGACGGCACATCGGATCAATCATGCGCTATCCGCGCGCATTGCGCCAGTGGGCGCGCCCAGCCACACCGCACGCAAGACTCGGTAAGTTACGAAACAGCGTCAGTAACCCCGCGAATCGGCGTGTCGACTATCGTTGTGCTTGGGCTGGCGCACGGTGGCGCCGGCGCGGTTTCGATGGGAGCGAAATCATGACAAGAGCAATATTGAGCACGGCGCTGTGCGCCGTTCTGACCATGGCCGCGACGGCCGCGTTTGCACAGGAAGCGCCGCCGCCACCCGCGGCCGCGCGCACGCATAGCGAGGCGCAGCGTGACGACGGCCCGCCTGCGTTTCATGACCGGATGGGCCCGATTGGCCCCGGCTTCGCAGTCGTCAACGATCTGGAGCAGTTGCGCCGCCTGTATGCGATGAGCGGGCGTGAAAGCGAAATTATCGCCGTATATCACGAGGTGTTGAACAAAACGCAGGATCCCATGCTGCGTCACTACGTCTACGACGCGTTGGCTCGCGAGCAGTTGAAGCCTGCCAATCCCGACCAGGCGATCGCCACGCTGCGCACCAGTCTTTCAGAAGACCTTGCCGCATCGAACAAGCTGCCGCACGGCATGCCGCCGCCGTCTCAGCCGTAGTAAGTCCTCACGCTTTGATCCCGTGACACAAACGGCACCGCGGGATCACCTCGGCACTCACGCCGATACACGTCTGACGAGGGCGTTTTTCCGCCTGTCGACCGGGACCGAGAAACGAAGCCAGTTGGATCCACGATTGGAAGCGCTCCCGTCGACGAACCACGCCGCCGTTCATCGCGCTACGTTAGCTTTCCCACATTGCCGCGAGTCTGGCCACTTTTCATCTTCTGTCAGGTGATTAGGATGAGAGCACTGCAACGCTGGTGCCCAGGTGACATATGAGCTATCCACTGAATGTGGCTGTTGCCGCCGCCCTATTGATCTTCGTCATGACCTGCCTCGGCCAGCTCATCTTGCGCTGATACCGAATGCCCGTTATCCGGGCACACCGTTTCACGACTTCACACCACACCGGTGAGGTCGAATCTCCCGCGCACGCGCTCGCTTTCCTTGCCCATTCAAATGTTTTCGCCGCGCGCGAAAGGTCCACGCGACGGCGCGCCGCGCCGTGACATCGTGCGAAATAATTGTTGAATGGAGTTCGGAAAGGGACTCCCCCATACTTCGTTTCGCTGCCGGTGCGTACGAAACACGACGCATGAGATCAAGGGTGCTTCAGGTGCGATGCGTTTCGCCGATGATCAACGATCCTACGGTTGCCCGATCATCGGAAGAACCGTTCGAACATACCGGCCCTACGTGCCGACGACAGGATGATCATGTTGAACACAGTAAAGCTTTTCAAACAGAACGCAGCCCGTATTCTTTGCGTGACGATGGTTTGCGGCAGCGCGCTGTTGACCGGCTGCGCCGGCAGCAGCATCAAGAACGCAACCGAGGCGAGCGCGCCGGTTCAGGTGCGGCCGGACAATATCTACGTGTACACCTTCGACGCCAATCCGGATGACGTCAAACTGGACGGCGGCATGCTGCAGAAGATGAAGACCCACCTCGACGGTTCATCGGCGGCGCAACAGCAGGTCGCAGATGCGGACAAGGTACGCGAGCAGGTCGCCGATGAAATCGTGCATCAACTGCAATCGATGGGTCTGCGCGCGATTCGCTCGGACGTCCCCGCGCCTGCCGACCAGAACGTGCTGCTCGTGCAAGGCAGCTTCGACAAGATCGACTCGGGCAATCGCCGCCGCCGCATCCTGATCGGGCTCGGCGCGGGCAAGAGCCAGGTGAGCTCGTCGGTACAGATTCTGTATAAGCCGGCGGGCGGCACGCCGCGGCTGGTGCAAACCTTCACCGCCAACGCGGATAGCGGCAAAGCGCCTGGCATGGCCGAAACTGCCGGCGTGGGCGCGGCTGCCGGCGGCATTGCGACTGCGGCGGCGGTGGGCGGCGGCTTGCACGCCGTATCCGAAACCAAGCGGGCCGGCGTTTCATCGGATGCGAAGCGCCTCGCCGATGCAGTGGCCAAGCAGATCGGAGAGATTGGCGTGAGCGGCGGCTGGCTCTCGACGGAGCACACCAAAGGTTAATCGACGGCAAACGGTGTGATGCGGCAAAGCCGAGCGGCAAAGTGAGATTGAAGTCCACTTTGCCGCTCGGCTTTTTAGCCTTCGTATAGCGCAGCCGATTTGAATCGTGCCGCTGCGCCGCGTGCGCTTTCAGTTGTTCTGCCTGCTCGCGTTGCGGCTCAACTCCTCGTCACGCAGAACACGCCGCAAAATCTTGCCGACGTTCGTCTTTTTCAGTTCGGTGCGGAATTCAATGAGCTTCGGACGCTTGTAGCCGGTCAATTGGTCCTTGCAAAAAGCGAAGAGATCCGCTTCTGTGCGCGACGGATCCTTCTTCACCACGAACAGCTTGACTGCCTCGCCGGATAGCTCATCCGGCATGCCTGGCGGGGACGATTTCAGCCAGATCTTCTCCATCTGTATCTCCCGGGCCTCTCGATCGCGCTTTAGCGGGCGGCGAGTGCAGGCATGCGTTGCGGCGGCCGGTCAAAACAATCGAAGAAAGCGCGCAGCTGCACGAGCGTGCCCCGTTCGAGCGTCACGCTCCCATTCGCGAGGTTTGCCGGCAACTGGTTTGCCATATCGCCCAGCAACGAGTAGAGCGTGGCGGCATCGAGCGCGAGCTGGATATCGGTGGTCTCGGGTTGGCGCTCGTGAATCCGCAGCACGCCGCGTCGCAATTCGAGGCCATACGCCTCGTCACGGTCGCTAATGCGGAACGTCAACGTCATCTGCACATTGGCGCAACGCACGGGATCGACGCGCATGCTGAAACCCTGAAACAGATTGCGCAACGGCTGCGCACGCAGCACGTCCTGCGAAGCCAAAGCCGCAATCCCCCTGAACGGGAGATCGTCGTAGTCCCGCTCCAGTTCGCGCGCCGCGCTCAGGTACCAGTTGCGCCAATTGGTATTCACGGTGCGGTAGCCCAGTTCACGCAGCGCCGTGGCTTTGATGCCGCGGGCCGCGGCGTCGTCGACATCGAGGCGGACCAGCAGGGTTGCCAGTTCGGCGGCCCAGCGCCAGTCCTCCTGGTCCAGTGCCACTTGCGCCGCTTTCTGCACGACGCCCGTGCCGCCCATCATCTCGACCATGCGGCTCGTGCGCTCGCGTCGAGGCAAAGGATCAAGCGACGCTGGGTCGCCGTCGAACCAGCCCAGTTGTCCCGCATAGACCTGCCGCACGGAATGCTTGACCGTGCCGTAGTACTCGCCGAGCCAGGGATGTTCCGCGAGATGCGGCGGCAGCGCGGGAATCGCTTCGGCGAGTTCCTCCGGTGTCATGCCAAGATTGATGTGACGGATGGCCTGGTCGTGGATGAACTGAATCGCGTCGCGATGGACGGACAACACGTCTTCCACCGCCGCCGCGCCGGACACCGCGCGGCCGTGCGCCGGCACCATATGCGCGGCCTTGAAGCCGCGCATCATGTCGATGGTCTGATACCAGCGCACCGGATCGCGATAACGCGTGCCGCGCAGCGTATGCACATTCGCGAGACATTCGCCCTGGATCACTTCCGCCGACAGCAACACGCCGAGATCCGGCAGCCACATCACGATCTCGTCGTCGGCCTCCGAAGGCGCATAACGGAATTCGAAGCGCACGCCCGCCAGCACGATATCGAGCCGGTCGTCGAACACGCGGGTCGGCGCGAAAAAAGTTGCCGGCTCCGAGACCAGCACCGGTCCGATTCCCGCGTTGACCTTGCCGGTCGCGCCCGGCGGCAGGAGCGCGCCGAAGCTGTAGGCGGAGCGCGTGCCGAGAATCGGGCCGACCAGGTTCGCATTGTTGATCACGATGTCCATGAGCGAGCGATGCGCGATGATCTCGACGCGGTCTTCCTCGAGCGCGGCTTCGTCGACGAACGCGCGGACACCGCCCGTGTGATCCGTGTGATTGTGCGTGTAGACGACCGCCTTCACCGGCAGTTCGCGATGACGCGGATCGATTGAACAGAAGTCCTCATAGATTCGCCGCGCAGGCGTGACCGCCTCGGTCACGTCGACCACCACGATGCCGTCGTCACCGACCACGAAGATGATGTTCGCGAGCGCATACCCAACCGCGCAGTACACGCGCTCCGCGACACGGTAAATCCGTTGGGCCATGCGGCGCGAATGCTCGGTGAGTTTCGGCGGCACGGTCGGCGCCGCGATCGCATAGGCGAGGTTGACGCCGGCGTCGAAGGCGACGTCGAGCGGGTCGCCAACGTGAGGTGCGTCAAAAGCGGGATTGCGGCTCGGTGCCGGGCAACATGCGGTCATGCGACGTCTCCTTGACGAATCAGATCGACCGCCTTTTCGGCGATCATGATGGTTGGGGCATTCGTGTTGCCCCCTATTAGCGTAGGCATTACCGATGCGTCCACGACGCGCAGGCCCGCAACACCTCGCACGCGCAGACGGTCGTCCACGACGGCCAGCGGATCGGCGCCCATGCGGCAGGTGCCGACCGGGTGATAGATCGAATCAGCGCGGCTCCTGATCATTCGCTCCACGTCCTTGTCATCCATGCCGGAGAGATGGACCTCCTGCAGGCGATAGCACGCGAACGCAGACTGCCCCATGATGGATTGCGTCATGCGGTACCCGTCGATCAGCGTTTGAACATCTTCCTGCGCGGCGAGGAAGTTGGGATCGATGACGGGTGCCAACATCGGATCGGCGCCAGCCAGCGTGAGCCGGCCAACGGATTTGGGGCGCAGCACGCACACATGACAGCTCACGCCGTAGCGGCCGAAGTGGCGACGCCGGCCGTGGTCGTCCGAGAAGGCAATCAGGAAGTGAAACTGCACGTCCGGCCGCTCCAGATCCGCGCGCGTGCGTGCGAAGCCGCCGGCTTCCGCGAAGTTGGTGGTGAGCGCTCCGCGCCCATCGCGGCGCCACGCGCGCAGCATGCCGGGCACTCGCAATGCCTGCCCGAGCGTCAGACCGAACACGGAGTTATCGTGGGTCTTATAGAGCGAGATGTAATCGATATGGTCCCGCAGATTGCGACCCACGCCCGCCAGATGATGACGCACGGGTATGCCGTGGCGCTGCAATTCGTCGCCGGGACCGATTCCCGACAGCATCAGGATCTGTGGGCTCTGAAATGCGCCGGCGCACAACACGACTTCACGTCGGGCATGGATCGTAAAGTCGCCGGCGCTGCCGCGGCAGCGAACGCCAGCCGCGCGTGTACCGTCGAACATCAACTGCAGAGCCTGCGTATCGGTCCACACCGTCAGGTTATTGCGCGCCATGGCCGGCCGCAGATAGGCACGCGCGGTGCTATGCCTGATGCCGTCGCGCTGCGTGACGTGATACAGGCCGAATCCTTCCTGTTGACGTCCATTGAAATCGTCGTTGTACGGATAGCCCGCTTGCTGCGCCGCAGCCACAAATGCTTGCGCGGCGGGATTAGGATCGCGTAGCGCCGCAACGTTCAACGGGCCGCCGCATGCGTGCCAGTTGTCGCCGCCCCGCTCGAAATTTTCCGCGCGCCGGAAATACGGCAGAACGTCGTCATGCCCCCAACCGCGATTGCCAAGCGCCGCCCAGTCGTCGTAGTCCGAATGATGCCCGCGCGTGTAGATCATCGCGTTGATGAGACTGGACCCGCCAAGCCCGCGGCCTCGCGGCTGGTACCCGCGGCGTCCCAGCAGCCCGGCCTGAGGCACCGTTTCGAACGCCCAGTTGTACTTGCCGCGCCGCGGCACCACAGCGGCTAACGCGGCAGGGCAACGCACCAGCATGCTGTCGTCCGGCGGCCCGCTTTCGATCAGGCACACCGAGACGTCCGGCTGCTCCGAAAGACGCGCGGCCAGCACGCTGCCCGCCGAACCGCCTCCCACGATCACGTAATCGAATCCGGCTGGACGACTGTTGGTATCCATGTTTCTCCTGTCTCTCCCGTTCTCAGGTTTTCGGGTTCTTAATCAATAGAAATCGGAATTCCTATTCCTATTTTTGGGCAAAAAAATTTTAGTCAGACAAACTCAGGCATCGCCGAAACTGCGTTTGCAGGTACGGCCCGAGCCGGCGGCTGGTCAGCGACAATGGACCCGGATCGTTCAGCACGCTGTTGACGAGCAAGCCGATGATCAACTGCAGCGCCGCGCGCACTTCGAACTCGAGCACGGCAGGCTTGACCTTGCGGGCACGTTGCTCGAAGAGCGCGTTGACGAGGCGCGGCACGATCAGCTTCAGCACCTCGTTACTGGTTTCCTTGACCGGGTCCCAACTGGTCTTAAGTTGCGACGAACGCACGAGCGACGCGTGATAAAGGCCGCGATTGCGGCGGAACGCCCGCACGTAGAGCGAAGCCACGGCGTCGGCAAGCACGCATGCGTCATTCGAACCCCACGCCGGATCACGCTCGATGAGTTCATGCACATAGCTGAGACTCTCGGTCATCACCATGTCCTGCACGACCTCGAAGAACATGTCCTTGTTGTCGAAGCGCCGGTAGAACGCCCCGATCGACGTGCCGGCACGCTCGACAATGTCGCTGATCGACAGGTCGTCGAGATTGCCGCTCGTCTCGATCAGATCGCGCCCCGCCTGCAGCATTCTCGTGAGACCTTCCTGGCTGCGGGTCTGCCGCGGCTCCGTAAGAGCGGCCCGCCCATACTCGCGTTTGCGTGTTCCAGTCGTAGTCATACGATGCTTGAGGTTTCGTGTTGCGACATGTTCAGGACCCTACCCGCGCCGTTCGACTCGAACCGGGCAGAAAGATCGGGACCGCGAAAATCGGAATTCAGATTCCGAATCGTGTACGATTGACACTGTCTTGTCAACCAGACTCGGGGAAAGTCCCATGCGAGCGATTCCGCCGAAGGCTATTTCAGGCCGTGCGATTCGCTTCGTTCATCAATTGCCCGGTCAGTTCGAGCGCGGAGCTTGCTGCAGGCGAAGGCGTGCGCTCCGCCAGATACACGAGCGCAAAGTCGAGGCTCAGCCGCATCGGATTGGTAATGGGTATGCGCGCGAGGCGGCCCGCCTCGATATCGGCGCGCACCGACGAAGCCGTGGCGAAAAACACGGCGTCGGTCTGCGCAACGACGTCTTTCAGCACCGAGACGTCGTTGCATTCGACCTGCAACGGAATCTGCTCATGCGCGCGAATCTTGAGCAGCCGATGCAGCGCGTCTTTCATGAACGCAGGCAGGGGCACCGTGACTAGCGGAAAATCGCGCAGCGCCGAGATCGGCACCGCATCGCGCTGCACGAGCGGATGGCCCGCCCGGGCAAACCAGCCCCCCTCGTGCCGCGCCAAGCGCTGCAAGGTGATATCCGGCGTCACGGACTGCAGACGGCGGTCGGTAACCAGAAAGTCGATCTGCTCGGCGCGCAGCTTGCCGAGCAGCGCCTCGCCTTCGCCCAACTCAACCGACATCTTGATCTTGGGAAAACGCCGCGAGAACTCGATCAGCAAATCGGGCAAGAGCACGACGGCCACATAAGGGCCGAGACCAATGCGCACTTCACCGAATTCGTACGCCTTCAGCAATTCGACGTCGCGCAGCAAGCACCGCGCCTCGAACAATACGCGCCGTGCCCGGCCCACGAGGAGGCTCCCTGCGGCAGTCATCGCGACGCCGCGTGCCGCGCGGTCGAAGAGCTTGATGTCCAGTTCTTCTTCGAGTGTCTGGATGCTGCGGCTCAATGCGGACTGGCTAAGATGCACCCGCTCGGCGGCCCGCGCAAAGCTGCCTTCTTCGGCGAGCGCGATCAGGTGAGTGAGCCGGCGCGAATTGATCTCATGCATGTTTTGCAAGCTCCCCATGTGAAGAATGCGCTTGAAGAAGCCGTTTATACCACGTCAAATGCGTGAAAATCGACAACCCGGCATCCCGAATAGCCGCGGGACCACTGGCATTGAACTCTCATTCTCCCAATCCAATGCTGCCGTACACTATTTTTTCGTTGCGATTGCAACGAATGCTTTGAGGAGTGTTGAATGCTTGAAACAGAAAGTTCCGGCTTCACGACCGCCGCCCACACGGCACCGGTAAATCGCACACAGCATCGCCGGTGGGCCGTTGTTGCGACGTTGTTCCTGTTCATGGCGATCAACTTCGCCGACAAGGCCGTGCTCGGACTCGTCGCGGTCCCGCTCATGCACGACATGCAGTTGTCCCCAAGCCAGTTCGGGTTGGTGGGGAGCGCGTTCTTCCTGCTGTTTTCGCTCTCCGGCATTGCGACCGGCGTCGTATCCGACCGCTGCAACATGAAATGGCTCATGGCCGCCCTTGCGCTGACATGGGCCGTTGCGCAACTTCCGCTCGGCTGGCCAACCACCTTCGCGATTCTGCTGCTCTGCCGGATTCTGCTGGGCGCGGGTGAAGGTCCGGCATCGCCACTCGCATTGCATGTTGTCTACACCTGGTTCGACGATCGCGAGCGCCACCTTCCAACGACCATCGTGCAGCAAGGCGCGACAGTAGGCGTCATTGTGTCGGGGCCGCTTCTCACCGCCATCTCGGAGCGCTGGAACTGGCACGCACCCTTTCTCGCACTGGGTGTCATCGGCTTCGCCTGGATGGTTTTATGGCTGGGTGTCGGTGGCACAAGCAATCATCGCCACGTTAGCGGCGAGGTGCCGGCGACGAGACAGGCGGTCACCACGCACAGCCAGCCGCCAATTCGCTACCTGAGTTTTCTCACCGACCGCACCATCATCGGCGTGATGCTGCAAAGTTTCGTCGGCTACGCGGTGATCACCATCGGCTTCACCTGGACACCGGCTTATCTGCGACTCGGACTCGACTTGCCGGCAACTCAGGCCGGCTGGCTGTTTGCTTTGCAAGTCGCCACGCAAATACCCGTGGGCATTGCGCTCGCGCTGTTCTCGCACTGGCTGCTCGAACGCGGAGTGCCTTCCCGGTTTGCGCGCGGCGCGCTGATCAGCGGCGCCTGCGTCGTGGCCGGCCTTGCATATGGCCTGCTTTATCTGGGTGTGCCACCTGCCGTCAAGATTGCCTTGATGGCCATCGCCAGTTCGCTGGCTATACAAACCTTCTCATTCGGACCCATGCTCGTCGCCGAGGTTGCGCCGGCGGAACGCCGGGGCGCGCTGCTCGCGATCACCAATTCAATCGTGACGATGGCAGGTTTGATGGGGCCGGTGGCCATGGGCACGCTGATTGGCTCACACCATGGCGCGCACGGCTATGAACTGGGTTTTGCGGCAACGGGCACGCTGTTGCTGCTGACTGGCGCGGCGGGTTTTGCCCTGCTCGATCCGCAATGTTCTATCCGCCGTCTGCAAAGCATGCGCTAGACGCGGCAACCGCGGTCCCGACGCGTTTCCGTCGGGACGTGTACCGTTTCCGTGTTTCGTGATCCGAAAATCAAGCGGTTCCCCAGCTCGCCTTGCGAGGGGGAGCCGCTTTCGTGTTTATCCGGCGCTCGCGAGTTCCGCTCCGATCTCGGCATTGGTCATCGCTTTGCCTTTGAAATTCCACGCCCCGTCGACCGCATGCACCACATTAATAAAGATCCTGTCTTTCGGTTGCCGGCCGCCGGACATGTCATGAATGATGCAGGTCGCTTCGGCGAAGTATCCCTCCTGCACCTTGCGATCCGTGAATGCAAAAGACGGCACCTTCCATTCGACAAAAACCACCGGCGTTTCGTCCATACCCGTAAAGGTATGGTCCTTGCTCAGAACATGGATCGAGCCGACAACGTTGGACGTCATGAGCTTGTTGCCAGTCAGTCCGTGCCATTTGAGCATGGCCTCGGATAACCGCCTGTAAGCGGCCTTTTCCTGGCCCGCCGGCAAAACACCTTCGGTAAGTGTGAGAGTCAAGGGCACGATCTTCTCCTTTCGTGTGAGCTCACGATCGCGGAGTGCACGTTGCACACGGCAACATGAGCGTGATATAACGATCATTATGTAACGATCGCGATTCAATCGTAGGATAGCGATCGTTATCCTGTCAAGGACAATCTACGCCCGCATTCAAAGGGGGATCACATGCGATACAAGGCAGGCCACAAGGAAGAGGCACGGGACCGGATTCTCGACGCCGCAGGGCGTGGGTTCCGGCGCCTCGGTTTCGGCGGCATCGGTGTGGACGGTCTCGCCAAGGAGGCCGGCGTCACCTCAGGTGCGTTCTATGGGCACTTCCCGTCAAAGGCAGAGGCGTTCAAGGCTGCGGCCGTCGCCGGTCTGGTTCAGTTGCGCGAAGCCATCGGACAATTGCGCGCGAACGAGGGCGACGCGTGGCTCGGCAAGTTCGTCGAGTTTTACATGAGCGTGAGACGCACCTGCGAGCTTGGCGAGAGCTGCGCGTTGCAGAGCCTGACTCCCGAAGTGGCGCGCGCCGGCGACGAAACGAAAGCAGCGTACGAGGTCGAGTTGCTTGGCGTCGTCGAGGCGGTTGCACAGGGTTTGCCCAACGGCACGCTGTCCGTGCGGCGCAAGACAGCGTGGGCGATCCTCTCGATTCTTTCAGGTGGCGTCTCGATCGCGCGTTCAGCCGCAGACCCGAAGACTGGGGCACAGATCGCGGCAGGCATCAAAGACGCGGTAATGACGCTGGTCGACAAGCGCTAGAACAGATGCCGCAGCCCCAGTGACAAACCCAGCTGCGTACCCTTCTGCGCCGTCCCGACGGCCTGAATGCCTTGCAGCTGCGCGCCGATCAGATCGCCGTTGTATTGCGCATAGTCCGCCTCGAGATAGACATCCGTGCGCTTGGACAGGTTGTAATCGGCGACCAATTGATACTGCCATGCCGCCCCGTCCTTTGCCCGCGTTTTGCCGTCTTGCAGCGTGCGCCAGATATTCGCGGCGAAATGCCATGCGGGGCCGAACTGCTGCGTGATGCCGCCCATGATCATGCGGCGCCGCGCAAAGTCCGTGTACTTGAGCGCAGTCAGACCCGCCGAGGTAAACGGTCCATTGGCGAAGTTCGAGAAGCCTGTGTCGTTCTGGTTGACGATGTAGCCGAGCGCGAAACGCGTCTTGTCCCAGTAGTATGAGCCGCCAAACGTCCACGCTTTCGAAGTGGCGCCGTTAATCGAATCCTTCGACTGCTCGTAGGCGCCGCCGAAATTGATCGGGCCGCCCGCGGGCGCATACGCGGCCGCCGCGACGAGCTGGCTGCCATACGCCTGATGGTCGGGCGAAGTGCCGCCGAATGCGTAGCCCGCGGCGAACATTACGTCGTGGAAATGTGCCTGATACTGAACCTGGTTGCTGGTCCAGATCCCCCCGCTCAGCGTGACTTCCGGCTGGAAAGTGAAATCATACGGAATCCACGGATTGCTTCCATACCCGCCGATCGTGATGCCCTCGATCATCACGTTATATTGCCGCCCCAGCACAATCTGGCCGTACGAGTTGGACCGCACACCAACCTGTGCTTCATTGAAGAACGGCAGGTAAGTATCGCTTTGGCCGTTATTGATGAAGAAGCGATTCTCGAGCTTGAAGAACGTCGACCAGCCGCCGCCCAATTGCTCTTCGCCTTTAATGCCCCACCGGCTTTCCGACATGCCGCCGTTGGCGAGCTGGATTTTCGAATCGCCGGCCTTGGTGGTGTTGGTCAGATACCGGATGCTTTCGTCAACAACCCCGTACAACGTCACGCTTGACTGCGCGTGTGCTCCCTGACAAACGACCAGCGTCGGCAGCAACACGTGAGTCAATTTCTTCCACTTCTTCATATTGTCTCCTCTTTCTGATTTCCGTTTTTCCCGGATGCGGTTAGATCAAGTTGAAATGTGCATCCGGTCGCAGGCACAGGCGCGCCGCTCGTTACGATTCGCGCAATCGCGCTAGCGGAGCCCAGTAGGTCGTCAATATGAAGTCAAGGCGATCAAGAAATACAGTGCATTCTTCTCATTGGAAGATTGCAGAATGCGTATACCTTCGTGGCGGTGTATCGAGAGATGGTCCCGCTCTAAAGCGGCGGTTCGGCATCATGCCGAGAGATGGCTCGGCACCTCTCTATCGCGCAGATCCGCCGCTGCAAGCGGCGTTCAGGCGGAACGCGATCCGCCGGCGAACACAATGGTCACTGGATTATTTGGAATCCAAAGCATACTCGCGAATCCGGCAAACGACCTTCGCCGAATTCGGGACAGGCACACGCTTATGAAGTGTGTATAAGGGGAAACACTGCTGCGTATGCCACCGTGCCTGGTGAAGCGCACGTTGTCGGCGTACGACACAACTTGCCGTGGCGGGAGAGCGATACCCAATCAGGTTGACCGGGCCCGTCTTTTAACCGGTGCGGCCTTATGCGACGAATCTTCCGCTGTGCCGGACTGCAGCCAGTTGACGAACAACTCGCGTGCCGGCGCGAGATAGTGGGCGATGGGTTCGGTGCGTCCATTGGCGTACCAATGGCAATAGCAGCCGTGGAACACCGCGAGCAGGACGCGCGCCATTTCGGGTGACAACGGCCTCGCGGACGTCGCGTTGCCGTCCACCAGCGCGCGCACATGCCCCTCCCAGCCGTCGCGGATATGCTCACGCACTGCCTGAGGCAAGTTATCCGAAAACAGCAAAGCGAGCACCACCCCTTTGGCTTCGGGATTGCGGGTGAAGTATTCGGCCACCTCGTCGAAAAGCCGGTCGATGCGTTGCGCGGGCGACAGACGCGCCACGTTCTCCGGTTGCAGGTCGATTTCGATTTCCTGGAACAGGCTGATCGCGGCTTCCGCCAGCAGCATCTCCTTGCTTCCAAAATGCCATAGCAGGCTGCTCTTCGCCACCTCGGCCGCCGCGGAAATTTTGTCGAGCGTCACCCCGGTATATCCGAGCTCGCCGATCAGTCCTTTGGTCAGTTCGATCACGCGCTTGCGCGTTTCCACACCGCGGCGGTTTTTGGCAACAGGTTCGGCAATCGTCTTGGCGGCGCGAGGTTTAACGGATTTCATCTATCGATTATCTGGGCGTCGAATTCCAATGGACGGGCAGGTGTTCGTCCTGGAACTTACCCTGGAACGCCCGTCGATGCTTGACAGTGTACCCGTTCAGCACGCAAACTTTATTGTACTGACCGTTCAGAACAATTTTTGGATATCGAAATGGAACTCAACCTGCCTGAGGAAGCACGGGTCGGCGAGCGGCTCGCCAACCTGCTGACCCGTCAGCGTGCGGCTTTCGCCGCACATCCCTATCCATCTCTGGACGATCGTCGTACCGCGCTGCGCCGCCTTCGCCAGGGCATCCGGCAACACGCACGAGCGCTGGCGGAAGCCGCGGCCCTCGATTTCAGCGCTCGCGCACACGCTGAGACCATGACGGTCGATGTGCTGCCCTCCGTGCTGCACATCAACCATTTGCTGCGCCACCTGGGGCGCTGGATGAAACCGTCGCGCCGCAGTCCCGAGCGAGTGTTCGCCGGCAACCGCGCCTACGTGATGTATCAGCCCAAGGGGGTGGTCGGAATCGTGGTGCCGTGGAATTTCCCGATCTATCTGGCACTGGGACCGCTGGCTACCGCGCTTGCAGCCGGCAACCGATGCCTGATCAAGACGTCCGAGTTCGCGCCGAATACATCACGTGCCCTGGTCCGTTTGCTGGCCGGCTGTTTCGGCGACGACGAGGTCGCGGTGGTGGAAGGCGACGCCGACGTGGCGCGCAGCTTTACAGCACTGCCGTTCGATCACCTCGTGTTTACCGGCTCACCGGAGGTGGGCCGTCACGTGATGCGCGCTGCTGCGGACAATTTGACGCCGGTCACGCTGGAACTGGGCGGCAAATCGCCCGCTATCGTCTCGCGCAACGCCGACCTGCGAGCGGCGGCAACCCGTGTTGCCCACGGCAAGACCGTCAATGCCGGGCAGATTTGCGTGGCGCCCGACTACGCACTCGTGCCGCAAGAACACGCCGAAACCTTCGCGGCGGAAATTGTCGCAACGTGTGCGCGCTTCTTCCCGCCGGGTAGCGACGACTACACCGCCGTCATCCATGAGCGCGTCTACCAGCGGCAGCAGTCGCTGCTTGACGACGCGCGCGCTCGCGGCGCGCGCGTGATCTCGTGCCCGATGCCATCCGGCGGCCGGCGCCTGCCGTTGCATATCGTATTGGACGTGACCGCGGAGATGCGAATTGCGCAAGAAGAAATCTTCGGGCCGATTCTGCCGGTATTCACCTATCGCGACTTCAACGAGGTCGTCGATCATGTGAATGCCGGAACGCGGCCGCTGGCCTTGTACTACTTCGGCCGGGACAAGGCTGAAGGCGACACGCTGCTGCACCGCACGCATGCGGGCGGCGTGACCTTCAACGACTGGGGATGGCACGTCGTCAATCACGACCTGCCTTTTGGCGGCATCGGCACGTCGGGCATGGGCAACTATCACGGAGCCGAAGGGTTCCGCGAGTTGTCGCATGGCAAGGCAGTCTTTGTCGAACGCAGCTGGTTTCCGGTGCGGGTGTTCCACCCGCCCTATGGGGGTTTGGTGCAGCGGTTATCGCATCGCCTGTTCCTTGGGAAGGATCAGCACGCGGAATAGCACCCTCGGTTCATGCCGCGACGGGATTTCAGGCGAAGCACTCGTCTGTCACCTCCGCGATCGACCTGACACCGAGCATCGCCATGTCCCGATCGACCTCATCGCGCAGCAGCGTTATCGCGTGGCTCACGCCTCGCTCGCCACCAACCGCGGCCGCATACATGAACGGACGCCCCGCGAAAACAAACTGCGCACCGAGGGCGAGCGCCTTGATCACATCGGTGCCACGGCGTATTCCTCCGTCCAGCATGACGGTGGTTTGATGCCCAACGGCCTCGACAATACGAGGCAGCATCAGCAACGGCGCTTGCGCACCATCAAGCTGCCGCCCACCGTGATTGGAGACGATGATGCCGTCCGCGCCCGCGGCGACCGCACGGCGAGCATCGTCTTCGTGAAGAATGCCTTTGATGACCAGCTTGCCGTGCCATCGACTGCGAATCAGCTCGATGTGACTCCAGTTCAGATGATCCCGGCCTGTCGTGTCGCGAATTGCCGATCCGGACAACATCGGCGCGCCCCGCTCCGCGAAGGAGTTTTCGAAGTGCGGCATTCCGTGTAGCGCCAGGGTCTTCAGGAAGGTGCCGAACAGCCATCGCGGCCGCATCAATCCGTCAAGAGCCAGGCGGAACGAGGGCCTCAGCGGCATGGAGAACCCCGTTTTCACGTTGTTCTCGCGATTGGCCCAGACCGGTATGTCGACCGTGACGACCAAGGTTTCGAAGCCAGCCTTGGCAATTCGTTCGATAAGCGGCTCCAACATCCCCGCACGCCCCGGCATATAGACCTGGAACCATGTGCCCGGAGCCGCATCGTGAACCTCCTCCATCGAAATCAGGGATGTGCCACTCATGATTGCCGGAATCCCGGCTTGCGATGCCGCTCTCGCGAGCACGATATCGCCCCGGTAAGCCGAGATTGCACTGATGCCAACGGGCGCGATCCCGAACGGCGACGCATAAATCCGGCCGAACAGCGTCGTGGTCTGCTCCCTCGCGGAAACGTCGACCATCACGCGCGATCTGAAACGGTACTGATCGAAAGCGCTGCGGTTCGCGCGAAGCGATACGTTGTCTTCCGCTGCTCCCGCTATGTAACCGAAGAGAGGACGCGGCAGATGCCCGCGTGCGGCTTGCTCGAAGTCGTCGATCGACAGGATCTTCTGCATCCGCGACGGAACGCCGTCCCGGCGGCCATAGGCCGCTTTCGATGCTTCGCGATGCGGTACGGAAGCCGGAACGCGTGCCGGCGTGGTAGATGAGGACATGTCGATTCCAGCAGTACGTTTCCCAGTTGATAGATGCAACGCCAATCGCCGGCATGAGAGCGGACCGCAGGCCCGCCTTCACATCGGTCAACTCTCGAACGTTCCGCGTTGCCGCATCAATTCCCTTTGCAATCCTTCGTTTTCCTCAAATGGAGCGCGGCCGTGCAGGTAGAAGTAATTGTTCAGGATGACCAGGTCACCCACCGGCAGCGTCACTTCCTTCGTTCCCGACGAATTCTCCATGGAGTTCGAGAGCGCGTACAGATACGCGGCTTCCGCATTGTTTTGGGGCTGAACGAATTGATCGATGAACGATATCGACAAGCCGAACTCGCTTTCGAAGAGCACCGGCCGCTCGACTCTATCGCTGACGTTCTTTGAACCCGGCGCCTTGTAGAGAAACGGTTGCGTGCCGAGCGGATGGGTCCTGAACTGGTCTATCTCTTCCCAATCGTCCAGATGAAGAAACCGCGATTCACCACCTTTCGCATTCTTCTCGGCGAACTTCATCATGAGGAGCCAGTCGGTCGCCTCGGTCACGAAGGTGCCGTCCGTGTGCATCGTGAATAGCCGATACGCTTGCCGGAGATACGAATCGCTCGAGTCCGTGTGCTTGACATTGAAGCGTGCGTAGAACGTGCCGGACATCGAGTCGTGATTGCTCGGCCCGAGAATATGGCCCACTGCCGTGCCGAATCGCACGAAGTCGTCCGCATCTTCCGTGATGCCTTGCAAACCGAGCGTCAGGCCGCCGTGATTGCGATCCTTCAAGGTCTCAACGAGCGTGGCCGCAAACTCGCGTCCGACGTGACGGACAAGGATTTCGGCCAGATGAAACCGCATGAACGGCACATATTCCAGGTTCTGGACGTCGATGTGGCGCGCGTCTTCTAGAAATCGGGCGAGCGCCGTGCGATCAACGGTCACATGGACGATGCGGTGATGGTCAGGGCGCGAAGACACGGAGAAACCAGGCGTGCTCGGCGTAGACAAGTGGCGGGCTTCGGCGGATGCGTTCATGGCAGGTCTCCGATAACAGGAGACTCAATTTGAGCGCAGAACACTGATATCATCCAGATACCTATCCTGATTTTTTGTTCGAGATTTGAGATCAAAGAATGATCGAATCCAGGCAACTGAAATTCTTCATCACGGTCGTCGAGGACCTTCACTTCAGCCGGGCGGCGGATCGGCTAGGCGTTGCGCAGTCTGCTGTCAGCACCCAGATTCAGCGCCTGGAACGGCAAGTCGGGGCGAAGCTGATCAATCGAAAAAACAGACAGCCCGTCACGCTGACCGATGCGGGGCTTCTGTTTTATGAAGAGGCCGTCGCCGCGCTTCGGCATGTGGAACGCGCCGAAGAAGTGGGCAGGCTGGCGGCCCAGGGCATTTATGGCATCGTCACGCTCGGTTTCGTAGCGTCGGGCGTCACCACCGGAATCATGTCGCAAATGCTCGGCGCCTTTCGGTACGACCATCAAGACGTCAAGCTCAATGTGCTCGCCATGGCAACGCCTCGTCAGCTGGAGGCGCTTGCCAGTGGAGAAATAGACGTGGGCATCGTGCGTTCGAGAAGGCAGTACGCTTCGGGGATCAGCGCTTCCGTGATACACAGCGAAAGGCTGCTGGTGGCGATGTCCGACAACCATCCGCTGGCAGGCAAGCGGAATCTGCGCGCAGCGGACCTTGGCGGCCAGACATTCATCGTGCCGCAATTCAATGAGACGGAAGGCTTCTCCGCAACGCTTGCGCGCCTCTCCGCCGCGGGCGGGTTCGTCATCTCGTCTGAATACCGCGTCAACGACTTTATCTCCGCCGTCAGCCTGGCGGCTGCCGGGTACGGCATTGTCGTCGCGCCGGAATCCATTCGCGTCTTCCATCAACCCGGTGTGGTGTGCCTGAATATCAGGGATTTCAGCGAAGAGGTTCAACTAGCCCTGGTGTATCGCACGCGCGAGCAGTCGCGGGCAGTGAAGAGTTTCATTAAGTCTGCGCTCGGCACGATCTCCCCTTCACGGCAACGCGGTTAGCACAACTGGTTTTCCTGCGTGCGTGAGCATGCGTCGCCACGCTTCGACGGTGGCGGTGCCGGCCTTTTGCCCCAAATAAGCAAGTGGTTGTCCCAGATTAGCAAGCGGGCATTGCAGAGGCTCCAGATACTCAAGGGACTGCATGGACCGCAGTCTTTCCCCTGGAGAACCACCATGAATTTTCTCGACGGCCACCTCTTCCCCGAGAACCAGCAGCCCCTGATCATCACGGCAGCGCCTTATGCCCCCGGCTGGTTGCCCGACGACTTTCCCGAAGATATTCCGGTCACGATGGACGCCCAGATCCAGAAGGCGGTCGACTGCTACCAAGCCGGCGCCACCGTATTGCATCTGCACGTGCGCGAATTGGACGGCAAGGGCAGCAAGCGCCTGTCCAAGTTCAATGAACTGAGCGCCGGCGTGCGCCGCGCGGTGCCCGAGATGATCATCCAGGTTGGCGGCTCGATCTCGTTCGCGCCTGAAAACGAAGGGCAAGCCGCCAAATGGCTGTCCGACGACACGCGCCACATGCTGGCCGACCTAGATCCGACACCGGACCAGGTCACCGTCACCGTCAACACCTCGCAAATGAACGTCACCGACCAGGCGGAAGATGCGGACTTCAAGGGCACCTCGCGCGAGAACGCCGCCATGTTCAACGCCTACAAGGAAATGACGGTGCCCGCACAACCGGGATGGGTGGAGGAACACGTCCGCCGCCTGACGGCCAGGGGCATTCAAAGTGCGTTCCAGTGCTACAACCTCAACAGCTTCGAGTCGGTGGAACGGCTGATGCGCCGCGGCTTCTACAAAGGCCCGCTGGTTATGAACTGGGTGGCGATTGCCGGCGGCATGGATACGCCCAGCGTCTACAGTCTCGCCAACTTCATTCGCGCCGTGCCCGACGGTGCGGTGGTGACGGTGGAAAGCAACGTCCGCAACGTGCTGCCGGTGAACATGATGGGGATTGCGATGGGGCTGCACGTGCGCTGCGGCACTGAAGATTGCCTGTGGAACCAGACCCGCACGGAAAAGATGAGCACTGTGAAGCAGATCGAACAACTGGTCCGCATTTCACGCGAATTCGGCCGCGAAATCGCCACCGCGCAACAGGCACGAGAAATTTCAAAGATCGGCGTGTTTTACGACACGGTGGAGGAATCCCTGCAAGCCAACGGCTTCGCACCGAACCGCAACGGTGGCAACCAGGGCTTCCTGCGCAAGACGGCCTGAGCGAGAGCCGGATAGTTCACGGCCCGAGGTCCGGGCCGTGAACGCGGACACAACACGGCAATACACAGTGTCCTGTTCAACCCGCCAAAGCGTTCTGGCAAGCTGCCTGTTTGCGCCAGTGAGAAACACTGCAACCAAAGGCGGCGCGGAACCAGTGGCTGAAACTGCTATGCGCGGAAAAGCCCAGCAGCCCGGCCACCTCGCCAACTGGCAGGTCGCTCTCCTGCAGATGACGCACCGCCAGTTCACAGCGCACCTGATTGAGCACGGCCGAGAACGTGACGCCCTCGGCGCTGAGGTAGCGGTGCAGCGTGCGACGATCGACACGCAGATGCCGCGCCACCTGCTCGGCCGTGCAGCGTCCGCCCGGAAGCAGGGCCAGGATCAGATCCCGGCACGATTCCCGGACGCCTTCCTCACGATAACGCAGGGCTGCCTCCAGATAATCCCGTGCGAAGCGCGCGGCCCCCGGATTGTCCGGCGTACGCGGCATCTGCAGATCGGCTGCCGTACAAACCAGGCCGTTGAAGGACTGGTTAAACATCGGCGCGATGCCGAAGAAAGCCCGGTACGGCGCAATGTCGACCGGATGGCGGTGTGTGAAGCAAACTTGCTGCGGCCGCCACTGCGGACCGATCAACTCACGCAGAATGCGAAATTTCACGGCGACCGCCAACTCCATCGCTTGACGTGTTGCGAGCCCAGGACTGGGCAGCAATTCTTCGCGGATGATCACGGCCTGTCCCGCATCCTCGATGCGAGTGATCAGCGTGGCACTCAACAGTTTCAGATAGCGGGACAACGTGTCGAGCGCCTTGCGCGGGGTCGGCTCCTCCTTCAGCACGAGGCTGATGGGTCCCAGGTTGGAGAAGGTACGCCGCGCCGCCAGCCGCAGCGCGAAGTCCTCGACCCCAGTGGCGCGCGCGCTCACTTCGAGCACTTCGCGCACGAGGTGGCTGGGAATGAGCGTCTCCGGATTCTCGAGCAGCCGTGCAGACAACCCCACGTCTCTCAAGAAGACATAGGGATCGCGGCCGAGCGACTGCACCAGCTCGACGTAGCCGTTCAGGCTGGCGCTACGAATCAGTTGACCAACGTGTTGCATCGCGTGAAGCGCTCAGAAAGGCCGCTCGCCCTTGATCGTGGCGCGCTCCATCCGGCGCGGCGCCGGCCAGTAATCGCTCACCGCATAATGCTGCGTCGCCACGTTGTCCCAGATCGCCACGCTGTTCGGCTGCCAGCGGAAGCGCACCTGGTACTCCGGAATCGCGGCCTGACTGATCAGGTAATTCAACAGCAAGCTCGCCCCCGGCGTCTTGTCCTGCCCGAAACGTACGTTCTCCGGCGTATGGTAGTTAATGAAGTGCGTCGAAAACGGCCCCACGTACAGGATCTTCTCCTCCGTCTCCGGGTGAGTTCTGACTACCGGATGATCCACCAGCGGGTTCTTCCTCACCAGTTCCTCGCGCTCCTCCTGCGTCAGAACCGCGCCGAAGGAATGCTCGATCCCGTGCTTGGCACGCAGGCCCGCAATCTTGCTCTTGATTTCCTCGGGCAGGTTCCGGTACGCCTCCACCATATTCACCCAGATGGTGTCGCCCCCCACCTCCGGGCACGAAATGCAGCGCAGCACCGCGCCCTTGGGCGGATTGGCCCGCCACGAAGCATCACTGTGATAGGTGTTTTCGAAGTGATCCCGCTTCTCGCTCTTGTAGATCTCGATCAGGCCAGGGTGTCCGGGTACGGTGTTCGCAACGGGGTGGTCTTCCAACTCGCCAAAACAGCTGGCGAACGCAACATGGTCGGCACGCGTCATGTCCTGGTCGCGGAAAAACAGCACCCGGTGCTTCAGCAGCAGCGCCCTGATCTCGGCAAACAGTGTTTTGTCTCGTGCGACATCGGCGAGATTCACGCCGGTGAGTTCGGCACCAATCGAACATGTCAAAGGGTTGATTTTCATGGTGAGCTTTCCTTGCGTATTTGAGGCCGACGCGCGACCGTATCGACCTTCGGATGCGGGGTAGTTCGGAGGCGTTAGCAGCATCTGTTGACCTGCTACTGATTATCGGCACCAGGCCATTCACCCGCTTGACCCATCGCGCCAAAATTTGTCTTTAGGGGCGCTGTCATGCAGGACAGCACCGGCTGTTGCTATTCGCCGAGCGGACGCTGCATCGAGAGCCTGTTTGCGACAAACGTCACGCCGGGCACGCCTTTCGCGATCGCTACCACTGCGTCGATCTGCGACGCCTCCGTGACCGTACCGTTGAGCGTTATGGCGCCGTTTCTCGCTACGACGCTAATGTTCCCGGCGTCAATCTCCTTATGCTTTGCGAGTTCGGCGTACACCCTGCGGCTCAGCGCGCGATTTGCTTTTCTCATCTCTCGCGCTGTCGGCGTGCCGGACGCCGCTACGGCCGGTGCCGTCGATGCCTCCACCGTCGCGCCGCCCTGCGCCCATGCGCTGAACGAAGTCGCCACAAGCAGCGCGCCAATGGCAAAGGAAAAAAACCGTTGGTTGGTCATTGTCAGCTCCGGTTCGCGAGGTCAGAAGGTGTGTCGAATGCCGATCATCGCGGCCGTGGTCGAAGCGCCTGGCGCGACGGGTGCGCCATACGTTATGGTCTGATTCATCGTGCCGCGGTTTGCGACGTACCCGACCTGTGCGTAAACCAGCGTGCGCTTTGACAGACCGTATTCCGCACCGAGCGCGTATTCGCTCGAATGATTCGCCGAATTGTTCCGGTCTTTCAGGTAGTAGTAGCCGGACGTGACTCTGAGGAACGGATTGAACTGGTAACCAAGGCCGCCCGAAATAATTTCGTAGTCGGCGTGATTCGTGTTCGCCGGATTTCTACCGATACCGTAGGAGGCCGAAACAGACAGGCCGTGGAATGTGTACTTCGCGCCGAAGTAGTAGAAGCGATTGTTGTCGACACCGGTCGCGGGCGTGGTTGCAGACAGATTCGTATCGTGTCCGTTGTAGTAGACCGCGGCAAGATTGAGGCCATAGTTCGAATACCTTAGTACAGCCGATTCGCGCGTGACGCCCTGAATCTGCCCCGGCACGCCGCCAGGCGCATATTCCAGCGCGACCGACGCGCCGTAGAACCTAGGCGTCTGATAGACGATCGCATTGCTGTCGTACAGCGCGCCGATCGGCACGCTCGTGTTCGTGCCGGACCAGCCGGCGGCCTGGTTCACCCCGAGCCAGGCACCCAGAATGCTGCCGAAGTACTGTGCCGCGCGAACGTCGGTTTCGGCCATGGCGTGGATCATGGGTGCGTACTGCCGGCCCGCGTCGATCGTGCCGAACGGCCCCGATATGCCTATCGTCGTCTGTTGATTGAAGATCGCGGTGCCACCCGTCGTGTCGGAGAGACCGAGCTTGCCGTTGCCGCTGTTGAACACGCCCTGCAACCTGAAGTTCACCTTATAGCCGCCGCCGATGTCCTCAGTCCCCTTCATGCCCCAGAAGCTGGAGTAAATGCCGGCGTCCTTCAAACCGTAGACATGTCCGCCGTTTTTCGCGGCCGGCGAGAAAGTCGCGGCCGACGTGCTCTGGTAAAACAGGCCAGTATCGATGGCGCCATACAGAAGCACCGACGATTGCGCGTGCGCCGCGCCGGCCATGACAGCGAGTACAGCCACACTGCTCCACTTCAGCTTCATTGCGTCTCCTCCGCTTATTGTGGTGACCGGTCGGGAATCGGCCCACTGTTGAAATGGATTGTGTGAAAAGTGCGGACCTTGCGCTTGATCCTGCACGCCAGAATCTGACGCTTCGCGACAGAGAATCAAAGCCGCGGGCGAGTTCGGCGTAATGGTTACTCCTCAGAGACGCCTCGGGATTCCTGCGATATGTTCATTGACCAGCTCCCCACAGTGACATCATGGCCATCCTGGTTCGCAGTGCATCCCTGATCAAGTATTCCGACATTGCCCGCTCGGCCGGTATCGATCCGGTTCGCGTAGTGCAAGACGCCGGGCTCGATCCGGCCTGCCTGTACGCGCCCGATTTGCGCATTCCGGAGTCGGCCCTGGCGCGGGTATTCGAGGCATCGGCCAAGTCGTCCGAACTCCAGTCGCTTGGCGTGCGCATCGGCGAATCGTGGCGTTTGTCCGACTTTGGCGCGCTGAGCCTGTATCTCCAGCATCAACCCACACTGCGGCACGTGCTCGCGGAAATCGAGCAATACCGGCACCTGCTTAGCGATTCCGTGTCGATTCGAGTGGCGGATTTCCCGGACATTGCGGTGATGCATATCGTCCTCGTCACAGGACGTCCGGATCCGGGGCGGGAGGTCGTCGAACTCACTGTCGGGGCGGTCTTCAGTCTTATCCGGAGCATCCTGGGCCCGCAATGGAAGCCGCGCGGCGTCTACTTCGCCCACAGGGCGCCCGACAGCCTTCGCGTCCACCGGCCGTTCTTTGGTCCGAAAGTCGAGTTCGGCTGTGATTTCGACGCCATCGTGCTGGCCCAGCATGAGCTCGATCGCCCCAATCCTCTCGCCGACGCGGCACTCGCGCGCTACGCGAAGGAACTCCTCGACCTTCGGCCGAGAGCGAGGCGCGACTCGATCGCCGATGACGTTCGGCGGGCGATGCACACTCTCCTGCCGCAAGGACATGGCGCCATTGAACAGGTGGGACAGCGCCTCGGGCTCACGCCGCGCACCCTGCAGCGGCAACTCGAACAAGCGGGCGAAAGCTTCTCCGCGCTGATGAACGAGGTGCGCCGCGAACTGGCGGTGCGTTATCTCAGCAATCGCCGCTATACGGTCTCCGAAGTCGCGGACCTCGTGGGCTTTTCCGAAATCAGTGCGTTTTCGCGCTGGTTCAGCACTGAATTCGGTAAGCCGCCAACGCGCTGGAGAAGTGATTTTTCGAGTGATCCCGTCGATACGCTTCTCAGCGGGAAACACTGAAGTTTGCAGGCACCTGGCCTCGGCATAATGCCGGCATGCATCGGCACGGGGCGGTCCTCTGAAACCAGTTGACCGCCAGAGCCCACGTTTATGGCACCAGCACCGTCGAGCCTGTCGTCTTGCGCGATTCAAGCGCGCGGTGCGCATCGGCGGCTTCGGCGAGCGCGAATGTCTGCCCCGGCTCACCCTTGATCTTGCCCGCCAGCACAAGATCGAATAGCTCGCGCGCCATCTCCAGCATGTGCGAGCGTGGTGTTGCGTAGTGCGCCATGGCCGGGCGCGTCACCCAGATCGATCCCTTGCGGGCAAGCACACGCGTATCGATGAGCACCGGCCCCGAACTCGTGCCATTGCTGACCAGCGCACCGCGCACCTGCAAGCTGTCTAGCGAGGCTTCGAGCGTGTCCTTGCCGACCGAATCAAACACGACTTCCACGCCTTTACCACCGGTCAGCTCGCGTACACGTTTGGCGATGTTTTCGCGCGAACTCACGATGACGTGGGTGCAGCCATGCGCTTTCGCCACTTCGGCCTTCTCGTCGGTACTGACGGTGCCGATCATCGTGACACCCAACGCACGTGCCCACTGGCAAGCAATCAATCCTACGCCGCCTGCTGCTGCATGGTACAGAATGGTCTCGCCGCCCTTGAGCGGATAAACCTGGCGAAACAGGTACTGCGCCGTCATGCCCTTCATGATCAGCGTCGCCGCAGTCCTGTCGGTCACACCATCGGGCAGCGGAATCAGCACGTCGGCGGGCATCACGCGTACTTCTGAATACGCACCCTGCGGACCGAGCAGATAACCCACCCGATCGCCCACCTTGATGTCGGTCACACCCTCGCCGACGGCTTCGATCACGCCCACCGCATCCGAGCCCAAACCATTGGGCAGCTCGAGCGGATATTGGCCGGTGCGAAAGTAGATGTCGATGAAATTGACCGCCACATACGTGTGCCGCACCCGGACCTGGCCAGGTCCGGGGTCGCCAACCTGAACCGTTTCCAGCCGCAGGACTTCTGCACCACCCACCTCATGAAAACGAATCGCTTTTGCCATGCTGGAGAATCTCCTTGATGAGATATGGAATATCGTCACGCCATCAGGCAACACGCGTCAGATCGCGTGCATAGCTGCGCTTGCCGATGACAAACGCAGTGGCCGAAACGAGACTGACAAGCGGCATGAACTGCAATGCGCCGAGCAAGCCGATGCGGTCCGCGACGAATCCTGTAAAGAACGGCCCTGGCGCGGTGCCGAGCAGGTTGTAGGTAATCGTGAGAAGCGCGAATGCCGATGCGTGAATCGAGCGTGAAGTGAGATTGGCCACCATTGCGCCACCCGGCCCGTTCGTCCCGGACGTAATGAACATCGCCACACCAATCAGCGCGAGTTGCAGCGCGCCTGGCGCGAGCCGGAAAGCGACCATGAGTAACGTGAAGACCGTGAGGCAATAGAGGAATGCCGCGTCCCACTTCCTCACCGGCCGCGCTTTGCTGACCTTGTCGGCAAGCAGGCCACAGGCGATCATGCCGATGCCCGAAAGCAGCACGAATGCGGCGGCCGACATCGCCGCGCGGCCCGGAGCCATCGCGTAATAGCGGTTCAGATAGCTCGGCATCCACGCCCACAACGAGGCGGTGCAGAAGAGTTGCAGCCCGCTGCCGAGATACGCGCAAACGAGCGACCTGGACGAAGCGAGCCCGCGTATCAGGCCACGCAATGTGTCCCTGATGCCAGGCGCGGCAGCAGCGTGGCTCGCCTTCGACGCCTGATGGCGCGCCAGCCGCGCGTCCGTCACCACCAGCCGAAAGACGACGACCAGCAGGATTCCGAAAGACCCCATCGCGGCGAACGACCAAGGCCACCCGAGATGAACGGCAACCGCGCCGCCAAACGCCATGCCGATCATCGAGCCGAACGACGCGCCTGCCGTAAAAGCGCCGATAAGCGTCGCTCGCAGGTGTACCGGAAAAATGCTCAGCAAGACCGCGGGCGCCACCGCGCCATAAGCGGCCTCACCAATGCCGACGAGCGCGCGGGCAACGAGCATTTCCCCGAAACTTGTCGACAAGGCGCAGCCCAGCGTGGCGAGGCTCCACAGCGCCGACATCAGGATGATGCTTTTGACGTGTCCCCAACGCCCCGCCAGCAGCGACAGCGGGAGGGTCAGAATGCCGACCAGCAGCGCCACGACGCTATTGAGCGAACCCAGTTGAGTGTCCGACAGATGCCAGGCCGACTTGAGCAGCGGAAACACCGCCGTCAGCACCTGCCGCGACATGTAATCGGACATCACGAGACCCAGGGTCAGCGCAAAGACGACCCACGGATACACCGGCAACTTTTCTCCTAGCGTGACGGTGGCCCCTCGCCCGCCGTCAAATTCGTGCATCCTCATGCATGTCTCCTTCATCTCTTGTGTGTACTCGTGCACTTCTGCCGGCATTGGCGGGCGGACTGGCTCCCGCAGATCAATTCTATGGGTTCGCGGGACGCCCGATTTAGCAATGCGTGACACCGGCTTGTCTTTGGATGCCACATCCGGGGTTGATGAGACTCGTCCCGCTCCCTGCACATCGCCGGATCCATGTTGCGTCGTGCGCGAGATCGTGTTACTAAACACCCGCCCTGTGCTCGAAGAATATCTATGGACCTGAACCTGATCGGCCTGTTCGTCGAGATCGTGGAATCGCGCAGCCTCAGCGCGGCCGCGCGAAAACTCGGCATGACGCGCGCCAATGTGAGTCAGCGCCTGAAACTGCTCGAACGCGAGACCGGTGCGCAATTGCTGCGCCGCTCAACGCGCAGCTTTGAACTGACGCAGGCCGGGCGCACCTTGTTCGACAGCGGCCAGCGGATACTGGAAGAGCTCAACACGGCTCGCGCGTCGATCGACAGTCTCGGCCAGACGCTCCGCGGCCGCGTGCGAATCAGCGTGCCGACCGGCTTCGGCAGAATGTTTGTCGGCTCGAAATTGCTCGAGTTCGCCCGCGCGCATCCGGGTATCGCGCTAACCGTTACGTTCGACAACCTGATCGAAGACCTGATCGCGTCTGAAGTGGACGTCGCGGTCAGAATCCTCTCCACACCTCCGCTCGACTACGTCGCGCGCCATATCTGCCCGATCGACTGGACCCTGTGCGCGTCAGCCGATTTTTTGCGCGAGCACGGACCGGTTACGCATCCAGCCGACCTCGAAAAACATCAGCTGATCGGCTCACCCTATAGCCGCGAACGCGCGTCCGTCGAACTCAGGCACCGGCAGAATGACGCGGATGTCCACACCATTACCGTGCCGCCCACCCTGCAATCGACGGATTACCCCTTTCTCACGGACGCGGTTCGCGCGGGCATGGGCATCGGCGTGCTGCCGGTCTATGTGATGCATGTGCCGATGAACCAGGATTTGCAGCCGATCCTGCCCGAGTATCGCGTTGTCGGACGGCAAAGCACGCTGTACATCGTCACGTTGCCCAACCGCTATCCGTCACCCGCGACGCAAGCGCTGATCGATTTCCTGCGCGACGAAATCCTCGAACTCGCGAAGACATGGGCTTGATGTAGCAGGCCCGGCCGGGGTCCGCCTTCGGGGTTCTCTCGCCCTCATTGTCAATCTACGATTAACAGTCCGTCAATTCGCAATGGGATTGTCAAGACATTTAAGTCATTAAACAATGTGGCGATAGAAAGGTCAGTACATGGAGACAAGACAACGCAGGATACCGAACTAACTGCACGGCGAGACTATCGATGTCCAGATGCGCTGCACGAGGTTCGTCGCCGCGGTCCCTCACTCGCCCGTCAACGCACGCACTGCGGACGTCACCCGCCTCCATCAAGCCGCGCGAGCGGCTCAGTCAATTCATCCTCTCAGGACTCAGACCATGCGCGAAGCCGTTATTGTTTCCACCGCACGCACGCCGATGACCAAGGCGCATCGCGGCGAATTCAACATCACGCACGGCCCGACGCTCGCTTCGTTCGCCATGCGCGCCGCGGTTGACCGCTCGGGCGTCGACCCGGAACTCATTGAAGACGCGATCCTCGGCTGCGGCTATCCCGAGGGCATTACCGGCCGCAACGTCGCGCGCCAGACGGTGATCCGCTCGGGGCTGCCGCTCTCGATTGCCGGCACCACCGTCAACCGCTTCTGCGCATCGGGCCTGCAGGCGATCGCGATGGCCGCGGGCCGCATCGTCGTCGATGGCGCACCGGCAATGATCGCGGGCGGCGTGGAAAGCATCTCCGGCATCCGCACGCGCGACGACGCCGCGAGCGACCTCGACCCGTGGCTCGTCGAACACAAGCCGGCGCTCTACCTCGCGATGATCGACACCGCTGATATCGTCGCGCAACGCTACGGCATCAGCCGCGAAGCGCAGGACCGCTTTTCCGCCGGCAGCCAGCGCAAGACCGAGGAAGCGCAGCTCACGGGCCGCTTCGCCGACGAGATCGTACCGGTCACCACGACGATGGCCGTCACCGACAAAGAAACCGGCACACTCAGCCACCGCGAAGTCACGATTTCAGCTGACAACTGCAATCGCCGTGGCACCACTTACGAAGCACTCGCAAAGCTCGCTCCCGTCAAGGGACCGGAGAAATTCATCACGGCGGGCAACGCATCGCAACTATCCGACGGCGCATCGGCGTGCGTGATGATGGAAGCACAGGAAGCCCAGCGCCGCAACCTCGCTCCGCTCGGCGCATTCCGCGGCCTTGCGGTGGCGGGTTGCGAGCCAGACGAAATGGGTATTGGCCCGGTGTACGCCGTACCGAAGCTGCTCGCGCGCCACGGGCTCACGATCGACGATATCGGCCTGTGGGAACTCAATGAGGCATTTGCCTCGCAGGCCATCTACTGCCAGCAGCAACTTGGCATTCCTGATGAGCGCTTGAACGTCAACGGCGGCGCGATCTCCATCGGCCACCCGTTCGGTATGACGGGCGCACGCCTAGCCGGACACGTCCTGCTCGAAGGCCGCCGCCGTGGCGTGAAGTACGCGGTCGTCACGATGTGCATCTCCGGCGGCATGGGTGCCGCCGGTCTGTTCGAAATCTACTGAACGAAGCCCCTGACTATCCGGACGAATCATGTCGAATCAGAATTCTTCACTGCCGCTTGCGGGCGTACGCGTTCTCGATCTCTCCCGTGTGCTCGCGGGCCCGTGGTGCGCGATGGTGCTTGGCGATCTCGGTGCAGAAGTCATCAAGGTCGAACACCCGCAGCGCGGCGACGATACACGTGACTGGGGTTTGCGCGTCGGCCCGACCGCGACGTCCTACTTCAACAGCGCGAACCGCAACAAGCACTCGGTAACGATCGATCTGCAAACCGCCGAAGGCCAGCAGATCGCTCGGGATCTCGCACGGCAAAGCGACGTGGTAATCCAGAACTTCAAGTTCGGCGGTGCGGAAAAGCTGGGACTCGGCTATGAACAACTGAAACAGGATCACCCGGGGCTGATCTACTGCTCGATCTCCGGGTATGACCGTGCCGGCCCGGAAGCCGCGCGCCCCGGCTACGATCTCGTGGTGCAGGGCGAAGCCGGGCTGATGGCACTCAACGGTGAAGCCACTCAGCCTCCGCTGAAATTCGGCGTCGCCGCAGTCGATCTCTTCACCGGCATGTACTCGGCCCAGGGCGTGCTCGCGGCGCTGTACGAGCGCCAGCAAACCGGCAAGGGCCGCCACATCGAAATGGCGCTTTTCGATTGCGGCCTGATGATCACGTCGTACTACGGTCTGGAAGCGCTGATCAGGGGTGAAGACTCGCTGCGCTACGGCAATGCACATCCATCGATCGTGCCGTATGGCGTGTTCAACGCGGAAGACGGACCGCTCGTCATCACGGTCGGCAACAACAGGCAGTTCGAGCGCTTCTGCCGGGAGGTGATTGAGCGTCCCGACCTCGCCGACGACGACCGCTTTCGAACGAATCTTGGCCGCGCGGAAAATCGTGCGGTGCTGGTGCCGGAACTCGATCGGGAAATCGGGCGGCGCCAGCGCCGGGTTTTGATCGAGCGTCTGACCGAGGCCGGCATTCCGTGTGGCGAAGTGCTCGGTCTACACGAGGCGCTGACGTCCAGGCGAGCCATCGACGCGGGACTCGTGACCACGCACGTCCATCCGGAGGCCGGCAGCGCCCAAGTGCTCGCACCGCCCTATCGCATCGACGGATCGCGTCCGCCGGTGCGGCGAGCGCCGCCGCAACTCGGCGAAGACACGCGGGACGTGCTGCACTCGCTGCTCGGATTGTCCGACGAACAAATCTCACGGCTGAAGGTAGAGGGCGTCGTTTGATGCATGGCGGCCAGTCGATCATCGTTCGTCGACAGCGCACAGGTCGTGCGGGCACGATCAAACACATTGAGGAAACTGTATGAAGATTCTTGTTCCTGTTAAACGGGTAGTCGATTACAACGTGAAAGTCCGGGTGAAATCGGACGGCACGGGCGTCGATATCGCCAACGTGAAGATGTCGATGAATCCGTTCGACGAAATCGCGGTGGAAGAAGCGGTGCGTCTGCGCGAAGCGG
>NZ_LXKA01000242.1 GCF_001645125.1 Paraburkholderia ginsengiterrae | reverse complement strand
GGGGTTCATCTGTTGCAGAGTGGGTAGCTGCAACGTGTTGCGGAAGAGGCGTGTCAAGTAGGGCGTGGTTGTGAGGTGGGGGCGGGCTGGACGCCCGTAGTACAGGGGATAGATGTGGGCGAACCACGTCAGCCGGAAAAGGCTGCCGGGGGGCAGCGGGCGGGGGGGATGAATGCGGGTCTGGAAGGCGATGAGGGGGGGGGGGGCGGATGAGCTGGGTGGGCGGGCGGAGGGGTGGGGCGGAGTAGCGGGGGGTGGGGCGGGTGGTGCGAGGCCCGGAAACACACGCAGGAGTGGGGACGTGGCGGCACTGAACGAGCGCTTCCAGGAAGCGCTCGCCGTGGTGCGGCGGGCGCGCGGGGGGCGCAGCTTCGGCGGCCAATAGCTGTATCGGACGCGGTGGTACATGTGCGTCGGCGCGCCGGGTGCCGGCAAAACGACCGCGCTGGTCCATTC
>NZ_LXKA01000241.1 GCF_001645125.1 Paraburkholderia ginsengiterrae | reverse complement strand
CGGGGGGCGGGGGGGGAGAGGGAAGGGGAGGGAGGGATCGGGAGTGCGGGGAGGGGTGGGTGGCGGAGGAGAACAGAGAGGACGGAGGGACGGGCGGGGAAGGAGCGAGGGTGATGGGAGCGGGGAGAGGTGGGGAGGTGGAGGGAGGGGGATGGAGGGGGGGGGGGGAGGGGAGGGGGGGGTGGGGGGCGGGGTGGAGGGGCGTGGGAGGGGGGGGTGGGGAGGGGGTGGGGGGGGGGAGGGAGGTGGGGGGGGGGGGGGGAGGGGGGGGGGTGGGAGGGGGGGCGGGGCACGAGGGGGGGTGGGAGGGGGGAGTGGCGTGCTGGGGGGAGGGCGGGGGGGGGGGGGGGGGGGGGTCAGGGGGGGTTGGGATGGCGCGGGGGGGGGGGGGGGGCGGCGGAGAGCGGCGATGTCGGCCGGCGGGCTGGCGGGCGTCCGTTCGGCAGCAGCATGCGG
>NZ_LXKA01000240.1 GCF_001645125.1 Paraburkholderia ginsengiterrae | reverse complement strand
CGCGGGTCGAGTGGGAGCGTCGGTGTGACGCGGGAGGTGCGGGCCGGGCGGGAGGCAGACAGGGGGCGGTGAAGCGGTGGGGTGCGTGGGGTGGGGAGGGGCAGGGGAGGATGTGGGGGGCGGGGAGCTGGGGGGGCGGGACGGGGGGTGAGGGTGTGAGGGGGGAGGTGACGACGGCGGTGACGACGGGGGCGGGCGGGTCGGGGGGGGCAACAGGGGGGGCTGCCGGGCGGGCGGGGGCGGGAGCGGGGGGGACTTGCAAGGGGACGCGAGCAACTCGTGGGGGGGAAGCGGAGCGTGCTGCAGACGGCAACGGTGGCGAGCCGGGTCGGCATCGGGCACACGCTGGGCGTCAGCATGATCGGCCGGGGCCGCTGCCAGACGGTGGAAACGTGGCGGGTCGGCAACGAACTGGCCGGGACGCGAAATGTGGAACCGGACTGGCAGCGTATGGAC
>NZ_LXKA01000239.1 GCF_001645125.1 Paraburkholderia ginsengiterrae | reverse complement strand
TGGTGGCGAGGGGGAGAACTGCGATGTGGGTGCGCGGTCGGTGGCGGAGGAGGAACGGATGTGAGCAAGAAGCGGGAGGAGGGCGTGTGAGGGGACCTGGCGGTGGAAGCGGATGGCGTTGGTGGGGAGGGGCGTGTGGCCGAAACGGTGGACGAGCGGGTCATCGAACTCCTTGAAGCGGTCGCGGTGGAGGAACAGCACGGATACCTGGCTGCGGGCGTGGGAGGGGGGGGGAGGCCTCGAGGGGCCGCGGCGGCGGCGAGGACTGGCAGGAGCAGGGCGACGGCAGGGGAGGAGGGGACAGCACCGGCGGGGGGCGGGGGGGGGGCAGGTGGACGGGGGGGGAACGGGGGGGGGGGGGGGGGGGGGGGGTGCGGGGGTGGTCGGGCGCGATCACGTGGGATTGGCGGGGGTAGGCCGGCGGGGGGAGGGTGGTGGCCGCCTCGGCAGGCAGATC
>NZ_LXKA01000238.1 GCF_001645125.1 Paraburkholderia ginsengiterrae | reverse complement strand
CCCTGCACATGATCGGGCCGATGTACCCCTTGTGCAGGGTCTGCAGAACGTTCCATTTCGTACCCGTCACGCCCCACGTATTCTCCCTACCACCGCCCCCGTAATACCCTTGCACCTGCATCACGCCACTCTTCCCTACCCGGTGGCCGCTCGCGCCCCCCGCCTCCGTTCCCGCCTGCCTGTCCTCGTACCACCCCAGAGCCACCACACCCCCCGCTGCCATTGCGCTGCCCTTCTTCGTTCCGACCTTACTCCCCGCACCCCAGCTCCGTCACTCGCCCCACCTCTCCCCGCCCCCTCCGCACACCCTCAGCCTGATCTGGTGATTCAGTCTCACCGACATTACCACCTCCCCTACCACACTCGACACCCCACCCACCCTCCCCCTCCGCGCGTCACTTCCTATCTCTGTCCTCGTCCTTCTCATGATGCCTCCTCCTTCTTCTCCTTGACCTCCA
>NZ_LXKA01000237.1 GCF_001645125.1 Paraburkholderia ginsengiterrae | reverse complement strand
CTCTTGAGCAATCTGCGCCTGAACCGGCACGGTGCGGCCAAGGACCCGCGCTATTCTTCGCTGAACACCGGCGACTCGCGCCTTGAATACGAAGCGGGTGCGGCGCTCGGCTGGTGGCCGCGCAACTGTTCCGAACTTGTGGACGACCTGATCGCCTTTATCGGCTTCAGTCCGAACCCCACGTCGCACGTGGCGGCCCCGCGCGCCATCCGCCCACCCGCACCCCTCCGCAAGCCCCCCGCCATTGCCCCACACCACCCCGACCCCCGTCCCCATCCAACGCTCGCCCACCGAACCGTCACCATCGCCGATCACAGCGTCGCCGTCCTGCTCGACCGCGTCCTCCTCACCACCCTCCAGCTGCTTCTTCCCGCCCGCTTGAGTCTGCACCCGCTTGCAGCGTCTCGACCACTCCGTCGCGAGACCCTCGGCCCACTCGTGGTGTCGAACAACCACCA
>NZ_LXKA01000236.1 GCF_001645125.1 Paraburkholderia ginsengiterrae | reverse complement strand
GTGTCGCGCAAGCACGTCGTCTTGCAGGACCACGGTCTCGACAAGGCGCTCGTCCACACGCTGATCGCGAAGGCGAAAGCGGCGCTCGAGAAGGTCGAGCACGTCTCGTTCATCCAGCCGGTGCGCACCTTGAACCGTACGGTCGGACCGCTGCTGTCCTGCACGATCGCGAAGCAGTACGCCGACGACTGTCTGCTCGACGACTCGATCCACATCCTTTTGACCGTCACGGCGGCTCAGCGCTCTCTCTCGTCCGCCGCTGCCGCCGCACAGAGCCGTCTTGATAGAATCATTCGCTGAGGGCACGGCAACCATCAACGACTGTCCGGCGAACAGCGCCCGAAAAGGCACACCATGGGCTGCTGCACTACAGGTGAAGGGTCACGCGTGCGTAAGAGCAATCGTGGAGGCCTTGCTACTGATGCCTTGCCACAGCTCCGTATTCCCGACCGCTGGCC
>NZ_LXKA01000235.1 GCF_001645125.1 Paraburkholderia ginsengiterrae | reverse complement strand
GGAGGCGGGTAGGGCAATGAGAGAGAGAAGAGGAGAGGGGGGAGGGGGAGGGAGAGGTGGGTGGGGAGGGTGCGACGGTGGCAGAAGGAAGAGGGGGAGGGGGCGGCGGGGAGGGGGAGGGAGAGAGGGAGGGGGGGGGAGAAGGGGGCTGGGTAGACGGGAGGGGGGATAAGGGCAGGGGGGGGGGCTGGGGGAGGGGGGAGGGGGGGGAGGAGAGGGGTGGGGGGGGGTGAGGGAGGGAGGGAGGCGGGGAGAGATGGGGGACATGGGGGGGAGGGCGCAAGTGGGATGGGAGGCGAGAACCGCTTTGGCGGGCGGGAGCGCGGCCACGTATGGGGGGTTGGTCGAAGAGCTAGCCGGTTCGAGGCCGGCTGCGGCCATGCAGGCTTAGGCGGAGGGGTTGCCGCTTCGGCGCGTTTTTGAGCTGAAGGACCGGACCGCAGGAGACGCTGTGCAGG
>NZ_LXKA01000234.1 GCF_001645125.1 Paraburkholderia ginsengiterrae | reverse complement strand
GAACATTGGTGGCGACGTGCACGTGCTGGTCGCGGGTCACAACCCGCAAGCGGCTGCGGCCGCGGCATCGAAAATTGCAGCTCTCCCGCGGGTGCTGCTCTCCGCCGCGCCCCAACTCCACGCGGCCCTCGCTGACAACCTCTCCGCGACGCTGCTGCCTCTGCGGCGTGACCCGTCCAACACCTCCACGCACATCCTCGCGCCCGCCACCGCTTCCGTCACGCACCGCACGCCGCGTGCTAGACGCTTCTCGGGTTCGGCCCCTTTCTCACGTACCTTCAGGAGCAGTCCAGCGATGCCGGCACCTTCAACGCTGTGTGGACTGGCGTGTGACAATCCATTCAGGTCGCGGCAGACACGTAACAGTTTGCCGCGAATCTATCTCCTCGTACCTGCTATCGCACACAGCCCCCACGTATGACCGCTCCTGCTCCTCTGCAATCCTCCACCGTCACCGC
>NZ_LXKA01000233.1 GCF_001645125.1 Paraburkholderia ginsengiterrae | reverse complement strand
CCGAACAGGGATGAGGGGCGAGGTGCGGAGTGCGCAGAGGGGTAGTCAAGGTGTGTAGGGTGGGGGCGGGAGAGGGCGGCATGGCGAGAGTGGGGAGGCGCGCGTTCGGGGATGGGCGCGAGGAGGGAAAGGGGGTTGCGGTGGTGAGGGGGACGAGCAGGCTGTTGAGGCAGTGGTGCACCGGCGGAGGGGCGACGGTCGTGCAGGGGCGGGGGGCAGCGGGGTCGTCGGAAGAGTGCAGCACGAAGCGAAACTGCGTGCGGCCGATCATCGGCTGACTTGCGTTCATGTCTTCCGCGGCCAGGGTGAGGCCGTTCTGGAGGTCCTTACCATAGTGCGCCTGCGCAGCGGTCGACGGGCCGAAGAGACAGAGATGAAAGTCGTCCGTGGATTGGGCGTGGGCCGGCACCGGCAGCGACATCGCTGCAACCAGAGCTGGGCCTGGCGGCTGAATCGTCT
>NZ_LXKA01000243.1 GCF_001645125.1 Paraburkholderia ginsengiterrae | reverse complement strand
GGGCGGATAGGGCGACTGACGTGACGGGTTCGGCGGCCAGGATGGCTGGAGCGGCCAGAGCATCGGTAGGCGCGGCGCTCGGGGGCGTGGCGGTGACAGGCGTTGCGTGTGCCGTAGCGGGGATGCCGACAGGGTTTCCGGTCACGGATTCGCCGGCGATGGCTTCGGGGCTATCGGAGACGGCCTGAACCGCGAAACCCGGGAAGCGAACCACGTTCGATGCCTGCGCAATGGCATCCTGCGGTGGCACGGAGGCGGCGCGATTCGCTGCGTGCTCGACGGGCACTACGTCCGGTGACGATGCAGCGTGGCGCGTCGCGCCAGCGACGATTTCAGTTTCCCACGGCACGAGCGCTTGATCGATGACGACTTCGGCGACCGGTGCCGCAGCATGCGGTTCAACGTGCGGTGCGGCTTCGCCGACCTGTTCGGCGATTGCAATGGTGGCGGGTACAGCGATAGCAGGCTCGGCAATTCCCGCATGTTCCGCAAGCTGACTGACGGCATGCTCGACTTCGGTACTCGGGCCCGTGTGGGTGTCGGCGTGAGTAGTCAACAACGCTGAGTCGTCTTCGAACGGCGGCTCATCCGGTGTTGTCTCGCTCGCTTGCAACTGGGCCGCGAAGATCTGGAACGGCGTAGGCGTTGCGGCCGGCGCCAGGTGTTGTGATGTGGCGGGCGCAGGTGCGGCGACCGGTACCGGCGGATGCACAAACTCCGGTGCACGTGCAGGTGCGGTGACCGGCGATGGCGGAGGCACAAAGGCCGGTTCGAGCGCCGACGCAGGTGTAGATGCAGGCGCAGAAGAAGGCGCAGCGGCCGGCGCTGATGGAGGCGCAAACTCCGGTTCGGGATCAGGCGCAGGCGCAAATGCCGATGGAGGCACAGCCGCCGGTTCGAGCGCGGCTACAGGCGCAAGTGTTGCTGCGGCTGCTGGTGCAGGCGCAAACGCCTGCATTGCCGTCGGCGTCGTCTGAGTGACTGGCGGTTCGATCGGCCATTGCACAACGGGCTGGTGGCCAACCTCCGACGACGCCGCGAACGCCGCTTCCATGCGAGCTGCGTCGGCCTCGGCCTCGGCTTGCATCGCGTGATCAATCGGTGCCGCTTCAGCAACCACTGGTTCGAGCACATGCGCGTGCAGTGCCGGAACCGGTTCGGCTGCATCCGCGCGCGGCACGTCCGCAGTCGGTTGCTCAGCCGCGAACGCGGGTGCCGCGTGCGGCGCAGCGGTGACCTTCACGCCGTCCGGGCTGCTGCTGCGCGCGAGGCTGACCCCGGCCATGTCGGTCCAGCGCGCGGTATTTTCCGCGATGCTGCGAAGCGTCTCCTGGACGCTGGGGGGCGGCGTAACTGTTTGCGCCGTCGGCATCGGCCTCGTATAGCTGGGCGCGGGCCGACGCGCTGCCGGCGCCGGCGTGGCATCGTTCGCTCGTGGGGCAGGCGAGAACGGTTGACGAGGTGCCGACGAGCGGTTGAGGCTAGCCGCTGAGCCCGCTGAGCCCGCTGAGCCCGCTGAGCCCGCTGAGCCCGCTGAGCCCGCTGAGCCCGCTGAGCCCACTGAGCCCGCTGAGCCGCGGACCGTCGTCGACGGACGGCTCGCGCCGGCCGCCATCGAACCCGTTGCGTTAGCGGCCGCGCCCGACACATCACGCGATCCCGCCATGGTATGGGCTGCCTTCGCTGCCAAAGCGCCTGAAGTCACTGAAGCCGCCGCCGCGCCAGCCGGAACAGCGGCAGCACCCATGGCTGCCGCCAAACCACCGCCGACGCCAGTGGATCCCACAGGCCGCTGTTCTCCAGCCGAGCGACGACCAATCTGCGACGCGCCACCACGCGCCGCCGTCCCCGCAACCCCCGGCCGCACCGCCGCCGCAGATGCGGCCGCGCGGGGCGCGCTCTCGCCCAGCCAACCGGCCGGCGCAACCGGCTCGACCTGCATCCATCCAGCCTTCTCCGCGTCGAGCGGCGACGTCTGCATCGATACGTGCCGTGGCGGCGTGCTCGCCGCGCCCGTGCGCAGCACCGGCTCGGCCTGCGCCGCCGCGCTGCGCGGTGTTGCCGCGCCGGCGCGCCAGTTCGCTCCGGTGCCACGCGCCGCAGCGTCCTTGCCGACCGCAGCGGCCGCCGCGCCGGCCGCACTCGCGCCACGCCCGCTTGCCGGCGGCCGCCACACCGTCGGCCGCGCATAACGTCCGTTGCGTCCGTTGGTTTTAGGCGCCATCGTGTTGGTAGCCGGCGAAACGTGCGACGGCGCGCTGTCGTCGGCGCTGCGATGACGGCGTGCCTGCTCGTCGCGTTTGGCGAGGCCGCGTGACAGGCCGAGGCCGAATGCCGCGTCGGCCCAGGCGGCGAAGTCGCGCCAGCGGAAGTCGATCAGCCAGGGCAGGCTGACAAGCAGCAGGGCGAGCGCCACGAGCGGCGTGCCGATAGGCCCGAGCAGATGGCCGAAGCCCGCGGCAAGTGCATGGCCGAAACCATTCACCCCGGCCGCGCCGATCAGCGACGCCTCGAGCGTGCAGCTGGCCACCAGCGCACAGACGAAGCCGAGCCAAAGCCGGATCGTGCCGGGGCCGCGCAGACCCGCGCCGCCCGGCAGCGCCGCTTTCACGAGACGCCACAAAAGAGGAATAAACCAGACGGCTGACCCGCCGAACCAGCCGAAAACTACCGTGTGCATACTAGACATCAACGAATGACGGACGCGCGGAAACGCAACCCGTCGAGTTTAAACCGGCGAAGCCCGATGCTTCGACGGCGGACACAAGTATGCCTGCGTCCAATTGCAATTCAGTGTGTAATTCAGTGCATCCCGACCGCCGCGGCGCGCGCTTCACGTCGCGCTTCACATGGCACTCCACGCCGCGCTGACCGCTGCGCCCCCCGGCACACCGCGTGGTCCGCCGGGCGCTGCGCGTGCCGCTCATTTTGTGCTGCGGTCGAAAGTCAGCGTGTCGCCGTTATCGAGCACGAGCTGCATCTGCTGCGGCGCGCGCATCTGTACACCGGTACGGTCGATGTGCGTCAGTGCGTTGAGATAGGCGCCTTCAATCTGTCCGCCCGGCGTCGCGCACGCCATGCGCGTGCCGCCCAATGTGCCGAAGTTCAGCTTGCCGTCTTTCAGCGCATACGAGCCCATATAGCGGTTGCAGCCGGAAAACCCGCTGGCGTGGCGCTGGCCGGCTGCGGTGGAGAGTGTGAGCGTGATCGGCGCGCCCTGATCGGCGGTTGGGATCGCGCGCGCCGTGCCGTCGGCCTGCTTCCAGGCGCTCAGCACCCAGCTGGTGTCGTCGAGCAGTTGCGCGGCCGCCGGATTGAACGGATCGGGCGCGGCGGCTTCCGCGTCCGGATGTTTCGGGATTGCGCAGGCGCTCAGCAGCGCGGCGACGCTCAACGCGGCGATGGTCTGGCGGGCATACGGAGCAAAGCGCGCGAAACCGCACGCGGAGGAGCTTTGGAGCATGGCGTCGTTCCTCTTAAAACTGGCAAAGGCGTAAGGGTAACGCACTAAGCTCGCCGCACGCGAGAGCGTTCGCGTGCGAGATGGAGTGCAAAGCAGGTGGCGCATCCGGGCTGCGTGGCCGGGCTATGAGGCCGGGGTGCGCATCGGGGTTGGTATCAGGGTTGGCATCAGGGGTGGCATGTTAACATCGTGGTCTCCCCAATCCCACCCTCATCCGACTTTTATCTGGAGACCTCATGCAGATCGGCCAACGGATCGGCACGCCCCTTTCTGAGTCCGCCACGCGCGTCATGCTGCTCGGCGCCGGCGAGCTCGGCAAGGAAGTGATCATCGCGCTGCAACGGCTGGGCGTCGAAGTGATCGCCGTCGACCGTTACCCGAATGCGCCGGGCCACCAGGTCGCGCACCGCGCACACGTGATCGACATGACCGACCGTGCCGCGCTGCGCGCGCTGGTCGAACAGGAACGCCCGCATCTGATCGTCCCCGAGATCGAGGCGATCGCGACCGACGCGCTCGCGGCCATCGAAACCGACGGTCTCGCCGAAGTGATCCCGACCGCGCGCGCCACCCAGCTCACCATGAACCGCGAAGGCATCCGCCGTCTCGCCGCCGAGGAACTCGGCTTGCCGACCTCGCCGTACGCTTTCGCCGATTCGCTCGAGGAGCTGCGCGCCGGCATCGCCCAGGTCGGCTATCCGTGCGTGGTGAAGCCGGTCATGTCGTCGTCCGGCAAGGGGCAGTCGGTGCTCAGGAGCGAGGCCGACGTCGAACCCGCATGGCAGTACGCGATGGCGGGCGGCCGCGTGAATCACGGGCGTGTGATCGTCGAAGGCTTTATCGACTTCGAGTACGAAATCACGCAATTGACGGTGCGCGCCATCGACCCGGCGAACGGCGAAGTCGGCACGTATTTCTGCGACCCGATCGGCCACGTGCAGGTGGCGGGCGACTACGTCGAATCGTGGCAGCCGCAGCCCATGAGCCCGCTCGCGCTCGAACGTTCGCGCGAAGTGGCGCACAAGGTGACGGCCGCGCTCGGCGGCCGGGGCCTGTTCGGCGTGGAACTTTTCGTGCGCGGCGATGACGTATGGTTTTCGGAAGTGAGTCCGCGTCCGCACGACACGGGTCTCGTCACGCTGTGCTCGCAACGGTTTTCGGAATTCGAATTGCACGCGCGCGCGATTCTCGGTTTGCCGGTCGATACGTCGCTGCGTGCGCCGGGGGCGTCGGCGGTGATTTATGGCGGCCGGGACGAAGTGGGCATCGCGTTTGAAGGCGTTGCAGCGGCATTGGCGGTGCCCAATGCGGATCTGCGCCTGTTCGGCAAGCCGGAGAGTTTCGTCAAGCGCCGCATGGGTGTGGCGCTGGCCACCGGCGAGAATACTGACGAAGCGCGCTCGCGGGCGAAGCAGGCCGCGGCGGCGGTGCGGCCGGTGTCGGCGAAGTAACGGAGTCGAGGTCTTTATGGCGCTGGATTTGAGCAACAACGCGCGGCGCGCTTGGGCCGGCAGGTTCGGCGCACTCGGTGTGGCGCTCGCTTTGTGTGTCGGGTTGACCGGGTGCGGCCTCGCGGCTGCACCGTGCAGGATCGCGTCGGCCGGTCTGAAGATCCTGCCGGTGGTGGGGCACGTCGCCGCCGCGCCGACCGATGCGTGTGCCGACGTGATCGATCCATAAGCGATCCGCCGTCAGCCGCAGCTATCACCGTCACCGTCACCGCCACGCGCGGCGCGCCAGCCGGATTCGAAGTGCAGCAACAATCGAGGCATCTCATGAAGAAATGGCTTGTTGCGGTAACCACGGCGGCGGGTCTCGCGGCGCTCAACGGCACGGCGTGGGCCGAACCGTTGCAGTTCGCGCAGATGCAGGCCAAGAACCGCCAGACGAACAAATACACCTGCGCGACCGGCAAGATTCTCCAGGTCACCTACTGGAATACGGCAAACGGGCAGAGCTTCGCGCTCGTGCCGGTGAAGGGCAAGCGCCTGCTGTTCGTCAATACGATCGCGGCGTCCGGCGCGAAATACCAGGCCGGCAGTTACACGTGGTGGACCAAGGGCCCGCGCGCCGACCTCTATGACGCGATGGACGGCGAAAATGCGCCGCCGATGCTCTCGGACTGCATCACCATCAGCCGCTAGACGCGATGCGGCGGCCTTCCTCTCCTATGCCGCCGCTCGCCATGTCCGGCCTTTTTCTCGCCGCGTTGTCCGCCGGCACACGTCATTTCCATTCGAGTAGTAAGCTGTGCGGCGTGGCATTGGCCGTGCAGTCGTCGCATGCCGTCACCCAATGCCGCGCGCCGCCTGCGTGGCGCTCGTCGTCTTCGATGGTTCGTTTCCGGACCCCAACCGTGGGACTCACGCCCCACGTCCGTATCATCAAGCGAGACCCTCAATGAAAGCATCAGACCTGTTCGTCAAATCGCTGGAAGCCGAAGGTGTCGAGTACGTGTTCGGTATTCCCGGCGAAGAAAATCTCGATCTGCTCGAATCGCTGCGCCGCTCGAAAATTCGTCTGATCCTTACGCGCCATGAACAGGCAGCCGGGTTCATGGCCGCCACCTACGGGCGCCTGACCGGCCGCACCGGCGTATGTCTCGCCACGCTCGGCCCCGGCGCGACCAATTTCGTCACCGCCGCGGCTTACGCGCAACTGGGCGGCATGCCGATGCTGATGGTCACCGGCCAGAAGCCGATCAAGTCGAGCAAGCAAGGGCATTTCCAGATCGTCGACGTGGTGCGCATGATGGAGCCGCTCACCAAGTACACGCGGCAGATCGTGTCGAACGCCAATATTCCGGCGGCCGTGCGCGAGGCGTTTCGCCGGGCGGAAGAAGAACGGCCCGGCGCCACGCACCTCGAATTGCCCGAAGACGTCGCGCATGAAGAGGGCGACGGCAAACCGATTCCGAAGAGCTTCAGCCGCCGGCCCGTCGCCGAGGAGAAAGCGGTGGCGCGCGCGGTCGAGGCGATCACCCGGGCAAAGCATCCGTTGCTGATGATCGGCGCGGGCGGCAACCGCAAGACCACCACCAAGATGCTGCGCGAGTTCGTCGACCAGATCGGCATTCCGTTCTTCACGACGCAGATGGGCAAGGGCGTGATCGACGAGTCGCACCCGCTGTGGCTCGGCAATGCGACTTTGTCCGACGGCGACTTCGTGCACCGCGCGATCGAGCTCGCGGACTGCATTATCAACGTCGGTCACGACGTGATCGAGAAGCCGCCGTTCTTCATGCGCGCCGGCGAAGCGAACGAGAAAACGGTGATTCACGTCAACTTCCTCGGCGCGGAAGTCGATACGGTGTACTTCCCGCAGATCGAAGTGGTCGGCGATATCGCCAACGCCGTGTGGCAGCTCAAGGAAAGCCTCAAGGAGCGGCAGGAGCATTGGGACTTCACGCGCTTCAAGGAAATCAAGGCGCACTTCGAGGCGCATCTCGTCAAAGGCCAGCACGACGACCGTTTTCCGATGTATCCGGTGCGGATCGTCAACGACGTATACGAGACCACGCCGGTGGACGGCATCGTGTGTCTGGACAACGGCATGTACAAGATCTGGTTCGCCCGCTACTACCGCGCGCATGAACCGAACTCGCTGCTGCTCGACAATGCGCTGGCGTCGATGGGAGCGGGCCTGCCGTCGGCAATTGCCAGCAAGATCGTGCATCCGGAGCGCAAGGTGATCGCGGTGTGCGGCGACGGCGGCTTCATGATGAACTCGCAGGAACTGGAAACGGCGGTGCGTCTGAAGCTCGATCTGGTGGTCCTGATCTTGCGCGACGACGCGTTCGGCATGATCCGCTGGAAGCAGGAAAACATGAATTTCCCGGACTACGGCATGACGCTGCGCAATCCGGACTTCGTCGACTATGCCGAGAGCTACGGCGCGAAGGGGCACCGTATCGAAACAGCGGACCAGTTCGCGCCGTTGCTGCGCGAATGCTTCGCGACGCCCGGCGTGCATGTGATCGATCTGCCGATCGACTATTCGGATAACGAGCGCGTGCTCAATCGCGAGATCAAGCGGCTGTCCGCGCAATTGTGAACGGCCGCGGAGCCCGGCCCTTGCAGGCTGGGTTGCTGCCCACGTGCATTGGATCAAGGAGAACGCGTGATGTTGAACAAGACTTACCCGTACTACCTCGCCAACGAGGCGGTGGCCGCCAACACCGATCTCGAAGTCACCGATAAATTCAGCGGCGAAGTGGCCACCCGCGTGGCGATGGCCGACGCCGCCGCGATCGACAAGGCGATCGGCCATGCCGTCGACGCCATGCCGGCCCTGCGTGCCTTTCCGCCGTTCAAGCGCCAGGCGGTGCTCGAGCATTGCGTGAAGCGCTTTCGCGAGCGTTACGACGAACTGGCGCTGGCGTTGTGTATCGAGGCGGGCAAGCCGATCAACGACTCGAGAGGCGAGGTCACGCGCCTGATCGACACGTTCAAGGTGGCCGCGGAGGAGTCGGTGCGCATTGACGGCGAGATCATCAATCTGGAGATTTCGCCGCGCGCGCGGGGCTATCACGGCTACGTGAAGCGCGTGCCGATCGGCCCGTGCTCGTTTATTTCGCCGTTCAATTTTCCGCTCAACCTGACCGCGCACAAAGTGGCGCCGGCTATCGCCGCGGGCGTGCCGTTCGTGCTGAAACCGGCGAGCCGCACGCCGGTCGGCGCGCTCATCATGGGCGAGGTGCTGGCGGAGACCGACTTGCCGAAGGGCGCGTTCTCGATTCTGCCGGCGCACCGCGACGGCGCGGACCTGTTTACCACCGACGAGCGTTTCAAACTGCTGTCCTTTACCGGGTCGCCCGCGGTGGGCTGGGACCTGAAGAGGAAGGCCGGCAAGAAGAAGGTGATTCTGGAGCTGGGCGGCAATGCGGCGGCGATCGTCGACGGCGACCAGGGCGACAAGCTCGACTACGTGGTCGAACGGCTCGCCTTCGGCGCGTACTATCAGTCGGGGCAGAGCTGCATCGGCGTGCAGCGGATTCTGGTCCATACGAAGCTCTATGACGCGCTGCGCGAGAAACTGATCGCCAAGACCAAGTCGCTGGTGATGGGCGACCCGAAAGACGAAAAGACCTTCGTCGGGCCGATGATCTCGGAATCGGAGTCGAAGCGTCTCGCCGGCTGGATGGACAGCGCGGTCAAGGCGGGCGCGGTCATCGTCGCGGGCGGCAAGGTCGAGGGCGCGATGTTCGAGGCCACGCTGCTCGAGGGCGTCAAGCCCGATACGGATCTGTATCGCAAGGAAGCATTTGGGCCGGTGGCGATGCTGGAGCGTTTCGACGATTTCGACGCCGCGCTCGAAGCCGTCAACGACAGCGACTTCGGCCTGCAAGCGGGGGTGTTCACCGATTCGCTCGCGCACGCTCATCGCGCGTGGGACGAACTCGACGTGGGCGGCGTGGTGATCAACGACGTGCCGTCGTTCCGGGTCGACAACATGCCGTATGGCGGCGTGAAGGATTCGGGGCTCGGACGCGAAGGCGTGCGCTACGCGATCGAAGACATGACCGAACCGCGCCTGATGGTGATGCGCGAAACGTGGTGAGGCGGTGCGGCGAGGCGGCCTTTCCCACGGCGCGGGAGAGGCCGGCTGTCACGTCGCCTGTCACGCAACTGTCGCCTGCGCGAACTACGCTGCCAGCGGAGCGCGCGGGCGCTTTGCCCCACCGGCGGAAGGCGCTGCGGCTATGCCCTTTCGCCGGCGTAAGCAGAAAGCCGGCGCATGCGCCATGAGTGTTTTTGCTGAAGTGCTACAATACCGGCCTTTCCGGCGGGTGTATCCGCCGGCCGGAGCCGGCCGCATTTTTACCCGCATTACCGTCGGGTCCCGTGCGGAACGCCGTGGCTCCGCCTTCATCCTGATGCCCTCCGCGGTTCCGACCGCTGCCGCGCGCACGCGCCAAGCGCATTTTTAGCGAAAGCCACCATGTCCGACACAGCCGTCACGACCAGTACTGCGACTTTTGATCAATTCGGCCTCGCGCCCGACATCCTGAGAGCCGTCAAGGAATCGGGCTACACCACGCCGACGCCGATCCAGGCGCAGGCTATTCCCGTCGTGCTGGCCGGCCGTGACGTGATGGGCGCCGCGCAAACCGGCACCGGCAAGACCGCCAGCTTCTCGCTGCCGATCATCCAGCGCCTGTTGCCGCAGGCCAGCACGAGTGCATCGCCCGCCCGCCATCCGGTGCGCGCGCTGATCCTCACGCCGACCCGCGAACTGGCCGATCAGGTCGCCGCGAACGTGCAGTCGTACGCGAAGCACACTGCGCTGCGCAGCGCCGTGGTGTTCGGCGGCGTGGACATGAATCCGCAGTCCGATCAATTGCGCCGCGGCGTCGAAATTCTGATCGCCACGCCGGGCCGGCTGCTCGACCACGTGCAACAGAAAACCGCCAACCTCGGGCAGGTGCAGATCCTCGTGCTCGACGAAGCCGACCGCATGCTCGACATGGGCTTCCTGCCGGATTTGCAGCGCATTCTGAATCTGCTGCCGAAAGAACGTCAGACGCTGCTGTTTTCGGCCACGTTCTCGGGCGAAATCAAGAAGCTCGCCGCGACCTACCTGCGCAACCCGCAGACCATTGAGGTCGCGCGCAGCAATTCGACGGCAACCAACGTCACGCAGATCGTGTACGAAGTGGCCGAGGGCGACAAGACGGGCGCGGTTGTGCAACTGATCCGCGAGCGTAGCCTCAAGCAGGTCATCGTGTTCTGCAACAGCAAGATCGGCGCGAGCCGTCTCGCGCGCAGTCTCGAGCGCGACGGCGTGGTCGCGACCGCGATTCACGGCGACCGCACGCAGAATGAACGGATGCAGGCGCTCGACGCGTTCAAGCGCGGCGAGATCGAGGCACTGGTGGCGACCGACGTCGCCGCGCGCGGTCTGGATATTGCCGAATTGCCCGCCGTGATCAACTTCGACCTGCCGTTCAACGCGGAAGACTACGTGCACCGTATCGGCCGTACCGGCCGCGCCGGTGCGTCGGGCGATGCGTTGTCGCTGTGCAGCCCGAATGAGCGCAAGCAGCTCGCCGATATCGAGAAGCTGATCAAGCGTCCGCTGGAAGTGCAGCACCTCACGGTGGATGCGCCGGTGCGTCATCACCACGAAGAGCGCCCGCCGCGCCGCGAGCGTGTCGACGGACGCGAAGAGCGCGGCAGCCGCCGGCGCACGGGGGCACCGTCGGGTTCGTTCGACCGTCCGCATCATCATCGCGCGCAGCCGGTGGATGACTTCTTCCTGAAGCCTTATGTGCCGTCGCCTTCGTCGGTTCGGAAGATCGAGGAGGCCGCGGCTGCTTCGGCTGCGCCGCAGAAGCCGGCTTCCAAGCAACCGTTGGCGGCGCTGCTGGGCGGGTTTGGGATGCCGCGGAAGACGCCTTCGTCGTCCTGATGTCTTCCTGATGGCGGGTTGCCGTCGAGGCCTGGGCGCTCGTCCGGGCGTTCCGGCGCTCCAGATATTCACACGCGAAGCGCGTTTACACCCTCACACCCATGCGGGCGGCCCATGCCGCCGTGGCGGCGGCATAAAAACCCTCTAGCGTCTTCTGAGCCGTGCCGGGCGGCAGATCGAGCCCGAGATGCCGGGTGGCCGCGCTCAACGCTTCAAGCGGCCGGTCGGTGTCCAGCGCCGTTGCGCCGGTTTGCTTACTGAGCTTGTCGCCCTGTTCGTTGGTCACCACGGGCACATGCAGATACTCGGGCGTCGGCACGCCAAGGCGGCGCTGCAAATAGATCTGCCGCGCCGTTGAATCCATCAAGTCCGCGCCGCGCACGATGTGCGTGATGCCCGCGTCGGCGTCGTCCACCACCACCGCCAGTTGATAGGCCCATTGGCCGTCTGCCCGTTCGAGCACGAAATCGCCGACCTCCGTCGCGAGGTTCTGCGTTTGCGTACCTTGCCAGCGGTCTTCGAAGGTGATCACGGCGGCGTCGCCGTCGGGCACGCGCAGGCGCCATGCGCGCGCCGGTTTGCCGTGCAGGCCGTCGCGGCAGGTGCCGGGGTAGGCGAGAGTCGTGTTGCGGGCATGCGCATGCAGCAGCGAGTCGGCAATTTCCTTGCGCGTGCAGCCGCACGGATAGATCGCGCCGGCTGACTCTAATTGCTCCAGCGCCTGCTCGTAGCGCGCAAGGCGCCTGCTTTGCCAGACGGGCGGTTCGTCTGCCCGCATGCCGAAACCTTCGAGGGTGGCGAGAATATCTTCGGCGGCGCCGGGCACCGTGCGCGGACCGTCGATGTCCTCGATACGGACGAGCCAGACACCTCGATGCGCGCGCGCGTCCAGCCAGCTTGCGAGCGCGCTCACCAGCGAGCCGAAATGCAGCGGCCCGGTGGGCGAGGGCGCGAAGCGTCCGCGGTAGATCACGCGGCGCGTGCGGCCTTGCTGTCCGGATGGCATTCCGGACACGTCTTGCCCGCCACGTACAGCGGCGATTGTTGCGCTTGCGGCGGCACCACGGCGCGGCAGCCGAAGCATTGCACGGTGGCCGTGGGCTCGAGTTGCGGATTCAGCGCGGTGCGGTAGTCGAACACGAAGCAGTCGCCGTGATAATGCGCGCCGCCCACTTCCTCGAAATACTTCAGGATGCCGCCTTCGAGCTGGTAGACATTCTCGATGCCGACGTCCTTCATATGGATCGCGGCCTTCTCGCAGCGAATCCCGCCCGTGCAGAACGACACGACCGTCTTGCCTTCGAGGTCGGCGCGGTTCTGCTCGATCACCTCCGGAAATTCGCTGAATTTCGTAATGCGGTAGTCGAGCGCGTTGTCGAAGGTGCCGACGTCGACTTCGAACGCGTTGCGCGTGTCGAGCATCACGACGGGCCGGCCCTCGTCGTCATGACCGCGGTCCAGCCAGGCCTTCAGCGTGGGCGCGTCGACGAACGGCGCGCGGCCGAGCTCCGGACGGATGGCCGGTTTTTTCATCGTGATGATTTCACGCTTGAGCTTGACCAGCATGCGGGTGAACGGCTGCTTCTCCGACAGGCTTTCCTTGAATTGCAGGTTGGTGAACTTGCCTTCGAACAGCGCGTCGTGACGGATGTAGTCGATAAACGCGCTGGCGGCTTCACGCGTACCGGCGACGAACAGGTTGATGCCTTCCGGCGCCAGCAGAATGGTGCCGCGCAGGCCGAGCGCGTTGCAGCGCTCGGTGACGAACGGACGCCATGCGGCGGTGTCTTCGATAGTCGCGAAATGGTACGCGGCGAGATTGACGATACTCATAGGTGTTCAGCTGTAAGGCGTGACCGGGGCCGCGAAAAAACGGGGGCGCATTGAGCGGCCCGCGGGCGGACGCCATGGGGCGCGGCCACGTCGAAAAGGACGAAACCGCTATTATCCCTCAACCCGGCGCATTCCCGGACTCGGCCGAAAGGCGGGCCGCTTGAGGTGGCGCAAATCGTGCGCAAACTTGCCGTGGAATTGCCCTTGGGCGCGCTTACCAGAATGATCCGTAGCGTGAGGCGGGCCTGTGCGCAGCGCTCACGCACCGGCGTCCTAAGCCGAACGGCTAACGCGCGGTTTTGGCCTGAAAACTCGCGAAGCCTGGGGTTACAATGTCGCCCATGTCAGATCCCCGCTTCGTTCATCTCCGCGTTCACTCCGAATTCTCGATTGCCGACGGCATCGTGCGTCTTGACGACATCGTCAAGGCCGCGGCCAAAGACGGTCAGGGCGCGCTTGCGCTCACCGATCTTGGCAACGCGTTCGGCCTCGTCCGTTTCTACAAGGAAGCCCGTGGCAAAGGGGTCAAACCCATTGCCGGCTGCGACGTCTGGATCACCAATCCGGACGACCGCGAGAAGCCTTCCCGTTTGCTGCTGCTGGTGAAAGACCGGCGCGGCTACCTGAACCTGTGCGAATTGCTCAGCAAGGCGTCGCTCACGAATCAGTACCGCGGCCGCGCGGAAGTCGAGGCCGGCTGGCTCGAGTCCGGGCTGGGGGAGGGGCTGCTCGCGCTGTCCGGCGCGCAGCAAGGCGACGTGGGCCTCGCGCTCGCGGCGGGCAACGAAGATGCGGCCAAACGCAACGCGCTGCGCTGGGCCAAGGTATTCCCGAACGGCTTCTATATCGAGCTGCAGCGTTACGGTCAGCCGGGCGGCGAGCAGTACTTGCAGCAGGCGGTCGCGCTCGCGGCGGCGTTGAAATTGCCGGTGGTCGCCACGCACCCCATGCAGTTCATGACGCCGGACGACTTCACCGCGCACGAAGCGCGCGTGTGTATTTCCGAAGGCGACATCCTCGCGAATCCGCGCCGCTCGAAACGCTTCACGTCCGAGCAGTATTTCCGCGGGCAGGAAGAGATGGCCGCGCTGTTCGCGGACATTCCGGCGGCGCTCGCCAACACGGTGGAAATCGCCAGGCGCTGCAACCTCACGCTCGAACTCGGCAAGCCGAAGCTGCCGCTCTTTCCTACGCCCGACGGCATGTCGCTCGACGACTACCTCGTGCATCTGTCGAAAGAGGGGCTCGAAAAGCGTCTCGAGCAGTTGTACCCGGTTGAGGCCGAGCGCGCCGCGCAGCGCGAAACCTATTATCAGCGCCTCGAATTCGAGTGCGGCACGATCATCAAGATGGGCTTTCCGGGCTACTTCCTGATCGTTGCGGACTTTATCAACTGGGCGAAGAACAACGGCGTGCCGGTAGGTCCTGGCCGGGGTTCGGGCGCGGGTTCGCTGGTCGCGTACGCGCTCGGCGTGACCGATCTCGATCCGCTGCGCTACAACCTGCTGTTCGAACGTTTCCTGAATCCGGAACGGGTGTCGATGCCCGACTTCGACATCGACTTCTGCCAGCACGGCCGCGATCGCGTGATCCAGTACGTGAAGGAGAAATACGGCGCGGACGCCGTGTCGCAGATCGCCACCTTCGGCACGATGGCGGCGAAGGCGGCGGTGCGCGACATCGGCCGGGTGCTCGATCTCGGCTACATGTTCACGGACGGCATTGCGAAGCTGATTCCGTTCAAGCCGGGCAAGCACGTCACCATTGCCGACGCCATGAAGGAAGAACCGCTGCTGCAGGAACGGTTCGACAACGAAGACGAGGTGCACCAGCTGCTCGAACTCGCGCAGCGGGTGGAGGGCCTCACGCGTAACGTCGGCATGCACGCGGGCGGCGTGCTGATCGCGCCCGGCAAGCTGACTGATTTCTGCCCGCTCTATACGCAGGGCGACGAAAGCGGAGTCGTGAGCCAGTACGACAAGGACGACGTGGAAGCCGTCGGCCTCGTGAAGTTCGACTTTCTGGGCCTGACCACGCTGACGATTCTCGACTGGGCCGAGCGCTATATCCGCCGTCTCGATCCGTCGAAGCAGGACTGGTCGCTCGCGCAGGTGCCGCTCGACGACCCGGCGTCGTTCTCGATCCTGAAGAAAGCGAATACGGTCGCCGTGTTCCAGCTGGAAAGCCGCGGCATGCAGGGCATGCTGAAAGACGCCCAGCCCGACCGTTTCGAGGACATCATCGCGCTGGTCGCGTTGTACCGTCCTGGACCGATGGACCTGATCCCGAGCTTCTGCGCCCGTAAGCACGGCCGTGAAGTGGTCGAGTATCCGGATCCGCGTGTCGAACCTGTTCTGCAAGAGACCTACGGCATCATGGTCTACCAGGAGCAGGTGATGCAGATGGCGCAGATCATCGGCGGCTACTCGCTGGGTGGCGCCGACTTGCTGCGTCGTGCGATGGGTAAGAAGAAGGCCGAGGAAATGGCCCAGCATCGCGAGCTGTTCCGCCAGGGCGCCGCGAAGAACGGGCTGACCGGCGAGAAGGCCGACGAAATCTTCGACTTGATGGAGAAGTTCGCGGGCTACGGCTTCAACAAGTCGCACGCGGCCGCGTATGCGCTGCTCGCGTACTACACCGCGTGGCTGAAGGCGCATCATCCGGCTGAATTCATGGCGGCGAATATGTCGCTCGCCATGGACGACACGGACAAGGTCAAGATCCTGTTCGAGGACTGCCTCACGAACAAGATGGCCGTGCTGCCGCCGGACGTGAATCTGTCCGCGTACCGCTTCGAGCCGGTTGCGGAGCCTGACGGCAAACGGTCGAAAACGATTCGCTACGGTCTGGGCGCAATCAAGGGCAGCGGCCAGAACGCGATCGAAGAAATCCTGCGTGCGCGTGAGGAAGGTCCGTTCATCGACATCTTCGATTTCTGCAACCGGGTCGACCGCCGCATCGTCAACCGCCGCACGATCGAGGCGCTGATCCGCGCCGGGGCGTTCGACACCTTGCATGCGAATCGCGCGCAACTGATCGCCTCCGTCTCGCTCGCCATGGAAGCCGCCGAACAGGCGAGCGCCAACGCGTTGCAGGCGGGACTGTTCGACATGGGCGACGCGCCGTCGCAAGGCCACGAACTGGTCGACGAGCCGGAATGGCCGGAAAAGAAAAAGCTCCAGGAAGAAAAGGGCGCACTCGGTTTCTACCTGTCGGGCCATCTGTTCGACGCCTATAAGGACGAAGTGCGCCGCTTCGTGCGCCAGAAGATCGGCGAGCTGAAGGAAGGGCGCGACAAGCTGGTCGCGGGTGTGATCGCGTCGCTGCGCACGCAGATGACCCAGCGCGGCAAGATGCTGATCGCGCTGCTCGACGACGGCACGGGCCAGTGCGAGGTGACGGTCTTCAACGAGACCTTTGAAGCGCACAAGCAGCTCTTCAAGGAAGACGAACTGCTGGTCGTGCAGGGCCAGGCGCGCAACGACGCGTTCACGGGCGGCATCCGCTTTACGGTCGATACGGTCATGGATCTCGGTCGAGCGCGCTGCCGCTACGCGGAGGCCGTGAAGGTGCAGATGAACGGCAATGCGGACGCGCTGGCTCTGCGGCGCGTGCTTGAAGCGCATAGCGCGGGCAAGGACGAGCCGCAACCGGCGGCGGCGCCGGCGGCTTCACCGCGTGGTGGAAATGGCGGTGGCAACGGCGGTGGCCGAAACGGTGGCGGCTATGGTGGAGGTGGCCAGCGCCAGCAGGTGCAGATCCCGAACGGGCTGGCTGTTCAGGTCGTCTATCGCAGCCAGAACGCGCAGGGTGAAATGCGTCTGGGCGACGCGTGGCGCGTCAAGCCGACCGACGAGCTGCTCGCGGCACTGCGCGGCGAGTTTGCGGGAAGCTCGATCGAGATTGTCTATTGATGGGCGGCTGATGGGCGTTTCGCCCGCGCTGAGACGGCGGGCGAAACCGATGGCCAAGCGTTTCGCCCGTGTCATGCGGCTACCGCCGCGCGTTCTCTCCCAGCCGCGCCAGCTTCAAAAACCGGTAATACACGGTCTCCGCATTGAACACTGCGATCATGAAACCGGCACGGCCGTCCAGAAAGCCACGCCGTAGCAGATAGGTCCGCACGAACGCCCAGGCGCCACGCCCGAGCGCCTTGCCGAAACTGCCGCGCTGGCCCGCCGCATGGCGTTGCTGCGCGCCGGCTGTCGAATAGGCGTCGAGCTTGCGCAACACGCCTTCGAAGTCCTCGTACGAGTAGTGCATCAGCTTGCCGGTGAGGCGCTGCGCCGGCGCGTCGAACACCAGGCGTTCGTGCACGAGATCGTCGGAGAAACGGGCTGCGCCGCGTTTGAAGAGGCGCGGAATCCAGTCCGGATACCAGCCGCTGTGATGGATCCAGTGGCCGCAGAAACTCGACAACCGGTCCACCGCGTAAACGTCTGCGGTGGGGGCGGCGAGTGCCGCGCGGATCGCCGACGCCAGTTCGGGCGAGACGATTTCGTCGGCGTCGATGGACAGAATCCAGCCGGTGGTGAGCGCGTCGACCGCGCGGTTCTTTTGCGGACCGAAGCCCGGCCAGTCGGTCTGTTCGATGACACGTGCGCCGTGTGCGCGGGCGATGTCGGCGGTGCCGTCGGTGCTGCCGCCGTCGATCACGACGATCTGATCGGCGAACGCCACGGCTTGCAGGCATTCGGCCAGCCGTGCCGCCGCGTTTTTGGTAATGATGGCGACGCCGAGGGTGGTTTCTTGCATACCTGAGTAGCGTGGAGGGCGGAGTGACGGAACGAATCGCGCAAGCGGGTGGTGCAGACCCGTGGGATGAGCGAGCCGCACAAAACGGGTTGCGCAAGTATACACAGCCGGTCCCGATCCGCGGCGCGTCATCTCCGACCGATTACAATGCTCTTTTTGATATTCCGCGCGGCAGGCATTCCGTCCGCTGCGCGGCTGCTGTCCCGCATTCCCAGAGGATTCCTTGAGCGCGAAGCCAACGTTAAGCAAACCCATCGGCACAGGCGAGGCGTCGTCGGCCACTGTCGTCTTTAAACGGCTGTGGCCGTATATTCAGCCGCTGATCTGGGTGCTCCTCGGCGCAATCGTCGCGATGGCCGTCAGCGCCGCTACGGACGCGGCAATCCCTGCCTTGCTCAAGCCTCTGCTGGACAAGGGCTTCGGCGCGCACGCCAACGACAAGACCAAGTGGTTCGTGCCAGCCGCAGTGATTGGCCTCGCACTGATTCGCAGCCTGTCGCAATACGCGTCCGGCTATCTGCTTGCCTACGTGACGAACAAGATCCTGCTCGATCTGCGCGTGAAGATGTTCGATCGCATGATCCACACGAGCGTCGCGTTCTTCCAGCGCGAAACCGCGAGTACGGTGATCAACGCGATCGTCTTCGAGGTGAACCAGATTCTCAACGTGCTGCTTAGCGTGCTGGTCACGCTGGTGCGCGATTCGCTCACCGTGGTCTTCCTGCTCGGCTATCTGTTCTATCTGAACTGGCGTCTGACGCTGATCGTCGCGGTGCTGCTGCCGTCGATCGGCTGGCTGGTCGGCAAGATCAACCGCCGTTTGCGCCGTCTGAACCGCGAGCATCAACTGCTGACCAACGAACTCTCGTACATCGTCGAAGAGTCGGTGGGGGGCTACAAGGTCGTCAAGGTCCACAATGGCGAGCAGTACGAGATGGACCGCTTCGAGTCGATGAGCAAGCGTCTGCGCGGCTACTCCATGCGCATGACGGTGTCGGGCGGCCTCGCGCAACCGCTGACGCAGTTTCTCGCGTCGATCGCGCTCGCGGTGGTCATCACGATCGCGGTGGTGCAGTCGTCGTCGGATCAGACCACGGTGGGCGGTTTCGTCGCCTTCGTCACGTCGATGCTGCTGATCATCTCGCCGCTCAAGCACCTGATGGACGTGAACCAGCCTTTGCAGCGCGGCATGACGGCCTGCGAACTGATCTTCGGCCTGATCGACGAGCCGTCCGAGCCGGAAGGCGGCGGCAAGCCGCTCGATCGCGCGAGCGGCGAAGTGGAGTTCCGCGACGTCGTGTTCAACTACGGCAGCAGCGCCACCCATGACCGCCACACGCTCGACCACGTGTCGTTCAAGGTGGCGCCGGGTGAAATGGTCGCGCTCGTCGGTCCGTCGGGCTGCGGCAAGACCACGCTGGTGAATCTGTTGCCGCGCTTCTTCGATCCGACCGGCGGCCAGATCCTGGTCGACGGCGTGGCGCTGCCGGAATACGATCTGCACGCGCTGCGCAGCCAGATCGCGATGGTGAGCCAGGACGTGGTGCTGTTCAACGACACGGTGGCCAATAACGTCGCTTACGGGCAGACGGCCGATCGGAACAAGGTCGAGGCGGCGTTGCGCGCTGCTAATCTGTGGGACACCGTCAAGGCCATGCCGAACGGCATGGACACCCTGGTCGGCGACAACGGCATGATGCTCTCGGGCGGTCAGCGGCAGCGTCTGGCGATCGCGCGCGCCATCTACAAGGACGCGCCGATCCTGATTCTCGACGAGGCGACCTCGGCGCTGGATTCCGAGTCCGAACGCCACGTGCAGGCCGCGCTGGAAACCTTGATGAAGGGCCGCACGACACTGGTGATCGCGCACCGCCTGTCGACCATCGAGCGCGCCGACCGGATCCTGGTGATGGAAGCGGGCCGCATCGTCGAGCGAGGCAACCATCGGGAACTGCTGATGCAGGACGGGCTCTACGCTCACCTGCACCGTATCCAGTTCCAGCAGAACGCGGCCTGATCTGGCGCGGTTTCACCCGTTCCGGCATGTCCAGACCGGCTGCCGCGCTGTTTGCCAGCGCCGGCCGGTCGTGCTGCCGGGTCACAGCGGCTTGCGTCCACCGTCCCGCTCTGCAGAGAACTCACTACCCATGCATCACAACGCTATGACCAGCAAGCCTCTGGTGTCGATTGCGCTTGCGACGTACAACGGCCGCACTTATCTGCCGGAGCTTCTGGCTTCGCTGGAAGCGCAAAACTGGCCGCATCTCGAGGTGGTCGTCTCGGACGACGCGTCTACCGATGGCACGCCCGAGCTGTTGACGGCCTACGCCGGCCGGGTGCCCGTCCGGCTGGTGGCGAGCGGTGAGCGGGTCGGCATCGTGCGCAACTTCGAGCGCGCGCTGGCGGGCTGCCGCGGCGAGTACATCGCGCTGGCCGATCAGGACGACGTGTGGGCGCCCGAGAAAATCGCCGACCTGATGCGTGAGCTGCAGTTCGTGGAAACTGCCCGCGGACACAGCACGCCGGCGCTGGCGTTCTGCGACATCGAACTGGTGGATGCGAAGCTGTGCTGCCTGTCGAAGTCGCTCTTCGACATCACCGCGAAGTCGCGCCGCGCCGAGCGTCTGCGGGATTTTCTGTTGAGCAACCATGTGCCGGGCTGCGCGATGCTGGTCAATCGCGCTACGCTCGAGCGGGCGTTGCCGTTTCCGGCCGGCATCGTCATGCACGACTGGTGGCTGGCGATGGTTGTCGCATCGTTTGGCGAGATTCGCCACGTGGCGCAGGCGCATCTGAAATACCGCCAGCACGAGAGCAACGCGGTCGGCGCGTGCGCGACCAACCAGCGGCCGGCCAAGGGCGCGCGCGACGAATGCGGCGGCGAAGCGGCGGCGCGGCGCGGCGCCAGCCGGCGGCGCCAGATCGACGGTATCGCCGATCAGATTCGCGTGTTCGCGCGGCGTTTCGGCGCTGAATTGCCGGTCGAGGCGCGCGACGATCTGAACGCGTTCTCACGCGGCATCGAACATTGGCGCGGCGCGCTCGAATTCGTGATGATCAGCCACACCGGCGAGACCTTCCTGCGTGCGTTGAAGATGATGCGCCGCGTGCGCAAAAGCATCCTGACCTTCGGCGTCGACGCCCGCCGGCCATCGCTCGGCCGACGCCTGCGCCGGCGGCGCAGCGGGCCGCGCGGCGCGTCGTAAGCGCCCGATACCCGCAGCGTCAGTTGCGGTTTTTCCGCATCGCCCGCTTGAGCCAGATGCCGGGCGCGTAGACCACCGGGCAGCTCGTATAGAGCAACATGCGGATGCGCAGCCCGAGCTTCACTTTGGAGCTGCGCAACAGCAGCGCCACGCGCTCGCGGAGGCCGCCGGCCTCGAACATGGCGTGGATGAACTGTTCACGCGCCAGTTTGGGCGCCATCGCCGCGCGCATGCGTTCGCCCACGCCGCCGATCTCCGCGTCGCGCTGCAACTGCGCGATTTCTCCCAAACCATACCGGTTGCTCTGGCGCATGCGCGCGATCAGCTCGTCCACCGAGCCATAACGGCGCTTGCGCGACAGGCCGCCGCGCCGGTAGCGCACCAGCGGTTCGCGCAGGCTGACAGCCCCGCCTGAGAGGATCGCGCGCAGCACCATGATCTGATCTTCGGCGGCGGTGCCCGGCAGCATCGGCCCGAAACGCTCGAACAGGCGCCGCGACCAGGTGTGCGCCGCGCCGATCAGCCACGGCCGGCCCGCCAGCCAGTCGTCGAAACTGCGATAGGTGTCGAGTTCGGTTGGGCTCACCCGCTCGTGCACGTTACCGGCTTCGTCCATGTCGGCGAGATCGGCGGCGATCAGGTCGGGGCGACGGTCTCGTGCGAGCCAGAAGTCGACGACCCGCTCGCAGCGGTTCGGTGCCGACATGTCGTCGCCGGCGGCAACGAACAGCAGTTCTCCCTGAGCCATCTGCGCGAGTTGCGACAGGTGCGCGCTGATCCCCTGGTTGGTTTCATTGCGGCGGACCACCACCCGGTGCGGGCCGTTGTACTGCGCCACCGCCGCCTCGATCGCAGCGCACGTGCCGTCGCGGGAGGCGTCGTCGGAGATGAGGATTTCGAGCGGCTGGTAGGTTTGGGCGAGGGCGCTTCGCACGGCGTCGGCGATCTGCTTTTCCTGGTTGTACGCGATCAGGATGATCGATACCAACGGACGCAACGGGCGTTGGCTGTCCGGCGCGGCGGAGGCGGGCGATGTCGGGAAGCTATCGGTCATGGAGTCGGGGCGGGTGCGGTTGGACTAGATTTTAATCGGTGACGGCAGGGCTGCGTCATGTCGGGCGCCGAGGGCCATCCTTTACAATTGCCGCTGCACCGACAACACCCGCGCGCGCGGCCTTGCGCCGCAGTTGCGTCTTACCGAGAGCGAACCCTTGTCCGACCCGATCCGCCGTCCAGTCACCGACATCGCCCTGACCGCCCAGGCGCTGAAAAACAGTGGCGGCGCCGAACGCTACACGCGCGACGTGATCGCCGGCTTGCATCGGATGGGCTTGCGTCCCACGCTCTTTGCCCGCGAAATCGACCGCGCGCTGCCCGAAGCGGCATGGATCGACGCGCAACCGCTCAATGTCCGCTGGGCTCCGCGCAAGCTGCGCAACCTGGCGTTCGACTGGCGTCTCAAGCAGCGCCTGAAACGGCACCGGCCTGCGTGCGTGTTTTCGATCAACCACTCCACGCATGCCGACGTCGCACTGTGCGGCGGCACGCATCCTGGATCGCTCGAGGCCGCCGGCCGCGCGGTTCGCCGCAGCGACCAATGGCAGATCGATCTCGAGCGGCGCGTGTACACCCAGGCGCGTTCGATCGTCGCGCACTCGCAATTGATGAGCCGCGAGTTGCAGCGCTTCTACGGCGTGCCGGCGGCGCGTATCGACGTGCTCTATCCGCCGGTCGATACCACGCGTTTCCGGCCGCTGGACGACGAAGCGCGCGCGGCGGCGCGGCGCAAGTTCGAGCTGCCCGAAGACCGCGTGATCTTCATGTTTTCCTCGACCAGTCACGAACGCAAGGGCTATCCGCTGCTGGAGGCGTTTTTCGCGCAGACCACGCTGCCGGTTTGCCTCGTGGTGGCTGGCCGGCCCGTGCCCAAAACCAGCGACACGATTCGCTATGTCGGCTACTGCAAGGAGATCGAGACGCTGTTCGCGGCGGCGGATTTCACGGTGGTGGCGTCGGCGTACGAGCCGTTCGGACTGGTGGGCGTCGAGTCGGTGATGTGCGGCACGCCGCTCGTGATCGCGGACAACGTGGGGTCGGCGGAGACGGTCACCGGTGAGGCGAAGATCGAGTTTTCGCGGCAATCGGCGGGGAGTTTCGAGCGCGCCATTCACACGGCGGTGGAGCGCGTGCGGGGCGACGGAGCTCGCATCGCGGCGCCGCTCGACAGTCTCGTCTACGACCCGGGCGTCGACGCCCATGTGGCCGCGCTGTATGCGCTGTTCACGCGCTAGACGTGGCGCGCTGCGTGCCTGAGCCGGGTGCCGCGGTTGCCGTCAGCCATGCCTGAACCGGCTGCAGTCGCGGCTGGGTGCCCGTCACCGAGCGTTCAAGGTCTCAGGCCTTGACGCCATGTGCCTCGCGCTTCTTGGCCTGCGGCGCGGCCGATGCGGCCGCTTGGGCCGTCTGCAGTTCACGCGTGCGCGCGTCGATCACCGCGAGGAAGGCGGCGACGAGTAGCGCGAGCAGTACGGTCACCATGATCGGCACTAGCACGTCGATGGTCAGCCCAAAAATCACCGTGCTGGTGGCGACCGCAAGCCCGGCATAGGCGGCGGCGCGAATGGCCGGATCGCTCGAGAGCCGGTGACGCCAGAAATACACCGAGATGCCGTAGTAGAACAGCAGCAGGCACGCCACCCCGACGGCACCCATCTCGGCGAGTGTCGAGAAAAAGTCGCTATGGGCGCGCTCGTTGACGATTTCGGTCTTCACCTCGCCGCGCTTGGCCATCACGCCCAATTCGTCCACCAGGTGTCCCTTGCCGACGCCGTACACCGGGTGATGCAGGAAAATTTGCCGCGACGCGTTCCACAACTGCAGGCGCAGGCCGAGCGAGGTGTAGTCGTCGCCCTGATGCAGCATCGAGACGTCGCTGGTCGCCTCGCTGATGCGTTTCTGGATCCGCTCGGTCGACAGCAGCGAGCCCGCCACGATCGCGATCACCAGCGTCGCGACCAGAAGACGCTTCTTGCGGACAAACCATTGATACTGAAAACCGAGCAGCACCACGAACAACGGCACGGCCAGCCAGCCGCCGCGCGTGCCCGACAGATACGACGCGTAGCCGCCCGCCACCAGCGCCACGAGCCGCAGCCCCAGCACGCGCCAGTCACGCGGCTTGTCCCAGCCGAGCGTGAAGACCGACAGGAACGCGAGCAGCAGCGCCGTATCGCCAAAGGGAATGGCATTCGTATACGAATTATTCAGACGATTCGCATCGGTCCAGCCGCCGGCGGGTTGATCGATGAGTGCCCAGATACCGACCGCAAGCGCGCCGGCCGCACAACCCCAGCCGATCACGCGCAGATGCCGGGACGGCAATTGCCGCAGCAGCAGGAAGATCGGTATTGCCAGCACGAAGCGCGACAGCGCGTCCAGCTGGCGCGGCAGCCAGTAGCCCATCACCAGCTGCTGCACGCCGATTGCAACGACGAACGCGAGCATGCCGATGGTGAACCAGCGGTAGGTGCGCAGGCCGGAGAAATAGCCGGGCGTGCGCCGGTTGGCCACGGCGGCGCCCAGCGCCAGCGCGAGAATCGCGAAAAAACAGTAACCGGTGCCGCCGCGCCACACGAGGTTGACCGCGGGTGCAAGAAACAGCAGGGCTGTACTGAGCCAGACCAGGCTGGAAGCAAAAATCATAGGGCGACTAGTTGTATGAACACTACCGTTCCGGCGACGAAGTTGCCTGGGGCCGGATCATTTAGTGCAATTTCGGGACGGTAGTGCGATCCGAATTATAACCGTCCGTTTCCTTGCAATATGCTTGCCACAAACACGCTCAGGCACGGCCGGGCGTCTCACAGCGGCATGTGCGCTGCGTCCCACCGGGCCGTGCGGCGGGGCGCCCCGGCCGATTGTCCCGGCCGCCGGCGGCGCGCTTTGCCGTGCGCTGCGGCCCAGGCGGTACAATCCCCGGCGAAACCCATGGCCGCCGCGCCTTTGAGCCGTGCCCGCACCACGCTAACCGGACCGAATCGATGTTCTCAATCATCATCCCGACCTGGAACAACCTGCCTTACCTGCGCCTCGTGATCGAGAGCCTGCGGCGTCATTCGACGCATGCGCATCAGATCATCGTGCACGTCAACGACGGTTCGGACGGCACGCTCGCCTGGGTGCGCGAGGAGGGCATCGAACACACGGCGTCGCCCGGCAATATCGGCATCTGTCATGCGGTCAATATCGCGGCCGCCCGCGCCACGCGCGATTACATCGTCTACATGAACGACGACATGTACTGCTGCCCCGGCTGGGACGACGCGCTGGTCAAACGCCTCGCGCAGATGCCCGCCGACAACCTGTTCATGCTCTCCGGCACGATGATCGAGCCGGTCGACTCCGGCAATCCCTGCGTGGTGGTGCAGAACTTCGGCCGCGAGGTGGAGAATTTCCGCGCCGAAGAACTGGTTGCCGCCACTCCACGGCTCGCGCGCGCCGACTGGCGCGGCGCGACATGGCCGCCCACGCTGGTGCACCGCGACTGGTGGCATAAGGTAGGCGGCTACAGCAGCGAACTGAGCCCCGGCATGAGCAGCGACAACGATTTCTCGATGAAGCTGTGGGACGCCGGCTGCCGGGTGTTCCTCGGGGTCGGCGACAGCCTGGTCTATCACTTCCAGCAGAAAAGCACCGGCAAGGTCGTCAAGAACGACGGGCGCCGCCAGTTCCTCAACAAATGGGGCATGACGCAAGCCACCTTCGACCGCTATTTTTTGCGCCGCGGCACCGCCGTCGAAGGCGGGGCGGCGGTCAGCGATCCCGAGCAGACGGGCCGTTTGCGGCGCGCGCTGCTCAAATCGCGGATCAAGCGCGCATTCAGCTGACGGACGGCGCCGGACGCACAGACGCAGTGCGCCCTCGAACCGCGTCGCGTCGCTGAGTTGCGCCGGCACGCCAGCGCCAGCCGCTGACGCCGCGTGCGGATCAGCGGATCGATCCAACGCGGGGCTCAAACGCCACCGGTCACCAGCGGCAGCACCGTCAGATCCGGATGCGTGCCGTCGACGATGCTGCGGCCCACATGCACGGCTTCGTAGATCGCATCGTCCTGGTTGGCGAAACTTTCCTCGCCGTCAGCATGAAACGGCACCGTATGACCGGGGATAGCGGGATCCGCACCCGGATGGCAGACGTAGCCGACATACGTGTAGCGGTTATTCGCCGCGGCGGCGGGGGCCTGTGCGTCGCCGGGAGGGTCTTTCAGAGAAGGCCTGACGTGAATCTCGAAACCCTCGTACTCCGACATTTGCCAGGGTGCGGTTTCATCGGCCATGGCCTCCTCCGTCTAGTTGTGCGCCTGTCAAAAAGTCTAGATGATTTCAGCGTAGAACGTGCCCGAAGACGGATTCGGCAAAACCATAATGGCGCGATGGCGCCGCGCTGGGTCACGCGCATTCCGGCCGAACGCGCGATGTCTTTCGTCGGATAGAATGGTGCGCTTTGCCCGTACACGACATTGCCCATGTGGTTCAAAAATCTTCAGTTGCACCGTCTTCCCGCTCCGTGGTCCGTCACCCCCGAACAGATGCAAAAGTGGCTCGCGCCGTATGCGTTCGCGCCCGGCAACAGCGTCGAGATGCAGTCTCACGGCTGGGCATCGCCGCGCGATAACGACTCGCTCGTGTATGCGCTGAATGGCCAGATGCTGCTGGTGTTTCGCGCCGAAAAGAAACTGCTGCCGGCTTCGGTCGTCACGCAGGTCACCAAGGCGCGCGCGCTCGAACTCGAAGAGCAGCAGGGTTTCAAACCTGGCCGCAAGCAGATGCGCGAACTCAAGGAGCAGGTCACCGACGAACTGCTGCCGCGCGCCTTCAGCATTCGCCGCGACACGCGCGTGTGGATCGATTGCAAGAATGGCTGGCTGGTGATCGACGCGGCCTCGCAGGCCGTGGCCGATGAAGTACGCGGCTTGCTGGTGAAGTCGATCGATCAGTTGCCGCTCGGCACCGTGCAAGTCACGCACGCGCCGGTGGCGGCCATGACGGAATGGCTGCTCTCCGGCGAAGGTCCCGCGGGCTTCACGCTCGACCAGGACACCGAGCTGCGCTCGCCGGCCGAAGGCAACGCGACCGTGCGCTACGTCGGACATACTTTGGATGCCGAAGATATGCGCCGTCATATCGAAGCCGGCAAGCAATGCATGCGCCTCGCGATGACGTGGAACGATCGCGTGTCGTTCGTGCTGACGCCCTCGCTGACGATCAAGCGCATCGCGCCGCTCGACGTGCTGAAGGAAGCGGGCGACCCCACCGCGCAAAACGACGACGAACGTTTCGACTCCGACGTCACGCTGATGACCGCCGAACTCGACCGCATGCTGTGCGATCTGCTCGACGCGCTGGGCGGCGAACAGGGCGAGACGATGCGGCAGGCCGCGGCGGCGTAAGAAGTCCTGGTTCGTGGCGGGCAGCGTACGCAATGGCCTCGCGACAGTTTGATAACAGTTGGATAACGACTGAATGATAGCGTGACGATCCTCGCAAGTGCGTATTGGAGGTCAAGGCTTGAATTCATCGCAATTTCAATGGGCAATTGTCGCTATCGGCATGGTGGTCGGCTTAAGTGTGACGCGAGTCCTTACGGGAATGATCGCGACGTTTCGCTCCCGCGCCAATGCAGTTCCGGACGTGAGACCTGTGGCATGGGCGATCTGCATTTTTCTGCTCGAGCTTGAGCTATGGTGGGGGCTGTCCGATCTGCGGACGATCATCAAGGAATGGACATTCCCCATCTTTCTGTTGTTCATATCTTCGCCGCTGCTCCTGTTTATTGCGGCTGCCTTGATTCTGCCTGCGCACGAGCTGCATGCCGGCGAAGATCATCAGCGTATCTTCCGCTGCAACGGTCGTTGGGCGTTGTTTGCCGTCAGCGCATACTATCTTGAATCAATGGGCCAAACGCTGTACTTCTGGAAGGCTCCACTGATCTCGACATGGGCAGCGATCAACGCCGTTCTGATTGTTTTGCCGGTGCTCGCTTTTTTCACTCAGGGAAAGAAAGAACGCGTCATCACGATTTCTGCTGTAGTGCTTACCATTCTATTTGTCTTCATTGACATTCTCATACCCATTCCAGTTTGATCGCCGAAACCGGTAAGCCGTAAAGGCGAGCGCGCTGTGCGGCAGGCAGGCTATGGCGGCGGCCTGCACAAGTTCGGCATCGCGGTGAAATCGGCAATTGCATCAACGGGTTGCCGATTTTGCCGGCTAGTTATGCACAGCCTTGCGAACATTTTCTGTGGGTAACTTTCGTACGCTGGCAAGCTGGACAATCCCCCCTGACGGATCAATAAAGACCTAAAGTTTGCAGTATGAGATGCCGATATATCCGGCATCCCCATCCGTTCCCGGATTGCCTTCCGAACAGCATGAAGTCCCGCACCCTGGCCGTCACGTTGACGGCATGTCTTCTGACCGTGCCGCAGGCGCGCACTTTGCAGGCCGCGCCGACGGAACTCGCGTCGATTCCGGTCAGCTTGACCGTGCAGGAAACGTGCCTTGTTCAAGCCGCAGACGAGGTGATCGGGACGGGAAATCAACCCGTCGTGTCGTGTATTCACGACGCGCCTTTTCAGATCACCCAGGCCGGCCTGGATCCGGCGATCTCGGGCGACCCCGCCAGAAAGCCCGTGCAGCCGGTGGACTTCGTCGCGACGCACGACGCCCGGCAAACCGTCTGGACCATCGCTTTTTAGCCATCGCGCGCAGTCCTCGCGCGTCAGAAAGTAATCGTCGCGGTAATCGTGTCGCTGTAACTGCCGGGGATCGGCGTGTTCTGCGCGGGTACGCGCCCATACACGTTGATCGACACCGCATTGCCGCTGCCCGTGCCGGTGGCCATGGTCGTGCCGGCGGTGCCGTCGCCCCATGCGCTCGTATAGCCGGCGTCGGTGTAGAGCTGGTAATTCACCGTCCCGCCGCCGCCCGAGCGCTGCATCTGCCGCGCCGCGACGCTGCCGCTCGAGCCGCTGCTCAGCGCGATCCGGAAGGCGTCGCCATTGGTGCAGCGCGCCGTGATCGCGCCGGTGGCGTTCAGTGCGGAATTCAGCACGCCCGTCGAGGTGAAGGCGACGTTCGTTGCGCTGATCTGGCAGTTGTTGATCACAGTCGCCATGACGGTGAAGCCGAAGGTGCCGGCGCTCGTGGTGAGCGCGGCGCACCCCGGTTCGAACAGCAGAAAGAAACCATAGGTCAGCGAGGTCTGGCTCAGCGTCTGCGAATAGCTGGTGCTGGCGTTGCCCGTAGTGGGCACGGTCGGCTGATTGGCCGTGATCTGGCCGTAGAAGTTGACGGTGGCCGACGCAGTTGTGCCGGATACCGGCTTGGTGAGCGTCAGCGATATCGGCGTCGTGCCGAGCGCGCTCGAACCCCACGCGAGCGAATGCGCCGCGTCCTGATACAAACCGTACTGCAACTGATTGCTGCCGATGCTCAGGTAGCGCGGCGTCGTGCCGCCCATGTTCAGGCACACCTGCACGCTTGGCGTCAGCGTGATGGCCGGCCAGGTGCACTGCACCGTGACGCTGCCGGTCGCGGACACGGCGCTCAGGCCGATCGGGCTGACGTTGCCGAAGCTCAATGCCGACGGGCTCGCGTTGCAGGTCTGCGCGCTCGCCTGGCGAGGCAGCACGCCGAGCAGGGTGCATAGCGCGAGGAGCAGCAGCAGCCGTCTCATGGCGCTGCCTTGGCCGATGGCGGAGGCGCCGGCTCGGGCGCGGCGGCCGGCATCCGCGTGTCGCAGGTCAACGGCCCGATGGTCGGCAGCGCGCCGTTGGCGGGGCGTTCATAGATGAATTCGAGGCGGCACGTCGCGGTGCCGTTGTCGATGACCAGATGGTTGTCGCGCTGCAGGTTCTCGATAAAGGTCAGGCCGTCGTAGCCGACAATCGTGTCGGCGCCGCTTTCCACGTGATGGACGCGCGTGCCCGGCGGCAGCAGCTTGCCGTCGGCGTCGCGCAGAATTACCGAGGCGGCGCTGTAGCGCGACAGCTGGAACGCAGCCAGCACACCCGCATGCGATTCCGGCACGAGATCCATCGAGGTGGTGGCGATGCGCGCGTCGGCGGGCAGGGTCATGCTGTCGATCGCGACCTGGTTGTGCTGGTACGCGTTCAGATCGGGAATCAGCAGGTGGCCGCCGCGGTCTGTCGTGCCGATCACGCGGTTTTCGTGCAGTACCGGCACGCCCGCGACGCCATCAGTGGAGACCAGCGCAAAGCCGTCGTCGATCCGGCGGGCCGGCGCGATGGTGCGATCCATCAGCACGATCGCGCCGGTCACGTCGAGCGAGGCCCCCGCATGCCGGTCGATGTCCTGCGCGAGCGTCGTCACTTCGCCGTATTTGCCGAGATATTGCGCCTGCGCCTGCCGGTAGGGCGCCGCGCCCGAGCCGCCCGCCTGCACGCCCCAACCCCAGCCGCCCGCATAGTCGGGTGGACGCTGGGCGTTGATGTTGTAGGTGGACTCGCCGTTCTGGCGGCCCACGCTCGCATTGATCGCGGTGTTGTTGCCGAGGCCGAAGCTCGCCGTCAGAAACACTCCTTGCGTGCCATGCTGAAGGAAGTCCTTGTAAGTGCTGAGCGTGAGCGAGGCGAGATTGCCGAAATTCAGCGTGTACGACAGCGAGCCGATGCGCGAGGCGGGAATGCCCGGGAAGCGGTAGCCGACGTAGCTGAGCGACAGGGTCTGGCGGCTGAAGAAGGGCAGTGCCACCGTGACGCGGTCGGTGGCGGTGGGCACCGGCGTGCCGTCGCGCGCGGCGAGGTCGCCGTAGTTACCGTAGGCGCGCAGGGTCTGCGCGTCGATCGAGAAGTGCGGCTCGATCAGTTGATAGCCGAGCCCGACTTGCGTGCCGCTCAGCTTGCCCGCGCTCGCCGATAGCGAGCCGTTGATCACGCCCGCCATGCCAATGCGCACGAGCGCGCCGGCGCCCGCGTTGACGAGGCCGCCGGTTGCTTCCGCATGACCCTCTACGGTCAGCGAGTCGCTCATGCCGCGCCGCGCGGTGGCGCTCACCGCCGGGTTGGGATCGTAGGAGAACGAATCGATGCCGTAGGCGCGGCGCAGGAAACCCGCTTCGAATGAATAGCTCGACAGGCCCGCGGCCAGCATGCGGGTATCGACGTAGAGCGGTAGCGTGGTCGAGATGGTGCGGCCGAGCGCATCGTGCGTGATGACGGTGGCTTCGCCCGCGCCGGTGATACCCGGCACGTTGTTGACGATGAACGGCCCGCTCGGCACGTTGCCGCTGTACTGGCGCACGTTGTTGATATACAGGTCCACCGCCGACGGCACGACGGCCGTGCCCGCAAGCGCCTTCACGGGAAACGTCACGAGGTCGGGGCGCAGCGCGAAATTGCTGCGCCACTGAAAGCCGCCGATGCGGATCGACCGGCTCCAGTCCAGCGACGACGAAATGGTGTCGCCGAACTGCGTGGTGCTGAGCGTGGTGGGGTTCGACATGCTCCACGAGGTGTCGTAGCGCACGTAGTGATGCAGATCGCGGTACAGGTAGGCAATCCCGGCATTGCTCAGCACGCCGGCCGGATCGAAGTAGCGCTCCTCGCTCCACAGCGCGAGCTGTGCGTTCGTCTGGGTTTGCGCGAACGCGTCGTAGTTGATCAGAAATCCGCGCGATGCGGTGGCGTTCGGCGTTCGCGTCAGCTCGCGCGTGTCGACGGCGTACGGTTTGCGGATGGCGTCGGGCACCTGCAGGTCGATGCTTTGGCTCGCGGCGTCGTAGTGGTAGCGCAGGCCCGGGATCTGGTCGAGTTCGAGCAGCGCGTTGCCGGTCGCGCCGAGCTTCCCGGTGGCGATGCCGATGTCGCTCAGATCCTCGGCCGTCGCGCTGAGCTTGCCGTCCCTTTCGCGAAAGTGCGCGATCAATGAGGTGCGTTGGCCGTTGAGCATGACTTCCAGGTACAGATCATGGCTCGTGCCCATCTCCAAGCGCGCATCGGCGCCGGTAACCGCGGGGCGCGTCGGCGACTGCGCATCGGCGGGATTCATGCAGAGCGTGTGCAACGCAGCCGCGAGTGCAATCGCAGGCGGCTTCCATCCATGATGTGTTCGCCGTCGTGTCGTTCTCATCGATTGCGTGGCGGTGCATCGCGTTCATGTCCTATAACCGGGGCGCGCTCATGGCGCCACCCGTGTGCTTACTTTTTTGCGCGCCGCTCTCGCTTGCTTACTCGACATTGACGGTCGCTTCGGTCGGCAGCGAGTTGACCGCGGCGCGCACCTTCAGCGGTCCGTTGCGCCCGACGTTCTCCGGCAACGTGACCGGCCAGTGACGCTCGCGACCGGCCAGCGCGTAGCCGAGCAGCCCCTTGTTGATCGGGTAGGCGTTGCCGGTGACGTCGATGAGTTGCACGGCGGCAATCTGCGCGCGTTTGCCGCCCGCGTTGTCGACGCGCAGCATCCAGCTTTGCGCGCCGCGCGCGAGGTGCCACGACAGCCTGGGCTGGCCGACATCGGTCGCCGGTTCGACGAACACCGGCACCGAATAGCGCAGGCGGATCGTGACGCCGCTGGTGGGTGCCGCGTCGGGTTCGGGCAACTCGTCGATCAGCACGCGATAACCCTGTTCGGTGGTGGCGGGGCCGGGGCTGGTCCGTACCAGCCGCACCAGCTGGTCCGCATGGGCGCCGATCTGCAGCAGCGGCGGGCTCGCCACCAGGTCCTGCGTGGGCGTGAGGGTGTCTTCGCCATTAGCCTGATCCCAGCGGAATACGCGCACCTGGCCGAACAGCGGCTTGTCGCCGGGGTTCTTCAGCGTGATGCCGGTCGCGTTCGCCTGCGCCGGCAGTTGGATCATGACCGGTGAAATCTGCAGCGTCGCGGCTTGCGCGGGCGGCGCGCTCAGACGCCACGCGCATGCGGTTGCGGCGAGTAGCAGGCACAGCGCACGGCGCGTCAAAAGTAGACCGTGGCGGTGATGGTGGTCTGGTAGGTGTCAGGCTTCGGGGTGGTCTGCGCCGGCACCTGGCCGTACACCACGATCGATTGCGCCGACCCGCTGCCGGTGCCGCTAACCGTGTTGGTGCCCTGCGTATTGCCCCACAGCGTGGTGTGGCCGGCGTCCTGATATAACTGGAAGCCGACGGTCGTGCCGGTGTTGCCGGTCGCCGTGCCGGCCATCAGCCGGCTTGTCACGGTCGAACCGGTGACCGTGCCGGCGTCGAGCCCGACGTTGTACGGCGTGGTGTTGGTGCAGGTGACGGCGACCGTGCTTTGCTGGTTGATGGCGGTGGCCAGCACGCCGTTGCTGCCGAAGTTCAGCGGGTTGGCGCTGATCGAGCAATTGGCGTTGAGGGTGAGGGTGACGGTGAAGGTGGCGACCGCGGTGCCATTCGAATAAGTGGCGGCGCGTGCGAGCTGCAGAGGCAAACCGAACATCAATACGACGACGAGGCTGGATGACAGCAGTTTTCGTTTCATTATGAAACCTCTCAGGCCGACCGAACAAAGGGTAGTTATTGCGTGGTCATTTGAATCGACGCCGTAGAATTACGGCATCGATTGCTTGAAAGTGTTGTATCGGGCAATTGCCTTGTGCATTCAATCAATGTAATTCTTGGAAATAAGTCTACACCATACTTTCAATGTCATACAAATAGTGACTTAGTGAATTTTTCTTCGATATCGGATAAGAGTCGCGCTAATAATGGGCTGTCGGTTGGGTGTGAGCAATTGTTTCTGAATTGACGAAGGGCGAAATGCTTATACGCGGTAGTTTTTTCTAACTATCTATTGTTCTTAAAATTCAAGATTCATATTGTAAATATGTGTGACTATGCAATTCGAATTGAGCAGTAAATTCGAATTGGCGTATTTGAGGCGCGGGCATTAAACCGGTGTCGATGATCTAATGTGTGCCGGTATGCGATATTAATGAAGGCTGCGAAGCCGGCGTGAATTGCGCTAATCCCCGAGTGCCAGCGGGCGCCTGCGCCGCACCAGTTTCGCGGCGGTCCATACCGCCGCGCCAATGCCGCCCATCGTCAGCGACAGAATCACGATCAGCGGGCCGGTCTGCGCGCGCGCCGAGAACAGGCTGACCAGCAAACCGGCAAGCGGCTGCGTCATGTTGTTCAGGAGGATCACCACGCCAGTCGTTTTGCCGTAGTCCTGCGGCGGAATGATTCGCTGCCGCGCGCTGCGAATATAGACGTTGAACATCTTGTCGAAGCCGACGATCAACAGGAAGCCCAGCGCGTAGCCCCACGGCGCCGCACTCGCGCCGGCGATGACGCCGCCCGCGCAGATCGCGGCGAAGGCGACCCGGCCCAACATCCGGGCCGGCCACGCGGCGCGCGCGATCGTCAGAAGGATCAGCACCGTGGCTACCGCGCCGGCCGTTTGCAGCCCGGCATAGTAGCGATTCGATTGTGCGTGAAAGCCGGTCACCATCGCGGCGGAAGTCGCGAGCGTCACGCCGATCACCAGATTTTCGGCGGCCGCGAGCAGCACGACTTTTTTCAAACCCGGCAACAGCAGCACATGGCGCAGTGCGATGCGCACCGGCAGCGTCCAGTGACCCGGAGCAGCGGGCGCCACTGCGGCGGCGCGAAAACCGCTTGTGCGCTGCCATAGCAGCAGCGCGCCGTCGGCCAGCAGGAACAGCCCGCCGGTCGCGCCGACCACCCATTCCCAACGCCACAGGCCGAGCAGCAGCGCGGCAAGCATCGGACCCAGCACGAAACCCAACTGGTCGGCCAATTGCGAGTAGGCGAGCACGCGCTGAAACTGCTGCGTGCTGAAAATCTGCGGCAGCATGACTTCACGCGCGACCAGCCCCTGGCTCGTCAGCACGCCGCATGCGGCCGACAGCGCGATCAGCCAGCCGATGCCGCCGAACAGCGCATAGCCGAGCACTCCGCCGAAGCACACCAGTGCCCGCACGGCCTGACTCACCCGCATCAGCCTGAGCGGCGAGACGCGGTCGCATAACGCGCCGAAGAAAGGAAACACCAGGTAGCGGGGCAGCGTTTCGATAAAGAACGCCAGCCCCGACCACGAGACCTGGTGCGTCGTTTGAAAGACGACGAGCGGCACGAGAAACAGCAGGACCTGATCGGCCAGGCGCGCGACAAACAGCGAGCAGAAGAAAGCCAGATGGTTGACGCGCACTGTTCGAATTCCGCCGGTGATGGGTCGAAACCGATCCTATCAAAGATGGCGGTTTCAGTTACCCTGGTTTCAGGTACCCCGGCTTCAGCCACCCCGATAGGCTGCTTCGAGCTGCGCGATGTCCAGCTTGACCATTTTCATCATGGCCGCCATCACGCGGCTGGCGCGGGCGGCGTCCGGGTCGCGCAGCATCACGTCGAGTACATCCGGCACGATCTGCCACGAGACGCCGAACCGGTCCTGAAGCCAGCCGCATTGCCACTCCTTCCCGCCGTCGGCCAGTTTTGCCCAATACCGGTCGACTTCCTCTTGCGAGCCGCAGTGCACGAACAGCGAGATCGCCGGCGTGAACGGGAACTGCGGGCCGCCGTTCAGGGCAATGAACTCCTGGCCTTCGATCTCGAACGTGACGGCCAGCACGCTGCCCTTGGGTCCTGGGCCGGCTTCGGTGTGATGCATCGTGGTGGCGATGCGGGCATCGCCGAAGACGGACGTATAGAAGCGCGCGGCTTCTTCCGCATTGCCGTCGAACCACAGGCACGGCGCAATTTTCTGCATGACGTTTTCCTCCCTGGCACCGGACGGGCCGTGTGTTCCTGCTTGTCCCTGCGTATGCCGCGTATTACTTCATGGCGGCCATGCCCTGCTGGATTTCTTCCGGGCTCAGGTCGCGCGTGTGGGTCGCTAGCGACCAGCTATGGCCGAACGGGTCCTTCACATGGCCGTAGCGATCGCCCCAAAACATGTCGGCGACGGGCATCACGACGGTCGCGCCGGCGTCCACGGCCTGCTTGAAGCTCGCGTCGACGTCTTGCACGTAGAGGTGAATCGTGACCGGCGTGCCGTTCAGCGAAAGCGGACCGAGCGCCCGATGCTCCGGCCATTCGTCGGTCATCATCAGCATGGAGTCGCCGATCTTCAGGCAGGCGTGGATCAGCTTGCCGCCCGGACCGGGCAGGCGAAACTGTTCGACGGCGTTGAAGGCCTTCTTGTAGAACTCAATGGCCTCGGCCGCGTTGGCGCAGACCAGATGCGGGGTGATCGAGTGCATCCCTTCGGGGATCGGTTTGACAGCGGAACTGGACATGACAGCGACTCCTTGAAGTGACAGGTTTGTGACTTGAAAGACCGGCTGGGCGAGCCTTGTGAGCCAGGCCTTCAACGTTACGACGAACGCATCACCGGCGAATCGACACTCCGGAAAAAATATTCTTGAGTCCGGACGTCCGCAAGCCGGGCACAGGTCCTGCTTACCCGGCCGGGTTGTCCTCATCCGGTGACGGCGACGCGGTGCTGCCGCGCGGCGCGCCGAGAATGCTGATCTGGAACGTTCGCGTGGCCGCGAGCGATTGGAGCGTGGCGTCTTCGGGAATGCGTTCGACGAGCGGCAGAATCACCGAGCCGCCGATCACCGCGCGCCGGCTGTTATCGGCGGGGCGCAGGCCCCACACGTCCTGATAGACGACCGGCACCACGCTGCCGTTGCGGGTCGTGTTGCCGATGTACAGCATCACGTGGCCGCCGATATAGATCAGCGTGCGCATCGGTTCGCCGTGCTGCGCGAGATACTCGAGCCGTTCGGCGGGCGTGGACGACGACAGATCGACCATGCGCCCGGCGTCCATCTGCGTGGACGAATGGCGTGGCAGCCAGACGCCGAATGCCGCGAAGATGCTCTGCAGTTCCGACGAACAATCGTTATAGAGGCCGCTATTGCCCCAGCCATAGGGCCGCCCGATCAGCGCTTTCATCAGCATGGCCAGATGGCGCGGCGTGGCGGCGAGCGGCGCCGGCGCGATCTGCGCGTCGCTCAGGACGGCGCTGCGGATCAACGCCCGGCCTTCCGTATCGCGAGCGGGCACGAGGATATGGCGTGCCGCGTTGGCCGTGTCCGTGCCGCTTGCCTGGCTCGCGGCGGGTTGTCCGGCCGCCGGCCGCACAGCGGTGGCCGGGACGATCGGCAGCAGCGTGCCGGCCGGCGCGTCGAAACGGAACACGCCGCGGCTGTCGCGCACCGGCGCCGACGCCACGATCACCGCGCCGAGCGCTTTGCCCGTCGCGGCGCGCCACATGTCGACGAAGCGTCCGTCGGCCATGGCGACGCCGTCGCTGCGCACCCAGCCCTGCACGTCGGGTGTCTGCACGTACTGCCATGCGCCGTCGGCGCTGCTGCCCAGCACATACAGCGGCGTACCCGGCCGCACGGCCGAGATTTGCAGGTTGTCGAACGGATAGCCTTCGCCCGCCAGATGATGGTCGTAAAACGACGGATCCATGGTCGGCAGTTCGCGCACCATGAGGTTGCTCGTGGCGATCGCGCGGCGCTCGGGCTGATAAACGGGCGCCTGCGTGAACTGTCCGACATTCATGTTTTGCGCAATGGCGTCGATCCACGCCTTGTCGTGCGGGCGGAAGTTCTCGCCGTAGCCGAGCTCCGCGCCTTGCTTGCCGGTGTTGTCGAATTTGTCGATGCGCCGCTGCTGCCATGCGGCAATGTCCGCGCCTTGCTCGCGATAGATGCGCGTGGTCACAAACGCCGCATTCCACGGGGAGGGCGCCGAGGTGCCGGTGCCGAAGTAGCGCGCGTAAAGCGCCTGAAAGTGGGCCTGCTGATCCTCGCGGCTCAGGAACGGCTGGTCGTAGTTCGGGCTGTCCGGCTCCAGCCAGTGGTCGACATTCTGGTCGTAACCGGCCATCGGGAACAGCGTGACGTTGTCGGCCGGTGCGTGCGCGTCGCGCGCCGGCGATGGGTTGCTGCAGGCGCTGATCGCCGCCAGAGCGGCGCATAACACGGCGGCGCGGCAGGCGGTCGGCCATGTGGCGGCAAGGCGGGATAGAGCGGCAGCGGGCATGAGATTCGAAGGAGAAAGTGCAGGGCATGATGATACGGTGTCGGCGGAGTGTGCGGCACGTTGCGCCCACCCGTTATGCATATCTATACACAACGTTTATGTGGTTTCATTGATTGTTGAACCGTCAATAGCGGCCGCGCCATACCGCACTTCACGTGCGTGCGGCCGCAACCGCCGAGCGTTCCACTACACTCGCCGCCTACCCCAACGCAGCGCCTCGACATGCTCGTGCGGGGCCGCACAACCAGGAGAGCAACATGCAAACTAGCGCACGTAATCAATTCGCCGGCGAAGTCACCGATCTCAAACACGGCGCCGTGAACGACGAAGTCACGCTGCGCACCCAGGACGGCCTGGAGATCGTCTCGATCATCACGCACGGCAGCGCGAGTTCGCTCGGCCTCTCGGTGGGCAAGAAAGCGTTCGCGCTGGTCAAGGCTTCGTCGGTGATCGTGATGGTCGACGTGGCGAAGAACCAGGTGTCGGCGCGCAATTGCATCGCCGGCACGGTGTCGGCGGTCACCAAGGGCGCGGTGAATTCGGAAGTGAGCATCAGCGCGGGTGGTGCGCAGATCGCGGCGATCATCACCAATGAGAGCGTCGAGCGTCTCGGCCTCGCGAACGGCAAGTCGGCGACGGCGATTTTCAAGGCGTCGAGCGTGATCGTCGGCGTCGAATAATGGCCGTACGGCTTGTCCCGTTGGCTCGTCGCGCGCGGTGACGGCCAACGGAATGCCTGGAAACGCAGGGAAGGCGGATTTTCATCGCGGCGTACGCGCTGCCGCTTGCGGCGTTCCGCGAAGGAAATGCCAGCTTGCTTTACACTGCAAGACTTGCCATCCCTTTCCGCTTTTTCCACGGACGCCGTTATGTTCGAAGTCTCCTCCACCTCGCATCTGTCCAAAGCCGCGCAATACGAAGAGTTGGTCGCCCAGGCGCGCTCGCTGCTCGCGGGCGAAACCGACTGGATCGCCACCGCGGCCAATTTTTCTTCCTTCGTGTTTCATTCCCTCAGCGACCTGAACTGGGCCGGTTTCTATTTCCACGACGGCCGCGAACTGGTCGTCGGACCGTTTCAGGGCAAGCCCGCGTGCGTGCGCATCGCGCTTGGCAAGGGCGTGTGCGGCACGGCCGCGCAAACCCGGCAGACGCAGGTCGTGCGCGACGTGCATGAGTTTCCCGGCCATATCGCCTGCGACTCGGCTTCGCAATCGGAAATCGTCGTGCCGCTCGTAGCTCCAGACGGCACGCTGATCGGCGTGTGGGACGTCGACAGCCCGATCGTGGCGCGCTTCGACGAAGAAGACGCGAAGGGCATGGAAGCGCTGTGCGCGGTGTTCATCGAAGCAGCGATGCCGCGCGCCGCATCGGCGTCCTGAAGAACACGCGGCAGCGGGGCGCCTATGCGCGGGGCGCCCATGCGCTTTCGTACATAGAGTAGATGCAGTTCAGGGGATGGGTCGGCGGACCTCATCCCGTTATCGTTCTCTCCACGCGCTCGGCATGCCCCGAAAGAGTTTCGTTCAAGGGGCAGCACATGAGCGCGACGAACCCCCACCAGGTTTTGGAGACACGCATGAGTTCCGCCGCTACTGTCATTGCTAATTCCACCTCTGCCCCGCTGACGTTTCAACGTTCCCCCGCTTTACCCCGCAACTGCACTTTCGACAGCCACGACTGGGAGATTCTCAGCCGCTACTGGCATCCGGTGGCATTCGCCGCCGACGTCGCCGACAAGCCCATTAGCGTGACGCTGCTCGATGAGCCGCTGGTCGTGTTCCGCTCGAACGGTCAACTGGTGAGCGCGCGCGACGTCTGCCCGCATCGGGGTGCGCCGCTCAGCCAGGGGTGGGTCGATAACGGCAACATCGTGTGCCCGTATCACGGCCTTGCCTATAACAGCGAGGGCAAGTGCAAACATATTCCGTCGCAAACCGACGGGCCGATTCCCGATCGCCTGCATCTCGTCACCTATGCGACGCAGGAGGCGTATGGCCTCGTGTGGGTGTCGCTCGGCGGCGGCACCGAACCGTTGCCGGCATTTCCTAACTGGGACGACCCCGACTTCCAGCAGATCCTGCCGCCTTCGATCGATATCAACGCGTCGGCCGGGCGCCAGACTGAAGGCTTCATCGACGTCGCGCATTTTGCGTGGATCCATCACGATAGTTTCGCCGACCGGCGGAATCCGGTCGTGCCGCAATATTCCGTTGAGCGGCGCGAACGCGGCATGCATGCGGAGTACGTGAGCACTGTCAGCAACTTTCCGAAGTCCATGCAGCATCGCGCGCCCGAAGGTTATGAGTGGCGCCGCGTGTTCGAAGTGGACGTGCCGTTCTTCGCGCGTCTGACAGTGCACTTTCCCGAAGGCGGACGTCTGTCGATCCTGAACGCCGCAAGTCCTGTGTCGGCGCGCAAGACGCGTCTGTTCGTACCGATCGTGCGCAACTTCGACAAGGACCTGCCGCTCGATGATGTGTACGCGTTCAATCGTCAGGTGTTCGAAGAAGATCGCGCGATCGTCGAGCAGCAGCGTCCGGAAGACCTGCCGATCGACCGGGCGGCGGAAGCGCCGATTCTGGCCGATCGTTCGTCGGGCGCATACCGGCGCGCGCTGGCCGAGATCGGTCTCGGCCAGGCTTATGTGCGCTGAAACACGCGGCGATTCGGGAGAGATGTGATGAAAGTATGGGAATGTGTGATCTGCGGCTTTCGCTATGACGAGGCGCTGGGTTTGCCTGAAGCGGGCATCGCGCCGGGCACGCGTTGGGAGGATGTGCCGGACGACTGGTTGTGTCCGGATTGCGCGACCGGCAAGCACGACTTCGAGATGCAGGTGGTCGTATGACGGCCGCGCAGCAGGCGGGCAAGGAGCCGCCGGTGGTAATCGTGGGCACCGGCATGGCGGGCTATACCGTTGCGCGCGAATTGCGCAAGCTCGACAGCACGGTGCCGATCGTGATGATCAGCCGCGACGACGGCAGTTTCTATTCGAAGCCCATGTTGTCGAACGCGCTGGCGATGAAGAAAGAGCCGCAAACGCTGGTCAGTTTCGACGCGATGGCGATGGCCGCGCAACTGGGCGCGTGGATTCGTGTGCGTCAGAAGGTCGAGCGCATCTTGCCGGCGGAGCACACGCTGGTCGTGGATAACGCGCTGGTTGGCTACGGCAAACTGGTGCTGGCCACCGGCGCCGATCCGCGCCGCCTGCGACTGGAGGGTGACGGTGCGGGCGACGTGTTGTCGATCAACGATCTCGACGACTACGCGCGCTTCCGATCGGCGCTCACGCCTTGCCGTTCAGTGGCAATTCTGGGCGCGGGCCTGATCGGCTGCGAATTCGCCAACGATCTGGCGGCCGCCGGCTATGCGGTCAACCTGATCGATCCTGCCGCGACGCCGCTGGCGCGTTTGCTTCCGCAAGAAGTCGGCGAGATTTTTGCGCGCGGCCTCGGCACGGGTGGCATCCGCTTTCATCCCGGGCGCAGTGTGCAGCGGATCGACCGTTTGCCGGACGGTTACCGGCTGAGCTTCGTGGAAGGCGAGCCGATCGCCGCCGACCTGGTCGTGTCGGCGATCGGACTTGCGCCGCGCACGGCATTGGCCGCGGACGCAGGACTCGAAATCGATCAGGGTATCCGTACCGATGCGTGGTGCCGCACCAGCGCGCCGGATATTTATGCGCTCGGCGACTGCGCGGCTATAGATGGCAAAGTGCAACCGTACGTTCTGCCAATCATGCACGCCGCGCGGGCACTTGCACGAACGCTCGTAGGCGAACCGACGCGCGTCGCCTTTCCGGTCATGCCGATCACGGTGAAAACGCCGGCGAGCCCGGCAGTCGTCGTGACGCCCGAAGGCGAGGGCGCGTGGTCGATCGAAATGGGCGCCGATGCGGCCGACCACGCGGCACGTGCCGTGTGCAAGGACGCCGCGAGTGAACGGCCGTTAGGATTCGCACTGCTCGGCGCCGCGGTGGAAGGCAAAGCGGCACTCGTCAAGGCGATGGCCGCGGGACGCGCAAACTAACCCATAACAATGTTCCGTCTGACCGACCTCACTTTGTGATCGCTCGGTGTCTGAAAGGGGCCTGTCACCTCGAAGGTATCCGATGATTGCATTCACGCCGCAAGCTCTGCTTGCGGCGTTTTTTTTGCATGCAGAAGGAAAGCGCCTGGCCGTTGGATCAGGAAGCCAGCTCTTTGGCGACAGTGGCAATCAGCCTGCGCAGCCATACCGCGGCCACGCTGCGATGCGTGCGGTCGTGCCAGAGTTGGTAGTAGGTGAGAGCGCGCGGCTCCCCTGGCACCGGCTCGATACGCAGCGGCAAGAGTTTTGTGTAATGCGTGGCGAGTGCGCGAGTGGTGGTGAACAGCAGGTTGGAGCGCGCAAGAACATAAGGCGCCATGCCGAAGTACGGCAGCGTTGTCGTGACGGTACGCGACAGGCCATTGCGTGCGAGTTCCACATCGACCGTGCCCCACGCCGTGGTGTTGTAGGTCGTGACGGCCAGATGGTCGGCCTCTTCATAGACGGGCTTGCTCAGGTGTCCCGGGTTGATCGGGTGGCCGTTGCGCATCAGGCACACCAGTTCGTCCTTGCACAGAGGCTGCAAATGCAGATGTTCCGGCGGCGTGCGCCAATTGCCGATCACCAGGTCGAGAAAGCCGCTTTCCAGACCGTGTTCGTAGCCACCATCCACCATCATCAGGTGCCGGAATTCGAGCTTGGCGTGCGGCGCTTCGCGATGAAACGCATCGACCACGGCGGGCACGAAGAACGCGTCGAGATAGTCCGGCGATCCAATGCGAAAGGTCTGGCTGGTGGTGGCGGGATTGAACGACGTGGTGGGATTCAGTATCGCCGCGATGCTGCTCAGTGCCTGCGCGGTCGGTTCGATTAGTGTCAGCGCGTGCGCCGTGGGCACCATCCGGCTGCCGCTGCGCACCAGCAGCGGATCGCCTGTCATCTCCCGCAGTTTGCGCAGCGCCACGCTCACAGTGGGCTGCGATTGTCCGAGCAACGCCGCCGTGCGCGACACGCTTGATTCGGTCAGCAGCGTGTGCAGCACCTTGAGGAGGTGCGAGTCAATGACTTCCTTGGACATGAAATGCGGAGCGCCGGCGCGCGCGGATTCGCGCGGCGCAACAGCGGTTTTTAGAGGGGAATCGTCATCGAAATATATATACGGATATAACGGTCGTCAATCCGGCACAGCCCTGCATGCGAGCTTCGAGTGCCCTTGTGCATTGACTCATGAAGGATGGGGTATCCTGGCAATAGCGAGCCGTGTATGGTGCGGGTGCCGGTTTGAATAAATGGAGGGCCAGCCGATGGAAACGACAGACGTGAAGAATGTACGGCCGGTGAGGGAGCGGGGAGCAGGAAAGCCGCTATCATACGGACGGTTGGCCGGATCGGGACCGAAATTGCCCGGCCTTACCGTTGGCTTCCGACGCGCCAACAGCTCGCTTGATGCCTTTCACCACCCATAAATATCAACAGACCGGCGCGATGCAAGACGACCTCTACGCCGAAACACGTCCACACGACGCCGTGCTTGCCTCGGCGCCCAACGGCATGTTCATCTGCGCCGCGGATGGCACGCTCGAATCCGTCAATGCCGCTTTCGAAAAGCTGACTGGATTCGCGGCCACGGAGTTGATTGGGCGCCGTACGTTTGAGTCTTTGCTCGATCCGGCCGAGTTCGCCAAGCGCCGCGCCGAACTGCCGCCGCTGGCGACGGTGAGCACGCGCTATGAAGGCGAATGGATTGTGTTGCGGCGTAACGGCACGCCGGTTCGCGTGGTCCTCGCGCTGGCGCCGCTCGTTACGGAGACGGCGCAGGCGGCCTGTCCGCCGGGCTACGTTGGCATCGTCGTCGACATGACGCGCTATGCGCAATCCGAAGCGCGCCTGTGGTACGTCGCCCATCACGACGGCGTGACTCGCCTGCCGAATCAGACGCTGTTCACCGAACGCCTGGAGTTGACGATCGCGCGTTGTCAGCGCAGCGGCAGCGGCTTTACCGTGCTGATCGCCGAACTCGATCATCTGCGCAAACTGCGCGACGCGCTGGGTTTGCACGCGGCGGAACTCGTGCTGCAGATTGTCGGCGAACGGTTGGGCGGCCTGTTTCCGAACGACGGCACGATTGCGTCGATTGGCGGTACGCAGTTTGCGCTGCTGATCAACGAAAGCGGCGCGGCCGCTGATGCGTTTGCTGCCGAGGCGCTGGGCCGCATCGCCGAATCGATCGACTACGCCGGGACCGCGCTGAGCATTACCGCGAGCATCGGCATCGTGGCTTATCCGGCCGACGGCGCCGATGCCCCTACGCTGATGCGCCGCGCGGGGGTGGCATTGTCGGCGGCATCGGCGGTGAGCGGCAACGCGGTGCGGCGGTTTTCCACCGCGCTCGAAGGCCAGGCGGCGCGACGCTTCGAACTGGCGGCGATGTTGCGCGAAGCGATTGCGCGTCAGCAACTGCATCTGGTGTATCAGCCGCAGGTGACGCTCTCCAACGGACACATCGCACAAGTGGAGGCGCTGCTGCGCTGGAATCATCCGCAGCGTGGCTTGATCAGCCCGCTAGAGTTCGTGCCGGTGGCGGAAGAGGCCGGCCTGATTGAACAGATCGGCGAGTGGGTGATCCGGACCGCGTGCCGCGACGCGGGTAAATTGCTGAGGCAGACCGGCAACTTGCCGCGTTTCGCGGTGAACGTCTCGCCGCAACAGTTTCAGCGGCACAACCTGTTCGAAACGATTCAGGAAGCGCTGGCCGACGCCGCGCTCGATCCTTGTTATCTCGAGGTGGAAATCACGGAGGGCGTGTTGCTCGACGATACCGAGCAGGCCTTGCAGACACTGCATGCGTTGCGTGAACTGGGGGTGGAGGTCGCGGTGGACGACTTTGGAACCGGCTACTCGAGCCTCGCCTATCTCACGCGCTTTCCGCTGCATCGCCTGAAAATCGATCGCTCGTTTGTGATGCGCATGAACACCGATCCGCAGAGCGCGGCGCTGGTTGGGGCGATCATCGCGATGGCGCATTCGCTCAAGCTGCGTGTGACGGCGGAAGGCGTCGAAACCGCAGAGCAGGCCGTGCAACTTGAGGCGCTCGGTTGCGACGAGGCGCAAGGCTTCTGGTTTTCGCGGCCGATCACCGTCGCGGCGCTGCGCAATTTGTTGAGGCCTTTGGGCGCGATTTGACGCGCCGGGCCTTGCTCACTGAGCGCGCGGATGAGCGAGAAAAAATCTAACCATTTCCGCGGCGGCGTCGGGCCCGGACGGGTCCGTGTAGGAGCCCCGCTGACTGCCGCCGGCCCACGCGTGGCCTGCGCCGTGGATGACCCAATATTCCGCTTCGACACCGTTCGCCGCGATGCGACGTTGCTGCGTGTAGGCGCGGCGGTTGCTCGTGCCGGTCGCGCCGCTCGATTGCGTGCTGATGTGGGCATCGAATGGCGCAACGATCTCGGTGGCGTTGGCCGGATGAACCGTCGAATCCGCGTCGCCATGGAACACGATGAGCGGGCGCTGCGGCGCGCCATGCGAGCGAGTGTGGCGCACCTTGCCGCCTTTCATCGCGGCGAGCGCCGAGGGAAGATCCCGTGCGCTGCCATAGGCGAGGCCCGAATGCACACCCGCTGCCGCGTACAGATCGGGCGAGGTTTTCAGCATGACGTCCGCCATGGCGCCGCCTGCCGATAAACCGGCCACGTACACGCGCGCTGGATCCACGCGATAGTGTTCCATCACTTCGCGTGTCATGCCGGCAATCAACGAGGGCTCGCCGTGATCGCGCTGCTGGTCGGCAGGCCTGAACCAGTTCCAGCACACCGAATGATTGGCCGCTTTCGATTGATTCGGGTAAGCGACGATGAATCCGTGGCGCTCGGCCAACGCGTTCATGCGCGTGCCGGCTGCGAAGTCGTCGGCGTTCTGGGTGCAGCCGTGCAGCATCACGATCAGCGGCAACGGTTGGCCGTTGTAGACGGCCGGCACGTACAGCTTGTACTGGCGTTGTCCCGCTGCGTTGCTGAACGTGTGTGTGCTGAAGGTGCCGGGGGTGTCGGCGTCGAAGGTCGGCGCGGCAGGGGCGTGTGGTGTGGGGTTCGTTTGCGTTTGCGTCTGTGTCCAGGCTTGCGCCCAATCACTGGCCGTCGATGGCGCCTGCGATGCTCGTGTGCGCTGCACATGGCCCTTGCTGCCGGAGAGCGCGCGTTGAATCGCCGCAGTGGCTTCTTTCGGACCCTTCGTGCGCAATAGCTCGAAGGCGTCTTTCATCGACTTCAGGAAGTCGTCGTTCATCTTGATGATGACCTGGGTTGGCCTTGGTTAGTGGCGGAGATGGGGAGCCGACGAGCCTAGCTGATGCGGCCGGCGAGGGCTGCCTTGACGGCGGGCGACGCGTGAAACGCGCCGAGCACCACCACCGAAGCAATTGTGGCCGCGGCAAGTTCGGGCGGCACATCTGCTGCGATGCTGGCGAGGCCGAGCACGTGAATGTCGAGTTGCTCTTTGGCGGCCCGAGCAGCTTCGAGGTCCTGCCGCGAGAAGTGCTGCAGGCCAAGCACCATTTCGCGCCGGGTCACCGTTTCCGACACGACTTGAGCATGCACCGCGAGCTGGTTGCGGATGGCGGTGCGGATCAGGTCGGTGCGGTTCGTATAAAAACCTTCCTCGACCAGCAGATCGATCTGGCCGAGGTCGACCGGGCCGAGGTTGATGGTGATTTTTTCGGTCTCGCCGCCCTTGGGGCGCGAGGTGTCGATGAGGCTGAGTTTGGGCATTTGCACTCCCGGAGGCATCTGATCGCCATCCGTATAACATCCAATGGGATGGTTATACGCCTTGCGGCGGAGCGCGGTCAATGGGGAAAAAAGGGGGCATTACCTGATTGTGTGGGTCATGCCAACCCCTGAACTATTGAGGTTGATCCAGCGCCGCGGGCGGGCTAGTCAGGCGACGACAATTCACATCAGCGCAATATCGTACTGCTCTATTTTTCAGCTAGTGTCCTTTGCTGGCTGCCCGGGATCTGTTGATCCTCGCTGCAAAGGCGCGCCAGTACCTACTTCCCCGCGACCGTCTTCACCCCATTACCCGGCAGCACGTTGAAGCGCAGCACCTTGCCGCCCGCGCCGGACTCGCCGGGTGAGACCGCGATGAACAGCGCGTGGCGCTCGGGCACGAGGATCGCTGTCTTTGCGCCCTTGGCAGTCGGCACGTGCGCGATCTCCTGGTAGTGGTCGGCATCCTTCTGCTCGATCACGCCCAGATAGTCGTCGCCGGCCATGTAGATGCGCCGGTTCGCTTCGTCGAAGATCACCTGATTAGTACGTTGCGGCGCATCGAATGACGCGATCGTGTTGCCGTTGGCCGCATCGAGCACGAGCAGCCTGAACGGCTTGCGCGTGCCGACGAACAACCGGTGGTGCTTTTCGTCGAACGCCATCGGCGCATTGAGCTCCGCACCGTGGATCGGCCAGTTCGCGGTCACGTTGCGCGTCTTCTTGTCGACGACCGCCAGCGTACTCTGGCCGGTCACGTTGACGAACAGGCGATTGCCGTGCTGCTCGGCCGCCATCGATTCGGTGAAGTCGGTGTCGAACGTCACGTCGCCGATGTGGCTGCCGGTACGCGGATCGACCTCCGAGACGACCGTCTTCGCCATCTTTGGCTCGGCGTTCTTGCCGCCGGTCACGACGTACATGTGCCGGCTCGACGGATCGTAGAGCATCGAGTCCGCGCCGACGACGAGCGGGATCGAGCCGATGATCCGATAGCTCGCGCCGTCGACGATGCGCGTCATGCCGGTGCCGCTGTCAGTGACGACCAGGCGGTTCACGTCGGGCAGGAAGAGCGGCGCGTGCGGCTGATCGAAGCCCTTGATCGTATGCAGATGCTTGCCGCTGCCGAGATCGAACACTTCGAGCGTTGCGCCGTCTTCACCGGCAAGGAACAACCGGCCGCCGGCCACGTCGACCGCGAAGTGGTCGAAATCGCCTTTGTAGTCGGGCAATAACGTGCTGCTGGCAAGCCGCAGCGGCGTGCCGACTGGTGCGGATACGTCGGACGCCGGCGTCGTGGCGAGCGCGTTGTCCGGCAGCGTCGCGCCCAGTCCCGCGACCGCGAATGCCGCCAGCGACAGGATCACGGAAATTCGCACACGCATGTTCAATCTCCTGAAAGGGGGATCGTTAAATAAAGCGCCCCACCGGTCCTACCGGAGAAGGCGCTTCAAAGAGTCAATGCCGGGTCGCGCGCCGCTTACTTGGCGGCCTCGAACAGCGTGCCGAAGGTCGGAATCTGCTTGGCAAGCGCATCGCGCAGGTGCGTCGACGCGAGGAAGAACTGCGTCTCGCTCTTCGTGTGCGCGGCGTCGTTCTTGTACGCGAGCACGATTTCGCCGACGTTATTGCCTTTCGCGTCACGCAGCGGCAGCATCATGACGAACTTCTGGACGGTATCGTTCGGGCGGTGCCAGCGCGGATCGACGATCGTGATGCCCTTCTTCGAGATGTCGATGTCATCCGGATCGTCGGCGTTGCCGATGCGGTCGTGATAGGAGCCGGCGAACATTGTGTACCCATCCGTCATGCCCGGAGGTGTGCCGTGGAACGTCACGCTGAGCAGTTCGGGGTGCTGCGCCATGATCTGGTCGGACAGCTTTTGCGCGTAGATCTTCTCGCTCGGCGGCGTCCAGTTCTTCGGGTGCGCTTCAGGGGCGGCGGGAGCGGCAGGCGCTGCATCGGCCGCGTACACCGCGGATGCCGACATGGCGCCGAACATCGCGATGAGAAGGGTTTGGGTCAGGGTCTTCATGTCTCTCCTCTGTTTGTCATACGAGCGTGATGAAAGCAGGTGCGAGTCGAGTGTAGGTTCGCCACCTTGAACGAGCGTTAACGTCATCTGAATGCGAATTCAGCTTGCAACGGCGCGCCCGCCCGCGCGGTTGCGCATTCAACTCGCCTGATCGAGCTTCGCCAGCTCTTCCTTCACGACGGCCGGGGTCAGCGGAATGTAGACGCCTTCCTTCGCAACGACGTCCTGGCCCTGCTTGCTCAGCACGAGCTTCAGGAACTCCTTGATCTTCGGCTGCAGCGGCTCGCCGGGCTTCTTGTTCACGAAGATGTACACATAGCGCGACAGCGGATACTGGTGCGTGTAGACGGTCTGCACCGTCGGCAGTACGAACGGCTGCCCGTCGGTTGTGGCGAGCGGCACGACCTTCACGTTCGGCCTGACGTTCGCGAGCAGCGCGTAGGTGAGTCCGCCCGGATGCGTTGCCATGTCCTCGGCAGCGACCGTGAACGCGTGCGTGAAGCCTTTGCCCTTCACGAACTGGATGTTGTCCTTGTAAGCGCCGCCTTCGAGCACGTTCATCTGCAGGTAGTACTCGATGCCGTTGACCGGCTTCAGGCCGTACAGGTGTATCGGCCGGTTGGCCCAGTCGCCGCCGAGCCCCAGATCGCCCCATGTGCTGATGTCGGCGTGTCCGCGATTGCGCGTCTTCGAATAGATCGCGTCGAGTTGCGCGAGCGTGAGGCCTTTGATCGGATTGTCCTTGTCGACGATCACGACCGACGCCGCGGTCTTGCCGAGCGAGCCGACGCTGCCGGTCGCCACGCGGATCGCGAGCGGCTTGTAGCCGTACTTGTCGACGAACGCTTTCTCCTCGGCGGGCAGCAGCTCACGTCCGACTGGCGCCAGATCCGCCGTTCCCGCGGTGAGCGCCGGGCCGCCCGAGCCGGACGCCCGCGCTTCCATCGTCACGCTCAGGCGCGGATACGCCTCGCGGAATTCCTTGATCCAGCCGAGCGTGATTTCGTCCATCACGTCCGCGCCGACAATGTTCAGTTCCTCTTCGGGGTGCACGTCGACCGGGCCCGGCTGCCAGCTCGGAATCGACGAGTCGACCGTGAGGTGATGCTCGACCGCTGCATATTTCAGCGCGAACGCGGACGGCGACGCTAGCGTGCCGAGCGCCGCGATGCCAATCATCGCTGCGCTCGAGACTGCCGCGTACTTGCGCAAAACGCGCATCTCCTTCTGTTGCTTCATGGACGTCTCCTGATTTGTGTCGTCGTTGTCGATCGGGTGGCCGCGCATGCAGGCCCGACGGCGGTGGCGGAGCCGGTGCGTACCGCGCTCAATGAGGTCGCCTGTCAATATCGTCGTCCACGAAGTTAAAGCCGACCTGAAGTTCGTCTGAATGAAAATTCAGGAATGCGCCGGCGACGTTCAGTGTGCCGGCTGGAACAGCGCGGACAGCGACGGCGTGCGGGCAGCGAGTTCGTCGCGCACGCGCTCGGCCTGCTGCACGATTACGTCGCGGTCGCCGCCGGGCGTGTAGTGGAATGTCGAGCCGATCACGCCGATGGTCTGGCCCGCGGCGTCGCGCATCGGCAGCTCGACCGAGAGGTCGCCGGTCTTTGTGGTCTCGACACGCGGCTTGCCGCTGCCGAGCACGGCCAGATCGTCCGCGTCGGCCGGCTTGCCAATGCGGCCAATATTCGACGCGATGATCACGTTTTCCGCGCCGGCGGGCGGCGTGACGTGAAGCGCGAGAATCGTCAACTCGGGATGCGCGGCGAGCGTGGTGTCGACGAGTTGCTGCGCGTAAGGCGCGGCTTGCATCCCGGCGCGCGCGGGCAGCGCGAATGCGAGCAGCAGCGCCGCGGTCGCGGCTCTGGATGAGCGGTGCATGGGGAAGCTCCTGAAGAAGTTGCCGCCCGCAAACGAAAAAGGCGAGCGGGCGGCACGGGATACGGCGGAAGTGAGGCGGCGAAAGTTCAGCGGAAGCGTCAGGGGCTCAGCATCGCGCGCGAGCTGTCTACTTGCTGCGCGCGCAGCGGCATGTACATCCCGTGGTCGAGCACGGCTTGCTGGCCCTGCTTGCTGAGCACGTAGCGCAGAAACTCGGCGATAGCAGGTTCGAGCGGCTTGCCTGGCGCCTTGTTGGTGTTGAAGCAGATCAGGCGGCTTAGCGGGTACGTTGCACGCGCGACGTTTTCGTAAGTCGGCGCGACGAACGGGGCGTTGTCCGAAACGGCGAGCGGCAGCATCTTGACCGGCGCGTCGATGTACGCGATGCCGGAGTAGCCGATGCCGTAGCGATCGTCGGCAACGTCCTTCGCGAGCGGGAACACCAGCTTGTCGTAATGGATGTCGTCGCGCCACTCGCCGCGCTGACCGTCGGTGCTCAGCACGCGTTGCCGGACGAACTCCTCGAAACCGTTCCACGGCTTGATCGCGTAGACGTGCACGGGCTTGTCCGCCCAGTCACCGGTCAGCCCGAGATCGCCCCAGGTCTTGATCGGCTTGCCGCCGCGCAGGTGCGTGCGCGAGAACAGCGCGTCGATCTGCTGATACGTCAGCTTCTCTATCGGGTTGTCCTTATTGACGAAGAAGCCGACGGCGTCGAGGAAGCCGAAATGCCGGTACGAGCCGCCGGAGACCGGAACGCTCAGCGGGTCGTAGCCAAATTTGGCCTTGAAGTCGGTGATGTCGCTCGGCTTCAGCTCGCGCGACACGAACACGAAGTCGAGCTTCTGCTTGACCAGTTCCTTCGCGCCGAGGCTGCCCGCGTACGGCGGCGCAATGTGAATGTCGACGTTTGGATAGTACTTCTTGAAGCCTTCGATCCAGCGTTGAGCGAGAAATGGCAGCACGTCCGAGGTCGCGCCCGCGAACGAGCCTGACAGTTTGAGGTCGGTGCGGGGCTGATAGTCGGGCAATGCGGCGTCGAGGCGTGGCTGCAGGATTTCCGGCTCGGGCAGCGCGCGTCCCGACTTCTCGCCCTCGTCGGCTTGCTCCTTGGTCTGCGGCGCGACTGTTTTCAGCGCAGGCACAACCCATTCGACCATCGGCGGTGCGGTGGTGCCCTGGGCGTCCGCGCATTCGGCGTTCATCGCCCATGACGCGGCTGTCGCAGCGGCCGCGGCCACGGCCAGATAGCGCAGATGGTGGGCCGGGCCGGACGCGGGCGCCGCGAAACAGGGTTCGTTTCGATTCACGAGATATCTCCTCCTTTTTTGAATGCGTGCGTTTTACGGACCGCTTCGATGTGTGGTCGGCGGCGCCAATAGGTCAATTGTGAGCGTAGTGCCGACCGGCGCGAAATCAGGCAAACCAGGGAGCGAGCCAATGCGAAATCACGATACCGCCGTTGAATGAACGCAGTCTGAAGGCATCCTGAAAATGCGTTCATGGAATGCCGGGCCGAGGATGAACGAAATTTCAGCGTTGATTCAGGTTCGCTTCAGCGTGCCGCCGTACCGTTGGGACGGTTTTTATCAGGCAGGAGACACACGTGGTCCCTTTCGGTTTTTCCTTGTGGCGCGCCCGGCCGCTCGCGCGCGCGTCGCGCCCCTCCCAGTTTCACGCGCAGGGCTTGCGACCGGTGCTCCGGCGCGGTGCCGCGGCCGGTCTCGCACTGGCCGCCTGTCTCGCGTTCGCGGCGGATCCCGGCGCCAGCCTGCCCACCTATCGACCCGACGCGAATCTGAGCGGAGCACTGAATTGCGTCGGCGACGATGCGATGGGGCCGCTGCTCGACGCATGGCTGGCGGCATTCGAGCGATACCAGCCCGGCATCCGGCGCGGGCCAAACTGGCGTCACGCGGGCAGTGCGACCGCGTTCGGCGGGCTGATGTTCGGCGACGCCGACATCGCGCCGCTCGCGCGCGAGCCGTTGCCGACGGAGTTGCAGCCGTACGCGCATCAGTACGCGGGCGACATGATGAAGGCGCCGCTGCTCGTGCGCGTCGCGGATCGCGACGGTCAGCCCGCGTATCTCGCGGTGAACCGGCGTCCCGGCGCGCCGTTACCGCCCAGGATCAAGGCGTTTCTAGAATTCGCGCTGAGCGGGGAAGGGCAGTCGATCGTCTCGGCGCAGCCGCATTACACACCGCTCACCGCCGATGATGCGGCTCGCGAACGCGCGAAGCTCGACGGCTTCCTGCCGCCCCTGGATGCGGCGCTGCCCGGCTATCGTCCGGTGGCCGGCTTGCACGGCGCGATCGACAGCATCGGCAGCGACGGCATGAAATCGCTAATGGACACTTGGATCGGTGCATTCGAGCACGTGCAGCCGGGCGTGCAAAAGGGCGAGCGATGGGAGCATCTCGGCACGCTGAACGGTTTTCACGCGCTGCTCGACGGGGACACCGAGATCGCGCCGATGGGCCGCGAGCTGTGGCCGGACGAGCGGGCAGCATACGCGCAGGTCCGTCACGGCGCCGAGCCGCTCGAAATTCGCGTCGCACGCGGCGGTTTCAACACGCCGCAGCGCACGACGGCGCAGGCGGTCTTCGTGCACCCGGACAATCCACTTACCGGCATCACGCTGACACAGCTCGCGTCGATCCTGCAGCGCAACCCCGGCATTACCCGCTGGGGGCAGCTCGGCCTGACCGGCGCGTGGGCGGACCGTCCGATCACGATCTACATGCCGCCGCACGTCGCACCCAACGCGATGTCGATGCAGATCATGGTGCTTGGAGGCGGGCCGTGGAACGCTGCCGTGCAGGAGGGCTCGATCGACGATACCGCGCGAGCGATCGCCCGCGATGCCGGCGCAATCGGTTTCGGCGGGCTCGAGGAAGGCGGCCCCGGCCTGAAGACCCTCGAGGTAGCGCGACGCGCGGGCGAGCCGTTCTACACGCTCGATGCGCAGAACGCGTCGAGCGGCCGCTATCCGCTGACGCGCTACATGTACATCCGGATCAACCGTCCGCTGAGTGCGCCGGTGAAGGCGTTCCTGCGCTACATCCTGAGCCGCGAGGGTCAGGAGCCGGTGCGCTATTCGGCTTATTTCCCGCTGACCGCGGCCGAGGCGCGCGAGGAACTGGCGAAGCTACGGTAGCCGCCGTGCGGGTCCGTTCCGGCGGTCCCTGAACGGACATTCATTTTCGGTTCAGCCTGATTTTAAGGTTGCTCCGTATAACTGACAGCAGTCCGTGAGTCCGCACATGCAGATCCGGAACACGGCGCGGCCGCCGCATCGAGCGCGGCACGCGACCCATATCGAACCTGAGGAGAACATCTGATGAAACAGACAATCCTGCGCCTTGCCGTTGGCGCGCTGTCGCTCGGCGCCCTGGCCCCGGCCGTCCACGCCGACGAGAAGCTCACGCTGATTGTCGGCGGCATGGAAAAGCAGATCTATCTGCCGGCCAAGCTCGCCGAGCGTCTCGGCTATTTCAAGGAACAGGGCCTCGACGTCGAGCTCATCAACGAGGCGGCCGGCGTCGATGCCGAGAACGAACTCGTCGCCGGAACGGTGCAAGGCGTCGTCGGCTTCTACGATCACACGATTGACTTGCAGGCGAAGGGCAAGTACATCGAGTCGGTCGTGCAGTTCAGCCATACGCCGGGCGAAGTCGAGGTGATCTCGACGAGGCTGGCCAACAAGGTCAAATCGCCAGCGGACTTTCGCGGGCTGACGCTCGGTGTCACCGGGCTCGGCTCGTCGACGAACTTCCTCACGCAGTATCTGGGCGTGTCGCACGGGGTGCAGACGTCGGAGATGACTTCGCTCGCGGTCGGCGCCGGCAACACGTTCATCGCCGCCATCAAGCAGGGCAAGATCGACGGTGGCATGACGACCGAGCCAACGGTCTCGCGCCTCGTCAACGGCGGCGACGCGAAGGTGCTGATCGATCTGCGCTCGCCGGAAAGCACGCAGAAATGGCTAGGCGGACTCTATCCGGCAGCAAGCCTTTACATGCAGAACGACTGGGTGCAATCGCACAAGGCGACGGTCCAGAAGCTCACGAATGCGTTCGTCAAGACGCTGCACTACATCAACACGCATAGCGCCGACGAGATCACCGCGCAGATGCCCACCGACTACTACGCGGGCGATCGCACCGCGTACGTGAAGGCGCTCGCTGGCGGCAAGGTCACGTTCATCCCGGATGGCCGCATGCCGGAATCGGGTCCGCCGACCGTGCTCAAGGTCCTGTCGTCGTTCGACAAAGCGGTGGCGGGCCACAAGATCGATCTGTCGAAGACTTACACGACCGAGTTCGTCAGCGCCGTGCAGGTCAAGTAACCGCGCCCGCCGCGATGTTCCTCCGCCGGACAGTCGCGGGCACTTCGTCGATTTCAATCTGGCCCAATCTGGCTAAGGCAGGCAATCCAATGACAGCCCCCAAGGTAACCGCGCTGCACACCTGCGCCGGCAACGACGTGCCGGCGATCGAGCTCGATCGCGTCAGCCGCCGCTTCGTCAGCCCGGAAGGCAAGGCGATCATGGCGCTGCGCAACTTCAGCATGACTGTCGCGAAGGGCGAGTTCTGCGCCGTCGTCGGCCCGACCGGCTGCGGCAAATCCACCACGCTGAGCCTCATCACCGGTCTTGCGAAGCCCAGTGCCGGTAACGTCCGCATCTGGGGCAATCCGGTGAGTGGCATCGATCCGCGCATCGGCTTCGTGTTCCAGGCCGACGCGGTATTTCCGTGGAAGAGCGTGCTCGACAACGTCGCGGCCGGTCCGCTGTATCGCGGAGAGAACAAGTCGGCGGCGCGCGACCGCGCGATGGAATGGATTCGCCGCGTCGGCCTCGTGCGCTTCGAGCACCACTATCCGCACCAGCTCTCGGGTGGCATGCGCAAGCGCGTCGCGCTCGCGCAAACCTTTATTAACGAGCCCGAAATCCTGCTGATGGACGAGCCGTTCTCCGCCCTCGACGTGCAGACGCGCACGCTGATGCAGGACGAGCTGCTGCACCTGTGGAGCGCGAACGGCGCATCGGTGGTGTTCGTCACGCACGACATCGAGGAGGCGATCGCGCTGGCCGACAAGGTGTTCGTGCTGACGGCGGGGCCCGCTACCGTCAAGACGTCGTATGAGATCGATCTGGCGCGCCCGCGCGATGTCGGGGAGGCGCGCTATTCCCCCCGCTTTATCGAATTGTCGCGTCAGATCTGGAACGATCTCCGCGACGAGGTCCACATCTGAGCGCTTCGCGGCGCGTTGAGGAACAGCATGAATACACCGATGACAGGAACCGCCCCGCACGAAGCCGAGATGCGTCAGCTCGAAACGCGGGCTCAGGAGAGCATGCGCCGGCGCAAGATGCTGGTGCACACGTTGCAAGTCGCCGTGCTAGTCGTGACGCTCGGCGGGTGGGAGCTGGCCGGCCGGCTCGGCTGGATCGATCCGTTCTTTTTCTCGACGCCCTCGCTGATCGCCGCGCAGATCTGGCAGTGGTTGACCGAGGGCACGTCGCAAGGGCCGTTGTGGGTGCAGGTGCTGGTGACGCTCGAAGAGACTTCGCTCGGCTTCCTGATCGGCGCGGTGGGCGGAGTGGTAGCCGGGATCGCGCTCGGCCGGAACAAGCTGCTCGCGGACGTGTTCAGCATCTACATCAAGATCGCCAACTCGATTCCGCGTGTGGTGCTCGGCTCGGTGTTCATCATCGCGCTCGGGCTCGGCATGGCGTCGAAGGTCGCGCTGGCGGTCGTGATGGTGTTTTTCGTGGTGTTCGCGAATGCGTTCCAGGGCGTGCGCGAGGCGGATCGCAATCTGATCGCCAACGCGCACATCCTGGGTGCAACAAATCGCGATGTGACGCTGACGGTCGTGCTGCCGGCCGCGATGAGCTGGATTCTCGCGAGTCTGCACGTGAGCTTCGGCTTTGCGCTCGTCGGCGCCGTGGTCGGCGAGTTTCTCGGCTCGAAGCAGGGCATTGGCCTCCTGATCTCGACCGCGCAAGGCGCGTTCAACGCCGCCGGTGTGTTCGCCGCGATGATCGTGCTCGCCGTCGTCGCGCTCGGCGCCGAGTTCATCCTCACGCAAGTCGAGAACAAGCTGCTGAAGTGGCGCCCGCCGCAGTTCTCCGACGCAGGTCATTGACCCTATCTCCATCCCGCCGGTCCGTCAGTCTGCCGGACCGGCGCGGCGCGCAGTGCATGGTTCAACTTCCGATCAGGAGTATCGGCTTCATGTTATTCAGCCGTCATTCGACGCCGCGGCAACCAGCCGCACGGCGCAGGCCGCGTCGCGTCCGGATCATTCATGCGATGCTCGCGCTCGGTGCCTGCCTTGCCAGTCATGGCGCGTTCGCCGGCCCGCCGTTCGTGACCGACGATCCCGAGCCCATCGACCGAGGGCACTTCCAGATCGACGCCGCCGCGATCGGCACCGTGCGCGAGGGCAGCCACAGCGGGATGCTGCCGGGTCTCGAAGTCAACTATGGATTGCTGGACAATCTGGAGATCGGCACGAAGTTCGGCATGGCGTTCACGCACGAGTCGGGCAACCCGACCCGATACGGTTTCGGCGATATCGACCTCGGTGCGAAATATCGCTTCATTACGGAGGACGAAGCGGGCTGGCGTCCGCAGGTCGCGTTCTCGCCGAGCGTGACGCTGCCGACCGGCAACGATCACCTGGATCTTGGCACCGGACATGTGCAGGTGCTGCTGCCGCTGTGGATGCAGAAGTCGATCGGCGACTGGACAACCTTCGGCGGCGGCGGCTACGTCGTCAACCGTCACGCGGGACAGAAGGGCTACTGGACCGCCGGCTGGGCCGTGCTGCGCAAGTTCGGCGACAAGCTCGAACTCGGCGGCGAGCTGTTCTACACCGGCGCGGCGACCACGATCGATCCTTCCGCGCTCGGCTTCAACGTTGGCGGCAGCTACGGACTGAGCGAGCACGATCGGATCCTGTTCTCCGTTGGGCGCGGCATCACGCACGTCAACGACACCAATCGCTTTTCCTACTACGTCGGCTATCAGCGCGACCTCTGATGCGCGTCCCGGATGTGCGTCCCTGAGCCGCGCTCAGGCGGCGTCGGTCAAATGCGGGGTGCCGAACGGCACGCTGCCGGCATCGTCGGGAGACGTTGTTGCCGGAATCTCGAACACCATCGACAGCCCGTGGCCACCGGGGCCGGCTTCTGCGAAGATGCGGCCGCCGTGCAGCGCGACGATGCTGCGGCAGATCGCGAGGCCGAGGCCGCTGCCCTTGTCTTCGTTGCCGGGGCGATTGATGCGGACGAAACGCTCGAAAATCCGCTCGCGCTGCTCGGCTGGCACGCCTGGGCCCTCGTCCTCGACACGCACTTGCCAGCAGCGATTGACCAGCGTGGAGCGCACAGTCACGCGGCTGCCCGGCGGGGACGCCGACAGCGCATTGCTGAGCAGGTTAAGCAGCACCTGGCGTATCCACTTCGGCTCGATTGCAACCTGCCCCGCGCCGTGGTGCGTCAGGTTAAAGCGCTGCTCGCGATACTCGGCGAGCACGTGCGCGTCCTGCGCGAAGCTCTGCAGGAACGGTTCGGGATCCTGCTGCCGCAGATCGAGCGTGATCGCGCACGCGTCGGCGCGCGACAGAAACAGCAGATCCTCGATGATCCGGTTGAGTTGCGCGAGCTCCTTGATCTGGATCTGCACCGCATGTTCCTGCGCCGGCGTCAACTGGCCGTCGACGACGAGCTTCTCGGCCTGCAGGCGCACGAGGGTCAGCGGGGTTTTGAGTTCGTGAGAGGCCTCGGCGGTAAACCGGCGGATCTGGGTGAACGACTCTTCGAGGCGGTCGAACATCTGATTGAGCAGGCGCGCGAGATCCGAAATCTCGTCACGCGCACTCGATACCGGAATGCGTTCGCTCAGATTGTCCGAGCGGATGCGGTCGGCCGTATCCTGAATCAGCCGCAGCGGACGCAGTGCCATACGGCTGAAGCCATAGCCGATCACGCTGCTGACCGCGATCATCACGAGCAGCAGCCCGTAGAACGTGCGCTCGTATCCGCTCATGACCACGCGCACGTGGTGCTTCGTCGTCGCTATCACGACCGTGTACGGGCCGAGCGCGAACTTGCCGGCGCGCAGCTCGTCGAGGCCCGCAAGATTGACGTTGAACTCCTGATCGCGGGCAGACGGAATCATGTCGAATCCGCGCAGCCCGGGCGAGCGATAGACGATCGTGCCGCCGGGCCCGTAGATCTCGGTGAAGAACAGTTCGAGATCGTTGCGCGTCACAGCCTGCATGCGCTCGCGCAGCGCCGCTTCCGGCGGCGTCGGACCAAGCGCGGCGACATTCGCGCGGATCTGCTCGAACTCCGAATGGATGACCAGGTCCAGCGCGTGGATTGCGTGATATTCGACGAAATACCGCCCGGTCAGGAACAGTGCCGCGAAGGTAATGGTCGACGCGAGAACGTAGCAGATCGCGAGGCGCGCGCCGATGGATTTCATAGCAGCTGATAGCCGACGCCGCGCACCGTCTTGAACAACGGCTTGCCGAGCGGCGCCTCGAACTTGCCGCGCAGGCGGCTCATGTAGACGTCGAGCAGATTGGTGTCAACGTCGTAATGGGATTCCCAGATCTTTTCCGCGATCAGCGTGCGCGTGAGGATGCGGCCCGGATTCTGCAGGAAGATCTCGAGCAGCGCGAATTCGCGGCTCGTCAGGTCGACCGGTTTGCCGTTCAGGTGAACGGTGCGGCTCAGCAGGTCGAGCTTGATGCCCTGATGCTGGAGCACGGTTTCCTTCACCGACGACTGGCGCCGCAACAGCGAGCGCATGCGCGCGAGCAGCTCTTCGAGGCTGAATGGCTTCGGCAGGTAATCGTCCGCGCCGACGTCGAGTCCCTTGATGCGATCCTCGACCGCGTCGCGCGCGCTCAGGATCAGCACCGGCTCGTTGAAGCCGGCCCCGCGCCACTCGCGCAGCAGGTCGAGACCATCGCCGTCGGGCAGGCCCAGGTCGAGCACGATCACGTCGTAGCTCGATTCGCACAGCGCTTCGCGTGCCTGCGCGCAGCTTTCGACCCAAGTCACGGTGTACGCGCGTTCGGACAGCGCCTGCTTGAGGAAAAGACCCAGCTTGCGTTGGTCTTCGAGAATCAGGATTTTCATGATAAATGGGCCAGTCGACGGTAACTTCAGGCTAGCGCACGCAGATTGACGTGACAAGCGAAGCATCGCGATGAGCCGGGTTTCTCCCGATATTCCTGAATAGAAATTCAGGAAGCGTTCATGCCCGTTTCAGGTTCGCGGTGTGTTCGGTCGTATCGGCGCCGCATGCGATCTTCGCATGCAGATCACCTATCGGGACTTACCCCGACGCAGCCCTAAATTCAGCTTTCATTCAGGTTTGCCGACAAAGATGGTGGATGTAAACCGTCGTCGCTTAGGCAACCTTATGAAATCGGTCTTTCGTCCTTTCGTGCTGCAAGTCCATCGCTGGTGCGGCTTGACCTTTGGATGCGTGATTCTCCTGATGGCGATCACCGGCGCATCCATCGTCTTCCGTTCCGACCTCGAGGCCGTGCTCGAGCGTGACCTGCTGACGGTGCCGACCTGCACCGAGCGCGTGCCGCTCGATACGCTGGTCGACAACGCAGCACACGTCCGGCCGACTGCGATGCCCGATTACATCCGGCTTGTCGCCGGCAAAGAGGGCGAGCCGCGCATGCCCGCCGCGATGGTGCGTTTCAACGATCAGCATTCGGTCTATCTCAATCCGTGTACCGGCGCGGTGCTGGGAGAGCGCTCGCGCTATGGCGGCCTGCTCGGCACGATCGAGCAGATTCATCGCTTTCGTTTCATGAAGCACGGCAGCCTGATCACCGGCACGAGCGCGATGTCGTTCGGATTGCTGCTGATCGTGGGCGGTGTCGTGCTCTGGTGGCCGCGCACGCGTCGTGGCTGGCGGTACGCGGTCACGCTTGGCGCCGCTTCGCGAGGCCCCGCGTTCACGTTCCGGCTGCATCGAACAGTCGGCGCGTATGCGAGCGCGGTGCTGTTGTCGATGGTACTGACCGGATTGCCGTGGGCATTCGACTGGTACGCGCACGGCATCTATGCGATCGCCGGCTCGCCGCAGCCCGCCAAGGCCCCGCAGTCGGCGGCGCCGGCGGACGGCGCGAAGCGCCTGCCGCTCGAGACGTTCTGGCGCACCGCTCAGTTGCTGTCGCCCGACCCGCAGGATGCGCTGATGCACATCCCTGAGACGTCGCGCGACCCGGTCGAGATGTATCTGATCGATCGCTACGCGCCGCATCCGAATGCGCGCACGATGCTGGACCTCGACGCGTATTCGGGCAACGTGCTGCGCTTCGTGCCGTATTCGACGAGCAGCGCCGGGCACAAGCTGTACTTCTGGGTGCTGTCATGGCATACCGGCGCGGTCGGCGGCGTGTTCGGGCAGCTGCTGCTGCTGTTCGGCGCGCTGGCGGTGCCGGTGCTCGCTTACACCGGCGTGCGCAACTTCCTGCGCCGCATTCGCGGCGCGGCATCCGGCGACGCCCGGCTGACAGTGCGCGTCGCGAAGAAGACGATCGAAGCCGACGGCGTGTGCGCGTTCGAATTGATCGACCCGCGCGGACGAAAATTGCCGCCGTTCGCCGCCGGCGCGCATATCGACGTGTTTCTCGGCGACGGCCTCGTGCGTCAGTACTCGCTGTGCAACGCTCCGAGCGAGCGACGGCGCTACCTGATAGCCGTGCTGCGCGTCAACGGATCGCGCGGCGGATCGACCGCGTTGCACGATCGTGTTCGCGAAGGCGACCTGCTCGACATCGGCGCGCCGCGCAATCGCTTCGCGCTGGATGAAGCGGCGCCGCGTTCGCTGCTGCTCGCGGGCGGCATCGGCATCACGCCGATTCTCGGCATGGCAGAGCGCCTCGCGCGACGCGACGCCGACTTCGAGATGCATTACTGCGCGCGTTCACGGCCCCGCGCGGCGTTCCTGAACCGGCTCGTGCGTGCGCCGTTCGCGAATCGCGTGCAGTGCCACTTCAGTGACGGCCCCGTCGAGCAGCGCTTCGATATTGAGCGTGTGCTCAACAGGCAGTCGCCGATCACGCATCTGTACGTCTGCGGACCCGCCGGCTTCATCGACGCGACGATGTTCGCGGCGCGGCGGCGCGGCTGGCCGGAGCGGCAACTGCACTGCGAGCGCTTCGCCGCGCACGCGGGCAAGCCGAAGCTCGCACGTGCCTTCGACGTCCAGCTCGCGAGCACGGGGCGGATCTACCGGATCGCGGAGCACAAGACCATCACCGCGTCGCTGGCCGAATACGGCATCCGTATCCCGACCTCGTGCGAGCAAGGTTTCTGCGGCTCCTGCGTGACGCGCGTGATCGACGGCGAGGTCGAGCACCTCGACTGCGTGCTGACGGCTGAGCAGCGCGAGGACGACGGGCATTTCACGCCCTGCTGCTCGAGAGCGAAGAGTGATTTGCTGGTGCTGGACATTTGATCGGAGGGCGGGCGGCGGCGTTGCACGCGTGCGGATCCGACGCGAAGCTTGACCGGGACGATTTGGATATCGACATTACAAGTAACGTGGAGGAGACAGTGATAAAAAGGACGATGGTGGCGATGGCCGTCTTGGCCGTGTTTTCACCCGCGCTCTACGCGCAGGCGGACAACGCTCCGCAGGGGGGGGCGCAGGCTGAACAGCCGGGGCAGTCGAAGACTTACGCGCAGCAGCTGGTCGACCGCACGACGGCACGGCACCCGGAGCTCGTCGAGCTTGATCTTCACATGCGGCCGCCCGGCAGCACCACAAGCGTCATCGTCGCCGCGAAATCGGCGAAGCGGATCGGCGCGAAGTCGGACCCGGACGATCTTGCGGTCGTCAAGACCGATACGCCCTTCATCGAAATCAATAAGCGCGCCGATCAGAACGTCGAGGTGCATTTGCCGCTCCTCGACGTGACGCGCAAGGTGATCGGCGAAGTCGAGATGTCGTTTCCGTATCCGCCGGGATCGAGCATGGATAAGGACGCGCTGATCAGCGCGGGCGCGCTCATTCGCGACGAACTGAGCCGGCAGATCCGCTACGCCAATGAGATGTTCGACCCAGTGCTCGCCGATACCGGCATCCCGGCGAATCCGTATGCGCAGAACCTCGTCGACGACGTGATCAGCAAACGCCGGGACGTGATGGTGCTCGCGATGCACGCCGCGCGCCCGGGCCCGAGCGGCGACTATCCGATCGTCGCGTCGAACATCGGACGCATCGGCAAGCCCGCCGATGCGGACGACCTGGCCGTGATCGAATCGGGCAAGCCGCATGTCGAAGTCGGCCATGACGGCGATCGCCTGGAAGTGGAACTGCCGCTGCAGGATGCGGCAGGGGCGACCGTCGGCGCGCTCGGCGTCGTGATGCCGTATCGCAGCGGCGACGAGCAGGCGGCGCTCGTGAAGAAAGCGGAGAAGATCCGCGACGAACTGCGCCCGCGCATCCGCGACGCGGCCGCGCTCTACGTACCGACGCGCTCGCAGGCTGCAACGTCGGTGATCGCAGAGCAATTCGCTCAGGAATCGGTCGGCAACACCGATTCGATGCCGGTGAGCAAGCAGGTGACGGGCGCCGCCGCGCTGCAGAGTGCGCAGGACGGCGTGACCGACGCGGTCAAGAACCAGGCCGGCGTGTCGCCGACCAACTCGTCGGGCAGCCCGGCGGATGCGGCGCAGATCCGCGGCATCAAGGTCAACCTGTTCGCGAACTACCGGCTCAACGGCGGCCTCCCGACCGCGAACGTGATGTCGGTGCCGTCGGAGGACAAGCAACGCGTCGAAACGCTGAAGGGCGCGAACGCGCTGATGTTCGGCGTCGCGAGCCCGGCGGGCATCATCAACATGGTGACGAAGCGCGCGCCCGATCAGGACGTGGCGTCGCTCGCGATACTCGGCAATTCGTTCGGGCAAATAGGTGTCGCGGCCGACGTGAGCCATCGGTTCGGCAACGAGAAGCAGTTCGGGATCCGCGTCAATGCGTCCGATACGCATCTCGAGAATGGCGTGCGGGGCACGGGCGGACGCGGCTGGTTCGGCAGCGTCGGCGCGGACTGGAACGTGACCGACCGGCTGCACGTCGAGTTCGACTACGAAGCGTACAGCAAGCAGGTGGTCGAACAGGCCGGCATCAGTCTGCCGAAGGCCGTCAACGGCCAGATCACGGTGCCGCGCGTGCCGGACCCGAGGATTCTGCTGTCGGGCCCGTGGGCGCTATTCAACGCCAGGATAGAGAACGTGCAGGGGCGGGTCGACTACACCATCGCGCCAGGCTGGCAGGCCCTCGCCGAAATCGGTCAGTCGGACGGCGACCGCTCGCGCCTGACCACGCGGATCGGCGGCTACAACGTCTTTACGGGCGCCGGCGGCGTGCCGACGGTCAGCGAGATCTCGGCGAACTACTTCAACAAGTACAAGCGGGCCGAATTGCAGGGTGTGTTCGACACGGGGCCGGTGGGGCACAACCTGACCCTCGGCGTGTCGGACAGCCAGCGCATCGACGAGACGCTCTCGCAGAACACGATCGTGATTCCGGTGAAGACCAACATCTTCGATCCGGTCGCGCTACCCGCGCCCGTGCCGACTCATCCGGGCACGGCGCTGCCGATCCAGATCGACGAGGATGTCGGCTTGTATGCGTATGACAGCATCTCCTTGGGGCCGAAGTGGAAGGTGCTGCTCGGCTTCCGCGAGAGCCGGTCCACCGCGACCACCGGCGACAAGTCGGCGTCGGTGTGGGTGCCGTCGCCCGCGGCCGGCATCCTCTACGAATTCCTGCCGGCAACCACGCTGTTCGCGAGCTACATGAAGGGCCTCGAAGACGGCGGGGTCGCGCCGGAGAACGCGAAGAACGCGTACCAGATTCTCGCGCCGGCCGTGTCGACGCAGTACGAGGTCGGTGTGCGCGAGAACTACCTCAAGTGGCTGCAGTTCACGGCCTCCGTGTTCCAGATCACTCGCGCCAACGCGGTGACCGACCCGATCACGAACGTCTTCGCGAACGACGGCACGATCAAGTATCAGGGGATGGAGGCGGTGCTGACGCAGGACATCTCGCGTCAGTGGTCGGTGTCCGAAGCCGTGGAGTATCTGCATGCGGTGCAGAACCCGATGTACGACATGCTGATTCGCGGCCTCACGCCGGAAAACACGCCGAAGTGGATCGGCAACATCGCCCTGACGCACCGTCCGGTATGGCTGCCCGGCCTGTCGCTGACGGCGCGGGCGTCGTTCATCACGAAGCGTCCGGTGAACCCGCAGGATCAGGGCTACATTCCCGGCTACACGATCTGGTCGCTCGGCGTCGGGTACGTGACCACCATCGCCGGCAAGCGCGTCGATTTCAAGGCGGCCATCGACAACCTGTTCAACAAGCGCTACTGGAATTCCGTGCAGACCGGCACGCTCGGCATCGGGATGGACCGCAGCATCAAGTTCGTCGCCAAGGTGGATTTCTGATGCGGCGCGCGGACCTCTCTTTCCCTTTCGTTGAACGAACCCTCATGAAATCCTTCCCAATTGCGGCGATCGGCCGTGCGCTCGTCGCGTTTGCTGCATGGGCCATGCTGGCCGCCGTGCTTCACGCCGGCGTTGCACATGCCGTACAGGCGTCGGACAGCGACGCGCTGTCGCTAATCATCACCTACCAGACCGCGCCCGCGAACCGGCCTGCGCTGCGCCGCGAGCTGCAGCAATCGACCGCGCGCGAACTCGCACGGTGGAAGCACGACGGACGGATCAGGCAGTACAGCCTGCTGTTCAATCGCTATGCCGATTCGGACAATTGGGACGCGCTGGCGGTGCTGACGTTTGCGACGCCGGACGATCTCTATCGCTGGCGCACGATCGAGCAGGCGCGCCCCGCGGCGCTGTCCGGGAAGGCGCTCGCGGTGACGGCCTCGATCCATACCACGCCGGTCGACATGAAACGCACGGTCGCGCGCGATGCGCAATCGCCGAATGCGGTGTACGTCGTCATTCCGTACAAGACTTTGGTGCCGGAGGACGAATACGAGAAATATGCGGACGGCTACGTGCTCCCGCAGTTCAACGGCTGGATGGACGAAGGCGTGCTGTCCGGCTATGCGCTCTATACGAGCCAGTTTCCCGCCGGCCGGCCCTGGAACGCGATGGTGGTGCTGCAATACAGGAACGAGACCGCGCTCAGCGCGCGCGAGGCGGTAGTCGCGCGGGTGCGTGAGCGCCTGAAAAGCAATCCGGAATGGAAGGCGATCAGCGACAGCAAGACAAACGTGCGCACCGAGGAGCAGGTGGTGATCGCCGATCCCGTCGCCGTCGATCAATGAAAACGCTCACAGGAAATATCCGATGAAAAAGCTCATGTTCGCGCTGGCTGTCGCGTGCGTCGCCGGCGGCCATGCGTTGGCCGGCGAACCGGCCAACGCGGCCGATCAGGCCATGCCCGGCGCGTCGCCGCAACGCATCGTCTTGCTCGTCGACGAGATCAAGGCGATCCGCAATTTCCCGGTCGTGCTCGCCGAGCGGCTTGGCTACCTGAACGACGGCAACGCGACCGTCACGGTGATGAACATCCGCGATGACGTGCCGAGCGCCGATATGCTCAAGGACGGGCGGGTCGACGCGGTGGTCGCCTATTACCATCACAACGTCGTCAATCAGGCGCACGGCATCGACACGGAAGCGGTCGTCACGCTCGGCGTCACGCCGGGCGCGAAGGTCCTCGTCGCGAATCAGGCGAAGGAGAAGTACGGCAGCGCCGCCGACCTCAAGGGCGCGCGCTTTATCGCGGGTGGCGCGGGCTCTTCGAAGAGCACGGTCGCGAATGCGCTCGTGCTCGCGGGCGGTCACGGCATTGCGGACTACACGCGCCTCGGGACCGACGGCAAGGACAAGAATGTCGACGCGCTGCGCAACGGCTCGGCGGATTTCGTCGTCGCGCCGACGCCTGACGGAGACGTCTACGAGTCGAAAGGCGTCGCCACGGTGTTCGCGGATCTGACCTCGGTCGACGGCACGCGCAAGAGCTTGGGTGCGCTGTTCCCGTCGAGCACGGTCTACATGTCGAACGCGCGTGTGAGCGCGCACCCGGAGATCGCGCGGCACCTCGCGGACGCATTCGTGCGCACGCTGCGGTATATCAACACCCATACACCCGAGCAGATCATGGCCGTGATTCCACCGGAAATCAGCGGCAAGGATCGCGGCGCGTATCTGAAGGTGCTGAAGGAGGAGATTCCGATGTTCGCGAACGACGGGCGGATGCCCGACGACGCCGCGACGAAGGAATGGCAGGTGCTCACCGCGGCCAATCCGGTCTATGCGTCGGTGAAGGTCGAGCGCACCTATACGAACGCGTTCGTCGACGAAGCGCTGCGGGCGTTGCATTGAGCGAGCACATTCGTCCATGGTGCGTTTTCCACGGTTCCTCCTCATGAGCGCCGCGTGTGTCATCGTCTGCGCGTTGAGCGGCTGCTCGCTCGTGCCCGCGTACCAGCGTCCCGACACGCCGGTGCCGGCGCAGTGGAGCATGCCTGGCGCGGCGCCGCTCGCCGGCGCGATACCGGTCGAAAGCGGCTGGTGGCGCGCGTACGGCGATGCGACGCTCGATGCGCTTGTCGGGCGGGCGCTCGCGCACAGCGACTCGCTCGCGTCGGCCGTCGCGACCGTCGACGCCGCGCGCGCGAACGCGGAGAAGTCCGGCGCGCCGCTCTATCCGGCGCTGACGCTGAACGGCACATTCGAGCGCGGCCACAGCCCGTCGAGCGGCTCGGGATCCGCGAAGCAGAGCCTGTTCGCCCAGGCATCCTACGAAATCGACTTCTGGGGAATGAATGCCGCGAATGCGCGGATGGCGGCGCTGCTCGCCCGCGCGTCCGAATACGATCGCGACGTCGTCGCGCTGACGCTGACCGCATCCGTGGCCGATACGTATTTTCAGGTGCTGTCGCTGCGCAGGCGGCTCGCGCTTGCGAACACGGTGGCGGACGACGCCGGCCGGCTGCTACAGCTCGTGCTTGCGCAGCAGGCAGCTGGCGTCGCAACCGAGCTGCAGGTGCAGCAGCAGCGCAATGCGCGCGCGACGTTCCAGGCCGCGGTGCCGACGCTCGAGCAGCAGCTCGACCAGAACCTGCATCTGCTCGCGATGCTCGTCGGCACGGTGTCGGCGCAGCTCGACGTCCCTGACATCGCGCTCGACGCGATCGCGATTCCGGACGTGCGCCCGGACCTGCCTTCCGTCGTGCTCGAAACGCGTCCGGACATTCGCGCGCAGGAGGCACGGCTGCAGGCGGCGAACGAGAGCGTCGGGGCGGCGCGCGCCGCGTTCTTTCCGAATCTGGTGCTGACCGCGCAAGGCGGAACCAGCAGCCGGTCGCTGCTGCGGTTCCTGACGGATCCGGTCGGCGCGGTTGGCGCATCGCTCGTCGCGCCGCTGTTCGAAGGCGGCGCCCTGACCGGGCAACTGCATATGAGCCGTGCGACGTTCGGCAGGAACGCCGCCGCCTACCGGCAGACCGTCGTCGTGGCGTTTCAGGACGTCGAGGATGCGCTGTCGGCCGCGTACGAACAAGGCCGCGCGGAAGCGATCGATGCCGAGGCCGCCGACGCTGCGGGCAAGACCGCGACGCTGGCGCGGGCCGAATACGTGGCCGGTACCGTCGACTTCCTGACCGTGCTCGATGCCGAACGCACCCGCTACCAGGCCGAAGACACGCGCGAGCAGGCGCGGCTCGCGCGTCTGCAGGCGTCGGTCGGCGTGTTTCGGGCGTTCGGCGGCGGCGTGATCGCGGGCGTGGCCGACGGCAGCTTGCGCGGCGATCAAATGGCACGAACGGCCGATGCGGCGGAGGCCGGGTCGCGCACGCAGCGCAGGGAGTCCTTCGCACCATGAGCCAGGCGATTGAGGAAGTGTGTGTTGAACGCCTCAGCCGCCGACGCTGGCGCGTCGTGTTCGGCGTCGCGAGCGTGGCCGCGCTCGCGCTCGGCTGGGGGCTGCGGATCACGCCGCGCCACGCGCAGCCGGCACTGCCGGCGCCGGTGCCGATCAGTGCGGGCCATGCGATCGTGACCGACTTCCCGGTCTATGTGGCGGCGGTCGGCACGGTGACGCCGCTCAACGTGACGGACGTCAAGGTACGCGTCGACGGTTCGCTGCAGCGGATCGCGTTCACCGAAGGCGAGGACGTGAAGGCGGGGCAGGTGCTCGCGGAGCTGGACCGCGGCGTGCTCAGCGCGCAGCTCGATCAGGCGCGGGCGGCGCTGAGCAAGGACCGCGCGAGCCTCGAGAACGCGCGGTTCGATCTCGAGCGCTACCGGAAGCTCGGTCCGATCGGGGCCGCGACGGCGCAGAGTATCGATACGGCGAAGGCCCGGGTCGACGAGCTGCAAGCGACGGTCGCGGCCGACGCTGCGCAGGTGCGCAACGGTCGGCTGCAAGTCGGCTTCACGACGCTCGTTGCGCCGTTCGATGGCCGCGCCGGCGCAAAGGAGGCCGACGTCGGCGCGATCCTCCACCCGGGCGACGCCAAGGGGATCGTCACCGTCACGCAGATGGAGCCGATCGACGTGCAGTTCTCGGTGCCGCAGGACGTGCTGCCGGAGCTGCTTGCGTCACGGCAGGCGGGGGCGCTGCCGGTCGAGGTCTTCGCGCACGCTGGCGGTGCACCGCTGTCGCGTGGCACGCTGGCGTTTGTCGACAGCCACGTCGATCCCGCGACTGGCGAGGTGATGGTGAAAGCGTCGTTTCGCAACGCGGACCGCCGGCTCTGGCCAGGCCAGTTCGTCGATGCGCGGGTGCGTCTGCGCACCGATGCCGGGCGCGTCGCGGTGCCAAGCCGCGCGATCGTCCATACCCAGGACGGCTCGCAGGTCTACGTCGTGGATGCGCACGGCAACGCCGGATTGCGGCCCGTCGAGACGGGCGCGAGCGCGGACGGCATGACCGAGGTGAAGCGGGGCGTCGCGCGGGGCGACGTCGTCGTCTTCGACGGCCAGAGCCGGCTGAACCCGGGCGTTCCCGTCGCGCCGACGATTGTCGACGCGAAGGCGGCCGCGCGCGCCGGCGCGGCGGCCGATACGGACATGCCGTCATGAAGCTGCTCGCGCTGCTGATCCAGCGTCGCGTGGCGACGTCGTTCCTCGCGCTCGCGGTCCTGCTCGTCGGCGCGGCCGCCTACGTGAACCTTCCGGTCGGGCCGCTGCCCCAGGTCGATTTCCCGACCATTCAGATACAGGCGACGCTGCCCGGCGCGAGCGCGCAGACGATGGCGACCTCCGTCGCGACGCCGCTCGAGCGTCAGTTGTCCAACATTTCCGGCGTTGCGCAAATGACGTCGGCGAGTTCAGCGGGTACAACGAGCATCGTGATGCAGTTCGATCTTGCGCGTGACATCGGCGGCGCGGCGCAGGACGTGCAGACGGCGATCAATGCGGCCGCGGGGATGCTGCCGAAAAACATGCCGAACCAGCCGACCTACGAGAAGGTAAATCCGGCCGACTTCACGGTGCTGTCGATTGCGCTGACATCGCCAACGCTGACGCTGACCCAGCTCGACGGCTATGCGGAGAATTTTCTCGCGCAGCAGATCTCGCAGATGCCCGGTGTCGGCCTCGTCGATTTCCACGGGCAGCAGCGCGCGTCGGTGCGAATCCGGCTCGATCCTGACAAGCTTGCCGCGCGCGGCCTCACGCTCGAGGACGTGCGCTCGATTGTCGGCGTCCAGACGGTCAACACGCCGAAGGGCGCGCTGAACGGCCCGGACCGGTCGATCGTGCTCAACGCGACCGATCAGCTCGTCGCACCTGGCCAGTACGGCAACATGATCGTCGCGTACCGGAATGGCGCGGCGATCCGCGTGAGCGATCTCGGGGAGGTCGTCGGCGGGCCGGAGGACCAGTGGCAGGCGGCGTGGCTGCAACGCGAGCGCGCGATCATCATCGACGTGCACAAGCAGCCCGGCTTCAACGTCGTGCAGACGATCCGCAATATCAAGGCACGCCTGCCCGCGCTCGAAGCGAATTTGCCCGCGGCGGCGCATGTGCGTGTGGTCGGCGACCGCACGCAGACGATCGACGCGTCGGTGCGCGACGTCGAGTTCACGCTGCTGCTGACGGTGGCGCTCGTCGTGATGGTGATCTTCGTATTCCTGCGCAACGTCTGGGCGACGATCATTCCGAGTCTCACGATTCCACTGTCGATCGTCGGCACCTTCGGCGTGATGTATCTGCTCGGCTATAGCCTCGACAACCTGTCGCTGATGGGGCTCACGATCGCGGTCGGTTTCGTCGTCGACGATGCGATCGTTGTCATCGAGAATGTGATGCGGCACGTCGAGAAAGGTGAGGCGCCGGTCCGCGCGGCACTCTCCGGCGTGATGGAGGTGCGCTTTACGATCGTGTCGATGACGGTGTCGCTCGTCGCGGTGTTCATTCCGATCCTGATGATGAGCGGCATCGTCGGCCGGCTGTTCCGGGAGTTCGCGGTGACTGTGAGCGTCGCGATCGTCGTCTCCGCATTCGTGTCGCTGCTGGTCACGCCGATGCTGTGTGGCTGGTTGATTCGCGATACCGGCGTCGAGTGCGACGAGCGTTGCCCAAGCCGTCTCGAACGGTGGTTCGAAGGGGGGTTCCGCTGCGTCGAGGCACGCTATGCGCGCGCGCTCGACTGGGTGCTCGCGCGGCAGCGGCTGATGCTGGCGGCGATGGTCGCGACGGTCGTGGCAACCGGCACGCTGTTCGTCTGGATTCCGAAGGGTTTTTTTCCGCAGGCGGATTCGGGTTTGATCATCGGAGTCGCGCAGGCGGCGCCCGACATCTCACCTGCCGCGATGGCGACGAAAATGCAGCAGCTCGGGCGGATCGTCATGGCGGACCCGGCGGTCGGCAACGTCTACTACTGGATCGGCCCGAACCCGACGATCAGCCAGGGGCGCTTCATGATCAACCTGAAGCCGTTCGACCGGCGCCGGGCCGGCGCGGCCGAGGTGCTCGCGAGGCTGAAGCGCGGCACGGCGCACGTGCCGGGCATCGTGCTGTCGATGCAGTTGCGCCAGGACATTCAGGTCGGTGGGCGGATCAGCGCGGCGCAATACCAGTACACGCTGCAGGATGCGAACGTCGGCGAGCTTGCGCAGTGGGCGAACACGCTAACGAAGCGCTTTGCGGCGTTGCCCGAGATCGTCGACGTGTCGTCGGACCTGCAGGCGAGCGCGACAAGCGCGACGCTCGTCATCGATCGCGATACGGCGTCGCGCTTCGGCATTACTGCCCAGGCGATCGACGATACGCTGTACGACGCGTTCGGCCAGCGGCAGATTGCAACGATGTTCACGCAACTCGATCAATACCACGTCGTCGAGGAGGTCGGCCCGGCGTTTCAGGTCACGACCGCCGCGCTGTCACGTCTTTACGTGCGCTCGCCGGCGACCCAGGGGCTCGTACCCTTGAACCTGCTCGTGCATGTCGAGAACGATGTGTCGCCGATCACCGTCAATCATCAGGGACTGTTTCCGTCCGTGACGATCACGTTCAATCTCGCGCCGGGTCAGTCGATCGGCAACGCGATCGACGCGGTCCGGCGCGCAGAGACGGCGTCGGGCAAGCCCGACACGCTGACCGGAACGTTCCAGGGGACCGCGCAGGCGTTTCAGGCGTCGCTCGCGAGCGAGCCGTGGCTGATCGCGGCCGCGCTCGTCGTCGTGTATCTCGTGCTCGGGATGTTGTACGAGAGCCCCTTCCATCCGCTCACGATCATTTCGACGCTGCCGTCGGCGGGGCTTGGCGCGTTACTGGCGCTGACGATCTGCGGGCAGGACATGTCGGTGATGGGGCTGATCGGCATCATTCTGCTGATCGGCATAGTGAAGAAGAACGCGATCATGATGATCGACTTCGCGCTCGTCGAAGAGCGCGAGCGGCGCGTGCCGCCGTTCGACGCGATCCGGCAGGCGTGCCTGCTGCGCTTGCGGCCGATTCTGATGACGACGCTCGCCGCGTTGTTCGGCGCGCTGCCGCTTGCGCTCGGTCATGGCGCGGGCGCGGAGCTGCGCGTACCGCTAGGGATCGCGATCGTCGGCGGGCTGATCGTTTCCCAGATCCTGACGCTTTTCACGACGCCCGTCGTTTACCTGTGGTTCCATCGGCTGACTGCGCGCAGGCGGGCCGTGACGGGCGGGAATTTCTCCTCGGCCGGTGTTGCCGCGAATCCGATGGCGAGCGGATCTTCAGATATATGCCGCACCACGTCCACAGACTGATGCAGTTCGGTGCTGCCGCGCGTCAATGTTTGTCCGCCGAGGCCGGCCTTCGCGGGGACTACATCAGCACAATATCGTACTGCTCCTGACTTAGATTCGACTCCACCTGCAACGACACCGGCTTGCCGATGAAATCGATCAGCATCGCCAGATGCTGCGACTCTTCCTCAAGAAACAGATCGATCACCTGCTGCGACGCCACCACGCGAAACTCGCGCGGATTGAATTTCCGCGACTCGCGCAGAATCTCGCGCAGCACCTGATCGCGATGCTCGCTTTGGGCATTTGCACTCCGGGCGAGGTCTCAATGCCGTCCAGATCACATCCAGTGGGATGGTCATAAGCCTTGCGGCGGAGTGCAGTCAATGAGGAGCAAAGGGGCTCGTTCTTCTGGGCAATGCGCGCCGCTTCTTGACGATGTTTTGCAGATCCTCCGGGCTTGCGTGCTAGGTATCCACACCTCAAATCGACGTGGAGGAAGGGTGTGTATGGAGATAGTCATACAGATATGGCCCGGAGCGCGCCGTGTCATATAACGGACTGACGGTCCCGCTCGACTATGGCACGTGGTGTTGCGAGCTGGTGCCCGCTAGCGACTACGAAGGTACCGGTGGTGGCCGGCTTCCCTTCCTGAGTGCCGGCGAACGCAGGCAACTCGAGGAGGATTGCCGCGCCTTCGACCTGTACTTCCGACCCAACTACGACTTCCGGCGAACGATCACCACCGATATCGATTTCGATCACGTGCACAACGGATTGCAGCCGCACGCTCACAATTGGACCAACGGTGTCCGTGACGGTGGAGACGACGTTGTACCCTTTAGCCCTTGGAATCCCTAACGAGCTAGCGATGGAAACTCTCAAGAAATTCGAATCATTTCACGACTGGTATCTGATGGGCATCTCCGCAGACATGAAAGCCGGGGTCGTTGAATTGGCATTAATGTTCGACGACGGGAAGGCACGTGCCCGCGTGCGCTTCAAAGGTGCATCTCGCTGTCATATGAATGATTTCTTGATTCAGAACATCATTTATGACGCAAAGATTCTTACCGACTACAGCGCCAGTGAATACAAGCGCGCGCTCGATTCGCTTGAAACGTCGTACTTTGGAAAGGAAAACCACCAACCAAAGCCAATCGCGGTTTTCGCCGCAACGCTTGGTGCGGAGTTACTCGTCGAATTCGAGACGGTCGACGTAGTTTCAGGCTCCACGGAATTGCCGTGAAAAAACTAGATCAGCGCATGGTCGGGCAACTTGGCTGTTTCGTTCAGACGTATGCCCGCAAGGCGCATGCCGGCTACGATCCCAACGACCGACGATACGACAAGCAAATGGAGGAGGCGATGCAAAGATTGCGGCCGGTAGATTTCTCGGATTTGTTGTCAGGCGACGGCGAACTGGATGCTGCAGATTGAAGCCAGAGTCGAGCGCATCTCCAACCACCTGGGTATGACGATCGAGGCGTCGATGAGGAGGACATGCTCATGCGTTCCGCCATGGCCTTACGGAGATATCTGAACCGCGTCAGAAAGCGCGGCCCCTGCGCAGGCCGCCTTGTGTGGCACTTCTCAGTGTTTAACCGCCCTCAGCACGACACCATCCCACTCGAACAGGACGCGGTGTTCGTCCATCCGGTACACCGCTGTGCAGTTCGAGCTGTCCAGTAGTGCCGTGTTGGCCGGTAGTCCAGTGTCCTCGAGATTGATGCCGAAATCATCTTTCAGCCGCGATGCGGTATCGACCATAGCGATGCCGACCTTATGCGGCTTGCAGCGCTCACGATCGAACTCGATGCCGCCGGCCGAAATGCTCAGCACCTTACCTAACAGCTTCTTTGCTTCTGGTATTCCGCCCGAGGTATTGCCATAGCCGACAACATCGGTAACGGTCCACTTCCCTTGAAAGTCATCAATGGAGGGGGTGGTAGCCTGCGCAGTGCTCAGGGACGCGAATAAACAGAGGGCAACGCCCGTACAAAGTCTACGCACAGTTAGTGTCCTCCCTGCCGGAACGGGGCGGTTTCGCGCTGTCGCCTGTTCCGGAAGCACGGTGCGCTGCAACTCTTCCTGCGTGCAGGGGCCGAGGTGCGCGAGCGTACCGATACCCCAGGTGCAGTTGCCGTTGACCGGGGCGTCGTTGTAGTAATGCATCACAACACCCTCATTAAAACGGAGAGCGGCGTAGCCCGCCGCACTTATCCGCATATTCTCGTTAGGCAGGTGTTACCTCCACTTCGGTCGGCCGCCAAACCGGCCGGCGTCAAATATTGACACAAGAGAGGGGAGAGCACATGGACACCTATTGGTTTGGATAGGTTGCTTGCCGCTTTACACAGGTTGTGAAGACTACACATCCAGTGGGATGGACATACGGCTTGCGGCGGAGTGCAGTCAATGAGGAAAAAAGGGGCTCGTTCTTTCTGGGCAATGCGCGCCGCTTCTTGACGATGTTTTGCGGATCATCCGGGCTTGCGTGCTAGGTATACGCGTCTCAAACGACGCGGAGGAAAGCTGCATATGGAGACTCTCATACAGATGTGGTCCGGAGCGCGCCATGTCGTATGACGGACTGACGGTCCCGCTTGACCATGGCACGTGGTGTTGCGAACTCGTCCCCGCTAGCGATTGCCGCGGTGCTGATGGCGGCTGGACATGGTAAAAATTTGAAGTTCATCCCACCAAACCCATCAGATAGCCGCGCGCCACGAGGTTCTCGCCAACGCGGTATAGTGGTAAAAAAACGTGCTGGGGGTTCCTCTAGGGGAACAAGATGGCAGCGGTGTTTTACTACTTGAGCGCTGCGTTTGTCGGCGGCGGCTTGGGGACAAGCGGGATTATCGGTCAGTTCTTTCTTTGGAGCGCGGCCATCCTGCTCACCGCTTCATTCGCGTTCAAGGAAGGCGACTGATGGAGGCATCGTGAGCAAAGTCACGAGCCGGATCCATGAGGATGCTCTGGGAGCGGGCGCGCCCTCAATAGGTAGCCAGAAGCTAAATTGAGGCGTGGTGGTTGCGCGAAATCCTTTGTGGATAAGGATTTGCGGATTTACATCAGCACAATATCGTACTGCTCCTGACTCAGATTCGACTCCACCTGCAACGACACCGGTTTGCCGATGAAATCGATCAGCATCGCCAGATGCTGCGACTCTTCCTCAAGAAACAGATCGATCACCTGCTGCGACGCCACCACGCGAAACTCGCGCGGATTGAATTGCCGCGACTCGCGCAGAATCTCGCGCAGCACGTCATAGCACACCGTGCGCGCCGTTTTGACTTGGCCCTTGCCCTGGCAAACCGGGCAGGGCTCGCACAGCACATGCGCGAGGGATTCGCGCGTGCGCTTACGTGTCATTTCCACGAGGCCAAGCTGTGAGAAACCATTCACGGTCACGCGCGTGCGGTCGCGCGACAGCGCCTTCTTCAACTCGCCCAGCACCTGATCGCGATGCTCGCCATTTTCCATATCGATGAAGTCGATGATGATCACGCCGCCCAGATTGCGCAGCCGCAGTTGCCGGGCAATGGTGTGCGCGGCTTCGAGATTGGTCTTGAAAATCGTATCGTCGAAATTGCGCGCGCCGACATAGCCGCCGGTGTTCACGTCGATGGTGGTCATCGCTTCGGTCTGGTCGATCACCAGATACCCGCCCGACTTCAAATCCACCCGGCGCGACAACGCGCGCTGAATTTCCGTCTCGATGTTGTACAGATCGTAGAGCGGCCGCTCGCCCGTGTAGTGGTGCAGCTTCGACGAAACCGCAGGCGTGAACTCGGCGGCGAAGTCGGCCAGCATCTGATACGTCTCGCGCGAATCGACCTGAATGCGCGATGTTTCGTCGTTGACGAAATCGCGCAGCACACGTTGCGCGAGATTCAGATCCTGGTAAAGCAGGCTCGTCGGCGGCATGCGCTGTGCTTGCGACAGAATCGTGGCCCACGTCTTGCGTAAATAGGCGACGTCGCCGGCCAGCTCTTCGCTGGTCGCGTCTTCGGCAATGGTGCGGACAATGTAGCCGCCTTTTTCGTCGCTGGGCAGCACGGCGGTCAGACGCGCGCGCACGGCTTCGCGCTCGGCTTCGCTCTCGATCTTCTGCGAGATGCCGATGTGCGGTTCCTGCGGCAGATACACCAGCGTGCGCCCGGCGATGCTCACTTGCGTGGACAGGCGCGCGCCCTTGGTGCCGATCGGATCCTTCACGACCTGCACCATGAGTGTCTGTCCCTCGAAGACGATTTTTTCGATGGGCTGATGCGGTGCCTGATGCTGCGGTTCGCCGGCAATGCGCGGGTGCCAGATGTCGGCCACATGAAGAAACGCGGCGCGTTCGAGACCGATATCGATAAAGGCGGACTGCATGCCCGGCAACACGCGCACGACCTTGCCGAGATAGACGTTGCCGACACGGCCCCGCGACAGTGTTCGTTCGACGTGAAGTTCCTGGACGGCGCCTTGCTGGACGAGCGCGACGCGCGTTTCCTGCGGCGTGACATTGATCAGGATTTCTTCATTCATGGTGTTATTTTAGAAGTCGATGCGTGCTGCGCGCAGGAGGGCAGCAGATTCAAAAAGCGGCAAACCCATGATACCTGAATAGGACCCGTCGATATGCTCGATAAACTCCGCGGCGCGTCCCTGCACACCATACGCGCCCGCTTTGCCGAGCGGTTCCCCGCTCGCCGCATAGCGACGGATCGCGTCTGCGTGCAGCGCAGCAAAACGCACCTTCGAGACGGACAGCGCGGCCGGCAGCAAGCGGCCCTCGGCATCGACCACCGCCACGGCGGTCAGCACTTCGTGGTCCCGGCCGGCGAGGCGGGTGACCATGGCGACGGCGTCGTCGGCGTCGACCGGCTTGCCGAGAATCGCGTCGTCGATTGTGACGGTTGTATCCGCAACCAGAATCGGCCGCTCGGCATGGCCGCCGGCCACGAGGCGCGCACGGGCGGCTTGCGCCTTGGCGACGCACACGCGCTGTACATAGTCGTGCGCGCGCTCGCCGGGCAACTCGGCTTCGAGCGCTTCGGCGTCTTCGTCGGGGCGCGGCAGCAGGAGTTCGAAGCGCACGCCAAGCTGTTGCAGCAATTCCTGGCGGCGTGGACTTTGCGAGGCGAGGTAGACGAACGGATGCAGTGAAGCGGCGGGCGTGGACATGAACGGGTCTCGATGAAGCGAAGTGCGTGTCGGGTGCATGAGCGGCGCATGAGCGGTGCATGAGCGCACGACGCATGGCTAACAAGACACCGCTAGAAACACGCGACCCGTGCGCCGCCTCGCTCGCTCACACGCGATGATAGGGGTGATTTTGCGTGATGGTCCACGCGCGGTAAAGCTGTTCGGCAAGCAGCACGCGGACCATCGCGTGCGGCAGTGTCAGGCTGGAGACGCGCAGCAGCATATCGGCGCGCCCTTTCAGCTCGGGATCGAGCCCGTCGGCGCCGCCAATCAGAAACGCCACGTCGCGGCCGTCCTGCTGCCAGCCGGGCAGGGCGCCGGCGAGCTGCATGGTGGTCCAGTCCTTGCCGCGTTCGTCGAGCGCCACGATGCGCGCGTTCTTCGGCAACGCGGCTTCGATCTTCACCCGCTCGGCCGCCATCACGCTTTCCGCAGGCCGCCCCGACGAACGCTGCTCGGGCTTGATTTCACGCAACTCGATGCGCAGCTCGGGCGGCATGCGCTTCGCGTACTCGTCGAAGCCGGTGGCGATCCAGTCCGGCATCTTGTGGCCGACGGCGAGGATATGCAGTTTCATGACCGATAAAAACGCAGAAGCAAGCGTGGACTGTGACGGCGAGCCGGTCCGAGGCCGCTCACTTGCGGCGCGTAGCCGTCTTGCGAGCGGGCTTCTTCACGGCCGGCGCTGCTTCGTCTTCGTCCTCATCCTCATCGGGCTCGCTCGAGCGCGCGCCGCCGAACGGATCGGGCGTGGACAGCTTGATGCGCACCGGCTTGTCGCCCCAGATTTCCTCGAGGTTGTAGTACTGGCGCAGGGCCGGTTGCAGGATGTGCACGATGGCGTCGCCGCAATCGACCAGCACCCATTCGCCGATGTCCTCGCCCTCGGTGCTGACGATGTCGCCGCCTGCTTCCTTGACGCCCTCGCGCACGCTCGATGCGAGCGCCTTGGTTTGCCGGTTCGAGGTGCCGCTCGCGACGATCACGCGATCGAACAGCGCGGTCAGGTGGCTGGTGTTGAACACCTTGATGTCTTGCGCTTTGACGTCTTCGAGAGCGTCGACGATCACGCGTTGCAGTTTGCGAATATCCATGGGTTACCGGTGGTACAGATGATGTTGAAGAATATAGTCCCACACCGCGGTGGGGACATGGCTCGCCGCCTGGCCTTGCTGTTCGCCGCCCGCGAGGGCGAGCCGCCGGTTCACCTGTTCACGCAGATGCGCGCGAATGTCGGTGGCCGAGACGTTGAACGCAAGCGTCGTATCGATCAGCAAGTGGCCGCAGGGCGTGGCTTGCAGAACGTCGGCGCGGGCACGGCGCGCGTCGATTTCTTGTGCGACCGCCGGCGGAATCGACCCGAGGTCGAAGCCGGGCCGGGTGGCCGCGCAGATGTGGGCAAACTCGAACAGGCGCCGCCAGTCGCGCCATGTGTCGAGATGCACCAGTTGGTCCGCGCCGATCAGGAGCGCAATCGAGGCGTCCTGACCTTCGCGTTCACGCCAGCGTTGCAGCGTGTCGATCGTGTAAGTCGGGCCGTCGTGATCGATTTCGTCGGTCGCGACCCGCACGCTCGCACCCGGCAACACCAACTCGCCCGCGGCCGCGCGCGTCATCGCGAGGCGATGCACGGCCGGCGACACGTCCGCTTTTTGCCACGGCTGGCCGGCCGGCAGCAGCACGAGTTCGGTCAGATGCAGCACCTGGGCGAAACGCCGTGCGAGCGCGAGGTGGCCGTCGTGGATCGGATCGAACGTGCCGCCGAGCAGTCCGATCCGGCGGGGCAGGGCGACAGGTTGAGCGTTTGGCTTCAGGTGAGGATCCTTTGTCGTGACGATGCGGGGACTGAGCGGGCGCGGCCCGTCACACCCACTCGCGCGGCACGAGAAAATCGCTGTAAAGACGCGCTTCCGGCGTGCCTGGTTCGGGCTGCCAGTTATAGCGCCAGTTCGCCACCGGCGGCATCGACATCAGGATCGACTCCGTGCGTCCGCCGCTTTGCAGCCCGAACAGTGTGCCACGGTCGAAGACCAGATTGAACTCGACGTAGCGCCCGCGCCGGTATGCCTGGAAATCGCGCTCGGCTTCGCCGTACGGAATGTTGCGGCGCTTTTCGATGATCGGCAGGTACGCTTTGAGGAACGCATCGCCGACGCTTTTCGCCATTGCGAACGATTGAGCGAAGCCCGGCGCGGAAAAATCGTCGAAGAAAATCCCGCCGATGCCGCGCGGCTCGTTGCGGTGCTTGAGGAAGAAATACTCGTCGCACCAGCGCTTGAAACTCGGGTAGAGGTCCGCGCCGTAAGGCTGCAGCGCGTCGCGGCAGGTGCGATGGAAATGCTGCGCGTCTTCCTCGTAGCCGTAGTACGGCGTCAGATCCATGCCGCCGCCGAACCAGAACACCGGCTCTTCGCCGGCCTTGGTTGCGATCAGCAGGCGCACGTTCATATGCACGGTCGGGCAGTGCGGATTGTGCGGGTGCAGCACGAGCGACACGCCCATCGCCTCGAAACCGCGGCCTGCCAGTTGCGGACGCGCCGCGCTCGCCGAGCCAGGCAAGGTGTCGCCCGCGACGTCCGAAAAACCGATGCCGGCGCGCTCGAAGAACTTGCCGCCTTCGAGAATCCGCGTGCAGCCGCCGCCGCGCAGCTTTTCGCCGGGCGCGCGCTGCCACGCGTCGGTGGCGAACGGCGTGCCGTCGAATTCGCCGAGCGTGTCCGCGATATGCGTTTGCAGGCCTTGCAACCAGCTGCGCACGGCCTGTGCGTCGTAGCTCGAATCGGTCATGAGTGCAGATGCTGAGGGCGGCACGTATATCGTGCCGCGGGTTCTTCGTGAAGGGCGGTGGGCGGGCCCGCCGTGTGGCGCCGGGAGCGAGCGGTTTGCCGCGAAATCCTGCTCGAGCGCCGCCGCAAAAGCCGCCACAAGTGGTGCCACCGCCCGCAGTGTAGCGCCGTTGGCGCCGCACGCGAGCGAGTGGGAGCGGTGGCTTAGTGCTTGCCGTCGGTCTTGACGTCGTGCTTGCGGTTCAGCGCACGGTAGCCGATGTCGCGGCGGTACTGCATGCCGTCGAACGAGATCTGATTGATCGTTTCATAGACGACCGACTGCGCGCTGCGCACGGAATCCGCCAGACCGACCACGCACAGCACGCGGCCGCCCGAGGTGGTCAGCTTGCCGTCCGCGAGCGTGGTGCCGGCGTGGAATGTGACCGAATCCGTGGTTTCGGCGGGGATGTCGCTGATACGGTCGCCCTTGCGCGGCGTGTCCGGATAGTTGTGCGCGGCGAGCACCACGCCGAGCGCGGTACGGCGGTCCCATTCCAGTTCGACCGTGTCGAGCGTGCCGGCGATGGCCTGCTCGACCACCTTCGAATAGTCGCCCTTCAGACGCGCCATGATCGGCTGCGTTTCGGGGTCGCCCATGCGGCAGTTGAATTCGAGCGTTTTCGGATTGCCTTGCGCGTCGATCATCAGGCCGGCGTACAGGAAGCCGGTGTAGCGGATGCCTTCTTTCTCCATGCCACGCACGGTCGGCAGGATGATTTCGCGCATCACGCGGGCATGCAGTTGCGGCGTGACGATCGGCGCGGGCGAGTAGGCGCCCATGCCGCCGGTGTTCGGGCCCTGGTCGGCGTCGAGCAGGCGCTTGTGGTCCTGGCTCGACGCGAGCGCCAGCACATGCTTGCCGTCGACCATCACGATGAAGCTGGCTTCTTCGCCGGCGAGGAATTCTTCGATCACGACACGCGCGCCGGCATCGCCCAGCTTGTTGTCCGACAGCATCATGTCGACCGCGGCGTGCGCTTCTTCCAGCGTTTGCGCGACCACCACGCCCTTGCCGGCGGCAAGGCCGTCGGCCTTGATGACGATCGGCGCGCCCTTGGCGTCCAGATACGCGTGCGCGGCGGCGACGTCGGCGAAGGTTTCGTACTCGGCGGTCGGAATCGCGTGGCGCTTCATGAACGCCTTGGCAAAGTCTTTCGAGCTTTCGAGCTGGGCGGCTTCCCGGCTCGGTCCGAAAATCTTCAGACCGCGCGAGCGGAACAGATTGACGATGCCGGCCGCGAGCGGACCTTCCGGCCCGACCAGCGTGAAGGCGATCTGCTCCTGTTCGACAAAATCGGCGAGCGCGGCCGGATCGGTAATGTCGATGTTGCGCAGACGCTCGTCCTGAGCGGTGCCCCCGTTGCCTGGCGCGACGTAGACGAGCTGAACCCGCGGCGATTGCGCGAGCTTCCATGCGAGCGCATGTTCGCGACCGCCGGAACCGACGACGAGTAACTTCATGTGAATCCCCGAGACTTAAAAACCATGAACGGCTGGCGCCAGGCGCTCAGCCGTGAAATAACTGCGCGGATCGCTCCGGGTCCGCAGCCAGGTGGCGGCGCGGGCACAGTGCGAACCGGGGTGGACGCGACGCGGAAGACACACGACGCCCGCTCAGCAGCAACGCGAGGGCCGGCCGGCAGCGTGGCGCGGATGGAACCCGCGCGCCACGCGCTGCCGGGGCACGCTCATTCGTCGGCGATCGCGGCGTTCGTATAGACTTCCTGCACGTCGTCCAGATTTTCCAGCGCGTCGAGCAGCTTCTGCATTTTCACGGCGTCCTCGCCGGTGAACTCGACTTCCGTCTGAGGTTTCATCGTCACCTCGGCCAATTCGGCCTTGAAGCCCGCCGTTTCGAGCGCGGTCTTCACCTTCGGGAAATCGTTCGGCGGGCACAGCACCTCGATACTGCCGTCTTCATTCGTGACGACGTCGTCGGCGCCGGCTTCGAGCGCGGCTTCCATCAGCTTGTCTTCAGCTGTGCCGGGCGCGAACAGGAACTGGCCGACGTGATCGAACATGAACGACACCGAGCCGTCCGTGCCCATGTTGCCGCCGTTCTTCGAAAACGCGTGACGCACTTCCGCCACCGTACGCGTGCGGTTGTCGGTCATGGTGTCGACGATCACCGCCGCGCCGCCGATGCCGTAGCCTTCGTAGCGGATTTCTTCGTAGCTTGCGCCGTCCACGCCGCCCACGCCACGCTGGATCGCGCGGTTGACGTTATCTTTCGGCATGTTGGCGTCGTACGCCTTTTCGACGGCGAGCCGCAGGCGCGGGTTCGAGTCGATGTCGCCGCCGCCCATGCGCGCCGCAACCTGAATTTCCTTGATGAGCCGCGTCCAGACCTTGCCGCGCTTGGCGTCGGCCGCTGCTTTCTTATGCTTGATGTTGGCCCATTTCGAATGACCCGCCATACCTTTCTCCATCGCGCGCGCCGGTTCGGCGCACGCATAGTGCAATTGTCGTTGCGATGCCGGGCGCTTGCGCGTGTGATTGCGAGCGCGCGCCTCGATGTCAAACCGCCCGGTGCCCCGGTGCTTAATCTGCCAGCTTGATCTGCCAGGTTAACCTGCCAGGTTAACCTGCCAGGCGAGCCAGCCAGATAAACCACCCGGTTCAAACCGTCTCGAGCCTGCTCACGCCTGAACGAACCCGGCCGGGCCCCGCTAGCGGGACCGCCGGTCTGCAGCGCGGTTGGGGCAAGGTGGTGCGGCGAGACCCTGCGGGGAAGCCGCACCGGCCTGCCGGGCCTTGCAAAAGGCGCGGTGCGAGAGGCGCAGGGCAGTTGAGCCGCTCTTGGAGCGGATTCGAATTTTATCACGCCGCGGGGGTGCGGCAGAGGGCGGAGTCGCCGGAAATCGTGCGAAAACTGCGCGGCGGCGGGGTTTTACTCGCGCCGTCACGCGGTTTTCAGGTGGCTTTCAGTTTTTCGTGCCGAACAGGCGGTCGCCGGCATCGCCGAGACCCGGGACGATGTACGCGTGCTCGTTCAGATGCGAATCGAGCGAGGCGACGTACAGCTTGACGTCCGGATGCGCGTCCTGGAACACCTGCACGCCTTCCGGCGCCGCGACCAGCGCGAGGAACAGGATGTTCTCGGCGGGCACGTTGCGGCGCTTGAGCACGTCGACCGCGTGCACGGCCGAGTAGCCGGTCGCGACCATCGGATCGCACAGAATGAAGATGCGGTCCTCGAGGTCCGGCAGGCGCACCAGATATTCGACCGGACGGTGGTCTTCCGCGCGATACACGCCGATGTGGCCCACGCGCGCCGACGGCACCAGCTCCAGCAGGCCGTCTGACATGCCGATGCCGGCCCGCAGCACCGGTACGATGGCCAGCTTCTTGCCGGCGATCACCGGCGCGTCGATGTCGACGAGCGGGGTGGAGAGGCGGCGCGTGGTCATGGGCAGATTGCGGGTGATTTCGTAGCCCATCAGCAGCGTGATTTCACGCAGCAGTTCGCGGAACGTGCGAGTCGACGTATCCCGGTCGCGCATATGCGACAGCTTGTGCTGGATCAGCGGGTGATCGAGGATGAAAAGATTGGGGAAACGGCTGTCCTGAGTCATGGCGGGGGCGCACGCGGCGGCAAGAGGGATCGGTTCGGCGCGCCCGCGCACCGGAAACCGGCTGGCTCGGCGGACGCGCCACGCCGCAAGTTTACCGAAAGAGTGCCGCCCTTAGATACCGGAGATTGCAACGGCCCGGCGCAGTCCGGCACCGATTCTTCTAGAATCGGGGAAACTTTGCCTTCAGAGCGCACCACCTAGCGAGGAGAACGCACATGGACTTGGGTATCGCCGGACGTACCGCGCTGGTTTGCGCGGCCAGCAAGGGACTGGGGCGCGGCTGCGCGGAAGCGCTCGCCGCCGAGGGTGTCAACCTGACGATCGTCGCGCGCACCGCCGAGACGCTGGAGGCGACCGCGGCGGAGATCCGCCGGCAAAGCGGCGTGCAGGTGAAAACGGTGGCGTGCGATATCACCACGCCGGAAGGCCGCGCCGCGGCGCTCGCCGCCTGTCCGCAGCCGGACATCCTGGTCAACAACGCGGGCGGCCCGCCGCCGGGCGACTTTCGCAATTTCACGCATGAGGACTGGATCCGCGCGCTCGAGAGCAACATGCTCACGCCGATCGAACTGATCCGCGCGACCATCGACTCGATGAGCGCGCGTGGCTACGGGCGCATCGTCAACATCACGAGTTCGGCGGTGAAGGCGCCGATCGACGTGCTCGGCTTGTCGAACGGCGCGCGTTCGGGGCTGACGGGCTTCGTCGCGGGCCTCGCGCGCAAGGTGGCGCCCACCGGCGTGACCATCAACAATCTGCTGCCTGGCCTGTTCGACACCGACCGCATCGCGGTCACGTTCGAGGCGCAGGCCAAGTCGCAGAGCATTTCCATCGACGATGCGCGCAAGCAGCGCATGAAGACCATCCCCGCCGGCCGCTTCGGCACCAGCGACGAATTCGGCCGTGCCTGTGCGTTCCTGTGCAGCGTGCATGCCGGCTACATCACCGGGCAGAACTGGCTGATCGACGGCGGCGCTTATCCCGGCACCTTTTGAACGGGCGCGTTCTGCCGTTCTTATCAAGCAGCGTTTTTCTCATCGCCACAACAACGACAATCACAGCAACAACGGTTTCAGGAGTCTTACGTCATGACCACCCGCATTGCGCTGATCGCGCACGATCACAAGAAAGACGACATCGTCAAACTGGCCGGCGAATACGTCGAGACGCTGCGCCGCTGCGACATCGTGGCGACCGGCACCACGGGCGGCCGCATTAGCGACACGCACGGTTTGACTGTCGAACGGATGCTGTCCGGCCCGCACGGCGGCGACTTGCAGATTGGCGCGCAACTCGCGGAAGGGCGCGTGGACATGGTGATTTTTCTGCGCGACCCAATGACGCCGCAACCGCACGAACCGGATATCAACGCGCTGGTGCGAGCATGCGACGTGCACAATATTCCGTGCGCGACCAACATTTCAACGGCGCGAATGATTCTCGACGTGCTGACTTTGCGCATGAGCCAGCAGGTTTGAGCGCGCGCGCACGGCACGTTCCAACGCTACTCAACATCAAGGAGACGTGATGGCCAAAGCAATCCGATTCGAAAAAACCGGCGGCCCTGAGGTGATGAAATGGGTCGATGTCGACGTCGGTGAGCCGGGCGCGGGCGAGATCCGCATCCGGCAGACGGCGGTCGGGCTGAACTATATCGACGTGTATTTCCGCACGGGCCTGTATCCGTTGCCGCTGCCGGGGGGGCTCGGCATGGAGGCGGCCGGCGAGGTGACGGCGCTCGGCGCGGGCGTGACCGGCCTCAAGGTGGGAGACCGCGTCGCCTACGTGGCGCGCCCGCCCGGCGCGTACGCGCAGGAGCGCGTGCTGCAGGCGGCGCTCGTCGTCAAGGTGCCTGACGCGTTGAGCGACGAGCAGGCGGCGTCTGTCATGTTGCAAGGCTTGACCGCGCAATATCTTTTGCGCCGCACGTATCCCGTCAAGGCCGGCGACACGATCCTGATCCAGGCCGCGGCGGGCGGCGTCGGTCTGCTGGTGTGCCAGTGGGCGAAGGCGCTCGGCGCGACGGTGATCGGCACAGTCGGCTCGGATGAGAAGGCCGAGATCGCGAAGGCGCACGGCTGCGATCATCCGATTGTTTACACGCGCGAGAACTTCACGAAGCGCGTGCGCGAGATCACCAACGGCGCCGGTGTGCCGGTGGTGTACGACTCGATCGGTAAAGACACGTTTACGGGCTCGCTCGATTGCCTCGCGCCGCTCGGCATCTTCGTGAGCTTCGGTAACGCGTCGGGCCCGTTGCCGCCGATCGATTCGTCGGAATTCGCCGGACGCGGCTCGCTGTTCTTTACACGCCCGACGTTGTTTACGTATATCGGCAAGCGCAGCGACTACGAGGCGATGTCCGCCGAGTTGTTCGACGTGCTGGTGTCGGGCAAGGTCAAGACGAGCATCAATCAGCGTTATGCGCTGACGGATGTCGGGCAGGCGCACGCGGATCTCGAAGGGCGGCGCACGACGGGGTCGACGGTGCTGCTGCCGTAATTCACCGCGGCAGCTGTAAAAAGGCCGCCTGCGCATTGACACCGCGGCGCGCTGACTGAGCCGGCGAAACCGCCCGCAAACCCATGCCCAGCAACACAAGGCCGTTCCATCCCACGATGGAACGGCCTTTTCCGTTTACGCGATTTTTATACTCGCCTCCCTATCTTTGACCAGGCCTTTACGCGCTTCGGCATACCGTTGCACCTATCCAAATTCCGTGTCGTGGAGAACAAAAATGGATGTGCTGTATGTCGGGGGGCTGGTGCTGTTTGCCGCGCTGACCTTCGGTTTGATTGCGGGCTGCGAGAAGTTGATGCAGTTCCGTCGTGGTCAGGGAGCGCGGTCATGAACTGGATCCTCTGGTTGTCCGGCGCGGCCACCGCGCTGCTGTTTGTGTACCTGGTCTATGCGCTGCTGCGCGCGGAGGACATTGAATGAACTCGAACAATGTCCTGCAAGCGGGCCTGTTCATCGTCGTGCTGCTGGCAGGCGCGGTGCCGGTGTCCCGTTATCTGAGCGCCGTGATGGACGGCAGCTCGCGCGTGGTCCGCTTCGGCGGCCCCATCGAACGTTTGCTGTACCGCATCGCGGGCGTCGATCCGTCGACGGAAATGAGCTGGAAGCACTACGCGTTGGCCACCATCGCGTTCAACGTGCTCGGCACGGTGTTCCTGTACGCGCTGCTGCGCGTGCAGCAATGGCTGCCGGGCAACCCGCAGCAGTTCGGCCCGATGACGGTCGACGGCGCGTTCAACACAGCCATCAGCTTCGTCACCAACACCAACTGGCAGGATTACACCCCTGAGCAGACGGTGGGCTATCTGACGCAGATGCTCGGCCTGACCGTGCAGAACTTCTTCTCCGCGGCCACCGGTATCGTCGTGGTGATCGCGCTGATCCGCGGCTTCGCGCGTCACACCGCGCAAACCATCGGCAACTTCTGGGTCGACCTGACACGCGTCACGCTGTATGTGTTGCTGCCAATGGCAGCGATCGTCGGCGCGCTGCTGATGAGCCAGGGCGTGATCCAGAACTTCAAGGCCTATCAGGACGTGCCGACGCTGCAAACCACCACCTACGCCGCGCCGAAGCTCGACGCGCAAGGCAACCCGGTGAAGGACGCGAAGGGCAACGCGGTCACGGTCGATACGCCGGTGAAGACGCAAACCCTCGCGATGGGTCCGGTTGCCTCGCAGGAAGCGATCAAGATGCTCGGCACCAACGGTGGCGGCTTCTTCAACGGCAACTCGGCGCATCCGTATGAAAACCCGACGCCGTTCTCGAACTTCCTGCAGATCTTCTCGATGCTGATCATTCCGGCGGCTCTCGCGCTGGTGTTCGGCCGCATGATCATGGACCGCAAGCAGGGCGTGGCCGTGCTCGCCGCCATGACGATCGCATTCGGCGTGTGTGTGTTCGGCGAAATCGGCGCGGAGCAGAGCGGCAATCCGGCCATTACCGCATTGCACGTCGACCAGTCGGCTAATGCGCTGCAATCGGGCGGCAATGCGGAAGGCAAGGAAACGCGCTTCGGCATCGCGCAGTCGGGCATCTTCACGGTTGCGACCACGGCGGCTTCGTGCGGCGCGGTGGCCAACACGCACGACTCGCTCACGCCGATCGGCGGCCTCTATCCGATGCTGCTGATGCAACTCGGCGAAGTGATTTTCGGCGGCGTGGGTTCCGGTATGTACGGCATGCTCGTGTTTGCGTTGCTGGCGGTGTTCGTGGCGGGCCTGATGATCGGCCGCACGCCGGAATACGTCGGCAAGAAGATCGAAGCGTACGAGATGAAGATGGTGTCGATCGTCGTGCTGCTCACGCCGCTGCTGGTGCTGGTCGGCACCTCGATCGCGGTGTTGACCGACGCGGGCAAGGCCGGTATCGCCAACCCCGGCGCGCACGGCTTCTCCGAAATCCTTTACGCGTTCAGCTCGGCGGCCAACAACAACGGCAGCGCGTTCGCGGGCCTCACCGTGAGCACGCCGTTCTACAACTGGCTCACGGCGATCGCGATGTGGTTCGGCCGCTTCGGCACGATCATCCCGGTGCTCGCGATTGCGGGTTCGCTCGCCGCGAAGAAGCGCATCGGCGTGACGGGCGGCACGCTGCCCACGCACGGTCCGCTGTTCGTCGTGCTGCTGCTCGGCACGGTGCTGCTGGTCGGCGCGCTGACTTATGTGCCTGCGCTTGCGCTCGGTCCTGGTGTTGAACATCTGATGATGCTGGGCGCCCATTGAGGCGGCCCTTTCAAGCCAACGAGTGAACAGGCGCAAACGGGAAATTCGAGGATTCAATGACTGAACATAATGCAACCAGGTCCATGTTCGACCCGGCGCTGCTGCGCCCGGCGATCGTGGACTCCTTTAAAAAGCTGACGCCGCGCACGCAGTTCCGCAATCCGGTGATGTTCTGCGTGTACGTCGGCAGCATTCTGACGACCATTCTCTGGATCGCCGCGCTCGGCGGCCAGGCCGAGGCGCCCGCGGGCTTCATTCTCGCGGTCACCTTGTGGCTGTGGTTCACGGTGCTGTTCGCCAACTTCGCGGAAGCGCTCGCTGAAGGCCGCTCCAAGGCCCAGGCGGCATCGCTGCGCAGTGCGAAGAAAGACGTGATGGCCAAGAAGCTCAACGAGCCGCATCCGAAGTCGCCGATCCGCATTCTGACGGCTTCCGATCTGCGCCGTGGCGACGTCGTGCTGGTCGAAACCGGCGACGTGATCCCGGCCGACGGCGAAGTGATCGACGGCGTCGCCTCCGTCGACGAATCGGCGATCACGGGCGAATCCGCGCCGGTGATCCGCGAGTCGGGCGGCGACTTCTCGTCGGTGACGGGCGGCACGCGCGTGCTGTCGGACTGGATCGTGGTGCGTGTCACGGCGAATCCGGGCGAGGCGTTCCTCGACCGCATGATCGCGATGGTCGAAGGCGCGAAGCGTCAGAAGACGCCGAACGAAATCGCGCTGACGATTCTGCTGGTCGCGCTGACGATCGTGATGCTGCTGGCCACCGCCACGCTGCTGCCGTTCTCGATGTTCTCGGTTGAAGCCGCGAAAGCCGGCCACGTGGTGACGATTACCGCGCTGGTCGCGCTGCTCGTGTGTCTGATTCCGACCACCATCGGCGGGCTGTTGTCGGCGATCGGCGTGGCAGGCATGAGCCGCATGATGCAGGCAAACGTGATTGCCACCTCGGGCCGCGCGGTCGAAGCGGCCGGCGACGTGGACGTGCTGCTGCTCGACAAGACCGGCACCATCACGCTCGGCAATCGCCAGGCTTCGCAGTTCGTGCCGGCGCCGGGTTTGACGGAAGAATCGCTCGCCGATGCCGCGCAACTGTCGTCGCTCGCCGACGAAACGCCGGAAGGCCGCAGCATCGTCGTGCTGGCCAAGCAACGCTTCAACATCCGTCAACGCGACATGGGCTCGCTGCATGCGGAGTTCCTCGGATTCACCGCCCAGACGCGCATGAGCGGCGTCGATCTGCCGGGCCGTGAAATCCGCAAAGGCGCAGCCGATGCCGTCAAGACGTATGTCGAGAATAACGGTGGCCGCTTCCCGAATGAAGTCAGCAACGCCGTCGCCGAAGTCGCGCGGCGCGGCAGCACGCCGCTGGTGGTCGCCGAAAAGAGCGAGCAGGGCGCGCGCGTGCTGGGCGTGATCGAGTTGAAGGACGTGGTGAAGGGCGGCATCAAGGAGCGTTTCGCCGAACTGCGCAAGATGGGCATCAAGACCGTGATGGTGACCGGCGACAACCGGCTGACCGCTGCAGCTATCGCCGCGGAAGCCGGCGTGGACGACTTCCTCGCCGAAGCCACGCCGGAAGCGAAGCTCGCCACGATTCGCGCGCACCAGGCCGAAGGCCGTCTGGTGGCGATGACCGGTGACGGCACCAACGACGCCCCGGCGCTCGCCCAGGCCGACGTCGCGGTGGCGATGAACACCGGCACGCAGGCAGCCAAGGAAGCCGGCAACATGGTCGACCTCGATTCGAACCCGACCAAGCTGATCGAGATCGTCGAGATCGGCAAGCAGATGCTGATGACGCGCGGCTCGCTGACGACGTTCTCGATTGCGAACGACGTCGCCAAGTACTTCGCGATCATTCCGGCCGCGTTCGCCACGACCTATCCGGCGTTGAACGCGCTGAACGTGATGCATCTGGCCACGCCGACCTCGGCGATCATGTCAGCGGTGATTTTCAACGCGCTGATCATCGTGCTGCTGATTCCGCTGGCGCTCAAGGGCGTGAAATACCGGGCGCTGGGCGCGGCGATCCTGCTGCGCCGCAATCTGCTGATTTACGGTCTGGGCGGGATCATCGTGCCGTTTATCGGCATCAAGCTGATCGATATGGTGCTGGCCGCGTTCGGCTGGGTTTGAAGCGCGGCAGCCTAAGAGGAAATATTCATCATGAAAAATCTGTTCCGTCCGTTGATCGTGATCTTTGCGGTGCTCACCGCCGTCACCGGACTTGCTTATCCCGCGGTCATGACCGCCGTCGGTCAGGCGGCCTTCCACGATCAGGCCAACGGCAGCCTGATCGAACAGGACGGCAAGGTGGTCGGCTCGAAGCTGATCGGCCAACAGTTCGATGCGCCGCAGTACTTCTGGGGCCGCCTGTCGGCCACCAGCCCGATGCCGTACAACGCGACGAACTCGGGTGGTTCGAATCTCGGTCCGACCAACCCGGCGCTGCTCGACGAAATCAAAGGCCGTCTCGACGCCTTGAAAGCCGCCGGCACGGATATGTCGAAGCCGGTGCCGGTTGATCTGGTGACGTCTTCGGGCAGCGGTCTCGATCCCGAGATCAGCCCGGCAGCCGCGGCTTACCAGATCGAGCGCGTGGCCAAGGCGCGCAAGCTCGCGGTGAACGATGTGCAGGCGCTGGTCGACCGTTATACGAGCGGCCGTCAATTCGGCATTCTGGGTGAGGCGCGCGTGAACGTGCTGCAACTGAACCTGGCATTGGACGAGTTGAAGCGCGGCTGATTCGCGCAGGCCGTTACAGTGGCCCTGCCCAAGGCGGCGTCGGTGCGACGCCGCCTTGGCCTTTTGAGCGGCGCGCCGTCGGGCGCCGTCATTTGCGGCCGGGCTGTCAGCGTGTCACCATGCACACAACGACGCCAGCCTAACGATGAAAACCATTGAGCATGAACCGCCCCGATCCTGATGAGTTGCTAGACAAGCTGCAACGCGACGAAGAAAAACGTCAGCGTGGCAGGCTGAAGATTTTTTTCGGCGCGTCGGCGGGCGTGGGCAAAACCTATGCGATGTTGCAGGCCGCGCGGCGCCGTCATGAGGAAGGCGCGGACGTGGTGGTCGGCATCGCGGAAACGCATGGCCGCACGGAAACCGCCGCGCTGCTCGGCGGTCTCGACGTGCTGCCGCTCATGCAGATCGAGTATCGCGGCCGCAAGCTCGGCGAGTTCGATCTCGACGCCGCGCTCGCGCGCAAGCCGCAACTGATTCTGGTCGACGAGCTCGCGCATTCGAACGTGCAGGGCGCACGGCATCTGAAGCGCTGGCAGGACGTCTACGAATTGCTCGACGCGGGCATCGACGTGTACACGACCGTCAACGTCCAGCACCTCGAAAGTCTGAACGACGTGGTGGGGCAGATCACCGGCATTCGTGTCTGGGAAACTGTTCCGGACCGCGTGTTCGATCGTGCCGACGAAGTCACGCTGGTCGACTTGCCCGCCGAGGAGCTGCTCGACCGGATGCGCGACGGCAAGGTGTATATGGCGCAGCAGGCCGAGCGCGCGGTACGCAACTTCTTTCGCAAGGGCAACCTGATCGCGCTGCGCGAGCTGGCGCTGCGCCGCACCGCGGATCGCGTGGACGCGCAAATGCGCGAATATCGCGCCGACCGTTCCATCCAGCGCATCTGGCAGGCGCGCGAGCGCTTGCTGGTGTGCGTCGGTCCAGGCCCGGAAGCGCCGATGCTGGTGCGCGCGGCGGCGCGCCTCGCCGCGAGTCTGAAGGCCGACTGGATCGCCGTTTATGTGGAAACGCCCGCCTTGCAGCGTTTGCCCGACGAGCGCCGCGAACGCACACTGAACGCGTTGAAGCTAGCCGCTGAACTCGGTGCCGAAACCGCGACGCTCGCGGGCGCCGATGCGGTCACCGCACTGATCGGCTATGCGCAGGCTCGCAATGTATCGAAGCTGGTGGCCGGCGCCTCGGCGCGCACGGGCGTCAAGCGCTGGCTGCGCCGGCCGCTTGGCGACCGGATTGCCGAAAAGACCGGCGATCTCGATCTCACGCTGATTCGCGCGTCTTCCGCGGGCGATGGCGGCGAACATCGCCATTTGCTGAACACCACCGCGAACGCGTGGCGCGAGGCGCTCAGCGCGGCGCGCGAACGCCGTTCGCCGCCGCGTGCCTACGGCTTCGCGGTGGCAATCTGCGCGGCCATTACGGCGTTGTCGAGCCAGCTGATCGACCATATCGATCTGACCAATCTGGTCATGCTGTATCTGCTCGGCGTGATCTTTACCGCGGTGAAGCTGGGGCGCGGGCCAGGCGTGGTGCTGTCGTTCCTCAGCGTGGCCGCGTTCGATTTCTTCTTCGTGCCGCCGCGCATGTCGCTGTCGGTTTCCGATACGCAGTATCTGCTGACCTTCGTCGGCATGTTGCTGACGTCGCTGGTGATCAGCCATCTCACCTCGAGCCTGCGCCGTGAGGCTAGCGTGGCGCGTCGCCGCGAGCAACGCACCGGTGCGATGTACGCGATGGCGCGCGAGCTGGCCGCGGCGCTGACCACCGAACAGATTGTCGGCATCGGCAGCCGTCACGTGAGCGAAGTGTTCGGTGCGCGCGTCGCGATGCTGTTGCCGGACAGCGCCGATCAGGTCAAGCAGAAGATCGAGGATCCCGACGCGGCGATCACGCTCGAAGGTGAAATGCTCGATAGCGATGTCGGACAATGGGTCTACGATCAGCAGAAGCCGGCCGGCCACGGCACCGACACGCTGCCGGCCGCCGCCGCGCTGTACTTGCCGCTCAAGGCGCCGATGCGTACGCGCGGGGTGCTCGCGGTCGTGATGCGTGACGAGGGCGAGCTCGACGTGCCGGAACAGCAGCGCATGCTCGATGCGTTCGCGGCGCAGATCGCGCTCGCGCTGGAACGGGTTCACTACGTGGATATCGCGCGCGACGCGCTCGTCAGCATGGAGTCGGAGCGTCTGCGCAACTCGCTGCTGTCGGCGATTTCGCACGACCTGCGCACGCCGTTGACGACCATCGTCGGCTTCTCGTCGATGCTGGCTCAAGCGCACGAGGCCGATGCCGTGGCACAGCCGAACGGTCAGCTGGTCGAAGCGATTCACGAAGAAGCGCTGCGCATGACCGGCATCGTGACGAATCTGCTCGACATGGCGCGCTTGCAGGCGGGCAGTTTGCAACTGAATCAGCAGTGGACGCTGCTCGAAGAAACGGTGGGCGCCGCGTTGCGTGCGTGCAAGCGCGTGCTGGCGAATCATCCGGTGCAGGTCAGGTTGCAGGCCGATCTGCCGCTCCTGCACCTCGACGCCGTGCTGATGGAGCGGCTCTTCTCCAACCTGTTCGAAAACGCCGCCAAATACACCTCGCCCGATACGCCGTTGCTGGTCGGCGCGCAACGTCTCGACGCGGACGGCAAGTCGTTCGTCCGTGTCACCGTTGACGACAGCGGCCCCGGCCTGCCCGCCGGCATGGAGGCGCGCGTGTTCGAGAAATTCACACGCGGCGAGAAGGAATCGGCCAAGCCGGGCATTGGCCTCGGGGTGGCGATCTGCCGCGCGATCGTCGAAGCGCACGGCGGTACAATCGGCGCGCTCAATCGCGTGTCGGCGGATGGCCGCGTCGAAGGCGCGCGCTTCTGGTTCACGCTGCCGGTGGAAACGCCGCCCGAAGCGCCGGATGTGCTGGAAGACGAGAGCGACGATCCTCTAACGCACGCCGGGACCGACGGCGCCTCAAATCTCAACCCGCTTTCCAAGCCCGCTCATGAGTGACCCCAGTATCACAGTCGTTCTGATTGAAGACGAAAAACAGATTCGCCGCTTCGTGCGAACGGCGCTGGAAGGCGAGGGCATCGTCGTGCACGACGCCGAAACCGGCAAGCAGGGTCTCGTCGAAGCCGCCACGCGCAAGCCGGATCTGGTGATCGTCGATCTCGGCCTGCCTGACACCGACGGTCTCGACGTGATCCGCGAATTGCGCGGCTGGAGCGAGTTACCGGTGATCGTCCTGTCGGCGCGCACGCAAGAGGGCGAGAAAGTCGCTGCGCTCGATGCCGGCGCGGACGACTACCTCACGAAGCCGTTCGGTGTGTCCGAGCTGCTGGCGCGCATTCGCGCGCATATGCGGCGGCGCAATCAGGGCGGCGCGAACGAATCGCCGCTGGTGCGCTTCGGCGCGGTCAGCGTCGACCTCGCGCTGCGGCAAGTGAGTCGTGACGGCGTGGCGGTGCATCTGACGCCGATCGAATACCGGCTGCTGGCAACGCTGGTGCGTCACGCCGGCCGCGTGCTGACGCACCGGCAGTTGCTGCGCGACGTGTGGGGGCCGTCGCACGTGGAGAGCCATCACTATCTGCGCATCTACATGGCGCATCTGCGCGGCAAACTGGAGCGCGACCCGGCGCAGCCGGAGCACATCATTACGGAAACGGGCGTCGGATACCGGCTGGTAGGCGCGGCTTGAGGTCTTCTGTCGGGCGTTGCGGCCGGGACGCTCGTTGCCTGTCGCCACTCAGCCCTCAGCGGGCTCACACCAGGGTTTGCTATAATTACATTCCGTAAGGACGGCCTTACGCATTGCGCCAACGGGGACGGCCCCATCTGATCATGGAGCAGTCTCATGTCCTGGATTATTCTGTTGCTCGCCGGTTTGCTCGAAGTTGCCTGGGCCGCCGGTCTCAAAACCTCTGAAGGCTTTACTCGTCTCTGGCCGTCCGTGTTCACGCTGGTGACCGCGCTCGGCAGCTTCGCGCTGCTCGCCGTCGCCATGCGCCAGTTGCCGCTCGGCACGGCCTACGCCGTGTGGACGGGCATCGGCGCGGTTGGCGCGTTCATTTTCGGCATTGTGATGATGGGCGAGGCGTTGACCGTCGCGCGGGTGGCCAGCGCGTCACTCATCGTGCTCGGATTGATCGGGCTGAAGCTGTCGTCGGGGCATTGAGCCGCGAGTTCGGCCCGTTATTCAGTCGGTTACCGGTCTGGCGACACGAGCTTGCCTGAGCCGCGCTCGCACCCCATTCAAACCGCCATTTTATTGCCGCTCTGCGTTCTGCGAATTTACGTGGCTATAATGAGACTGAATCCAACCTGAAATTGCCCGCGTCCTCTATGGCGCGGCCGGCTTGGCGCGGGTCTGACGACTTCGGTGCGGCCCCCTTTTTATCGGCCCGTTGAAGCGCCCGGCACGCACAGCGCGCCCGGAGGCGGCCATGCTTGAATCACTTTCGCTCGCTGCGGGCCTCTCATGGGGCAGCGGTCTGCGCCTCTATCTGACGGTCCTGCTGGCCGGCGTATTCGCCCGTCTTGGCCTCATTCACCTCCCCGATACGCTGTCCGCGCTGTCCTCGCCGTGGGTTATCGGCGTGGCGGGCGTGCTGACGGTCACCGAGTTCCTCGCCGACAAGATTCCCGCGTTCGATTCGTTGTGGGACGCGATCCATACTTTCATCCGCATTCCGGCCGGCGCGGTACTGGCGGCCGGCGCGCTCGGCCACGCCGATCCGGCGCTTCTGACCATCGCCGCGCTGGCGGGCGGCACGCTCGCGGGCACGGCCCATCTCGCCAAAGCCGGTACGCGTGCGCTGATCAACCTGTCACCGGAACCGGTGTCGAACATCGTGACTTCCACCGCTGAAGACGGCCTCGTGTTCGGCGGCGTGTTGCTGGCGCTGTTCGTGCCGATCGCGTTTCTGGTGTTGATGGTGGGATTTCTGATGCTGGCCAGTTGGGCGTTGCCGGCACTCTGGCGCGGGGTGCAGGGCGGTTTTCGCGGCATGGCGACGCACATGGTGTCGCGCTTTGCCAGGAGCAGGCACGATTGAGCGATACGGTACGGGGTTCCGCGGCGCGCACGGCCGCTCTGCCGACGCGCCGCTTTGGCGCCAGAGATCTGGTGCACCAGGCCGTCCGCATGACGGCGCGCGACTGGCGCGCGGGCGAGCTGACGATGCTGCTGCTGGCGCTGTTGCTGGCCGTGGCGGCGTTGTCGAGTGTCGGCTTTCTGGCTGACCGTCTGCATCAGGGGCTCGAGCGCGATGCGCGGCGCATGATCGCCGCCGACTTCATCGTGCGGGCCGATCATCCGGTCGATTCGCAATTCGCGGACAAGGCCAAAGCGCTCGGTCTGGATACCGCCAGCACGGCGATCTTTCCCAGCATGATCAATTCGACCGGCACGCAGCCGGTCTCGCGGCTTGCTGCGGTCAAGGGGGTGTCGCCCGGTTATCCGCTGCGCGGCGCGCTGCGGATCGCGGCGGCACCGGGCGCCCCGGAC
>NZ_LXKA01000231.1 GCF_001645125.1 Paraburkholderia ginsengiterrae | reverse complement strand
GCAGTGAGAGTCGGAGAGGCGAGAACAAGAGGTGGAGTAGGGGGGGTGAGACGGGGATGGCGAGCAGAGCAGGTGGAAGGGAGGCGTGTGGCGAGCGACGACAGCGAAGGAGGGTTGGCCGCGCAGGGCGCGTGGGAGAGAGGGCAGCATGCGGGCCGCGGGTGCGTGGGGCAGTGGCCGCGTGAGGGGGGCGGGCGGGGCAGAGGGGTGCGGAGCGGGGGGGGGGGGCGAGGCTGGCGCGGTGGGGGACGCCCGGCAATGAGCAGCGGGGGAGGCGGGGCGAGAGGGGGAGGGCGGCGCCGGGTTGAGCCGGCGATGCGGGGGAGGCGGGGGTGAGGGCTGGCGGGGCCCGTTCGACGCCGAGGGCCAAACCCGAGGGGCGACGTGCGGCCTGCGCCAGTGCGCGCCCGTGCGCGTCGCCGAGCACGACGCGCGTGCCGCTGCCGCCGCCGTCAATGC
>NZ_LXKA01000230.1 GCF_001645125.1 Paraburkholderia ginsengiterrae | reverse complement strand
CTATCAAGCAGCCTTGACTTCGCTATCCGGCGCTTGCGCGACTTCGTAGCTCGCCATGACTTCCACCGCGCGGACCCTGGCCGAGTGACCCCCTGCCTTGCCGCCGCTTGCCGCGCCCACGCTCAACAGTTGCTGCGCGCCCGCCTCATGCGCCCCGCCGATGCCGACCTTCCTCGCGCCGCCGAGTCCTCGCTGCACATCCTTCTGGTCCAGCTCGACTCCGATCCCCGGCCTGTCCCTGCTCTCTGCCTTGTCCTCTCCCTGCCTTTCCTCACTCCCCACCCCACCGCCGCCCCCGACCCCCCGCATGACCTCCCACACCCCCCCGCCCCCAGCCTGTGCGGCCACCCCCCTTCGCCCCCAGCGCGCCCACACTACCCGCACCATACATCGTACCTCGAATCTCCTGCGCCCGAACCGCTCCCCAACACACAGCCGCGCGCCCATCACACACCATGCC
>NZ_LXKA01000229.1 GCF_001645125.1 Paraburkholderia ginsengiterrae | reverse complement strand
CCCGTCCACCGTGGCCAGCCCCCCCCGCCCGTCGCGGATCCCTGCCGCGCGATTGGCCGTCACCTCGCCGCCGCCCGCCACGACCTTGCCCGCTCATGCCACATATAGCCACTGCCCAAGCCCGCCCTCCGCCGGTTCTGCTCCTCTCCGCGCCGCGACCACGCCCGCGTGGCTCCGACCCCGCCTCACCTTCGCGCGCCCCTCCACACTCGGCTCGCCTCTCGTCAACCGCTGCACTCCGTGCTACGCTACACGCCCACCGCGTCCTCACCCTCTCCCCCTCCTCCGTCCCTCCCCCCTACCACCACCCCCTTGCGTTCGACCCTACCGTCCACCCCCTCCCCGCCCTCGGCCTTCCGCTCGTCCTCCGTGCTTCCGCCATCATCAGCCCGCTCTTGCAGCCCCTCTCCCATCTCCCTCACCCCTCCTCCCTGCCCCGCCCCCTGCTGCTCTTCCCCCG
>NZ_LXKA01000228.1 GCF_001645125.1 Paraburkholderia ginsengiterrae | reverse complement strand
GGCCTGCGCAAGCGCCTGCACGTTCGCCAGCGTCGCCGCGGCAAGCGGACGGGATTCCGGCGTGATGACGCCGAACAGGAACGCGATGCGGATATCGAGCGGACGGATCACCACGCCCTCGACAGGTACTCCGAGCGCTGTCACCGGTTCCAGCACGGCGAGCCCGAGGCCCGCGCGTACCGCGCCGAGCGCGTTCAGCGACGAGTTGGTCTCGATCACACCGGACGTGCGCACGTCCGGTGTGATCGAGACCAACTCGTCGCTGAACGCGCTCGGCGCGGTACGCGCGGGCCTCGGGCTCGCCGTGCTGGAACCGGTGACAGCGCTCGGAGTACCTGTCGAGGGCGTGGTGATCCGTCCGCTCGATATCCGCATCGCGTTCCTGTTCGGCGTCATCACGCCGGAATCCCGTCCGCTTGCCGCGGCGACGCTGGCGAACGTGCAGGCGCTTGCGCAGGCC
>NZ_LXKA01000227.1 GCF_001645125.1 Paraburkholderia ginsengiterrae | reverse complement strand
CCCTTCACCTCTCGCCTCCTCTCTCCCCCCTCCCCCCCCCCCCCTCGCTCTCCCCTCCGGGCCCCCTCACTCTCTCATATCCTCCCCTCCGCACCGCTTCCGTTGCTCACACCACCTAAGCTGCCCCCCTCTACGCCCGTCTCTTCTTCACCTACCCGCCCCCCCCTCCCTACTGCCCTCCCGCCACCTCCCACGCTTACGCTGGCACTCCCGCGCACGACCACACCGCGTGTCCGTCTTTCGCGCCGCCGTCGCTCCCCCGCCCCTGCTTGCTGAGCCATCATCCGCCGCGCTGGCCCTGCTTTACTTGTTCCACATCTGTATTCGGGCCGGGGTTTGTGTGTTACTAACCCAGCATGCCCTCGGCCCTTCTTCTCCCCTCTCTTCAGTTTCCCCCCTCCTCTACGGACGCGTGTCGCGCCTCCCGCACAGCCCTTCCTGCGGTACTCCCGATGCGCCTA
>NZ_LXKA01000226.1 GCF_001645125.1 Paraburkholderia ginsengiterrae | reverse complement strand
CGAACTGGGGACAGTGAAGAGACAAGGGAAGGAGCGATGTGTGTAGGAGAGAGTAAGAATGCGCGGAAGCGGCAGCCGCGAGGGCGCGGACATGAGTCATTCTGCGGGCGGATGCGTTAGTGTAGAGGGACCTCGAGAGCTACAGGCAGCGCATGGTCAAAGCACCTAGGATGGACACGTGGGCGGAGGGGGGGGTGAAGTGGGCGGAGAATTGTGCGCCGGCGGCTGTGTGTGGTCGCGGGCGCGCGGGGGGGGGGGGACGCGTGGAGTGTGGTGAGATGGGGGGGGTCGTGGGCTGACTCGCTGGGGGCGGCGGCGGCGGTGACGGGGGAGGGGAGGAGGGGCTGGGGCGGGCTGGAGGCGGCGGATATGACGGGGCGCGCGCTGGGGAGGGTGGCGCGCGTGCGGTGGGCGGGGCTGGCGCGCGGAGGGGGCGTGGTGGTGATGGGCGCGGATCCGCG
>NZ_LXKA01000225.1 GCF_001645125.1 Paraburkholderia ginsengiterrae | reverse complement strand
CAGTACGCCGGGCAGCGAGGGCTTACCCATGCTCTAGGTATCTCATTAGAAAGTCTGTCATCGCAGCATGTGCATCTTCAGCTAGCAACATACCCGCCCGCTCCCAGGCCCAAACGCTATCTCCATGCGTCTCATGAGGCCGCCATCTGGCAGCGGAGTGACAGCCCGGCGCGCTGGTATGGCGATGGAGTACACCCTCATGCGGCTGTTCTGGCAGGTGCTTTCGTCCCCGTCTCTCCTATGCACCCCACCCGGCCGCCACCTGTTGCGCTTCCCCGCTCACAACGCCCCTTCGCCGTCGAATCCAACCGCCTCCACCCCCGCACCCTGCCGGCCCACTCCACGCTCCAGCCTACCACAACTACCCACACGTCGCACCCGCAGCCCTGCCTCCCGCTCCGCCACAGCCGTCACGACCGTACTCCTACCGACGCACACGCACGCCATCTACCGATGATCCA
>NZ_LXKA01000224.1 GCF_001645125.1 Paraburkholderia ginsengiterrae | reverse complement strand
CCTTGACGTTGCTTCGTTAGTGGCCGTTGCCGCCGCCGTGACCGCCTGCGCCGGCGCCGCCGCCGCAGCCGCCTCCGTGACCCTGGCCCCCGTCGCCGTCCCCGGCACCACCGCTCCCTCTTCCGCCGTTGCCCCCGCCGCCGTTCCCACCATCGCCCCTCCCGCCGGCCGCCTGACCGCCATCCCCGTGCCCCTCTCCCCCACAACCACCCACCCCCTTCCCCCAGCCCCCCCTGCCGCCTCCCACCCCCCATCCTCCCTCTCTCCTACCACTCCGCCCCGCCCGCCGCCGTTCTGTCGTCAATGCGTGCTCCGCCATCCGGCGGAACGGGTTCTGCTCGTACTAGTGCCCGCGTGCTCCGCATTTCTCGCACTGTGCCACGCGCTCGCGACATTCGCTTACCGCTGTCTGTCCCTGTCTCGCGTCCCCCCCGCGCCTCCCTCGCTTCTGCCGCTCTGCAA
>NZ_LXKA01000223.1 GCF_001645125.1 Paraburkholderia ginsengiterrae | reverse complement strand
GCCCCGCGGTCCGCGACCCTGCCGCCTGCGTCATACACATTCAACTCACCATCCCGCATTACCCCCCCCGCGTAGCCCAGCGATTCCATCCCCCCCCCCCCCCCCCCCCGTCCCCCCCCCCCGTCCCCGCCCCCGCCTCACTACACCCCACCCTTTTCCCCCTCGCCCCAGCCGCGGCTCTCCTCCGCTTCCAGCGGCGCACCGCGCCTCTACTCGCCTCTCGCCTTCTCCTCTGCCCCCCTTCTCCTCCCGCGTGTCCACCCTCCCCCTCCCACTCCCCTCTTGCCCCATCAATCAACCCATCTTCGTCCCGTCCTCCCACCTCCCCCCTCCCTGCTCCCCCTCTTCTTTGTCGTCCTGTTCCCTCTCACCTCCCGTTCTATGTTCTCCTCCCCAGCTTCGTCATGTCTCTGGCTTTTCCTTCACCTCCTTCTTCACCCTTTTTGTCTCACCCTCTCGTCTC
>NZ_LXKA01000222.1 GCF_001645125.1 Paraburkholderia ginsengiterrae | reverse complement strand
CCTACGGCGTGCGCGGCGCGGGCGCTGTGCCTCCTCCGAATGCGACGCTCGGGTCCGCAGTCCAATCGCTCCACCGTTCATGTTTTCGCAGTTCTCTCTTTGCTCGACGTCCCCCGACTGCCACTAGCCACCACCCCACCGCTTCCCCCCCCTGCCTGTCCCCTCGCCCCCACCACACACGCCCCCCCTCTGCACTGCTCCACCTTCCTCCTGTCCTGCCCCCGCCCGCCGCCTGCACACCTGTCGCGCCTGCCGTCTTCCCACCCCACATCCCACCCCTCACCACACTCCTCCGCGCGACACCCACGTCGCGAGCCCGCACTCCCGGCGACACCCTCTCGTCCATATGCTTCCCCATTAGCCCAATCATGTCTGTCTTCCTCCTGCTGCCCACGCCCTAGCGCCACCCCAGTCACCTGAGCCGTTCGTGCGCGCCCGTCCTTAGCCTGGCCCACTGGATCTGC
>NZ_LXKA01000232.1 GCF_001645125.1 Paraburkholderia ginsengiterrae | reverse complement strand
GACCCCAGTCTGGGGCCCGACAGTGACGGTTACCGGTGGCTCAAGGGCGACAAATTCCACGAAGGCTTCTGCCAGGACCTGACAGCGGACGAAGCGCTAGTGATGGCCGTCACGCAAAAGGCCCCCCTCGCCACGACGTTTAGCGACACCATTACGGCGCCCGCCTGGGAGAAGAAACCGTCCTGGTATCAGATCTCGAGCGAGGACCGGATGATCGCGCCGGAAAACCAGCAGAAGATGTCGGCGCGGCTCAACGCGAGGAAGGTGATCACGCTTGCGGCAAGCCATGCGTCGCTGGCATCGAAGCCTGCCGAAGTCGCCGCATTCATTGACGAAGCGGCCACTCAAACTGCCATCAACGGACAATAGCGGACCCGCGATACCGATCGGGCCCCGACGACTGCCGGCCATCGCCGCAACGCCGGCCTGCGCTACGCAAGCTGTCGCGCAGGCCGGCCACTCATCTGACACTCAAGCAATCTGCTGGTAATACAGATTCTGCGGATGCCGGGCCTCCGCGAAAAAGAACCAGCGCTCTGCCACGAGCCCCGCATACTGAATAGTGCAAGCGGCGCACAGCAACCAGACCGACGCCGCTACCGAGGCGAGGCCTCCACCCAGAGCAACCAGCGCAACGAGCACGAACGGCACGGCGAATGCGGCAACCAGAAAGGCCCACTTGACGTTTCTCAGCGTGCCGGCCGTCTGCCCGTGGAAAAACTCGCGCAGATTGAATGCGCCCGCCGTGAAGCCCCGCGATTTCTGCACGAGCTTCGGCGACTTGATGCCCGTTGCGCTTTGCACCGTCGATTTCGGCCGCAAGCGCGCATTGCGCACGAGCGACGCGACCCGCGTCGCCGCACCGCCGAGCGTCAGCACACAGGCACACACCGCCAGCGCACCCACCAGCGACGGCGCGAGCCACGCCGCGCAAGTGGTGGCGAGCGTGAAGCCCGACGCGCAGCCGAGCAGCATGAAGTTCGCCATGGTGAGCGGCGTGGCCCATTCCTGCAGAAAACGGATGCACGCGTAAATCATTGCGGTACACACGAACAGCGCGACGCTCGCGAGCGCGCCCAACGCGCCGATAGCCAGCGACCACGGGGAACCCAGCCAATGTGCAACGCCAAAGGCAAATGCGCAGGCAAGGAACACGGGAAGCGCCAGACACTCGCGCGACAGCCAGGACGTACGCCACATCGCGATGGCACGCCACGCGCGCTCCGGATGGCCGAGATGGAAGAACGAAGCCAGCAAGCCCAATCCGCCGAGCACGACAGCCACCGCCGCACCCACTACAAAGAACATCGGCGACGGTGCCGAGCTTGCCGCAACCAGCCCAAGACGCTCTGCAAGCTCGACACCGAACAGCGCGATCAACAGACCCTGCGCAGCGCCGCTCAGCGTGGTCAGGAACACCACCGAAAATGCCGGATTCATGCCTGCCTCCCGAGCCCCAGAATATTGAACATGCGCGTCATCATGCCCGGCTCCGCGCGCGGTTTTTCCGCGTGCAACTGACCTTGTTCGCGCGCGCTACCGGCAGAGACCGAAACAGCGGCCGCCGGCTCGCCTGCGACTTCAGCCTCCGCATTGCCCGATTTGCACGAACACGACTCGCCGCCACACGAACCCGTCTTCTGACGCGGCAAATAGTGATTGGACGGCTTCGTGCCCCACTCCGGCATGAGCTGATAGCCGCCGCGCTCGCGAATCGCCTGCGATACGACAGACTCCGGGTCGTGAATGTCGCCGAACAGGCGCGCGGAAGTCGGGCACGCCAGCACGCAGGCCGGTTTGCGGTCACGTTCGGGCAGCGCTTCGTTATGGATGCGGTCGGCGCATAGCGTGCACTTGGTCATCTCCTTGCGTTCTTCGTCGAGTTCGCGCGCGCCGTAAGGACACGCCCACGAGCAGTACTTGCAGCCGATGCACTTGTCGTAGTCCACCAGCACCAGACCGTCTTCCTTGCGCTTGAAGCTCGCGCCGGTCGGACACACCGGCACGCACGGCGGATCCTCGCAGTGCAGACACGATTTCGGAAAGTGAATCGTGTCGGTGAGCGGAAACTCGCCGGCTTCGTAGGTCTGCACGCGGTTGAAAAACGTGCCCGACGGATCGGCGTCGTACGGCCGGATATCCGAGAGGCTGCCCGCCTCGCCGGACGTATTCCATTCCTTGCAGCTTGTCACGCACGCATGGCATCCCACGCAGACGTTCAGATCGATTACGAGTGCCATCTGGGTCATGACATGCCCCTTATCCGTTGCGCTTCAGGGTGCCGCGCAGGCGTGCGGCGAACTCGCCGCTGCCGGCAAAATAGGTCTGCACGACGCGCTGCAGCACGCCGGTCGAGCCGGGCAGCGGCTGCATCGGCGCGAACTGCGGCAGCGTGTGGTCGGCGTCGGCCTCAGCCGGATAGATCCGCACGCGCACGTCGTACCATGCCGCCTGCCCGGTGATCGGATCGGAATTCGAGGTCCGTGCCGCGTGCTGCGCGGTGGCCGGCAGCTCGTCGGTGATCAGGTGGTTGAGCAGGAAGCCGCGTTGCGATTCGTTGGCGTCGGGGCCGAGGTTCCAGGCGCCGGCCGCCTTGCCGATCGCATTCCACGTCCACACGGTGCCCGGTTCCACCGCCTCGCTATAGCGTGCCATGCAGCGCACCTTGCCCCACTGCGATTCGACGTAGATCCACCCGCCGTCTTCGATGCCGTTGGCGCGCGCCATCAGCGGATTCATGAACAGGTAGTTCTCGCCGTGAATCTGCCGCAGCCACGCGTTCTGCGAGTCCCACGAGTGATACATCGCCATCGGCCGTTGCGTGACGGCGGCAAGCGGGTAGCGCTCGAGATCGGTGGCGCCGAGTTCGAGCGGCGCATACCAGAACGGCAGCGGATCGAAATAGCGTTCGACGCGCGCGCGCAGGTGGTCGGGCGGCTGGCGGCCCGCCGTCTTGCCCTGCGCCGCGAGGCGGAACTTCTGCATCACGTCCGAGTAGAGCTGGATCAGGATCGGCGTGTCGAACTTGCGGAAGCCGTTCTCCACCGCCCATTTCAGATAGGGGCCATTGACGCCGCGCATGTATTGCAGCGTCTCGGGCAGCGTGTAGTGGAACACGCAGTTGTTGTTCGCGTACTGCTCCCACTGCTTCGGATTCGGCTCGCCCACCAGCGCCTTGTCGCCGTTCTCGCCGCGCCAGCCGATCAGGAAGCCCACGCCCGAATTCGGCGCGGTCTGGAAATTGACAATGAAATCCGGATAGTCGCGATACTTGCGCGTGCCCTCGGCGGTCGTGAACGCCGGCAGCTTCAGACGGCTCGCCAGTTCGATCAGCACCTCCTGGAACGGCTTGCATTCGCCGGTGGGCGGCACGACCGGCACGCGCACCGAATCCACCGGACCGTCGAACTCCGAAATGGGCCGGTCGAGCACCGACATCGCGTCATGCCGCTCGAGGTAGGTCGTGTCGGGCAGGATCAGATCGGCGAACGCGGTCATCTCCGACTGGAACGCGTCGCACACCACCAGGAACGGAATCTTGTACTCGCCGTTGTCCTGCTTGTCGACGAGCATCTTGCGGACTTCGACCGTATTCATCGACGAATTCCACGCCATGTTGGCCATGAAAATCAGCAGCGTGTCGATCGGGTACGGGTCGCCGCGCCAGGCATTGGTAATCACGCTGTGCATCAGGCCATGCACGGCGAGCGGGTATTCCCACGAGAAGGCCTTGTCGATGCGCACCGGCTCGCCGGCGGCGTCGATAAAGAGGTCCTCGGGCGCGGCCGGCCAGCCGAGCGGCCCGGTCGCGAGCGGCGTGTTCGGCTTGACTGCATCGGGGCTGTTAGGCGGTTTGGCCGACGGCGGCACGGCGCGCGGATACGGCGCTTTGTGCCGGAAGCCGCCCGGCGTGTCGATCGTGCCCATCAGCGACATCAGCACGGCCAGCGCGCGGATCGACTGGAAGCCGTTCGAATGCGCGGCCAGTCCGCGCATGGCGTGAAAGGCAATCGGGCTGCCGGTGACGGAGTCGTGCTGCTGGCCCCATGCGTCGGTCCATGAGATCGGCAACGTGATCTTGTGATCGCGCGCGGTCTGCGCCATCTCGCGCGCGAGCCGTTGGATCGTGTCGGCGGGAATGCCGGTGATCTCTGACGCCCACTGCGGCGTGCACTCGGCCACGCGCTCGCGCAGCAGCGCGAACGACGGCGCGACCGGTGTGCCGTTGTCGAGTGTGTATCGTCCGGAGAGGGCCGGCTCCGCGCCCGGTGTGTGATGCAGCACCGGGCGTTGCGTGTTCTGGTCCCACCACAGGTGGTCTTGCGGAAACAGCGGATTGGCTTCGGGCGCATCGGGGTCGCGCACGAACAGGCCGAACGTATCGGCCTCCGCGTTCATGTCGAGCAGCTCGCCGGCATTCGTATAGCGCGCGACAAACTCATGGTCGTAGGCGCCGCTTTCGATCAGCTCGCGGATCAGCGCCATGAAAAGCGCTCCGTCGGTGCCCGGACGGATCGGCACCCATTCGTCGGCGATCGCGGCGTAGCCGGTGCGGATCGGATTGATCGCAATGAAGCGGCCGCCGGCGCGCTTGAACTTCGACAGCGCGATTTTCAGCGGATTCGAATGGTGATCCTCCGCGGTGCCGATCATGAAGAACAGCTTCGCGCTGTCGAGGTCCGGACCGCCGAACTCCCAGAACGAACCGCCCATCGTGTAGATCATGCCGGCCGCCATATTGGCCGAACAGAACCCGCCGTGCGCCGCGTAGTTCGGCGTGCCGAACTGCTTGGCGAACAGGCCCGTCAAGGCCTGCATCTGGTCGCGCCCGGTGAAGAGCGCGAACTTCTTCGGGTCGGTCGCGCGCAGGTGGGCGAGGCGCTTTTCGAGCGTGGCGAACGCGACTTCCCACGACACCGGTTCGAACTGGGCGGTGCCGCGCTCCGCGCCCGCTTTGCGCATGAGCGGCTGGGTCAGCCGCGCCGGCGAGTACTGCTTCATGATCCCCGACGACCCCTTCGCGCAGATCACCCCCTGATTCAGCGGATGCTCCGGGTTACCGTCGATGTAGCGCACTTCGCCGTCGCGCAGATGCACGCGAATGCCGCAGCGGCACGCGCACATGTAACACGTCGTTGTTTTCACCTCGAGCTTTTCGTTCTGCGTGCGCGCGTGGTGTTCCATGTTTGCCTCCCTTGAGAGCTCCGCGGCGGCCGCGCCGGAGCCGGGCGGCCGCTTATGGCATCGTAAGAGTGATGCTCGCAAAAGAAAAATCGCTATTTCGTATCGAAAACATCGCGTGCGCCGATAGTTAGCCGCGCCGGTGGCCGCCCGGGGTCCGGTTCACGCCTGAGCCGTATCGCTGACATAATGGATTTCCGCCGATTCCAACCATCCCGCCCTTGCGAAGGAGCCGCAGTGAACAGCGCAGTGAATGACGCAGTCAGCAATTCAACCGCCCCGTCTTCGAGTGACGCCGTACGTCGCGTCGCCTTTCTAGGCCTCGGCGTCATGGGTTATCCCATGGCCGGGCATCTGGCGAAAGCCGGCCTCGAGGTGACGGTGTACAACCGTTCCTCGCCCAAGGCCGAACAATGGGTGGCCGAATACGGCGGCCGCGCCGCCCGCACGCCGCGCGAGGCCGCTGGCGGCGCCGATCTGGTCATGGCCTGCGTGGGCAACGACGACGACCTGCGCAGCATCGCGCTGGGCGAACACGGCGCGTTCGCGGGCATGGCGCGCGGCGCGGTGTTCGTCGACCACACGACGGCCTCGGCCAATGTCGCCCGCGAACTGGCGGCGCTCGCCGACACGCAGGGCATCCAGTTCATCGACGCGCCGGTGTCCGGCGGCGAGGCCGGCGCGCAGAAAGGAGCGCTGACGATCATGTGCGGCGGCGAGGCTGCCGCGTTCGAACGCGCCGCGCTCACGCTCGAGCACTACGCGGCGGCCGTCACGCGGATCGGCGCGGCAGGCGCCGGGCAGTTGGCGAAAATGGTCAATCAGATCTGCGTTGCCGGCATGGTGCAGGGACTCGCCGAAGCCATCAATTTCGGCGAACAGGCCGGGCTCGACATGCGGCTCGTGCTGGAGGTGATCGGCAAAGGCGCGGCCGCCAGCTGGCAGATGGAAAACCGCGGCAAGACGATGATCGACGGCAAGTTCGACTACGGCTTCGCGGTCGACTGGATGCGCAAGGACCTCGGCATCTGCCTCGAGGAAGCGAAGCGCAATGGCGCGTCGCTGCCGGTCACCGCCCTCGTCGACCAGTTCTATGGCGACGTTCAGGCCCTGGGCGGCAACCGTTACGACACGTCCAGTCTCATCTGGCGATTGCGCCAGCTCAAGGCGGGCCGCTGACGTTTGGCCGGCGCTTGCCGGCTGTGCGCGTGGCCTGGCTCGTCCGGATATGAGCAGGCCATGAGCCGCGCTTCGCCTCATCACCTCGGCCGCGGCTCATTAGCACCTCATCTGCGGCTCATTTCCACCACCGCAACGGCCGGCGCAGATGATGCCGCTCCAGCCGCACCGTCGAACCCGCGTGAGCAAACGCCGGCAAGCCGCCCAGCTGGCCCTCCTCGCGCCGCTCGCGCTCCTCGTCGGCCTCGACCGTCTTGGACGTGTCGATGAACAGCGCCGCGACAATCCCCACCGCCAGCAGGCACGCGGAAATCGTGAACGGCACGTTGTAGCTGCCGGTCGTCTCGATCAGGTAGCCGAACACCACCGGCGAGACCATGCCCGCCACGCCGAAGCCGGTATTCATCATGCCGCCCGCGGTCCCCGCGTATTTGCCGGCGATGTCGAGCGGCAAGGTCCACAGCACGGGATTCGTGATCTCGAGGAAAAAGAACGACGCCGACAGGAACAGCACCGCCATCAGCGGATTGGTGGCGGAGACCATCGGCAGCAGGAACGCAAGCGAGCCGCCCATGCCTGTCACCAGCACGGCGCAACGCGCGAAGCGCAGCCGTCCGGTAGCCTTGTAAAGCCGGTCCGACACCACCCCGCCCAACGTGTCGCCGATCACCCCCGCGAGCAGCGGCAGCGCGGTAAAGAGCGCCAACTGCTTGAGATCGAAGCCGCGCGACTCCTTCAGATACGAAGGCAGCCAGGTCAGATAGACCCACAGCAGCCAGCCGTAGCAGAAGTCGACGAACGTGACGAGCCACATGCGCCGGATCAGCTTGCGCCACGGCGTCGCCGCATGTTTCGCGCGATCGCAATCGCCCGCGCGATAGCCGATCTCCGCGGTTTCCTCGGGCGTCACGCGCCGGTTCTGTTCCGGCGAATTCGTGAACACGCACAGATACAGCACGGTCCATGCGAGGCTGGCCACGCCGAGCAGGATGAACGCGTCGCGCCAGCCGCCCGCCACGACCACCGCCAGCACCAGCGGCGGCGTGACCGCGCCGCCCAGCCGCGCGAAGCTATGCGTGATGCCTTGCGCGAAACCGCGCTCGGCCACCGGCATCCAGTAGGTGAACGCCCGCGTGGCGGTCGGGAAGGCCCCGCCTTCACCGATCCCCAGCGCGAACCTCAGCGCGACGAGCATCGCCACGCTGCCGGCGAAGCCGGTGGCTAGCGTCGCGACACCCCAGATCAGCGACAGCACCGCCAGCACGAGCTTCGGCCCGTACTTGTCCGCCAGCCATCCGCCGAGTACCTGCATGAACGCATACGGATACGCGAACGCCGAGAACACGAGGCCGAGCTGGACCGTCGACAGCCCCATTTCGTGGCGAATCATCGGGCCGGCCACGGCAATGTTCACACGATCGATGTACGAGATGAAATACATCAGGCACATGACGGCAAGGATGATGTGGCGCGTCTTCACGCGCCGCTTGTGCGTTTGCATGTTGTCTCCTGTCTCTCTTATAGGACGTCTGCGACGTCCGCGATAGGTCGATCTGTACTGTTGGGCGGGTCTGGCGCGTCCGCATCCGCGTCAGCGTGAGCACGGCGGCGATTGGCCTCGATTCAGCCCGCTCACCCTGGTACGAGCTTCAGGCGCTGCACCTTGCCCGACGGTCCGCGCGGCAATTCGGTGACGAAACGGAACTCCTTCGGCGTCTTATAGCGGCCCAGTTCGCGCAGGCAGTGTTCGCGCAGATCGGCAACGTCAGGCGTGCCCTGCCCGTCCGCCGCACAAACTCCGTCGGCGCCCTGCGCGACGCGCGGCACGATGAACGCGACGATCTCCTGGCCATAGGCCGCATCCGGCACACCGACCACCGCCGCATCCAGCACGCCGGGGTGTCTGAGCAGCGCTTCGTCGATTTCGCGCGGCGCGATGTTTTCGCCGCCCTTGATGATCAGTTCCTTCGCGCGGCCGTTGATGTAGAAGTAACCGTCCTCGTCGCGATAACCGAGGTCGCCGGTGCGCAGCCAACCGTCGTCGGTGAAGGCCGCGCGGGTTTCCTCGGGCCGCTTGTAGTAGCCGCCCATCACCTGTTCGCCGCGCAACACGAGCTCGCCGCACTCGTTGGCCCCGCACTCGCCGCCGTCCCGGTTGATGACCTTCGCTTCGCCGCCCGAAGGCAGGCCGATGCTGCCGATCTTTCTGCACGACGAGTCATACGGATTACTGAACACTGGCGCGGCCGTTTCGGTCATCCCCATCGTTTCGATAATGCCGATACCAAAACGCGCCTCGAAAGCACGATGATGATCGGCTGGCAGCGCCGCCGACGCGCTGCGGCAAAACTTCAGCGCCGACAGATCGAACGCGCACGGTTCCGCGTTGTTGAGCAGATAGGCGACGATGGTCGGCACCACGTTGATCCACGTGCAGCCATGGCGCGCGACGTCGCGCCAGAAGGTCCGCGTGGAAAAACGCGACGCCATCACCACCGAGCCGCCATGAAAGAGCGGCGCGAGCAGCGTCACGACGAGGCCATTGATGTGATAAAGCGGCAGCGCGGCCAGCACCCGGTCTTCAGGTCCAAGCCGGTGCTCGCGGGTGATGTTGCGCCCGTTGGCGAGCAGGTTGCGCCCGCTCAGCAGCACGCCCTTCGGCGCGCCCGTCGTGCCGGAGGTGTACATCAGCAGCGCGATGTTGTCCGGGCCCGCGCTGCCACTCCCGGCCACCTCGCCATCCCACGCGGCCGCGCGTGTTGCGGACGCCGGCTGCACGGCGCCGGCGCCCACGGTTTCAACACACGCATGCTCGAGCGGCGCCGGCACCACCACGAGGGCGGCATCGGGCTCGGTGCACACCAGCGCGATATCGCGCGTCACGCCCTGCTCGCGCAGGCCAGCCAGCGCGCTCGACATGGCCGCGTGCGTCTCGCCGCAGACGAAGATCATGCGCGTGTCCGAATGCTCGACGATATAGCGCAACTGCGACGGCTGGCACAACAGGTTGAGCGGATTGGCGACGAGCCCGCTGTACATCGCCGCGAGCAACAGCCGCGCGGTGTGGATGCCGTTGCCCATATACACCGAGACGACATCGCCGGGCCGCAGACCCGCTTCGTGAAAGTACGTTTCGAATGCCCGGCAGTCGTCGCGCAGTCCGGCGAAAGTCAGCATGCCGCCGTGTGCCGCGACGGCAACATCGTCAGCGTCTTCAGGCGCCGCCAGCAGGAACGGCTTGTCCGGATACTGCCCGGCGCGCTCGTCGATGAGCACACGAATTGTCAGAGGCGCGTTCATCGACCGTATCTCCTGAAGAAATCGCCCAGCACGTCGTCGAGTTCGGGGACGCGCTCTTCAACCGGATAGGCGACGCGCGTGATATTCAGGTATTGATGAAAGTTGAGGTTGCCGGAGAAGTTGTTGCGGCCCCAGGTGCCGCAGCCCATCGAGAGCGAGAACGGCAAGCCGTTGTCGAAGTTGCCTCCGGTCGCAAGGCAATGCGCCTGATTCACGATCACGCGCGCCACCGGCAGCGTCGAGCCCGCCAGCACCGCCTGGTCGGGATCGGTCGAATGCAGGCCCACCGAGTGCCCCGCGCCCATGTACGCGTACACACCGCGCACGAGGTCGCAGGCGGCGTCGAAGCTGGCCGCCCGATACACGGTCAGCACCGGCGCGAGCTTCTCGCCGGAGAACGGGTAGTCGGAACCGAAGCCCGACTCCTCCACCATCAGAAAGGCCGGCTCGCGCGCGGCAATCTCGTCGAGGCCCGCTACCCGCGCAATCGCCGCGGCGGATTTCGCGGTGCACGCATCGGAGAGCTTGCCGTTCACCCACATCGCGGCCTGTAACCGCGCTTTTTGCGCGGCGTCGAGCAGCACGCCGCCGCAAGCGGCCAGTTCGGCCAGCATGGGTGTGTACACCGCATCTTCGATCACGACGCTGTTCTCGGACGAGCAGCTCGTCGCATTGTCGAAGGTCTTCGAGCGGGCGATCTTGTGCGCCGCATCGTGAAGATCCGCGCTAGCCGTGACGATCGAGGCGACGTTGCCCGCCCCCACGCCGAACGCGGGCGTGCCGCTGGCGTAAGCCATGCGGACGTTGGCCTGCGAGCCGGTCGCCACGACCAGATCGGCCTGGCGCATCAGCTCGGCCGTGGCGGCCTTGCTGATCGGCGCCGGCAGCATCTGCACGAGGTCCCTGGGCACGCCGGCCTTGGCGAACTGCTCGTGAATGAACTCGATCAGCAGCGCACAGGACGAAAATCCCTTGGGCGACGGCGCGACGATGACCGCATTGCCGCATTTGAGGGCGTTGACGATCTTGTTGAGCGGCGTCGCCGCCGGATTCGTGGATGGCGTGACGGCGGCGACCACGCCGACCGCCCGCGCGATCTCGACGATGCCGGTTGCCGCATCGCGTGCGATCACGCCACAGGTCTTCTGTCCGTGCAGATCGCGCAGCAGCCCGAGCGTCTTGCGAAAGTTCTTGCGAAATTTGTCGTCCGCGTTGCCGAGGCCGGTGTCGCGCACCGACAGTTCGGCAAGCTGCCGGTTGCGCGCGGGCTCCATGACGGCCCACGCGGCGGCGGCCGCGGCGGTGTCTAGCGCGTCCTGTCCCGCGAATTCGAACACGCGCTGCGCGGCGCGGGCACGTGCGATCAGTGCCGCGACGCTGCGTCCGGCGTCGCCGGCGTCGCTATCGGGGCGCTCGCGCGCGGCTTCGGCTTCTGTAGCCCTGACGTTCATACGATTCACTCCGGGTGGTAGCAGATTGGCAGTAGTACCAATCTACTGAGCCCTGCCCGTTCCGGAGTCCCGTTTTTCGAACTATCCCGAGCGCCGCGTTCGCCAGCATCGAAAACTGCAAATTTCGGGACTTTCCATAGTCCCGAAAATCGATCCGGCCGATGCACAATCAAACCTGTTCATACGACGGCAAGGAAAACGGCGTGTCGACTTCGAATCAATCGAACGCGGCGGCAGTGCGTGCGTTTCGCGTACTCGAAACACTGGCTGCGGCTGGCGCTCCGCTCTCAATGACGGATCTCGTGCACGCGCTCGCACTGCCGAAGCAGACCGTGCACCGGATCCTCGTGCAATTGATGGATGCGTGGCTCGTAACGCGCAGCGCGGGCGACCGTCTCTACGAATGCTCGCCGCGCGTGCGCATGCTGGCCGTCAACGTGCTGATGCATGCGGGGCCGGCCGCCGCGCGCCACGTGCTGCTCGAACAGCTGGTGGCGAAAATCGGCGAGACCTGCAATCTGACGATGCTCTCCGGCAACGACGTGGTCTACGTGGACCGGGTGGAAACCGAGTGGCCGCTGCGCATGCATCTGCAACCGGGCTCGCATGTGCCGCTGCACTGCTCGGCGAGCGGCAAGCTGTTGCTCAGCTTTCTGCCGAAGGAACGGCGCGACCGGGTGATCGAAACGCTGCCGCTGCGCGCCTATTCGGAACGAACGATCACCGACCGCGAGGCGCTGCGCAAGGAATTGATCACCACGCGGCGGCGCCAGCTGGCGATCAACAATCAGGAGCATCTGCAAGGCCTGATCGCGATTGCCGTGCCGGTCATGCTGGACCGCAATCGCGCGTGCGCGGCCATCGCCGTGCAGGCGCCGGTCGGACGGGTCGTGCTCGACGACCTGCTGGCCTTCCTGCCCGATCTGCGGCTCGCCGCCGAGGAAACCGCGAAGACATTCCGCGCGTAACAAGGCTATCGGGGCGCGTTACGCCCCATTCCGGAAATCGGAACGATTTAGCCGGAAATAGCGTGCACGAACCACGCCGCGCTCACGAAAACCCGCTTCCGGCAAGGCTCGCGGTACAATGAAGCCGATCCATTTTCCGGAACGGCGGACATGACTAAAGCGGATACTCCCACCCTGCGCGCGTTCGCGCTGCTCGAGCACCTGGTCAACGCCGAAGGTCCGGTGTCGCTCGCCGACATCGTGCAGGACGTTGATCTGCCGAAGGCCTCGCTGCACCGCATGCTGGCGTCGCTGGAGGCCGGGGGTCTGGTGATCCGTGAGCCTGGCCAGAAAAACGCGTACGTGATCGGGCCGCGCCTCGCGCAACTCGGTCTGGGCGTCATGATGCATTCCGGCGCGCGCCGACTGCGGCACGCCATCCTCTCGCACCTCGTTGCCGACGTCGGCGAGACCTGCAATCTCACCATGCTGCACGAAACGGAAGTGCTCTATCTCGACCGGATGGAAGCGCCGTGGCCGCTGCGGCTCGATCTCAAGCCCGGCTCGCACGTGCCCGCGCATTGCAGCGCGAGCGGCAAGCTGCTGCTGGCCATGCTGCCGCGCGAGCAACGCGCGCCGCTTGTGCGCATGCTGAAGCTCGAACGCTTCACGCCAAACACGATTACCGACCCCGAACTGCTCGAAGCCGAACTCGACCGCACCGCGCACAAGCGCATTGCGATCGATAACGAGGAGTTTGTCGCCGGCATTGCCTGCGTGGCCGCCCCGGTCATGGATGCGAACAACACCTGCATCGCGGCGATCGCCGTGCATGCGCCGGTTTCGCGCGCGCCGCTGTCGCGCGCGCTCGAATTCGTGCCGCGCCTGCAGGAAGCGGCGCGGGAACTCGCCAGAACGTTCTAGCGCGCTAGCGCCGCAGGCGCTGCCCGCTTAGGCCTTGGGCGCCTGCTCGCGCACCAGTTGCGCGAGCAAACGCACACCGGCGTCGATCTTTTCGAGCTTGATGGCCGAAAAGCCCATGCGGAAGCAGTGGTTCTGCTCGAGGCCGGTCATGAAAAACACCCGCCCCAGCTCGATCAGGAGTCCGTGCTCTTCCGCGTCCGCGGCAAGGCGGGTCGCGTCGAGCCAGGGCGGCCCTTCGACCCAGCACGACGCCCCGCCCGCCATCGGCAGATAGCGCGCTTCGGGCAGATGCGTGTCGAGCGCGGTCATCAGCGCCTGCGCGCGCTCGCGGTACGCCAGAGCGAGCCGCCGCAGCAGCGCGTCGTGATGCCCGAGCGCCAGAAAGGTGGCAAAGGCGCGCTGGATATAGGCTGCCGGGTGGCGCACCATCAGCCGCCGCGCCGCGCGCAGTTCGCGCACGAGTTCGCGCGGCCCGACGATATAGCCGAGGCGCAAGCCCGGCGCGAATGTCTTCGACAGGCTGCCGATATAGATCACCCGGTCGGCGGTATCCAGGCTCTTGAGCGCCGGATGCGGCGTGCCGGAGAAGTTGTTCTCGCTCTCGTAGTCGTCTTCGATCAGCACGAAGTCGTGCTTCTGCGCGAGCTCCAGCAACGCATGGCGGCGCTCGATCGGCATGGTCGCCGTGGTGGGGCACTGGTGGCTCGGCGTCACGTAGACGTAGTCGCATTGCGCGAGCAGCTCGGCGTCCTCGACCGGACGCACCCCGCCGCCATCCACCGGCAACGGCTGAAGCCGCGCATTGCGGTTCTCGAAGATATTGCGGGCATCCGGATAACCTGGATTCTCGAAGCCGATCGTGGTCCGCTCGCTCGCCAGCAGATCCGCCACGAGGTACAGCGCTTGCTGGCAGCCAATCGTCACGACGATCTCGTCGGGCATCGCAAACACGCCGCGCCGCGGCAGCACGCGCGTGCGGATCTGCTGGATCAGCGTATCGTCGTCGCGCTCGATCAGATCCGGCGCCCAGTTGCGGATCTCCATGACCGACAGCGCCTTCATACAGCATTCGCGCCAGTCGTTGGTCGGAAACAGCGACTGATCGAACTGCCCGTAAATGAACGGATACTCGTAGCTCAGCCAGTTGCCCGGCTTGACGATGTTGCGTTGCGCGGAGGGGCGCCGGCGCAGGCGCTGGCCCCAGTCCGGCCGCTCGAGCGCTTCATTGGCCGCCTCGTCCACGCCCGCCTGCGGCGGCGTGAAGGCGTGCCGCCCTTCGAGGATGGTGGGATTGACGAAATGCCCGCTGCGCTCGCGCGAAATCAGATACCCCTCTTCCACCAGCTGCTGATACGCCAGCACGACCGTATTGCGCGCCACGCTCAACTGGTCGGCCAGCTCGCGGCTCGACGGCAACGCGTGGTCCGGCAATAACTGGCCGTCGAGAATCGCGGCCACCAACATCTGGCGAATCTGGCCTTGCAGGCTCATGTTCGACTCGGGTGAGCGCTGGAACCGCTGGGTCCAAAGAGCTACCGAGGTACGACTGGACATGCTTTCTCCTTATTGATGAGGGCGGGCGTCATTTCGCGCAAGGACGCACGCCGGGGGCATGGGCGCGCAAGATGAGGAGGACCCCGCACAACACGGCTCGTCGTCGGCGGCGGGACCCCTCGGAACCAACCGGGACCATTCTGGGGCCTGCCGCCGCCTGATGGGGCCAGTCTGCCCGATTCAAAATTGCCGATGTGGACTCAACGATCGGCTTCGTCTGGCCCTAACCTGCACTATTTTTTAATGACGATACTCGCATCAACCCTTTCCCGACGATTGGGGCAAGCCCCCGTCGGCGTACCCGAGGTTAGCGTGTAGTCCATTACAGCGATTCTGGAGACCTACGATGAAAAGCGATAAACCCTCGACCTTGCCCCGCTGGTTCGGCCGTCTGACGCGTTGTATCACGGCCACGGCGCTCGCCGCGCTCACCTGCCTCGCGGCGCAGCCTTCCTACGCGCAGGACAAGGAAGTCACGATCGCCTACCAGCAGATCGTCGACCCATGGGTCGTGGCGATCGCCAACGGCTCGATCGAGAAAGAAACCGGCTACAAGATCAACTGGCGGCAATTCGAGTCCGGCGCGAAGGTCGCCACCGCGATGGCCTCAGGCGACGTGAAGGTCGGCGTGATCGGTTCGAGCCCGCTCGCGGCGGCGGTGAGCCAGGGCGTCGATCTGCAGCTCTTCTGGATTCTCGACAACATCAACCAGGCTGAAGCGATGGTGGTGCGCAACGGCTCGGGCATCACCAAGCCGGCGGACCTGAAGGGCAAGACGATCGGCGTGCCGTTCGTCTCGACCACGCACTATCACACGATGTTCGCGCTGCAGCATTGGGGCATCAATCCGTCCGACGTGAAGATCCTCAACATGCAGCCCAATCAGCTGGTGGCGGCGTGGGAGCGCGGCGACATCGACGCCGCCTACGTGTGGGATCCGGCGCTCGCCCAGCTGAAGAAAAGCGGCAAGGTGCTGATCACCTCCGGCGATCTGTCGAAGCTCGGCAAGCCCACGTTTGACGGGATTGCGGTCGATCGCAAATGGGGCGAGGATCATAAGGACTTCATGGCAAAACTGGTCAAGGCCATCTCCGACGCCGACGACCAATACCGCAAAAATACCGCGCAGTGGAGCGCGAGCTCGCCGCAAGCCGCGGCCATCGCGAAGATGATCGGCGGCACCCCGGCCGATGTCCCGGAATCGCTGTCGCTCTACGCGTTCCCGACGATCCAGGAGCAGGCCTCCTCGCAATGGCTGGGCGGCGGCAGTGCCGGGCGCGCCACCTTCGCGCTGAAGGACACGGCCATGTTCCTGAAGGACCAGAAACAGATCAGCGCGGTGCTGCCGGATTACTCGAAATTCGTGACTCCGGCGTATGCAGAAGCCGCCATGAAACTCAAATGACGTAGGCCGGTACCGTCGAATCAGGAGGCAGTATGGAAAGCATGCGGGTCAAGAATGTGCAGGTCGTGTTTCCCGGGCGCAGCGCGGGCCAGACGGTGCACGCGCTCGACAACATCAATCTGACGATCAATTCCGGTGACTTCGTCGTCGCCCTTGGCGCCTCGGGCTGCGGCAAGACCACACTGCTCTCGCTGATGGCGGGCTTCATCGCGCCGACCAGCGGCGAGCTGCTGCTGGGCGGCGCGCCGATCGCGGGACCGGGCGCCGACCGCGGCGTGGTGTTCCAGAAGCACGCGCTGCTGCCGTGGCTCAACGTGATCGACAACGCCGAGTTCGGCCTGAAACTGCAGGGCGTGCCGAAGGCGCAGCGCCGCGAGATCGCGGTGCGCAATCTGGCGCTGGTGGGCTTGCAGGACTTCCATCAGCACATGATCTATCAGCTCTCCGGCGGGATGCAGCAGCGGGTGGGCATTGCCCGCGCGCTCACCTGCGACCCGGCCATGCTGCTGATGGACGAACCGATGGCCGCCCTCGACGCGCTGACCCGCGAGACGATCCAGGAGCTGTTGCTCGATGTCTGGGTCAAGACCAACAAGATGTTCTTCTTCATCACGCACAGCGTCGAGGAAGCGCTCTTTCTGGCGAGCCGCCTGATCGTGATGTCGCCCCGCCCCGGACGCATTACGCACACCTATGAACTCGATTTCAATCGACGTTTTCTTGAAACACGCGACGCGCGTGCGATCAAGTCGAGTCCCGATTTCATCGAAATGCGCGAGCGCGTGCTCAGCATTATTTACGGCGACGAGAAAATGCACGCTGCCGAAGCCGAGGTGACGCATGTTTAATTCAAAACGGGCTCACGCATTGGCCAACGGCCATCACGCGCAGTTGGGATCCGATACGCAGATCGAGCCGCCACGCACGCCGGGCCGCGGCCCACGGCTTTTTGCCAAGCGTCCCGCGAAACCCGGCGACACGTTCGGTGTGCCGGGCCACGGCAGCAGCGCCGTCACCAGCCTGATTACGGTGGCCGCGTTGCTCGGCTTGTGGTTTGCTGCGACCAACCTCCACTGGATCAAGCCGCTCTTTCTGCCCTCGCCACAGGCGGTGTATGCGAAGTTCATTCTGGTCGCGACAGAAGGCTTCGCCAATTCGACGCTCGCCCAGCATACCGGCATCAGCTTGCTGCGTGTGTTCGGTGCCTTCGCGCTCGCCTGTGTGACCGCGATTCCGATCGGGGTCATGATGGGCGTCTCGCGCTTCGCACGCGGCGTGTTCGATCCGCCCATCGAGTTCTACCGGCCGCTGCCGCCGCTCGCGTATTTGCCGCTCATCATTATCTGGTTCGGCATCGGCGAGTTTTCCAAGATCTTCCTGATCTATCTGGCCATCTTCGCGGCGCTGGCGATCGCCGCGCGCTCCGGTGTGCGCTCCGTGTCGATCGAGCAGATTCATGCGGCCTATTCGATGGGGGCCTCGCGCACGCAGGTGGTGCTCTACGTGATATTGAAGTCGGCGCTGCCGGAAATTTTCACCGGCATGCGGATCGGCATCGGTGTCGGCTGGACGACGCTGGTGGCCGCGGAAATGGTGGCATCGACGAGCGGTCTTGGTTTCATGGTGCTCAATGCCGCCGAGTTCCTCGCCAGCGATGTGGTGATCATGGGCATTATCGTGATTGGTTTCTTCGCCCTCTGCTTTGACATGCTGATGCGTCATCTGGAGCGCGTGCTCGTGCCCTGGAAGGGCAAAGTCTAAGCGCTCACCGTTCGTTCGCACCTTAGCCGCCGTGCCGCACTGTCCTGCCCATAGAGGCAGAGGCATTGCGGCACGGCGCGCGCTTGCGCCACTGATTCCTCGCAGCTGAGTCACCGCCGCTGATCTGCTGCCGCTGAACCGTCGCCGCTGAATTTCCACTGTTAAACCACGCGTACCGAACGCCCGGCAAGCACCCGCCGACCCGCGTGGACTCAGCGATTGATTCAAGCTGGCACTACTCCCCCGCCCCTCCACCGGCAATACTTCAGTCATCAGTTATCGCTGGAGTCAGCATGAACGCCATCGTGGAAACGCAGCCGCCGTCGCAGGTTCGTCATCAGGTTCGTCATGAATCGCTGCGTATCGGCGGAGAAAAAATCCGGCGCGCGGAGACCATCGAAGTATTCAATCCGTACAACGGCGAACTGGTCGGCACGGTGCCCAAAGCCACGCTCGCCGACGTGCAATACGCGTTCGCCTGGGCCCACGCCTATCGTGCGCGGCTCACGCGCTACGAGCGCGCGCAGATTCTGCGGCGCGCCGCGGACATCGTCCGCGAACGCACGGAAGAAATTGCCAGTCTGATCACGGCCGAGTCCGGGCTGTGCAAAAAGGACTCGCTGTATGAAGCCGGCCGCGTCGCCGACGTGCTGACGTTCGGCGCCAACGAAGCGCTGAAAGACGACGGCCAGGTGTTTTCCTGCGACCTCACCCCGCACGGCAAGCAACGCCGCGTCTACACGCAGCGCGACCCGTTGCTCGGGGTCATCTCCGCGATCACGCCGTTCAACCATCCGATGAATCAGGTCGCGCACAAGATCGTGCCCTCGATCGCGACCAACAACCGGATCGTCGTCAAGCCGTCCGAGAAGGTGCCGCTCTCGACCTGCCTGCTCGCGGACATTCTTTACGAGGCCGGCCTGCCGCCGCAGATGCTGCAGGTCATCACCGGCGACCCGAAAGAAATCGCCGACGAACTGATCACCAACCCGCACGTCGATCTGATCACGTTCACGGGCGGCGTGCCGATCGGCAAATACATCGCCGCCAGAATGGGCTACCGGCGCGCCGTGCTCGAACTCGGCGGCAACGATCCGATCATCGTGATGGAAGACGCCGACCTGGACGAAGCGAGCACGCTGGCCGTTTCGGGATCCTATAAAAATTCGGGGCAGCGCTGCACGGCGATCAAGCGGATTCTCGTGCATCAGGCGGTCGCCGACCGTTTCGTCGAACTGCTCGTGGAAAAGACCCGCGCGATCCGCTACGGCGACCCGGCCGATCCGCAGACCGATATGGGCACGGTTATCGACGAAGCCGCCGCGATGTTCTTCGAGGCGCAGGTGAACGACGCGGTGAGCCGGGGCGCCAAGCTGCTCTACGGGAATATCCGTCAGGGCGCGCTGTATTCGCCGACCGTGCTCGACCACGTACTCCCCGACATGCCGCTCGTCAAATACGAGACGTTCGGGCCGGTCTCGCCGGTGATCCGCTTCCGCGATATCGACGACGCCATTCGTATTTCGAATTCGACCGACTACGGGCTGTCGTCCTCGGTCTGCACCAATCGCCTCGACTACATCACGCGCTTTATCGCCGAACTGGAGGTGGGCAGCGTGAACGTGCGCGAGGTGCCGGGCTACCGGCTCGAGCTGACGCCGTTCGGCGGCATCAAGGATTCGGGGCTTGGCTACAAGGAAGGCGTCCAGGAAGCGATGAAGAGCTTCACCAATGTGAAGACGTATTCGCTGCCGTGGACCTGACGGCGCCCGCCGTCGCGGCCTGGCGCGGCCCGGCCGGAGCAATGACATTTTTATGTACAAATCATCCCGTTTATTTTGTTACCCCTATTGACCCCTGAGCCTGACTTGGTCTAAATTTCATTTACAGATTTGTTTTTCGGAACTTTTTGTTCCATTTTCATCAGAACCCGGAGACAACCTCATGAGCGACCACACCCCCATCAGCGGCCCGCAGGCCATGACCCCCTCGGAAGCGTTCGTCGAGACGCTCGCCGCCAACGGCGTGACCGACATGTTCGGCATCATGGGCTCCGCCTTCATGGACGCCATGGACATCTTCGCGCCCGCCGGCATCCGTCTCATCCCGGTGGTGCACGAGCAAGGCGCCGGTCACATGGCCGACGGCTATGCGCGCGTATCCGGCCGCCATGGGGTGGTGATCGGCCAGAACGGCCCTGGCATCAGCAACTGCGTGACCGCCATCGCCGCGGCCTACTGGGCGCACAGCCCGGTGGTCATGATCACGCCCGAAGCGGGCACCATGGGCATTGGCCTCGGCGGCTTTCAGGAAGCGAAGCAGCTGCCCATGTTCCAGGAGTTCACCAAGTACCAGGGCCACGTCACCCATCCGGCGCGGATGGCCGAGTTCACCGGCCGCTGCTTCGACCGCGCGCTCGCCGAAATGGGCCCCACCCAGCTCAACATCCCGCGCGATTACTTCTACGGCCAGATCAAGGCCGAGATTCCGCAGCCGCAGCGTCTGGACCGCGGCCCCGGCGGCGACCAACGTCTGAACGAAGCCGCCGAACTGCTCGCGCAAGCCAAGTTCCCCGTCATCATCTCGGGCGGCGGCGTGGTCATGGGCGACGCCATCGAGGAGTGCAAGGCGCTCGCCGAGCGCCTCGGCGCACCGGTGGTCAACAGCTACCTGCACAACGACTCGTTCCCCGCCAACCACCCGCTGTGGTGCGGCCCGCTCGGCTACCAGGGCTCGAAGGCGGCGATGAAGCTGATCTCCCGCGCCGACGTCGTGATCGCCCTTGGCTCGCGGCTGGGACCGTTCGGCACGCTGCCGCAGCATGGTATGGACTACTGGCCGAAGGAGGCGAAGATCATCCAGATCGACGCCGATCACAAGATGCTGGGGCTCGTGAAGAAGATATCGGTGGGCATCTGCGGTGACGCCAAGGCCGCCGCCATCGCCCTCACCCAGCGCCTCGCCGGCCGCACTCTCGCCTGCGACGCCACGCTCGAAGCACGCGCCGGCGAGATCGCCGCTGAAAAGGCCGCCTGGGAGAAAGAGCTGGACGGCTGGACCCACGAGCGCGACGCCTACAGCCTCGACATGATCGAGGAGCAGAAGGACGAGCGCACCTTCAACGGCGGCACCTATCTGCACCCGCGCCAGGTGCTGCGCGAACTGGAAAAGGCCATGCCGGACGACGTGATGGTCTCCACCGACATCGGCAACATCAACTCCGTGGCCAACAGCTACCTGCGGTTCAACAAGCCGCGCAGCTTCTTCGCCGCGATGAGCTGGGGCAACTGCGGTTACGCGTTCCCCACCATCGTCGGCGCGAAGGTCGCGGCACCGCACCGTCCGGCCGTCTCTTACGCCGGCGACGGCGCCTGGGGCATGAGCCTGATGGAAACCATGACCTGCGTGCGGCACAACATTCCGGTCACCGCAGTGGTCTTCCATAACCGCCAGTGGGGCGCCGAGAAGAAGAACCAGGTGGACTTCTACAACCGCCGCTTCGTCGCCGGCGAGCTCGACAACCAGAGCTTCGCGCAGATCGCCCGCGCGATGGGTGCGGAAGGCATCGTGGTGGACCGCCTCGAGGACGTCGGCCCCGCGCTCAAGCGTGCCATCGACATGCAGATGAACGAGGGCAAGACGACCATCATCGAGATCATGTGTACCCGTGAGCTCGGCGATCCGTTCCGCCGCGACGCGCTCGCCAAGCCGGTGCGCCTGCTCGACAAGTACAAGGACTATGTCTGAGTCGTGAGTTGTGCAAGGGTCCGGGTCCCGCAAGAAGTCTGCTGGGACCCGGCAGGCCGGAATCGGGATTGCCCCACCGGGGGGTGCCCCGTCTCCGGCCTGTTTTGTTTGCTCTCTTAGCTCCGCAACATTGGCCGCGCCTATCCCATGAAAGCAATCAATCGCATCATCGAACACGCACGCAGCTCGCCGCGGCGCATCGTGCTATGTGAGGCAGAAGAGCCGCGCATGTTGCAGGCGGCGCAGCGCGCCACGCGTGAAGGCATTGCGCGAATCGTACTGGTGGGCTCGGCCGCGCGCATCCGCGAGGCCGCTGCCAGTGAAGGAGTCGACCTGTCCGGGATGGAACTGGTGGACCCGGCCACCTCGCCGCTCGCTGCCTCGTTTGCGGACGAACTGTTCGCTCTGCGTAGCAAAAAAGGCATGACGCGCGACGAGGCGCAACAGGCCATCCTCGACCCTCTGTGTTTCGCCAATCTGATGGTGCGGCTCGGTCATGCTGACGGCTCGGTGGCCGGCGCGGTGCACACCACCGCCGACGTGGTGCGCACGGCGATCCAGATCATCGGTCTGCACCCGTCGTTCAAGCTGGTATCGAGCTTCTTCCTGATGATGCTGTGCGAGCCTTTCCATACCATGAAAGGCGGTTTGATCTTCTCCGATTGCGCGCTCGTTGTCGAACCTGACGCCCAGCAGTTGTCCGAGATCGCGATGGCGGCCGCGGACAGCGCGCAGAGCCTCCTGATGCAGGAGCCCAAGGTCGCGATGCTGTCGTTCTCGACCAGTCACAGCGCGCATCACGCGGCCGTCGACAAGGTGATCGCCGCGACCGAACTCGTGCGCGAGGCGCGTCCGCATCTGTGCATCGACGGCGACGTGCAGCTCGATGCGGCGATCGTCGCCGAGATCGCGATGCGCAAGGTCCATCACTCGCAGGTGGAAGGACACGCGAACACGCTGATTTTCCCGAGCCTCGAAGCGGGCAACATCGGCTACAAGCTGGCCGAGCGGATCGGCGGTGCAAAGGCGATTGGGCCCATGCTGCAGGGGTTGAACAAGCCGGCTAACGATCTCTCCCGCGGCTGCAGCGCGGACGATATTTACTACGTGATCGCGGTGACGTGTGTGCAGGCATTGAACGCGACGCAGCGAGAAGCCGAGGCACCGGCAGCCACAAAAACGGCCGTGCAGCCGTAGGCATAGCCGATTAATCGACCCTTGTGGACCGTTACCCTGATGGTGCGTAGCGTGTGGCGCGAGGGTGCGCAAGCGTTGTGCAGCATGGAGTCCGGCCGGCTGCTGCCGACCACGCCTCGTCGAATCTCCCGCTTCAATCGGAAACCGTCATGACGCGCGGCCGTGCGAGCCGCCGCGTGGCGCGCGCTGCGTTCACGTCGCCGACAGCACCTTCGCATGCATCTCCAGAGTCAGTGTTTCGATGCGCGCGCTCAGTTGCCGCGTCATTTCGGTAAGCTCAGTGTTTTGCTGCAGCAGCGCGGTCATCTGCGCGGTGTGTTCGGCCATTTGCAGCTGTCGCTGTTCGGCGGACTTCGCGATATCTTCGCGATGGCGTGCGTCCGCGTCGGCGAGTGCCTTGTCGCGGTCTGCCTGACGCGTTTGCGCCAGCAGGATCAACGGCGCCGCGTACGCGGCCTGCAGACTGAATGCGAGATTCAACAGAATGAAAGGATAGACGTCGAATTTCGTCCAACCCGCCATGTTGACGACGATCCAGATCGCGACAACCAGCGTCTGGCCGATAAGAAACGTCGGTGTGCCGAAAAAGCGCGCGAACGATTCAGCCTTGAGGGCGAACCAGTTATCGCCGAAGGTTGTCGTCACGTGGTTGTAAGGCAGATGGAACCGCAAATGAGGCCAGTTCTCGTGGCTGGACGGCGACTTGCTGGCTCTGGCTTGATCGAATGGTGTCATGGCGGTGAACTCGCTCCAGTGGGTAACGCCCCAATTTACACGAGCGATATGGCGTTCGCGAGCGCGCGGCATATTCCTTCGAATTGGACATGCGCAAGGGATTGCACGCTTCATGTGCCGAGCAAATAGTGATTGCCCGTGGGGTAGCCGCCATAAGCTTCGTCTCTTGCACGAAAGAGCGGCTGAAACGAACCCGGCCGATTATCGTGACCCGTTCCCGCCGTTCCCGCCTCCGCCGTGACCCCCTGCGCCTGAACTGCCCGCGCCGTGACCGCCTGCGCTCGAACCACCCGCGCCCGAACTACCTGAGCCTGAACCGCCCGCACCCGAACTTCCTGCGCCCGAACCGCCTGCACCCGCGCCCGAACCACCTCCGCCGTGAACGCCTGCAGTTTGGCCTTGAGCCATTCGCAGTGAAGCAGAATCCGCTGAAGGTACATCGCGGTGATCGGACGAAGCGGACGAAGCGGACGACACCGGCAACGCCAGCTCAGCACTGTCAATTGCAGTTTCCTGAGCAGGCGGTGACGATGATCGCGCGACATCACCGGACGAAAGCGCCTGTTGCGTCGGCGACGTGGGTTGGGAAATCCCGGGCTCATGCCGCGCGACTGCCCTCACGTGCGGTGCCGAATGGTGGCGATTCTGTGTGGCGGCATGGCTTGCTTGACCAGGCCCTGGTGTAACCGACTGCGGTGCAACCGACTGCGGCGCAACAGAATCCAGAGCAGGTTCAGTACGGTGCTCGGACGGAGCGGAAGACACAGGTGGGGCAAGCTCCGCACTGGCACCCGCCGTTGCGCGAGCGGGAGGCGACGGTGGCGGCGCGACATGACCGGACCAGGACGTGGGTTGCGCCGGCGACGTGTGTCCGATGGTCCCGAGCGCCTGATCAAAGTCGAACCGATCGCCATACGCGACGAGACCCATGACCCCGACAGCCAATGCGCCTGCCGACGCAGCCCAAAGCGCAAAGTGTCTGCCCCTTGCAGACGATGCGGCCTTGATGCGTGCATCGGGGTTGCCTGCACCCGAATGCGCAAGCTCAGCCTGTCTGAACACTAAAACACGCTTCGGATCGTTTCGTCTCATCCTTCCATTCACGACTTTCATGTGCTGTCCCCTTGCGGAGTGCTCATCGAAATAAGCGACGGGATCCCGAACCCAATGTGTGAAGCCGCCGGAACCACCTGGCAAGTGAAGCACCGGTCGGCGTGCGATTTCGTGTGACCGTTCTGCGTGGTTTTCTATCGTGAGATTTGGGTCTTGAACACGCTCGTAACAGACACTGCCAGAACTGTTGGATAACCAGCATTCTCTGTGCCTGTCAGGGCGGCCCCCAACTGAGTTGTGAGATGGTGCATACGGCATGGGCATGTACGACCCAACACGGATCTGCGCCAAGGGAAGCGGGGGTCAAACCGGAAAAAATTGAAGAGAATGCAATCGAAGCGCCGCGGGGAAATCACGCGACGCGTTGCCAACAAGGTTAAGTGTGTGACCGCCCGACGGCAATGTCCATCGAAACCTGCCGCGACGTGGAACGTCCGTTGATACAGCGGCCACGCTCCTCGAGACGCCGATGGCCGCTCATATGAGAATCCGCTGCCCCCTCACCTACCTGCGCGCCCCAATCCACCCCACGATCTCACCAAACAGCTTCATATCGGGCGGCACCGACAGATCCACGGCAAGGCAGCGTCGGTAATACGGACTGAGATCGAGTCCAACGCCAAGACCCAGCACCTCCACGTCGCGCAAGGCCTCGTGCCGCGCCACTACTTCCTTCAGATGATTGTCGAGATAGTAGGCATCGTTGGCCTGGCCGGTCGCGCTGTCCATCGGGCTGCCGTCCGAGATCACGATCAGGATCCGCCTTGCCTGCGCGCCGGCGGCAAGACGCGCGCAGGCCCAGTCGACCGCTTCACCGTCCACCCCTTCGCGAAACAGATCGGCCTTGAAGAGCGCGGCAATCTCCGCGCGGGCGCGCCGCCAGTTCGTCGACGCGTCCTTGAACACCAGGTGCGAGATTTCATTGAGCCGGCCCGGATGGCGCGGCTTTCCCTGCGCCAGCCAGTCGAGCCGGGCACGGCCGCCGTTCCACGCGCCCGTGGTAAAGCCCAATACCTCGGTGGCCACGCCGGCCTGGTCGAGCGCGCGCGTGAGAATGTCCACCATGATGGCGACCGGCTCGATATGCGCTTTCATCGACCCCGAGCAGTCGATCAGAAAACTGACCGCGCAATCCGCGAGCGGCGTGTACCGCTCCAGCCGGAACAGGCGCCGCTCGGCTGGCGAACTGACCAGTTGCGCGAGGCGCCGCCCGTCGATCCGGCCATGCTCTTCGCCGAATGACCAGCCGTCGCGTTGAGTTGTCGCAAGCGCCACCTTGAGCGCGTGCGCGAGCCGCGCGACGTTCACACCCAGGGCGGCGATGCGCTCGTCGAGACGCGTGCGAAATTCGTCGAGCAAAGCCTTGCGGACCCGCGTGCCGGGATGGATTTCGCTGTCGTAGCGTGTGGTGTAGGCACGATAGCCCTGGTCCGAGGCACCCAGCACGCGGCTGTCACCGGTCAGCGCCACGGCCATGTCCTCTGGTTCGTTGTCCTCGACATCGAACCAGAGCGAGAACGCCGTGCGCGCCTTGTCGTCTTCCGATTCCTGCGGATCGTCCTGCGCCTGTTCCGCGCGGGCGGTGCGGATCATGTCGCCGACCAACCGCGCCAGTTCAAGCGCATGCACCGCGAACGCGCCCTGCTCCGCACGATGCCGGCGCAAGCCGGCCAGTGACACACCCAGCGCCGGCACGATGGCCGCGCGGGTCGCCTCGATCAGGTCCTCGGTCTCTTCCAGCACGGGCCAACCCGTCAGACGCGACCATGCGATCTGCGCCACCGTGTAGAGCAGAATGCCCAGATGATCCTCAGTCAACCCGGTGCGATGGACGGCCCGCGACCAGCCCTCGAAACGCCCGCGCAGATTCCGGGCGAGGCCCGGCATGCCGGGCGGCAGCTGCGTTTCGCAACGCAATTGCTCGAGCAGTTCGAACACCATCCGCTCGACCGGGTCCAGCGGACATAGGCGGCCATGCAGCTGCGCGTCGGAGTGCAGCAGGCGCAAGGCCGCGCCATCGGCTGCGCCACGCAGCGAGGCGAAGTCGTCCAGTTGCGGATGGGTGCGCAGATGCGGCGCGTGCAACGGCAGTGGCCGCGTGTCGCGGCACAAGCGGCCGTCACGGTAATGCAGCGCTGCGTCGCCCGTGAGTGCGCGCACGGCCGCGGCGCACAGCGCCTCGCGCCGCTCGGCACGGCGCGCGGCCTGGCGGTCGGCCTTCATCGGAGCGATTCCGTGGCGAGGTCTGCGCCACTCGCCGAAGCGTCCAGTTCGCGGCCAAAGCAGCGCTGAAAATACTCCGCCACGATCGACCGCTCGGCTTCGTCGCACTTGTTGAGGAACGTCAGACGAAACGCCATCGCGGGATCGCGGAAGATCTGGCAGTTCTCCGCCCAGTTGATCACCGTGCGCGGCGACATCAGCGTCGACAGGTCGCCGCTCGCGAAACCCTTGCGCGTGAGTTCGGCCACGCTCACCATCGATTCGATCAGCGCGCGCCCCGCGTCGTCGGCCAGCTCGGGCACGCGCGCGAGCACGATGCCGGCCTCTTCCGCGCGCGGCAGATAATTGAGCGTGGCCACCACGTTCCAGCGGTCCATCTGCGCGTGATTCAGCACCTGGGTGCCGTGATACAGGCCGTTCAGGTTGCCGAGGCCCACCGTGTTGGTGGTGGCGAACATGCGGAAATACGGATGCGGATGAATCACGCGATTCTGGTCGAGCAGCGTGAACTTGCCGTCGCGCTCCAGAATGCGCTGGATCACGAACATCACGTCCGGCCGCCCCGCGTCGTATTCGTCGAAGATCAACGCGACCGGGCGCTGCAAGGCCCAAGGCACGATCCCCTCCTGAAACTCGGTCACCTGCAGGTCGTCGCGCACGACGATCGCGTCCTTGCCGACCAGGTCCAGACGGCTGATATGGCCATCGAGATTGACGCGCACGCACGGCCAGTTCAGGCGCGCGGCGACCTGCTCGATATGCGTCGACTTTCCGGTGCCGTGCATCCCTTGCACCATCACCCGGCGGTCGCGGCTAAAGCCCGCCAGGATCGCGAGCGTCACCTCCGGATTGAAGCGGTAGACCTCGTCGATCTCCGGCACGTGGTCGTCACGCTCGCTGAAAGCCGGCACCATCAGGTTCGAGTCAATGCCGAAAACACTGCGTACCGCGACCATCCTGTCGGGTTTGCCAGTCACGATATCCGTCACTTTGTCATCCTCTCCGTCTCGTCTCATCATTGCTCCACTACCAGTGCCTTTTCGGTGCGCGCCGTCAACGCACGGCCGCCACCGCCGCAAAGTTTTTACTGCGCCGCTCCATGGCCCAGGCCGCCCACGCCGACAGCAGCGCCGATAACACCACGTACGCGCACACGTACCACGGCTTGCCGCCGTCGACGCGCAGGAGTGCCGTCGCGATGATCGGCGTGAGGCCGCTCGCGAAGATGCCCGAGAACTGGTACACGAACGAGATGCCGGTGTAGCGCACTTCGGCATCGAAGAGTTCGGCGAAGAGCGCCGCTTCGGGGCCATAAACCATTGCGTAGAAGATCCCGAACGGAATCACGATAGCGAGCCACACCGCCATCGTATTGCCCGCCTGGGTCTCCATCAGCCAGAACGCCGGCAGCACCGACAGGCCGCAGATCAGCGAGCCCCAGCGGTACACGCGCGCGCGTCCCAGCGCATCCGACATCCGGCCGAACACCGGTATGAAGAAACACATCACCATCGCCGCAATCATGACGCCGGTGAGCGCTTCGGTGCGACTCATCGACAGGCGCTGCGTGAGGTAGCCGATCATGAACACGGCGAAGATATTGAAGAACACGCCGTCGATCCAGCGCGCACCCATGCCCAGCAGCACCGAGCCGCGATAGCGCGTGATCATGTCGACAAACGGGATCTTCACGTCGCGCCGGCTGCGCTTGAGCGCGAGAAACTCGGGCGTCTCCATGACCTTGAGGCGGATGTACAGGCCCAGCACCACGAGCAGCAGCGACCCGGCAAACGCGAGCCGCCAGCCCCACGCGAGGAACGCCGCTTCCGGCAACAGCCGCGAAATGCCCGCAACAATGCCCGACGCGAGGCACAAACCGATCGACAGGCCGATCTGCGGCAGGCTCGCGTACAGGCCGCGCCGCTCGGGCGGCGCATATTCGTAGGCCATCAGCACCGCGCCGCCCCATTCGCCGCCAAGGCCGATACCCTGCAGCACGCGCAGCGAGAGCAGCAGAATCGGCGCCCAGATGCCGATCTGCTCGAACGTGGGCACGAAGGCGACGCCCGCCGTCGAGATCCCCATGATGACGAGCGTGCAGATCAGCGCGGACTTGCGCCCGACCCGGTCGCCGAAGTGACCGAAGATCACGCCGCCAAGCGGCCGCGTGATAAAGCCGACCGCGAACGTGCCGTAGGCCAGCATCGTAGAAACGAGCGCATCGTGCGACGGAAAATACAGCTTGTTGAATACAATGCCCGCCACGACGCCATACAGAAAAAAGTCGTACCACTCGACGGTAGCGCCAATCACACTCGCGAACGCAACCCGACGCACCACCCGCTTATCGATTGCCATAACGCCTCCTCCGATGATGGCCGTGCCCAAACCTCACTATGCTCACGGCGCCATACGTACCGAAGCCCCTGTTTGTCTCCTCCGGGGCGCGAATTTCGCTGCCTGCCTCTTTTTCTCTTCTTACTTTTCCTGCTCAGTGATGGGCCGCCATGCTCAGCGGCTCGACTTCTGTGACCTGCATCGCCTCGGCACGGGCGTCCTCGAGAATCATCGCGGACGCTTTTTCCGCGACCATCACGATCGGCACGTTGGTATTGCCCGACACCAGCGTCGGCATGATCGAGCAATCGACCACACGCAATCCGTGCGTGCCGTACACGCGCAATCGTTCATCGACCACCGCGCGCGAATCGCTCGCCACGCCCATCTTCGCGGTGCCGGACGGATGAAAAATCGTCTGACCGTACTCGCGGCTAAAGTGCAGCAGCTCGTCGTCGGTTTGCGCCTGCGGACCCGGGCGGACTTCGCGCTTCATGAGTGAAGCCATCGGTTCGGCGGCGGCGACCCGGCGCGCAAAGCGCACGCCCGCCACCGTCGTGCGGCGGTCGAGATCGGTCGCGAGATAGTTCGGCTGGATGGACGGCGCATCGCGCATATCGTTCGTGCGGATGCGCACCGTGCCGCGCGACTCCGGGCGCAACTGGCAGATCGAATAGGTGCAGCCGGGAAACCCATGGACGTCGCCGCCGGCGGTGTCGGCCGAGAGCGTCGAGAAGTGAAACTGGATATCGGGCGTTGCCGCTTCGTCCGGCAGCGCGCGGCAAAACATGCCGCCCTGATTGATGCCGACCGACAGCGGCCCTTCGCGAAAGAGGGCCCATTGCAGGCCCATCTTCGCGCGCCCGGTCCAAGAATGCAGCAGGTCGTTGGTCGTGATCGGCCGGGTCACTTCGTAGGTCAGGCGCACCTGCAAATGGTCCTGCAGATTGTCGCCGACACCGGCCCGGTCGGCGACCACCGGAATGCCGAATTCATTAAGCAGCCCCGCCGGGCCGACGCCGGAGACCTGCAGCAATTGCGGCGACTGCAGCGCGCCCGCCGTCAGCACGACTTCGCGCTGCGCGCGCACCTCATGCGTCCGGCCATGCTGCACGTAACGGATGCCCACCGCGCGCGTGCCTTCGAAGAGAATCTTCGACGCCAGCGCATCGGTTTCGATATGCAGATTCGGGCGGCGGCGCGCGGGTTTCAGATAAGCCACCGCGGTCGAGCAGCGCCAGCCGTGCCGGGTGGTCAGCTGATAGTAGCCGACGCCTTCCTGATCGCCCTGATTGAAATCCTCGACTGTTGGGACCCCCAGGCGATTCGACGCCGCAATGAACGCATCCACGAGTTCGTGGCGCTGCTTGATGGTGGAAGCCCACAAAGGTCCGTCGACGCCGCGTGTCGGCGACTCACCCAGTTCGTTATGTTCGAGCTTCCGGAAGTACGGCAGGCACTCCTGCCAGCTCCAGCCGCGATTGCCGAGCGCTGCCCAGCGGTCGTAGTCCTCTTTCTGGCCGCGAATATAGATGAGCCCATTGATCGAACTGCTGCCGCCCAGCGTACGCCCGCGCGGCCAGTAGAGCTTGCGGTCGAGCATGTTCGGATCGGGGTCGGTGTAAAAGCCCCAGTTGTAGACCGGATGAAACATCGTCTTGCCGTAACCGATCGGGATATGGATCCACAGAAAGCGGTCGGGCGGACCGGCTTCGAGCAGGCACACCGAGTAGCGGCCGTTCTCCGAGAGACGGTTGGCCAGTACGCAGCCGGCCGATCCCGCGCCGACGACGACGTAGTCGAAACTCCGTGTCATGAATGATGTCTCCGCGCTATTGCTGTTGTTGCCGCTGCTTCTTTCTTTCTAAAAACCGGTAGGTTTCGTTCAAATTTATTGGATCGCTATTTCCGCTTCAAGATAATCCGGTTACGATCGAGCAAACCGGTACAAAAACCGACTTTTTTGTTTCATTTTCAGTGATGCACTTACGCGCTCATCCGGGTTGTCACCGATCCGGCCGCGCCGCATTCACGCTGTTCCGCCTCGGGAAGGTCAATGACAGACACCACGCGTCCCAACTCACCTCAAGAACCCGGCGACGACACCCGCGTCCTGCGCGCGCTCAACGTGCTCGAACAGCTGGCGGTTGCGGGACAGCCGTTTTCGCTGTCGCAGTTGTCCTCGCGTCTGCAGATTCCCAAGGCGACGCTGATGCGTCTGATCGAATCGCTCGAAGCGCGGGGTTACGTCACGCACATGCCGGATTCGCGCGGCGCGGATCGCGGCATCGCACTCGGCCCGCGTGCCGCCCAGCTCGCGTTGAGCACGCTCGCAAACAGCACCTTCACGCGCGCCTGCCGTTCGCTGCTGCGCACGCTCGTGGATGCGCTCGGCGAGACCTGCAACCTCACCGTGCTCGACGGCGATACGGTGCTCTACGTCGAACGCGTCGAAACCACCGAACCGTTGCGCCTGCACATGCAACCCGGCATGCGCGTGCCGCTGCACTGCACCGCGAGCGGCAAGCTCTTTCTGTCCCAGATGGTGCCCGCCGAGCGCAGCCTCGCGATCCGCCGCCTGCACCTCAAGCAGATGACTTACCGGACCCTGACCGATGTGGACCTGCTCGAAGCGGAACTCGACCGGCTCGCCGCGCGAGGCATTGGCGTGGACAACGAAGAATTCGTGCGCGGGATGGTGGCGATCGCCGTGCCGGTGCGCAGCGTCGACGACAATCGCGTGCTCGCGGCGCTCGCGGTTCACGCACCGACCGCGCGCGCGAGTCTCGAAGATCTGCTGAAGGCGGTGCCGAAGCTGAAGGAAACCGCCGTGCGCATTGGGCCTTTATTGCATCCGGCCGTTGCGGCATCGGTGGCGTCGAAGTAGCAGGAATGCGGCGGTTCTCATTCGTTCCGTGAGAACCGCCGCGCTGCACAAAGCACGTTCGTTACCCCACCCTCATTGAACGCGCGGGCGATACTCTGCGAGTTCCGCTTCTTCGGCGCTGGCCGGGCTCTTCCGCGCACGCCACGCATATGCGACGAGCAGCACGCCAAGGCTCACCACGCCGAGCCACAGCGGCGTGCGCTGATCCGGTATGAAGGCCATCGCCACCAGAATCCCGACCATGCCGGCAATCGCGAACCACGTCAGATACGGGTAGCACCACATCCGCACGCGCAGCGTTTGCGGCGACTCCCGTTCGAGCCGGGCACGCAGCTTCAGTTGCGACAGCGCGATCAGCACATAGACGAAGATCGCCACCGTGCCATACGAATTGACGAGGAAGGCGAACACCGTATCGGGCGATACGTACGACATAACCACCGATACGTAGCCGAACAAGGTGCCGATCAGGATCGCGCGAACGGGTACGCCACGGCGATTGACCTTCGCGAGCGATGCGGGTGCGTCGCCATGGCGGGTCAGTGCAAAAATCATCCGCGACGCGGCATAGAGGCCGGAATTGAGCGCCGACAGCACCGCGGTCAGCACGATCGCGTTCATCACGTTGGCGGCGGCCGGAATACCCATTGCTTCGAGCGCGCTGACATACGGCGTGGCCATCTTCGGCGAATCCCACGGCACCAGCGCAACCACCAGCAGAATCGAGCCGACATAGAAAAACAGCACGCGGGTAATGACCGAGTTGGTGGCCTTGGCGACCGCCTTGACCGGTTCATGCGCTTCGGCGGCTGCGATGGTGACGATTTCCGCACCGAAGTAAAAACCGGTTGCCGCCACCGCCCCGCTCAGAACCGGTCCGATCCCCTTCGGCATCAAGCCACCGTGCGAAAGCAGCGTCGGTATGACGGACGCGGTGTGCATCGAAGCGGGCCACAAACCCAGCACATACAAACCGCCGAGGAACAGAAACACGATGATCGCCGCGACCTTGATGGATGCAAACCAGAACTCGAATTCCCCGTAGCTGCCGACCGAGATCAGATTGGTCGCGGTCAGCACGACCAGCAACACGAGACTGATCGCCCATGCAGGGGTATCCGGCAACCAGAACTGCACGAGCTTCGCACCGGCCACTGCCTCCACGGCCACCACGATCACCCAGAAATACCAGTACATCCAGCCGGTCAGAAAGCCGGCCAGCTTGCCGGGGCCGCGTTTGCCGGAAAAGGCCAGACGCGCGTACTCATAAAACGAGCCGACCGCCGGCATCGCGCACGCCATTTCGCCAAGCATGCGCATGACCAGCACGATCAGGCCCCCGGTAATCAGAAACGACAGCACCGCGGCGGGACCGGCCTGCCGGACCACGACGCCGCTGCCGACAAAAAGGCCCGCGCCGATCACGCCTCCCAGCGCGATCATGGTCATGTGGCGCTGCTTGAGACCCGTCTTCAATTCACTCTTGTTCATCGATGGTTGCATGTCACCTCCACATCCTGTTTATTCCGGCGCCGGCTCCGCTGCTGCGCGCAGGCGCCGTCTATGACGGATCGAGCGAAGGCGCTTGCGCGCCTCGCCGCGGAATATTGTGTTCTTTCGACTCAAGTTGCGGACCAGGCGTGCAGCTTAACCGCACTGATTTGTCCGCTTGATTTTGCCCACTCTATGCAGGCGGTTTGGCGCGGTGCGCTGCGGGTTGCATGCGGCACCGCGATTGGCGCGCGAGGCCCCGAGCCGGATGGGCTCGGCGGCCGCGCTCAAGGCTTCTCGTCGCGTCGGAAGTACATCTGGTAGAGCATCCGCTGCCCGATCCGGCGGAACGGTGCGAACGGGTGGCCCGGCAACGGCGACGTAAAGATCGGCAGCGTCTGCTTCTCAGCTTTGCCGGCGATCCGTTCGGCGAGGCGCCGCCCCGCCTGCTGCGAATACGACACGCCATTGCCGCCGTAGCCGAGCGCGTAAAAAACCTGTTGCTTCGGGTCCGGCTGACAGACGCGCGGCATCATGTCGTGGCTCACGTCCACCCAGCCCCACCACGAGTAGTCGATCGCGACGCCGCGCAGCGCCGGAAACTTGCGGCCCATGCCTTCGACGAGCAGTTCGAAATGCTTCGAGTTCGGCGCATCGGCACCGGTGATCGCGCTGCGGCTGCCAATCTGCAGACGGTTGTCCGGCAGGAAGCGATAGTAGAAGCGCAAGGTGCGCGTGTCGGTGAGCACCTGCGTCGTGCGGAAATTGCACGCGGCAATTTCCTGCGATGTCAGCGGGCGCGTCACCATCGAATTCGACAGGATCGGCATCACGCGGCTCGTCAGTGACGGATGAAGATTTTGCGCCGTGTAAGCGCCCGTCGCGATGCCCACCGACCGCGCCCGCACGATGCCGCCCGGCGTGCGCAGATGATGAATGCCGTTGATGGTCTCCCAGCCAATCACCGGGCTCGCCGGATGCACTTTCGCGCCTGCTTCGCGCGCGAGCCGCAGATAGCCGAAGGCGAGCTTCAGCGCGTGGATGCCGATGCCCTCGGGCTCATGCAGCGCGCCGGCCGCCTCGCTATCGTTCACATATTCGCGGCGGAACGTGGCCTGGTCGATGAGTTCGGACGGATAGCCGAACACGTCTTTCCAGACTTTTGACTCGGCGGCGAGTTTCGCCATCAGGCGCGGCCGATGCGCAATCAGAAAGTGCCCGCCGGGCTGCGGATCGCAATCGATCTCGGCCACCAGCTTCTTGAAATTGTCGAAGCCTTCCTGAATCTCGTCGTGCATTTTCAGCGCGACGTCCTTGCCCCATCGTTCGACCCATTGCGAGCGCGACAGACGTCCCGACGCGTTCTGGCCTTGCCCGCCATTGCGGCTGCTGCAACCCCAGCTCGTGCGGTTGGCTTCGAGCACCACGGCCTTGATGCCGTGCTCGCGCGCCAGACACAGCGCGGTGGCGAGTCCCGTATATCCCGCGCCGATGATTGCGACGTCCACGTCGATGTCTTTCGTGATCGGTCCGTCGTCGGGCGGCGGCGTGCCGGCCGTCGCGACCCAGTAGGTCGGTGCGTACTGTTTGCCCTGCCCCGGTCCTGGCGACACCAGCGGGTCGTAGGTCGGGTCGTATTGCGTGGCGCTGTCCCGTGCCCCCGACAGCCCTTCGCCGACCCGTGTGATTACGCTTTGCACCATGAGACGCTCCTCGTCGGCATCAAACGTTCTGCTTCGGACGTTCCTTGCGGAACGCGCGCTTCACGGCGATCAGGCCGTCGCGAAACTCGAAAAGATCGCAACCTTCCGCCTCGATGCGCCAGCCTTCCGCGTGCGTGCCGGAGAACACCCATTCGGACACCCCACGCTCACCGATCACGTAGTGACGGCCCTTGCCCCAATGCGCATCCGGAAAGGTCTTGAAGACCGCTTCGAACGCCGCGCGCACCGCGTCGCGCCCCACGAAGCGCGTACCGTGGACCTCGGGTCCGCCTGCTGCGTCGAACACGCAGTCCTCGGTCATGAAGGTCATCAGCGCGGTTGCGTCATGACGGTTGAACGCGTCTGAGAATGCCGCGAGCGTGTCCGCGGTGACCGTGGGGGCGGACGTTTCTGTTGTGGTCATGCATGTCTCCTGCTCAGTGATTTTGGTTCGATCCGTGTCGCCGCCCAAGCGGCGACCTTTCGAGAAAAGTGTAGGTTTTACGTGCGATCGACGGTAGGGCCAGTGCGGCGCTTTCGCCTGGTGCAGCGTTGCTCCAATGCAGGGCAACGGAGGGATGTGGATTGGAATGCGGATTGAAGCGCACCGCCTGTGCGGGGCGGATAGCGCGATGCGTTAGTGCTGGTTCACTGCACGCGCGTTGTCGAGGCAGCGCTTCACAGCACGCTCGTCTTCATCGGTGAAACGTCCGATCAGGACGATTGTCGATTCAGCGGATGCATGGCCTGTAAACGGTGTAATCAGAATGCGGCCGCCCACCACGTGGAGTTCCTGAGGCGAGGCCGTTTGATCCAGCCAGACAATGCCCTTAGCTCTCAATAGCGCAACGGACATGTTGCGGAACGCGTCTTTAAGCTTCTTTTTGTCGAGGCGAAAGTCCGAGCGATAGGAAAAGCTGGTGATACCAGAATGATTGCTCAACTGACCGGCAGCGTTCGTGAGGCCGGCGCCGCCAGTGCGCTGACGCGGCACCACGCTGGCGTCGAAGATGAGTTCCAGCGGTATAGCGCCGTTGTTCGATTCGAGCAGGATGGCGGTGCTCGCCTGCGCGGCCACCGCTTCTTTCGCGGCCGTCTTTTCGTTCTCGCTGACGAGGTCCGTTTTGTTCAACACCAGCGCGGTAGCGCCCGCGATCTGGCGACGCACGATATCGCCGACGTACGGGTCTTGCAACGTCTGCCCGATACGTTCGGCGTCGACGGCAACGATGATCCCGCACAATCTGAACGCCCGGTCGAGCAGACCGATTTGCGCGATCTTCACCGGATCGGACACCCCGCTCGCTTCGATAATCAACAACTCGGGACGCTCGGGCCGGGCGCCGATTTTTACTAATGCGTCGACGAGCCGCCCGCCGACCGAGCAGCAGATGCAGCCGTTTTCCAGATTGATGACGTCGTCGGTTCGTTCGCGGATCAGCGACGCGTCGATATTGATATCGCCGAAATCATTGACGAGCACCGCCACCCGGCGCTGCCCCGCGTTGAGCAGCACATGATTGAGCAGCGTCGTCTTGCCCGCGCCGAGATAGCCGCCGAGCACCACCAGCGCGATGGGTGGCGCGGCGTCGTTCATTTTGCCGGCGACTGAAAAACACGGCCGCCCAGCACCGTTCCCCACACTTCGACGTCTTTCAATCGCTCCGCCGCGATCTCGCTGGGGTCGTCCGCCAGCACGGCGAAGTCCGCGAATTTGCCCACTTCGATGCTGCCGATCAGATGGTCCATCTTCAGCGTATAGGCGGCGCCGAGCGTAATGGCGCGCAACGCGTCCGCCACGGGAATGCACTCGCTCGCGCCCAGCACGCGGCCCGATGCCGTCTTGCGCTGAACCGCGCACCATGCGGTGAAGAGCGGGCTTAACTGCGTGATCGGCGCATCCGAATGAAACGCAAAAGGAATCCCCAGCCGCCGCGCCGAGCCCGCCGCGTCCATCCGGTTCGCCCGGTCGGGACCCATGGTCTGGGTGTAGTGGGCGTCGCCCCAGTAGTAGATATGGTTGGAGAAAAAGTTGATGCACAGGCCCAGTTTCGCGGCTCGCGCCAACTGGCTCGCGTCGGCCATCTGGCAATGCTGCAAGGTATGCCGGTGATCGCCGCGCGGAAACGCGTCGAGCATGCGCTCGAGCGCGTCGAGCACCACCTCGGTGGCTTCGTCGCCATTGGTGTGGATGTGCAGTTGCAGCCCCGCGCGATGAAACGGCGTGAACACCTCTTCGAGTTGGCCAGGTGGAATGAGCCACAAGCCGTTAGGCTGCCCGTTGAAATAGCCCGGCCATTTCAGGCGCGCCGTAAAGCCCTGAATCGAGCCGTCGACGATAAACTTGACCGGGCCGAATCTGAGTTTGTCGGTACTGTCGCGAAGCGCGGCCAGCACTTTTTCGACCCCGTTTTCCGGGCTTCGCTGCGGCGCGAACGCGGGCACGATCCTCACGGGATACTGCGGGTCGGCCGTGACTTCGCGCAGGTTGCGATTGCCCAGCGCCGACAGATCGTTGACCAGATCCGTCGCAGTCGTGACGCCGGCCAACTGCGCCACTCTGCCGAAGTTCCAGATGGCCTCCGGCTTCTCGCTCGCCGCGATGGAAAGTTGGCTGCCGATCACCTGATACACCGGGAACATGGCGGCGAATTCCTGTAGCTCGCCGCTCGGCTGGCCGTGCCGATCGCGGTCGATACCGTCGATGTCGGTGTCTTCGTCGATACCGGCGAGCGCAAGCATCGCGCTGTTGACGTTCATCAGGTGCACGCTCGCATGCAGCACCACGATCGGCCGGCTCGACGACACGGTATCGAGTTCCTTGACCGACAAACGGCTCGTGCCGAAGAAAATTGGATCGAAGCCCCAGGCGAGAAGCGGCGCGGCCGCATCCGTCATGGTGCGTTGCGCTTCGCTCAGGCGGGCGATCACTTCATCGAGCGTTTTCAGGCCCGGCCACAGCTTGCCGTCAGGACCGCGCCGGTCGTAGTAGCCCAGATACACGGCGTCCCACATCGCGCCTTCCATCAGGTGGCAATGCCCTTCCACGAGGCCGGGCATCAGCACCTTGTCGCGGAACGTATCGACGATTTCAACGCTTCCCCACTGGCTCACGTCGTCGAGGCTGCCGACGGACAGAATCCGTCCGTCGCGAACCGCGACATGCGTGGCGTGCGGCTGGGCGGGATTCATCGTCAGGATTTTTCTGGCGACGAATACGGTCACGGGACTACGTTCAGGCACAGTCATGAATGGGCGCGGTTAGAGTGAGATCAGATCCTGAAGCTTGACACCAAACACTTAGGACAACGCATGCACCGGCTTGCGCTTCGAGCCGAGGTTCAGCACCACCGTGACCGCGATATTGATGGCGAGGCAAAACAGCCCCAGATTGAAACCACCAAGATCGATATGCAGCAGGTAGAGAATGATCGCCAGTATCTGGCCGGTCAGAATCCCCGCCGCAACGGCAGACGGCTTGACGCGCAGCGAGAACAGAATGACCATCACGCCCGGGAAGAACTGAGTCACGCCATAGTACGCGGTGTTGATCAGCGTGAGCATCAGATTCGGCGTCAGCAATGTCATTACGATCGATGCCAGCAGATAGACCACGATCACCACTTTCGCGCTGGCTTTCTGCCGGTTCTCAGGCATGCTCGGCAGCAGATTGCGCGTGACGATCGGGCCGATGGCAAGGCAGATGCCGGTCAGGACCAGCAAACCCGAGAGCGACGCGCCGGCCGCCACCAACCCCAGCAGCCAGCCCGGCAGCAGACGGATCGCCGCCGCGAAGAAGGCTTCGTTCGGCGACGCCAGATGCAGGTTCTGACTGATCGCGTAGTACGACGCAATCACGAGGAACGGATACATCAGCATGTACAGCGGCATGGCAATCTGGGTGCGCCGGATCGTATTCGGGCTCGTGGCCGTGAAAAAGACCTGCACCGCGAACGGCATCACGTAGAAGCCCATCGACTGGAACAGCATGGTGCTCATCGAGAACGTCAGCTGACTGGAGTTCATGCTGTTGCTGACGTGCAGGCTGGCTGCGTGAAAGACCTCCGTGACACCGGATTCCCACGCGACGGCGATCCCCGTAATCACGATCGCCACGACCATCAGCACGTCTTTGAGGATGGATATATAGGCCGAGGCACGCACCCCCGAGATGGCGATATACGTGAACGCCATCACCGCGGAGATGAGGATCAGATACAGCGGCTGAAAATTCCAGCCGAGCCCTTTGAACGCGGCGACGAGACCGGTGAACTGCAGCTCGCCCCACGGCAGCAGAAACAGGATTGCCGAGGCGGCCACGACGAGTTCCAGCGTGCGGCTGCCAAAGTGACCTTTGAACAGGTCCGGCAGCGTAATGGCGTTATAGCGCTTGCCCGCCTGCCAGATTTTGGGCCCGATGAAATAGCCGACGGGATACGCGAGCAGGATATAGCCGAGAAACCAGACGCCATAGGTCGGCCCCTTGGCATAGATGCCGCCCGGAAAGCCGACCATCGTGCCGATGCTGTAGATTTCGCCGGCGGCGAGAAAAAAGACCAGATAAGCGCCGAACTGCCGGGACGCGACGAAGAAATCGTGCACGCTCTGCGCGCCATGTCCTTTCTTCGAGCGTATCGCCAGATACAGGGAGAACAGAATCAAACCGAGAAATACGGCAGTGGACATCCGGGTTCTCCTGCGGCTTCAGTTGTTTTGCGGGTGAGCGTCGTCGAAATGGCGGTCGAACAGGCGCCAGCAGAGCAGCAGGCAACCCGAGGTCAGCACGAACCACGTGAAGATCCACGCATAGATGAATGGCACACCGAACACGTACCGGTCGACTGAAGCGACCCAGGGCAGCAGGCCAATCACGCCGATGTAGGGAATGCCAATTCCGATGAAGAGCTTGAGCATGATGTCTCCTGTCGACCAGAGTTGGCGCTTTAGCGCCTTACTCTGGTCCCATGCAAAGCGGTCGACCAGAGTTGGTGCAAAGCACCTTACTCTGGTCCCACGCAAAGCGCGCTGCGTGATGGATATGTGCGTATCTGCCTGCGTCTTCCGTGGCGTGAGCCATGCACATGGCCATAGCGGCGAGGAACGGGGGCCACAGCAGACGCTTTCAGTATCGGTGGCCGAAATTAAGCATGTGTAGTACCAGCCAGGAGGAATCGCCTGGTCCACATGGCCAGGCGGCCTGATTTCACGGCACAAGTCACGTCAACAGCGCGACCAGCCCGGAACACAGCAGCAAGCCGCTCACGAGGCGCTCCAGCCCGCGCAGCGGCAGGCGCTTGCCCAGCCGCTCGCCGGCGGCGACGCCGAGTGCGAAGACCGGCACGAGCAACGCCGTGGACGAGAGCTGCGGTGCATGAACCTGATGCTCACCGACCAGCAGCGCCACCACGCCCACATAGAGCACCGCGAAATACGCGAGCAGATTGGCCCGCAGCGCGGCGCCCTGGCCAATGCGGTTGAGATAGTAGACGGCGGGCGGCCCGCCGATGCCGCCCAGCGCGGTCAGTGCGCCGCTCATCGCGCCGGCGGTGAAGGTGGGACGCCAGCCGCTATCGTGCAGCCAGCGCCACCCTCTTATATGCATCACGGTGGAAGCGAGGACCGCGACCGCCACAAGCCGGCGAATATCGGCGGCGCTCTCGCTGGCCATCCAGTGCGTCGTCACGGCGGTGCAGCCCATGGCGACGAGCGCCAGCGGTATCACCTTGCGCCAGCGCGCCGCGCCCGCCCAGCTTCGCACGCCTTGCAGCGAGGTCGTAAAGTGAATCAGCACGATCAGCACACCGGCCTCAGGCGCGGGAATCAGCAGCCCGAACAACGGCGCCATGACGAGCGCGCCACCAAATCCGGTAAGACCCTTTGCCATGCCGGCGACGATCGTAATCAGGGCAAGACATCCCAGGATGGCGGGATTGCCGGTCAGATCGGCAAAGTCGGCGAAGTTCATGAGTCGCGGGTACGCAGAAAACGGTGAATCGAAGGTCAAATCGATTGCTACCGTATGCGCACGACGACATCTTCAGGAGAGGGGCCGAATCGTCGCAGCTTTGGGCGCCTGCGCGTAGTGCCAGTCACGACCATTCGATGGTGCCAGCCGCCCGCGTCGTTACGGGGTCAGGTCGCGCAATGGCCGCATACGCCCGTCACGCCTGTCACGCCACGCCAAATGCCGTTTCGAAACGCGCGACGAACCGCTCGACCTCCGTCTCCGGCAGATGATTGATGCCCCCTGCCCGCTTTCTGCCGCCGCCGGTCTCGAAGGTGCGGCAAAAATCGTCGGCGCCGAGCGGCCTGCCCGTTGGCACCCGCACGCTCACGACAAAACCGCCGCCGGATTTTGGCGTCAGCACCGCCAATGCGTGGTCCGGCCGGCTCTGCATCAGTTCGTTGGCAAGCACGCCCGTGGCGCGGCGCGCCCATGCCTCGTGCGGCAGCGTGACCAGCGTGGCGCCGTTGCACGCCCGCTCGGGACACAGCGCCCGCGCCTTGCCCATATCCTCGCGATAGCCTTCGCACAGCGCCGCCAGCACGTTCGTGTCCTGCATGAAATCGACCGGGTCGGCGAACGGCAGCATCGCCTCGGCCAGCGCGGCCGGGTCGAAGTGCAGGTCGTCGACGCATTCGCCGTACGCGTTGTAGTTCAGATGGCGCCCAAGCTCGGCGAACGATGCGATGGTCCGCGGCGCGAGTCCGTGCGCGCGCGCCAGCGCCTCGCCGAGCTGCGGCAGCTCGTCGCCGAACGCCGCCACGATGGCCCAGCGCACATAGCGTCCGCCGAGGTAGCCGTTGACGAGCGAACTCGTGCACACGTCGGGCGCGGTGTTGATATGCGCGTCGAAGCAAGGATGCGCGCACAGATCGCCGGCGAAATGATGGTCGAAATAGCGGACCTGCACACCGGCCTCCAACAGACGCTGCACATCCACGCAATTCTGTTCGTGCGAGACGTCGAGCACGGTGACCCGGTCGCCGGAACCGGCCTCGATTCGCCGCAACAACTGAATGTCGCGCTTGACGCCGGTGACGAGCGCCGCCTGCGGCGCCTCCGCGAGGCGCAATTGTTGTAGCGCGCAGAGTCCGTCCGCGTCACCGTTGAAGGCGAAGACGTGGGCCGCCCCCGTTGCAATGCCGGCATTGCCGGCGTTGCGCGTGCCGCCCGGGTTGTCCACGCCGGCGGCGCGGGTGTACTCGCCGGTGTACTCGCCGGTGTGCTCGCCGGTGTGTTGATGCTTGCCTGCCATACTGTTCTCGGTCACGGTGTGTGTCTTCCGATCGGTCCGGTCATGCCATGAAATCGCCGCCGTTGGCGTCGAGTGTCGCACCGGTAATGACTTTCGCGTAATCGGACACCAGAAATAACGCAGCCCTCGCGCAGTCGTCATCGGTCGGAATGTGGCCGAGCGCGATGTTCGCTGCAATGGGCTCGATGATCTGCTCCTCGGGGATATTGTACTGAGCCGCGGCCTGCCGGACATAGCCCTGCACCGGCGCGCCCCACATCCACCCCATGTGGATGCTGTTGGCCCGGATCCCGTGCGGCCCGAGTTCTCTCGCCAGATATTTGACCGCTACGGCCAGCGCGCCTTTGGACGCCGCGTAGCCGGCTTCGCCCGGAAACGGTTTGCGCGCGGCCTGCGTGTTGATCATAACGATCGCGCCGCTGCCGCGTTTTTTCATGTGCGGCACGATTTCCTGCGTCAGGTTCATGGTGCCGAACACATTCGTGTCGAACACCTCGCGCCAGCCGTCCAGATCGGCGTCTTCGATCGGTTCGGGAAATTTGCCGTGCACGAAAGCGCTGTTCACCAGCGCATCGATCCGGCCGAATTGGCCGATTGCGCGCTCGGCCAGATGCTTGCACTGCTGCTTGTCGGTAATGTCGGCCGTCACCTTCAGCACCTGGCAGTCCACCTCCAGTTCGCGGATCCGCTGTTCCGCCTCGTCGAGTTTCGCCGCGGTGCGTGCGGCGATCACCACGGCGTGCGCGCCCTCGCGCGCCGCTTCGATCGCCAGCTTGACACCGAGGCCCGGACCGATACCCGACACCACGACCACCTTGTTTCGCATGAGCATGTCAAAGACTCCTTTGATAGTTGTCCGAATAGCAGAATTCGAGCGACCGGCTGCGGATGCGCCAGCCGTCGCCAGTCCGCAGCAGTTCGTCCGCATACCAGATGCCGAAGTACACCACCTCCTCCCCGCCGTCCGGTTTGCGCATCACCATCGGGTTGTGGCACAGCGTGCGGGCGGTCGCCGTCGCGCCTTGCAGCCTGATGCTGATGTTGCCCATCATGTGCTGGCTGCGCGGGAACTGGGGCAAGGCCTCGGCCAGAAACCGCCGGGCCTCTTCCAGCGTGCAGCGCGGGCCGCCGGTGGCGCGGTAGTCGATCACGGCATCCGCGGTGAAGATGCGATCCAGCGCGGCGAAATCGCGCGAATCAATCGCGGTGCCGTAGTCGATCAGCAGATCGGAGATGTCGGTTTTATCGAGCAGGTACTGCAGATCGCGCGGCATGGCTTTCCTCTGTACTGACGTTGAATGGAGGGTTCTACGCAGGCGCGTCGCGCCGAGCGATGGGCTAATGCGCCACGTGTGCCACGTCAGCCGGGTCCGCTGCGTCCGCCGCGGGCAGAATGTGGCGCTGACGGTATGGCGCGAAGTCCTGCCTGAGTTGCTCCACGCTGAGTCCGAACTCGGCCAGCGTGTAGCCGTGTGCGGCACGTTTGTCCCGGCTGTTCCCGGCGAGCCATGCGGCCATCGCTTCGCGTACCTCGTTGGTCAACGGCAGGCCGGCAAAGCGGTACACCGACTCGATCACGCCGAATGGATCGGTCACCGTATCCTCGAAACGGATGTCGAGAAAGCGCTCGTCAGGCAACGTGGCGCGCACCTCCATGGCGTGATGAACCGCACGCCGCATTTGCGAGGACCACTGATTACCGACAACTCTGGCATCCGGGTTATCGGCGTACATTTTCCACAGCGTGTGCGCCATGCTGGCCATCGACGGAATGGTCATGGCCGGATCGCGGTGAGTCAGCACCACCTGCGCGCCCGGGAAAACCTTGAACAGCAGTTCCAGCGTGTGCAGATGCTGCGGCGTCTTCAGGATCCAGCGCGACGCGGCCGGCACGCCACGCTGCCGCTTTTGCCATTGCAGGAATTGCAGCATCTTCTTCAGGTATTCGTAGACGGATGTCTGATCCTGCTGCGCCAGCCACGCGGTATAGCTGGGCACGTTCGCGTACGAGTCCATCGCGCACATGAACGAGTGCTCCATCAGCATGAACTCTTCGTCGGGCTGCATCGCGTCGAGCGGGTGTATCGCGAGAATCTGCGGAATATAGCGGATCATCAGATCGACCTCCGCGCACGCCAGGCCGATACGCGACGCCGGATTCTCGAGTGTTTCGTCGTGCCGTGGCGCCGGGTAGCGGGTCTCCCACCACGCCGCCGAATGGAAGCGCGGGTCGACCGCCAGAACGCGTTGCAGCAGCGTAGTGCCGGTGCGCGGCAAGCCGACAATCACAAGCGGATCGTCGATCGACTGCGCGAGAATCTCGGGGTAGCGCCGGCAATAGTCTTCGATCACCAGCCGGTTGACCAGTTGCGCCAGCACCTTGTCGTGCAGCAGCGCTTCGCCTTGCGCCGACAGGTTGGCTTCGCGGTTCAACGAATCGAACAGCACGTCCAGGGCCTCGCGGTAATTGCCGCTTCCGAAATCGGTCAGGCCTCCAGAGCGTTCGATCGCGAGCGCCAGCAGATGATCCACCTCTAGCTTGTGTTCAATGGCAGCGCCGGTTGTCATGCAGCCTCCTCTAGCGTGTTGAATTTGACGACCCGCACAACGGGATGGACAGGCTGCTTCGCGCCCACCCAGCGCAGACACATCGTGCCGTTGCGATGCCCCGCCGTATCGAGCCAATTGGGCTTGCCAGGATCGCGCGCACTGAGCATCAGCGAGACGCCGCCATTGGCGTCATAGCGCGCGGAGTGCTTGTTGATGCAGACGGTGTGGTGCCGGTAATCGAGCGATTCCATCCAGTAGTTATTGATTTGCAGATTCCAGAAGTCGCACTCGGGAACCGAAGCCACGTCGATCACCAGCGCTTCGTCGTCACCGAGCGCCCAGTACGAGTGGTAGTAGAAAATGTTGGGGTCGCCGCCCACTGCCTGGCACACCGCCTGGTCCGCCGGTGGCAGCTGGTTGGCATGACGTTGATAGCCGCCCGCCCAATCCGCGAAAAGACGCGCGGTGTTTTCGACAAAGCCGGCCGCGCGCATCAGGCCGTCGTGCAGCGTCACGGGGTCGAGCGGAGCCGGTTTGTCGGTGGAGCCAAGACGCGTGATCTTCAGTTCAGCGGGTTGCTCCGATTTGCGATCGAGAAAGGTTTGCCGCACCACTAGCGCGTTGGTGCCAGGCTCCATGCGCACCCAGTTGCCTTCGTGCGCTTGCTGGCTTAGCACGATTTCGAAGTTGCCGTGTGCATCGACCGCGAGATGTTTCGCATCCAGGAAGCCGGTCTGGATCATCTTGCCGTCGGTTTCGTAGCCGCCCTTCTGCGTGCCGAAACTCAGATACGCCACCGTGCCCCGCCGCCCGGATACCCGATAGTCATGCGCGCCGTTCAGGCGTGCGTACTGATAGAGATTGTCCGGGTTATCCGCGCCGATCTTCGCGGTTTCATGCGACGGCGAAAAGAATCCGGGAAAATCCGCGTCCGCGAATTCCACGTGCATTTCAAGCGCGATCCGCAACAGCCGGCTCAGATAACGGAAACCCTCGGTGCGGGTCAGCGCATCACCCGGCGCTTCCGCGCGGAGAATCTGCTGCCCGCTGCGCTTTAGCGTGTCGCAGAAATCGGCCCACGTCTGACCGGAAAGGAGTTGCGCTTCGCTGGACTGTGCTGCCATGCCGGACCTCCATCGTGTTCTTGAAAGCGCACGATACAAGTGGTGCGAACCGGCAATCTTCGTCCGACCGGACTAGCCTGGGTTTACCCGTTTTTAGTCCATCCGGACGAGGAACGTGACAGTGCGTCCCTGACATGATGGCCGCGCGCTATGACGCGCGACCATCACTTGCCATGGAGGCTTGCATGTCCGCAGAGCAATACCTGGTTACCTCGATCAAGGTCGAGATCAACGCTCCCGCGTCGCTCGTATGGGACGTGTTGACCGATCTTGCCGCCTATCCGCAATGGAATCCCTATACGGTCAAGGTCGAATCCACGCTCAAGCTGGGCGACCCGGTGAACCTTTACCTGCCGAATCCCGCGGTGCCGGGCGAACTGATTCATGTGGTCGAGCATCTGGCCGCGTTCGACCGCCCGGCGCTGTTGTCTTGGGAAATGACGCCTTCAGCAGGCAATCCAGATGCGGCGCGCCGCGATCAGGTGATCGAGGCCACCGGTGAGGCGAGTTGCACGTATTACTCGACCGACCTCTTCCTGGGGCCGACGGCGCCTGTCGTGATGGCAACGCATGGGGAATGGGTGCGCCAGGGCTTCGATGCGGTTGCGCGCAGTTTGAAGGTGCGGGCTGAGTCGCTTTTTCACGCAGCAGGGGCGATGCAGGCGGGTTAGGCCTGCCACTCCTACCACTTCGTCCGTTGCCGGGGCGGTGGATCCCGGCCTTCCATGCGCGCAATCGCATCGGCAGGGTGCGCCCACGGGCGTTCCCGCCTCGAACTGATCCACAAGGGCGAACCCTGTTTCCTGTACCACTTCAACCCGTTCGCGCGTGAAATCTGCCAGCCCCGATCCGGGCAGGTGCCGTCCGCGATGTCCTCGAAATACAGTCGCTGGGCAACATGGTCACGCCAGATTGGAACGAAAATCCAGATGCCCCAGCAAGGTACGAACGCCAGCAAGACGCCCCCTATCCAGACGACAGCCTTACTGCCGGGCTCCCCGTCGAAAGTCATCCCCATTGCGATCATGATCGCCGGAGACAACATGCTCAGCAGCAGCCAGCGGTAGATACGCCAGAGGGTCCGCGACAAGTAGCGCCATGCTTCTCTCCTGATCTCGTCGCGCTGGTGCCCTCCTCGCAAACAAACCAGATACCGGAGCGGCGGCACAGTCGCGTGATGAAGGTCAGGTCGTCTTCGCCCCATTGCATCACGAAACCGCGCTTGCGATAGGTGCGGTACAGGTTGAACTCGAAGCTGCCGTGGATCCTGTCGAAACCGTGTTCGCGCAGGATCTGCTCGATGATTTCCGGGAAACTCTTGTCAAGGAAGAACCGGCACTTGGGCGTATTGCGCAATAGCGCCAGGCGCGACTCCAGCACCACCTCATAGGTCGTTTCGTCGCGACTGCTGCCGCGCTGGCTGAAGCTTGTGATGACCCCCTGCACACGCCGTTCCGCTTCGGGCTTGAGCGTCGTGAGCGGATTGAACGGGGGCTGGATCACAAACGCAGCAGGCTTGTTCAGGTAGTCGGTGCGTGACAGGTCCGGTTGCGGATGCGTGAACCGGATCGCATACCGACCGGGTTCCCCGATGGCCCGTTCTCCCTCGAATGCAAAAATGTCGGCCAGCTCGGCACTGCTGGCCTGTGGCATGTCGAGATGGTAGTGCCGGTGCGTAAGATCTTTTTTCTGACTCAAGCCCCCTCCTGCTAGACGTTCACTGAATAGCCCAGCAGAACGGTAGCGAACTTTGGGGTCGAATCAAATAGGATTGAACCGAAAATTCGGTCAATTTTTGTCAAGCACGTTAACTTAGCATTACGAAGTTTTATTGGAATACCAAAGTCAGGGTTAATGCCTCGTGAATATGGACGGCCCGACCGCACACAGGTCGATGGCTTGGAGGGGTTGACGCAATTTCAGATCGGATATCGACACATCGCACAGTCCCCGTAACTGGCCCAGTTCGAACTGGAGGTTCGACGCGGCTTCGCGTGCAACGGTTCGTAGCTGCTCAACCAGCGACGCGTTGTCATGGGAAGAAGCGCGAAGGCAGCCGATGGCGACGGCGAGTGCAGCCACGCATGCAACACGCCTATCCCGAGGCGGCCTCGCAGTTCTCTCCCGTAAAAATCGACCCACTCGCGCTGCGCAACCGCTTCATCAAGTCCGGCGCCAACGAAGACAGGACGCCCGCCGGCCGGCTCACAATTGCGCTCGTCAAGTATCACCGCAACGTCGCGGCCGGTGTCGCCATGACCAAGTCTGCTTACGCGGCGGTGGCCCACGATGGCCTGACCTTTCCGCGCTTGCCGCGGAACCGGCCGTTGCCTGATCGCCTCCCGCCCCCGTAAAACGTGCTCACCCATCGCAGATCACGCCGTCCCCTTGTCTTTTTTAGTCCGGTCGGACGAAGAACCGACACCCGCCCGACCGGTACTGTCTCCTTCATGCGCGGCCCTGGCTCTTCGTCACGGGGTCCTGCAAACGACAAAGGAGACTCACGATGTTGACTCACTTGGAGCGGCTGGAGGCGGAGAGCATCCACATCATGCGCGAGGTGGTGGCCGAATGCGAAAACCCGGTCATGCTGTACTCGATCGGCAAAGACAGTTCGGTCATGCTGCACCTCGCGCTCAAGGCCTTTTATCCGGCCAAGCCGCCTTTTACGCTGCTGCACGTCGATACGACGTGGAAATTCCGCGAGATGATCGCGTTCCGCGACCAGACCGTCGAACGGCTCGGCCTTGATTTGCGGGTACACGTCAATCCCGAAGGCATCGAAAAGAACGTCAATCCGTTCACCCACGGTTCCGCGGTTCATACGGACATCTGGAAAACGCAGGGGCTGAAACAGGCGCTCGACCACTACGGATTCGACGCGGCATTCGGCGGCGCACGCCGCGACGAAGAAAAATCGCGCGCCAAGGAACGCATTTTTTCGATCCGTTCCGAACAGCACCGCTGGGACCCGAAGATGCAGCGCCCCGAACTCTGGCGCCTGTATAACGCGCGCAAACGCAAGGGCGAAAGCATCCGCGTGTTTCCGATTTCGAACTGGACCGAGCTGGACATCTGGCAATACATCTACCTGAATCAGATTCCGATCGTGCCGCTCTATTTCGCAAGGGAGCGCCCGGTCGTGGAACGTGACGGCACGCTCATCATGGTCGACGACGAACGCATGCCGCTGCGAAAAAATGAGGTGCCGCAGATGAAGAAAGTGCGCTTTCGCACGCTGGGCTGCTATCCGCTCACCGGCGCGATCGAGAGCGAAGCCGATACGCTGACCGGCATCATTCAGGAAATGCTGCTGGCGAAAACCTCGGAACGTCAAGGACGGCTGATCGACAGCGATTCGGCCGGTTCGATGGAAAAGAAAAAACAGGAGGGCTACTTCTGATGGCACACGTCTCCACGCTGATTGCCGACGACATCGAGCAATATCTGTCGGTGCATCAAACCAAAGGACTGCTGCGTTTCATCACCTGCGGCAGCGTCGACGACGGCAAGAGCACGCTGATCGGCCGGCTGTTGTACGAGTCGAAGATGCTGTTCGAAGACCAGTTGAGCCAGCTCGAAGCGGATTCGAAGAGAGCCGGCACGCAAGGCGGCGAGCTCGACTTCGCGCTGCTCGTCGATGGCCTCGCCGCCGAGCGCGAACAGGGCATCACCATCGACGTCGCCTACCGCTTCTTCTCGACGGATAAGCGCAAGTTCATCGTCGCCGATACGCCGGGGCACGAGCAGTACACGCGCAATATGGTGACCGGCGCCTCCACCGCCGACGTCGCGATCATCCTGATCGATGCACGCAAGGGCGTGCTGACGCAGACGCGCCGTCATAGCTACCTGGTGTCGCTGATCGGCATCCGGCGCGTGGTGGTGGCGATCAACAAGCTGGATATGGTCGGCTACGCGCAGGAGGTGTTCGACAGGATCGAGGCGGAGTATCGGGAGTTCGCCGCCCAGATCGGCCTCGCGCACATCACCTGCATCGCCATGTCCGCGCTGCGCGGCGACAACGTCACGGAACCCAGCGCCAACACACCGTGGTATCGCGGGCCCGCGTTGATGACGTATCTGGAGAGCGTGCCGATCGAAGACGACGCGCAACGCAGCGCCCCATTCCGTCTGCCGGTTCAGTGGGTCAACCGGCCGAACCTGAACTTTCGCGGCTATGCGGGCAACATCGTCTCCGGCGACATCCGCCGCGGCGAGCGCATCCGCGTGCTGCCGTCCGGCAAGGAAAGCCGCATCACGGCCATCATCACCGCGGCGGGCGAATGCGATACGGCAGCGTGCGGCCAGTCGGTCACGCTCACCCTCGCAGACGAAATCGACATCAGCCGCGGCGACGTGATCGCGCGCGCCGACGCGCCGCCGGCGGTCGCCGACCAGTTTGAAGCGACACTCGTCTGGATGAGCGAGGAACCGATGCTGCCGGGCCGTCCGTATCTGCTGAAGATCGGCACACGGCTGGTCGGCGCGACGAGCGCGCAACCGAAATACCGGGTCAACGTCAACACGCTCGACCATATGGCGGCCCGCACACTCGAGCTCAACGAGATCGGCGTGTGCAATCTCAGCCTCGACCAGCCGATCGCCTTCGATCCCTACACGGAGAATCGCGATACGGGCGGCTTTATCGTCATCGACCGGATGACCAACAATACGGTCGGCGCGGGCATGCTGCATTTCGCGTTGCGGCGCTCGCAGAACGTGCACTGGCAGGCCGTCGACGTCGATTGCAAAGCCCATGCGGCGCTCAAGAATCAGACGCCGCGCATTGTGTGGTTCACCGGCTTGTCGGGCGCCGGCAAGTCGACCATCGCCAACCTGGTCGAGAAGAAGCTGCACGCGCTCGGCAAGCACACCTACTTGCTCGACGGCGACAACGTGCGCCACGGTTTGAACAAGGACCTCGGTTTCTCCGAGGCCGACCGGGTCGAGAATATCCGTCGGGTGGCCGAGGTGGCGCGTCTGATGGCCGACGCCGGTCTGATCACGCTGGTGTCCTTTATCTCGCCCTTCCGCGCCGAACGGAACATGGCGCGCGCGCTGGCCGGCCCAGACATGTTCGTCGAGATATTCGTCGACACGCCCATCGACGTCGCCGAACAGCGCGACCCCAAGGGGCTGTACAAGAAAGCGCGGCGCGGCGAACTGAGGAATTTCACCGGCATCGACTCGCCGTATGAGCCGCCGCAACACCCGGAGATCCGTATCGACACCACGGCCGACACACCGGAACAGGCCGCCGGGCGCATCGTCGCGCATCTGCTGGCCGGCGGTCGGCCGGATTAGCACGGCCACCCCGCCCGCGTCGTCTAGATCAAACGGACGACGCGGGCGGCACTCAGGTTCGTATGATTGAGGCGAACCAAGCAACACGAACCTGAGGCCATGTTCCATGGGAGACGCTGGACATGTCGATGCAGCATCAGCCTGATTGCAGCAATACCGCTTCCGATTGCTTCGACGCCGCCGCGCTCGCCCCCCGGCAACTGAGCGCGCTGCTCGGCCTCGTCTATCAGGGGCCGACAGAGACGACGCCATGGTCGAGCCTGCTGGAATGGATCCGGCAGCGGCTCGACGCCAGTTTTGTCACGCTGGTGCTGCGCAATCCGGCAAGCGAGCGGCCCGGCCTGATCGTCAATGCGTCCTCGTACGGGACGCTATTGCCGGGCGAGCCTTCGTACAGCGAACACTACTACGCGATCTGTCCGTTCACCCGCCTCCCGGCGGGTCAGGTGCTCACGGCGGACGAACTGTTCGGCGAAGCCGCCTGGCGTGAGCACGACTTCTATCTGCAATACCTGAAGCCGCTCGATCTGCGCTACATCCTCGCGGCCAACATCCATACCGACGACGGCGTGGAGTGCGCGTTCTTTGTCAGCCGGGCCCATCGCGGCCGCGACTATGACGAGGCCGACAAGGCATTGATCACCATTGTTCTGCCGCATCTGAAACGCGCCGTTGATCTGCACTCCATACTGGATGTGCTCGAATCCGAGCGCACGCTGTACGCGGGCACGATCGATCGCATGCTGGTGGGCTCCGTGATCCTCGACGAACACGGCAAGATCATGAAGAGCAATGGCGCGGCCGATCGCCTGTTCGCGAAGCGCGACGGCATCTATGTCAGCCAGGACGCCTTGCACGCGCACTGTCCGCTGGAAAACCGCAAATTCCAGAAGGCGATCCAGTCGGGCATCAACAACCACCTGATCGCCGCTACGTCATGCGTCGAGGCGACCACCTTGTCGCGGCCGGCGGGCGACATGCCGCTCAGTGTGCTGATCCGTCCCATTCCGCTGAACTATTGCGCCGAGGACAAGCGGCGACGGCCGGCCGTCGCCGTCTTTATTCGCGATCCCGCAGGCTCGCCGAAAAACTCACGCGCCATGCTGCGCAAACTGTTTCGCCTGACGCCGACCGAAACCGAGGTCGCGCTGCTGCTGGTCGATGGCCTCACGCTCGACGAAGCCGCCGACGCGCTCGGCATGACCAAAAATACCGCGCGCGCGCACTTGCGCGGCGTGTTCGCTAAGACCGGCGCGACGCGCCAGTCGGTACTCGTGAAGACGCTGCTCAACAGCGTTGTCTCCATGGTCTGAGCGGGATGAAGTCCGCCAGGCACAGCGGCCGTCTCGCCGCAATTCAGCAGAAGCGCGCTCGTCCACGCTTTGACTCGCGCCGGTCCGGCCCGACACGTGGCAAAATCACCGGCACTGCGGCATTCAGCCGGGAGACCTGCAATGGGCAACAAGACGCAAGGCAAACGCGACGCTGACACGTCCGCTCGAACGGCGGGCGCGCCGGACATTCCCGGACAGGTCGTGCTTGTCTTTCAGGGCGGCGGCGCCCTAGGCGCGTACCAGGCGGGCGTCTATCAGGCCATGCACGACGGCAAGGTCAAACCCGACTGGGTGATCGGCACGTCGATCGGCGCGATCAACGGCGCGATCATAGCCGGCAATCTGCCCGAGCACCGCATCGAGCGATTGAAGCAGTTCTGGAACGGCGTGGCGCGGCATGGCTTTGACGCATTGAGCGGGTGGTGGCCAGGGCTCGCCAACTGGTCGCGCGACCTCGCGATCGTCACGCAAGGCGTGCCGTCTTTCTTCACGCCCCGGCCGTCGTCATGGGCAGGGATTCAGACGCGAGTCGGTTCGGAGAACGCGGCGTTCTATTCGACCGACCCGTTGCGCGAAACCTTGTCTTCATTGGTCGATTTCGATTATCTGAACAGCAAGGCAACGCGGCTGACGGTGGGCACCGTCAATGTCCGCAGCGGACGAATGCGCTATTTCACCAATCGCGATGCGCCCATGGACGTCGAGCACGTGATGGCATCCGCGGCGTTTCCACCTGGCTTTCCTTCGGTGCGTCTTGAAGGCGAATCGTACTGGGACGGCGGCATCTACTCGAACACGCCGCTGGAAGCCGTGCTCGACGACCGCCCACGCCGCAGCTCGGTGATTTTTTCGGTGCAGTTGTGGCCGTCGAACGGACCCGAACCCGAGTCCATCCTGCAGGTCATGAGCCGCCAGCGCGACATTCAGTATTCGAGCCGCGCGGAAAGCCATCTCGACCGGCAGAAGCAGATTCACCGGTTGCGTCACGTGATTCGCGAACTCAGCCAGCACATCCCGGAAGATCAGCGCAAGACGCCGGAACTGCAGGCGCTCCTCGGCTGGGGCTGTGGCACGACCATGCAGGTACTGGAACTCGACGCGCCCGCATTCGATAACGACGACCTGAACCGGGACATCGATTTTTCGTCAGCGGGGATTGAGAAACGCTGGGCCGCGGGCTATGAAGACACGACCCGCCTGCTCGCGCGGGCACCGTGGCGCGAGACCCTGGACCCGATGGAGGGTATCTCGGTGTTTCGGATGGCCTCCACGGACGCTGAGAAATAACGCACGCCATCGCGGGTCGTCGCTGGGCCCGTTGCCGGGCCCGGCATAAGCGCCACTATCAGGCCCATCAGGCCCGCACGCGGATCTGATTGACCACTCCCTCGATGGCATCCAGACACCAGGCGTCCTGCTCCGCCTGGCGCTTTTCGGCTTCGGTCGCCACCCAGCCCGCCAGCGTAATCCGGTGGTTTTCCACATTGATGGTGATCTGCTCGGCACGCACGAACCGATCGGTTTCGAGCACGAGCTGCATGGCGTCGGAGATCTCATCGTCGCCGTCCGTTTCCGCGGGCGCCAACTCCAGCAGATTCACCACGTCACCGCAGCCGCCGACCCACCACGCGGTCACACTCGCGAGGCGCCGGTGCGACAGGCTGATCACCTGGCCCGTCAAGGTCACCACGCCATCGTCGACCGTCACTTCGACCACACCGCTGCCGTCATTGCCCGCCTGATCCATGGTGCCGCGCAGGACTTCGAGCTGACCTTTGACGCGCGCGCAGATCACGCAGTTGCGGAACTCCACCGCCTGCGCCAGCCGTTCGCAAACACGCGTGCGCAACTCGCCGTCGCCGACCGGCGGATTGACGGCGACACGCAGCTGATCGACCAGACGTTTGCCCTCCCCGTGCAACCGGGTCAGTTGCAAAAGGCGCTTCTTCGATGCGACGTCCGGCACCTCGCCTGCCACGGTCAAGGCGCCGTCGTCGAAACTCATATGAATAGGGTGATGCTGGAGCTTCACGTGAGATTCGCGTTCGAAGTCAGCCATCACCTGCTTCAGGACCGTATCGCTGCGTTGCATGTTCCGCCTCGCGCAATGGTTGGACGATTCGGCGTCCTTGATGCCGTACCGCACCGTGGCTGGACGCCTCAGGAGACAACGCTCACATCGGCATACCCTGCATGCGGCGAGCAAAGCGGGTCCGCTCGGCGCTATCCATCAATTCGAGGAATTGATCCGTGCCCATATGAATCAGCTCTTCATGATCGCCGGCTTCGAAATAGATGTCCGGCTGCAGCGCAAGGCTTTCGTCGAGATAGGTGCGCATGCCATAGGCCGTGCAGACCGGCGGCAGCGCGCCCGCGTCGCAATCCTTGAACAGTTCGCGCAGATCGACTTCCTTGGCCAGCACGAGCTTGCGCCCGGTCTTGGCCCACAGCTCTGAGAGCCGCACGGCGTAAGTGGATGGCAGCACGGCCGCCACGTAGCCGTGTTCGTCCTCGAACAGCACGGTTTTGGCAAGGCGGTCACCCGGAATATGCGCGGCCGCCGCGCTTTCGACACTGGAATGGCTATACGGATGATGCACGATTTCGTACTGGGAGCCCTTGCTGCGCAGGCAGTTTTCAAGAGTGGCAGACATTGCCATGACGCACCTCCTCAGGAAGAAACAAGACCGGCGCGGATCGCGCGCGATTCCTTAAGGATAGGTCGCTTTGGCTCGCGTGGGAAAAGCGGCGCGCGGCCGGACCGGGCACGCCGGATGCAGGCAGCCGCTACCGCGCCATGCGCAGATCCGCTATCGCCGCCGCCAGAAAGCGCGCCGCCTCACCGCCGGTGACGACCCGGTGATCGAAGGTCAGGCTCAGCGGCAGGATGCGATGCACGGCGGGCACGCCGGCTTCCGCCACGACCTGCTCGTGAATGCGCCCGGCGCCGAGAATCGCGACCGTGGGCGGCACCACGATCGGCGCCGCATACTTGCCGGCGATCATGCCGAAATTCGACAGCGTGATCGTATTGCCGCGCATTTCCTCCGGCGGAATCTTGCGCGCCCGGATGTCGGCGCGCATGCGGTCGAGGCCGTCGCGCAGATCGGCCGGATCACGCAGCGCAACGTTGCGCAACACTGGCACGAATAGGCCATCCGGCAGATCGACGGCGATGCCTACGTCGATTTTCTCGAGCACGTGGCGCCGTTCCGTGCGTCCGTCGAACCAGGCGTTGAGCCCCGGTTCGGCGCGGCATCCCGCCACCAGCGCGCGGATCAGCCGGATCGTGACGTCGGTATGGGGCTGCCACGCGTGAATATCGGCATCGTCGATCACGGTCGCCGCCGCCACTTCGCTCTGCGCGCGCGCCATGTTCTGTGCCATCGCGCGCCGCACGCCGCGCAGCACTTCGGGTGGCCCCAGTTCGGCGAGGACCTTCGCGACGCGCTGCACGTCCGCCGCCGTAATGACGCCGTCCGGCCCCGATGGCGTGACCATCGTCAGATCGACATCCAGCTTGCGTGCGAGCGCCCGCGCCGCGGGAATCGCCTTGATCACGCCGCGCGCCGCGCCGCTGCCGCTCGCGCCGCCACCAGGCGCGGCCGGCGTTTCCCGCACGACGTGCTGGCCGACCTCCATATGGCCGACCACGGTGCCGGCATCGGCCTCGCCGCCCTCGCCTTCGAAGGCGGCGAGCGGCGCGCCGAGATGCACGACGTCGCCCTTCTGGCCGAACAGCTTCGCGATACGGCCCGATTGCGGCGACGGAATCTCGACGATGGCCTTCGCCGTTTCGACGGACACGAGCGGTTGATCGGCGCGCACCTCTTCGCCGCTAGCGACATGCCATTCGACGATCTCCGCTTCCTGAAGACCTTCCCCGAGATCGGGCAGCTTGAAGACTTTCATGGTTTTACGACGCCTCCAGCGTCTGCCTCACGGCGGCGACGATGCGCTCCGTGCCGGGCATATATTGGCTCTCCAGTCTGTAGAGCGGCACCACCACGTCATAACCGGTGACACGCTGCACGGGGGCGAGCAGCGAGTACAGGCCGTGCTCGGCGATGTTGGCGGCAATCTCCGCGCCCACCCCGCCGGTGCGCGACCCCTCGTGCACGATCACGCAGCGCCCGGTTTTCGCCACCGAGGCGAGAATCGTGTTCATGTCGAGCGGCTTGAGCGTCGCCACGTCGATCACCTCGGCCATCACGCCTTCCTCGGCAAGCAGATCGGCCGTGGCCAGCGTGTCCTGCACGGCACCGCCCCAGCTCACGAGGGTGACGTCAGCGCCCTCGCGCAACGTCAGGCAGGTATCGAGCGGCAGCGCTTCGCCGTTATCCTCGACTGCCTGCCTGAAGAGCCGGTATAGCCGCGTCGGCTCGAAGAAGATCACCGGGTCCGGGTCGCGAATCGCCGCGAGCAGCAACCCGTAGGCGCGCGCCGGCGACGACGGCGTCACGACGCGCAATCCAGGAATGTGCGTGAACAGCGCTTCAGGGCTTTCGGAGTGATGCTCGGGCGCGTGAATCCCCGCGCCGGACGGAGCACGGATGACGAGCGGGCACGTCAGCCGTCCGCGCGTTCGATGCCGTAGACGCGACGCGTGATTGAGAATGTTGTCGATGGCCGGATAAATGAAGCCGCTGAACTGGATCTCCACCACCGGCTTCAGGCCCATGGCCGCCATGCCGATCGCCGTGCCGGCAATGCCGGTTTCCGCCAGCGGCGTATCGAGCACCCGCTGCGCGCCGAAGCGCGTCTGCAACCCGACCGTCGCGCGAAACACGCCGCCGTTCACGCCGATATCCTCGCCGAGCAGCACAACGGCCGGGTCGTGCTCCAGTTCGTAGGCGAGCGCATGATTGAGCGCTTCAACCATGTTGAGGTCAGCCATGGTGGTTCCCCGCGGGCGAAGCGAAGCGCCGCGCCATCTCCAGTTGTTCGCGCAGCGCCACCGGCAAGCTCTCGTACAGGTGATCGAACATCGCGGCGGTGTCCGGCGGCGCGACCGCCAGATAGGCGTCGACGGCCTGCTCGACTTGCGCCAGACAGGCGCGGCCGAGTTGCTCGTCCTGCGCCTTGTCCCACACGTTCATCTGCGTGAGGTACGTGCGCAAGCGCAGCAACGGTTCGTTTTGCCATTGCTGGGTGAGGACCTCGGACTCACGATAGCGTGTCGCGTCGTCGGCTGTCGTGTGGTCGCCCAGCCGATAGCTGAGCGCTTCGATCAGCGTGGGTCCATCGCCGCGGCGCGCTTTGGCGAGCGCCGCGTGCACCACGTGATGCACCGCGATCACATCGTTGCCGTCTACTTGCAACCCGTCGATTCCCGCGGCGATCGCCTTCTGTGCGAGCGTTTGCGCGGCGCTCTGCCGGCTGCGCGGCACGGAGATGGCCCACTGGTTGTTGTTGATCACGATCACGAGCGGCGCCTGCCAGACACCGGCCATGTTCATGGCCTCGTAGAAGTCGCCTTTGGACGTGCTGCCGTCGCCGCAGATCGCCACCGCGACGCGCGGCTCCTGACGCAGTTTGAACGCATAGGCCGCGCCGGCTGCATGGCATAGCTGCGTACCGATCGGCACGCAGTTCGGAAAGTCGTCGCGCGGCACGCTGAAGTCGCTGCCGCGTTCGTCGCCGCCCCAGTACAGCAGGCTCTCTGTCATCGTGACGCCACGCAGCAATTGAGCGGCGTGATCGCGATAGGAAGGAAACAGCACGTCTTCGGCCTGCATCGCACTGGCGATACCGACACCAATCGCCTCCTGCCCCACCGATGACGCGAACGTGCCGAGCTTGCCGGTACGCTGCAGTGCAACGGCCTTCGTGTCGAAGGCGCGTGTCAGCACCATCGCGCGATACAGCGGAAGCAGCGCCGCCGGGTCCCGCGCGAAGCCAGGCAACGGCTGAACCGGTTCGCCGTTGGGGCCGAGGTATTGCGTGCAGCCGATATGAAAACTGGCAGCCGTCGTCATGACCACCCTCCATGTTCGTTCAGATATCGTATACGCGCCGGAGTTCGCGGGCACGAGCGCTACCGCACGAAGATGGCCGCGCTCATGCATGATGCGATTCCGGCCGCAGGCGCGATTGACGCGATGCACCACCGGATGAAGGGTCGCGCGCCGGCGTGCAGTTCCGGCTGCCCGGCTGGATGCCCGGTTGGATTGCGTGCTCATTCACGTCGTCACAAGGATCCTGATGCCCCGTCTCGATTGGCTTAGCCGCCTGCTGGTCATGATGCCCGTGACCGGCCAGCTCGAAATCCGCTGCTCGTTCGGCGCGCCATGGCGCATCGCATACGAACGCTCCAATCCCGGAGAGATGCCCTATCACGTCGTGGTCAGCGGGTCGGCTCTGCTGGAGATTCCTGGCGCGGGCGCCCCTCAGCATCTGGTGGCAGGCGATATCCTGCTGCTGTCTCACGGCTCGGAGCACGTGTTGCACGACGGCAGCGGCGCAGCGCCCTCGCCGACGCGCACGCGTGACGACCTGAACGTGGAAATCAGGGAAAACGGCGGAACCGGCGAGCACCTCGACATGCTCTGCGGCCGCTTCGTGCTCACGCCTCCGCACGATCGCCTGATGCGCGACTATTTCCCCGCCGCACTCGTGGTACGAACCGCCGCGCAAGACGATGCCTCGAAGCAGCCGGCGACCGCGTCGCAACTGGCAAGCCTCGTCGGATTGATTCGCGCGGAGTCGACTGCAATTAGCCTGGGCGGCCACGCCATGCTCAACGCGCTGTCAGCCGCACTGTTCGCGCTGACCTTGCGCACGGCCAGCGAGTCGAATGCGGTGCCCTCCGGCATGCTGGCACTCGCCGCCAACCCTCGCCTCGCGCCCGCTTTGACGGCCATGTTCGACGATCCTGCGCATCCTTGGACCCTCCCCGAGCTGGCGCAGCGCTGCAATATGTCGCGCGCCACGTTGATCCGGCAGTTTCAGGACAGCGTCGGGCGCTCGGCCAATGATTTGCTGACCGATATCCGGATGACCCTCGCGGCCAACGAATTGAAGAAGCCATCGACTTCCACCGAAACCGTGGCCGAAGTCGTGGGCTATCAATCGCTGGCGGCGTTCCGGCGTGCGTTCACGCAGCGCATGGGCATGACGCCGGGGGACTGGCGCCGGCTCGCGCGTGGATCGGAATGAGGTGTTGAGGCGGCCGCCCGATTAATCAGGCATGCAGAACACCTGCGGTGAAAGGAGCAGGCGCTGCCAGGCAACGCCCGCCCCTGCCGCGCGTTACTTGACCGGAGGGAAGTCCACGTCGGTATCGTTGATGCGATTGAAGGTGTTCGTGAACACCGTCAACGCGATAGCCAATGTGATCTCGACCAGTTGCGCGTCGGTGTAGCCGGCCGCCTTGATCGCCGCGAACTCAACCGCAGTGATCGTGCCGCTGGTTTGCTGCAGGTTTCTCACGAAGCGCACCAGCGCGTCACGCTTTGCATCCCCGGTAGGCTGGCCCGCGCGGATCAGCTTGAGTGTCTCCAGCGAAAGACCCGTCATCTTGCCCAGCATCGTATGCGCGGCCACACAGTAGTCACAGCCGGTGAGCTCGCTGACCAGCAGCTTGATCGTTTCCCCATCCTGCTTGCTCAGCGTGCCCGCCGCCAGCACGCCTTCGGCGCTCAGGTACGTCTTGAGCACGTCGGGCGACAGCGCGCCTAGCGCGGCAAACAGATTGGGAACGCTGCCAGCGGCCTTCCTGACCTGGGCATAGACTTCGGCGGTGGCGCCGGTGGCGGTCGAAATAGCGGGTATGGCGATACGACTCATGGTGTTGCTCCTGTAACAGGTGGGTAGGAGTCTCCACTTTAAGCCGCAGATGTGATCCTTATAAGGCCGTAAAATCTCTATAAAATGCTCATTCGTATCATTTCCTCGTTGACTGGCATCTATTTCCGTTCGCAGAACGTATCGGTAAATATGGTGTAGACGGACCGCCTATCTGTAGGACAATATAACGTGACTGGTCGCAACGCCCGAACGGGACAGACGACCGAACATCGACCAAACGGGGCAGAATGGACAGCTTGCTGATAGGGCCGGCTACGCGCAAACAGGTCGTCGTTGCGAGCACGTGCGCGTTACTCGTTCTGCTCGCGTTGACCCTCGCGGGCCAGCACGCTCGCGAGACGCTGCCGGCCGTCGCGCCCTTCATGCCCATGTGTGCGCTCACGGTGTTCACCACCTCGGGCATCGCCGCGTTCCTGCTCGGCGCCCGCTTCACCGTCACGCAACAGCCGATGCTCGGCGCGCTCGGCGGCGCCTACGCGTTCACTGCCATTACCGTCGCTTTGCAGCTGCTGATGTTCCCAGGGGTATTCACGCGCACGGGTCTGTTCGGCGCGGGGCCACACAGTGCGGCGTGGATGTGGGTCTTCTGGCACGCGGGATTTCCGCTGCTCGTGATGGTGGCCGCGCTCGTACGCGATCACCTGCCGGGCAGGCCGGTCACGCTGCGCTCTATCGATCGCTGGACGTGGGCGCTGATCGGTCTTCCAACCATGCTTGCCGCGGCATTAGGCATCCTCGTCATTCAGGCGAACCTGGCAGCGCCTTTTTACGCGGCACCCGACGTGGATGCGCTCCCAGGCGGCCGACTCGGATTCGTTATCTGCGCGCTCGATGTGCTCGCCATCGTCGTGGTCCTCATCAAAGGGCGGCTGCTGACCGTGCTCGATCTATGGGTCACGATCGCCCTGCTGGCGTCGTTTGCAGACGCCAGCCTGAATCTGCTGACGGCGGCCCCGTTCACGCTTGGCTGGTACGTCGCGCGCGTCTTCAGCATGCTGGCGCCCGGCACGCTGGTCTGCCTGCTGGTCTGGGAAGTGACCGTGCTCTACCGCGAATTGTCCGTGGCGCACGCTTCCCTGTTGCGCACGTCCACACGCGATGCGTTGACGCGCGTGTACAACCGCAGCTACTTCAACGAACAGTTCCGCAAGGAGTTCGACCGTGCGACGCGCAACGGTCAGCCGCTCTCGCTCGTCATGGTCGATGTCGACAAATTCAAGGATTACAACGACGCCTTTGGCCATCTTCGGGGCGATGCCTGCCTTGGCGCGATTGCCAAAGCGCTCGCCGGAGTCGCGCGGCGGTCGAGCGATTTCGTCGCCCGTTACGGTGGCGAAGAGTTTGTGCTGGTACTACCGGACACGAAATCGGACGAAGCATCGGCCATTGCCGAGCAGGCGCGGCTCGCCGTCATGCATCTGGGTCTGCACTCGCCCAGCGAGGCCGGTCAGGTCACCGTCAGCGCGGGTTGCGCAACCAACGAATACAACACACCGGGCACGCCCGACGCGCTCGTGCAGGCGGCCGACGCCGCACTCTACGAGGCGAAAAGGACCGGACGCAATCGGGTCAGGTCCATCGCGCCCCCGCAATAACCCCCATCACTCCCCTTGCACTGGCAGGCAAGCGGATCTGCGCTGTCGGGCAAGCGCCGGCCGGCCCGTCGGCGATATCGTTGTCTCACCCCGCAAAGCCTGCCGCCCCCTCCGAGGCGCGGCAACATTCCAGGAGACGACGATGGAAATCAAGCCGAAGGTCCTTGAGGAAGCTGTTCACCTGAACGACCTCCCCTGGAAGGCGTTCCCCGATGCGCTTTCCCATGGCGGCATCCGCTGGAAGATGCTGCACGCGTCGCCCGAGATGGGTGCCTGGACGGCCATGTTCGAGTGCCCGGGCGGCTCCTCCTTCAATGCCCACTTCCATGTCGGGCCCGGCGAATATCTTCTGACAAAAGGCCGCATGGATGTGCGCGGCGGTGTCGAGCATGGTGGCGACACCGTCGTCGCTCCCGCCTATGGCTACGAATCCGCGAACGCCCGGCACGACAAGACGTTTTTCCCGGTCGACAGCGAGTTCTACATGACGTTCCTCGGCCCGCTGCTCTTCATCAAGGAGGACGGCACGCCGATCGTCAGCGTGTCGTGGGACGAAGCGCAACGCGCCTACGCGAGCTGAGTGCGCTCTGAGCCCACCCTGAGACCGTGCCCGCAACAGCGTGTTTGCGGGCTCCGCAACCGGTTCCTGGAGAGATAGACCATGACCCATGCCTCAACACAGATCGACGATGCCACCCTGCAAGTGTTCGACCATCATCTGGGCGCGTTCGCTCAAGGTCTGGACGAACTGCTGAAAGACTACGGCGAGAGCTCGACGATCATCACGCCGGACAAGACTTATCGTGGTCTTGCGGAAATCCGTGCTTTCTTCAAGGCGTTCATCGATAGCGCCGATCCCGCCTTCTGGCCGGCGTTCAAGGTCACGAGCAAGAGTACGGCTGGCGATGTCGCCTATCTGGCGTGGGAGGCGAAGCCCTGGGTAACACTTGCCACCGATACGCTTGTCGTTAGGGAAGGAAAGATCGTTGTCCAAACTTTCACCGCCGTCTCCGGCTGAACGCCACGCCGGCATCCGCCTAACCTGGAAGAAAAAATTGGCCAAGATCATTCACTCCATGATCCGCGTTCACGACCTTGACCGGTCGTTGCAGTTCTACAAGGCTGCGCTCGGACTCTCGCCCAGCCACCGTCTGGACTTCCCTGACTTCTCGCTCGTGTATCTGCGCAATGAAGAGAACGACTTCGAGATCGAGCTTACGTGGAACAAGGGGCACGAGCCGGCCTACACGCATGGCGATGGCTACGGGCACGTTGCGGTAGCCGTCACCGGCGTCGAAGCCGAGCGCGAGCGAATGGCGGCACTCGGCATCGATCCGACCGTGGTGAGGGAATTCAAACGGGGCGACGAATTGCTTGCGCGTTTTTTCTTCATTCAGGACCCCGATGGCTACAAGATCGAGGTGCTGGAGCGCGCAGGGCATTACGTGTGATGCGGTGCAGTGGCGCATCGGGCGCGCCACCGCCGCGTAGTCAGATAACGTCCGCGCCTGCCGTGCCGCTCAGCGCCGCGCGGCGCACGTCGCCAGGTGAAGCGCCGTACCGCTCGCGGAAAGTCCGGCAGAAATGGCTGACCGAATTGAAGCCCCAGCGGAACGCGATTTCGGATATTTGCAGGCGCCGGAAGGCGGGATCGACCAACGCCTGCCGGCAGATACGCAGACGATTGCTCAGAATAAATCCTGAGACGGTCATATCGCTGCGCTGGAACAGCATATGCAGATAGCGCAACGAAATGTGGTTGGCCTCGGCAATGCGTGTCGGACTCAGGTCTTCCTCATGCAGGTGCTGCAGGATGAAGTCCTTCACGCGCTGCAGCATGGCCGCGCTCGCATCGAACGTGGCCGAGGGTTGCTGGCCTGAGAGCGCAATGCCTAGGAGTTCGAGCGTGGAGCGGCTCACGGACGCCTGAACATTCTGGTCGAGGCTGTCGATCTGATTCGACAGGGCCAGCAAGTGGACCGCCAGCAGCGAGCCGACGCCCGTACGGCTTTCGATCCTGCCGCCCGACGGCGGCTGCTTGCGTTCGGGCAAACGCTCCCGCATCAACGTCCATGGGATCATCAGCGTCACCTTGTGCAGCCGCTCGAGCACCTCGAACTGCACCACCTGGTCAGTCGTCCATACCACGAGGTCGCCCGATGTCACCTCTACCCCGGCATCGCCGATCCTGAACCGCTCACGGCCGCTCGTGGTCAGCTGGACGCCCACGTACAGGTCGTCGTCGCGACGTACCTGAGCGCGTGTCCGTTCTCCGACGCAAGGGTCGCATACCGTCTCGACGATGCCCGCGCCGGCGAAGTCGTGCTGCTTCACGCGCGCATAGAACGTTGCAGGCAAGCGTTGCGGAACCTGCCAATCCCGGTAGCTGTGACTCAGTACATCCTGCCACGCGTCGGTGCGATCGCTCGCGGGAACCCGGTCGATCGACCATTCGGTAAAAGCATTTTGCAAAGCTGTCTCCTGTCTCCGGCCGCAGCGGCTCTTCGGCTGGTCTTCTATTGGCGACGTTTACGCCATCTCCTGAAGAATTTGCTACGACCCGGCTCTGGAGGGGAATACTACCCTCTTCCACTCAGGTCTGCTGCATGCCTCTGGCGGCCATAAGCTCAGGCGAGTGCGCTACACGGCAACTCTCCGTGCACGGAAACGCAATCGGCACGCCGCCGCGACCACTACGATTCCTGATGCATCCCCCTCAATATCAGGAGTACTGGTCATGCCACTTATGGATGTCACTTTTGCGCAAGGTTCACTGGACACGAAGGCCCAGGACAGGCTCTCGGAAAAGCTGTGGGCCATCGCGCTTCGCTGGGAAGGAATCGAAATCAATGAGTCGTCCGCGTCCGTCGCCTGGGTCTACCTCGACGAACGCCCGCTGCATCACATCACCGTCGCGGGAAAATCCCCCGGGCAAAACATCTATCGAATCAACGTTCGGGTCATGGCCGGGTTCATGGACCAGAAGCGGATCGACAGTCTCGCGCGCGAGCTGACCGACACCATCCTTGAAGTCGACGGAACGAAGGGCGACGGCAGCGGCCCGCGCGTATTCTGCATTGTCGAGGAGATTCCCAGCGGCACCTGGAGTATCGACGGGCAGACGTGGACCACCGCGTTTACCGCTCGCACCCTGAAGCTCGACAGCGAACGCATCGCCGCCATGGAAAAGGCTCTGGCCGCCCGGCCCCGTATCGACGTCCCGCTTGCCGGTGATTGAGCGGTGATTGAGCAGTGTTTGAGCGATCATTGATCGATTTGAAATGATGCATTCAAGCGTGCCGTCTTTCTCTCCTGACGGACTTTCCCTACAGTAGTTGCAACACCCGCGGGACGGCGAACGCAAACGGTCAGCCGGCCCGCCATCCCCACCTTTTAAGGAGAGGGTCATGAGTCAGGAGACGCTCTATTTCGACGACCTCAAGGTCGGCGACATTTTCACCACCGGCACGTACGAAGTCAGCGCGGCCGATATCAAACGCTTCGCCGCGGAGTTCGATCCGCAGCCCTTCCACCTCGACGATGAAGCCGCACGCGGCACGCTATTCGGTGGGCTCGCCGCAAGCGGCTGGCATACCGCCGCCATCACCATGCGTCTGCTCGTCTCCGGTGGCCCGAAGCTGGCCAACGGCGTGCTCGGCGCAGGCGGCGAGATCGACTGGAAAACTCCGACGCGCCCCGGCGACGTGCTGCATGTCGAAAGCGAGGTCGCGGAGTTGATCCCGTCCCGCTCGCGCACTGATCGCGGCATGCTGGTGCTGCACTCCAGAACGATTAATCAGCATGGCGAAGTTGTGCAGAACCTGAAAGCAAAACTGATTGTTACGCGCCGTCCCGCGTAAAGAACTACACACAAACTATTCCCCGGAGACACAACATGATCGTCGATCCCTCCACCCAGGACGCCGCCGCAAACTACAAACTGCTGATCGGCTCGATCCTGCCACGCGCTATCGCATGGGTCAGCACGCTTTCCAGGGACGGCGTCGCGAACCTCGCACCGATCTCGTTCTTCACCGTGGTCGGCCGCAAGCCGCCCATGCTGTCGATCTCGATGCAGCCGCGCGCCGACGGCGTCACGCTGAAGGACACGTTCGTCAATATCCGCGATACCGGCGAGTTTGTCGTCAACATCGTGAACCTGGAGCTCGCGGATGCCATGCACCGCACGGCGTTCGATTTTCCGCCCGATGTCGACGAGTTCGAAGCGGTCGGCCTCGACAAGGCCGAGTCGCAGACGGTCCGTCCGCCGCGCGTCAAAGCCGCGCCGATCGCGTTCGAATGCAAGCTCGAACGGATCATCCCGATCGGCGACCAGAACGACCACGTGGTGTTCGGCGAAGTGCTGCGCTATCAGATCCGCGACGACCTCTACCTCGATCGCGGCCGCATCGATACCGCGGGGCTGCAGGCGGTCGGCCGCCTCGCCGCCGAATACACAGTCGTGCAGAACGCGTTCACAACGCCGCTCGACCCGCAGGTGCTCGCGCTGCAGCAAAACAGGCGGCTCGGCCGGCTCGACGGCTTCGAGGACGGCTACTCGCCGATCGACACGAATAACTGGTCCGCGTCCGGCGCGACGCGCTGATCATCGAACAACTCTACTGAGCTACTGGGAACAAGCATGAATCCGACTCAACCCTCCCTCGTTTTCATCCACGGCTTTCTCGACGGCGCGCGAGCCTGGGACGACGTCGTCCGTCACCTTGGCGAGCGCGCAACCGGTGCGCTGACCGTTGATCTTCCTGGCATGGGCGCACGCTCTGACGAACCGGGCCCCTACAGTCTGGAGCGCTACGCAACGGACGTCACGACGCAGGTCCGCACGCTGGCGCGGCCGGTCGTGCTGGTCGGTCAAAGCATGGGCGCGCAGATCGCCGAACTCGTCGCCGAGCGGCTCGGTGAGCAGGTCCGCGGCCTCGTGCTGCTGACGCCGGTGCCGCTGGGTGGCGCCGGCCTGCCCGACGAAGCGATGGGCGACTTTCACGCGCTCGGCGGCAACCCGGCCGCGCAGCGCGAGATGCGTCGCAATTTTTCAGTGAGCCTCGACGACGCGCGGCTCGAGTTTCTCGGCCAACTCGGCGACCGCATCGCGGCCGCCACGGTCGGCACGCTCGCCGATACGTGGAACAAGGGCCATCCGTCGGGCGCCGAGCCCGCGCGATTCCGCGGCCCCGTGCAGATCGCCTATAGCGAAAACGACGCATTCGTCACCGCCGAGGTGATCGCGTCGGCCGTGACGCCGCGCTTCGAGGCGCCGGGCGTCGCGTCGATCGAGCGCGCGGGCCACTGGCCGCATGTCGAGCAGCCGGCCGAGGTCGCTCGCATCGTTGAAGCGTTTCTCGTCAAAGTTGAATCGGCCGCGAATGCATCGGATGCCTCCAATGCGGCGGGTGCGCCGGTCAAGCCACAAGGATGGACGCGCGCGTTCGAGGCGAAGTCCCAGGACTCGTTCGCCGATGCGTTCGCGCCGGATGTCGTGCTCGAAGCGAGCGTGCTGGTGAAGCCGGTCAGCGGCGTCGATCAGGTCAAGGCGGTGATGACGACAGCGAGCAAGATCTATGAAGCGCTCGCGTTCACGCACGAAGCGCGCAACGGCTTGCGCGATTACCTTGAATGGGAAGTGCAGGCTTTCGGCGGCGAGCGGATGCGTGGGGTCACGGTGCTCACGAAGAACGCGGCCGGCAAGATCGAGCACATTGCGATCCATCATCGCCCGCTCAGCGGCGCGCTGAAATTTTCGGCCGAAATGAGCCGTCGCCTGCAAGGCCAGGTCGACGCGAGCCATTTTTATCGCGGCGCGTAATTCGCGCGCCTCGTCAGAATCCAGGAGATTGAAATGATTGAACGTACCGACGTGGAATTCGAAGTGGATGGCGGCGTCAAGCTGCGCGGCTGGCTCTTCGTGCCGCCCGGCGAAGGACGCCGCCCCGCCATCACGATGGCGCACGGTTACGCCGGCGTGAAGCAGCACGGGCTCGAGCCGTTCGCGCGCGCCTTCGCCGAGGCCGGCTTCGTCGTGCTGCTGCACGATCATCGCGGCTTCGGCGCAAGCGAAGGCACGCCGCGCCACGACATCGATCCATGGCGCCAGATTGCGGACTGGCGGCGCGCGATCAGCTACCTCGAAAGTCTCGACGTCGTCGATCCGGCGCGCATCGGCCTATGGGGCACGAGCTACGCGGGCGGCCATGCGATCGTGCTCGGCGCGACCGAGCGGCGCCTACGCGCCGTCGTCGCTCAAGTGCCGACGATCAGCGGCTACGAACAGGGACTGCGCCGCATTGCGCCGGAGAACGTCGCGGCCATCGAGGAAGCGTTCGCCGACGACGATCGCGCGCAATTGCGCGGCGAGCTACCCCGCCGCCAGGCGATCGTCGGTTCCGATCCCGCGGTCCCCGCGTCGTATCGCGCGAAGGACGCGATCGACTTTTATCTGCAGCCGCTGCCGGACGGTGTCTGGGAAAACAACGTGACGGTGCGCTCGACGCGCGCCGCCCGCATGTACGAGCCGGGGAACTGGATCGCACGTGTTTCGCCCACGCCGCTCATGATGGTGGTCGCCACGCGCGACGCGATCACGCTGACCGACCTCGAGCTTGCGGCTTACGAGCGCGCGTTGCAGCCCAAGCGGCTTGTGACGATCGAAGGCGGGCACTTTGATCCGTACCTGTCGCAATTCCGTATTTCCAGCGAAGCCGCTGTCGAGTGGTTCAAGCAGCACCTCGGCTAACGTCCACTTACACGACCAAGGATTTCCCCATGCCTCACCTGACTGTCAGCTTCGACGACGGCCTCGCCACTATCGTCATCGACCGCCCTCCCCAGAACCGCATCGACGACCAGATGGTCAACGAGCTGGCCGACGCTGTCGCCGCCATCGAGCGCAGCGAGGCGCGCGCGGTGCTCGTGCGCAGCGTTGGCGAAAACTTTTCGTTCGGCGGCGACATCATGACCTGGCCGGAGGCGAGCGTGCGCGAGCTGCGCGCCCGCTTCGACCACTACATGTCGGTGTTCAACCGATTCGAGCGCCTGCCGGTGCCGGTCGTCGCCGCTGTGCAAGGCCTGTGCTTCGGCGGCGGTCTCGAACTTGCGCTGCGCGCGGACGTGATCATCGCGGGCGAATCGTCAACGTTTGGGCATCCTGAACAAACGCTTGGCATCGTCACGATTCTCGGCGGCATCTACCGGGTCGCGGAGCGTGCGGGCCGCTCGCGCGCCGCCGAATGGGCGCTGACCTCGGAGAAAGTCCCGGCCGCGACGATGGAACGCTTCGGGATTGTGAACCGCGTGGTCGCCGACGCGGACCTGCTGACCGAAGCGTCCGCTTTCGCGCGCAAAGCCGCGCTCGGCCCGACGCGCGCCTATGCCGCGCACAAGGCACTGTTGCGCGCATGGGCAGTCGGCGGCGTCGCGGCTGCGGACGACGCGATGTTCGACATCGCGATGCCGCTGTTCGAGACCGACGACGCTCAGCGCGGCATCCGCTCCGCGGTCGATGCGCTGAACGCGGGCCGCCCGCGCCCGGTGATGGACTTCAACGGGCATTAAGCGAAACTAAGCGAGAAACCAAGCTGGTACTAGCAGAAAACATCGGGATTGCGGTCTAATGGCTTCTCCCCATCCAAAGGAGCCACGCATCATGGACCGCATCGCAGCGATGAACGCGTTCGTCCGCGTGGTCGAAGCCGGGACGTTCGCCAAGGCGGCCGACACCCTCGACCTGCCGAACGCAACGGTGACCCGGCTCATCCAGCGGCTCGAGGCGGATCTGAAGGTCCGCCTGCTGCACCGCACGACGCGGTCGGTGACGGTCACGCCGGAAGGTGCGATCTACTACGAGCGCGTCGTGCGCCTGCTCGCGGACCTCGCGGACCTCGAATCGTCGACCACCCATGCGCAAAGGAAGCCGTCGGGCAGGATCCATGTCGATGTCCCGACTGCCATCGGCACGCTCGTGCTTGTGCCGGCGCTCGCCGACTTCTACCTCGCCTATCCGGACGTCGAGATCGATCTCGACATCGGCAACCGGCGCATCGACCTGCTTGCCGAGGGCATCGACTGCTCGATCCGCGCAGGCGAAGTCGAGGAGCAATTCCTGGTCGCGCGACAGATCGGCACCTTTGGCTTCACGACGTGCGCGACGCGCGCCTTCCTCGACGTGCACGGCACGCCTGCCTCGCCGGAACAGTTGCGCGATCTGCCGACCGTCGGCATGGCCCCGTCGCGCGGCGGGCGCGCGCTGCCATTCCAGTTTTCCGAGGACGATCAGAACTGCGATCTCACGGTCGATCACCGGCTCGTCGTGGACGATACGAATGCGTATCTGGCCGCGGGCCTCGCGAGCCTGGGGATCATCCAGGCGCCGACGTACTCGGTACGCGCTGCGATCGCCGCCGGGACGCTCGTGCCCCTGCTCGAGGACTGGCAGCAACAGGCCAACCCGGTGCATGTGATCTACCCGCCGAACCGCTATCTGAGCGCGAAAGTGCGGGTGTTTATCGACTGGGTCATTGAGCTGTTCGAGCAGAACGAGCATTTGAAGCGCCGATGACGCCCACGTGGCGACACCAGCGTGGTTTGAGAGTTTTCAGATTGCCCGACAAAAACAAACAACCCACAGAGCCAATAGCCATGCGGGTTTCTGGGTACTTCAGCGGACTTGCCTGGACAAATCGCGAAACGGAAATGGTTGCTGAGTGGTATGAATACGCTCAGCAAAGCCTTATGGGGTAAGGCGCCCATCCAGCAAGTCATCGGCCAGAGCAGTCGTTCGCCCATCGGCGCCTATATGCCCGCTCGGTGTTCGAGACCGGCCATTCGTCGACGGCAACGGCGAACGGTCGCTATCGACTTTGACGAACGCGTGCTATTGATCCGGAGCGGTCAATTGAACTCAAAAAGCGAATGACCGCTACCTGTCGATTCGAGTCAGTGGTCGCGTTTGGCTTTGCCAGATGGGATCGTCGGTTACTATTGGGCAGCACCAGGCCGGCAAAAAAGATCGCTTTAACGTATCGGTGCGAGCCTTTCTGCTCTCTACCAGCTGGAGTCAGATCCCCGGGGGAAACAAAATTGCGAAAACTCGACGATATCGCGTACGCCCATAACGCCAGAATCGTCAGGATTAGAAGCCTGAGTGTCACGTACGTATCGGTAATGTTTAACGGGCAGGTCGACATTGGATTTTCCAGAAAAGAACGGACGCTCATAGGCAGCGTGCTCCCTTTCTTCGCAGGTCGAAAAATCAGAACCGGGCTTTATGCTCGGGGCAAAGACATCGATAGGTGGATCGACTTGTTTGCTGGCGACGATGAACTGTGCGCCGCGCTACGCGTTTTACTCGAAGGCTACGCGTACTCGATTGAATGGGCTAGTTCTCGACTTTCTGCCCGCGTCAGTGTTTATGATAGTTCAATCGATGGTGACGCTACGGGAGGGGAGCGTTTTTTTGCAAATCTCGATGTTGTAGCAGCACGACTTTCGGCACTCGGTGAACGTAAGAGTCTGCTTGGACGCTCAGAAGGTGGGATGGCATGGGGACCTGCGGCGTTAAGAAAATTCGCGCTAGTAGCTACATTTCTTGTCCCTTTTGCGTTGCTGATGGCAGTGCATCATCTAATAGCCCGCTAGGATTAATGTAGCGAACAGACTGCTTCATTCAAGTTCACCAATAGACGCTTTGCGAGCGACCGCTCCGCGCGGAGTTGCTGCCATTCAACGCGATAGGACGACCGTCGCTTGTTGGCCGAATCCAGAAGTTCATCCTCGGCATCCACCACACCAATTGCCCCCACGAATGACCTCGACCGCTTCTGTTTCCAAGGAATTCCGCCGAGAGTCACAAAATCCGCTACGTATCGAACTGCGGCCTGTCGTCCTCACGAGGCTCCGGTCCCCTGGCGATGAAGCGAAGGCGAAAATCGCAGCAGACCGATGCAGAAGTCGGCAAGATACTCCGCATCGCGCGGCAGAACGATCGAGCCTTGACCCAGTAGCCAGTCGCGCAACACCCCGCCGAGAAACGCATGGACCACATCCGCCGCTCGCGCCGTATCAAGGTCCTACGACAACTGCGCTTTTTCGATCGCGTTTCGCAGACCGCGTTCAAGCTGCGAGCCTGTTCCGGTCCCGGTCTCGATCACCGATATTGACCGATATCGTCGCCGCCCTCGCGCGGGTGGGCGTGTGCCGCTGTTGCCCCGCCGGTATGATGCTTCAGCTTGTGCGTGACCTCATCGAGCTTGTCACCGAGCAGCCGTCGCACCGCCACATAGAACACCGGAATCAGCAGCAGCCCGAAGACCGTCGCGAAGAGCATCCCGCCAATTACGCCCGTACCGATCTCGTGCCGGGACGAAGCGCCGGCCCCGGTGGATACGACGAGTGGGAACACGCCCAGAATAAAGGCCATCGAGGTCATCAGGATCGGGCGCAAGCGCAGCCGTGCCGCGCTCGTGACCGCATCGTAGAGCGTCATCCCGTTCGCCTGCCCTTCCACCGCGAATTCGACGATCAGAATCGCGTTCTTCGCGGCCAGGCCGATAACCGTGACGAGACCGATCTTGAAGTAGATATCGTTAGGCACGTCGCGCCACAGACAGAACGCCAGCATGCCGAGCATCCCGAGCGGGACCACGAGCAGCACCGCAGCCGGAATCGACCAGCTCTCATAGAGCGCCGCCAGACACAGAAAGACCACCAGGATCGACAGCGCCATGAGTGTCGTCGCCGAGCTTCCCGACAGTATTTCCTGATAGGACTGCCCGGTCCAATCCGCATCGAATCCGTGCGGCAGCTTTTGATTGACGATGCCCTGCAGCGTCTGCATCGCCTGGCCCGTCGAATATCCGGGCGCCGAATTGCCGACGACTTCGACTGCGGAATAGCCGTTGTAGCGCGGCAGCACGGTCGGCCCGTTGTACCAGTTGGTCGTGACGACGCTCGACAACGGCACCATGTTGTACGGGCTGATCGACGTGTTCGCCACCGACGGGTCAACCTGGGTCAGATAACCACTCGTGTTGGTCACCGTTCCCGCTGTGCTGGCAGTGCCCGACGCGGTGTTGGTGATGCCCGACGGCGTGTAGAGGTGCTGGAATGCGTCGAGGCCCATTCGGTACGGCGCATCCGCCTGGAGGAACACCTTCTTCACGCGACCGCCGTAGGTAAACTGATTCACGTAGAACGGCGCCAGCTCCGCGCCGATCGCCTGGTAGACATCCGTCAGCGACAGCCCCATCGACTGTGCCTGAGGGCGATCCACCGCAATCTGCAGTTGCGGCGCGTTGGGTAGCGAGTTCGGTCGGACACCGAAAAGAACTTCATTCTTGCTGGCGCTCTCGAGCAGCGTCGCTTCGGCGGCGCCCAGTTCCGCGCGCGACTGGCCTGCGCGCGCCTGCAGATACATGTCGACGCCGCCGAACTGGCTCAGCCCGCGGATCGTCGGCAGATTCACAACGAACAGTTGTGCGTCCGGAATACTGTGCAGGATTTTGTTGGCCTGCGGGATCAGCTCCATCGCCGTTCGCCCACGCTTGTTCCATTCGACGAGCTTGATGAACGTCATACCGACATTTTCGTTGGTACCGACGAAGCTGTAGCCTTCCGGCTGGAACATGGCGTAGATATCCCTGCCGATGTCGCTATGAACCAGCTTGTCGCGCACTTCGCCCATCACGCGGTTGGTACTCTGCAGCGTCGAGCCCGGCGGCAGGTTCACGAGCGCCAGCATGAAACCCTGGTCTTCGTCGGGCACGAAGCCCGTCGGCAATTTCGTGTAGAGGAATCCGGTCAGCACGACCACGAGAACAAAGGCCATCATCCAGCGCGGCGCATGACGCACGGCCCGTCCGACGTGTCCCAGGTAGCTGTGGGACATCCGGTCGAAGCCGCGGTCGAACCAGCGGTAAAACACGCCCTTCTCCTGCTCGTGAACCGGCTTCAGGATGGCCGCGCAGAGCGACGGCGTGAACGACATCGCCAGAAACGCGGAGAACACCATCGAGACCGCGATGGTCAGCGCGAACTGCGCATAGATGATGCCGTTCGCACCTGGTTGCAGCGCGGACGGCACGAATACGGCCGACAGCACGACCGTGATCGCGACAATCGCGCCCGTGATCTGCGCCATAGCCTTGCGCGTGGCCGCTTTCGGCTCCAGATGCTCCTCGCTCATGATCCGCTCGACGTTCTCGATCACCACAATCGCGTCGTCCACCACGATGCCGATTGCAAGCACCATCCCGAACAGCGTCAACTGGTTTAGCGTGAAATTCAGCGCCGAAAGCCCGATGAAAGTGCCGAGCAGCGCAACCGGAATCACGAGGGTCGGGATGAGCGTGGCCCGGAGGTTCTGCAGGAAGATCAGCATCACGAAGAAAACCAGCACGATGGCTTCGATCAGTGTCTTGACCACGTCGGTAATGGAAGCCGTGATGAACGGCGTAGTGTCATACGGGATGTCCCATGTCACGCCCGGCGGCAGGTCCTTCGCGAGATCCGCCATGGTGGACTTGACGACTTTGGCCACCTTGAGCGCGTTGGCGCCCGGCAGCAGGAACACGCCCATGCCGCCTGCGGGCTTGCCGTCGTAAACCGACGCGAGGCCATTGGTCTGCGGACCGAAACTGACGCGCGCGACATCCGAGAGCCGTACCGTCGTGCCGTTACTGTTCGCCAGCAAAATGATGTCGCGGAACTGCTGCAGCGAAGAGAACCGCATGTCGCCGGACACCGTCGCTGTGAAAACTTGCCCCTTCACCGCCGGATCCGCACCGATAGAACCGGCCGCGAACTGCGCATTCTGCGCATTCACTGCGTTGAGGACCTGGGTCGTCGAGAGTCCGTAGCCCTGCAGCTTGTCGGGGTCGATCCAGATGCGCACCGCGTATTCGGAGCCGAGCAGCGTAGTATTGCCGACACCGCTAATGCGACCGATCACCGGCTGGATCTGTGACGCAACGATGTCCGACAGTCGCGCCGCGTCAATGCCCGGACTGTTCGAGCGCAGCGCGATGAACAACAGGATGTCCGGGCTCGACTTCGCGACCACCACGCCCTGCTGCGTCACCTGCGAGGGCAGCAATGGCTCGGCGATCTGAACCTTGTTCTGCACCTGCACCTGCGCAATGTCCGGGTTCGTGCCGATCGCAAAACTGAGCGTGATGACACTCTGGCCGTTGGCACTCGAATTCGAGCTGAAGTACAGCAGGTTGTCGATGCCGGTGAGCTGCTGCTCGATAACCTGGGTCACGGTCGATTCCATCGTCGCGGCGCTCGCACCCGGATAGGTCGAGGTAATCGTCACCTGCGGTGGCGCGATGTCTGGATAGGAATCGATCCCCATGCTGCGCATGGAGATGATGCCGAACAGCGAGATCAGGATCGCGACCACCCACGCGAATATCGGCCGTTCAATGAAAAAACTCGGCATGGGGGGATCTCCTAGTGCGCGGCGCTGGCGGGCTGGCTGTCGGACGCCGCCGCCAGCGGCTGAGCGGGCGGCTGCCACGGACTGGCGTTGACCTGCATCCCCTCATGCGCGACCTGCACGCCTGTGACGATCACGCGGTCGCCCTCGGCGATGCCTTTCGTGACGATCCAGTCATTGCCGAGGCTGGCGTTCGTTTCGACGTTTTTGCGCACCACCTTGCCGTCCTGCCCGACTACCAGCAGATACGCTCCCTGCGTATCTCGCAGCAGCGCCTGCTGCGGGATCAGGAAGACGTTGTTCTGTTGACCGAAGCGGACAACCAGCGTCACGTACATGCCGGGCAGGAGCAGATGCTGCGGATTGGCAACGAGCGCGCGCAGGTTGACGGTGCCCGTTGTGGCGTTGACGGCTGGGTCCGAAAAATCGAGCTTGCCGGTGTGCTCGTAAGGCGTGCCGTTGGGGAGGCTCACCTGGACGGTCGTCGAGTCTTGCTGAGCGAGAGCCACGGAGCCGCTGCCCTGCGATTGCCGCAGCGTGATCAGATCGGCCGCGCTGATCGTGAAGTTGACGTACACCGGGTCGACCTGCTGAACGGTGGTCAGCAGCGTGCCGCTCGTCCCGGCGTCAGTCGTGCTGCTGCCGACCACAGCGCCCACGGTCACCTGTTGCTGCCCCGCGATGCCGCTGATCGGCGAGGTCACCCGCGTATAGCCAACACTGATGCGTGCGCTCTGGACTAGCGCCTGATCCGCCTGCACCTTGGCCGCCGCACTGCGCTCGGCCGCATTGGAGTTGTCGACTGTCTGCTGCGACACCGAACCGATGGGTAGCAGCTTGCGGTTGCGCTCCGCGGTGATGTGGTTGTTGACGTAGGTGGCCTGATCCAGCGCCTGCTGCGCGATGTCGTTGTCGAGCTGGGCCTTGTAGTACGACGGATCGATCTCGAACAGCACTTGCCCCTGCCGGACCTGGCTGCCCTCGGCATAGGCCCGCTTCACCAGCACACCCGACACGCGCGCGGTGACGTTGGCGCTGTAGTACGGCGACAGGCGTCCGACGAACTGGCGCGTCAGCGGCACGGTCTGCGGATGCGCCGTCGTCACGGCGACCTGCGGCGGGGGCGGCGCGGGGGGCTTGCTCTTCGTGCAGGCCGCGAGTGCGAGGAGGCACAGACTCGCGCAAAGCACGGGCACGCTGGTGGGCAGTGACTTCATGAAATGGAGACTCCAGTCAGAAGCACTTCATTCAGTTGGGAGGCGATCCGGCGTCCTGCCGGCGCGCCTGCGAATCGATCGACGAAAACGCCGTCGACGACAGGGGGTGGCCCGTCGCCGCGGCCGCCTTGTTGTCGTCCCATTGCCAGCCGCCGCCGAGGTTCTTGACCAGCGTGACGCTGCTTTGGGCAAGCAACGATTGGGTGTCGCGCAGGTTCTGCTCCGCCTCGATCAACGTGCGCTGCTGGTTGAGCAGATCCTGCTCGCTAGCCGAGCCGAAGTCGCGCTGCGCCCGAACGCTGGCGAAGAGTTGCTGGTTGCGATGCAGGATCGCGGCGAACGAGGATGCCTGCACGCGCAGATGGTTGACCGCTGAAAGACTGTCCTCCACGCTGCCGAAGGCGGTCAGCACCGTGTTGCGGTAGGTCGCCACGTCCCCGTCATAGGCGGCACGGGCCTGCCTCACCGCGGCGGTGCGTGCGCCGCCATCGAAAATCGTTTCGGCAAGCTCCGGGCCGAGCGTCCAGAAGCGGTTCGGCAGCGAAAAAAGATGGGCGAACGTGTTGTGCTGGAAGCCGCCTTCCGCCGACAGCGTCAGGCTGGGAAAGAATGCCGCCTCGGCTACGCCGATTCTGGCATTCGCGGCTGCGGCCGTGCGTTCGGCGCTCACCACGTCGTAGCGCCGCTCGAGCAGTTCGGAAGGCAGCCCGAGCGGCACGTCCGGAATCACGAAAACGTGGTCCGGATCCGGGGCGATCTCGAAGCCCGCGGGCGGCACGCCGGTCAGCACGGCCAGCGCATGCTCGTCCTGCTCGCGGGATATTTTGGTGAGCTGCAACTGGGCGACGACGGTTTCGAGGTCGTCCTGGGCCACGAGCACCTGATCGCTCGAAGCCGCGCCCGCGTTGAACGAGCTCTGGGTCATCTCGAGAATCCGCGCGTCGATCTCCTGCTGCCTCGTGAGCGACCGGATATCGTAGTCGGCCTGGCGCAGCGCGAGGTAATCCCCGGTCACGCTCGCCTCGATCGAGAGCCGCTCGCCCGCCAGCTGCGCGTCGCTCGCCTGAGCGCTTTCCTGCGAGGATTCGATCTGACGGCGAATCGAGCCCCACAGGTCGATCTCCCAACTCGCGGAGACCTGTGCAACCGTGTTGTTGACCACGCCCCCGCCCGAGCCCGCAACGGACGACGAGCTGCCGGGCACCTGGGTCACGCCCTTGCCGAAGCCGGTGCGCGAGGCCGAAAGGTCGCCCGTTACGATGGGAAAGAGGCCTGCGGTGTTGGATTCAACGGTGGCGAGCGCGACGCGGTACGCGGCCTCGGCCGCCGCGATCGACTGATTCGCCTTCAGCGAACGTTCGACGAGATCGTCGAGCGTCGCGTCCTGATACATGCTCCACCACGTGCTGGAGAGCGACGCAGTCGGATTGACCTGAGCGCGCTGCCAATCCACGCCTTCCTTGAAGCTCTCGGGTACCTGCACCTCGGGCTTGCGATAGTCGGGGCCGACCATGCAGCCCGCGAGCCAGACGGCGAGCACAAGTGCCGCGCCGCCGCGAACGTACCGCCGCGCTGGCCGCGCGGTGCCACTCGCTGCAAAGGCCACGGTACGCGGATCTTTCTTCATGCGCATCTCTACAGAATCCACGGCAACTCCGACAAAACAAATGAGGTATTTCGGATGCCTATATAACTGAAAGATGAAAGCTTACAAAAGGGTGAGTCACGGGTGAGTCACTTTGCGCAGCCAGACACAAAAATGCGGACCGCCTGCCGCGCGATGCGCCGCCGCGTTGCCGCGTTCGGACGGACCGCACAGCCGAGCAGCATCCGCGCACGCACGCCGCCGAGCACCAGGTACACGAACTGCTCCACGGCGAGATCGACGTTCTCAATCGTGAACTCGCCGCGCTCCACGGCGCGCCGCAGATAGTTCGTCAGCGGCTCCGTGCCCGCCAGGTTGCCGCAGCGGTCGCGATAAGCGTCGACAAGGGCCGGAGATCGACGCGACTCGACGATGAGCGTCCGGTACAGCTCGATCATGTCACTCCGCGTGCCGACGTCGAGAAGATGCAGCGCCGCTGCTTCGAGCACGGCAACCGGCCCGTTATCGTTGGCAACGATTTTCCGGAGTTCCTCCACCCACGCATCGGCCAGCGTCCGCACGATGGCATCAAACAAGCCCGCTTTGCTGCCGAAATGGCAATAAAGCGTCTTTTTCGCCACTCCAGCGTCGCGGGAGATCGCGTCGAGGCTCGTTTCCCGATAGCCGGCCGAAAGGAATTTTCCCTTTGCCACGTCGAGCACGACCTGCGCGCGAACCTCCGCGTCGTGCCGCGAAGGCCGACCGCCCCTTCCTGACTTCCGCGCCAGATCGTTATCCATGACGCTCCGAGTACATGGTGCCAGGGAGGAAACTCCACCAGTGCGTTTCGCCCAGACTAGTCCAGACTAGTCGAGCGGAAGCCGGAATTCAATGTGGGCGTTAATGTTCAGGGAGCGACGCACTCGTGCAATGCGACAGGGAAGCGCCGCCCAGTGAGCGTGCGACTCTTGTTGGAAGAACTCCGGACGTTTGCCCCGCCAAGCTCACGTCTGCCCAGCGAATTTGCCGACCGTGGCAATCGCTACGTCTTCTCGCCGCGCTTACCCTTCGCAATCGTTTCGTTGGTCGCGAAAAGTTCGATGAGCCAGTCGATGAACACGCGAGCTTTCGCACTCAGGTGCCGGTTTGGCTGGTAGGCGACAAAAACGGGAACGGGATCCGATACCCAGTCGTTCAGGACGGCCTCGAGTGCGCCGCTTTGAAGGTGCGTCGTGGCGGAAAACGTCAACGCATGAACGACGCCGAGACCGGCGAGGCCAATGGTCAGACATGCCATGATGTCGTTGGCGGTCAGTCCGCGCCGATTCTGCACTTCCACGCGCTCACGACCCTTCGTCACCACGATTGGAAAAGGTCGATTGGTTCGCGAGGCAACGGTCCGGATGACGACGTGACCGCGCTCGAGGTCCGAAGGATGCGAAGGCCGCCCGTGCTTGTCCCAGTACGCGGGCGTCGCGCACAAGATCTGTCTGACGGCGCCGATCTGGCGCGCGACAAGTGATTGATCGAAGATCTCCCCCGCGCGCACGACACAGTCGACATTCTCTGCGATGAGGTCGACCGGACGATCGCTGATTCCGAACTCAATTTCGATATCCGGATAACGCTCGACGAACGCCGGTAAAGCGGGAAGTATCACCGACAGACCTAATGGCACGGGCAGATCGACGCGCAAGCGTCCTCGCGGATTCGTCTTCGCGCGCGACATCGTGCCCTCAAGCTCCGCCAGATCGCTCATCAACTGCAGCGCGCGCTCGTAGTACGCCGCACCATCCGTGGTTGTCGAGACCTTGCGCGTCGTACGGTTGAGCAGCTTTGTGCCGAGTTCGATTTCGAGTGACGCGATCAGACGGCTGACGGCCGTCTTCGGTAAGTCGAGCACCTGCGCAGCCTTGGTGAAGGTTCCGCTCTCAACCACTCGAATGAACGCCTGCATGGCCTGAAACTTGTCCACGGTCTCACTCCTCGCTGTCCCATCCCAGCCTGCTTGATTGTTTCACTGAAGAAACAATGTGGAATCGTAGCAGCGATTTATCCCCTCGCACGTCCTCGGTATCGTTCACCCATCGCCACACCAACTTCAACGGCGCTTCGAACGGACCAAGCGAACATTCGTCCTGTTTTCGCAGCTGCGCCGAAGCTCAATTTGACCAGGGAAAAATCCATGTCTATCGCTACAAAAATGCATGTCTCGGACCGTCCGAAAGCGGTGGTTATCGGAGTCGGGCCGGAGCAAGGGCTCGGCGCCGGGCTGTCTCGCCGATTCGCCGCAGAGGGGCGTCATGTCATCATCGCGGGGCGCACCGAAGCGAAGATCGAACGGGTACGCGAGAGCATTGTCGAGGCGGGTGGCTCGGCGAGCACGGTCGTCATGGACGTGACGAGCGAAGCGGATGTGATCCGGTTGTTCGACATCGCGATGCAGGCAGATGAGCATGGCGCCAGCGCTGACCTCATTGCCTACAACGCAGGCAACAACCAGCCTCTGGATCTGCGGACGATGGAAGCGGACGTCTTCGAATCGTTCTGGCGGCTCAACTGCTTTGGCGGGTTTCTCGTGGGTCGCGAGGCGGCACGCCGCTTTGCGCCCCTCGGCCGCGGGTCGATTCTGTTCAGTGGGGCGACGGGCGCACTTCGAGGCATGCCAAACTTCGCCCACTTCGCGTCGAGCAAGGCCGGCTTGCGCATGCTCGCTCAAAGCATGGCGCGCGAATTCGGCCCGCTCGGCCTGCACGTCGCTCATATCGTGATCGACGGTGGCATCGACGGAGAACGGGTGCATACGCGTTTCACGGAGCACGTCAAACAGAAAGGCGTCGACGGACTGCTCGATATCGACGCCATCGCCGATGCATTCTGGTCGCTTCACCGCCAGCACCGTTCGGCGTGGACGCACGAGCTCGATCTGCGCCCTTTCAAGGAAGCGTTCTAAACGATCGCGAACCCCTCCACATTCAATCTCGAAGAGTCAACAATGAAGCTTATCGGTCCATGGTTTTCCGGCTATACCCGTCGCGTCGGCATCACGCTAAAGCTGCTCGGCATGCCGTTCGAGCATCTGCCCTATCACGCCTATGAGCAGAAGGATCTTATCCGTCCGTTCAGCCCGATGGTGAAGGTGCCGGCGCTCGCGCTCGATGACGGCACCGTTCTCTACGACAGCACAAGCATCATCGAATATCTGCACGAAGAAGTCGGAGCAGACCGCGCATTGCTCGCACCCTCCGGTGTGAATCGGCGCGACGCATTGCAGTTCATCGGCATCGCATCCGCGATCTATGAAAAGCTCAGCGATATTTATGACGAGTCGATCCGTCCGCCCGAGTATCAGATCGCCACGATTGTCGAATCGCTGCGCGAGCAGGCGTTGGCGGGATTTCAGATGCTCGAGTCGAGGGCTGGTCATGGCTGGCTGGTGGGCGACGCGTTGTCTCAAGCCGACGTGATGGTCGTGATCACCTGGCAGTCTGCGTCATTGGCATTCATGCCCGATGTCGTTCATCCGGCGGCCTTCCCCAAGCTTGCCCGACTGGCCGAGCGTGCAATGGAATTGGACGCGTTCTCCAGTACGCTACCTTTCAAGGGCTAGGGACAGCGTGCGCGGAGAGGATGTCGCGACTCTTTCGTTACGGCATCAGCCGCAGGAAGAAAAGACCGGATTGCCGCAATTTACTCAGCTCAACTACCCAATACCGAAGCACCCCGTGCAACATACGCCTGCAGCAAATGGTGGGCAATGGCGAACGGCTTAGGAGCCGTCAGTCCGCTTGCATGTGTTCCCGCGAGCATCGCCGAAGCTTCCGAGCGCGAGAACCATCGTGCGTCTTCGAGTTCCGCCGTGTCAACGACGATCTCCGCATCGCTCGCCTGCGCAAAATAGCCGACCATCAGCGACGACGGAAACGGCCATGGCTGCGACGCATAGTAGACCACCTGGCCGCACGTCACTCGGGCTTCCTCGAACACCTCGCGACGCACCGCGTCTTCGGCGGTCTCGCCCGGCTCAACGAAACCCGCGAGTGCCGAGTACATCCCTTGGGTGAAATGGCGTTGGCGTCCGAGCAGACACCGTTCGCCATCGATCACCAACATGATCACGACTGGATCCACCCGCGGAAAATGGCTTGCGCCACAGACATCGCAGACACGACGCCAACCGGCCATCGAAGCGCGGCTTGCGGAGCCGCAGTTCGCGCAAAAACCGTGGCGGCGGTGCCAGTCGAGCATGGACTTCGCCTGCCCCAGGATGCCGAGGACCCCAGGGTCGACGAGGCCTTGCAGCGCAATCGAGCGGAGATCGATGCGATCGCAGAGCATGCCTTGTGGCTTCCCCTCCTGTTCGAGATCGAGAGTGAAGCCGAGCGCGAAGCGTCCGCTGCCGTCGCTCTCTTGCCCGAGGAAGATGCTGTGGATCGGTTGCCCGAAGGTAGCCGCTTCGCTTTCGAGAAACCACACGTCGTGCCCATTGCCACGTTTGAGCAAGGGGATGTCGAGGTCGAAGATAAGAAAGCGAGCGCGCGGGTCACTACGGAGACGCTCGATGAAGGCGTGATCGTCCCGCTTTTCGGAGCGGCGGTCGAGGGGATTGTAGTTAAAGCCAATGGACGCAGGAGAGGTGGTCATCACGAACATGGATATGTGGACGGTTCGACTCGAAAGTATGACACGGCGTCTTGTCGAGTGTCGCGAGCCGTGCCGCGAGACAGCGCAGCGCCTTACTGCGATAGAGCCAGGCGGCCTCCCGATCGCAGTGCGCCCGGCATCAGCACACTATCCTTGCAAGGCAGCACATGCACTCAATGCAATCAGATTGATTGGATATGTTGAGCATTTGATTGGATCTTGCATCTTCTTGCAGCCTCGTATCCCTACAATCCCCATCCGTGCACTTGTACGCAACCGGATCCTTCACCAACGCAGGACGAGATATATCATGCAACTTATCAGCGAGAGCTTCCAGGACGGTCAGAAGATCCCTGGGGAATTTGCGTTCGCTGTGCCGGACGTGGCATCGCACGTCGCCCTCTCCGCAAACAGGAATCCACATCTCGCATGGAGCGATGTGCCCGAAAGGACGCGCTCGTTCGTGGTGGTTTGCCACGATCCCGATGTGCCGAGCCGTGGCGACGACGTGAACCAGGAAGGCCGCATCGTGCCCGCACAGCTGCCGCGTGTCGATTTTTATCATTGGTTGCTGCTCGACATTCCGGCCACTACCACCGAGATTGCGGCCGGGTCGCATTCGAACGGCGTCACGCCGCGTGGCAAATCCGGCCCGACCACGCTCGAAGGTCTGCGCCACGGCATCAACGACTACACCGGTTGGTTCGCCGCCGATGAACAGATGAAAGGCGACTACTACGGCTATGACGGCCCGTGCCCGCCGTGGAACGACGCGATCGTCCATCACTATGTATTCACTGTCTACGCGCTCGCCACACCGAAGCTCGATGTCACTGGTCCGCTTACCGGTACGAACTTGCGCGCTGCGCTTGACTCCGCCGAAGTGCGTGGACAAGCGAGCATTACCGGGCTCTACAGTCTGAACCCCGCCGTGTCGATCGACTAAGTGCCTGGCTCACGAGAATCGAGTATGACCTGGTCTCAATCTGGCACCGCTCCACCCACACTCCCCATACGCGAGGAGTCCGACTGCCGCTCCCGCTGGGAACTGCCTTCAGGTGCGCCGGTGCTCAGACGAACCCTATGCGGTCTGGCGCAGCCTTGTCTGAAGCAGCCGCAGCACACTCCGCGCTTCATATTTCGCGAAGCGACGCTGCTGATAATTGCGTCCGGCCAGCTTGATCTCGATGACGGTGTCGACCGGAAAACGGTTGAGTCTCCCTCATCACTGGTGCTGGTCGAGTCAAATACCTGCGCCAACCTGCAGAAAACGCCGGGGGGCGAAGAGCGACTCTTCCGGTCCATTTTCCTGACTCTCTCGCCAGACTTGCTGGACGCGTTTCACCGCAGTCGGCTTCATGCTTTGACTGACGAAACCAGCCCTGTACCGTTTCGCCTGGTGCCGCTCGATGACGACCTCGCGTCAACGCTGCGACAGGTGCTTGATAGTATTGATGTACAGCGCGTGAGTGACGAACGGCTTCGCTATCGTTTGCTTGATCTGCTCGCAACCCTCGCCGAACGTGGTTATCGCTTTGGCAGGCTCGGCCAGCACGGCACATCTGGGCGCCTCCGCACTCTGATCGCGGAAGCACCGGAGCGTCACTGGACGGCGGGGGAAGCGGGACGTGAACTTGCGATGAGCGCAGCCACACTGCGGCGGCGGCTCGCAGACGAGCACGTGCGTTTCGAAGACCTGTTGATCGACGTCCGCATGCATCACGCGATGATGTTGGTACAAACCACCACCTGGAGCATCCCACGCATTGCGGAAGCCTGCGGCTACAAATCACGCGCGCGCTTTGCGGAACGTTTCCGGGAGCGCTTTGGCTACCTGCCCTCGACTGTCCAGTAGACCACTGCCTTCATGACACTGGAGAGTTGCTGTTCTCCACGGTACGGCGAAACACGCGATTGCATGTTTCACGCACTCTTCTCGCAGTGTCCATCACTCCGCGATCTCGAGCGTAGCGAATGATCTCGACATACTCTGGAGTACTGATCTCTGCGATGGGGCGACTGCCCAACCGCGGATACACATTCTTCACGAGCCGCCGCTCGATCTTGTCCAGATAGCCTGACGACCAGTGTGCCTTTTGCGCGTTGATCCATGACTTCGCGACTGACTCAAAGGTCGCTCCGGCCTGGAATCTCGCCGGGTAAGCTGGTAGAGGGGAGATCGGGCCATCGTTGCATACCCATCGTCTGACGGACATGGGTCATAAAACACAACGAAAGACACGACGATGAAAATCCGGATCCAGGCGGCATCCTACGGACTTTCAGGGACGCTCTCGCGCCAACAAAAAACCCGCAGAGCCAATAGCCATGCGGGTTTCTGGGTACTTCAGCGGACTTGCCTGGAATTAAATCGCGAAACGGTGGTGGGTGCTGAGAGGCTCGAACTCCCGACCTACGCCTTGTAAGGGCGCTGCTCTACCAACTGAGCTAAGCACCCGTTTCGCGATTCTGTGCGCTTATGCGCAATTTCCGCAGTACAACGGCGTACTGCTTTGGCTGCCTGATTCCGTCACTCGACTTCCTCAAGCAGCGAGCCCATTAGTTTAGCGCATCCTTCAGCGCTTTGCCAGGCCTAAATTTAGGAACTTTCGCGGCCTTGATCTTGATGGCAGCGCCGGTGCGCGGATTGCGTCCCGTGCGCGCGGTGCGCTTGCCGACCGCGAACGTGCCGAAACCGACCAACGTTACCGAACCGCCCTTCTTCAACGTGCCTTTGACACCGCCGATCACCGCATCGAGTGCGCGGCCTGCCGCGGCTTTCGAAATATCGGCTTGCTGCGCAATGTGATCGATCAACTCCGTCTTGTTCATTCCAACCCCCGAGAATGTTTATGGCAATCGTGACGGCGCTCTATAGCACCTGGCATCACGCGACCGGCGGGCCTCGCCGAGCCGACTCATTAGAATTGGCCGAAACCCTTGTGTCAAGCCGGGTTGAGCCTGATTCGAGCGGTTTTGGAGGCGGCTTCCAATCACCAAATCTTGCAGCAAATCGATGCGCGCACAACCAATCGGCGGATGCAATGCGGCGATGCCCAATAGATAGGAAATTGCATCGATTGAAACGTTTTCAGGACGCCGTGCGGGCGAAAAAAAACCCGCGGCCGTAACCGCGGGTTTTTTGTTCAGCGAACAGCCAGGGTTGCTGAATCTCTTAGTGCTTCACAACTTCCGTTGCTGCAGCGTCCTTGCCCGGCTCAGCCGCAACCGGCGTTGCCGCCTTCGGCTCTTCCTCGGGCAACGGTGACGGCACACGTTCGAGCGCCAGTTCGAGCACCTTGTCGATCCAGCGGACCGGCACGATTTCGATGGCGTTCTTCACGTTGTCCGGAATCTCCGTCAAGTCCTTGACGTTTTCTTCTGGAATCAGCACCAGCTTGATACCGCCGCGATGCGCCGCCAGCAGTTTTTCCTTCAGGCCGCCGATCGGCAGAACTTCGCCACGCAACGTGATTTCGCCCGTCATCGCGACGTCGGCGCGCACCGGAATACCGGTCAATACCGACACCAGCGCGGTCGTCATTGCGATACCGGCGGACGGACCGTCCTTCGGCGTCGCGCCTTCCGGCACGTGAATGTGAATGTCCTGCTTCTCGAACGCTTCGTCCTTGACGCCAAGGCGACGCGAACGCGAGCGAACCACCGAGCGCGCGGCTTCGACGGATTCCTTCATCACGTCGCCGAGCGAACCCGTGCGGATCACATTGCCCTTGCCCGGCATCACTGCGGCTTCAATGGTCAGCAGATCGCCGCCCACTTCCGTCCACGCGAGACCCGTCACCTGGCCAACCTGATTTTCCTTCGCCGCCAGACCGAAGTCGTACTTGCGCACGCCAAGGAACGTGTCGAGATTGCTGCCGTCGACCTTCACCGCGCCTTCCGCCTTCTTCAGCAGAAGCATCTTCACGACCTTGCGGCAGATCTTCGAAATTTCACGCTCGAGCGAACGCACGCCCGCTTCACGCGTGTAGTAACGGATGATGTCGCGGATCGCGGTTTCCGTTACATCGACCTCGCCATCCTTGAGGCCGTTGTTCTTCTTCTGCTTGGGCAAAAGATAACGTTGCGCGATGCTGACCTTCTCGTCTTCCGTGTAACCCGACAGACGAATCACTTCCATCCGGTCGAGCAACGGCGGCGGGATATTCAGCGAGTTCGACGTCGCCACGAACATCACGTCCGACAGATCGAAGTCGACTTCGACATAGTGATCGGCGAACGTATGGTTCTGTTCCGGATCGAGCACTTCCAGCAAGGCCGACGACGGATCGCCGCGGAAATCCTGGCCCATCTTGTCGACTTCGTCGAGCAGGAAGAGCGGATTGCGCACGCCGACCTTGGTCAGGCTCTGCAGAATCTTGCCGGGCATCGAACCGATGTAGGTACGACGGTGACCGCGAATCTCAGCCTCGTCGCGCACGCCGCCGAGCGCCATACGCACGAACTTGCGGTTCGTGGCACGAGCGATCGACTGGCCCAGCGACGTCTTACCGACACCCGGAGGCCCAACGAGGCACAGGATCGGCGCTTTGACCTTGTCGACGCGTTGCTGGACCGCGAGATACTCGAGAATGCGTTCCTTCACCTTCTCGAGACCGAAGTGGTCTTCGTCGAGCACGCGCTCCGCGTTCGAGAGGTCGTTGTTGACCTTGCTCTTCTTGCGCCACGGCAAGCCGATCAGCGTATCGATGTAGTTGCGCACGACCGTCGCTTCAGCCGACATCGGCGACATCAGCTTGAGCTTTTTCAGCTCGGCGTCGGCCTTCTTCTTGGCTTCCTTCGGCATGCGGGCGGCTGTGATGCGCTTCTCGAGTTCTTCGAGATCGGCACCTTCTTCGCCTTCGCCGAGTTCCTTCTGGATCGCCTTGACCTGCTCGTTCAGGTAGTACTCGCGCTGGCTCTTCTCCATCTGGCGCTTGACGCGCCCGCGGATGCGCTTTTCGACCTGCAGGATGTCGATCTCCGCTTCGAGTTGCGCGAGCAGATGCTCGAGGCGCTCGATGACCGGGAACATCTCGAGGATGTGCTGCTTCTGGTCGAGCTTGAGCGGCAGGTGTGCCGCGATCGTGTCGGCCAGACGCCCGGCTTCGTCGATACCCGACAGCGAGGTCAGGATCTCCGGCGGAATCTTCTTGTTCAGCTTCACATACTGGTCGAACTGCGACACGATCGCGCGGCGCAGCGCTTCAGTCTCGGCGCTGTCGGCGTGGTCGGGTTCGAGCGGCATGACTTCGCACGAGAACTGCGTTTCCTGTTCTTCGATGGAAAGCGTTTTCGCGCGCTGCAGGCCCTCGACGAGCACCTTCACGGTGCCGTCGGGCAGCTTCAGCATTTGCAGGATGTTGGCAACACACCCTACTTCGTACATGTCCTTTTCGGTCGGCTCATCTTTCGCAGCCGTTTTCTGGGCGACGAGCATGATGTGCTTGCCGCCTTCCATCGCTGCTTCGAGAGCCTTGATCGACTTCGGGCGGCCTACGAAGAGCGGAATCACCATGTGCGGGAAGACGACTACGTCGCGCAGCGGGAGCAGCGGCAGCGTAATGCGTTCCGGCGGGAGGAGTTGGGTTCCTGACATTTCATTTCCCCATGAGTGGAATCAGTTCGTTCGATAGGTGAGGCCAGCAGAAAAGATTGCAAGCCTCCGCGTGTGGGAAAAGTTCAGTGACTCCGAAGGTTCAGTGACTCCATAGTGAAAACAACCATGCTGACCACACGATAAACGAAAAAAGCCGTTCACGTCGCCATGAACGGCTTTTTTTGCAAAACCCACAAGCCGATCAGTTCGAACCCGCGACTTTAGGCGCGTCTTCGTAGATCAGTAGCGGCTTGCCGTCGCCGTCGATCACGTTGTCGTCGATGATAACCTTGCTAACGCCTTTCATTTGCGGCAGGTCATACATCACGTCGAGCAACGCCTGTTCCAGAATGGAGCGCAGCCCCCGCGCGCCCGTCTTGCGGCGGATCGCCTTGCGCGCCACAGCCTGCAACGCGGCCGGGCGAATCTCGAGCTCGACGCGTTCCATGCTGAACAGCTTATGGTATTGCTTGACCAGCGCATTCTTCGGTTCGACGAGGATTTTCATCAACGCCGCTTCGTCGAGCTTGCCGAGCGTGGCCACCACCGGCAGACGGCCGATCAGTTCCGGAATCAGGCCGAATTTGATCAGATCTTCCGGCTCCACTTCGCGCAGCACTTCGCCGGCGTCACGGTCCTGTTTGCTCTTCACGCTTGCGCCGAAGCCAATCCCGGTCTTCTCGGTACGGTCGACGATGACCTTCTCGAGGCCGTCGAACGCGCCGCCGCAGATGAACAGGATGTTGGTGGTGTCGACCTGGATGAAGTCCTGGTTCGGATGCTTACGGCCACCTTGCGGCGGCACCGACGCCATCGTGCCTTCGACCAGCTTCAGCAAAGCCTGCTGCACGCCTTCGCCCGACACGTCGCGGGTGATCGACGGGTTGTCGGATTTGCGGCTGATCTTGTCGATTTCGTCGATGTAGACAATGCCGCGCTGGGCCTTATCGACTTCGTAATTGCAGTTCTGCAGCAGCTTCTGAATGATGTTCTCGACGTCTTCACCGACATAGCCGGCTTCCGTCAGCGTGGTTGCGTCGGCAATCACGAACGGAACGTTCAGAAGGCGCGCGAGGGTCTGCGCAAGCAACGTCTTGCCGGAACCGGTCGGGCCGATCAGCAGAATGTTGCTCTTGGAGAGCTCGATCTCGTCTTTCTTGTCGAGATGCTTGAGGCGCTTGTAGTGGTTGTACACCGCGACCGCGAGAATCTTCTTCGCGCGTTCCTGACCGATCACGTACTGGTCGAGGATTTCACGGATTTCCTGCGGACTCGGCAGATCGGACTTGGACAAGCCCGCCTCGATGCCCGCGCCGGCCGCCTCATCGCGAATGATCTCGTTGCACAGGTCGATACATTCATCGCAGATGAACACCGACGGGCCTGCAATCAGCTTTTTGACTTCATGCTGGCTCTTGCCGCAAAACGAGCAATACAACAGCTTTTCGCTGTTAGAACCTTTTTTGTCCGCCATAGATGTGTGAGCCTCCGGACACTCGATAACATGATACGCCGTTTGCCCCCGCCTCGCGGATAAGGCGCGGCAGGGCTTGAGCCAGGATGACGGCGTTTGCCGCAGGCGCTCGGACGATTCTTGATTATTTCACAACCGATCCGCTGACGGTTTTTGCCCCATTTCGGGGCAAAAACCGCGCCAGATCAAGGACGCTTGTGCGCCACCTGATCGACCAGACCGTATGCTTGCGCGTCGTCGCCGGACATGAAGTTGTCGCGGTCGGTGTCGCGCGCGATACGCTCGACCGGCTGGCCAGTGTGATGCGCGAGCAGATGATTCAGCCGCTCCTTCAAATACAGGATTTCGCGGGCCTGAATTTCGATATCCGATGCCTGGCCGCGCGCGCCGCCGAGCAGCTGGTGAATCATCACGCGCGAATTCGGCAACGCGAAACGCTTGCCCTTCGCGCCCGCTGCGAGCAGGAACGCGCCCATGCTGGCCGCAAGGCCCATGCAAAGCGTGGAGACGTCCGGCTTGATGAATTGCATCGTATCGTAAATCGCCATGCCGGCCGAAACGGATCCGCCCGGGCTGTTGATGTAGAAACTGATGTCCTTGTCCGGATTCTCGCTTTCGAGGAACAGCATCTGCGCCACGACGAGATTGGCCGTCTGGTCGTTCACTTCGCCGACCAGGAACACAATGCGTTCCTTCAGCAGACGGGAATAAATGTCATACGAGCGCTCGCCCCGGCCGCTCGTTTCCACGACGATCGGCACCAGTCCGAGCGCCTGCGCTTCGAGATCCCGCGACGACTGGGAGGTCAACGTGTCCAGCATTTGGGCGCGAAAGGTCATGCAATGGATCCTTGTCTGGAAATATTCTGAATATTAGATGCTAGACAGGTGTGGGCAGCGACCCCGCATTCAAGTGCACGATCAGTTCGCGCGCGATGCATGACCCCATGCAAAACGCAGCGCACATTCGCAGCACAAAAAAACGGCGTGCGGGCCGTCGCTCCGACAGCCGGCACGCCGTTGCAGCGACACTTAAGCTTGCGCTTGCGCCGTTGCGCTTGCCAGCTCTTCGAAGCTCACTTCCTTGTCCGTCACCTTGGCCTTGCTGAGAACGAAGTCGACGACGTTGGCTTCAACGACGTACGCTTCCATTTCTGCAAGGCGTTGCTGGTTGGAATAATACCAGCGGACGACTTCCTTCGGGTCTTCGTAGCTTTTCGCGAATTCGTCCACTTCGGCACGAATCTGCTCCGGCTTCGCCTGCAGTTCGTTGGCCTTGACAAGCTCGGCCAGCACGAGGCCCAGCTTGACGCGGCGCTCAGCCTGTTCCTTGAACATGGCGGCCGGGATCGGTGCGTCTTTGGCGTTCGGCACGCCGCGTTGCTCCAGATCCTGACGCGCCATCGCGACGAGGCGTTCCTGATCCTGTTCGATCAGTGCGTTCGGCACGTCGAGCTCGGAAATCTTCAGGAGCGCGTCCATCACCTGGTTCTTGACGATGGCTTGCGTGCGGCGCTTCGCTTCGCGTTCGAGGTTGTCCTTGATCTCAGCGCGCATCTTGGTCAGATCGCCGTCTTCGATACCGAGCGACTTCGCAAACTCAGTGTCGATTTCCGGCAGGTGCGGCCACTCGATCTTCTTCATCGTGATCGTGAACTGGGCGGTCTTGCCGGCCACTTCCTTGCCGTGGTAGTCCGCGGGGAAAGCCAGGTCGAATTCCTTCGCCTCGCCGACCTTCAGGCCCGTGGCTGCCTTTTCGAATTCCGGCAGCATGCGGCCTTCGCCCAGCACGAACGCGAAGTCTTCAGCGCTGCCGCCCTGGAACACTTCACCGTCGATCTTGCCGACGAAGTCGACCGTGACGCGATCACCTTCTTTAGCTGCCGTGTCCGCGCCGCCGTCACCGTGCTCGCCGGCTTCGCCGCGAGCGTGGAAGTGCACGCGCTGCTTGCGCAGGATGTCCAGCGTGCGGTCGATTTCCGCTTCGCTGATGGTGGTCGTGGTGCGCTCGATTTCAGCCGTGGCGACGTCGCCCAGCTTCACTTCCGGATACACCTCGAAGGTCGCGTCGAACGCGTAGTCGCCTTCGGTCACATCACCCTTCGGCGCGAAGCTCGGCTGGCCGGCGACGCGCAGATTTTCGGCGCGGCTGATGTCGAAGAATTCCTTGCCGACCTTGTCGCTCAGCACTTCGGCTTCCACCTGGCCCGAATACTGTTGCGTCACCATCTTGAGCGGCACCTTGCCCGGGCGGAAACCCGGCATGCGCACGTTCTTCGCGAGTTGACGGATACGCGAATCCACTTCCTTCTGCACGGCGTCCTTCGGCAGGGAAATCGTGACGCGGCGTTCGAGCTTGCCGAGGTTTTCAACAACGTTAGCCATGGCTTCAATCGTCCTAAAATTATTCGAGCGAATCAGTTATCTTCTCCGTGCCGGCCGTCGATGTCGCGTTGCGATTCGCTTTGCGTGATCGCTTTACGTTATCGCCTTGCATCGCGCCTTGCATCGACTTGGCGCCTGCGCCGCGGGCTTGCAGGCCGCTGGCAGCACGGTTGAGTCCAAAGAGCCGAATATTTTAGCAAACTATTTGAGCGGCTAGCCGGGATTCGATGCCCGCGCGCGTTTTTATCGGCGCTTTTGTCAATATTTTTCTGTTTTCCGGGCTGTTTCCGGCCCGTTTCAGCCCTGTTCCCGCACTGCCGCGGTGCACCGCGCGCTCGCATCAGACCCCTTACGATTCCGGCTATGCCATTCGACATATTCAGTCGGCGCGCCCATGCTGATAAGCTAACGGCAGCGCTTGGGGCTGTGCCTGCAGCCCATCATGTCCTCCGCTCTCGCAACGATTCCAACCATCCAGAGACACCATGCCGAATTTGCCGTCCTCGCCTGTCGTCGTCATTGCTCCTGATTCCTTCAAAGGCTCGCTTAGCGCGGAAGAAGTCGCGCAGGCCATTGCCTCGGGCATCCAGCGCGCCCGTCTCGATGCCGAAGTACGCATCTGCCCGATGGCCGACGGCGGCGAAGGCACGCTCGACGCCATGCCCACGCGCGGCGGCGAGCGCCGCACGCTGAGCGTGCGCGGCGCGGCCGGCCCGCTGCGCGAAGCGCTCACCGGCCTGCTGGCCGACGGCAGCGCGATCGTCGAAACGGCGGAGGTGGTCGGCATTACCGACCCGGTAGGCATGGGCGTGCCGGTGGAGGCGCGCAGCACCCGTGGCATGGGCGAAGCGATTAGCGCGCTGATGGATGCCGGCGTGCGGCGCTTTTTCGTCGCGCTCGGCGGCAGCAGCACGAACGACGGCGGCGCCGGTTTGCTGGCCGGCCTCGGCCTGAAACTGTTCGACGCGCAAGACAATGAACTCGACGCCACGCCCGAGCAACTCGCGCGGGTGGCGCGTGTCGACGTCTCACAACTCGATTCGCGCCTGGCGGATACGCAGTTCGTCGGCATGTCGGACGTGGACAACCCGCTCACCGGCGAGCACGGCGCGACCGCCGTGTTCGGTCCGCAGAAAGGCGTCAAGCCCGAGCAGGTTGCCTCGATCGACGCCGCACTCGGGCGCTTCGCGGATCTGCTCGAGGCGGCACTTGGCCGCACCGCGCGCAATCAACCCGGCGCGGGTGCGGCCGGCGGCCTCGGCTTCGCACTGCATATGCTCGGCGCGCAGTTCGAACCGGGCGCGGAAACCGTCGCGCGGCAAATCGGTCTCGACGCGGCGCTCGAAGGCGCGGACTGGCTGATTACCGGCGAAGGCCGTTCGGACGTGCAAACGCTGCATGGCAAGGCGCCCTTCATTGCCTGTCGTCATGCGCAGGCGGCGGGCGTACCGGCCACCCTGCTCTCCGGTGCGGTCGACTCCGCAGCGTTGCCGCGTCTCGCCGAACACTTCAGCGGCTGCTTCTCGCCCGCCCCGGGGCCGATCACCCTGGAGGTCGCGATTCGCGATGCCGCACGCCTGTTGGCGAATGAAGCAGAACAATTGACGCGTCTAAAATACGGCGCGCGTTGACCGGAGGAACGGTTGCGGCAACAATCATTGCGCCGCGACCGATCACTCATTACGGGAAGACCATGAAGGACTCCGCCAAAACCGGACTCGAACAGTTCCTCACGTACCGTTTGCATGTGCTGAACAAACTCGCGGAGCGCGGTATCAGCGAGCGCTATCAGGACAAGCTTGGCGTGACCCTGCCTGAAGCGCGGGTGGTGGCATCGGTGGGGTCGTTCGGGCCGTTCTCGATCATGGAACTGGCGAGGCATGCCAATCTCGACAAAAGCCAGGCAAGCCGCGCCGCTGAAGCGCTGATCAAGCAAGGGCTCGTGAAGCGCGAGCCGAGCGCGGAAGACGGTCGCGTAGTGCTGGTCTCGCTAACAGCGGAAGGCCGCGCGCTGTACCGCAAGGTGATGCCGATCGCGCGCAAATGGAATGGAGACATGTTCGACTGTCTCGACGATCGGGAAAAAGAGGCCTTCAGCCTCGCGCTCGACAAGATCATTGGCACGTTGACGGCGCGCGAGGAGTGAAGCGCCAGTAGCTTTTCGAGGTGCGCGCGACCCGGTAACCCGGTGTGACCCAGTGACCCGATACCGTGCGTACCAGACGATGCATGCCAGCAGCCAGCAACCTGGGGGGACGGCGCCGACGAGTTAGCGCCGGCCCCGGCTCCAAGTCGAACTCACGTCTTGTCGTCGCGATGCCCGTTCGGAATATCCGCGGCACTGCCAGCCGCATCCGTGCCCGCGGCTCCGGCGCGGCCGGGCGAATCAGGTGCGCCTGAGTTCCCCACATCGCCCGCGTGAACCCGTGCGCCACGAGCGAGGCGCCGGGCGATCATCCCAAGCGAGCCGACAGCCAGCACCAGCGCCGCCCACAGCAAGTAACGGCGACGCGCATCCGCATCTCCGCTGGATCGCGCATCGGCCTCCGGCGGCGCTGACAGCGCATCGCCGACTCGCGCTGTGGCGGCAACGGACGAAGCCCCCATCAGCAGATCGCCGCGGCTCACCGCCGACGACACCGCCGCCGCGCTCCCCACCGCAAGCGTAAACGGCGCGGCTCCGCGCGCGACGAACGTCAGTGTTGCCGGACGCCAGCCCGCCGCAACGGTCAGCGTTCCAGCGCCAAGTCCACCGTTACGCGTATCGACCACCACGCGCCATTGGCGATCCGTGTCGGGCATCAATTCGAGTTCCGGGTTGCTTTGCTCCACCGCGCCGTTATGCAAGCGGAACAGCGTCGCGCTCGCCACCTGGCGCCACGGCGCGTCCAGCCCCGCACGCGAGTAGACGACGGCAGGCGCAACGGTATTCGGCTGAGGCAGGTTGAGCCGCAAGCGTTCGACAGGGAATGGGCCGCCCGTCACGAAGAAATACTCGCCGGGTTTCGGCCCCGCGCGAGCAACGATGCCTTCGTTCCATATCCGGCCTGTCCGTTGCACATTGTCGGCGGCAACGGGCTGCACCTCCAGTTCCATCGAATCGACGTACGGCACGCCATCGAGCCAATGCAAACGCAGGTAACGCGCGCGCGTGCCGTCCAGTTCGATCCGGTCCTGACTCAGCGTGCTGCCGTTGTAGCTGAGCTTGAGGAGTTGAGCGTCGCCGGCGGGTTTCCAGTGCTGCAAATCGTCGCTCGCTTCAACGGTGACGCGCCCCTGGTAATTGTCATCGCGCAGATGGACGACCAACGCGTTTGCCTCGTTCGACGGCGGCGCTCCGGACGCGCCCGCCTTAGGGGACGCACGCCCGGTATCGATCAATTCGGTGTCGTGTTGCGAGCGCGCCGGCGGGGCTGCGGTGGCGTGCAGCGAACCGTCGGCGGCAATCGTTACGCCGAGCCGGGAGCTGGAGCTGGAACCGGCGGCGGCCGGCGGCAACGGAAACCAGTTCACGGCGTGCAGCGTAGGCGGCACGCGGGTAAGTTCGCGTGCCGCATCGAGCGAATACGGCACGGGTTCGCCCGCACCGTTGAAGACACGCACGTCGCCAAGATCGCCGCGATCGCTTGCCAGATAGACCGCGGCCGGCAGCGTCACGCTGTAGTACGCTGCGCCTTCTTCGAGTTGAAGGGCGAAGCGCTGCGCAAAATGATCTGCCGCGAACACGGGCGCCGACGCGCACAGCGCCACGATCGCACAGCACCAGCCGGTCAGGGTGAAAGCACGTTTCATTGTTCTGTTTCCGGAACCACGCCTTTGGGCGGCAAGGGTGAGAAGTAGCCAATCAGCAGCAACATCGAACCGATGCCGATAAACGAAACGATCCGCTCGATGCCGGTCACATGCGACAGATCGAACAGGAACAGTTTGACAACGGTCGCCGTGAGGAGCGCGCCGCCAATGAACCAGACCACCCGGCTCTCCCGGCGCGTTGCCCAGATCATCATGGCGAGCGCGCACACTGTCCAGAATACCGATATTGACGCCTGCACGAGCATTGAGTGTGACATCGCCGCGAGATGGTACGGCACACCGAACCAATGATGCAGCGTGCGCAGCAGCAGCGCGTTGAACCACAGGAACAGCGTGGCAAACAGCAGGTGGCCTGCAAAGCGTGGATGCCATTGCACGCCTGCCTCACGCAGCCGCCGCACCCAGACCAGCCAGGCGATGAACGCGAGGATCTGCGCGACGTCGAGCGAATTGAGGACCGGCAGCCAGATGAGCGGCGCGGCACTGCCATCGCTCGTCACGCTCGCGATGCTCCACGCCCACAGCAGGACGGCGAGCGGCGCCGCGCCCCACACCTGATAGGCGCGCAGGAAGCGAGCGACCGGCCAGCGCAGACGGTGCCCGACGCCCGCCACCAGCAACAGCGGCACACCGAAGCCATAGGCCCACGCGCTCCAGCTCCATGCGCCTTCGGGCACATAGTCCCGCAAGCCCCAATAGCCCACCAGCGCCGCAAACGCGCCGGCCGTCCAGAACATCAGCGTGTGAAGCGGCCCGAGCACGGCATCGGCGACGTCGCGCTGCTGGCGCCACAACAAGCCATACGCGCAGCCAGCGGCCAGCGCGCAAACCAGCCAGCCGTAACCACTGACCGGCGCTGCACCCAAGATGAAGAGCCCCGCGGTCAGCAGTGCGAGGACCGGTACGAGCACGAGCGCGGGGAGTTCGGCGAGCGGCCAGCGCAGCGCGCGTCGCGCACCGTGCGCGAGACACGCCGAAAGCACGGCAAACAGCGCGACGGCGGCAATGTCGAAACGCGCATGATCATACGGGAGGTGAGCATCGGCGTAGGCATGGATTTCGTGGAGACCGCCCGCAATCCACCACAACAGGCCCCACACGCTGGCGGCGAGACCGATCTGCGGCATCCATGCATGCCACTCGGCGGCTTCGGCGCGGCCGTGCAGACGCCATCCCGTGAAGAGGCTCGCGAGCGCAATCAGCACGGAGGCGATATACGCGCCATTCAGGACCGGCCAGACGTTCACGCCCTCGCCCGGCATGATCGGACCGGCCGCATACGCGTACGCGAGCGCCGCGGCTAACTGCAGCAGCAAGCCGAAGCCGAACGCGGTGAGACGTCGCTGGCGCACGGCAAGCCACGTGATCGCGGCGCCTTCGATCGCCCAAACCGCGCTCGTGGTCGGGCCGGAGAACGCGAGCGGCACGGCGAGCGTGGCGAAGATCACCGCGAGCGCGAGCATGGCCTCGAACATCATGCCGAGCCGCTCGCGGCGGCGCGACAGCCAGCCCGCGACCGCGAGGTAGAACGCAGCCAACGCCACCGCGCTCCACGCCAGACCGAATTCGGTGCCCCTCATTAGGGCCGCTTGCAAGCCGATCGTCACCAGCGGCGTGCCGAACACCAGTGTGCCGTCGACGTAGTGCTTCAGCGCGATCTCGCGGCGAACCGCGTAGAGCAACGCGATGCCGACATACATGAGGAAAAACAGAATCAGGAACGGCTCCGTACTGGCAAGCAGTTCGGGCCGGTAGGCCGTCACGCCCCACGCGGCGCCAATCGAAAACGTGAACACAAAGCCGAGCAGATTCAACGGGCGCCACGCCTTGAACCACGCGATCGCGAGGATACCCGCGTTGAGCAGCGCGTAGTAGCTGAACAGCATCACATGACTGCCGACGCCCGTCGTCAACAGGAGCGGTGCGAGAAAACCGCCCGCGCTGCCCATGAATGCCAGCGACGAAGCGTTCTGCCGTACGGCCAGAAATGCGCTGAGCGCGCAGATGGCGATCATTAACGGCAAGGCGGTAGCCACCGGTAGCAGATCATAGAGCCGGGTGGCGGCGAACACCGTCAGATAGAGCGCGCCGACGCCGCCTCCTTGCAGGATCAGCCCATACGCGCCGCGGCGTTCACCGATGCGCCAGCCGAGCACGAGCAGCGCGGTCGCGGCGAGCGCGACACCGGAGAGGCGGAATTCAATCGGCAGCAGGCTGTTGTCGGCCGCGTATTTGAGCAGGAAGGCAATGCCGAAAAACAGCACGATGATGCCAACGAGCACAACGGCATTGCCGCCCAAAAACCACTCGCGACATGCTTTGAAGAGGCGTTCGGCGAAATCCGGGCCGCGCGGCGGCGTGGGCAACTTGATGGTTTCGGCGCCTGCCGGGGCGGGCACGGCGCTGGCCTCTTGAACCACTGGCATCGGCGCCTTAGGACGCGCCGCCTGCCCGGTTGCGGGCGAGAGCGCGTCAGGGCTCGCCGCCGTGTCGTGGCGCTGTGGCAAGGTCGCCGCAGGGGCAGCAGCTTGCGGGCCATCGACTCCGGCACCCGCCATTTCCCCTTCGCTCAACCGACGAATCTCGCCGCGCAATACGACGATCTCGCGCTCCAGCCGCTCGACGCGCGTGGCGAGGTCGCCTGGTGAACTCCGGTTGTCTGCTGCGGCAGGCTTGGACGCCGGTTCCGCCGTGCTGCCCGGCGACTGATGCCGCAGCAGACGCGCCAGCGCAAAACCGGCTACGCCGCCCGTCAGCGCGCAGAAGCCAACCGGCAAATCGTTCGACCAGGCGATCAGCATGCCGACCACCGCGCCGAGCATGGCGAATATCACGCTCATCGCAAGCCTCTAATTATTGTGCTCCGTAGCAAGATCCATTTAGCCACACATGGATTCATCCCCCGAGAGTATTAGATCAGCAATCCGGCGAAAACGACGGAGCGGAATACCACACTGAAGCATGCGCAACGCCGCCGCGTTCACGGCAGCTGGCCAACCATGTCAAAATTCGGGTTTGGCCACCGAGCCTTCAATCTCCCACATTTCATCCAAGGAAGTTTCAGTGGACATCAACAAACAGATCGCCGCCCTCACCGCGTCGGAACTCCAGACGGCCGGCGCGAGCCAGGCAACGGCGATTGCCGTCAGCGTGCTGCTGCGTCATTTGCGTTCGCCGGAACTGGCGAAGCTGCTTGCTTCGGCGTTTGAAAACCATCAGGCCGTGATGCAGCAAGCACCGATGCCCGACGCAATGCTGCAAGCCTTCGACTCGACCCGCCGCTTTCTCGAAGGCGCCGCACAAGCAGAGTTGCCGGGCGCGGACGCGCAAACGCCGGCCGCGTGATGCGACACGCCGCCGCGCTAATCCGCTTCATCCAGGAATTCAAGGCGTGGCGGGAAAACCCGCCTTGCTACGTTCAAGTGCGATGGAAAAAGAAAAAAGGCGGCAACCCTTGACAGGTTCCGCCTTTCTTTACTTTTACCGCTGAACTTCATGATGGTGCGAGGGAGGGGACTCGAACCCCTACACCCTTGCGGGCGTCAGGACCTAAACCTGGTGCGTCTACCAATTTCGCCACCCTCGCAGCCGGGCACGGCGCAGCGCGTTTGACCGCACGCGTTTACCCGTTCTCCTGCTTGCCCCGAGCCGCGCCAGAAGCACGTGCCCGAAAGCGTAAGCGCGAGATTCTAACCGATTGATTCGCGCTTGTCTGCATCTGCCCAGCATATGCCGAAGCGGCGCCGATGCTACAATTTTTGGCTTGATGCCCGCACGACGCGCCTTCGCTTCGTCCGCCCTTCCCCACATTCCCAATCCAGTGAATTTCGACGACTATTGCCAGCAAAAAGCGGCACCGCCCGGATCCAGCATTTACTATGCGCTTCGGCAAGCGCCGGCACGCAACCAGCCGCTCCTGACCGCGCTGTTCGCACTGCGCCGCGAGTTCGAGGAAACGGTCAAGGAAACCAGCGATCCGGCCGTGGGCCGCACCAAACTCGCCTGGTGGCAAAAGGAAATCGCCGCGCTGGCTTCGGGCTCGCCTTCGCATCCGGTATCCAAGGCGCTGGCGGCCCACCTCCCCGAAATGAACGCGGAGTATCCGGCGCTGCAGGCGTTGCTCGCCGGGTTCGAAATGGACCTCGACCAGGCGCGCTACCTCGACTATCCGAATCTGCGCCGCTATGTGCAAGGCGTGGGCGGCACCTTCGCGTCGCTGGTCGCGCGCGCCGCGGCGAACGGCGCCGCGCGGGATTCGAACTGGTCCGCGCCGCTCGGCGAGGCATTGCTGCTGGCGCAATTCGTGGTCGAAACGGGTAACGACGCGCGCCAAGGCCGCATCTATATTCCGATCGACGAAATGCAGCGCTTTAACGTAACCGCCGCGGATCTGATCAATCGAAAATATACCGACGCGTTCACCGAACTGATGCGCTTCGAAACGAAGCGCGCCCGCGACGCGCTGCAAAGCGCGCTCGCTGCGGTGCCCGCCGGCGAGCGCCGCCTGCAGCGCACCCTGGTTGCACAGACAGCGCTGGCGCTGGCACTGCTGGATGAAATCGAGCGCGACGGTTATCAGGTGCTGCATCAACGCATCTCGCTGACGCCGATCCGCAAGCTCTGGATTGCGTGGCGCGCGAAATAGTCACGCGGAGGCACGCTGCCGCACACACCGGCAAAGCCGCCTTAAGCTGCCTCAAGCCGTCGTCAAACGCGTAACAACGGCAGCGGCTCGAAACGCTGCTGCAAGATCGACTGGGCGTCGAGCCCCCACCAGGACCCAAGGGCGGTGGCGTAAAGCGGACGGAAAGCGAGTCCGAGGGGCGAGTTGCCATTGCCGTCGAGACGCGGAAGCAC
>NZ_LXKA01000327.1 GCF_001645125.1 Paraburkholderia ginsengiterrae | reverse complement strand
CCGCCGGGCGATATGCCCCTCCCCGTATACCCCGCCAGGGCCTTGGGCGCCGCTGCCGCTGGAAGCATTTCCGCTAAAATGAATATCTGGCTTTCTTTTCAAGCGCCCACCGAAGCAATTCATGTCCCGACGCATCATCCCCGTTGCCGATCACAGCGCGGTGCCAGTTATTGCCGGCCCGGTGCAGACGCCTAGCGGCGCGCTGCACGACACGCTTGCGCGCCCGCTGCGCGATCTGCGCATCTCGGTGACGGATCGCTGCAATTTCCGTTGCGTCTACTGCATGCCGCGCGCGGTGTTCGACAAGGACTACACGTTCCTGCCGCATAGCGCTTTGCTCAGCTTCGAGGAAATCGAACGCCTCGCGCGGCTTTTCGTCGCGCATGGCGTCGAAAAAATCCGTCTGACGGGCGGCGAACCGCTGCTGCGCAAAAATCTGGAATTCCTGATCGAACGGCTCGCGCAACTGACCACCCCGGCAGGCCGCCCGCTCGATCTGACGCTCACGACCAACGGCTCGCTGCTGGAGCGCAAGGCACGCAGCCTGAAGGATGCCGGCCTGACCCGCGTGACCGTCAGCCTGGACGCGCTCGACGACGCCCTGTTTCGCCGCATGAACGACGCCGACTTTGCGGTCGCCGACGTGCTGGACGGCATCGCTGCCGCACACGCGGTGGGGCTCGCGCCGGTCAAGGTCAACATGGTGGTCAAGCGCGGCACCAACGACGGCGAGATCGTGCCGATGGCGCGTCACTTCAAGGGCTCGGGTGCGGTGCTGCGGTTCATCGAATACATGGACGTCGGCACGTCCAACGGCTGGAACATGACGGAGGTACTGCCCTCCGCCGACGTCGTCATGCGCATCGCCGAGCATTTCCCGCTCGCGCCGCTCGAGGCGCACAGCGCAGCCGAGACCGCCCAGCGCTGGGGTTACGTGGACGGCGGCGGCGAGATCGGCGTGATATCCAGCGTCACGCGCGCGTTTTGCGGTAGTTGCACGCGGGCGCGTCTGTCCACCGAGGGGAAGTTGTATCTGTGCCTGTTCGCGTCGGCCGGCCACGACCTGCGCGCGCTGGTGCGCAGCGGCGCGAGCGACGCCGCGATCGCCACCGCCGTCGCCGAAATCTGGCAGAACCGCGGCGACCGCTATTCGCAGCTGCGCGGCAGCGGCGCAGCCGATGTGCCCGCGCAGGATGGCCGCCGCGTCGAAATGTCGTATATCGGCGGCTAAGTGGCAGATGAACGGCAAATGAGCTGCGGCACATGAAGCCGGTGCGAGAAGACATCACCGGGCTGCTGCTCGCGGGCGGCCGCGGCATACGCATGGGCGGGGCCGACAAGGGGCTGCAAATACTGCACGGCGAACCACTCGCCGTCCACGTGCTGAGGCGCCTCGCGCCGCAAACCGGCGCCCTGCTGATCAGCGCCAATCGTCATCCTGAAAGGTACGCCGCACTGGGCGCACCTTATGGCGCCACGGTGGTGGCCGATACCCTCGACGGCTTTCCCGGCCCGCTGGCTGGCCTGCTCGCCGGACTGCGCGCGGCGGATACCGCGTACGTGCTCAGCGCGCCCTGCGACTCGCCCTGGCTGCCCACCGAGCTTGCCATCCGCCTCGCCCACGAGCTGGACTCGACCACGTCGGACATCGCCATGGCCGCTACCTCCGACGCCCACGGCCAACTGTCCCCGCACCCCGTCTTTGCGCTGCTGCGCACGGGTCTCGCAGACGACCTGTCAGGCTTTCTGGAAGCCGGCGGGCGCAAAGTCCGCGCGTGGTACGCGCGCCACAAGACGGTCGAAGTCGTCTTTACCGACGAGCGTGCGTTTTACAATATCAATTCGCTACAAGAACTCGCTGACCTCGAACGTGATCGAGGACCCGGTTGAAATCCCGCTCCGGTTGAACGGCAACAGCCGGTCCCGCCTCCAGCCGCGACGTCCAGCTCTTCATGACCACGCTTAACGAATTTTCCCGCTGCGTCGCGCAGTACGATCCACACGCGCTACCTGTTTCGGCCGCTCAGGCAATTGTTCGCCAGTGGGCCGCGCCGGTCACGTCCGTTGAACGGGTGCCCCTGCGCGACGCGCTCGACCGCGTGCTCGCCGCCGATATCGTGTCGCCGATCGACGTCCCTTCGCATGACAACTCCGCGATGGACGGCTACGCATTCAACGGCGCGGCGCTCGCGGCCGGCGGATCCTCCGTCGAGTTGACGGTCATCGGCAAGGCGCTGGCCGGACATCCGTTCACGGGCCGGGTCGAGACCACCCAATGCGTGCGCGTCATGACCGGTGCCTGCATGCCGCCCGACTGCGACACGGTCGTGCCCCAGGAACTCGTCGAGCGCACCGCCGGCGGCGACTCGGCGCGCTTCGCCGGCAACGCCGTGGCGGCCGGGGCAACCCGGCGCCGCGCAGGAGAGGACCTCGCCCGCGGCCAGGCCGCGCTGCGAGCCGGCCGTATCATGCGCGCGTCGGATCTGGGCCTGCTGGCGTCGCTCGGCATCGGCGAAGTCAATGTCCGGCGGCGTTTGCGCGTCGCCTTCTTCTCGACCGGCGACGAATTGCGCTCGCTCGGCGAACCGCTCGACCCGGGTTCCGTGTACGACAGCAACCGCTACACGCTGTTTGCCATGCTCCGCCGCCTGAACATCGACACGCTCGATCTCGGCGTGGTGCGCGACGAGCCCGCCGCCATGGAAGCCGCCTTGCGCTGCGCGGCGGCCAGCGCCGACGTGGTGTTGACCTCGGGCGGCGTGTCCGTGGGCGAGGCGGATTTCACGCGGCAACTGCTGCATACATTCGGCGACGTCGCGTTCTGGAGTCTCGCCATGCGCCCGGGCCGGCCGCTCGCATTTGGCCGCGTCTGGTCCGGTGAGCGGCCCGGTGCCGGACTTCCCGCGTTATTCTTTGGTCTGCCGGGCAATCCGGTCGCCGTGATGGTGACCTTCTATCAGATCGTGCGCGAGGCGCTGCTCCTGATGTCCGGCGCCACGCCACAGCCGCTGCCGCGCATCGACGCCATTAGCCGCCAGGCCATCCGTAAGCGCGCCAGGCGCACCGAATTCCAGCGCGGCGTCGCCGAACAGGACGCGCACGGCATCTGGCACGTCACGCCAACCGGCTCGCAAAGCTCCGGCGTGCTGAGTTCGATGAGCGAAGCCAATTGTTTCATCGTGCTCGGGCACGATGAAGGCGACATTGCCGAAGGAGAACGCGTCGTTATCATGCCGTTCGACGGCCTCATCTGACGCCTGACCGACGCAACCCGCCCTACCGGCGATCATTGGCTCTCGCTTTACCCATTACCACTACGACACACGGGTTTGACTTACATGAAAAAACAGATCTCGTTCATTGCACCGGGACAGACGGCCAAAGCACTGATCCTCGTGTACCTGACGTTCTCGGTGCCGATCGTCCTGCTCGGCGTGCTGGTCGCGTTTATACGCTATGGCTCCGTGGAACTGAGCACGGTGTTCAGCGCGCTGCTGCTGAACGCGATTCTCGGTTTCATCCTGCTGTGGATTGCGTGCCATGCGTACAACTGGGTTGCCTCGCGTTTCGGCGGCATCGAAATTCACCTGACCGACGCGCCCGAAGAAGCCTGATGCCCGCAACGATCAGCGCCGCCTGATCCCGGGCCCGCAGGCTCATTGCTCGTCGGGATCGACACCCGCGAGCGCATCGCCGAGCAACCCGCTCGCCGCTTCGCCCGGCAATGCTTCAACGTCGCGCAACCTGCGGCTCATGACACGTGTGCGCGTTTCCGCCGCTTCGATAGAACGCGTGACGGTTTCCAGTTGCGCCTTCGTTTTGGCCAGCACGTCGCCGAACTTGCCGAACTCCGTTTTCACCGCGCCGAGCACCTGCCACACCTCGCTCGAGCGCTTTTCGATCGCGAGCGTGCGGAAACCCATCTGCAAGCTGTTGAGCAACGCGGTCAGCGTGGTCGGCCCCGCGATCGTCACGCGATAGTCGCGTTGCAGCAGATCCGTCAGACCCGGCCGGCGTAGCACTTCGGCGTACAGGCCCTCGGTAGGCAGGAACAGCAACGCGAAGTCGGTGGTGTACGGCGGCGCAACGTACTTCTCCGCGATCGTGCGCGCCTCGGCGCGAATCCGCGTTTCGAGCGCACGCGATGCCTCTTCCACCGCAACCGGATCGGCACGCTCCTGTGCGTCGATCAGCCGTTCGTAATCTTCACGCGGGAATTTGGCGTCGATTGGCAGCCAGACCGGCGCAGCCGCGTCCCCTTGCTCCGCGCGCCCCGGCAGCTTGATCGCAAATTCGACGCGCTCCGTGCTTTTCGGCACCGTCGCAATGTTTTTCGCGTACTGGTCGGCGGTGAGCATCTGCTCGAGCAACGCTTCCAGCTGCACTTCGCCCCACGTGCCGCGCGTCTTCACATTGGTCAGCACCTTCTTGAGATCGCCGACACCCGCTGCCAGCGTCTGCATTTCACCCAGCCCGCGATGCACCTGTTCAAGCCGGTCCGACACCAGCTTGAACGACTCGCCGAGGCGCTGTTCGAGGGTCGCGTGCAGTTTTTCGTCAACGGTGCGGCGCATTTCCTCCAGCTTGACCGAGTTGTTCGCCTCGATATCCTTCAGCCGCTGCTCGATAGTCGCGCGCACTTCGGCGAAGCGGCGGTCGTTGGACTCGGTGAGTTGCCCCAATTGCAGACTCAGGGTGTCGCCAAACTGCTTGAGCGAGCGGCCCTGCTCGTCGCGCGCCTGCTGGGCCTGCGCCTGCAAACTCTGACGCACGGCGTCGAGTTGTTGAGCGAAACCGTCGATCTTGCCGCCTTGCACGGTCGCCATACTGCCGAACTGCGTGGCCAGCGTTTGCTGGAACTGCGCGAAGCCACCACTCTGTTCGGTGCGCGAGACGCGCGCCGTCTCGCCGATGTCATTGCGCAGTTGCCGTTCGAGGCGCTCGTACGCATGCGCTTGCGCGTCGGCTGCGGCGTCCATGCGTTCGTTCAGCAGTTCGAACTGTTCGCTTTCTTCCGCGCGGCCGTAACCGCGTATCAGCAAGGCCAGGGCGATGACCAATGCAACCGCCAGCACCGCGACGGCCGCCACCAGAATCATTGTCATGAACGCGCCTTGCCGATAACGCCCGGATTGATCGGATTCGGCGGCCGCCCCGCTCGCGGCCCCTCACCCAACCCCGCGATCAGGTTGTCCGCCGCGAGATTCGCCATGGCGCGGCGCGTCGCTTCGGTCGCGCTGGCGATATGCGCGGTCAGCACGATGTTCGGCACGCTCAACAGATCCTGATTCAGATGCGGCTCACCTTCGAATACGTCGAGGCCGGCGGCTGCAATCTGCTTCGAACGCAGCGCTTCGACGAGCGCCGCGTCGTCGACGATGCCGCCGCGCGCGATGTTGGTAAGCGTTGCGGTCGGCTTCATCAAGGCGAACTCGGCCGCGCCCATCGTGTGATGGTTCTCCTGCGTGTACGGCAGCACCAGCACGACATGATCCGCGCGCCTTAGCAGGTCCTGCTTCGATACGTACTCGGCGTTCAGCTCGGCTTCGATTTCCGGCGCAACGCGCGAGCGATTGTGATAGATCACCTGCATGTTGAAACCCTTCGCGCGACGTGCCAGCGCCTGGCCGATCCGGCCCATGCCGATCACGCCCAGCGTCGATCCGTACAAATCGCTGCCGAGAAAGCTGTCGTACGCCCACTTCTGCCATTTGCCCGCGCGCAGCCAGTGCTCCGATTCGGCGATGCGGCGCGCCGCCGCCATCATCAGCGCCCAGCCAAAATCCGCGGTCGATTCGTTGAGCACGTCCGCCGTATCTGTGCAGACCACGTTTGCAGCGTCGAAGTCGTCCATGTCGAAGTTGTTGTAGCCAACCGCCATATTCGACACCACGCGCAGACGCGGCGCCGCCGCGAACACGGCGGAGCCGATCGGTTCGCCCGCGGTCAGCGCGCCGTCCTTATCGGCAAGACGGCGCGTGAGTTCGTCAGTGGACAACACGTCGCCCTGATTCCACTCGACGTCGAAATACTGTTTGAGCCGTTCGATCACGTCAGGAAAGATGGGACGGGCAACAAGGATCTTCTGCATTGCAATTCTCCGTATAGTGCGTCGAGTTCGACCGCCTCGGCGTCAAACGCCGGCTTCAGAAAAACAGCCACCCGGTGACGAAAAAGACCGGCAACAGGATCGTGGCGGACCAGCCCAGATACGCGAAAAAGCTTGGCATGCGAACGCCGCGCGATTCCGCAATCGCTTTCACCATGAAGTTCGGCGCATTGCCGATATACGTGTTCGCCCCCATGAACACAGCGCCAGCTGAGATCGCCGCGAGCGTGGTGGCGCCAGCGGTCATGAGCGTCTGCGCGTCGCCGCCGGCCAGGTTGAAGAACACGAGGTACGTCGGCGCATTGTCGAGAAACGACGATAGCAGCCCGGTTGCCCAGAAGTACATCAGATCGTGCGGCTGGCCGGACGCGTCGTGGACCAGATGGACGATGCCCGCGAACGCCCCGGCCTCGCCCGCGCGCAGGATCATGATGACTGGCGCGATCGTCACGAAGATGCCGGCGAACAGTTTGGCCACCTCTTCGATCGGCGCCCAGTTGAAATCATTGCCCGCGCGAGCCGCGCGCGGCGTCAGCACCAATGAAAGCAGCGTCACACCGATCAGGGCGGCATCGCGCACGGCATTCTGCAGGGCCACGTGCGTGCCGAACACATCGAACACCACACCCGGACTCCACAGCCCGCTCATCAGCACCAGTCCAACCACCGCGGCCAGCAGCACAAAATTGATCTTTCCGTCGATACCAAGCGGCGGTGTATCGGGCGTCGGATCGAGAAAGCGCGAGCGCTCTTCCTCACGCCGGTGAAAGTAGAACGAGTCGAGCGCATAGAACCCGATCAGCAACACGCCGCAGACGAACAGCATGGGCAGCGCGAGGTGCGTGGTGGTCCAGAAAAAGCCGACGCCCTGCAAAAAGCCGAGGAACAGCGGCGGATCGCCCAGCGGCGAAAGCGAGCCACCGGCGTTTGCCACCAGGAAAATAAAGAATACGACCACGTGGACGACGTGTTTGCGATTGTCGTTGGCGCGCAGCAACGGACGGATCAGCAGCATGGCCGCGCCGGTCGTGCCCATAAAGCTTGCCAGCAACGTGCCGAGCGCGAGTATCGCCGTATTCAGGCGCGGCGTGCCATGCAGATTGCCACGCACGCAAATGCCACCGGCCACCGTATAGAGCGCCGTCAACAACACGATGAACGGAACGTACTCTTCGAGCAGCGCGTGCACGAGCGCGCCGAATGCGACGCCCGTACCGAAACTGAGTGCAAACGGCACGAGGAACACGAGTGCCCAGGCAGCGGCAATTTTGCCGAAATGGTAATGCCAGAAGGCCGGGGCAATAAGCGGAAATATTGCGATAGACAGCAGCACGCCTGCGAACGGCAGTCCCCACAACGCCGATAAAGTCGCCCCATCGAGCATGGCGGCAGACGCCGGTTGCGGCCAGCCAGCCAGCGTCAACATCAACGTCAACACAGCAGCAAGCCCCGCGCCCGTCCACCCGGCACGTTGTTTCATATCTTTGAAGTCCTTGTTATTGGAGGTCGCCGCGCGCGAGCGCAGGCGACCCATGGCACGGCCGCTTTTGCCGGTCAGGCGCCGTGCACGACGATCACATGCACCCGGTAAGGCCCATGCGCGCCAAGCACGATAGTCTGTTCGATATCGCCGGTTCGGGAGGGCCCGGAGACGAAATTGACCGCGCGTGGAAGTTCTCCGCGCTCCTTGCGGATCAGTCCGAAGGCCTCTTCATGGCCGGAGACGATGCGCGAAGCCGGCACGATGGCAATATGCGTTTCCGGGAGCAGACCGGCAGACGCATACGTTTGTGGTCCCGACAGCAACACGAGCGTGCCTGTCTCGGCGGTCGCACAGAAGCAGCCCGTGAGACCCACCACGTCGCCGTCTTGCGGCTTGCGAAATTCGACGCTGAGGCCGGCTTCGGCCCAAGGCAGTTCCTGTAGCGTTTGCCAGGCGATCGCCTGCAGCGGCAAGGCGTGTTGCGTGAGGTAGCGGTGCGCCGCGGCCGGCACTTCGCTCATTGCCTGAACCGTGTCGACCGTGGTCGCCATTTTCTGCGCTTCTTCGACGAAGCGCGTGACCAGGTCGGCCGGCATCTCGGGACGCGGACCCGCAGGATGACGCGTGAGGTACTCCGCGGCAGCCTCGCGCTCGGAGGCGGACGGCTCCGCGTCACGCCCTTGCGCTGCGCGGATGCGCGCCAGGATGTTGCGGCGGGCAATCGATGTGTCCATGTGCGAAATCCTCGTGTCGACAGCCGTGCGATATGACGAGGATTATACCGGCCACCCTGCGCGCGAACACCCTGGCCGAACGGGCTATTGCCGCGTATCGCCCACGCGGCCTACGCTATAGCCAGGTACGAAGCGCGCTACTTCGCCGCTTCTTCCTCGGGCTGCGCAATGCCGAACACCTGCCGCAGATACGCGAGATAGGCCTTGTCGTCGCACATGTTCTTGCCCGGCGAGTCCGAGAGCTTCGCCACCGGCTGACCATTGCAGCGAACCATCTTGATGACGATCTGCAGCGGGTTGTAGCCGAGGTCGTTGGTCAGGTTGGTGCCCACGCCGAAGGCCAGCTTGCAGCGTCCGCGAAAACGTTCGTACAGTTGCAGCACTATCGGAATGTCGAGCGCGTCGGAGAACACGAGGATCTTGGTGCGCGGGTCGCAGCGGTTCGCCTCGTAGTGCTTGAGCAGCCGCTCGCCCCAGTCGAACGGATCGCCTGAGTCGTGGCGCGCGCCGTCGAAGAGCTTGCAGAAGTACATGTCGAAGTCGCGCAGAAAGGCTTCCATGCCGTACACGTCGGAGAGCGCGATACCCAGGTCGCCGCGATACTCCTTCGCCCACATTTCGAAGCCGTAGGTCTGCGAGTCGCGCAGCCGCGGCCCGAGTGCCTGGCACGCCTGCAGATATTCATGCGCCATCGTGCCGAGTGGCGTGAGGCTGTGCTTCATCGCGTAGAAGACGTTGCTGGTCCCGGCGAACTGCTCGCCGAGATCGTCCTTCAGCTTGAGGATCACTTCCTCGTGCCATTGCTTCGAGAAGCGGCGGCGTGTGCCGTAGTCGGCGATCTTGCAGTCGGCGAATTCCGGGCGCGCGCCCAGCAGCTTGATCTTGTCCACGAGGCGGCCGCGCCCTTCGCTGTAGTCAGGCTTTTGCTGGGTGTTGCGGAAGTAGACTTCGTTGACGATCGCGAGCATCGGAATCTCGAACAGGATCGTGTGCAGCCACGGTCCCTTGATTTCGATGTCGATTTCCCCGTTACCCTTCGGCGAAGGCTCGATCGAAATATATTTCTCGTTCAGGTGGAACAGCGCGAGAAATTCAATGAAGTCGCCCTTGATGAAGCGCATGCGCCGCAGATAGTCAAGCTCGCCGTCGGAAAAACGGAGCTGGCAGAGCTTGCGCACCTCATCGCGAATCTCGCTGATATAAGGCACGAGATTGACATTCGGCGTGCGGCAGCGGAAGCGATACTCCACGTTCGCCGCGGGGAAATGATGCAACACCACCTGCATCATCGTGAACTTGTACAGATCGGTGTCGAGCAGCGAAGTAATAATCATGATGGTGCGAACTGGACTGCGAGAAAACGGACGGCCTGACAAGGCAGGCCCGACTCACCCATGCGCGTACGGCGCGCCCCGAGCGCGCCGACCTGACGCATGTTACCCGAATGCGCCCCGCTTCTGCGCGCAGCCGGTCTCTAGCGGCACGCGCCCGAAGCAAGCCCCCTTCGGGAAGCCATAAACTAATCACGAAAACATATAAGAGGCATTACGCGATGCTGTATGCGCCTCTTGACGTTACGATACAATAGCGCTTTTGGCGTTTCCGCCTTCCCTGATTCCGCATGCAGGAGCTGCCTGAATGACTCACGTTGTGACCGAAAGCTGCATCAAGTGCCGCTATACCGACTGCGTCGATGTGTGCCCGGTGGACTGCTTTCGCGAAGGTCCCAACTTCCTCGCGATCGACCCCGATGAATGCATCGACTGCGCAGTGTGCGTGGCCGAGTGCCCGGTGAACGCCATTTATGCCGAAGAAGACGTGCCGGGCGACCAGCAGAATTTCATCGAGCTGAATGCCGATCTGGCAAAGAACTGGCCGAGCATCACCAAGACCAAGGCCCCGCTGCCGGAAGCCGACGAATTTAAGGACGTGAAGGAAAAGCTCGAGCTGCTCGTTCGCTGAGCGCCGTTGCCTGTCACCCGCGTCGCCGGATTCGAATGAAATCGAGATGAACGCAAGGTATTGACAGGCGCTTAAGCTGCTTCTACAATTTCGTTTCTCTGCTGTTGTTGTTCTGTTCCTCGATAGCTCAGTCGGTAGAGCGCCGGACTGTTAATCCGTAGGTCCCTGGTTCGAGCCCAGGTCGAGGAGCCAAGAATTGCAAAAGCCCGTTAACCAAGACGGGCTTTTTTATGTAGATCAAGTTGTACTGCTGTTCCTCGATAGCTCAGTCGGTAGAGCGCCGGACTGTTAATCCGTAGGTCCCTGGTTCGAGCCCAGGTCGAGGAGCCAAAAATTTTGAAAGGCCCGCATCCGTGCGGGCCTTTTTCTTTTTGCGCGTCGCCTTTGCCAACCGCGGGTCACATCGTCCGATGCCGACGTTCATGACGCCGTGTCAATCAGAAGCTTAGGCAGCGGCGTCGGCCGTCTACCCCGCCCTCTGACCCGCCGGCCGTTATACGATGGCGATTCCCCGGCGCGTCCCGCGCCCAATCCAGACGCTCAATTTCCGGCAACCCCATGAAACCCACTGTGCTGCGCATCGCCCTTGCGGCCACTGCCGCCCTCCTGCTGCCTTCGGCGCACGGCGAAGAAGTCGGCAGCGTCAATACCAACTTCCGCATCACCGGCTCCGACCGGGTGGTCGTCGAGGCTTATGACGATCCTCTCGTTCAGGGCGTGACCTGCTACGTATCGCGGGCGCGTACCGGCGGCGTGAAGGGTACGCTCGGTATCGCCGAAGATCCCACCGAGGCGTCGATTGCCTGCCGTCAGGTCGGCGCAATTCATTTCACGGGCCCGGTCAAGCAGCAGTCCGACGTGTTCTCGGTCAGCATGTCGCTCATCTTCAAATCGCTGCATGTAGTGCGGGTGGTCGACGCGAAGCGCAACGCGCTGGTCTATCTCACGTACAGCGACCGGGTGGTCAGCGGCAGCGCGAAAAACAGCGTAAGCGCCGTGCCGATGCCGGCCGGCACCACGATCCCGCTCAAGTAAGCGCGCCGCCCACTACGACAAAACGCGCGCGGCCGACGCCTAGGCCGGTGCAGCGGTTGCCGTCGCGACGCGCTACACTGAACGGTCCTGCCGGACCTTCATCATGACCGTCGCCCGACCTTTCAAGAATTCCGCCCGCTATTGGCGCACGCCGCTCCTGCCCGGCGCGGATCTGCTCACGGCCGAATATCACGATCACGAGTTCACGCCGCATTGGCACGACGCGTACACGATTCCGGTGATCGTCGCGGGCGCCGAGGGTTACCGGTATCGCGGTTCCGACTATGTCGCCGAAGCCGGCGGCGTGCCGATCATCAATCCCGGCGAACTGCACACCGGATCGAAGGCGGTCGAGGCAGGCTGGCGGTATCGCGTGATGTATGCGCCGGTGGATTTTGTCCACGCTCTCGCCAATGAGGTCAACGGCAAGCCGCAGGCGTTGCCGTGGTTTGCGCCCGGCGTGATTCGCGATCCCGATCTGGCGAGGCGGATCGCGCACGCGCATCGTCTTCTGGAGGCGAGTGACGACCCGCTCGCGGCCGAGGCCGCCATGCTTGACGCCCTGTCCACGCTGCTGGTCCGCTATTCGCAAACGCAGCCGGAGCCCGTGCGCCTCGCCACCGACGACGCCCGCGTGGCAATCATGCAGGAGCGCCTGACCGGCGACCTCGTCGCGCCCGTCACGCTCGCAGACATGGCCCAGGCGGCGGGACTCTCGCCGTTCCACGCGGCGCGCCTGTTCACCCAGTCGACCGGCCTGCCGCCCCACGCCTGGCGCAATCAGGTGCGCCTGCAGCGCGCTCTGGCGCCGTTGCGCGCCGGTGTGTCGGTAACCGAAGTCGCCGCCGCCAGCGGATTCACCGACCAGAGCCACTTCACGCGGCACTTCCGGCGCATGTTTGGCGTGCCGCCTGGACGCTGGCAAGGCGTCTGACGCGGCGCTCGCCCATGCGCCGGCGGTGATCGCGCACCGGGGCGGCAGCCGTGCGTATCGCCATGGCCATGGCCATCGACATCGCCATCGACATCGCCATCGCCATCGCCATCGCCATCGCCATCGCCGCAAGAACGTACAAGCCGCGCCCGGACGCCCCAGCTATGCTTCCCCACTCAAGGAGGCTAGATTGACCCATTCCACCGCAGTCCAACCCACGAGCTCGGCGCATTTGAAAGCGTTCACCGCAGGCGCACGCGGCATCATCCCGATGATGGTCGGCGCGGCGCCGTTCGGTGTGATTCTCGGCACGCTCGTCGCGTCCGGCCCGCTGCATCTCTGGCACGGCCAGTTGATGTCGCTCGTCGTATTCGCCGGCTCCGCGCAGTTCATCGCGCTCGGCCTGATCGCCGGTCACGCGAGTTTTGCCGTGATCTGGGCAACCACGCTCGTCGTCAATTTGCGCCACGTGTTGTACAGCGCCACGCTCGCGCCGCACGTCGCGCATCTGCCGGCACGCTGGCGCTGGGCGCTCGGCGCGCTGCTGACCGACGAGGTCTTCGCGGTCGCGTGGGAGCACTACCGGCACAGGGAGCCCGGCACCGTCGGCCCGCATTACTTCTTCGGCGCAGGTCTGGCCATGTACCTGAACTGGCAGCTCTGGACTGTCGCCGGACTGCTGTTCGGCGCGGCATTCCCAGGCCTGCAATCGCTCGGGCTCGATTTTGCGATGGTCGCCACCTTCATTGCGATCGTCGTGCCGCAACTCGTCGCACTGCGCTACATGGCAGCCGCCGTCACCGCCGGGACGCTGGCCTTCTTCTGGCAGGCGTGGCCGTACAAGCTCGGCCTGCTCGGCGCGGTCTTCGCGGGCGTGGCGATCGGCGTGCTGCTGTCCACGTCGCGGGTCAAGCTGCGCGGAGGCACGGGCAAGACATTGGGAGCATCGCGATGAATTACGTCGTTCTGATTCTCGGCATGGCGGCCATCACATGGGTGATCCGTGCCGCCGTTTTCGTGATGGGCGACCGGCTGGTGTTCCCGCCGCTCGTGCGCACGGCCCTCGGCTTCGTGCCGGTCACCGTGCTGACGGCGATCATCGTGCCGATGGCGGTTGCGCCGCACGGCGGCAACGCCGAATTGACCTGGCGCAACCCGCAACTGGTCGGGGCCTTGGCGGCCGTGGTGGTCAGCGCGCTGACGCGGCGGCCGCTCCTGACCATCGCCGTCGGCCTGACTGTGTTTTTTGTCTGGCAATGCGTCGTCCTTAAGTAATCGCAGTAGACGCGCGCCGCCTGCAGGCGGCGCCACGCCAGTGTCGTCCGGCTTGCGCCCTTCGCGCGAAGCCGGATGACGCTTCCCTCTAAAGCTGGTGCCCCCACTCCGCTCACCCTTAAGTTTCCCCTGAATCCGCCGATATGTAGTCGAGGTCCGCTCGTCGGGATACATCCCGGCGGTTACGCGGCAACAGGCAGGAGTCCAACGCGCCGGCATCTGGCGCCGTCCGTGCGGCCGGGTGGCGAGCTGCGCGGCAGGACCAAACGGGATAACACATGGGTCAAATCACCCTCACGCTCAAAGACGAGACCATTGCGTCGCTGCGCAAGGATTTCGACGCGTTTCTGCGGGTCTCGCTGAAGCTCGATCCGCAGTTCGCGACGCCGTCGTTTGAGGATTTTTTGCGTGCCAAGCTGCTCGACAACATGGTGCCGCTGACCGAACACGCGGTTCAGCGCATGTTGCAGGGGGGCCAGTACGCGTGGGCGAAACGCACGCTGGATAAGGAGTTCCCGGACGTCGTCGCGATTCTGATGCGGCAGGCGGGCGAGTTCGGCTTCGGTTTCGCGGCCCGCTCGGAATGGACGCCGGAAGAGCTCGCCAAGCAATGCCGCGACTGGGCGGCCGCGATCGTCAAGGAAGCTGAAGGCGACGCAGCGCTGATCGACCCGCTTGCGGCGCAAATCAAGAGCGAGGCGCAGGACATCCAGGCACTCGAGGAACTCATGCAAACGCCCGCATGGCGGCTGGTGGAATCGCTGCGCCAGCGGGTCTACGAGGCCAAAGTGGCGTGCGAAACGAGCGTGGGCAGCACCGCGCGCGAAAAACTCGGCGAACTGCGCGGACTATTGCGCCTGGGCATCTCACACGGCTCGTTCCAGAAGCAGGAAGCCCAGCAGATCATGGAGTTTTTGCGCCTGCTCAAGCCGGAAATTTTCGTGGAAGAGCCGTACGACGTGTTTTCGCGGATCGCGGCCTGGTTGCGCAACTTCTTCGTGCCGCCGCAACCGGCGCCGCAGCAACAACAGCAACGGCAGTCGCGCTAGCCCCATCTGGAAGCGGAGGCCCGGCAAGTCGCCGCGGCCTTGTCCGCTCAGGCGGCCGCCTCACGTAAGCGCTCGCCACCGCCAATCGCTCAATCCCACATTTTCCTGAGCTTCGCGCCAATCTCGATCTTCGCCTGTGCAGCCGCGGCAAGGCCGGCCGCCGTGGGCGCGCTCGGCACCGGCACGCGCGGCCATGCGTGAGCGTCGAACAGCGGCATCAGGTGCGCGGGAATGAAGCGCGTGCGCGACGCCCACACATGACGGTCGCCCAGATGCGTCTGGTTGTGCACATAAAAGCGCTGCGGCACGACGATGTGCAGATCCTCCTTCGCGCGCGTCATCGCCACGTAGAGCAGACGGCGCTCCTCGTCGATTTCCTCTTCGCTGCCGGTTCCGAGGTCGGACGGAATACAACCGTCCACGCCGTTCAGCACGAACACGTTGCGCCATTCCTGCCCTTTCGCGGAATGGATCGTGGAAAGGATCAGGTAGTCCTCGTCGATCAAGGGGACACCGGATTCGTCGCTGGTGGCGCCGGGGGGATCGAGCGTCAACTCGGTCAGAAAGCGTTCACGCGACGGATACGTCCCCGCGATGCTCTCCATCTGCAACACGTCCGCGTGACGGATCGCCGCGTCTTCATGATTGCGCTCGAGATGCGGCTCGTACCAGCGGCGCACCATTTCGAACTCGGCAGGCCAGGGCGTCTGGCGCCCATACACGCTCGACATCAGCTTGACGAACGGATGCCAGTCTTCCTGCGCGCGAGCCGGCGCCGCGAAGGCAGCCAGTGCGCTGCCGGCGGTGTCGGCGGGGTTGCCGGCGCCCGCGCGCGCGACGATGTCGTCGAGCACCTTCGCCGCCGTGGCCGGACCCACGCCCGGCAGCAGTTGCACGACGCGAAACCCGGCGACGCGGTCACGCGGATTCTCCGCCCAGCGCAGCACGGCCAGCACGTCTTTGACGTGTACTGAATCGAGAAACTTCAGCCCGCCGAATTTCACGAAAGGAATATTGCGCCGGGTCAGTTCGATCTCCAGCGCGGCGCTGTGATGCGCGGCGCGAAACAGCACCGCCTGCGCCTTGAGCTTCATGCCCTGCTCGCGCGCCTCGAGCACCTGTTCGACGATGTAGCGCGCCTGATCCGCTTCGTCGGCGACAGTCACGAGCCGTGGCCGCTGCGCCGACGCCTTGTCGGTCCACAAATTCTTCGTGTAGCGCTCGCTGGCGAGTTCGATCACCGCGTTCGACGCCGCCAGAATCGGTGTGGTCGAGCGGTAGTTGCGCTCGAGCGTGACCTGTTTGGCCGGTGGATCGAAATGCGCCGGGAAGTCGAGAATATTGCGCACGGTCGCGCCGCGAAACGAGTAAATCGACTGCGCGTCGTCGCCGACCACGGTCAGGCCGCGGCCGTCCGGCTTCAGGGCGAGCAGGATCGACGCCTGCAGACGGTTGGTGTCCTGATACTCGTCGACCAGCACGTGATCGAAGCGTGCCGACAGATCGGCCGCGATAGCAGGCTCGGCGGCCATATGCGACCAGTAGAGCAACAGGTCGTCGTAGTCGAGCACGCTCTGCTTCTGTTTGGCCTCGACATAAGCCGCGAACAGCATGCGCAGATCGGCTTCCCATTCGCGGCACCAGGGGAACGCCTTGTCGAGCACCTGGGGAAGCGCTGCACCGGTGTTCACGACCCGCGAGTAAATGGCGAAACAGGTGCTTTTGGCCGGGAAACGCCGCTCTTTCGCCGACAAACCGAGTTCGTGGCGCACCAGATTCATGAGGTCGGCGGAATCCTCCCGGTCGTTGATCGTGAAGGCCGGCGCGAGGCCGATCAGCTCCGCATACTCGCGCAACAGCCGCGCGCCGACGCTATGGAAGGTGCCCGACCACGTCAGCCCTTGCGCGAGCGCGGCCCGCGAGCCGAGCGCCGCGCCGGCGATCCGCGTGACGCGGCGGGTCATTTCGAGCGCCGCGCGGCGCGAGAAGGTCAGCAGCAGGATGCGGCGCGGATCGGCGCCCTTCACCACCAGATTCGCGACCCGGTGCGCGAGCGTGTTGGTCTTGCCGGAACCCGCGCCCGCGATCACCAGCAGTGCGCCCGGAGGCGCGCTGGGCGTGTCGGCGCCGTATTCGACGGCTTCGCGCTGCGCCTCGTTGAGCTTCGCGAGCCAATCGGCGCTTTCGGAAGACGAGGACGGCGGGGAGTCGGCGACGGAGAGCACGATCGATTTAGGTATGGAGTGGATTCAGGAGTGGATTCAGGGCGGCGACGCATACTGTATATCCATACAACCTTCGCAGACAAGCGCCCCTTTTTTCGTCCACGCCCGAACCCGCATGTGCTCCGCCAACTCGTGGCCATGGAGTTCGACGAACGGACAAAAAAATGGCCCGTCGCGTGAATACGCTCGGGCCATTCATCGACGACCGGTGTGGCGGCACATACCGCCACACCCTCGGCCTCAGCGCACAGTCTTACTGCTTGACGTCGGCGCCGTCCGCCTGTGCGCCGGCCTGGCCTTGCATGTCGATCTTCATTTCGTTGCTGGCCGCTTGCTTGTCGGCCTTCTGGTTGATTTTGGCGTCGCCTACCTGCTCCTTGTATTGCGACTTGGCTGCCTTCTGCTGAGCCTTCAATTCAGCCTTGGAGGCCTTCTTCGACGCACGATATTCCGCGTTCGCCTTCGCATCGGCGTTGCGCTTTTGCACCAGCGGATCGGTCGAACCCGGCACCGCGAGCTGGGTCGGCGCCGGTGCCACCGGCTGCACGCCTTGCGCGGCAGGCGCGGCATTAGCGGCACCCTGCAGTTGGACCTGGGCCTGGCCGTTCATACCCGCGGCCGGCTGCTCGGTCTGCGCGACGGCAGCGGTAGCGGCAAAAGCGGTCAGGGCGGTACCGATCAGGAGCGTACGAATGGGAGTCATGGCTAATCCTCTCTCAAATTGTTGTGATGCAGGCGTCGAGTCCGGCCTGCTCACTGCCAGAAAATCCAGCAGGCTTTACTACTGACCCGCACTTTACGAGTGAAGTTCTTATCTCGCGACCGGAGTTACGGAACGTTTCATTTTCTGACAATTACATAACATCTGCATTGCGATTGCCTGCGCGAGGTCAAGGACACAACGTGAAATGCATCCAGAACCGGCTTCTGGCTTATGATGCGAACCCTTTGCCTGAAGGTGCGAACGCCATGCCTAACCTCGATTTCACGCTCACCGGCGACTACGTCGAACTGCACAATCTCCTGAAGATAACGGGGCTGGCGGACAGCGGCGGCTCCGCAAAAATGATGGTCGCGGACGGCGCGGTCACCGTCGACGGCCGGGTCGAAACGCGCAAAACGTGCAAGATCCGCGCGGGCCAGGTCGTACTGCTTGGCGATACGCGAATCGCGGTTCACGAGGCTTAAACCCTTAAACCCCGCCTGAGCTCAAAAGACGCCACCCCACAGTCCGAAAAACCGGAGGATCGCACGCACCAAAATCGTGCTTCTTCCATCGACATCGCCACGCCTAAGCAATAAGCTGTTGGTTTCGACAGACAGACAATCGGCTGACAACTGGCTGGCGACGGCCCCGCATTAACGCTAGCGCCAACGCATGCCAGGCCGCCCACGCAGGCGGCGCGCCCCTTGGGCGCACTGTCGCCACTTCCGCCGCCAGGCGCTCCATGACTCAATCCGGCTTCTCCCGGGTGGCCGCCCGGCCGCCGACCCTGACCCGTCACGCAGCCGACACCGCCCGGCTCGCCGCGCCGCTCGCCATCGCGCAGCTCTCGCAAATGGCCATGGGCGTCACCGACACGATCCTGCTCGGCTCGCTCGGCCCCGACGCGCTGGCCGCCGGGGGCCTCGGCGCGAACCTGTTCTTCGTGGTGGTCACGCTGCTGCAGGGCGTGCTGACCTCCGTCAGCGTGAGCGTGTCGCACGCACGCGGCGCTCAGGACGAAGGCCGCGTGCCGCACATCTACTGGACCGGCCTCGTGCTGTCCGTGCTGCTGTCGGTGCCGGCGTTCATCCTGCTGTCGTTCGCCACGCCGATCCTGCTGGCGTTCGGCGAGCCGGCCCTGCTCGCGCACAACGTCGGCGAATACGCCGCGGTGTTGCGCTGGGGCTCCCTCGGCAGCCTGATCGGCGTCGGTCTGATGCGCTCCTTCCTGCCGGCCATCGGCGCAGCCAAGCGGCTGTTGTGGGTGTCGCTCGTGAGCGTGGGCGTGAACGGCTTTCTCAACTACGGCCTGATCCACGGCGCCTACGGCCTGCCGCGGCTCGGCTTTCTCGGCTCGGCGGCGGCGACGTCCATCACCGTCTGGCTGAGCGCGCTCGTGCTGATGGCGCTGCTGCATCTGCGTCCGCGCTACCGTCATTTCGTCGTCGCCACGCGGCCGAACGTGCCTTTGATGAGCGAGTTGTTCGGCATCGGCTGGCCGGTTGCGATCACCTACGGCGTCGAGTCGACGCTCTTCCTCGCCACGGGCCTGATGGTCGGCCTGCTCGGCGAGTCGCAACTGGCCGCGCATCAGATCGCGCTGAACGTTGCTTCGGTGGCCTTCATGGTGCCGCTCGCGATCGGCCAGGCCGCCAACGTGCGGGTCGGCTTCTGGTCCGGCGCGGGCCAGCCGCTCGCCGCGCGTCACGCGGGCTTTGTCGCGCTGGCGCTCGGCATCGGCTTCATGTCGATGTCGGGGCTCGTGCTGATCGCCGCGCCGCACTGGATCGTCGGCCTCTATCTGCATCTCGACGACCCGGCCAATGCCGCCACGGTCACGCTCGCGAGTTCGCTGCTCGGCGTAGCCGCGATCTTCCAGATCGTCGACGGCATGCAGACAGTCGGCTCCGGCTGCCTGCGCGGTTTGAAGGACACGCGCGTGCCGATGATCGCCGCCGCGTTCGGTTACTGGGTCATCGGTTTTCCGACCGGCTACACGCTGGCGTTTCACTTCGGCCTCGGCGCGCGCGGCTTGTGGTGGGGGCTCGCCGCCGGCCTCGCGAGCGTCGCGCTGCTGATGACGCTGCGGTTTCACAAGCTGAGCCTGCAGCATGCGCCGGACGCAGCTGGCGCCCCGCCCGCCCAATCCGTCTGAGCAAAACAAAGCGCCGCTTCGCACGTTGATGACGGTCCGGTGCCGAACGCGCGAACGCGGCCTGATTCCCCTTAGAATGAATTTTGCTACTGCATGGGTTACTCACGCGCAGCAGCGATGAGAAGCCCGCAAACAAGGGGAACAGTGTGCCGTCGAATCACAATCAGAACCTGACCACACCGCAGCACAAAACCGCGTTCGTCATATCCCGCAGAAAATCACGCTGGGAGGCAACGCGGCATGTCTTCCTGCTGTGCTGTGCCACGGCCATGCTGACCGCCTGTGCCACCAGGCCCCCTGCCACCGCGTTCGAGCGTCACGTCACCCACGCACTGCCGGTGACGCAAACCACGCCGCTTCACACAGCGCTCGCACCGTTCGAGGCCGCGCACCCGGATCAGTCCGGTTTCCGCGTGCTGGCAAGCGGCACCGACGCCCTGCAGATGCGCATCGCGCTCGCGCGCGCCGCGACGCAAACCCTCGACATGCAGTACTACATTGCCAACGAGGACACCACCGGCAAGCTGCTGCTCGGCGCCGCGCTGTATGCGGCGGATCACGGGGTGCGCGTGCGCATGCTGGTCGACGACCTGAACTTCAATGATATCGACCGCGTGATGGCGGGGCTGAACTCGCACGAGAACATCGAGATTCGCGTCTTCAATCCGTTCGGCAGCGCGCAGCAAGGCGTGTTCGAACGCACCACGAACGTGTTCACGCAGATCGGCCATTTCACTCGCCGCATGCATAACAAGGCGATGATCGCGGACAACCAGGCGGCGATCGTGGGCGGCCGCAATCTCGGCGACGAATACTTCAGCGCCAGCGAAACGCTGCAGTTCCGCGACCTCGACGTGCTGGCCGCCGGCCCGATTGCCGCCGACATCTCAGCCAGTTTCGACGACTACTGGAACAGCAGCATTGCCTATCCGTTGCGGGCGCTGAACAAGCAGAAATTCGACGCCAAGGTGCTCGACCAGACACGCGACGAGTTGCGCCAGCACTGGCGCACCAACGCCGATCCGTACAACGCGAAGCCGCTGAACGCCACGCCGCTCGCCGCGCAGATTGCCGGGCAGCAGTTGGGCCTGACATGGGCGCGCGCCGAGTTCAAAGCCGACCTGCCGGAGAAAATCGAACATCCGTCGCCGGACTATGTCAGTCCCCCCATGCAGCGTCTGGGCGAGCTGATGCACGATGCGAAGAAAGATTTCCTGATCACCTCGCCCTACTTCGTGCCGCATGATGCGGGCGTCAAGGCGCTCGGCGAACTGACGCAGCGCGGCATTCGCATCGCCATCCTGACCAATTCGCTCGCCGCGACCGACGCCGTCGCCGTGCAGGCGGGCTACAGTCCGTTTCGCGTGCCGTTGCTGCGGGCGGGCGTCGAATTATACGAATTCAAGCCGCAGCAGAACACGGCACCCACCAGTGCCGCCGGGTCGGGATCGCGGGCCAGCCTGCATGCCAAAACCTATGTGATCGACCGCGAGATTCTGGTGATCGGCTCGATGAACCTCGATCCGCGTTCGGCCAATCTGAATACCGAGCTGGCGTTGGTCATCCATAGCCCGGCGCTCGCCGGGCAGGTGGCGCAACTCTTCGATCGCGCCACCGCGCCCGAAGTGAGTTATCGCGTCACGCTCGCCGACGCGGCGCAGTTCGCCTACCTGCGCTCGATCGGAGCGCCGCCCTCGCCGCTCGTCTGGACCGATGTCGAAAACGGCACGCGCCGCACGTACATCTTCGATCCGCAAGCGGGGTTATACCGGAATGCGCTAACAGGTCTATTCTCCCTATTGCCCGTCAACGCAGAACTTTGAAAAGCGGAGTGGAACATGACTGAAGACGTACGAATGGAGCGCGACACGTTCGGTGAGATCGCCGTGCCGAACGCCCGTCTATGGGGCGCGCAGACTCAGCGCTCGCTGCAGAATTTCCGCATTTCGACCGAGAAGCAATCGCCCGAACTGATTACCGCGCTGGCCGTCATCAAACGCGCCGCCGCCGAGGTCAACCTGGGCCTCGGCGTGCTCGACGAAGGCAAGGCGAAGGCGATCATGCAAGCAGCCGACGAGATTATCGACGGCAAGCATCCGGAGGAGTTTCCGCTCGCGGTCTGGCAGACCGGTTCCGGCACGCAGACCAACATGAACCTCAACGAGGTGATCGCCAATCGCGCCAGCGAACTGCTCGGCGGCGAGCGCGGCGAGGCGCGCAAAGTGCATCCGAACGACGACGTGAACCGCGGCCAGTCGTCCAACGACGTGTTCCCTACCGCCATGCACGTGGCGGCTGCATACGCAATCGTCAAACATCTGCTGCCGGCGTTGAAAACGCTGCGCGATACGCTCGACGGCAAGGCCAAAGCCTTCGCCGAGATCGTCAAGATCGGCCGCACGCACTTGCAGGACGCCACTCCGCTCACGCTCGGCCAGGAGTTCTCCGGCTACGTCGCGCAGCTCGAACAGGGCATGCGTCATGTGGAATCGGCGTTGCCGCATCTGTACCAGCTCGCGCAGGGCGGCACCGCGGTCGGCACGGGCCTTAATGCGCATCCGGAGTTCGCGGACAAGGTGGCGGCGGCGATCGCGAAGCTGACCGGCGTGCCCTTCGTCTCCGCACCGAACAAATTCGAGGTGATGGCTGCGGCCGATGCACTGGTGTTCGCGCACGGCGCGCTGAAAACGGTGGCGGCCAGCCTGAACAAGATCGCCAACGACATCCGCTGGCTCGCGAGCGGCCCGCGTTGCGGTCTCGGCGAACTGTCGATTCCGGAGAACGAGCCGGGCAGCTCGATCATGCCAGGCAAGGTCAATCCCACCCAGTCCGAAGCCTTGACGATGCTGTGCTCGCAGGTGTTCGGCAACGATGTGGCGGTGAATATCGGCGGCGCCAGCGGCAACTTCGAGTTGAACGTGTTCCGTCCGATGATCGCGCACAACGTGCTGCAATCGGTCCGTTTGCTCGCCGACGGCGCGCATAGTTTCAACGACAACTGCGCGGTGGGGATCGAGCCGAACCGCGAGCGCATCGACACGTTGCTCAACGAATCGCTGATGCTCGTGACGGCGCTCAATCCGCACATCGGCTACGACAAGGCCGCGAAGATCGCGAAGAAGGCGCACAAGGAAGGCACCACGCTGAAGGCGTCGGCGCTCGCGCTCGGCTATGTCACCGAGCAGCAATTCGATGAATGGGTGCGCCCCGATGATATGGTCGGGAACACGGCGGGGTAATCAACCGTAAAGCCGCGCCAGGAGCGGCAGGCTCAGGCCACCAGACCACGGGGCCACCAGACCGCCGGGGCCATGCCGCGCCGAGCGGCTGGCGTGCTTCACCACGGGCCACGCAAACCTCAAGTTTGCGCGGCCGCCTGCCGATACCGGCGCGCCGCGCCCAGGCCATTCCCTCAGGCCTTGCCTTGCGCGACTTCTTCCGGCTTCAGTTCGACGATCGCGTCGAGCGCTTCCTTCACATCCATCGCGTATTTGGCAAGGCGTTGCTGCTCCTCCGTCTGCGGCACGAACGCGGGCACCGGCACCGGGTGGCCGTTTTCGTTGACGGCGACCATCACGACGAGGCAATCCGTGGTTTGCAGCAGCTCGCCGCCCTTCGGATCGCCCGCCTGCACCGACACGTGGATATGCATGCTGGTGCGGCCCGTTGCCACGACTCGCGCGCGCAATTCGACCAGATTGCCGACCAGAATCGGCCGGCGGAAACGGATATTGCCGACGCTGACCGTCACGCAGTAGCGCCCCGACCACACCGCCGAACACGCATAAGCGGTCTCGTCGATCCACTTCATCAGCGCGCCGCCATGCACCTTGCCGCCGAAGTTGACCGAAGTCGGTTCGGCGAGAAAGCGGAAAGTGGTCTCAGAACGGTCCATCGGCGCTACGGGAGGGGTGCTCATCTTGACTCCGGTCAATCGGATGCATTGAAAGGAGGCGATTATACGAGCGCATTATTGAGCGCGTCGCGGGTTGGCCGCACCTTCCGTGCGAAATTCCGTGCGGACCGGCGCCAGGTTTGCCAGGCGCCTGGCTTTTTGCGGTCCGTCTAATTCGTCTCGGCGACGGCTGAAACAGCGCCGCCATGCGGCGCGGCTGCCGACATGAAACGCTCGCGATAATCGAGCGGAAGCACGCCGAAGCGCCGCAAAAAAGCCCGTCGCAAGTTCTGTTCGCTGCCGAAGCCGCAATCGAGCGCAATCCGTTTGAGCGGTCGGCGCGATTCCGCCAGCGCCCGCGAGGCCGCCTCGAGACGCAGCGCCGACACGGTTTTGGCGGGCGTGCGGCCGACTTCGTCGACGTAGCGCCGCGCGAATGTCCGCGGACTCATCTGCGTGCGCTCGGCAAGCCGTTCGACTGACAGGTCGTCGCACAAGTGCGCCGCCATCCAGCCATGCAGCGCTTCGAATGGCCCGTCGGCCGAGGCCTGCGCCGCCAGCGCCGCGCTGAACTGCGACTGCCCGCCCGGCCGCTTCATGAACACCACCAGCCGCCGCGCCGCCTGCATCGCGACGGCGTGGCCGACGTCTTCCTCGATCAGCGCGAGCGCCAGATCGATGCCCGCCGTCACACCCGCCGACGTCCACACGACGCTCTCGCTTGGCCCCCGCCCGGCGTCGCGAATGAAGATCGGATCGGCATCCACCTGCACTTTGGGAAAGCGGCGCGCAAGCTGGGAGGCGTCGCCCCAGTGCGTCGTCGCGCGACGGCCGTCGAGCAGGCCGGCCGCCGCCAGATAGAACGCGCCGGTGCACACCGAGCACACCCGCCGCGCGCGCGGCGCATTACGCCGGATCCAGGCGACGAGTTCCGCTTGCAGCGTGCAGTGTGCATCGATCGGAACGCCGGGAATGATGAGCGTGTCGATGGGCTGATCGTCGAGCGTATCGAGCCGTTCGGTGACGATCGGCAAGCCGGGAAAGGTTTGCAGCGCGCCGCCGTCGATCGAGGCGACCGTCGTGCGGTAAGCCACCGGTTGTGCGGAGGTGCCCGCGGACCCGGCTGATCGGCCCGAATCGCCGGATCCGGCGGGCCTGCCTGCGGCGGCCGAGGCGGCAATAGTCAACTCCGCACGCCAGAAGGCCTCCAATGGCCCGCAAGCATCGAGCAGCACCAGATCCGGTGCGACCGCGAAAACGATATGACGCACTGCCATCAGGACATCTCCCTCATCGAGCTCTGCTTACGCGACCATGCATAACCCAGCGTGGCCAGCGCCGCCGCCCCGAGGAGCGGAAAGATCGCGGCGTTGATCGTCGCCCAGCCGAAGCGAGCCAGCAACTGGCCGGCGAACAGGGAGCCCAGCGCGGAGAACGCAAAGGTCGTGAACTCGCTGGCAGCCTGGGTCCTGGCCCGCTCAGACGGCCGGTACGACTGCGTCAGAAGCGTCGTGCCGCCGACGAACATGAAGTTCCAGCCCACGCCCAGACACGCGAGCGCGGCGTAAAAATGCGGCAGATCGGTCGACCGCAGGGCCAGCACGCCGCACAGCGCCGACAGCACGATGCCCGCGCCGATCACCCGCAGCACGCCGAAGCGCTGGATCAGCCGCGCGGAAAACAGCGACGGCGCAAACATGCCAACCAGGTGCCACTGGATGATCGCGGCACCGTCGCCGATCGTGTGGCCACAGGCGACCGCGGCGATGGGTGTCGCGGTCATCACGAACATCATGACGGCGTAGCCGAGCGCGTTGTTGGCCAGCGCCGCCATGAAGATCGGCTGTCGGACGACTTCGCCGAGCGGCCGCGCCGGCTCGTGAGTCGACGCCGTGTTCACGACCGGCGCCGCATCGCGATACAACAGCGCCAGCAAGGCGATCGATAAGAGCGCGAGGCCTGTGACGAGCGCGTAAGAACCCGCGAACGCCACCGGCGCCAGCCAGTCCTTGCTCCACGCGGCCAGCAGCGGCCCGCAGACGGCGGCGACCACACCGCCCGTCAGCACGGTCGAAATCGCGCGGCTTTTGCCTTCCATGCCGACGGCATCCGCGGCCGCCAGCCGGTAGTACTGCGCGAACGCCTGAAACACGCCGACCGTGGTGGTGCCGGCGCAGAACGCCCAGAAACTGTGGTGGAAGATCGCCCAGACGGAGACCGCGCCGCCCAGCGCGCCGACGCCCGCGCCGAGCACGAAGCCCGCGCGCCGGCCGATCCGCGCCATCAGAAACGACGCGAAGACCGTCGTCAACGCGGCGGCGACGGTGATCAGCGAGAACGGCAGCGTGGCGAGCGCCTTGTCGTCGGCGAGCGTGTAGCCGACCAGGCCGGTCAAAGTCAGATCGATCGAGACCGATGAGGTGTACAGCGCCTGGCACACGGCCACCACGCGCGCGGCACGCCGGCCATGCGGATCGAAGTCGCGCAAGCCAGCCGAACGAGGGGACAGGGAGGAGGCGGCGGAAGGTGGCATGAGCAGGTTCCGGGGCAACGGCAGTGGGGATGACACGATCGTCACACGCGCACCGATGGCAGAAGTGACAATGATGCATCAATTTCTGCCAGTTATTGCTTCGACCTGCTGGCCTCGACCTGATGAAATGCCCGAGCGGCGCTTATTTGCGCACGGTGATGCCCTCGTCGATCGTGCCGTACATCGTGATGCTGCCGGTGCCCGCGCCCGACCCCGAAGCACCGCCGCCTTGCGCGCACGCAGTGCACAACAGGACTGCGGCAATAGCGGCAAAAAGCGTTTTCATGACAGCGTGTTCCTGCAAGGACAGAGTTCGATTCTAGCCTGGCCGGCCCTGGCGGCGCCTGAGCGCAGGCTCGCCCGGACGGCCCCCGCCTGCCCTGCCCGCTCCGGGCGCCAGGTTTTCGTAGCTGCCGCATCCCACAGTTCACGCTAAGCTGAAACATCGAATACCGCAGCCGGATACAGTAGGCTGCATGGCGCCATGACGCGCCGCTCACTGGATGGAGACATCAGATGCCCGCTTCCCTCGCAGACGAACAGAATCACTTCCCTGGCTTGAGCCGCATTGGCGCGCTGCTCGCCGACCCTGGCCGCGCCGCGATGCTGTGGGCGCTGATGGACGGCAGCGCCCGCCCGGCCGGCGAGCTGACGATGATCGCCGGCCTGTCGCCATCGGCGGCCAGCGCCCATCTCGCGCGCCTGACCGACGGCGGCTTGCTGGCGCTCGAGGTGCGCGGCCGGCACCGCTATTTCCGGATCGCGTCGCCCGACATCGCCGCTTCGATCGAAGCGCTCGCGAACGTCGCACAGGTCAGCGCGCAGCAACGGCCCGTGCCGCGCCCCGTGCGCACCGTGCCGCTCGACATGCGCTACGCCCGCACCTGCTACGACCACATGGCGGGCGAACTGTCGGTGCGGGTGTTCGAGCGGCTCGTGCAAAGCAGGCTGCTGACGCTGGACGGCACCTCGCTGGAAGCGACCGACGAAGGCGCCGCGCGCTTCGCCGACTGGGGGATCGACATGTCGGCGCAGAAGACCCGCCGGCGCCGCTTCGCCTGCACTTGCCCTGACTGGAGCGAGCGGCGTCCGCATCTGGGCGGCGCACTAGGCGCGGCACTCCTCGATTCGTGGTCGGCGCATGGCTGGGTCGAACGCACGGAGCGGCCGCGTATGCTGCGCATCACTCCGGCCGGCCACCGTCATTTCGATACGTTTCTTGCGGCCTGACGCACTCCCAAGCTCCTGATGCCATTACAGGAAATCCGCAATCAGCTTACGAATCGCCTTATCGAGACCTTTTGTTACATGCTGGTGAGGCGGCCTTACAAAAGTGGGGGCCTTGAAACATACGCCGCTAGTACAGTGACTGCACGGATGCCGCAAAATGCCGGCTCCGTCGGAGATAGACCATGAGAACAGTCACCAAACACCGCCAATCGAACCGCCGGGTCATCGGCTACACGCTGATTGCAGCTGCCACCTTCCTGTTTGCCGCGCAGGCCACGTTCGCCCAGGAAAACCAGGAGGCGTCGCAGGGCGCCGTCGCCCTGCAGAATTCCGATCCGCCGGGGCGCGTGGCGCGCCTGAACTACACGTCAGGCGCCGTGACCACCGAACCGGCCGGCGCCAGCGACTGGTCGTACGCGCAGATCAACCGCCCGCTCACCACTGGCGACCAGTTGTGGAACGATCAGAACGCGCGCTCGGAGCTGCATATCGGCTCGACCGCGGTTCGCCTCGGCCAGTCCACCAGCCTCGACCTGCTGAATCTCGACGACAACAGCGCGCAGCTCAAGGTCGTTCAAGGCTCCTTGTCGGCGCGCGTGCGTGAACTGCCGCCGGGCTCGTCCTACGAGATCGACACGCCGAATCTGGCGCTCGGCCTGAACGGCCCCGGCGACTATCGCGTCGATGTCGCGCCGGACGGCAGCAGCACGACCGTCACGGTGCGCAGCGGCGGCGCGACCGTGTACGGCGACGGCGGCCAGGTGCCGGTCGCGGCCGGCCAGCAGATTACCTTTGGCGGCACCAACCTGCAGCAGGTCGCCGACAATTCCGCGCCCGGCCTCGACGGCTTCGATCAATGGGCCGCCAGCCGCGATGCCGCGGAAGACCGGTCGGTGTCGGCGCGCTACGTGTCGCGCGACATGCCCGGCTATCAGGATCTCGACAACAACGGCACGTGGCGCGAGAGCCCGCAATATGGCGAAGTCTGGGTGCCGCGCGCCACGCCCGCCGGCTGGGCGCCTTATCACGACGGCCACTGGGTATGGCAGGCGCCGTGGGGCTGGACCTGGGTCGACGACGCGCCGTGGGGCTTCGCGCCGTACCACTACGGCCGCTGGGCCTATGTCGACGATTCGTGGGCATGGGTGCCGGGCCCGGTCGCGGTCAGCGAGCCGCCCGTCTACGCCCCGGCGCTGGTCGCCTTCGTGGGCGGCGGTGGCGGCGGCGTGAGCTGGGGGGTGGATCTGGCAATCGGCGGCGCGGTGGCGGCCGGCTGCGCGTGGTTCCCGCTCGGCCCGGGCGAGCCGTGGCATCCGCACTGGGGCGATCACGATCACTGGAGCCCCGGTTACTACAACCGCGTCAACCAGACGACGATCGTCAATAACTACAACCGCAACGTGACGAACGTGAATGTGACCAACATTCACAACACGTATATCAACTACCGCGCGCCGGGCGCTGTAACCGCGGTGCCGGCAACGGCATTCGTGCACGGTCAGCCGGTTGCACGCTTCGCCCAGAAGGTCGACCCGCAACAATGGCGCAACGCGAAGATCAACCCGGGCGGTCCGGGCATCGCGCCGGTCAAGGAGAGCTTCGGGCCGGGCCTGCGGAATGCGAATTACCGGCCGCCCGCCGCCGTGATGGCGCGCCCGGTCGTGGCAACACGCACGCCCGCGACGCCGGCGGCTTACCACGACACGCTCGCGCAACGTTTCGCGCAAGGCGGCGGACAGGTGCCGGGCGCGGGTCAGCCGATCGTGCGGACGTCGGTGCCGGCGCACATGGCGGGCGGTCCGAGCGCGTTACCGGTGCAGAACGTGCGCGTCGTGCAGTCGCATATCGCCGGACGTGCCCCGGGCATGGCACAGGGTGCGCCGGGCGGGCCTAACGGCATGCCGCAGGCCGCAGCTCGGCCGGGCGAAGCACCGCGCGCCGGCGAGCAGCAGGCGCGGCCAGGCATGCCGCCGCAGATGGCCAACCAGCGTCCGCAGCCGGGCGAGGCGGGACATCCGGCGAATGGTGTGCCGCGTCCGCCGCAAGCGAACGGCGGTATCCCGCCGGCGGGGTTTGCGCAGCAGGCCCAGCAGCACGGCATGCCGCAACAGGCAGGCCAGCAGCCGGGTGGCAACGAGCGGCACGAACCCGCCTGGACGCAACCGCATACGCCGATGGCGCAGCAGGCCCAGCAGCACGGTGGCCCGCAGCAGCAGGCCCGTCAGCCGGAGTTCCGTGCGCAGCCGCAGCCTCAACAGGTGCAGCGTCAGCCGGAACCGCAGCAGATGCAGCGTCAGCCCCAGCCGCAACAGGTGCAGCGCCAGCCTCAGCAGATGCAGCGCCAGCCGGAGCCGCAAGCACCGCGCCCGGCTGAAGTCCAGGCGCAGCAGCCACGGCAGGAATACCATCCGCAGCCAATGCCGCAGCAGCAACCGCAGCCGCGTCAGGAACCGCGCCCCGAACCGCGTCAGCAGCAGGTGCAACAGCAGCCCCGGCCGGAGTTTCATCCGCAACCCGCGCCGCAGCCGCGTCCTGAGCCGCACCCGCAACAGGCGCAGCAACCACGGCCGCAACCGCAACCGCAGCCTCAACACGCCGAACAACATTCGGGCGGCGGCAATCGCGATGAGCATCACAAGGGCTAAACGCCCTGGCGCGTCCGGCTGTACGTTCAGGCGTCGGCCGACAGCATGAAAAAACCCCCGCAATTCACATTGCGGGGGTTTTTCTTTATACGGAGCGCGGAGCCCGCCGGGCTGACGCTCAAACGGCCATGGGCGCCGTGAGCGGTTCGTGATGCCGGTAGCCGACCAGCGAGAAATCCGACGGTTCGATCTTCTCGAGCCATTCCGGCTCGTACACACCGGTCTTCGCGTATTCCGGCACTCGGTCCGAGATCGCGAACGCCGGGCTTTGGTACGGCTCGCGCAAGAGCTGCTGCTGCAGCATGTCGAGCTGGTTTTCGTAGATGTGCGCGTCGCCGATGAAGTAGGTGAACCAGCGCGGCGTATAACCCGTCAGGCGGCCCACCAGGTGCAGCAACGCCGCTCCTTCGGTCAGATTGAACGGTGTGCCGAGGCCAACGTCATTGCTGCGAATATAGAGGCACAGCGAAATTTCGCGGCGCGCCGCGTTCGGCAGGAATTGGTAGAGCAAGTGACAAGCCGGCAGCGCGATCTGGTCCAGCACCGCGGGGTTCCACGCATGAAACAGAATGCGCCGGTCGGCGGGATTCTGCATGATCGTGTCCAGACACTGGCGCAGCTGGTCGATCGCCTTGTAGAGCAGCACTTTGCGGCCGCCGGCTTCTTCGAACTCGGTCACCACCTGAAAGCCGCGCGCTTGCGCATCGGCAAGCTGGGCGCTCGCACTCGCATCCAGCACCTTGTAGGCCGGCCACTGACGCCACTGCACGCCGTACACGTCGCCCAGATCGTCCGGCCCCTGCCGGTAGGGGTTGGCCAGCCATTGCGGATTCTGGTTGGCGTTTGCGTCCCACACCTTGCAGCCGAGGTCGCGAAAGTCCGCGGCGCTGCGCGATGCGCGCAAAAACCCGACCAGTTCGCCCACCGCCGACTTGAACGCCAGCTTTTTCGTGGTGACGGCCGGAAAGCCCTGCTGGAGGTCGAAGCGCAGCATGGCGCCCGGCATGCTGATGGTGCGGATGCCGGTGCGGTTCTCCTGCCACGTGCCGGTGTCGAGAATCGTGCGGACGAGGTCGAGGTATTGTTTCATGCGGGTTCCTTCGGCGAGGCGTGTGCCGGAACCGATCCGGACGCCACGAAGATTGAGCGGAAAACCCGATTTTAACAAGCGCGGCCGAAGGCCGTTCTGATACCCGCGTTCTGATACCCGTTTTACAAGCCGTGCTTTGCAAAACGGACTTTGGAAAAAACGTGGCCGGCCCACGAGACTCGTGAAGCCGGCCAGACGATTTGCAGAAGCGTTTTTACAGATGCGGCACCGAAGCGGGCAATTCTCCGTGCGGTGCGGCGAGCGGCTCGCCTTCCATATGACGCATGCCGTGCGAGCACAACAGACGGTAAAGCGTGACGCGCGAGATGCCGAGTTCCTGCGCCGCGTCGCCAAGCCGCCCGCGATGACGCAGCAGCGCCAGCTCGATGGCCTGACGTTCGGCCGCTTCGCGGGCCTGCGCGAGCGACACCGGCACGATTTCAACGTACTCGGCGAGCTCCAGATCACGCGCCGTGATAGCCCGCCCTTCCGACATCACGATAGCGCGCCGCACCCGGTTGATCAGCTCGCGCACGTTGCCCGGCCAGCCATAGTTATGGAGCGCCGCGATCGCGTCGGGAGCGAAGCCGCGCAAGCGGCGGCTGGCATCTTTCTTGAAACGTTCCAGCATGTGCCGCGCGAGCAGTTCGATATCCTTGCCACGCGCGCGCAGCGGCGGTTCGTCGATCTGCAGCACGCACAGCCGGTGATACAAGTCGGAACGGAAGCGTCCTTCGATCATCGCTGCCGTCATGTCCACGTGCGTGGCCGAGATGATGCGCACGTCGACCTCGATCGCACCGTGCCCGCCCAGCCGCTCCACCTTGCGTTCCTGCAGGAAGCGCAGCAGGCTCGCCTGGCTTTCGAGCGGCAGGTCGCCAATTTCGTCGAGAAACAGTGTGCCGCCGTTCGCCGCCTCGACCCGGCCGATCTTGCGCTGATTGGCGCCGGTAAACGCCCCGCGTTCGTAGCCGAATAGTTCGGATTGCAGCAGATGCGGCGGAATCGCGCCGCAGTTGATCGGCACGAAAGGCGCATTTCGCCGCGCCGAGCGTTCGTGGATCGCAACCGCCGTCAGTTCCTTGCCCGTGCCCGACTCGCCGGAAATGAACACGGGCGCGTCGGTCATCGCCACTTTGCGGATCGAACGGAACAGCGCGAGCATGGCGTCGCACGAACCGACCATTTCGCCCTCGGCCCCTTGCGAGCCGTCGTTGGACGCCGGTTCACCCAGCGAAATCATGCCGTATGCATGACCGACTGAGTCGACGATCCTGTCGCCCGAATACGGCACCGTCACATAGTCGAAGCAATAGTCGCGCACGAGCCGGCGCAGCGCGGCGTCCTGGAGTTGTCCGGGCATGGTGGCCGCCACCCAGCCGACGTTCGGCATGGTCAGGCAGGATTCGAAGGCGGCGATTTCGTGTGGCTGGAATTCACTAGACAGATCAAGCAGGCCGCCCGCAGCCATGCCGGCGCGAACCGCACGGCGCACGTCGCGCGCGGACCCCACGACTTCGACATGCCAGCCGCGCTGGTGAAAACGCGTGTTCAGTTCCGCGCTTGGATCACGCGAAACGTAAATCAGTTGCCGCGTTGCGGGTTCCATTATTCAGATCCTCTCGTCAACGAACGTTAAGGATGACGCACGCACCTGAACCGAGTTCAGACACGCTGACTCGTCCGGGATTGCGCAATAGCAAAAACCGAACGGCCATTCCATTCCGTGCGGACAGCTGATCCCCAAGAAAGCGGCGTGTGTGTTTGAGACGGCCCGTTAGTGGGCTTTTTTAAATCTGAAGCTCTTTTTCGAGAGCTTACTATACGCGCGCTGCTTGGAAAACAATTATGCGAATTTAATCGCGCACCCCTTACACAGAAAGGCTTCGCGGGCGATAAACAGTTATTCAGCCGACGAATAAAACATTAGTGGAAGCGCTTTTCCTGGCACAGACCCCAAGGTAGCTCCTACCGCGCGGATTAACAAATTACAGGTATTTCCTGCGTGCCGTTTCAGCGCTGAAACGTTTTCGACCGATTTTTCGAATCCTACTCCGAAGTTTTTACTCGCATCCTCATGGATCAATGGGTTGCGAGCGATGGCACACGTTTCGCTAAATGCCATGCACCAAGGAGACACATCATGCGATTCGCTTTCCGCATCGATTTGAACGGCATTGCACCATGTGCGGCACTCTGCACCGCCATTGCTCTGCTTGTGCCGCCCGTTGGCGTCCACGCACAGGAAACCCTGCAGGCCCAATCCGCCATGCTGGCGGAAGCCGGCGAGGCAGGATCGGCCACGGTTCCCGGCACCACGCTCGCCACAGCAGCCTCATTTGATCAAACGCTGCACTCCTCCGCCTTATTCCACCCGCTGGATGCCAACGTGCCGGCCATTCCGGCCGATGGTGCATCCGTGAACGATTTTTCGCTCGACGATCAGATGCTGTCGCGGCAACGCGGCGGCGCGGTCGGCATGGTCATGGTCGCCGCCACCCCGCAGCTCATGCACGGCAGCGGCGGCGGCAATGGCGTGACGCTATGGGACGAGATCGCCCCGCCCTCGCCGTTGCCGGTTCCCGTCGACGCCGCGCGCTCTGCGCAAGGCAACGTCGCCAACTACCAGAGAAAATAGCCCGAAATTATTAACGACGTACGACAGGCGGCCGGGGCATCACAAACACATCAGCCGCTCTTAAGACAAGACTAAAGCAAGGACCGACATGATTACCTCCATCCGGACGCTGTGCGCACCCACGTCGCGGGCTTTGTCGTCTACCTCGTCGTCCAGCGCATTGCCGGCCGCCGTGGTCACCGTCGTCGTCCTGCTCACCGCCGGCTTCGCTGTCAACGTCATGGCTCAACAGGTCGCCAATCCGGGCGACATCATCGTCGAGCGCACCGTGACACCGCGCGACGCCTTCGTGCCGGTGCCGAAGAATCAGGACCCGGTCGCCGTACGCGCTACCACCTTCCCGGCCAGCTCGTTCAATCCGGCGGTTGCCACGCTCGTTGGCGACACTGATCTGACGAATGCGCACGGGTCGAGCGGCGTGGCGGATGGCGGAGTGCTCGGCGGAACCGGCATGCAGGCCGTCACCCAGATCCTCAGCGGCAAGACGACCGGCAGCACCGTCGCGCTGAATGCCGGCGGCATCGGCATGCCCGCCCCAGGCATCGGCGGCACCATCACCTCGTCGGTGACCGGCTCGCTGGCGCCGCTCTCGAACGCGCTCAACAGCGCGCTCGGAGGTCTGAAATGAGCCCGCTCACGTTCCGTTCGCTGCATGCGGCGCTGTACGTCTGCGTGAGCGGCGCCATCCTGGTGGCAGGCCACGCGCACGCGCAAGCCGTGCCGACGCTCGCAGCCACCTCGACCATCGCCAACGGCGCGGCCGCCGGCGTAACCGGCGCGTTCGCGGTCAACGAAACGGCCGGCCTCGACAACGCCCAGGCCAACCAGATCACGGTCTCGAACGGCGGCGTGATCGGCAACGACAACGCCAGCTCGCAAAGCGCCACCGTGGCCGCGAAGGTTACGAGCGCGCGGGCGTCGATCGAAGCCAACGCATTTTCGAATTCATCCGGCGCGGTACTGGTGAACCAGTCCGCCGGAGCAGGGAATCTGCAGCGCAACAGCACCCAGTTGGGCACTGCCGCGCTCGGAGTCGAGACCGTCTCGGATGGGGAGCTATCCGCGACGGCCCCGAAAAACGGCAGTCAAGGTCAATCCTTCGGGCTTCATAGCGTACGCGAGGCAAATATTTCCAGCGATGCCTTCAAGAACGTCAGCGGGATCGTGCAGATCAACCAGACAGCCGGCGCCGGTAATGCCACGGCAAACAGTTTTGTGCTCCGTCCCCCGGCGGGCACTTTTTTTAACTGACCACACTTAAGTATCGGAGCGAATCATGAAGCGCACTCTTATTGCCGCAGCCGTTTTCGTTGCAGCATCCGGCAGCGTGTTGGCCGCACCACAGAAGGTCTACCTGTTCAATGCCACACTGGTTGGTGAGGAGATCGGCGTCGAAGGCATGGTCGGCCTGTACGGCTGCGTGCACGTGTCCAGCACCGCCGGCGCCGTCATCAACAACAACCAGTCGGTCACCGTGAACGCGTCGCTTGATCCGCAAGCCCAGACCTATACAACCGGCCACATGACGACCACCACGAACAACAATACCTCGTCGATCAAAGGCGGCGGCACGGCGTTTCTCACGACCAGCCAGAGCCATTCGGCCAGTTCCTCCATGTCGGAAGGCTCCAAGGCAAGCGCCAGCTATTCGTACGGTAATCAAAGCGCCGCGGTGGAAGGCACCGGGTATAAGAACAACCAGCAGGCAGCGGCCGTTGAAGGGGCCTTTACTCACACCAGCGAGAATTCCGGTGGCCATATCTCGGCAGGCGGTTCGATCGGCGGCAGCTACAGCTATCAGAACCACGACACGCCGACGCACGGCAGCGGTTCGTTCCATGCGGGTGGCGGATTCCAGGCCGGGTATCACGAATCGGACTACGCCAACACGTCAGCTGTAGCGGGCGGCTTCCAGGCATCGGAAGGATCTGGAAACGCCAAGGTGTGGGGCTATCAGGCCAACGAAGGATCGGGCTTCGCGAAGGCCGACGAACATTCGTCCGGCTATGAAAAGAGCCGGTCGTCCTCCTCGGACTCCTACCACGCGGCCTGGGGCGTCGACGCCAGCCTCGCTACGACAGATGTGACGACCAAAGGCTCGGTGACGGTGCACACCAACACGCAAGTGGCAGGCACGCTGAACGCCACGACCGGCGCCGACGCGGCCAAGGGCGTCTCGGGCAACCTCGGCATCAACGTCGCGGAAGGCATCAGCAACGCCCAAAGCAACGACGTGTCGCTCGCTTCGGTCGACATCGGCAACGTGTTCGGCAATGCGCAGATCTTCAGCACGCAAACCTCGGCCGGCACCGCCAAGATCAACAACTTCAATCTGAACGCGTCGATCGGGGATGGCTCGCTGTCGGGTGTGACGGGCAACGTCGGGGTGAACGTCGCCTCGGGTATCGGCAACGTGCAGAACAACAGCCTTGCCGGTGCGGTAACGACGACCAGCCCGGGCAACGCACTGACCACGGCAATGGTCGCCACGGATGACAACTCGCAAACCGCCGGCATGGCGGTCAAGGGTCAATTCCAGGGCACGGCGATGCTGGGGGCCAATACGCTGGCTAACGCGACCGGCAACATCGGCGTGAATATCGCCGGCGGCGCGGGCAACCTGCAACACAACGGCCTTGCGATTGCTGCGCTGAACAGCGGCCACTAAATCGGCAACTGAGCCGGCAACCCGGCAGAAGAAGCCAGAAAGCAGTTTTGGGGAAGACGCGCCGGCTGCCATCGCAGCAGCCGGCGCGTATAAGGCGGGAGACCAGCATGTCCGGGTTCAAGGGGTTCCCGGCGCTACGGTTCGCTGTAGCGCTGGCAAGCTGCACACTGTGCGTGGACCACCCTTACGCACAGGCGACCATCGACACGTCCACGCTGGCGGGCGTTCCGTTGACCAAGACGGTTCGCTCGATGAAGGACATCCGCTACAGCCACATCGTCAATCAGCAGTTCGATTTCAGCTGTGGTGCAGCGGCGCTCGCGACCCTCCTCAAATACGGCTATGGCATCGACATTCCGGAGACCGAACTGATCCGCCGGATGATGGTGTTCTCGACGCCTGAAGTCGTCGTCAAAAATGGCTTCTCCATGCTCGACATGAAGAAATTTGTCGAGACCATCGGTTTGCGCGGGCGTGGCTTCCGGGTCAACGCCGACGCACTCCAACACTTGCAGATTCCCGTGATGGTTCTGATGAACATCGACGGGTACGAGCATTTCGTGATCGTCAAGCATGCCCAGGATGGCCGCGTGTTCATTGCGGACCCGGCGCTCGGCAATCGCATCGTGCTCGAAGAGGACTTCGCCAAAACCTGGAATGGTCTTGTTTTCGCGGTCCTCGGCAAACCCTTCAGGGAGGATTCCCCGCTCTTGCAGGACAACGAGTCGCTCGCCCTCAAGCTGCGCGCCAGTGCGCTGGCCAACGGCACGGCGGCGACGCCCTTCGTCGAGTACGGCTTGATCAAGGCAGACCTGTTCTGACGCAACCATGAAGCAACACCTCACACAGCTCGGGCTTGCGATCTGCACGACGATGTGCGGCGTGACCGGCAGCGCCTGGGCGTCTTCGGGCGCGGCGCCGGTGCCCGAGTTTCTTTCTTCTCACGACAACGGCATCGATGCCATCAAAGTGCAGATGGTGGACGACGACGTGCTCGCCAGCCAGACCGGCAAAAATGTCGGCGGCACGATGATCTCCGGTTTTGTTCTGAACATTCTTTCCCAGTGGCAACTGCCCAACGGCGTGACCGCCCTCGCCCAGGGCACGCTTGCCGCGGTAGAGAATACAGCCGGCCAGCTCACCAGCACTGTCAGGACACAGGCGAGTGTGAGCGGCGGCGGCCCGGGCAGCGGTTCCGCCGGCTCGGGAGCCAATCCCAATGCTAAGGTGAGCGGCGGGCAGGGCATCGCGGTGAACGGTGTTTCACAAACGACTCAAGTGGCGGGCGACCACAACAGCGGCGCCAATTCGGCACTCATCGATTTCAACAACAACGCCGTGACGCCGACGGGCACCGTGAACGCACCCTCAGCAGCGGCCAGCAATTCGACCGGCTCGATCAAAGCCGGCATCTCGTTCGGCAGCAACGGCATCAGTGTCGCGCTGCAGACTCCGGCCGGGCTCGCCAGTCAGACCATCGCACCGGGCAACGGTCAAATCGCCCAGTTGTTACAGATTGCAGGCAATAACCAGCAAGTCGCCAACGCATTGCAGTTGCATTTGCAGACGCAGCAAATGTCGGCCGCGATGATCCGTCAGTTAGGCGTACTACAAGCCCTGCAAAACAGGAGATAAACATGCGGGCCGCCACCCGCCAACCGCAGCAAAAGCAGTACACGTAAGGCCGCGCACCGTCAGTAGCCGTCTTGCAAGAAACGGATGTTGCGCAGCCGGAATACCGGGGGAAGACAAAATGACCAGTGCTACATCAAGAAATGTGCCACGCATGGCACTGGCGGCCATTCCGGCCGCCGCCATGCTATTCGCACTTTCGCAAGGGGCGAACGCTCAGGCGCTCGCTGGACAATCTGTGGAAGAACGCCTCAATACGTTGATGCGGATAGTCGACGAGCAACAGCGGCAGATTCATTCGCTCGAACGCCAGGTCACCGATCTGGAGATGTCGCAGCGCGGCCGCGGCATGCCGGGTTCCGGCGCGCCGGCCGGCAGTGAAGCCGTGGCCGAACAGCCCGGCGCCGACGGCCTGCCGGTGCCGCTGCCGCCGCTCGCCCAGGTCAATCCCGGCGCACCGGTGCCGGGCGGCAACACGGGCACGGCGACCGGCGTGCCGGTCAATCCGCCGCCGCCTCAAGGCAACAGCGCCGGCGGCCTGCCGGCCGCGACCGACGGCAGCGGCGCCATCGGCCAGACGCAGAAGGCCGCCGAACCGGTGCGCACGCAGGCCGAAGAAGCCGTCGTGCAGCGCGAACACGCCCCGCTCTTCGATCACAAGCTGACGTTGGACTGGGGTATCAGCGACACCTACTACGACCGGCGCCAGTTGCAGTTGTCGGGCTTCCTCGCGCTCGACGCGATTTTTCTCGGCAACATCAACCTGGGCGAGACCAAGTCGCACCAGGTCATGGCCGATCTCGATACCCGCTACGGCCTGACCGACCGGATGAGTATCGACGTCGACGTGCCGTACATCTACCGGCATAGCAACTTCATTGTCGGCGGCGCGGGCGGCGCGGCGAACACGCTGTCGGACGCGTCGGTGAACGGCAGCGATATCGGCGACGTCAACTTCGGGATCTACTACCAGTTCCTGAAAGAGACCAACAGCCTGCCGGACGTGGTCGGCAGCCTGCGCATCAAGGCGCCGACCGGCAGCTCGCCGTTCGGCGTGAAGCTGCTCCAGGTGGACGCCAACAACACCAATCTGGTGGCGCCGAGCAAACTGCCCACCGGCACCGGCTTCTGGAACATCACGGCCGGCGTCTCGCTGCTGAAGACCTATGACCCGGTGGTGCTGTTCGGCAGTCTTTCGTACACCTACAACATTGCGCGCTCGTTCGAGGATATCTCGTCGGTGCAGGGACAAACCCAGCCGGCAACGGTCAAGCTCGGCGACATCGTGCAGTTCGGCGGCGGCGTGGCGCTCGCATTCTCCGACAAGGATTCCGCCAGCATCTCGTACACGATGGCGCTCGAACCTGAATCGAAGACGCGCGCGCCGGGTGGCTCGTACGAAAAGGTGCCGGGTAGCGAAACCACGGCCGCCGCGCTGAATTTTGGCTTGAACCACGTCGTGAACAAGCACCTGACCATCAACGGCTCGGTCTCCGTGGGTTTGACGCCGGACGCGCCGAACTTCGTGGTCGGCGTGCGGTTTCCCTATACCTTCTGACGTGCCAACGATACGAGGTCGAACGTGCGTGAATCACCTCATCTGACCAGTGTGGCTCCGCTAGCCGGAGCAGGAGCGCTTGGAACGCGCGCGCTGCCGAAGGAGCTCGCCGCGGGCCGGTCCTCAGCGATGGCGGCCACGCTCAGCGACGCTGCGCAACCCGCCCCCGCGGGCGACTCCGGTTTGCAGCGCCTGCTGCTGTACGTGGCGCGCACGCCAGACGAAAGTCTGATCGCGCATTTGAAGAGCCGCGGCTGGCACGTTGCGACGGCGCGCTCGGCACATGAGCTTGGCCGGCTGGTCAAACCCGACCTGGCCTGCGCCGGCATTGTCGATCTGGCGAGCTTTGCGCTGCGCGATCTCGCCGGACTCGAAGCGAGTCTGCGCCAGCAGCAGGTCGGCTGGATCGCGCTCGCCACCAGCGAGCGTCTCAACGATCCGGACGTGCGGCGCCTCGTGCGTCACTACTGTTTCGACTTCGTCAAGCTGCCGGTGGCGAACGCCACGGTCGACTATCTGGTCGGCCACGCGTTCGGCATGGTGACGCTGTGCGACCCCGAAGCCGCCCCCCCCGTGAGCGAGTCGGGCGACGAGGAAATGGTCGGCACCTGCGAAGCCATGCAGCAGCTCTTTCGCACCATCCGCAAGGTGGCCAATACCGAGGCGAGCGTGTTTATCTCCGGCGAGTCGGGCACCGGCAAGGAGCTGACCGCGCTGGCGATTCACGAGCGTTCGTCGCGCCGCAAAGCGCCGTTCATCCCGATCAACTGCGGGGCGATTCCGCACCATCTGCTGCAGTCCGAACTATTCGGCTATGAGCGCGGCGCGTTCACCGGCGCCAATCAGCGCAAGATCGGCCGGGTCGAAGCCGCCGACGGCGGCACGCTGCTGCTCGACGAAATCGGCGATCTGCCGCTCGAAAGCCAGGCGAGTCTGCTGCGCTTTCTGCAGGAGGGCAAGATCGAACGGCTCGGCGGACGCGAATCGACTCCGGTCGACGTGCGGATCATTTCCGCGACCCACGTCGATCTGGAAAGCGCGATGCGCGACGGACGTTTCCGCGCCGACCTGTTTCACCGCCTCTGCGTGCTGCGCGTGGACGAGCCGCCGCTGCGCGCGCGCGGCAAAGACATCGAAATACTCGCGCATCACATCCTGCATAAGTTCAAGACCGACAGTGCGCGCAAGATTCGCGGCTTCACGCCGTCGGCAATCGAAGCGCTGTACAACTACAACTGGCCTGGCAATGTCCGCGAGCTGATCAACCGGGTGCGGCGCGCGATCGTGATGGCGGAAAACAAGCTGATTTCCGCCGACGACCTCGATCTCGCGCACTTCACCGCGCAGCAGACCATGACGCTCTCGCAGGCGCGCGAAGCTGCGGAGAAGCGGGCGATCGAGGCGGCCCTGCTGCGGCATCGTCATCGGCTGAACGAGGCGGCGTTGGATCTGAATATTTCGCGTGTCACGCTGTACCGCCTGATGGGTCAGCATGGCTTGCGCGAATTGAGCGCGGCCGACGAGAAAGCGGCCTTCGCCGTCGGCGACAGCACGCACGAATGATGTCGCGCCTGGCGGGAGCGGCGCTGAAGCGCCGGCTCCCGCACTGGCCCAAACCGCCACGGCGCCCCCGGCCCGCGCCTCAGGTAGAATCAGTCTGGTTACGTTCCCCTTTCCATTCGATGACGACGCTCACCCTGATCGTCGCTCGCGCCAATAACGGCGTGATCGGCCGCGACAACCAGTTGCCATGGCGACTTCCCGAAGACCTCGCGTTCTTCAAGCGCACCACTATGGGTGCGCCCATCATCATGGGACGCAAAACGCACGAGTCGATCGGCCGGCCGCTGCCGGGACGCCGCAACATTGTCGTGACGCGCGATGCCACGCGGCGCTTTCAGGGCTGCGACGCCGCCACGACGCTCGAAGACGCGCTCAAGCTCGCGGCCCAGGATCAGGCGCCGGAGGCGTTTCTGATCGGCGGGGCGCAGTTGTACGCGGAAGGCCTGCGTCAGGCGGACAAGCTCATCATCACGGAGATTTCCGCCGACTTCGAGGGCGACGCCACGTTTCCGGAGCTCGATGAGAACGAATGGGAAGAAGTCGCGCACGAAACGCACCGTGCCCACGCGCCGAACGACTTCGACTATGCGTTCGTGACTTACGCGCGCAAACACGTTTGAGGGCGCCTGGCTGGCGGGACGCACTACGGTGATGCGGCATGCACGCGGTAGCCGCCGCCGGCCAGAACAGACTCATGTAAAAAAACGCCACGCAAGTTATTGCGTGGCGTTTTCATTGGTGCGACCAGACGGCCGCTACGCGGCCAGACTCGGTTATTGCCCTGCGATCGTCATCCGTTCAATCAGCACCGAACCGGTCCGCTTGGTGCCGCGCGTGATCGTATCCGCGCCGATCGCGACGATGTGGTGGAACATCTCCTGCAGCGTGCTCGCCACCGTGATTTCTTCGACCGGATACTGGATCTTGCCGTTCTCGACCCAGAAACCCGACGCGCCGCGCGAATAATCGCCCGTCACGTAGTTCACGCCCTGCCCCATCAATTCGGTCAGCAGCAGGCCGGTGCCGAGCTTACGCAGCATCTCTTCGAAGTCGTCTTCGGGGCGCGTGGCTGAGCTCAGCAACGACAGGTTGTGCGAGCCGCCCGCATTGCCGGTGGTTTGCATGCCGAGCTTGCGCGCCGAATAGGTGGAGAGGAAATAGCCCTCCACCACACCGTCCTTCACGACCGAGCGCTGCCGGGTGCGCACGCCCTCTTCGTCGAAAGGCGCGCTGCCCATGGCCCGCGCGACGTGCGGATCTTCGACCACCTGCACGTGCGGCGCGAACACCGGCTTGCCGAGGCTGTCGACGAGGAACGACGTCTTGCGGTAGAGGGCGCCGCCGCTCGTGGCTTGCACGAACGCACCGAGCAGGCCCGCGGCGAGCGGCGCTTCGAACAGCACCGGCACCTTGCGCGTGTCGAGACCGCGAGCGCCGATGCGCGCCAGCGCCCGTTGCGCCGCGTAACGGCCCACCGCCTCCGGATCGGCCAGTTCCTCGGCGCTGCGGGTCGACGTGTACCAGTCGTCGCGCTGCATGTTGCGCCCGCTGCCCGCGATCGGCGCGCACGCGACGTAGTGGCGCGAATACGGGTAGCCCGCAAGGAAGCCGCGCGAGGTGGCGAGCACGAACTGCGAGTGCTGCGCCGAGACGCTGGCGCCTTCCGAGTTCTTGATCTGCGGATCGGTCGCGAACGCGGCATCTTCCGCGCGGCGGGCGATTTCCACCGCCTCGTCCGCGGACAGGTTCCACGGGTGATAGAGATCGAGATCGCGCGGCGCGGTTTCGAGCAACTCGGCTTCCGCGAGGCCCGCGCAGTCGTCTTCCGCCGTGAAGCGGGCGATGTTGTAGGCCGCCGCGACCGTGTCCTTCAGGGCTTGCGACGAAAAGTCCGAAGTGCTCGCGTTGCCGCGCTTGTTGCCGATGAACACCGTCACTCCGACCATCTTGTCGCGGTTGTGCTCGATCGTCTCGACTTCGCCGCGCCGCACGGAAACGGACAGGCCGTCGCCCTCGGAAATTTCGGTTGCCGCGTCGGTGCCGCCGAGCGACTTCGCGTGACGAAGGATGTCCGAGGCGATTTCCTTCAGTTCATCCTGGGTATGCGGAAAAAAGCGCTGCTTGACGTCCATGTCTGCTGCCATTGTCGTTGCCGTCCTGTTCGGGGCCCAGCGGCCCTGGGTGTTCGCTCATGTCACGCGCATGCGGACGCACGTGTGCGAGATTATGCATCCCGCGATCATAGCAAGGTCCGCGATGCTGCACCTGGCATTCGCTGATACAGCGATCTCCGCCGCTTTGCGGAACAAGAAGCCTTGTGCGGGGCAGCACGGCCGGTTCGGCGGACGCGGCAGGCTACAATATCGGTATGACACGCAAAACCCGCATTCAACCCATCGAATCCGCCGAGCCGGAAGTCGACGAGAACGGCTACGACCGCCCCAGCAAATCCCAGCTCAAGCGCGAAATGCACGAGCTGCAGGAACTGGGCGCGGCGCTGATCGCATTGCCCAAAGACGCGCTCAAGCGCATGCCGATGCCCGAAAAGCTCGACGACGCCGTACGCGAGGCGCGCCGCATCACCGATCACGAAGGCAAACGCCGCCAGGTGCAATACGTCGGCCGCGTGATGCGCTCGCTGCTGGACGAGGAAACTGCCGCGCTGCGCACGGCGCTCGACACCTATAACGGCGTCAACAAGGCGGAAACAGCCAAGCTCCACTGGATCGAGCGCACCCGCGAGAAACTGCTCGCCGACGACGCCGCGCTGACCGAGTTCATCCGCCAGCACCCGAACGCCGACCCGCAGCAGGGCCGCACGCTGATCCGCAACGCCCGCAAGGAAGCGCAGCAGAGCAAGCCGCCGCGCTACTTCCGCGAACTGTTCCAGTGGATCAAGAATGCGGACGGCCCGTCCGCCGAAGCCGATTCCGACACCGACGAAGCCCTGGACGAAGACGATGACGAGCGCGACGCATAACGTGGCTCAAAAGCAACCCCGTCGGCATCCCGACGAGATCGTGATCGGCCTCGTGTCGATCAGCGACCGCGCATCGACCGGCGTGTACGAGGATAAGGGCCTGCCGTCCCTGCAGGAATGGCTCGGCGCAGCGCTGAGCTCGCCGTGGCAGGTCGTTACCCGCCTGATCCAGGACGACGCACCGACCATTTCCGCCACACTGATCGAGCTGGTCGACGAGGTCGGCTGCGATCTGGTGCTGACCACCGGCGGCACCGGCCCATCACGCCGCGACGTGACGCCTGAAGCAACGCTTGCGATCGCGACCAAGGAAATGCCGGGTTTTGGCGAGCAGATGCGCCAGATCAGCCTGAATTTCGTTCCGACCGCGATTCTGTCGCGCCAGGTCGCCGTGATCCGCGAAACGGCGGATCATGCGGCGCTGATCATCAACTTGCCGGGCCAGCCGAAGTCGATCAAGGAAACGCTGGAAGGCTTGCGCGACGCTGAAGCCGGCGGCGCGGTGAAGGTGCCGGGCATTTTCGCCGCGGTGCCGTACTGTATCGACCTGATCGGGGGTCCGTATGTGGAAACCCACGCCGAGGTGGTCAAGGCGTTCCGGCCGAAGAACGCGCAGCGCGCTCCCCGGCAGGCTTAGGTTCGGCGCACTTATTCGGCGGCGGCGGCGGGCGTGTCCGGTGCTTCCGGTGCTTCCGGTGCTTCCGGTGCTGCCGGCGCCGACGGAATCAGGAAGTGCTCGCGGTAATACTTCAGCTCGTCGATCGACTCGTGAATGTCGGCGAGCGCCGTGTGCATCGCGCGTTTCTGGAAACCCTTGTAGATGGCCGGCTGCCAGCGGCGGCACAGTTCCTTCAGCGTGCTGACATCGAGGTTGCGGTAGTGGAAGAAGCTCTCCAGTTCCGGCATCCAACGCGCCATGAAGCGGCGGTCCTGGCAGATCGAGTTGCCGCACATCGGCGATTTGCCGGGCGGCACGTAAGCGCCGAGGAAATCGCGAATCAGCACCGTGGCATCGGCCTCGCTCACCGTGGAAGCCTTCACGCGGTCGATCAGACCCGAGCGGCCATGCGTGTTCTGATTCCACTGGTCCATTTTTGCGAGCGTCTCATCGCTCTGATGAATCGCCAGCACCGGTCCCTCGACCATTCTGTCGAGGGTGGAGTTCGTCACCACCACCGCGATTTCGATGATGCGGTCCGAATCGGGCTCGAGCCCGGTCATTTCCATGTCCAGCCAGACGAGATTCATGTCGCTGCGCACGAGCGGCGGCTGTTCGGTGGATGCGAGGATGTCAGTCATGAAGGCAGCCCTGATAGCCCGGCGGAAGGCTGGCCGGAAGCCCGCCTCGCCGCGGCGAATGTTCGTTTGAGATTGGTTTGCGTCGGTTTGACCGCATTGCCCGCCGCGAGGCGGGAAGAAACATATAATTCTCGCATAGATACCACGGAATCCCCGGATGCCTACCCTGTACTTCACCGTTCTGTTCGTCGTCGCCGTCGTGGCGATGGTCGGCACCAAACTATGGCTCGCGTCGCGGCAAATCCGCTTCGTGGCCGGCCATCGCGAACAGGTGCCGAACCAGTTCGCCGGCACCATCGCGTTGAGCGCGCACCAGCGTGCCGCCGACTACACCGTCGAGCGCACCCGTCTCACCATGATCGAAATCGTCGTCAGCGCGGCCGTGCTGATCGGCCTGACGCTGCTCGGCGGCGTGCAGGCCCTCGACCTGTCGATCTCCGACTGGCTCGGACGTGGTTATATCGGCCAGATCGCGTTGGTCGCGGCGGTGATCGCGATTACCAGCGTGATCGACCTGCCGTTCGATTACTACCGGCAGTTCGTGATCGAGCAGCGTTTTGGCTTTAACCGCATGAGCAAGGGCATTTTCTTCGTCGACCGGATCAAGGGCGTTCTGCTCGGCGCCGCGTTCGGCCTGCCGCTGCTGTTCGTCGTGCTGTGGCTGATGAATCAGGCCGGCAGCCTGTGGTGGCTGTGGACCTGGATCGTCTGGGTCGTGTTCCAGATGCTCGTGCTGGTGCTGTATCCGTCGTTTATCGCGCCCCTCTTCAACAAGTTCGAGCCGCTCAAGGACGAAGCGCTGAAAAGCCGCATCGAGGCGCTGATGCAGCGCTGCGGCTTCGCGGCCAAAGGTCTGTTCGTGATGGACGGCAGCCGCCGTTCGGCGCACGGCAACGCCTATTTCACGGGTTTCGGCGCGGCCAAGCGGATCGTGTTCTTCGACACGCTGCTCGCGCGCCTGTCGGGCAATGAGATCGAGGCCGTGCTCGCGCACGAGCTCGGCCATTTCAAGCGCCGCCACGTGATCAAGCGCATGCTCGTCACGTTCGCGATCAGCCTCGCGATGCTCGCCCTGCTCGGCTGGCTCACGCAGTGCGTGTGGTTCTATGAAGGGCTGGGCGTGCGGCCGTCGCTGATCGGCGGCAATAGCGGCCTCGCGCTGGTGCTGTTCTTTCTCGCGCTGCCGGTGTTCCTGTTCTTCGTCACGCCGCTCGGCAGCCTCAGCTCGCGCAAGCACGAGTTCGAAGCCGACGCGTTCGCCGCGACGCAGACTGACGCGCAAGACCTCGTCAACGCGCTCGTCAAGCTGTACGAGGACAACGCGTCGACCCTGACGCCCGACCCGCTCTACACCGCGTTCTACTATTCGCATCCGCCGGCTTCGCAGCGGATCGACCGCCTGCTGCGCCACGCATGAGCGGCCGCTCCCCCAAAGCGCCGCGCGCGCCGTCCAGCACGCGCGCAGGCGGCCTCGTCATCGCCGCCCATGGCCGTCACTATCTGGTCGCACCGGACGACGGCGGCGCCATGTTCCAATGCTTTCCGCGCGGCAAGCGCAGCGAGGTAGCGGTTGGCGATCGTGTGATCTACGAGCCGACCTCCGCGGATCAGGGCGTGATCGTCGAGATCGGCGAACGGCGCAATCTGCTGTACCGCTCGGATCAGTACAAGTCGAAACTCTTTGCCGCCAACCTGGATCAGTTGCTGATCGTGCTCGCCACTGAACCGCATTTCAGCGAGGACCTGCTCGGGCGCGCGCTGGTGGCCGCCGAGGCGAACGAGCTGAAGCCGTTGATCGTGCTGAACAAGATCGATGTGACCGTTGCGCTCGAAGGCGCGCGCAAGCGGCTCGAATCGTATCGCGCGCTGGGCTATCCGGTGGTGGAGGTGTCGATCAAGATGCAGCCCGAGGCCGCTCGTGCCGCTTTGATCGAACATCTGCATGGGCACTCGACGCTGCTGCTCGGCCAGTCCGGCATGGGCAAATCGACGCTCGTGAATCTGCTGATTCCGGACGCCGAAGTCGCCACGCGCGAGATTTCGACCGCGCTGAACAGCGGACGCCATACCACCACGTTCACGCGCCTCTATCCGCTGCCGGGCAGCGCGAACGGCGCGGGCGGCGCGCTGATCGATTCGCCTGGCTTCCAGGAGTTTGGCCTGCATCACCTGACGGAAGGCCGGCTCGAACGCGCGTTTCCCGAGTTCCGGCCGCTGCTGCCGAACTGCCGCTTCTACAACTGCCATCACCTGCACGAACCCGGCTGCGCGATCCTCGAAGCGGTCGCGGACAGCCGCATCCGCCGCGAACGGCATGCGCTGTATGCGCAACTAGTTCACGAAGCTAGCCAGATCGTCCGTTGACATGAAGCTGATGCGCGCGCCGAATCTGATCATCGGACAGCATTGGATCAACGTGCTGGCCACCGCCGGCATCGCGTGCGAGTTGCACAACCGTTATCTGAACGGCGCGCTCGGCGAGATTCCGGCGGATCAGTGCTCGCCGGAGTTGTGGCTTCTCGATGACCGCGACGAGGCGATGGCGCGAAGCTTGATCGATGCGGCTTCGCGCGGGCCGGCGGCGGGAGCGCCTGGCTGGCAATGCCGTCAGTGTGGTGAAACGCTGGAGGCGCAGTTCACGGTGTGCTGGCAGTGTGGGACGGCTCGGGATCCTCTGGATGGGTGAAATGACATGCGCAATAAAAAAACCGGACATGAGTCCGGTTTTTTTTCGTGTTCTGCGCTAGCCAGGCGTCAAGCGAGCCACACCGCAATCGTCAGCATCAGCAGCAGAATCATCCACAGCACCACCGCACGCCACACCAGGCCGACCGCCGATTGGAGCGTACGCGGCGTGCAGTCGTCGCCGACCTGCATCGGGCCGCCGTCGCCGGTGGCAAGCGCGTCGAGGCTCGACGGCTCGGCGAGCGGCCCGCTCAAACGCGCGCCCAAGGCTCCGCTACCCGCGGCCAGCAACACGCCGTCGTTCGCATCCGGCCACTGACGCGCATGATTGCGCCACGCATAAATCGCGTCTTCGAAATTGCCGACAATCGCAAAGCCCAGCGACGTCAGCCGCGCCGGCACCCAGTCGATCACGAAGAAAGCGCGCTGTGCGAAGCTCGAAAACGCGACGGTACGGTCGTCGGCCGGTCGCGCCCACGAGCGCGCCAGATATTCGGCAATCCGATACAGCACCGCGCCCGCCGGGCCGACCGGAATCAGGAACCAGAAGAACACGCCGAACACGTGCCGATGCGAAGCGACCACAGCGTGAATGAGCGTATGGCGCACGATCTCGCTGACGGGCATATCGACGGTATCGAGCCCGGTCCACTCATTCAGGATTTCGCGCGCGCGCGGCACGTCGTCGTTATTCAGCGCGAGGTGGATGTCCGTAAAGTAATGGCTGAACTGACGGAAGCCGAGCGTGAAGTACAGCACCGCGACGTTCCACAAGAACGCCAGGGCAAAGTGAATGTGATACAGCACGTAGTAGACGAGCGCCGCAGCCAGCGTCCAGGGCACCACCACGACGAGCCAGGCAAGCAGGCCATGCTTGGGCTTGCCGGCGTCAAATCCGTGCGCCGCCGACTCCGCATGGTATTGAAGCAGCGCCGACACCGGATTGTTCGGCGACAGCGCGCGCACCTGTTCAATGATCAGAGCCAGCAATACGGAGAAAAAAGTCATGCGATGCGCCGTGCTTTTCGAGTTTTTACGATTGTTTTATAACGATAGCACAGGGTCGGATGAGACTGAGAGCCGACGTTGACAAACACCCAACAACTGCACGGCCCGGCCTCGATCACGCCATGAGGAAGCGATAGAAGTTGCGCAACATCGCCGCCGTCGCACCCCAGATGAAATAGTGGCTGCCTACCTCGCTGGCGGGCTCTCCTGTCTCAGCCGACGCCATGCGCGGATAGGGCATCGCAAAGAAACGGCGCTCGCCCCCTTCATACCGGAACACGCGCACTTCGTGATGCGCGGGGTTCATGAGGAACGCGAGCGGCACTTCGAAGACTTCCGCCACTTCCAGCGCGTCCGCTTGCACCGTGAACGGCGGATGCACGAGGCCGATTACCGGCGTCACACGAAACCCCGTGCCCGTCAAATAGTCGGGCAAGGCGCCAAGAATTTCCACCCGGGACGGCGCAAGACCGACCTCTTCCTCTGCCTCGCGCAGTGCGGTCGCGGTGGCGTCAGCATCGAAGGGTTCGTGGCGGCCGCCGGGAAAGCTGACCTGGCCCGCGTGATCGTTCAGATGATCGGCACGCTGGGTGAGAAGCACAGTCAGGCCGTGATCGCGGACCACCAGCGGCACGAGCACGGCGGCAACGCGCGGATCGGTGCGGAGATCGCGCCAGGGCGGTTCGACAATCGGCTCGGGCGTCCAGGAAAGATGCTGCTCGAAGCGTGCGCGCAGACCGTCAGGCGTGAGGCGCTCGCCGGCCACCGGTGGCAGATCGGCACTGGTCGCTTCGACAGGCAGGGCTTCGGGCTCAAAGACGGGGCGGATCAACGGGTCTCTCGAAATGAGCGGATATGGGACATGCCGCTATTTTGACCTGGCAAACAAAAAAGCACCCGCGAGGGGTGCTTTTTCTTACAGCATTTACGCTTGGGAAGCAGCGCGGTCTTTCGAGACCAGCTTTTCCTTGATTCGAGCCGACTTGCCCGAACGGTCGCGCAGGTAGTACAGCTTCGCACGACGCACATCGCCACGACGCTTCACGACGATGCTTGCCAGCAGCGGCGAGTACGTCTGGAACGTACGCTCGACGCCTTCGCCCGACGAAATCTTACGGACGATGAACGACGAATTCAGACCACGGTTACGCTTGGCGATCACGACGCCTTCGTAAGCCTGAACACGCTTACGCGTACCTTCAACCACGTTCACGCTAACGATCACCGTATCGCCGGGAGCGAATTCGGGGATGGTCTTCTCGCCGAGGGCGCGCGCGATTTCTTCCTGCTCGAGTTTTGCAATCAGATTCATCACTGACTCCTAAGTCCATCTTGTCGGCGTTCGCACCTGCCAAGCGCCAAGTTTCCCTGTTGCGCCAGGCTACGGCCCCGATAGAGGATGGGTTCACGTCAGGCGCCGGGCACGCATGCACGGCGCCGCCTAATGTCCGCTCGAAATGCCAAGGCTTTACGCCTTCGACGCTTCCTTCGCGAGACTCGTGAGCCATGCCTCGTCGGCACGGCTCAACATCTTGTTCTTTCTGGCCTTCACGATCAGATCGGGCCGTTTGTTCAACGTGTTGCGCAACGCTTCACGCCGACGCCACGCCTCGATTTCCGCATGATGGCCGCCAAGCAGCACATCGGGCACACGCACACCGTTGTATTCCTCGGGACGCGTGTAATGCGGACAATCTAGCAGCACGTCGACAAAACTGTCCTGCACGGCCGACTGCGAGTCATTGAGCACACCGGGCAACTGACGCACCACGGCATCCATCAACGCCATGGCCGGCAATTCGCCACCCGACAGCACGAAGTCGCCAAGGCTGACTTCCTCGTCTACGACACGGTCGAGCAAGCGCTGATCGATCGCTTCATAGCGCCCGCACAACAGGATCAGACCGGGCTCGGCAGCGAACTGCATGACACGGTCATGATTCAGCGTGGCGCCTTGCGGCGACATCATCACCACGCGCGGCGCGCCGATGCCCTGCTCCGCCTGCGCGGCTTTCGCCGCACCGATCGCGTCTTCCAGCGGCTTGGCCAGCATCACCATGCCGGGGCCACCGCCGTACGGGCGATCGTCGATCGTGCGGTAGTTGTCGGTCGTGAAATCGCGCGGATTCCACGTACGCAACCCATAGCGCTCCTGCTTTGCCGCCCGGCTGGTGATACCCCAGTCGGTCAGCGCGCGAAACATGTCAGGAAAGAGCGTCACGACATCGAACTGCATCGCTCTCTCCATTCAGCGAATTATTTAGTAATCGGCTTCCCAGTCGACAGTGACCTGCTTCGCCGTCTGGTCCACCGTTTTGACAAAGACGCCGACGAACGGGATCAAACGCTCGCCGGTCACCGGCTTGCCGTTTTTGTCGGCGGCCGGGTATTCGATGCGCAACACCGAGTGCGCACCGTTGTCGATCATGTCTGCAACCTTGCCGAGATTGACGCCGGCGAGGTTCACCACATCCAGGCCGAGCAGGTCGACCCAGTAGAACTCATCGGCCTCGAGTGCCGGAAATTCGCTGCGGCTGATATACACGCGCGAGCCGCGCAGTGCCAGCGCGACATCACGGTCAGTGACGCCGCCCAGATGGGCCACCACACTGTCGCTATGCGTTTTCGCCTGCAATGACGGTGCCGACTTGCGCTCGCGGCCTTTTAGCAGCCACCAGCGCTTGGCGCTCAGCAACGCATCGCCGCCGTGCCCGGCATCCGCATGAGCGGCCACCTTGACCCAGCCTTTGAGGCCGTAGGCGTCGACGATTGCGCCGACCTCGACCGCGTCGGCCGGCCAGCTTTCCACCGTTTCCATGCGCATTTCTGCTGCATCAGAACCGGCGTTTGCAACATTGGCTTTCGCCTTGCCCCCGGCTTTTTCGACCGGCTTGCGGACGAATGCACCGAACGGCGTCTGATCAGACGTCTTTGCGCGCGGGCCTGCAGCTTTTGCCGCAGCTTCTGTCTTTACGCCCCCTGAACTGCCGGAATCACGCTCAGACATAAGAGAACCTCGCTACCAGCTTCGACGCCTGTTTCAGCAAAACACTTCGCGCATCGGACTGCTCACGCAAGCTGCGCGAGCCGCCGGCCGAACCGACGACGATACGCATGCGAGCTACCATTAAGCAGCCGGCTGCGCCTTTGCAGCTTCCTTCACGAGACGCTCGACGGTCGGCGACAGTTGTGCGCCAACGCCTTGCCAGTACGTCAGGCGGTCTTGAGCGATACGCAGTGCTTCACCCTTCGTAGCGACCGGGTTGTAGAAGCCAACGCGCTCGATGAAGCGGCCGTCACGACGGTTACGCGAATCGGTTGCGACGATGTTGTAGAACGGGCGCTTCTTGGAGCCGCCACGAGCCAAGCGGATGATGACCATACTAGAATCCTTGAAAACCGGGGTTCGGAACGACTGAAACACGCGATTATAGCGGGAAACTGACGCCATAACAAACACTTACCGGGATAAACTGAGGAACGAAGTTGTGTCGGCCATACGGAACACACTCTCGAACCGCGTCGAAACGCCCGAATTACTTGACGAAACGCCCGTGAAACTCTTGCCGCCAACAGCGTTTTTGCTCGCTCTTTTTGTCGCCGTCACACGGTTTTGCGCCCGGATGCGCGTTTGGCGAAGCCGGCACCTGCGTATGGTCATGGCTTTTATGCTCGCCACGAGCACCCTGCCGGCGCTCGCCGCGCTGCCGGTGGAACTGATCAAACTGCCGCCGGGTTTTCACGTCGATATCCTGTCGGACGCCGTGCCGAGCGCGCGCGCCATGACGCTTTCGCCCAAGGGCATTCTCTATATAGGCAGCCTCGACGGCCACGTCTACGCGCTCGAAATGCAAAATGGGCACGTGACAGCTCGCCATGTGATCGCTTCCGGCCTGGAAACGCCGGCGGGCGTGGCATGGCGCGATGGTGCGCTCTACGTATCCGCGGTGTCGACAATTCTACGCTTCGACGCGATCGACACTCATCTGAACGACCCGCCTAAGCCTTCCGTCGTGATCGATACGTTACCTACGGAGGCGCACCACGGCTGGAAATTCATCGCTTTCGGCCCGGACGGCAAGTTGTACGTGCCGCAAGGCGCACCCTGCAACGTTTGCCTGAAAGATCGCAACCGGTTCGGACTGATCGGCCGCATGGATCCGGACGGCAACCACTACGAAGTCGTGGCGCGGGGCATCCGCAACTCGGTGGGGTTCGCGTGGCATCCGGTCACGCACGAACTGTGGTTCACCGACAACGGCCGCGACCTGATGGGCGACGACGTACCGGACGACAAGCTCAACCGCGCGTCGCGCGAAGGGATGGACTTCGGCTTTCCGTACTGCCACGGCGGCGACACGCCCGACCCCGAATTCGGCAAGGACCACCCGTGCAGCGCGTTCACGCCGCCAACCCTCAAACTGGGCGCACACGTTGCCTCGCTCGGCATGCGTTTTTACAGCGGCTCGATGTTTCCACCCGCTTATCGCAACTCCATTTTCATCGCCGAGCACGGCTCGTGGAATCGCAGCAAGAAGGTCGGCTACCGCGTCGTGCGGGTGATCGCCGACCCGGACGGCGCCCACGCACGCCAGGAAGTCTTTGCCGAAGGATGGCTGCAGCCCGGCGAAGTAGTCTGGGGCCGCCCCGCCGATGTGTTGCCGCTGCCCGACGGTTCGCTCCTGATCAGCGACGACTACGCCGGCGCGGTCTATCGCGTCACGTACTCGGCGCCCTCGCCCTAAGGAGCCCACCGCGGGCGTAGAATGCGCGTCGGTCCGCGCGACCCGCGCGCCGCTCCTTTCGACCGCCAGCCACTCTGCTCTCGCCTACATGTCCACTGTTGCCCCGACCTCCCCGTATTTCAGATCCAAGACGATTACCGCCGCGCTGGCATTCCTGCTCGGCAGCCTCGGCCTGCATCGCTTCTATCTCTATGGCAAGCGCGACATTTACGGCTGGGCTCACGTGATCGGTACGCTGATCGGCATTCCGGGCGCCATGCTGGTGGTGGCCAGCGAACGCACTTCGATGCTTGGCTGGGTACTGGCGTTTCCCGGCGCCGTGTCGCTGCTCGCCGCGTTCCTAGCGGCGATCGTCTACGGACTGCGCCCGGACGAGAAGTGGGACGCGCAGTTCAATGCACACAGCCAGCGCAAAAGCCGCTCCAGCTGGACGGTCATTTTCGTCGTGATCTTTTCGCTGCTGATCGGTGCATTTCTGTTGATGACCGGCCTCGCCATTTCATTCCAGACCTACTTCGAGAGCCAGGTGCAGGCGGCTAAAGAGCTCTCGCAGTGACCCGCCGCGCCCCGCGCTAGAAAAGGTCCAGTTGAGGATTGTCGCGCGCCGGTCCTTCGGCACGCCGGAGCTCCACTCGACGGAAGTGCGACATATCCAGAATGCCACGGTCGCGCTGATTCAAACCCAGCCGCCGCACCGCCTTCTGGAAACGCTGTTTGAGCAGATCAGCCCACAAACCTTCTCCCTTCATTCTGGTGGAGAAGGACGAATCGTAGTCCTTGCCGCCCCGCATATCCCGCACACGGCTCATCACCCGATCAGCCCGATCGGGAAAGTGCGCTGCGAGCCAATCCTTGAATAGCGGCGCGACCTCCCACGGCAGCCGTAGAACAATGTAGCTCGCGTTGCTTGCACCGGCCTCTGCGCAAGCCTCCAGCACGCGCTCCATATCTGGTTCTGTGACGAATGGGATGACGGGCGCGATGCTGACGCCGACCGGGATGCCCGCCTCGCTCAGCGTGCGGATGGTGCGCAACCGGCGCGACGGCGTCGCTGCGCGCGGCTCGAGCGTGCGCGCCATCTCCGCGTCCAACGTCGTGATGGTAATGGCCGCCATGAATTGCCCGCGCGCCGCCATGGGCGCGAGCAGATCAAGATCACGCTCGATCAGCGACGACTTGGTAATCGCCGCGAATGGATGATTGCGTTCGCTGAGCACTTCGATCACGCCACGCGTGATCCGCCAGTCGCGCTCAACGGGCTGCCAGGCGTCGGTATTGACGCCCAGCGCAATCGGCTCCGGCACGTAGGACTTCTTCGACAACTCCCGCTCGAGCAACTCCGCTGCGTTGACCTTTGCGTAAATGCGGCTTTCGAAGTCGAGTCCCGGCGACAGCCCCAGATAACTGTGCGTGGGCCGCGCAAAGCAATAAATGCAGCCGTGCTCGCAACCCCGATACGGGTTCAGGGATACGCCGAACGGGATGTCCGGCGATGCATTGCGCGTGAGAATGGTCTTGGCCCGTTCCTCGAAGACCTGCGTGCGCAAGACCTTCGCCTCATCGTGCTCTTCGCCCTGCGCCGGCAGCCAGCCGTCGTCCACTGCCTCGCGCTGGTCGACTTCGTAGCGGCCTTGCAGGTTCGTCACCGCGCCGCGGCCCTTGCGAGGCGCGGGCGGCGCGATCGGATATTCGTTGACGGAGTGGGAATCGGAGTCGGTCACGGCTGGAGCACGTCTTAACAGAACGGCAAACAAAAACGGCGCAAAACACCTGTATAAATATACAGTGTTTACGCCGTTTGTCGAGTCCCGCGTGCGTTTGCCGCGCGACCTAGTCTCCCACCGCGATCGTCAACGTTTCCTTGATTTCCTCCATCACCACGTAGCTTTTCGACTGCACCGCGCCGGGCAGCTGCAGCAGGATGTCGCCCAGCAACTTCCGGTAGTCGGCCATTTCGCCGATGCGCGCCTTGATCAGATAGTCGAAGTCGCCCGACACGAGGTGGCACTCCAGCACCTCGGGGATCTTCTGCACCTCGCGGCGGAACTGGTCGAACATGTTGCCGCTCTTGTGATCGAGCGTAATTTCGACGAACACCAGCAGCGCCGCGCCCAACTCCGCCGGATTCACGCGCGCGTGGTAGCCGGTGATCACGCCGTCGCGCTCCATGCGCTTGACGCGCTCGATGCACGGCGTCACTGACAGCCCCACCTGTTCTGCCAGGTCTTTCATGGCCATGCGGCCGTCCTCCTGAAGCAGACGCAGGATCTTGTGATCGAGTTTGTCGAGGGCCCGGACCGGCTGGCGCTGTGTACGCATGATGTTTTTTCTGAAAATCCTGAAAATACGATAACAAAACCTGCCTGACTGTTAATAGTATAGCGGCTAACACTGGCCGGCTCGCGTTTTACCTCGTGAATCGAATGAATTCCAACGAATCCACGAGCGCGCCGTCCTCAGACCTTATTTGAATACCTGGAGCAGTTATGCGAATCGTCGTTTTGGGCAGTGGCGTCGTCGGGGTGACGAGTGCGTATTACCTGGCGCGCGCCGGTCACGAGGTGACAGTGATCGATCGCGAAGCCGGCCCGGCGCTCGAAACCAGCTTTGCCAATGCCGGCCAGATCTCGCCGGGCTACGCATCGCCGTGGGCCGCGCCCGGCGTGCCGCTGAAGGCCGTCAAGTGGATGTTCCAGAAGCACGCGCCGCTGGCGATCCGCCTCGACGGCACGCAATTCCAGTTGCAATGGATGTGGCAGATGCTGCAGAACTGCACGTCGTCACGCTATGCGGTGAACAAGGGCCGCATGGTCCGCCTCGCCGAATACAGCCGTGACTGCCTGCAGGCGCTGCGCGCGGAAACCGGCATTCAGTACGAGGGCCGCACCGGCGGCACGTTGCAGGTGTTCCGCACCCAGCAGCAATTCGACGGTGCCGCGAAAGACATCGCCGTGCTGGAGGAAGCCAACGTGCCGTATGAACTGCTTTCGCCGGCCGAACTGGCGCAAGCCGAACCGGCGCTTGCCGCGGTGTCGCGCAAGCTGACCGGTGGCCTGCGCCTGCCGGGCGACGAAACCGGCGACTGCCAGATGTTCACCACGCGCCTTGCCGCGTTGGCCGAGCAACTGGGCGTCAAGTTCCGCTACAACACGCCGATCGACTCGCTCGCCATGGCGGGCGACCGGATTGCCGGCGTGCAATGCGGCAGTGAGCTGGTGCGCGCGGATTCGTTCGTGGTCGCGCTGGGTTCGTACTCGACCCAATTCCTGTCCGGTCTCGTGAAGATTCCGGTCTATCCGCTCAAGGGGTATTCGATCACGGCGCCGATCGTCAACGAAAAGTCCGCGCCGGTGTCCACCGTCCTCGACGAAACGTACAAGATTGCCATTACGCGTTTCGACGACCGGATTCGCGTTGGCGGCATGGCCGAGATCGTCGGCTTCGACAAATCATTGCGCCAAGCGCGCCGCGAAACGCTTGAGCTGTGCGTGAACGACCTGTTCCCGGGCGGCGGCGATACGTCGAAGGCCACGTTCTGGACCGGCCTGCGCCCCATGACGCCGGACGGCACGCCTATCGTCGGCCGCACGCCGGTGGCGAACCTGTTCCTCAACACGGGCCACGGCACGCTGGGCTGGACGATGTCGTGCGGCTCGGGCCAGTTGCTCGCCGACGTGATGTCGGGCAAGCAGCCGGCCATCAAGGCGGACGATCTGTCGGTGCATCGCTACCTCGGCGAGACCGGCGGCCAACCGCGCCCGGCTTATGCCTAAGGTTTAACCACGCTTCGCGAGCGGTTGCGCTGGTGGGTGGTTGTTGCGTAATCCCGCCTACCAGCCCGACAAAAACAAACGGCGCCTCCAACGTGAGGCGCCGTTTGTTTTCCAGCCGAAGCAGTGTCAGAACTGATCGTCTGACAAAGCCAGCACGCTCTCCGCACCCTTCGCACTGACAATCGACGCCTCGAGCGCCGACGCGAGCGGCAGCACATGCTCCGCGTAGAACTGCGCGGTCGCCATCTTGGCGCCATAGAACGAGGGGTCCTCGCCGTGCTTCTGTGCGGCCACGAGCAGCGCGCGCGCCATCTGCCAGCCACCCAGCACGACGCCTGCCAGCTTCAGATACGGCACGCTGCCGGCAAACACCGCGTTCGGATCGCCCTTCGCATTGGCAAGCACGAAATCGACCGCGGCGCTCAACGACCGCTGCCCCTGCGCGAGATACTTCTTCATCGAATCGAACGGCGCGCCTTGCTGCGAATCGAGCGCCGCCACCGTTTCGGCGATACCGGCGAGCAGCGACTTCGCCACCTTGCCGCCATCGCGCAACGTCTTGCGGCCAATCAGGTCGTTGGCCTGAATCGCGGTGGTGCCTTCGTAGATCGGCAGGATGCGCGCATCGCGGTAATACTGCGCCGCACCCGTTTCTTCGATGAAACCCATGCCGCCGTGCACCTGCACGCCAAGGCTCGTCACGTCGATCGACAGTTCGGTGCTCCAGCCTTTCACGATCGGCACGAGGAATTCGTAGATCGCCTGATGGTCGGCGCGTGTCGCCTCATCCGCATGACGATGCGCGATGTCGCAGTGAGCCGCGGCCACATACGCGAGCGCGCGCGATGCTTCCGTGAGGCCGCGCATGGTGGCGAGCATGCGGCGCACGTCGGGATGCTGGATGATCGCCACCGACTGTTTCGCCGAGCCATCCACTGGACGGCTTTGCACGCGATCTTTCGCATACGCCACCGCTTTCTGATACGCGCGATCCGATACGGCGACGCCTTGCATGCCCACCGCGAAGCGCGCCGCGTTCATCATGATGAACATGTACTCGAGGCCGCGATTTTCCTCGCCGATCAGATGGCCGATCGCGCCGCCATGGTCGCCGAACTGCAGCACCGCGGTCGGGCTCGCCTTGATACCAAGCTTGTGTTCGATCGACACGCAATGCACGTCGTTACGCTCACCGAGCGAACCGTCTTCGTTGACGAGGAACTTCGGCACGATAAAGAGCGAAATACCCTTTACACCTTCTGGTGCGTTCGGCGTACGCGCCAGCACGAGATGGACGATGTTCTCCGCCATGTCGTGCTCGCCCCACGTGATGAAAATCTTCGTGCCGAACAGCTTGAACGAACCGTCGCCCTGCGGCTCGGCGCGCGTGCGCACCAGCGCGAGATCGGAGCCGGCCTGCGGCTCGGTCAGGTTCATCGTGCCGGTCCATTCACCGGATATCAGCTTGGGCACATAGGTTTGTTTTTGCGCTTCTGTGCCGGCGGTGAGCAACGCTTCGATCGCGCCGTCTGTCAGCAGCGGACACAGCGCGAACGACAGGTTCGACGCGTTGAGCATCTCCACGCAAGGTGTTGCGATCAGCTTCGGCAGGCCCTGGCCTTCGTAGTCGAGCGGATGCTGAACGCCTTGCCAGCCGCCTTCGCTGAACTGGCGGAACGCTTCCTTGAACCCAGGCGAGGCGGTCACCACGCCGTCTTTCCAGCTGCTCGGATTGCGGTCCCCCTCGACGTTCAGCGGCGCCAGCACTTCGCCGCACAGTTTTGCCGACTCTTCGAGCACGGCCTGCGCCGTCTCCAGGTTCGCGTCTTCAGAGCCTGGCAGCGTCGCGATGTCGTCGAGACCGGCCAGTTCCTTCATCACGAACAACATGTCCTTGATGGGTGCCGTATAGGTCATTTCAGTTCTCCTCCCGCCTTGATGTGAAAAAGGGCGCTGGACCTGAACGGTCCTGCGCCCTTTCGTGTTCTGCCAGGTGCCTTTTACACGGCGCTACGGCGCTTAGCCGAGTTCGCTAACGAGCTCCGGCACGAGCGTAAACAGATCGCCCACCAGACCATAGTCCGCAACGCTGAAGATCGGTGCTTCGGGGTCCTTGTTGATCGCGACGATCACCTTCGAATCCTTCATGCCCGCCAGATGCTGGATCGCACCCGAGATGCCGACCGCCACGTACAGTTGCGGCGCGACGATCTTGCCGGTCTGGCCGACCTGATAGTCGTTCGGCACGAAGCCCGCATCGACGGCCGCGCGCGATGCGCCCAGCGCCGCATTCAGCTTGTCGGCCAGCGGCTCCAGCACCTTCGTGTAGTTCTCGCCGTTGCCGAGACCCCGGCCACCGGAAACGATAATCTTCGCCGACGTCAGTTCCGGACGGTCCAGCTTCGTCACTTCACGGCTCACGAACTGCGACAGGCCGCTGTCTGCTGCGGCTTCGATCTTCTCGATCGCCGCGCTGCCGCCTTCGGCCGCCACGGCGTCGAAACCGGTCGTGCGCACCGTGATGACCTTGATCGGGTCAGCCGACTGCACCGTTGCGATCGCGTTGCCTGCGTAGATCGGACGCTCGAACGTGTCCGGCGAATCGACCGCGGTGATGTCGCTGATCTGTGCGACGTCGAGCTTCGCGGCGATACGCGGCGTGACGTTCTTGCCCGCCGCCGTTGCCGGAGCCAGGATGTGCGTGTAGTTCTTCGCGATCGCGATCACCGTCGCTTCGACGTTCTCCGCGAGGCCCGCTTCGAGTTGCGGCGCGTCAGCCAGCAGCACCTTCGACACGCCTGCGATCTTCGCTGCCGCGTCCGCAGCCGCTTGCGCGTTGTGACCCGCCACCAGCACGTGCACGTCGCCACCAATCTTCTGCGCCGCTGCAATCGTGTTCAGCGTCGCGGCCTTGATCGACGCGTTGTCGTGTTCTGCAATTACCAGATTCGTCATTTGCTCTGTCTCCCTTACAGCACCTTGGCTTCGGTCTTCAGCTTCTCGACCAGCGTCTTCACGTCCGGCACCATCACACCGGCGGAGCGCTTGGGCGGCTCGGCGACTTTCAGCGTCTTCAGGCGCGGTGCGACGTCAACGCCGAGGTCTACCGGCTTGATGACTTCCAGCGGCTTCTTCTTCGCCTTCATGATGTTCGGCAACGTCACGTAGCGCGGCTCGTTCAGGCGCAGGTCAGTGGTGATCACAGCGGGCAAGCTCAGCGACAGCGTTTCGGCACCGCCGTCCACTTCACGCGACACGGTGGCCTTGCCATCTGCAACGACAACCTTCGAGGCAAACGTGGCCTGCGGCAGGTTCGCCAGCGCAGCCAGCATCTGGCCGGTCTGGTTCGAGTCGTCGTCGATGGCCTGCTTGCCCAGGATCACCAGTTGCGGCTGTTCCTTGTCGACCAGCGCCTTCAGCAGCTTGGCCACGGCCAGCGGCTGCAGGTCTTCGTTCGACTCGATCAGGATCGCGCGGTCCGCGCCGATTGCCAGCGCCGTGCGCAGCGTTTCCTGCGACTGCGTCACACCTGCCGACACGGCGATCACTTCCGTCGCCACGCCCGCTTCGCGCAGACGCACCGCTTCTTCCACCGCGATTTCGTCGAACGGATTCATCGACATCTTCACGTTGGCGATATCGACGCCCGTGCCGTCCGATTTCACCCGGACTTTCACGTTGTAATCGACCACTCTCTTCACTGGCACCAGGATTTTCATGCACACGCTCCAAAGTTACGAATACGTCAACCCGACGGACATTATAGCGACTGCCCTCACGGCAGCCGCTGTCGCGGGCGCTCTAGCAAGAGGATATCGCTCCTCAGCGGCGTGACGGCAATATCGAACGGTCGTTCTATTTTAATCTCGAAAAAACCCGGGTGACAACCCCGGGTTCCGATTTACGACTCTAATTTTGCATTGCCGTCGTGTCTAGCTACATCGATAGGCCGCCGGCTCACCACGCGGTGATCACCGACCCGCCAAATTTGCTTTCAACGAACTGCTTCACTTCCGGCGAATGATACGCCGCGACCAGCTTGGCGACCCACGGTTTGTTCCGGTCGGCCTCGCGGATCGCGATGATGTTCACGTACGGGCCTTTCGGATCTTCAATCGCGATCGCGTCCTGCTTGGGCTTCAGGCCCGCTTCCATCGCGAAGTTGGTGTTGATCGCCGCGGCGTCCACATCGTTCAGCGAGCGCGGGATTTGCGCGGCGTCGAGTTCGACGATCTTCAGCTTCTTCGGGTTGTCGACGATGTCGAGCGGCGTCGCCTTCAGGCCGGCGTCGGCACGCAGCTTCAGGAGACCCTGCTTCTGCAGCAGCAGAAGCGCGCGGCCGCCATTCGTCGGATCATTCGGCACCGCGATCTTCGCACCCGGTTGCAGCTCGGCCAGCGTCTTCACTTTCTTCGAATAGATACCCATGGGGTACGTGACGGTGTCCGCGACACGGATCAGCTTGTAGCCGCGGTCCTTCACTTGCGCCTGCAAGTACGGGTCGTGCTGGTAGCTGTTCGCGTCCAGATCGCCGCCGGCGAGCGCGGCGTTCGGCTGCACGTAATCGGAGAATTCGACGATCTTGATGTTCAAGCCGTTTTTCGCCGCGACCGTCTTCACGACTTCCATGATCTGCGCGTGCGGACCGCCGGTCACGCCGACCTTGATCGTGTCTTCAGCGTGCGCCGCGCCCGCGGCGAAGAGCGATGCGGCGCCGAGCGCGGCGGCCAGCTTGAGAATGAAACGACGTTGCATGTTGGACCTTTGCGAATCTCTGGATTGTGTTTATTTATGGCTCAAACGACGCACGAGCCAATCCCCGAACGACTGCACCAGTTGCACGAAGACGATCAGAATCACCACGACCGTCAGCATCACTTCCGGCAGAAACCGCTGATACCCATAACGAATGCCAAGATCGCCAAGACCGCCGCCGCCGATCGCGCCTGCCATAGCCGAATAGCCGACCAGCGAGACGAAGGTGATCGTCAAGCCGGCAACCACGCCCGGCAGCGATTCCGGCAGCAGCACCTTGAAGACGATCTGGCTGGTGGTCGCGCCCATCGCCTGCGCCGCTTCGATCAGGCCGCGGTCCACTTCGCGCAGCGCCGTTTCGACGAGACGCGCGATGAACGGCGCGGCGGCAATCGTCAGCGGCACGACGGCGGCTGCCGTCCCGATCGACGACCCCACTACGAGGCGCGTGAACGGAATCACCGCCACCAGCAGGATGATGAACGGCGTCGAACGGACCGCGTTCACGATCACGCCCATCACGCGATTGACCGCGATGTTCTGCAACACGCCCTGACGATCCGTCAGATACAGCAACACGCCGAGCGGCAAACCCACCGCCGCGCCGACCAGTCCGGAAATGCCCACCATGACGAGCGTTTCCCAGAACGACTGGACGAACATATCGAACATTTCACTCAACATACGAGAGCTCCTCCACCACCACGCCTTGCTCGCGCAGATACGTCAGCGCCTGCGCCACCTTCACCGGTTCGCCGCCCGCGAGCACCGCGAGCGAGCCGAACGCCTGCCCCTGGATCTCGTCGATCTGGCCGTGCAGGATGTTGAAGTCGAGTTCGTAGCGGCGAATCGTTTCCGACAGAATCGGTTGATCGACGCCCGAGCCGGTGAACGCGAGCCTCAGCAGATGGCCGCTGCCGGTCTTGAGCCGCTCGGCGACGCGTGCCTTCATGGCAGGCGGCAACTCTTGCGCGATCACGTCGCCGATCAACGCGCGCGTGACTTCGTGACGCGGTTGCAGGAACACGTCGATGACCTTGCCCTCTTCCACCACGCGGCCCGCATCCAGCACGGCGACGCGGTCGCAGACCTGCTTGATCACATCCATCTGGTGCGTGATCAGCACGATCGTCAGGTTCAGTTCGCGATTGATGCGCTTGAGCAGGTCGAGAATCGCGCGCGTGGTTTCGGGATCGAGCGCGGAGGTCGCTTCGTCGGAGAGCAGCACTTTCGGCTTGCTCGCAAGCGCGCGGGCGATACCCACGCGCTGCTTCTGCCCACCGCTGATCTGCGCCGGATAGCGATCCTTCTGTGCCGAGAGACCAACCAGATCGAGCAGCGGCAGCACGTTCGCTTCGATTTCGTCGCGCTTGATGCCGGCGAGCTCGAGCGGCAGCGCCACGTTCTCGTAGACCGTGCGCGACGAGAGCAGGTTGAAGTGCTGGAAGATCATGCCGATCTCGCGGCGCGCCTCGCGCAATTGCGCGGCAGGCAGCGTCGTCAGATCGCGGCCGTTGACGACGATATTGCCTTCCGAGGGACGCGTCAGCAGATTGAGGGTGCGCACGAGCGTGCTCTTGCCCGCGCCGCTGCGGCCGATGATGCCGAACACCTCGCCCGCCGGAATCGACAGATTGACGTTGTGCAGCGCCTCGACCCAGCCCCGGGGCCCGGCGAACCGCTGGGAGATATTGCGTATTTCGATCATGAAAAAACGAAACGGCGGAGGCTGCCAGCGAGCGCTGTGCGCTCCCGACAAGCGGCCGCCGTTGCTTTTATTGGGATTTGAACCCGCGATTCTACCGCAGCGCTGACATACCCTTTAATAATCAATTACGATCTTTTCATAACCTGAGGGCATTAGAGGCTCATTCGGTGCGAGATGCTCGCGCACGCACTGCCGCTACGACTATGATCGGGCGGAACAAAATCAGGACAAACGGCGGCCATGGAGACATCCCAAAGCAGCAACGTGCGGCCCATCTCGGGCGACAGGAATGACGGCGCGCCGCAGCGCACGTCGGTCATGACCGGCGACGGCGTGGAATTGCCGCTGTACCGCTGGCCGGCCACCGCGCCGACGCGCGCCACGGTCGCGCTGATCCACGGACTGGCCGAGCACGCCGGCCGCTACGCGGCGCTGGCCGCACGGCTGAACGCGGCCGGCATCGAACTGGTTGCGATCGATCTGCGCGGCCACGGTCACGCGCCGGGCAAGCGGGCGTTCGTGAAGCGCTTCGACGACTATCTGCAGGACGCTCAAGCCTTGCTCGACGCCACGGCCGAGCGTGGCGCGCCGCTCTTCCTGATGGGGCACAGCATGGGCGGAGCGGTGGCCGCGCTCTACGCGATCGAGCGCCTCAAGGCGAGCGGCCGGCGGCTGAACGGCCTGATTCTGTCTAGCCCGGCCCTCGCGCCGGGGCACGACGTGCCGCGCTGGATGCTCAAGCTGAGCCAGGTGATCAGCCGTCTCTATCCGAGCTTCCCGGCCATGAAAATCGACGCGTCGTTGCTATCGCGCCTGCAGCCCGTGGTGAACGCCAATCGCAATGACCCGCTCGTGCATCACGGCGCAATCCCCGCGCGCACCGGCGCGGAACTGTTGCTGGCGATGGCGCGTATCGAACGCGGCCGCGCGGATCTGCGTGTGCCGCTGCTGGTGTATCACGGCACCGCCGACAAGCTCACCGAGCCTGATGGCAGCCGCGAGTTCGGCGCGCACGCAGGTTCGCTGGATAAGACGCTGACGCTGCATGAAGGCAGCTACCACGAGACGATGAACGACATCGACCGCGATCAGGTAATCGGGGCGTTGATTGCGTGGATCGAAAAACGGCTGGTGATTCAGGCCTGATGCTTCCAGTCGGGCGGCCGTTTGTCGATGAAGGCCTGCACGCCTTCGAGCGCCGACTCATCCATCATATTGCAGGCCATGGTCTGGCCCGCAAGCTGATACGCCGCCTCGATGCCCATCTCCAGTTGACGATAGAAGAGCCCCTTGCCGGCGCTCACGGCCTCGACGGGTTTCGCGCAGATGCTGGTGGCGAGCCGCGCGAGCTCCGAGTCGAGCGCGTCCTCGGGAGCCGTGCGGTTCACGAGACCCTGGCGCTTCGCCTCGGCGGCATCGATAAAGTCGCCGGTGAGCAGCATTTCGAGCGCCGCCTTGCGCGACAGATTACGCGACAGCGGCACGGAAGGCGTCGCGCAAAACAACCCCAAGTTCACACCCGAGACGGCAAAACGGGCGGTGTCAGCCGCAACCGCGAGGTCGCACATCGCGACGAGCTGACAGCCCGCCGCCGTGGCAATGCCCTGCACGCGCGCGATCACCGGCTGCGGCATGCGCTGGATCGTCATCATCAGCTTCGTGCAGCGGGCGAACAATCCTTGGTAGTACGCCAGCGACGGCGAAGCGCGCATTTCCTTCAGGTCGTGCCCCGCGCAAAACGCGCGGCCCGCGCCGGCAATCACGACCACGCGCGCATCGGACTGCGCGATCCCGGTCAATGCCTTTTGCAAGTCATCGAGCAAGGCTTCGGACAGCGCATTGAAGGCAGCGGGCCGATTCATCGTCAAGCGCACGACGCCCGGCACGCCGTACGCGCCATGTTCGATCTCGATCAGTGAAGCGTTATGCGCGTCGGCATTCATGACCCGCCTCCTTCGAAATGATTGCGCCGCGCGCGGCGCAGCAGCTCAGTCTCAGATCCCGGCGAGCGAGCGCACGTGGGCGACCACGCTGCGCCCGAGCGCGGACAGGTTGTAGCCACCTTCGAGGCAACTGACGATCCGCCCGCGTGCATAGCGTTTCGCAATCTCGCGCATCTGCCCGGTAATCCACGCGTAGTCGTCTTCGACGAGACCCATATTGCCGAGGTCGTCTTCGCGATGCGCGTCGAAGCCGGCCGAGATGAAGAGCATTTCCGGCTTGAATTCATGCAGGCGCGGCAGCCACATCATGTCCACCACCTCGCGCACTTCCATGCCTTTCGAGCGCGCCGGCATCGGCACGTTGCACATATTGGGCGCCTGATTATCGGCGCCGGTGAACGGATAGAACGGATGCTGGAAGAAGCTGCACATCAGCACGCGGGAGTCGCCCGAGAAGGCGGCTTCGGTGCCGTTGCCATGATGCACGTCGAAGTCGATGATCGCGACGCGCTGCAGGCCATGCACTTCGAGCGCATGACGCGCGGCGATCGCGACGTTGTTGAAAAAGCAGAAGCCCATGGCACGCGCCGGCTCCGCATGGTGGCCAGGCGGGCGCACGCTGCAGAAGGCGTTGTCGTAGCGGCCTTCGATCACCGCATCGGTCGCGGCTACCGCGGCACCGGCCGCCCGCAACGCGGCTTGCAACGTGTGCGGGGTCATCGTCGTATCGGGATCGATTTCCGCGATGCCTTCCAGCGGCGAAAGGCTGCGGATGTAATCGACGTGCGCTTGCGTATGCACGCGCAGCAACGCGGCTTCGTCGGCAAGCGGCGGCGACTCGCGCTCGATCAGCGAGTCGATACGGCTCGCGATCAATTGATCTTCGATTGCCTGCAGGCGCGCCGGGCATTCGGGATGCCATTGCCCCATATCATGCCGCAGACAGTCGGCGTGAGAATAAAAACCTGTTGCCATGATTTTCTTGCGCGGCGCGGCGTCTTCGAAACGCGCGCGGCGTGTCTCCATCGAGAGGCGCGCACCCTCTGCGCGCCAACAGTCGTCAAGTTACCACACGAACCGGCTGTGACGCCCGCTGCGACGCCGGTTGTGACGCGTCAGGCACAGTTTTCCGGGAGGCGTCGGGTATACTGCCCCGATCGGTTTCCCGCTGTTTTTCCCTCGTCTTTTACGCAACGCGCCCCTAGCTCACTATGACCGTCAAGCTTGCCCTGTCCGCACGAAACCGGCTACGCAACAGAACCTTGGCCGCCGCAATATCCGTCGCAACGTGCATGTTCATGGCAACCAGTCCGGCGATCGCGCAAAGCGCCGGCAAACAACCGCCGGTGCAGCTCGCTCAAAGCCAACCGCAATCGGCGGTGCCGCAAGGGCAAACGTTTGAGGAAGAAATCATCCCTCAGCGCTATGCGAATAATCCCAATGTCGACGCGTTTATCAACGACATGGTCGCGCGCTACGATTTCAACGAGACGGCGCTGCACGCGCTGTTTGCGGGCGTGAGCTATTCGGCAACCGCGGTCAAGCTCGTGACGCCGTCGCCCTCGCCCACGGTCAAGAACTGGCGCGTCTACCAGTCGCGCTTTCTCGACCAGGTCCGCATCAACGCCGGCGTGCGCTTCTGGCGTGCGAATCAGGCCACCTTGCAACGCGCGTATGAAGAGTTCGGCGTGCCGCCGGAGGTGATCGTCGGCATCATCGGCGTGGAGACGATTTATGGCCGCTTCATGGGCAACTTCCGCGTGCTCGACGCGCTGACCACGCTCAGCTTCGACTACCCGAACACCGCCAATCGCGCGGATCGCCAGGCGACCTTCCGCAAAAACCTCGAAGACTATCTGGTGTGGACGCGCGATTCGCAGATCGATCCGACCACGGTGCTTGGCTCCTACACCGGCGCGATCGGCATTCCGCAGTTCCTGCCGAGCAGCATCGTGCAATACGCGGTGAGCTACGACGGCAACAAGCAGATCGACCTGCGCACCAGCCAGGCGGACGCGATCGGCAGCGTGGCGAACTATCTGCGCCAGAACGGCTGGGAGAACGGTCGTCCGGTGGTGTGGAAAATCGGCTCGGACGCCGGCAGTCTTGGCGTCGCGCAGGCGGCCGCCGACGGCAAGCCTGAACCGCACTGGCCACTCGATCAATTGCTGCGCGCCGGACTGCTGCTCAATGAGCCGGACGTGGATGTAGCAACGGAAGCCGGCACGCCAGTGACGGTGGTGGATCTGCCCTCGCCGGGGCGCGGCACCGAATACATGCTGGGCCTGAAAAACTTCTACGTTTTGACGCGCTATAACCGCAGCTTCTTCTATGCCCTCGCGGTGTATCAGTTGGGTCAGCGGGTGAAGGCGCAGATGGAGGCAGGCGACGCGGCAGCAGCGGCAGCGCCGGCTGCACCGGCAGCGGCTTCACAATAAACGGCGGGGTGCGTGGCCGTTGTGTCGCGCGCGTGGGTGGCATAAAAAAACGCCGGTTCACAATGAACCGGCGTTTTTTTCTTGCAGGGCGCGACTACGCGTTCATGCGGGAAACACACCCGTCGACAGATAGCGGTCGCCGCGATCGCAGACGATAAATACGATCGTTGCGTTCTCGACCTGGCGTGCGATGCGCAGTGCCACTTCACAAGCGCCGCCCGACGAGATGCCCGCGAAAATGCCTTCGACCGATGCCATGCGCCGCGCCATGGCCTCGGCGGCGGCCTGGCTCACGTTCTCGACGCGATCCACGCGGCTGCGATCGAAGATTTTCGGCAGATAGGCTTCCGGCCATTTGCGGATGCCCGGAATACGCGAACCCTCTTCCGGTTGCGCGCCGATGATCTCGATCGCCTGATTCTGTTCCTTCAGATACGTGGACACGCCCATGATCGTGCCGGTCGTGCCCATGGACGACACGAAGTGCGTAATGCGTCCTTCGGTGTCGCGCCAGATTTCCGGGCCTGTGCCTTCCACATGCGACGCCGGATTATCCGGATTGGCGAACTGATCGAGAATGATGCCCTTGCCTTCGCGCTGCATCTGCTCTGCCAGATCGCGCGCGTACTCCATGCCGCCCGTGACCGGCGTGAGCAGGATCTGCGCGCCGTAGGCGGCCATGCTCTGACGGCGCTCCACCGACAGATCTTCCGGCATGATCAGGACCATTTTGTAGCCACGCACCGCGGCCGCCATGGCGAGCGCGATGCCAGTGTTGCCGCTGGTCGCTTCGATCAGCGTGTCGCCCGGTTTGATCCGCCCGCGCAACTCCGCTTTCTTGATCATCGACAACGCCGGGCGATCCTTCACCGACCCTGCGGGATTGTTGCCCTCGAGCTTCGCGAGAATCACGTTATTGCGGCTGCGGATCTCGTCGTCGGGAAGCCGGACGAGTTGCACGAGCGGCGTATTGCCGATCGTATCTTCAATCGTTTTGTAAGCCATATCGGTTCTGGTGCCGTCGATGCGCGGAGTCTCTAATCCATCGATTCTAAACCACCAGCCGAATGGCTGCCGTGCGGCCCTTCTGCCCGCATGGATGCATGTTCTTGCCCGCGAGTTCGTGTGGCGCGCGTTCGCCGCCCCGCCAATAGCGGTAAGGTCCGCGCACAAACCGCGCGACAGCCACGCAAGATCCGCGCAATTTCCACGCAACGGCGACGGCAAAAAGCCCGCGGCTGAGAACCGCGGGAGCCAGTCATCTGCATGACAGCTGAAGGAGTGTTCCTGCCCACTCCGACCATGAAGGGGTACGACGCAAACGAACCCCGCGCGAGAGCGGCTAGGCCCGCGCGCGGAGTTCGCGCCAGGCTATTTCTTCACCGCCACCGTGGTGTTGTCCTTTGGCGTGTGGGCCGGAACGGCCGCGCCCTTGGTTTGTGCAGCCGCCGCAGCCTGCGTGTTAGCAGCCGCGCCAGCCGGACCGACAGCGAGACCCTCCGCCTGCAGGCGCTCGACGGTATGCCCGCCCATGCCCTTGACGCGCTTGCCGAGATCGGCCGGGTCCTTGAACGGACCATGCGCCGCACGCTCTTCGAGAATGGCTTTCGCTTTGGCAGGACCGATGCCCTTGATGCCGCGCAGCGCGTCTTCATTCGCCGTGTTGACGTCGACCGCCGCGTACGCGTGGCCGAAAGCGGCAAGCATGGCCGCGGTAACCAGAATTTTTCGAAACATATGGAATCTCCCTCATACAACCGGTTGGCGACCATCACCAACCGGGAGATTCCAGTTTAAAGAGGTATCCGAAAGATTTACACCTGGCCGAATAGCCAACGTACGTAGCGATCGACACCTTCCTGCACGCTCAGAAACGGCGCATCGTAACCGGCCGCGCGCAGTTTCGACTGGTCCGCTTGCGTGAAGCACTGGTACTTGCCGCGCAAGGCGTCCGGGAACGGAATGTATTCGATCAGTCCGCGCTGCACCTGTTCCGCGAGCGACAGCGCCGGTTCGTTGCTCAACGAGCGCAGCGTGTTGACCACCGTGCTTGCGATGTCGTTGAACGGTTGCGCGCGGCCGCTGCCCAGATTGAAAATGCCCGATTTCTCCGGGTGGTCGAGGAAAAACAGATTGACCTTCACCACGTCTTCCACGGAGACGAAGTCGCGCGTCTGTTCGCCCGCGGCGTAGCCGTTGTATTCGCCGAACAGCTTGACCTTGCCCTCGGCGCGGAACTGGTTGAAGTTGTGAAACGCCACCGACGCCATGCGCGCCTTATGCGTTTCGCGCGGCCCGTAGACGTTGAAATAACGGAAGCCGGCGATCTGGCTCTTCGCCGTGGGCAGCACGCGGCGAATCACCTGGTCGAACAGGAATTTCGAATAGCCGTACACGTTCAGCGGCTGCTCGACTTCACGCTCTTCGACGAAACGGCTCGACCCGCCATAAGTGGCCGCCGAAGACGCATACAGGAACTGGATGTTCTGTGCGAGGCAGACGTCGAGCACTTCGCGGCTGTAGCGGAAGTTGTTCTCCATCATGTAGCGGCCGTCGGTTTCCATCGTGTCCGAACAGGCGCCTTCGTGGAAAATCGCGCGCACCTTGCCGAAGTCGCCGCGCCTGAAGCGCTCGACGAAGTCGGTCTTGTCGAGATAGTCGTCGATCTCGCAGTCGACCAGATTCTTGAACTTGTCCGCACGCGTCAGATTGTCGACCGCGATGATGCGTTGCTCACCGCGCTCGTTGAGCGCCTTCACGAGATTGCTGCCGATAAAACCGGCCGCGCCGGTGACGATGAGGGTCATGATGATCCTGCGGTAGTGAGCTTTGCATGGGCCCTCGCGGGCCGCATCAATTGAATAGTTCGTCGTAGTTGACGGTGGCGGTGCCCAGTTTGCCGACCACGATGCCGGCCGCGCGATTCGCGAGCCCGACCGCCTCGACCAGCGAAAGGCCCGCGCCGAGCATGGCGGCGAGCGTGGCGATCACGGTGTCGCCCGCACCCGAAACATCATACACTTCGCGCGCGACAGCCGAAGCGTGCAGGATGCCGTCGTCCGAGAAGAGCGTCATGCCCTCTTCCGAACGCGTCAGCAACAGCGCCTTGAACTGCAGATCGGCGCGCAGCTTCGCCACCCGCGCGATCAGATCTTCTTCGGATTTCCACTGGCCGACGACCTCGCGCAACTCCGCGCGATTCGGCGTGATCAACGTGGCGCCGCGATAGCGCTCCCAGTCGTCGCCCTTCGGATCGACCAGGACTGGCTTGCCCGCCGCGTGCGCCTTCGCGATCATTTGCGTGACGTGGGTCAGGCCGCCTTTCGCGTAATCGGACATCAGAATCACGTCGTGCGAGGGCAGCAGTTCGTCGAAACGTGCGAGGCCCGCGAGCAGCACTTCGTGCGCGGGCGAATTTTCGAAGTCGACGCGCAGCAACTGCTGCTGACGCGACAGCACACGCAGCTTGATCGTGGTGAGGAGCGCCGGATCGCGCTCGAGATGCGGCTTCACGCCACTCTCGCTCAACAGCTGCACGAGGCGCTCACCGGGCTCGTCATGGCCGACCACACACAGCAGACCCGCCTGCGCGCCGAGCGCGACGGCATTGCGCGCAACGTTCGCCGCGCCGCCTAGGCGGTCTTCCTGGCGCTGCACGTGCACCACCGGCACCGGCGCTTCCGGCGAGATACGGTTGACGTCGCCGAACCAGTAGCGATCGAGCATCACGTCGCCCACCACCAGCACGCGCGCAGCGCCGAGCTGTTCGCGCGGCACGACGGTGAGTGCCGGCGCGGGCGTGGATGCAACGGCCCCCGGGGTGGCCTCAGGCATTGGCCGGAAGTTCAGTGGGTTGGGCATAAGGACGTCCAATCGAGTGATAGTCGATGCCAAGCTCGGTCATCGTCTCCGGTTCGTACAGGTTGCGGCCGTCGAAAATCAGCGGCGACTTCAGCACCGATTTCAGATGCACGAAATCCGGGCTCTTGAATTCCTTCCATTCGGTCACGATCACGAGCGCATCCGCGCCAGTGAGGGTTTCATCCTGTGTGCCCGTGAAGGTGAGACGCGCGAGCTGATCAGGTGCATCGTGCAGATCCAGTGCGAACACGCGACGCGCTTCGGTCACTGCAACAGGATCGTACGCGCGCACGTGAGCGCCGCGCGTCAGCAGTTCCGCAATCAGGCGGCGGCTCGGCGCCTCGCGCATGTCGTCGGTATTCGGCTTGAACGCGAGCCCCCACACGGCGAACGTCTGGCCGCTCAGGTCCTCGCCGAGCTTGTCCGTGATCTTGCGGACCAGCACTTCCTTCTGCTTATGGTTCACTTCCTCGACCGCTTCGAGGATGCGCAGATTGTGGCCGCTTTCGCTGGCGGTGCGAATCAGCGCCTGCACGTCCTTCGGGAAGCACGAGCCGCCGTAGCCACAACCGGCGTACAGGAAGTGATAGCCAATCCGCGGGTCGGAGCCGATGCCGCGACGCACTGCTTCGATGTCCGCGCCGACCCGGTCGGCCAGATTCGACATCTCGTTCATGAACGAGATGCGGGTGGCGAGCATGGCGTTGGCGGCGTATTTCGTGAACTCGGCGGAGCGCACGTCCATGTACAGCGTGCGTTCGTGATTGCGGTTGAACGGCGCGTACAGACGCTTCATCAGCTCACGCGCGCGCACGCCGGCTTCGTCCTCATCAATACCGATCACGATACGATCGGGGCGCATGAAGTCGTCGACCGCCGCGCCTTCCTTCAGGAACTCTGGATTGGAGACCACCGAGAAGCGATGCTGCGCGCTATTGCCGAGCCCGCGTTTGACCAGTTCTTCTTCGACCACCGCACGCACGCGCTGCGCAGTGCCGACCGGCACGGTCGACTTGTCGACGATCACCTTGAAGCCGTTCATCGTGCGGCCAATGTTGCGTGCCGCTTCGAGCACATATTGCAGATCGGCCGAGCCGTCTTCGTCCGGCGGTGTACCGACCGCGATGAATTGAACGTCCCCGTGAGCGACGCTCGCCTCGACGTCGGTCGAAAACGTGATGCGGCGAGCCGCGCGCGTGCGGGCGATCATCTCCTGCAAGCCCGGCTCGTGAATGGGCACGCCGCCGTTATTGAGGATTTCGATCTTGCGCGGATCGACGTCGAGACAGAAGACGTCGTGGCCGATTTCAGCGAGACACGCGCCGGTGACGAGACCCACATAGCCCGTGCCAATAATGGTGATTTTCATATGCTTTCCGGTAGAGGGTTCCGGTGACGATTCCCGGCGATAAAGCCGATCTTGAACACATTGCTCAGTCCGCCCGCGCACGGGCTGTTGCCGTGCGCGCGGCGGAGCGGCCGCGCCGCCGGCGAGGCGTCAACTCGATCCGGTGATCGGTTCGACGCGGCGCGGCGCATAGGTTTCCCAACCGCTGCAGCCCGGGCATTGCCAGTAGAAAAGCCGCGCCCTGAAGCCGCAATTCTGGCATGTATACCGTGGCAGATTTTTGGTGCGCTGGCGGATCAGCGTGCGCATCAGCCCCAGTTCGCTGCGCCGCGGCTCCTCCGCGACGGCTTCCTGAGCTTCGAGCAGCCGTGTCATGCCCGCGAGGTTCGGCGACTTCTGCATCTGCGAGCGTGCCAGCGCATGCGCGGCATCGGGTCCGCGCAGCGTGGCGACGTGCTGGTAGGCGACGTCGAGCAAATCATTGGTCGGATAGCGGTCCACCCACGTGGTAAGCAGATCGGCGCCTTCCTGCGGGCGGCCGAGCGCTTCGTAGGCCTTCATCACCTTTTCCGCGACGAGCGGCAGATAGGACGAATTCTGTTCCTCCACCCGCCGCCACTGCGCGATAGCCGCTTCCGGCGCACCGCCGGCCGCATCGACGTCGCCGAACAGGATCGTGGCGCGCACATTGGTCGGGTTCGCCTTCAATGCGAAGCCGAGCTGGCGGCGAGCCTCGTCCGGGTTCTTCTGCTGCAGCGCCTCCTGCGCCAGTTCGCAATGGAACTGGGCGATTTCCTTGTCGAGCGATTCGGCGCCCATCGTTTCCAGATGGCGGGCCGTGTCGATCGACTTGACCCAGTCCTTCTCGATTTCGTAGATGGTGAGCAGCGCGCGCTGCGCCCCGAGCGCGTAGTCGCCGGTTTCGAGCGAGCGGAACGTTTCCTCCGCGCGATCGAGCAAGCCGGCTTTCAGGAAGTCCTGACCCAGTTCGTAGAGCGCGTGGTCGCGCTCGTTGACCGGCAAATCGGCGCGGCTCAGCAGATTCTGATGCACGCGAATCGCGCGGTCCGTCTCACCACGGCGCCGGAACAGGTTACCTAGCGCGAAGTGCAATTCGATCGTTTCCGGGTCGAGCTTGACGACTTCGATGAACGCATCGATTGCCTGGTCGGGCTGCTCGTTGAGCAGGAAGTTCAGGCCACGGAAATACGACCGCGGCAGGTTGGCGCTTTCGGACAACAGCGTCTTGAGGTCGTAGCGCGCGGCCATCCAGCCGAACGCGAAGGCGACGGGGATGACCAGCAGCCACCAGAAGTCTAGATCCATGCGATTAATGCAAATGTGCGGGACAGCGAAAACGGAAAGCCGCGCTTAATACGCGCGGCGCAAGAAAATTCAGATCAGCGGCGGCATGGGCGGCTGTTCGACCACCGCCGGGGTTTCGCGCGCCACACGCAACTCGCGCTTGAGCCGGCCATTTTCCATGCGCAAGCGCACCATGGCCGGCATTGAGGACACCAACCCTGCCAGCAGCCCCACCACGAAAAACGCGAGGCCGATCAGGATCAGCGGCGCAGACCACGCGTAGCCAGCGAGGAAATTCAACGTAGCAGGTTGTGTGTTGGAGAGCGCCAGCACCAGCAGCAGCACGAACACCAGCACACGGATCAGCCAGACGATAAATTTCATGAATAGGTCTCTTGACGGCAGTTGCGGGGTGACGCCGGCTTGATGACGCGTCGCGCCACGGTGTTGCCCGCGCCGAAGTGACCCGTATTGTAATTGAAGCCCTCGCGGCTGGGCAGGAACTGGCGGATTGCCGGTTGATGCCGCGAAATGAATGAAACCTGTGGACGAAAAAAAAGCGCCCTAAGGCGCTTTTTCTGGTCTTTTGCCGACTGGCTTTGGCCGCTGACGCTACCATGCCGCGCTGCAAAAGGCACAGCGGAGCATTTACAGATCGTCATCCGGCTCTTCGGCCTTCAGCGGTTCGCCCGAATGTCGGTCTACCCGCTCGCGCAATTCCTTGCCAGGCTTGAAGTGCGGTACGTACTTCTCAGGCACCAGCACCTTCTCACCGGACTTCGGATTACGCCCCACGCGAGATGGACGACGATTGAGGCCGAAGCTGCCGAAGCCACGAATTTCAATGCGATGACCGTTGGCAAGCGCCTCCGACATCGCATCAAGCATCGTCTTCACCGCGAAATCCGCATCTTTAAGTACAAGTTGCGGAAATCGCGTAGCCAGCTGGGCGACCAATTCCGATTTGGTCATACTGCAGCAGACCTCTCAAGAAAACGCCGGGCCACCCCCGATTTTTCTGCTCCGCACCAAGTCCCGCAGGGGGCCTGGCGCGAAGAAACAGCTTTGGGGGCGTTCCTCAATTACTGGTTCTGGCCGTCGAGCTTGGCCTTCAGCAGCGCGCCGAGGTTCGTCGTGCCGGTAGCAGCTGCGCTCGAGTCCGACGAAGCCAGACCGCGGATCGCTTCCTGCTGCTCAGCCGAATCCTTGGCCTTGATCGACAGGTTGATGCCACGCGACTTGCGATCGATGTTGATGATCATCGCGTTGACCTTGTCGCCGTCCTTCAGCACGTTGCGAGCATCTTCCACGCGGTCTTGCGACAGCTCCGAAGCACGCAGGTAGCCTTCGACTTCCGCCGACAGCTGAACCACTGCACCCTTTGCGTCCACCGTCTTGACCACGCCGTCGACGATCGAACCCTTGTCGTTCATTGCAACGAAGTTGCTGAACGGGTCGCCTTCGAGCTGCTTGATACCCAGCGAAATGCGTTCCTTCTCGACGTCGATGCCGAGAACGATCGCTTCCACTTCGTCGCCCTTCTTGTACTTGCGGACAGCTTCTTCGCCCGTTTCCGACCACGACAGGTCCGACAGGTGAACCAGACCGTCGATGCCGCCCGGCAGACCGATGAAGACGCCGAAGTCGGTGATCGACTTGATTGCGCCTTGCAGCTTGTCGCCCTTCTTGAAGTTGCGGCTGAAGTCGTCCCACGGGTTCGGCTTGCACTGCTTCATGCCGAGGCTGATACGGCGGCGGTCTTCGTCGATTTCGAGAACCATGACTTCGACTTCGTCGCCCAGCTGCACAACCTTCGACGGTGCAACGTTCTTGTTCGTCCAGTCCATTTCCGACACGTGAACCAGGCCTTCGATGCCCGATTCGACTTCGACGAATGCGCCGTAGTCGGTGATGTTGGTGACCTTACCGAACAGGCGCGTGCCCGACGGGTAACGGCGCGAGATGCCTTCCCACGGATCGTCGCCCAGTTGCTTGATGCCCAGCGAAACGCGGTTCTTCTCTTGATCGAACTTGAGGATCTTCGCGGTGACTTCCTGGCCAACCGACAGCACTTCGCTCGGGTGACGCACACGACGCCATGCGATGTCGGTGATGTGCAGCAGGCCGTCGATACCGCCGAGGTCCACGAATGCGCCGTAGTCGGTGATGTTCTTGACCACGCCTTCCACGATCGCGCCTTCCTTCAGCGTTTCGAGCAGCTTTGCGCGCTCTTCGCCTTGCGTCGCTTCGATCACAGCGCGGCGCGACAGCACCACGTTGTTACGCTTGCGGTCCAGCTTGATGACGCGGAATTCCAGCGTCTTGCCTTCGTACGGCGTCGTGTCCTTGACCGGGCGCGTGTCGACCAGCGAGCCCGGCAGGAATGCGCGAATGCCGTTGACCATGACGGTCATGCCGCCCTTGACCTTGCCCGTGATCGTGCCGGTCACGAGTTCGTTGTTGTCGAGAGCCTTTTCCAGCGACAGCCACGAAGCGAGGCGCTTCGCCTTGTCGCGCGACAGGATGGTGTCGCCATAGCCGTTTTCCAGCGCGTCGATCGCGACGGAAACGAAGTCGCCCGCCTGCACTTCTACCTCGCCCGCGTCGTTCAGGAACTCTTCGAGCGGGATGTAGGCTTCGGACTTGAGACCAGCGTTGACGACCACAAAGTTGTGGTCAACACGCACGACTTCGGCGGAGATCACTTCGCCGGCGCGCATGTCTTGCTTGGTCAGCGACTCTTCGAACAGAGCCGCAAAAGATTCGGTATTCGGGGTAGAGGTTTGCAGGTCGGACATAAAAATCAAAATTTGCATGGTTCTCGCGGTGCCCGGCTGACCGTACGGCCAGCAAATTCGGCAATAAAGCGAATGCCACGCGGGGTTAAAGGGTTAATACAACGCTTCACGACAATCGCGAAGCACCTACTGACAACGGACTTCTACTGCGCCCGCCGCTGATCAGCAACTCATGTTTCAATCAGGCATGCGGGGTTAAAGCTTCATACCATTGCACCACCTGCTCGACCGCCTGGTCGATCGACAATGCGGAGGTATCAAGCAGCTTTGCATCCGCCGCGGGCTTGAGTGGCGCGGCTGCGCGCTGACTGTCACGCTCGTCGCGCTCACGCAAATCCCGGAGCAAGTCATCTATATTAGCAGAAAATCCTTTTTGGATCAATTGCTTATACCGGCGCGTCGCACGGGCCTCGACGCTGGCGGTCATGAACACCTTCAGCACGGCGTCCTGGAAGATCACGGTGCCCATGTCGCGGCCGTCGGCGACCAGCCCGGGCTCCTTGCGGAATGCCCGCTGACGCGCCACCAGCGCGGTGCGCACGGGGGCGTGCACGGCGATTGCCGAAGCGCGGCTGCCCACTTCCTCGGCACGAATCTCAGCCGACACGTCGATGCCGTCGAGTTGCGCCAGCCCCTCGCGGAACGTGATATGGAGGTCGTCGACCAGTTCCACAAGGGCGTCGGCATTGTCCGCCGCGATGCCATAGCGCAGGCTGGCCAGCGCGGTGAGACGGTACAGCGCGCCGCTGTCCAGCAGATGGAAGCCGAGGCTCGCGGCCACCAGCGCGGCCACGGTGCCTTTGCCGGAGGCACTTGGGCCGTCGATCGTAATGACGGGCGTCTGGTGAAAGGGACGGGTCGGTTTCATCGAAAAAGTCGCACGTCAGTCAATTCGGGGTCGAATCAGGGTTGAGCGAGCGCCGTGAAGCGCTCGAAATAATCGGGAAACGTCTTGCCGACACACTTCGGGTCGTTGATCCGGACCGGCACGCCGCCGAGACTCACCAACGAAAAACACATCGCCATGCGGTGATCGTCGTAGGTGTCGATAGCGGCGTTCGGAATCAGCTTTTCAGGCGGCTCGACCACGAGGAAATCCTCGCCCTCCTGAACCTTCGCGCCCACCTTGCGAAGTTCGGTGGCCATCGCGGCGAGCCGGTCGGTTTCCTTCACGCGCCAGCTGGCGATATTGCGCAGCGTGGTCGCACCGTCCGCGAACAGTGCTGCGACGGCAATCGTCATCGCGGCATCCGGGATCAGATTGCAGTCCATGTCGATCGGCTCGAGCTTGCCGCTGTCGTGACCGACGCCTCGCACTTCGATCCAGTCCTCGCCCATCTGCAGGTTCGCGCCCATCCTGATGAGCGCATCGGCGAAGCCGACGTCGCCCTGAATGCTGGCGCGGCCCACGCCTTCCACTCGCAACGGGCCACCGCCGAGCGCGCCGGCCGCGAGGAAATACGAGGCGGACGAGGCATCGCCCTCCACCATGATCGTGCCCGGCGACTGATAACGCTGGCCGGCCGGCACCACGAACTGATGCCAGCCATGACGCTCGACCTTGATGCCGAAGCGCTCCATCAGCTTGATCGTGATCTCGATATAGGGCCTGGAGATCAGCTCGCCGTCCACCTGGACGGTGCTCACGCCGCTGGCAGTGCGCAGGAGCGGCAGCGTCATGAGCAGCGAGGTCAGGAACTGGCTCGACACGTCGCCACGCACGCGAATCGGCGCTTCGGCGGAAATCTGCGCTGGGCGGATCCGCAGCGGCGGATAGCCTTCGTTCTCCTCGTAGTCGATTCGCGCGCCGAGCTGACGCAGGCCGTCGACCAGGTCGCCGATCGGCCGCTCGTGCATGCGCGGCACGCCGTGAATACGATAGTCGCCGCCATTGACCGCCAGTGCCGCGGTCAGGGGACGCACCGCCGTGCCGGCATTGCCGAGGAACAGATCGGCCGTGCGCGCGGTGAACGCGCCGCGCGTGCCGGTCACGACGCAGGTGTCGCCCTCGCGCGTGAAGCGCACGCCGAGCTTCTCGAGCGCGTCGAGCATGACGCGGGTGTCGTCGGAATCGAGCAGATTGGTGATCGTGGTTTCGCCTTCGGCCAGCGCCGCAAGCAGCAGAACCCGGTTCGAGATGCTCTTCGAGCCGGGCAGACGTACCGTGCCGGACGCGCGGGAAAACGGTCCGAGATCGAGGAATTCCATGATTGAGTCCAGTTTCCGGTTATTTCGACGCGTCGCTGTTGGCAACGCCGGCAGCGCGCTGTTCCTGCCATTCTGTACGCGCCACGCGTGAGCGCGCGAACACGGCTTCGAGGGTGGCGCCGTCCGCAGACTCGATAGCGGCGCGCAAACGCGCCAGCACGGCCGTGTAGGCGTCAAGCTCGTCGAGCAGTGCAACGCGATTGGCCACGCACACGTCGCGCCACATTTCCGGGCTCGACGCGGCAATGCGCGTAAAGTCGCGGAAGCCACCCGCCGCGAACGAGAATTTCAATGCCGCGTCGGGCGAATTGAGAATCTGCTCGACCAGCGCGAACGACAAGACGTGCGGCAAGTGGCTGACTGACGCGAACACGCGATCATGCTGCTCAGGCGCCATGTTGCGCACGAGGGCGCCGGTTGCCCGCCACATCGCCGCCACGCGCTCGACGGCCTCCGGCGCATTCTCCGGAAGTGGGCACAACACGACGTTACGGCCCACGTACAGGTCGGGCAAGGCGGCGTCCACGCCACTGGACTCGCGCCCGGCAATGGGATGCCCCGGCACGAACTGGCCGACGCGCGCACCGAGCGCGGCTCGCGCCGCGGCGACCACGTCCGATTTCGTGCTGCCCGCGTCGGTGACGATCGTACCCAGGTCGAGAAACGGCCCGATGCGCTCGAGCAAGGACTGCGTCTGAGCGACGGGCGCCGCCAGCAGGACAAAGTCAGCGCCGGACAGCGCGTCGCGCAGCGCCGCATCGTCGTTCAACGCCGCCGCGCCGTCGATCACGCCTAGTTCCGCGGCGCGTTCGGTCGACGCGGGCGAGCGCCCGACGCCGATCACCTTGCGCCCGCCCTCGGCTTCGCCGCGCTCGCGCAGTGCGCGCGCCAACGATCCGCCGATCAGGCCGACACCGAAAATTACCAGCTTGTTAAATGAAAACGCGGCCACGTCGGTCACAGAATAAGCGCGCCTTTCATGCTAATTAGGCGCGCGGGTCAAGGGGCAACGCTTACGCGGTGGCGAGCGTCTTTTCGAGCGCCGCGAGGAACGCTTCATTTTCTTCCGGCAGGCCGATCGTAATACGCAGCCATTGCGGCAAACCGTAATTGCCGACCGGGCGCACGATCACGCCCTGCTTGAGCAACTCGAGGTTGACGCGCTGGCCGGCCGCATCGTCGTTGCCGACGCGCACCAGCACGAAGTTGCCGTCCGACGGCACGTACTCCAGACCGAGCTTGTCGAACGCTTCGGTCAGCCGACGATAGCCCTGAGCGTTCAACGCCGCACTCTTTTCCAGAAACGCCTTGTCGTTCAGTGCCGCGATGGCCGCCGCTTGCGCCAGCGTGTTCACGTTGAACGGCTGACGCAGACGGTTCAGCAGATCGGTCAACTCGGGCTGCGCAATCGCAAAACCAACGCGCAGACCTGCGAGGCCGAACGCCTTCGAGAACGTGCGCGACACCAGCAGATTCGGGTAGCGGCGCACCCACGCGATCGAGTCGTAGCGCTTCTCTTCTGGGAGATATTCTGTGTAAGCCTCGTCCAGCACGACGACCACGCTGCGCGGCACCTTGTCGAGAAACGCCTCGAGCTTCGCGCCGTCGATGAAGGTGCCGGTCGGGTTGTTCGGATTGGCGACGAAAATCAGGCGCGTGTCGTCGGTGACCGCGGCGAGCATCGCGTCGAGGTCATGACCGTACTGGACGGCCGGCACGACGATCGCGCGCGCGCCCACGCCTTGCGTGGCCAATGCGTAGACGGCAAAAGAATACTGCGCGTAGACAATCGACTGGCCCTTTTCCACCAACGCATGCGCGGCGATTTCGAGGATATCGTTACTGCCGTTGCCGAGCGTGACCCACTCGGCCGGCACGCCATAACGTTCGCTCAACGCAGCCTTCAGCTCGAACGCGTTCGCGTCCGGATACCGGCCCAGTTCGCTGGCGGCCTGCGCCATGGCGCGCTGCGCCGACTCCGGCATGCCGAGCGGATTCTCATTCGACGCGAGTTTCACAATGGTCGCTTCGTCCAGCCCGAACTCGCGCGCCACTTCCGAAATCGGTTTGCCGGCAATGTAGGGCGCAATGGCACGCACGTAGGAAGGACCGAAAGACGCTGTCATGAAAATCTCCGAACGACTATGAATAATTGAAGGTGCGGCCGGCACGCTCGAAAGCCGCCGCGTGCCGCCTGAATGTCCGACTGGATCTCATCAACGGGCGCGCGGATACGAGCCCAGAATCTTCAGGAATGCCGCCTTTTTGCCGAGTTCGGCGAGCGCGGCCGCGACCGCCGGATCGTCGCGATGCCCTTCGATGTCGATGTAGAAGTAGTACTCCCACGTGCCGACGCGTGCTGGACGCGATTCGAAACGCGTCATGGACACGCTGTGACGCGCCAGCGGCTCCAGCAGCTTGACCATCGCGCCCGGTTCGTTCACGACCGACACGATCAGCGACGTCTGGTCGTAACCGCTCGGGCCGGCCGGCTGCTTGCCGATCATCACGAAGCGCGTGCGGTTGTGCGGATCGTCCTGGATCAGCGCATACGCGACTTGCAGGCCGTAGTGGGTGGCGGCGCGATCGCCGGCGATCGCCGCAACGGTGGGATCTTCCGCAGCCATGCGGGCCGCTTCCGCGTTGCTCGACACCGCCTGGCGCTCGAGATGCGGCGCATTAGTCGACAGCCAGCGCTGACACTGGGCGAGCGCCTGCGCATGCGCGCACACGCGCGTCACGCCGGTGAGGCTGCCGTTCAGCGTCAACAGATTGTGGTGAATCGGCAAGGCCAGTTCGCCGCCGATCGTCAGTTGCGTTTGCAGGAGCAGATCGAGCGTACGCGACACCGCGCCTTCGGTCGAATTCTCGACCGGCACGACGCCGAACTCCGCGGCGCCCGCTTCGACCGAGCGAAACACTTCGTCGATCGACGGACACGGCAGTCCTTCGATCGACTGACCGAAGTATTCGTGCATGGCCTGTTCGCTATAGGTGCCGACCGGCCCAAGGTACGCGGCCTTGATGGTCTTCTCAAGCGCACGGCTCGCGGCCATGATCTCGCGCCAGATCGCGCTGATATGTTCGCTCGCGAGCGGTCCTTCGCTCATGTCCTGCAGACGCGCGATCACCTGCTGTTCGCGCTCCGGGCGGAACACCGGCGCGTTGAAATGCTTCTTTACCTCACCTACTTCGAGCGCCACCGCGGCGCGCTGATTGAGGAGCGCGATCAACTGCGCGTCGCGCGCGTCGATGCGCTCGCGAAGAGGCTTGAGTCGGGTATTGAGTTCGTCGTCCATGCGTGAAAACGGCCCTGCCGGTAGCTGCTGCAAAAATGCGTGCTGGAAAGGATGCGCGCGCCCCGAATACTCAGGCGCTACGCTGTTCGAATTCCTTCATGTATTCGACAAGCGCTTTGACGCCTTCGAGCGGGACGGCGTTATAAAGCGACGCCCGCATGCCGCCGACGGACTTGTGGCCCTTTAGCTGCACCATTCCCCGCGCTTTCGCGCCGGCCAGGAAATCTTCGTTGCGCGACTCGTCGGCGAGGAAAAACGGTATGTTCATCCGCGAGCGCGAGCCACGCTCGACCTTGTTCAGATAGAAGCTGCTCGAGTCGATCGCGTCGTACAGCAGCTTCGACTTCTCGACATTTCGCGCTTCCATCGCGGCAAGGCCGCCCTGCTTCTTCAACCACTTGAACACCAGCCCGGCGGCATAGATCGCGTACGTGGGCGGCGTGTTGTACATCGAATTGTTCTCGGCGACGGTTTTCCATTCGAACGCCGAAGGGCAGATTGGCTGCGCGCGATTGAGCAGGTCTTCGCGCGCGATCACCACCGTCACGCCGGCCATGCCGATATTCTTCTGCGCGCCGCCGAACAGCACGCCGTATTTGGCGATGTCCATGGGACGCGACAGGATGTGCGACGAGGCGTCGGCCACCAGCGGAATGTCGCCGAGGTCGGGTATCTCGAACGTTTCGACGCCGTGAATGGTCTCGTTCGTGCACAGATGCACGTAGGCCGGATCGTCCGACAACTGCCATTCCGAACGTGCGGGCGCGCGCGTGAAACCATCAGCCGTCTGGCCGCTCGCGGCCAGGTGCGCGGTGCCCTACTTCTGCGCTTCCTTGAACGACTTCTGCGACCAGGAACCCGTTACGACGAAATCCGCGCGCGGCTTCGCGCCCATCAGGTTCATCGGCACGATTGCGTTCTCGCCGAGCCCCCCGCCCTGCAGGAACATGATGTGATGGCTCGCCGGCACATTGAGCAGGTCGCGCAGGTCGACGAGCGCTTCCTCGTGGATCGACATGAACTCTTTGCCGCGATGGCTCATTTCCATCACGCTCATGCCGCTACCTTGCCAGTCGAGCATCTCGGCGGCAGCCTGACGCAGGACTTCTTCGGGCATGGCCGCAGGGCCGGCGGAGAAATTAAAGACGCGCATCGTGTGATCCTGGAAGCAGGCGCGAAAAACGGACGTTCGCGCAAAAATCGGCGAAATTGACAGCCGCAAAAGCCACGAACGTGAAACAGGCAATGTGCTTTTGCTGGCGATTCCGCGCCGAAAAAAGATAATGGCCGTCTGCGCGTGTGCGCAAACGACCATTATCGCATTGTCACCGCCAAGCCGCCAAACCCGGCGCGCCACGCAGCTTACGAGGCGGGCCGGTCAGGCGGCGGCTGGCGCAATGTCAGTGCGGCCTTTCGACCCTGGGCTGACTTATTACCTGGGCTGACTTATTACTTAGCCGGCTTGACCGAAGCGACTTCCTTGTCAGCCTGGTCACGCGTTGCCTTGATCGATTGCGGCATGTACTTTTGCATCAAGCCATTTACGACGTCGCGGCCAACCTGGTCTTGCACCTGGATGAACTTGCGGCCGGTCGGGCTCTTGTAGAACGCCGTCAGATCCTTGATTTCCGACGTGCTGTAGTACTTCGCGTACGCGTCGTACTGAGCTTGCATCGCGTCCTGACGGAAACTGTCGGTTGCGAACACCTGGCCCGCGCCGTCAACCAGCTTCGGCACTGCGTTCTTTTGCAGCGTCGGAACGGAAGCCTGCTTCTGCTTGTCCGTCATCGTCTTGTTTTCGCTCAGGGCGTCCGACAGGATCGCCGGAACCAGCTGCTTGGCTTGCATCTGGGCGCTGTTGCCGATCGCGCCGACGAGCTTCTGCGCGTCGATTGCGTCCAGCAGGTCCTTGATTGCAGCCTGCTTGGCCGGATCAACCGGTGCCGCGGCGGGAGCCGGGGCCGCAGCCGCCGGAGCCGAGCTCTGAAGAGCTTGAGCCATGGCGAACGTCGGCACGAGAGCAGCCAGCAACATCAGTTGTTTGAATCGTTTTTGCATCATTACTCCCTAATAGAATTGAACTTGAACTGCGAGCTGCGCGGGATACGTATCGGCCCGACACGCCATTATTCCCGGCGCAGCTTTCAACCAATCACTGAGACTGTAAGACGCTGACGCGAATCAGGCCGCACCGCCCTCTTCACCGCCGTTGCCACCTTCAGCGGGACCTTCGGCGTCACCTTCCGTATCGCCCTCCGCCTCAGCAACCTGTTGCAGACCAGAAAGCTTGGTCCCTTCGTCAAGGCTGATGAGTGTAACACCTTGGGTTGCGCGCCCCATTTCTCGAATTTCCGACACGCGCGTACGGATCAGGACGCCGGTATTGGTGATCAGCATGATCTGCGCTTCCGGATCCACCAGCGTGGCGGCGACGACCTTGCCGTTACGCTCCGACGTCTGGATCGCGATCATGCCCTTCGTACCGCGGCCGTGACGGGTGTACTCGGTAATCGGCGTGCGCTTGCCGTAACCGTTTTCCGTGGCGGTGAGCACCGACTGCTGCTCGTCGCCGGCCACCAGCAACGCGATCACGTTCTGGCCGTCTTCAAGCTGCATGCCGCGCACGCCGCGCGCCTCGCGGCCCATCGGACGCACGTCGTTCTCGTCGAAGCGAACCGCCTTGCCTGAATCCGAGAACAGCATCACGTCATGCTGGCCATCCGTAATGGCAGCGCCGATCAGGTAGTCGCCGTCATCCAGACCGACCGCAATAATACCTTTGCGCAACACGCGGCCAAAGGCTTCCAGCGGCGTCTTTTTTACAGTTCCTAACGCGGTGCCCATAAAGACGAACTTGTCTGCCGAGAATTCCTTGACCGGCAGGACAACCGTAATCTTTTCGCCTTCCTGAAGCGGGAAGATATTCACGATCGGACGGCCGCGCGAGTTCCGCGAGCCTTGCGGCACTTCGTAGACCTTCACGCTATAGACCCGGCCGCGATTCGAGAAGCACAGAATATGATCGTGCGTGTTCGCGATGAACAGCGTATCGATCCAGTCGTCCTCTTTCATTGCCGTGGCCTGCTTGCCGCGACCGCCGCGCTTCTGCGCGCTATATTCGGACAACGGCTGCGATTTCACGTAGCCGGCGTGCGACATGGTCACGACCATTTCTTGCGGCGTGATCAGGTCTTCCGTGTTCAGCTCGGTCGCGTTCATCTCGATCTTCGAGCGGCGCGCGTCGCCGAATTCGGCTTTGATCGACGTGAGTTCGCCGACGATGATCGCCGTAATGCGCTCCGGGCGAGCCAGAATGTCCAGCAGGTCGGCGATTTGCGCCATGACTTCGCGGTATTCGCCGATGATCTTGTCCTGCTCCAGGCCGGTCAGGCGCTGCAGACGCATCTGCAGAATTTCCTGAGCCTGGGTGTCGGACAGACGGTAGAGGCCGTCCGACTGCATACCGAACGACGGATTCAAACCGTCCGGACGGTAGGCCTCGCGGCCACCCACCGACGCGTTTTCCGTCTCGGCGCGCGACAGCATTTCGCGAACCAGCGACGAATCCCACGGACGCGCCATCAATTCCTGCTTGGCGATCGGCGGGGTCGGCGCGGCCTTGATGATCGCGATGAACTCGTCGATGTTGGCGAGCGCAACGGCGAGACCTTCGAGCACGTGGCCGCGTTCGCGCGCCTTGCGCAGTTCGTATACAGTGCGCCGCGTCAGCACTTCCCGGCGATGCGACAGGAAGCACGACAGCATTTCCTTCAGATTCAGCAGCTTCGGCTGGCCGTCGACCAGCGCGACCATGTTCATGCCGAAGGTGTCCTGAAGCTGGGTCGCCTTGTACAGATTATTGAGGACGACTTCCGGCACTTCGCCGCGCTTGAGCTCGATCACGACGCGCATGCCGCTCTTGTCGGACTCGTCGCGGATGTCGGAAATGCCCTCGAGCTTCTTCTCGTTGACCAGTTCGGCAATGCGCTCCAGAAGTGAGCGCTTGTTCACCTGGTACGGCAATTCGTCGACGATGATCGCCATGCGCTGGCCGCGGTCGATTTCCTCGAAGTGCGTGAGCGCACGCATCACCACGCGGCCCCGGCCGGTGCGATAGCCGTCGCGCACGCCCGCCACGCCATAGATGATGCCGGCGGTAGGGAAATCAGGCGCCGGAATGATCTCGATCAGCTCGTCGATCGTGGCTTCCGGGTTCTTGAGCAGATGCTGGCACGCGTCGACAACCTCATTAAGGTTGTGCGGCGGAATGTTGGTCGCCATGCCGACCGCGATACCGGACGAGCCATTGATCAGAAGATTGGGAATGCGCGCCGGCAAGATGGCCGGTTCGTTTTCACTGCCGTCGTAGTTCGGCGTGAAGTCGACCGTTTCCTTGTCGATGTCGGCCAGCAGTTCGTGGCCGATCTTCGCCATGCGGATTTCGGTGTACCGCATTGCCGCGGCATTGTCACCGTCGACCGAGCCGAAGTTGCCCTGACCGTCCACCAGCATGTAGCGCAGCGAGAAGTCCTGCGCCATCCGGACAATGGTGTCGTAGACAGCCGTGTCGCCGTGCGGGTGATATTTACCGATGACGTCGCCGACAATACGCGCCGACTTCTTGTAAGCCCGGTTCCAGTCGTTGTTCAGTTCGTGCATCGCGTACAGCACGCGCCGGTGAACCGGCTTCAGGCCATCGCGAACATCGGGAAGCGCACGCCCTACGATCACGCTCATCGCGTAATCGAGATACGAACGGCGCATTTCCTCCTCTAGGGAGATTGGCAGAGTCTCTTTGGCGAATTGATCCATTATCCGTATCTTTTACGTGCCAAGGCGACGGCTTAACCACATTGCGCCGCGCCTTCGCGTAAGCATTGCAGGCGCAATGCATCACACGATTCTAACATGCCGCGAATCCGGCCCCGGCTGACCTACGTATACCTATTAGTGGGATGCACGCAAAGCGCATCTCGACCCACTCATTTTTGAGATGCAGCAGGCTCGATTCGTGCGTGGGGCAAATCGCCGCTCAGCCAAGACTGGCGGTGCCTCCAGACGATTACTTCTGTTGCGCATGCACCACAATTGGTGGGCGTTTTGATGGGGGGCAGATTTTTTTATCGTCAGAAGGGAACGATATGGCAAAATGCCAACGCACAAAGAGTTAGACACTGCTCGAAGTCTACACACCGCGTTTTTTGTTCCGCACCAATGTTATACTTCGAGCAATGTATGACTGGTCTTCGTCAACAGGCTCGCAGTAAACCTGCGGTAATCTCAATTTCGAGAGGAGAAATATGAATAAACTTTCAAAGCTCGCGTTCATTGCAGCTACCGCAGTTATGGCTGCATCCGCCATGGCGCAGTCGGTGCCGGCGTCGCGACAAGCTACCAACGACAACTGGGTGAATGGTACTGGCGAATACGTGTGGATGAACGGCACGAACGAGCTTTGCTGGCGCGATGCATTCTGGACGCCGGCAACGGCCAACGCAAAGTGCGATGGCGCGCTGGTTGCCCAGGCTCCGACGCCGCCGGCTCCGGTCGCACCGCCCGCACCGGCTATCACGAGCCAGAAGATCACGTATCAAGCTGACGCACTGTTCGACTTCGACAAGGCAATCCTGAAGCCGGCTGGCAAGGAAAAGCTGGACGATCTGGCATCGAAGGTCGGCTCGCTGAACCTGGAAGTCATCGTTGCAACGGGTTACACAGACCGCATCGGTTCGGACAAGTACAACGACCGTCTGTCGCTGCGCCGTGCTCAAGCTGTGAAGGCATACCTGGTCAGCAAGGGCATCGAATCCAACCGTATCTATACGGAAGGCAAGGGCAAGCGCAACCCGGTCACGACCGGTTGCAACCAGAAGAACCACAAGCAACTCGTCGCCTGCCTCGCACCGGATCGTCGCGTGGAAGTCGAAGTTGTCGGTACTTCGAAGCAGTAAGCTACAAATTACCGCAGTATCAAAGCCCCGCTTCGGCGGGGCTTTTTTTATGCCCGATCTCCGCGCACTGTCGCGTAGCGGCACCCGGCCGGATATCGACGGAGCGTCATTTTGCCGCCCCGTCCCGCGCCCTATATACTCCGGGTTTATCCTCGAGCGCCCGCTCACCGCTCACATCGAGGCAGCTTCCGCCATGACCAACGCCGATCCCCACGAACTGCAGAAATTCAGCGACCTCGCGCATCGTTGGTGGGACCCGAATGCCGAATTTAAGCCGCTGCACGAGCTCAACCCGATTCGCCTGAGCTGGATCGACGCTCACGCGCATCTTGCGGGCAAGAAGGTGCTGGATATCGGCTGTGGCGGCGGCATCCTGTCCGAATCGATGGCCGGCCTGGGCGCGCACGTGAAGGGCATCGACCTCTCGACCCAGGCACTTGGCGTCGCAGATCTTCACAGTCTTGAAAGCGGTGTAACGGTCGATTACGAAGAAATCGCCGCTGAAGCGCTTGCCGCCCGCGAGCCCGGCACCTACGACGTCGTAACCTGCATGGAAATGCTTGAACACGTGCCGGAGCCTGCCGCGATTGTCGAAGCCTGCAAGACGCTGGTGAAGCCGGGTGGCTGGGTGTTCTATTCCACGTTGAACCGCAATGTGAAGTCGTACCTGTTCGCCGTAATCGGCGCCGAATACATTGCCCGGATGCTGCCCAAGGGCACGCACGACTACGCGCGCTTCATTCGCCCCTCGGAATTGGCGAGCTTCGTGCGCGCCGCAGAGCTGCGTACGGTCGATATCAAAGGCATCGTCTACCACCCGCTCGGCAAGCATTTCGCACTGTCCGCCGACACGAGCGTGAACTACATGCTCGCCTGCCGCCGCGACGCCTGATCTGCCCCGACCCGCCGGACCTATCGAATCAATGAGTGATCCCACGCCCCTGCCCCAACGCGAAGACAACGAAGACGCCCTCGGTCTTTGCCAAGCCGTCCTGTTCGACCTCGACGGCACGCTAGCCGACACGGCGCCCGATCTCGCGGCGGCCGTCAACAAAATGCGCCACGATCGCGGGCTCGAGATGGTGCCGCTTGAAAACCTCAGGCCGCTTGCGTCCGCGGGCGCGCGCGGGCTGATCGGTGGAGCGTTCGGCATTGGCCCCGACAATCATGAGTTCGGCTCGATGCGCGAGGAATTTCTCGCCAACTACGAAGCGGACCTGTGTATCGAAACCACGCTGTTTCCCGGCATTCCTGAATTGCTGGACGAACTCGACGCACGCGGCGTGCGCTGGGGCATCGTCACGAACAAGGTTGCACGGCTGACCGAGCCGCTGATCGCGCAACTCGGCCTTGAGGAGCGCGCCGGCTGCGTCGTGAGCGGCGACACGACTGCGCATGCGAAACCGCACCCGGCGCCGTTGCTGCACGCCGCGCGTGAGCTCGACGTAGAGCCGGAGCGCATCGTCTACGTCGGCGACGACCTGCGCGACGTGCAAGCGGGTTTTGCGGCCGGCATGAAAACCGTGGCGGCCGCCTACGGCTATTGCGGCAACGATATTCCACCGACGCAATGGCACGCCCAGCATGTGGTCCAATCACCCGCCGAATTGCAGCGGCTGCTGCGCGACCTCGGCTAACGTGCCGTGCGGCGGCAAGCCCATGCAGCGGGCCGCCGCGCGTGTCACGTCAATAAGCTACGCCAATGAGTCAGGACGTGGCCGTCAATCTATTGTAAAATCTACGTTGGCTCAGTATTTTGAGCAACGAACCGCGGGGGCGACCTGGTTTCGACAGGGGTTGCGAAGCGGCTAGGGCATGTCGAGGACCCGTCACCTCGTTAATCAATGGGAAAAACGTAACTGCAAACGACGATACGTTCGCACTGGCAGCCTAAGGGCCGCCGTCCTCTGCCTAGTTCACTGACGGGCTAGTGTCGCAAGACCGGTAGCAATACCGACAGAGGTCATATACGTCAGTTAAGCCTTGACGGAGTCACGACGTCCGGGTCGAAAAATTAGTGAATCGCCGTAGTGCAGCGTGTTCGTCCGCGTCGCTACGGTTAAATCAAATGACAGAACTAAACATGTAGAACTGGTCGTAGAGTGCTTCTGGACGCGGGTTCGATTCCCGCCGCCTCCACCAAACACCTTGCAGGCAGCAGCAATTGTTTTATCAAGAACCCCGATAGTGTCAGGCTCTCGGGGTTTTTTGTTGCTCGATCGCCTGCCCGCCCTGCCGCCTTGCAATTCTTCACGACTGCAATATAAAAAGGGAATCTGTCGTTTCTCTCGCAAGGCATTGGCATCGAGTGGAATAAACGCAGCCACTCAATCGTTACGTCTTCACGCGCGCGCACGCCGCGTCTCGCGTGAGACCAACACCAAGATCAGGAGCCGACATCATGCGCAAAACCCTCTTCTGCCTCGCCCTCCTCGCACTGCAACAAAGCGCATTCGCCGAAGCGCCCAAAGTCGCCGACGGCCGCCTTGTCACCGCGGACGGCATGACGCTCTACACCTTCGACAAAGACACCACGCCCGGCACGAGCGCCTGCACCGGCGGCTGCATGAGTCTCTGGCCGGCGGCCATGGCCAGCGCGTCGGACAAACCATCCGGCGACTGGACGCTGATCGCGAGCGCCGACGGCAAGCAGCAGTGGGCGTACAAAGGCCATCCGCTGTATCACTACTCGGGCGACAAACAGGCGGGAGATATGAAGGGAGAAGGCTTCAAGGACTTGTGGCACACCGCGAAGCCCTAAGCGGCCAACACAAAATCACAATCGCGCCAGGCTAAAGCTGGCGCCCAAATGGAAAGCGCCGGCAGACCGCCGGCGCTCTCAACAGCAACGGACTGATCTGTCCGCTTACTCGTCTTTAGGACACTGCAGATTGCAACCGTTCGGATCGCCCAAATCGCCGCGTTTGCGCATGGAAGATGTTTTGCCATGCTGATATTTGTCCGAGGGCGCCGATGCGGCAAACGGCATTTGCGGATGTTCGGCAAGGCGGAACTGGTCTTGCAATATCCCGCCCGGGACACCCGGCGAATTCTGTGCGAATCCAACTGAAGCGGTGGCGAGAAGCGCACCGGCCGTGGCAACGGCAGCACAAGCGTGAAGGAGAACTTTCATAGTGATCGGCACGGCGTAGCGCGTGGTTTAAGCGGAATCGGGAGTGTAAAGAGTATCCCAAACGGACGCCATGCGCAGCGAGGATCAGCGCTTTCTGGTTACAGCGTCTTACGCCCGCGTTTCGCCGAGACCTTCATCAGGATCGACCAGCTTGCCGCAGTCCCGCGGATCGTAGCCTTCGAGTTGCTCGACGCGTTGCCGGAACGCGCTGCTGCGCAGTAAATCGATCACGCTGGCGAGCGGCGCGCGCTCGAGGCGCGCACGGTCGCAGGCGAAATAATAGTCTTCGTCGACAACCGGAATGAAGTCGAGCCCGAAATGATGCGCCGCGGGCTCCACGCCGAAACCCACATCAGCCATGCCGCTTGCGACGAACGCCGCAATCGCGGAATGTGTCAGTTCGGTCGACGCATAGCCGTTGACCCGGTCCGGATCTACCCCGACTTTCCGTAGCGCGAGATCGAGCAGCATGCGCGTGCCGGAGCCCGGCTGCCGGTTGACGAAGCGGATGTCGTCGCGCGCGAGGTCGCTTAGGCCCGCGATGCCTCTGGGATTGCCCTTGCCGAGGAAGAGCCCCTGTTTGCGCCGCGTCAGATGCACGAGCACGTGACGCTGCGGATCGAGCCAGCGCCGATAGGTATCGGCGCACACAGCGCGAAACTCGCCGAGCGGCAGATGGAAGCCGGCCAGATCGCACTCGCCGCGCGCAAGCGCACTGACCGCGTCCGCACTGTCGCGATACTTGATGTCGACCGGCAGATTGTTCGCCACCAGCGTCGTCACCAGCGCGGCTACCGCATAACCGTGCGACGCGTGAATACGCACGTCGTCGGCGGGAGGCGCGAGCCAGCGGTTCAGATCGCTGGCCACCTCGCTCGCGAGCGCCTGCATGTTGCCGTCGAGCCGCTCGCCGCACAAACGCTGTGCGCGCAACACGGCCTGGCCGAGATCGGACAGCACCGAGCCGCGGCCGCGCTCCTTCGCGATCAACGGACCGCCCAGGCGCTCTTCGATGCCGCGCAGCAACCCCCATGCGTGACGGTAGGACAAACCCTTAAGCGCCGCCGCCTGCGCGATGCTGCCGGATTCGTTCACCAACGCGAGCAGCGGCACCACGTCCGACAGGCTTGCCTCACGGCCGTCCGGGCCCTTCACCACCAACTGCGCCTGGCATTCGATCCGGATCATATATGCTCACCTCTTTCCTATTGCACAGGCCGGCGCACCCGCCTATTGTTCAATTATTCCCTATTGAATATACGAAGCATAAGTGCACACATTATGAATAACAAGTGCATATATGACTTTGGAGGAGCCCCCACTTGGACGATTCCATCGCCGTCGCGCCGGACCAACTCGTGCAGCGTCACGCACAGCCAGGCAGGTCGTTACTGGCAGTCTTGCACGCGATTCAGGACGAGCTCGGCTACGTGCCGCCCGCCGCGGTCGCACCGCTCGCGCGTGCCATGAACCTGTCGCGCGCGGAAGTGCACGGCGTGATCACCTACTACCACCACTTCCGCACGCAGCCCGCCGCGCCAGTCACGGTGCAACTTTGCCGCGCGGAAGCCTGCCGCAGCATGGGCACGGAAGCGCTTGCGCAGCATATCGAGGCGCACACCGGCTGCCGGTTTGACGTCCATCACGACGCTGAACATCAGCACGGCGCAACGGTGGAACTGGAATCGGTGTACTGCCTCGGACAATGCGCGCTCTCACCGGCGCTCATGCTCAACGGCACGCTGCACGCCAAAGTCACGCCTCAGAAATTCGACGCGATTTTCGCGGCCGCCAGCAAGCGCGTGGAGGTGACGGCATGACACGGATCTATGTCCCACGTGATTCGTCGGCGCTGGCACTTGGCGCGGATGAACTGGCCCAGGCGATCGCAACGGAAGCGACCCGCCGCGGCATTGCAATCGAAATGGTTCGCAACGGCTCGCGGGGCCTGCTGTGGCTCGAACCGCTGGTCGAAGTTCAGACGCCTGAAGGCCGCGTCGGCTACGCGAATGTCGAAGCCGGCGAAGTCGCCGCGCTGTTCGACGCCGGCTTCACGGAAGGCGGCGCGCATGCCCGGCGAGTCGGGGTGGTCGACGAGATTCCATATCTGAAGAATCAGCAACGCCTGACCTTCGCCCGCATCGGTATCACAGACCCCCTTTCCATCGACGACTACGTCGCCCACGGCGGCCTCGAAGGCCTGCGTCAGGCGCTGCAAACCGACGGCGATGCCGCCTGTGAAGCCTTGATCGAATCCGGCCTGCGCGGCCGTGGCGGCGCGGCGTTCCCGGCCGGCATCAAATGGCGCACGGTGCGCGCTGCCAAGGCAGCTCAAAAGTACATCGTCTGCAATGCGGACGAAGGCGACTCCGGCACCTTCTCCGATCGCCTCGTGATGGAAAGCGATCCGTATGTGCTGATCGAGGGAATGATCATCGCGGGTGTCGTGACGGGCGCGACGGTCGGCTACATCTACGTGCGCAGCGAGTACCCGCATTCGATCGCCACGCTCGAAGCGGCTATCGCCAAAGCGCGCGCCGCCGGCTGGCTCGGCGACAGCGTGCTCGGCTCGACGGCGCATCGCTTCGATCTGTTCGTCGCGAAAGGTGCCGGCTCGTATGTCTGCGGCGAGGAAACTGCACTGCTCGAATCGCTCGAAGGCAAACGCGGCATCGTGCGCGCGAAGCCGCCGGTGCCGGCGCTCGTCGGTCTTTACGGTCAACCGACCGTGATTAACAACGTCATCACACTCGCCACCGTGCCGATCATCTTCGCGCGCGGCGCGGAGTTCTACAAAGACTTCGGCATGGGACGCTCGCGCGGCACACTGCCGTTCCAGCTGGCGGGCAACGTCAAGCAAGGAGGCCTCGTCGAACTCGCATTCGGCGTGACGCTGCGCGAATTGCTCTACGACTACGGCGGCGGCACGGCGAGCGGCCGTCCCGCGCGCGCCGTGCAAGTGGGCGGCCCGCTCGGCACGTATCTGCCGGAAAGCCAGTGGGATATTCCCATGGACTACGAAGCCTATGCGGCGGTCGGCGCGGTAGTCGGCCACGGCGGGCTTGTCGTGCATGACGACACGTCGAATCTCGCCGAACTCGCGCAGTACGCCATGCACTTCTGCGCGCTCGAATCGTGCGGCAAATGCACGCCATGCCGGATCGGCTCGACGCGCGGCGTCGAAGTCATCGCCCGGATTCGCAACGGCGATACGTCCACCCGCCAGGTGCAATTGCTGCGCGATCTGTGCGACACGATGGTGTCCGGTTCGCTCTGCGCGATGGGCGGCATGACGCCGTACCCGGTGCTGTCCGCACTCGACCATTTCCCGGAAGACTTCGGTCTCGCCAACGTGTCCAATCACGCGCCCAAAGCTGCGGCCTGACCCAGGAGCCCACAACATGTCCGACATGCTCAACTCTCCCACCGGCGGCTGCGGCTCTGGCAATTGCGCGTGCAAGTCGCAGGCCCTGCAAGCACAGCAGCGCGCGGCCCACTCCATTTTCGACGAGACGGACTACGGCACGCCCGCTCGCCACGCCGATGTCGACGTCACGCTCGAAATCGACGGCCAGTCCGTGACCGTTCCCGCCGGGACCTCCGTGATGCGCGCCGCCGCCGAAGCGGGTGTGAACGTGCCTAAGCTCTGCGCGACCGATTCGCTGGAGCCGTTCGGCTCGTGCCGCTTGTGTCTCGTGGAAATCGAAGGCAAGCGCGGCTACCCCGCCTCGTGCACGACGCCGGTCGAGGCCGGCATGAAGGTGCGCACGCAGACCGATCGTCTGCAGTCGCTGCGCCGCAACGTGATGGAGCTGTACATCTCCGATCACCCGCTCGACTGCCTCACCTGCCCCGCCAACGGCGACTGCGAGCTGCAGGACATGGCGGGCGTCACCGGCTTGCGCGAAGTGCGCTACGGCTTCGACGGCGCGAATCACCTGAAGGACAAGAAAGACGAGTCGAACCCGTACTTCACGTACGACCCGTCGAAGTGCATCGTCTGCAATCGCTGCGTACGCGCGTGCGAGGAAACGCAAGGCACATTCGCGCTGACCATCACGGGGCGCGGTTTCGAATCACGCGTGGCGGCGAGCGAGAACCAGCCGTTCATGGACTCCGAGTGCGTGTCGTGCGGCGCGTGCGTGGCCGCATGCCCAACCGCCACCTTGCAGGAGAAGACCGTCATCATGCTCGGCCAGCCCGAGCATTCGGTCGTCACCACGTGCGCGTATTGCGGCGTCGGCTGCTCGTTCAAGGCGGAGATGAAGGGCAACGAAGTCGTGCGGATGGTGCCGCACAAGAACGGCCAGGCCAACGAAGGCCACGCCTGCGTGAAGGGCCGCTTCGCGTGGGGCTACGCGACGCACAAGGACCGCATCACCAAGCCGATGATCCGCGCGAAGATCACCGATCCGTGGCGCGAGGTCAGCTGGGAAGAGGCGCTCAACTATGCAGCCTCGGAATTCCGCCGCATCCAGGCCAAGCATGGCCGTGATTCGATCGGAGGCATCACGTCCTCGCGTTGCACGAACGAGGAAACGTATCTGGTGCAAAAGCTCGTGCGCGCCGCGTTCGGCAACAACAACGTCGACACCTGCGCGCGCGTGTGCCACTCGCCGACCGGCTACGGCCTGAAGGCCACGCTCGGCGAATCGGCCGGCACGCAGACCTTCGCTTCGGTCGATAAAGCCGACGTCATCATGGTGATCGGCGCGAACCCGACCGACGGCCATCCGGTGTTCGGCTCGCGCCTGAAGCGCCGCGTGCGCGAGGGCGCGAAGCTGATCGTGGTGGATCCGCGGCGCATCGATATCGTCGATACGCCGCACGTGAAGGCGTCGCATCATCTGCAATTGCGTCCGGGCACCAACGTGGCCATCGTGAACGCGCTGGCGCATGTGATCGTCACCGAGGGCCTCGTGAACGAAGCCTTCGTCGCCGAGCGCTGCGAGACGCGCGCGTTCGAACAATGGCGCGATTTCGTCGCGCTGCCGGAGAATGCGCCCGAGGCGACCGAAGCGGTGACCGGCGTGCCGGCGCAAGCCGTGCGCGAAGCGGCCCGCATCTATGCCACCGGCGGCAATGCCGCGATCTACTATGGTCTCGGCGTCACCGAGCACGCGCAAGGTTCGACCATGGTAATGGGCATCGCAAACCTCGCGATGGCCACGGGCAACGTCGGCCGGGAAGGCGTGGGCGTGAATCCGCTACGCGGCCAGAACAATGTGCAGGGTTCATGCGACATGGGCTCGTTCCCGCACGAACTGCCGGGCTACCGGCACATCAGCGACACGGTCACGCGCACGCTCTTCGAAGACGCCTGGAACGTCACGCTGCAACCGGAACCCGGCCTGCGCATTCCGAACATGTTCGACGCCGCCGTGCATGGCACCTTCAAGGGCCTGTATTGCCAGGGCGAAGACATCGTTCAGTCGGACCCGAATACGCACCATGTGTCGGCGGCGCTGTCGGCGATGGAATGCATCGTCGTGCAGGACATTTTCCTGAACGAGACCGCCAAATACGCGCACGTGCTGCTGCCCGGCTCGTCGTTCCTCGAAAAGGACGGCACCTTCACCAACGCGGAGCGCCGCATCTCGCGCGTGCGCAAGGTCATGCCGCCGGTGCCGGGTTACGCCGACTGGGAAGTCACGGTACAGCTCTCTCGCGCGCTCGGCTACGAGATGGACTACACGCATCCGTCGCAGATCATGGACGAGATCGCGCGTCTCACGCCGACTTTCCACGGCGTCTCGTACAAGAAGCTCGACGAGCTCGGCAGTATCCAGTGGCCCTGCAACGAGCAGGCGCCGGACGGCACGCCGACCATGCACGTCGATGCCTTCGTGCGCGGCAAGGGCAAATTCGTGATTACGAAGTTCATCGCCTCACCCGAGAAAGTCACGCGCAAGTTCCCGCTGCTGCTCACGACGGGCCGGATCCTGTCGCAATACAACGTGGGCGCGCAAACACGCCGCACCGAGAACTCGCGCTGGCATGACGAAGACCGTCTGGAGCTGCATCCGCACGATGCCGAGGAACGCGGCATCAAGACGGGCGACTGGGTCGGCATCGAATCGCGCGCAGGGCAAACCGTGTTGCGCGCGAAGGTGACCGAGCGCATGCAGCCGGGCGTGGTCTATACGACGTTCCATTTCCCCGAATCGGGGGCGAACGTGATCACTACCGATAGCTCAGACTGGGCGACCAATTGTCCGGAGTACAAGGTGACTGCCGTGCAGGTGACACCGGTCGAACAGCCGTCGCAATGGCAGCAGGACTATTCGCGCTTCAACACTGAACAGCTCGACCTGCTGCGGCAGCGCGAACTGGCCAACGCGAACTCGGGCAAATAAGGTAAGCCATGGACACACAAAACCTGATCGACATGGCGAACCGGATCGGCGACTTTTTCGATTCGATGCCCGATCGCGAAGAAGCGCTTGCCGGGATCGCCGACCATATCCGTCGCTTCTGGGAGCCGCGCATGCGGCGCGCGTTGCTGACGTCGCTCGACGAACCTGAGGCGGGCGGCATCGAGATGTCGGCTATCGTCAGGGAGGCGCTTGTCAAGCATCGCGAGTCATTGACACCGGCTGCGGCGCCCGTGGTGTAAGCCCGCCCGCGCAAGCAGCACGCGCCGCTGCCTGGCGCTTTGGCGCCGGCCCGGCGTCAAAGCGCGGTTTGCTCGGGAATCTCCCCGCCTACGGTGAACCACGCTTCGCAATGGCGCAGCAGGCCGCTCAGATCGGACCCGATACGGCCGCGCGTGCTGATGTAGCCGTCCGGCCGCACGAGATAGAACGACGGCCGCGTGCGTCCATACGATTCGGAGAGTGGCGGTCCGCCATCGCCGGTGGTGTCCGTGATGCGCCAGATGCGCACCGCGCCCGGCAACATCCTCTCGACTTCCGCCGCCACGCGTTCCAGTTCCGCGTCGGGCGGCGGCTCGTGTTTCGCCGCGGGATCGAGCGGTGTGCCGTCGACGGGCAACGGCGGCAGCAGCAGGAACAGCGAGAAGAACGCCGGGTCGTGCAGATCGAACAGGCAGCCGACGCCCGGCGCGCGGCCAAGCGGTCCGTCCACGACATGCACCAGCGCGTCCGGCGCACGTTCACCGGCGCGCGGTCCACCGTCAAGCACGCGCTCCTGCGTCAGCGGACTGTGCCGATACTGGATCGACAACTCGCTGATGGTCTGGCGCGCGGCATCGCGCAGTGGGCCCAGCGCGGCCAGTACCGGCATGACGCGTTCGCGCAGCAGCTTGAGCGGACCATGATCGGCCTCGGCCATCTGCATGATGAAGCCGGTCTGCCGCAGCACGTCGCGTTCGATCGGATGCCGTTCGAGATGGTACGTGTCGAGCAGGCGGTCGGGGGCCGCGCCTTTCAACACGCGCGCAAGCTTCCAGCCGAGATTGAACGCCTCCTGAATGCCGGTGTTCATGCCCTGCGCGCCAGCCGGGCTGTGGACGTGGGCGGCGTCACCCACGAGGAAAATGCGGCCCACGCGCAACCGGTCCACCATCCGGCTATTCAGATGGAAATACGAGGACCACGCCAGCTCCGACACGTCGACCCGTTGCCGCACGCGCCGGGCAATCAATGCCTTGCATTGCGCGAGCGATGGCGGCGGCACCTGGATCAATGGCGGTTCGCCCAGCACGACCGGCGTCGCGGGCGGCTCGGCGGCCGCAGGTTCGATGGCGTGATCCGCGATCAGACGATGCCGGCCGTGCCCCATCGGAAACAGCGCCATCAGGCCTTCGCCCGATGCGAAGATATGGAACTCGTCGTCGGGCCAATCGGTTTCGGCGTGCAGGTCGGCTAGCAGGAAAGTCTGCTCGAAGGTCTTGCCCGTAAAGCTCAAACCCAGCCGATGACGAATCGCGCTGTGCGCGCCGTCGGCGGCGATCAGGTACGAGGGGCGCATTGTCTCGGTATGGCCGTCCGCGCGGCGCAACGTCGCCTGAATGCTGGCGGATCCTTGCGTGAACATGGTCAGTTCGACGCCGCGCTCGATCGTCACGCCGAGCGTTGCGAGATGCTCCGTCAGCAAGCGCTCCGTCACGGACTGATCCAGAAACAGCAGATACGGATAGCGCGTATGCAGCGGATCGAAATCGAGCTGCGCGAGACGCGTGCCGTTGGAAAACAGATTGGCAATCCGCGCGCGATGACCAAGCTCGAGAAACGGCTCGATCAGCCGATGCTGCTCGAGCAGTTCGAGCGTGCGCGCCTGAATGCCGATGGCCCGGGAATACGGGTTCGGCACCATCGCCTTGTCGACCAGACGAACGGGAATGCGGGCGCGCGCCAGACTCATCGCCGCGGCAAGCCCGGTCGGCCCCGCCCCGACGATCAGCACCGGCGGCACATCGGCTGCGGCAGCATCCATGCGGACCTCCCGAGGCAACAATGCGTTCTAGTGTACGCCCGGAGGGCGACCACCTGTGAGGCGCCGGGAACGTGCTCGACGGTGCACCGCATCAATCCCGCGCAGGGGCGCGCAGGGGCGGACGCCGCATCGCCGGCCGCGCTGACGCGCGTCAGTGCGCGCGCGGCAGATGATCCATCGCACAACGATGTTCGGTCGTACCGAGGTCCACTTGCAAGGTCGCGTGCTGCATCGAAAAGCGCTCGCGCAGCATCGCGACGATGCCGTCGATCGACTCGTCGCCGGGATGGCCCGCCGGCATCACCAGATGCGCGCTGAGTGCGTTGCCGGTGGTGGACAGCGCCCATACATGCAGGTCGTGCACGTCGATCACGCCGGGCTGATTTTCCAGGTAGTCACGGATGCCCTGCAGATCGACACCCGGCGGCACGGCGTCTAGCGCGAGGCGCACCGAGTTGCGCAGCAGGCCCCAGGTGCCGACCACCACGACCGCCACGACGAGCAGGCTCATCACGGGGTCGAGCCACGTCCAGTTGGTGTACACGATCACCAACCCGCTCACCGCCACCGCCGCCGAGATGCCAGCATCGGCCGCCATGTGCAGGAAGGCGCCGCGAATATTCAGGTCGTCCTTCTGCCCGCGCATGAAAAGCCACGCGGAAATGCCGTTGACGACCACGCCGATGGCGGCAACCACGAACACCGCGAGGCCCGCCACCGGCGCCGGGTTGATGAGCCGCCCGATCGCCTCGGCAACGATCACGCCGCACGCGAACAGCAGCAGCGCGGCGTTGGCGAGCGACGCGAGAATCGACGAACTGCCGTAGCCGAACGTGTAGTGCCCCGACGGCCGGCGCGTGGCGAGCCAGGCGGCGCCCCAGGCGAGCAGCAGGCCGAGCACGTCGGAGAGGTTGTGGCCGGCGTCGGCGAGCAGCGCGGTGGAATGCGCGAGCACGCCGTAGATCGCCTGCACGACCACGATCGAGATGTTCAGTATGACCGCAAGTGCAAATGCGCGGCCATGCCCGGCGACTGGGGCGTGGGCGTGATGATGACCCGCGTGACTGCCGTGGCCGTGACCATGACTGTGGCCGCGATGGCTGTGGCTGCTGTGCTGGTGATCGGCGTGGGCGCCGCTGCCATGCTCATGGCCTGAATGATCATGTCCATGCGCTTCGTGATCGTGCTGCTGGCCGGATCGATCGCACGCATGTTCCGCATGATCGTCCTCGTGCACGTTCGCGGCGTGGCCGGGTGTGTCTGTTTTTTTCATGACGGGTCCAGAGAATAATCGCCGGCCGGTTCAGCCACGTGCTCGAGCATGCCCGCCAGCATCGCGCTGATGTGACGGTCCGCGGCGAGATAGAACACCTGCTTGCCCTGCCGCTCGGCGCGCACGATCCGCGCCGCGCGCAGCAAGCGCAAATGATGGCTCACGAGCGATGACGACAAGCCCAGCGTCTCGGCAATCGCCCCAACCGCACGCCGTTCGTCGACGCACGCGAGGACGATGCGCAACCGCGTGGGGTCGCCGAGCAGACGAAACAGGTCCGCCAGCGGCGCAACGGTGTCGGCCAGACGGTCGTCGATGATGTCAATCGAGGCGGAAGAAACCATGATGAATGTCGCTACACCAAGAACATATGAATAAGTGTTCACATGTTATAGATATTGAGATGACTGGTCAAATCGGAGCGCGGTCCGGCGAGTGTGGGAAAATGCGCCCTCTGCCTCACCCGAATGCCATCCCCCGTCATGCAACCTGTTTTTGACCGCGCTTTCGCGGCGCATCGTGACGGCCGCCTCGACGATGCCGAACGCGGCTACCGCGCGACGCTCGACGGCAATCCCACGCACGTCGACGCGCTGCACCTGCTGGGCGTACTGCGCCACCAGCAGGGCCAGCACGCCGAAGCCGCCGAGCTGGTACGGCGCGCGGTGAACCTGCGCCCGGAAGACGCCGCGCTGCAGCTGAACCTGGGCAACGCGCTGAAGGCGCTGGGCCAGATCGACGACGCTATCGAACAATTCCGCAATGCGCTGACGCTCGCGCCGTCGTTCCCGATGGCGCACTACAACCTGGGCAACGCATACGCGGCGGTGGGCCGTCATGAAGACGCCGCCGACGCGTTCGAGAAATCGCTGCGCCTGCAGCCGGACGACGCCTCGTCGCATAACAACCTGGGCAACGCACTGCACGCGCTCGGGCGTCATACGGAAGCGATCGAATCGTTCCGGCGCACGCTCGAACTGCGCCCCGGGCATGCCGGCGCGCTCAACAACATGGGCATGTCGCTCAATGCACTGGGCCGCGCCGACGAGGCGGCACCGTGCTTCCAGGCGGCCTTGGCCGCCGAGCCGCGCTTCGTCGCCGCGCACTTCAATCTCGCCAATACCTTCGACGCCACCGGCCGCCATGCGGACGCGGTCGCCTCGTTCCGGGCGGCGCTTGCTTTGCAGCCGAACCTGCCGCCGGCCATCTTCGGCATGGGCAACGCACTCGCATCCGCGGGACGCCATGAAGAGGCGCTGCCGTATCTCGAGCGCGCGGTCGGTCTCGATCCGCAGTTCGCGCTCGCGTGGCTGAGTCTGGGCACCGCACACCAGGCGCTGGGGGCCTACCCGGCCGCGGTCCGCGCGTTCGATCAGGCGCTGCGCCTGATGCCCGACCTCGCCTCCGCACACATGAATCGCGCACTGGCGTGGCTCGCGCAGCGCGATTTCGCGCGCGGGCTGCCGGAGTACGAATGGCGGCTACAAGCCATGGCGAATCCGGTAATCCAGACGCTGCCACGCTGGCACGGCGAGCCGATCGAACAACGTACGCTGCTGATCCATGCGGAGCAGGGTTTTGGCGACACGCTGCAATTCGCGCGCTTCGTCCCGCTGGTTGCACAGCGCGCGGCACGCGTAGTGCTCGAAGTGCAACCGCAGCTGCTGCCGTTGCTGGCACCGGCCGCACAGGCCTGGCGCGTCACGCTGATCGCCCAGGGAACGCCTCGCCCCGCTGCCGATCTCCAATGCCCGTTGCTGAGCCTGCCGCTCGCGCTCGGCACGACCTACGACAGCATTGCGGACCGCACGCCGTACCTCAGCGTGCCTCCCGCGTATGGCCGCAAATGGCGCGGTTCGCTGGGCGGCCACGCAAAACGCAAGATCGGCATTGCGTGGTCAGGACGCATCCAGCAACAGGAAACGCGCTCCATGCCGCTCGCCGCCCTCGAGCCGCTCTTCGCGCTCGAAGGCATCGACTGGATCGTGCTGCAACCCGCGCTGAGCGCCGACGAACGCGCGGCGCTCGACGCGCATCCGCGCGCGGCATCGATTCATCGCTTCGACGGGCGAGTCGGCGATTTTGCGGATACGGCGGCGATCATCGAACGGCTTGATGCGGTGGTGTCGATCGATACGTCCATCGCTCACCTGGCCGGCGCGTTGCGCAAGCCACTGTGGCTGATGCTGCCGTTCGCGGCGGATTGGCGCTGGTTCGCTGGTGATTCGCGCAGCCCGTGGTATCCGGGCGCGACATTGCTGCGGCAGCCGCGACCCGGCGCATGGGGTGACGTCGTCAAAGCGGTCGCAAAGGAGCTTCGCAACGGTTAGCCAGGCGCGCCGTCTGACCTGGCGAGTCCGAGCCGCCGCCGCGCCAAATAAAAATCCCCGCGTTCTTGCGAACGCGGGGATTTTTCGTATAAGCGAAACCGTGAGCCTGTCCGTCAGGCTGTCCGGTACTGATCGCGCGACTCCGGCGTGCGATACAGCACCAGCGTCGCGATCAGCCCGCAAATCGCCGCGAAGCCCAGGAACAAACCCGGCGCAGCCTTGTTACCGGTCGTGTGAATCAGCAGCGTCGAGATAGCTGGTGTGAAGCCGCCGATCGTCGTGGCGAGGCTGTAGGCCAGCGAGAAGCCGGCGGTACGCACTTCGACGGGCATGACTTCGGTCAGCGCCACGACCATCGCACCGTTGTAGCTGCCGTACAGGAACGACAACCACAGTTCGACCGCCAGCAGGCGCGCGAACGACGGATCGGCGACCAGCCATTGCAGCGCCGGATACGCGGTGACAATGGTCAGAATCGTGAAGATCAGCAGCACCGGACGGCGGCCGATACGGTCCGACAGCGCGCCTGAGAGCGGCAGCCAGACCAGATTCGACAGACCGATACAGACCGTGACGATCAGCGTGTCGATTGCCGACAGCTTCAGCACCTCTTTGCCGAAGGTCGGCGTGTACGCGGTGATCATGTAGAACGACACGGTGGTCATGATCACCATGCCCATGCCGCCGAGCACGATGCCCCAGTTCGCCGCCATTGTCTTCAGGATCTCACCCATGCTCGGGCGATGCTTGCGAGCCTTGAACTCCTCTGTTTCCTGCAGCGAACGGCGAATCAGGAACAGGAATGGCACGATCAGGCAGCCGATCAGGAACGGCACGCGCCAGCCCCACGCCGTCATCTGGTCAGCCGGCAGCAGCTTGTTCAGGAACACGCCGATCAGCGCGGCGAACACCACGGCAACCTGCTGGCTGCCCGACTGCCATGAGCAGTAGAAGCCCTTGTTGCCCTTGGTCGCGATCTCCGACAGATACACCGACACCCCGCCCAGTTCGACCCCGGCGGAGAAGCCTTGCAATAGCCGGCCGAAGAGCACGAGCACCGGCGCGAGCACGCCGATCGTCGCGTAACCTGGAATCGAGGCGACCGTGAGCGTGCCGAGCGCCATCAGGCCGAGGGTGAGGATCAGGCCCTTGCGCCGGCCGTGATGGTCGATGTAGGCACCGAGCACGATCGCGCCGAGCGGCCGCATCAGGAAGCCCGCGCCGAACACCGACAGCGACAGCATCAGCGACGCGAAGTCGCTGCCGCTCGGGAAATAGGTCTTGGCGATCGCCGAAGCGTAATAGCCGTAGACCATGAAGTCGTACATTTCAAGAAAGTTGCCGCTGACAACGCGGAATACTGTCTTGACCTTGGATTCTTCGGATTGGGAAGTAGCGTGTGACGCAGTAGACATGACATTCTCTGATTAGCCCGTCGCCGCGAGGTGCAGGGGGCGACAGGCAGTTGAAACGATCCATTGCGTTCGGCAAGTGGATGCCACGGGCGAACTATAGGAAACGCGCCGGGGGCGCCGCACGCTCTTACTGAAAGCGTTGGGCCGGTATCAGGGTAAACGTGGTGAATCACAGGGCCGCCACTGCACGTAATGTTACCGTTGATGCCGCTGTCGCGAAATGCATACATTTTTATTACGCACCACCGGAAGTGCCCCTTGTGGGACAGACAGCATCGCCTATCGTCGCGGTGGCATTGGCAGGCAGGTATTTCCGTTGATCACGACCCCGATGCGAACCGATCCCGCTCTTTCGCTGCGCCCCGCGACACTCGCGGATGCCGCGCTCATTGCTTCGATCCACAGTGCCAGCTGGCAGGCTACTTATCGCGGCCTGCTGCCCGACGCCTTCCTCGATGGTGAAGTCACGCGTGAGCGCGCCGCCTATTGGGAAGCGCGCCTGAGCGCGCCGGGCGGCGAACGCCGCATGGTGCAGATCGCCGAACTCGCGGGGGAGCCGGCCGGTTTCGTCTGCGTCGAACGTCAGCCGGAATCCGCGTGGGGCGTGTTGCTCGACAACCTCCATGCGCTGCCGGGCTATCAGGGCGTCGGCGTCGGCAAGCTGTTGATGCGTGCGGCCGAAGACTGGGCCCGCGCGCAAGGCGAGGCGCAGCTCTATCTGTTCGTGCTCGAAGGCAACGTGCCTGCGATCGGCTTCTACGAACGGCAAGGCTGGCAGTTTGCCGGCGCCGAACCGGATCACATGGGCGGCGTGGACATTACCGCGCTGCGCTATGTGTACCGGCTAAATCGATAGAACAGACGCGGCCCGTTTGCTTGTTATGTCGACGCGGTCCGCTCCAGTTCAAGAAGAATCAGCACGTATTTTCAGAGCTGTCTGATCGTTAAGGCGACGGACTCCTTGCATCATCTTGCCTACCCAAATGGCCGCACAGTGAGGCGCCCACACCCTCCGTGTACGCAAACGGGGCATGGCAACGGCGCCCGCCGTCGACATACGGCGTGCAAGCAAGACATTTCACGCGCCTCGCCTCGAGGCCTGGGTCCCGACAGACCCCCGGGCTGCCGATCGGCGGCCCAACTTAAAGGCGCTGCAAGAGACCTATGTCCACCATTCCGTTCACCCCGATCGTCGGCTATCTGGCTTTGCCGCGTTTGCGCCCGCTCAGTCAGCTGCCGGCACCTTTCGGCTGTGACTGGGCGCTGCTTCCGCCGGGCTACAGCTTGCGGGCTGAACTCAAGGCGCTCTATGCCGCCTTGTTGCGCACGTTCTGTATGAGCGATCAGGCAATTCGCTCGTTTTGCCAGTGGTCGCCGCTAGAGGAGTCGCACGCGCCCATGGGCGCTGCAGCTGTGGCGCGGCCGGCGGTTTCCGAGGCACCGCACGGCGTGGCGGCCCAGGTGGCCAATGAAACTGTGACCACTCCATGGGTTGTCGGGTCGGCCAACTATTGGACGGCATTGGCAGGCGGCGCCTGCGCGCTGGGTGGCGCTGCGGTGCTGGCTTGGATCGGCGTCGATCATCTGACGCATCGCCACACGATCACTCACGCCAATTACCCCAGCACGGGATCGACTCAGCATGACTCGCAACCGGCAACTTTGCGCAAGCCGACCACCGCGCCCACCCATGCCGACCGCGCCTCAAACGCGTCCGGGCTGGTGGCCGCATCGGCGCCCGCGTATTCTGGCGCGGCGTCGGCAAGGACTACTGCGCCCAGTCCTGTTGGAGCATTCGCGCCCACGACGGCTTCGGTTCCAGCATCGCCAGCGGCATTGCCTATGGCCGCGCCTCACTTCACGGGCAGTCAAGCGGTTTCGCCTCGCCGCAAACCCATTGGCGACAAAGCCGCCAGCGAACGCAATCAAAACCAGCGGCACAAAGCGCACTACGTTGCAACCAAGCACGCGACGCATGTAACGACAAATACCGCGGACACTTCACGTTTCACTACTCCGAAGAGCCTTGCGCACGTGTCGCCCCGCCCGTCGGCTGCGGGCCCCTTCTCGCCACTCTCCCCGGCACGGCTCGGCGTCGATGAATATGCGGACGTGGCAGTTTCCGCATCGACGCATCTGCGCGACATCCCGCGCGCGCCGCGCTCTGCCTCGGCAAACGCGCCGTCGGCCACCAGCAGTACGGAATGGATGAATCATCTGTCGCAGCGCCGGGTCACTGAGGTCCCGGAACAATTTGCGAAGTAACACGCGCCGCGATCGCGTTTGCGCACACAAAAAAAGCCTGGCCATCAAATTTGACGGCCAGGCTTTTTCACATTCATGCAGTTACTTCTGAACGGGCAAGCCCATTTCGGTCTGGCGCTGCAACTGCAGCACTTCGCTTTGGACCTGGCGCAATTGCGCTTGCGCGCGCTCCTTTTCCGCGCGCAGCGCGGTGGCTTCACCCTGCGTTTGCCGCTGATAGTCGTTGACCTTGGCTTGCTGCGTACGCGCCACGTCGAGATCGGCTTGCAGGCGCTTTGCGCGATCTTCCGACACCGCGATGATGTCTTCGATGTAGGCCTTCTGTGCCTGCAACTGAGTGCGACGAATCTCAATATCCGCGAGTTGCACTGTCTGTTGCGCAAAGCCCGTGTAGATGGCTTCCGCGCGGCCGGCATCCTCAGTCTTGATCACTCGCCAGAAATGTTTATCCTGGAATAGTGCGACGTAGTACGTCATCTCCGGCGGATAGAAAAACAGACTCGCGCCGTAACTGCCGTTATACGTGGTGCGCAATTCGCTCAGCTTGGCGTCGTGAATCATCTGCATGAGTTCGGCGACATTGCCCTGCGCGTCCACCGCCGCGGCTGCCGTGCCGCCTGACGCACCGGGCAGCGCGTCGGCCACGCGCTGCGGCGTCAGGGTGTTGATGGCCGGCCGCGTGCCGGCCAGCGGCGCGGCCTCGCCGTCCTGTGCAGCCAGTACGAGACCGCCTTGCTGCAACAGCGCACACGAGGTCGCGAGCAGCATGGCGCGCCGTACAATTAAGGGGTACTTCATACGTGCATGCTCCATGCAATTCCAGATCAGCCGCAGATTATCGCGCGGATTAGCCGCTAAGCGAAGCATTCAAGTGTCGCGCAGACGGACTTTAAATCGAGATAAAAGGCGCGCGAATGATTTAATCAGGCAAAGCCATCAATCGCGGAATAAACGCAATCAGGTAATTTAGGAATGCGATGATTTTACTCTGCAGATAATTCTGAATTTGCGTAGGATTCGCACGTATCAAGTGCAATCTCGAAAAATCGGTGTCGGCCGATTTAGAAGAGGAAGCAGCCCGCGCCCCAGGCAAAAGGCGGCCCGGCGCGCAAAACAGGCTAAACCGAAATCCGCTGTCGGACCAAGCAAGAACAACCAGGCGCCGGTTTGCCCGGAACCCCACCGCATACCACGGCAACGCCCCGAACAAACCAGCCTCCACGACACCTGCGAAAAGCCGCGCCGCAAAACGCGGTGTGAAACAACTCGCGTTAAAACCGCGTTTCGCGCGCTACCCGCAAGAACGTATCGAGCAACGGCGTGCAATCGAGCAACTCCGGGCCGCCCGCGCGATGGAACTCCGGATGCCACTGCACCCCCATCACGAAAGGCGCACGCCGATAGCGCACGGCTTCGATAATGCCGTCCGACGCCGACACCGCCTCGATATTGAGATCGCGGCCGAGCGTCTTGACCGCCTGATGGTGGATCGAGTTGACGATTGCATCGCGCCGGCCCGGAAACATATTGGCCAGCGTCGAGCCGTCCGGGAAATGAATCCCGTGCCGATGCTGATCGTAGTTCTCGTTGACGTGCGTGCCCGCGGTCGGCACATCGGTGGCGATGTCCTGATACAAGGTGCCGCCGAACGCCACGTTAATCAGCTGACAGCCGCGGCACACGCCCAGCACCGGCTTGCCGGACTCGATGAACTCGTGCAGCAATTCGAGTTCGTACATGTCGCGCACGCGGTCGCCGGGCCACTCGTGGCTGCTGGCCTGTTCCGCATAAGACTGCGGCGAGACGTCGGCGCCGCCTTGCAGCAGCAGCCCGTCGAGATGCTTCGCGTAGTCGCGCAAGCGGATATTGCTTGGGTGCAGCATGCCCTGATGACCGACCGTGGGAATCATGAACACCAGCACGTCGCGCGACATCACCCAGTGCGCGATCGATTCCTCGAGGTACTGCAGGGTCTTGCCCCGCAGCCCCTTCGCGCCCGGCTCCGGGTGGAAGATGCGCGCCGACACGCCGATGCGCAGCGTGCGCTGCGTGATCCGTTGACCGGCGCGGTCGAATATCTGGCGGGCACGCGCCGCAATGATGCGGCCGAACACCGTCCACGCCGAATCGCTGTGCTTCAGATAGCGCGGCGGCGACGGCGGCAACGCATTGGGCGGCGGCGGGTTGGTCGCCGAGAAGTCGGGGGCGGCGCCAAAGCCGGGCGGCGGAGAGCCGGGCCGGCGCCCCGTGGAGGCTTGCGCTTCTTCGACCACCGTCGCGTCGTCGGTCGCGGTGATCAACCCGCCGTCAAGGGGGTCGTTCCTTTCAAGGCTCGACGCCGGATTAGCCGCATGCATGCGGGCACGTGGCTCGTTCTCGTGAACGGCCGCTTCCTGCCGCGCGACGGATGCCGCAGCCGAACTGCGTGCCTCGGCCGCGTCGCGTTGCTGCGCCGTTTGCGCGTCGGCGGGCGTCACGGCCGACGCGCTGCCGAGGTCGTCGGTCGACGATCGCATGGCAGCCTCTTCCGCAGAAGGCGTCACCGTTGGCTCAGCAGGTCTGCCGGCCGGCGACGCGGCGGGTGGCGCGACCGGGTCCTTGACGGGAGACTGGATGGCATCTTCGTGCGAGAGAGGTAGCGAAGCCGCCGGTTCCGCCAATTCGGAGACGCGTGCCGGCGCGCCAGACGGTGCCGGCGCTGGCGAGGCGGAAGACGACGGCGGATTGCCGGGCTGACCGGCATTATCAGGTTTGTTTTCGCTCATGACAGTCAGACAGGCGCCTTCAACGCGAACGAATGAATATGCCCTGATTATCCGCTAGCGCGGCAAGCCCCGCAAACCCGCACACAAATGGTCACATTGTTGCGGGCGCCCCAAAGCAAGCGCCTTCGGCAAGCGCGCGTCTGACTTATGGATCCGGCTGCTCGTCGAACGTTTCCCGCAGAGCGATCTGCATTGCCGCGTGGATCTTCACGCACCATCGCCAGACGAGCGCCAGCAGCAGCGCGGCGCAGATCAGCACAGCGGTGAGCAGCCCGGTCGGCGGCAAGATGCTGCTCGACAGCGCCGCGACCAGCAGAAACACGCCCACCATCGAGACCACCGGCACCAGGTCAGAGATCGCGTAACGGATCGCACTCGTAAAGCGCCCGGCCGTGGCCGGCTGCACGCTGACCTCGGCGAGCAGCAAGGCGAGTGATTTGGTCTTGCGATACACGGCCACCAGGAACGGCATCGACAGGACCAGCGCAAGGCTCCACAACACCACGCGCTGCATCGGCTCGGAGCTCAGCCAGTGCGCGAGCAGCCTCGTCGAATAGGGCGCGCTGTACGACACGGCCACGAAGATCGCGGCGACCAGCGCCAGGTTGACAGCAATCTGCAGAACAATACGGCGGGTCATGCCGAACACCGTCGGTTCGCCGCTCGCCGTGCTGAGGCTGCGCAGCCACTGCCCATACAATCCGAACACGTTCGCCAGCGTGGGCGGCATGGCACGGCCGAGGCGCCGGGTCAGCGGGTCCGCCGCGCGGATCAGATATGGCGTGAAAAGCGTGGTCAACGCGGACACCGCCACCGCAATCGGATACAGAAACGCGCTCGTCACCTTCAGCGTCAACCCGAGCGAGGCGATGATGAACGAAAACTCGCCGATCTGCGAGACCGTCATGCCGACGCGCATCGCCGTGCGTCCGTCCTTGCCGGCCAGAAAGGTGCCGAGCCCGCACGACACGATCTTGCCGACTATCACCGCCACCGTGATCACTGCGATCGGCCACGCGTAGTCGACCAGCACGGCCGGATTCAGCATCAGGCCAATGGTCACGAAGAAGATCGCGGAAAACGCGTCGCGCAGCGGCGCAATCAAATGCTCGATGCGGTGCAGATGGCGCGATTCGGCCATGATCGCACCGATCAGAAACGCGCCGAGCGCGATGCTGTAGTCGAGCTTCACGACCAGCAGACAGAAGCCGAAACAGAAGCCCAGCACGGAGACCAGCAGCATCTCGTCGCTGCGGGCGCGCGCCACGTAGTTCAGGGCGCGCGGCACCAGCAGAATGCCGACCACCAGCGACACGGTCATGAACAGCAGCAGCTTGCCCAGCGTGACCACGGCGACACCCGCGCTCAACTCCCCGGTCTGGGCGATACCGGACAGCAGCACGAGCATCGCGATGGCCAGAATGTCCTCGACAATGAGAATCCCGAACACCAGCTGCGCGAAGCTCTCGCGCTTCAAGCCCAGCTCGGAGAGCGCCTTGACAATGATGGTGGTCGACGAGATTGCGAGAATCGCGCCGAGGAACAGTGAATCCATCGAGTTCCAGCCGAACGCGCTGCCGATCTCGTAACCGAGCCACAGCATCAGCACGATCTCGGACAGCGCGGCGACGATCGCCGTTACTCCGACCTGAAACAGCTTGCGCAAACTGAATTCGAGTCCGAGCGAAAACATCAGAAACACCACGCCGAGCTCGCCCAAGGTCTGAATGGTCTGCTCGTCGTGAATCAGCTGGAACGGCGGCGTGTACGGTCCAATGATCACGCCGGCGGCGATATAGCCGAGCACCACCGGCTGCTTCAGGCGATGGAACAGCACGGTGACGACGCCGGCCAGCGCCATCACGACCGCCAGGTCCTGAATAAAGCCAATGCCATGGTGCATGAAGGCGTTCCTTACAAAAAGTAATGTATCAAGAAGCGCAGTGTAGCAAACGAATCCGACGCGCCGGATCGCGCGAGCGGCCGACAGGCTCTGGCTTGCTGCCCGCTCGAACCCCACGGCCGCGCCGCGAACAGGAAAGTTTTTGACACGCTGGACATCTGTGAAATATCACAATAATATTTGCAGCATATTTTGTGGAGAGTCGAGTGATGCAGCAGGTGTCCTTCAACGTTGTAGACCGTTCCGGCAGCCGGAGCGCCGAGCTTGCGGAAGTGAATCGTCTGACCATAGCCGGCTGGGCCGGCCGCGATCAGGCCGCCATCGAGCATCACATTGCCGAGCTGGCCGAACTCGGGGTGAAGCGGCCGTCCACCACGCCGTGCTTCTACCGCCTCGGCGCGGAATTGCTGACGCAAGCCGGCCAGATCGACGTGGTCGGCGTGAAGTCGAGCGGCGAAGCCGAATGCGTGCTGGTGCAAACGGACAATGGCTTGCTCGTCACTGTCGGCTCGGACCACACGGATCGCGAGGTCGAGGCCTATGGCGTGACCGTCTCGAAACAGGTCTGCCCGAAGCCGCTCGCGCGCGAAGCGTGGCGTTTCGAAGACGTGTCCGCTCATTGGGACCAGCTGGAATTGCGCGCCTATGCCGTGGTGAACGGCGAGCGGCGCGTCTATCAGCAAGGCAGTGTCGCGTCGCTGCTGCCCGCCGCCGATCTGCTCGGGCGCGCGCCGCTCGCGCAAGGCGCGGCGATGTTCTGCGGCACGCTGGCCGTGCAGGGCGGCATCGTCGGCATGGCTGACGGCGATGCGCTCGAACTCGAATTGCACGACCCCATCCTGAACCGCACGCTGCGCCACGCCTATAGCGTGCGCGCGCTTCCCATCGTCGAATGAGGCTTCGTTCATGAGCTCGACTTCGCAATCCGCCGCCAGCGCGTCCGCCGACGCATTACTCGAAGCCGCCGCACTGCGCAAGATCACCTGGCGCATCATGCCGTTCCTGTTTCTCGTCTATGTGCTGTCGTATCTGGACCGCGTCAACATCGGCTACGCGAAGCTGCAGTTCACCGGCGACCTCGGTCTGTCGAATGCGGCGTACGGACTCGGCGCGGGGATCTTTTTCTTCGGCTATTTCGTGTTCGAAGTGCCGAGCAATCTGCTGCTGAAAAAGTTCGGCGCGCGCGCCACGATTGCCCGCATCACGATGCTGTGGGGCCTGCTGTCGTGTCTGATGATGTTCGTGCGCTCGGAAACGATGTTCTACGTGCTGCGCTTTTTCCTCGGCGTCGCCGAAGCCGGTCTGGTGCCGGGCGTGGTGCTGTATCTGACGTTCTGGTTTCCGTCCGACCGGCGCGCGCGCATGGTCGCCGTGTTCATGGCGGCGATTCCGGTAGCGGGCATCATCGGCGCGCCGTTATCGGGCTTTCTGATGTCGGCGCTGCATGAGGCGCACGGTTTGCGCGGCTGGCAGTGGATGTTCCTGATCGAAGGCATCCCGTCGATCCTCGCCGGGTTCTGGGCGCTCGCCGTCCTGCGCAACACGCCCGCCGAAGCCGCCTGGCTCACCGCCGACGAAAAGCGCGTGATTATCGGCCGCATCGCGCGGGAAAACAGCGCGGCGGCCGCGGCCGGCGCCGAGCATAGCCTCGCGGTTGCGCTTCGCTCGGGCCGCTTCTGGCTGCTCACACTGATCTACTTCTGCCTCGTCACCGGCAACGCGGGCTTCTCCTTCTGGCTGCCGCAGATCGTCAAGGATCTCGGCGTGACGAATCTCGTCACCAACGGCTTCGTCACCGCGATTCCGTATCTGGCGGCAGGCATCGGCATGATCCTGATCGGACGCTCGTCGGACATCACCGGCGAGCGGCGCTGGCACTACGCCGTGTGCTGCTTCGTCGGCGCGGCGGGCCTGCTCGGCAGCGCCTCCGTGACCAACTCGATTCCGCTTGCCGTGACCGGCCTGTCGATTGCGTACGTCGGCATCCTGGCGGGCTTCGGCATCTTCTGGTCGATGTCGACAACCTTCCTGCAAGGCACGGCGGCCGTCGCCGGCATTGCGGTGATCAACTCGATTGCGAACCTTGCCGGCTATGTGAGCCCGTATGTGCTCGGCATCGTCAAGGACGCGACGCATAGCGTGACGCTTGGTCTGGTGCTGATCGCGGGTGCGCTGATTGTCGGCGGCCTCGTCACGCTGATGATGCCGCGCGTCAAGGTGCAGCATGCGGCGGCGGTTTCGCCGAGCCGCGCCTGACGGGGGTGCCTCCCGCCCGAGGCAGCCATGCAACGCATAGCGCGCAAAACCTTGCTCTACAATGCGGACGACATCGCCCGCTCCTTCTTCACATGACGCTTTTGCAGACTGCACGCCCTGCCACACCCAGCCGCGCGACCGCCGCCGCGAGTCTCGCCGAACAGGCCTACGCCTTCGTCAAGCGCGAGATCATCACGCTGCGTTTGCGGCCGAGCGAAGTGCTCAACGAAGCCGAACTGATGGCGCGGACCGGCATCGGCAGGACGCCGGTGCATCAGGCGCTGCACCGGCTGGTGCACGAAGGCATGCTGACCATCATGCCGCGCAAGGGCATCATGGTGCGCCCGGTTTCGCTCGACGACGTGCTGGCGAGCATCGACGTGCGGCTCGTCAACGAGTGCTACTGCGTCGAACTGGCCGCGCGCCACGCGCAACAGCACGACTTCGACGCCATGCAGGCGCTGCTGGAGCGCTCGGCGGTCTGCGTCGCCGCGCACGATATCGAAGGCATGATGGATATCGACCGCGAGTTTCATCTGGCGATTTCGGCCGCTTCGCGCAACCCGGTGCTGGCCGATATCCTGCGCGGGCTGCACGAGCGTTCGCTGCGCTTCTGGTTCATTTCGCTTTCCGAGCCGCAACATCTGCGAGACGTGCACGAGGAACATCTCGAACTGTTTCGCCTGCTGCGCGAGCGCGATGCCGAAGGCGCCCGTCAGTCGGTGCAAAAGCATATCGAGGCATTCCGCGCCACGCTCTTCAATCGCATCTGATTTCTTACCGACATCATGGCCACTGACTTCACGCCCTTCCCGCCGCTCACCCAGCTTGCCGCCGATCTTGCCGCCGGACGCACCACCAGCCGCGCGCTCGTCGAAACGGCGCTCGACCGTATTGCCGATCCGTCCGGCCAGGGCGCGGCCGTCTTCATGCACGTCGACGCCGACAGTGCCCGCGCCGCCGCCGACGCGCACGACCGCCTGCGCGCCGCCGGCACGGTGCTCTCGCCGCTCGCCGGCATTCCGGTGTCGGTCAAGGACCTGTTCGATATCGAAGGCCAGGTGACCCGCGCCGGCTCCGTCGTGCTCGCCGACGCGCCTGCCGCCCAGGCGGACGCTGTCGCGGTCGCGCGTTTGAAGCGCGCGGGCGCCGTGATCGTCGGCCGCACCAATATGAGCGAGTTCGCGTTTTCCGGACTTGGCCTGAACCCGCACTTCGGCCATCCTTTGTCTCCGTACCAGCGCGGCGTAAAGGGCGATGAACGGATTTCGGGCGGCTCGTCGTCGGGCGCGGCGGCCTCGGTCGCCGACGGCATGGCGGCGGTCGCGCTCGGCACCGACACCGGCGGCTCGATCCGCATTCCGGCCGCGCTGTGCGGCCTGACCGGCTTCAAGCCGACCGCCGCGCGCATCCCCAAACACGGCGGCGTGCCGCTCTCGCCGACGCTCGACTCGTTCGGGCCGATCGGCGTCTCCGTGGCGTGCTGTGCGCTGGTCGATCGGATGCTGGCCGGCCTCGAGCCGCGCATTCCGGGCGCCCGCAAGCTCGAAGGCGTGCGCCTTGGCGTGCTGACGAATTTCGTCACCGACGGCGTCGAGCCGGCGGTCGCCGCGGCGATCGACACGGCGCTGAAGCATCTGGAAGCGGCCGGCGCGATTGTCAGTGAGGTGCGTTTCGCGCCGCTCGACCGTTTGCTCGAGATCAACCGCTTCGGCTTTTCGCCCATCGAGGCGTACGCGTGGCACCGTCCTCTGCTGGAAAAACACCGCGACCAATACGATCCGCGCGTGCTGGTGCGGATTCTCAAAGGCCAGCCGGCCAGCGCCGCCGACTATCTGGACCTGGTCGCCGAGCGCGAGGCCATGCTTGAAGAAGCGGCCCGCACGCTGTGGCAACGTTTCGACGCGGTCGTCGCGCCCACCGTGCCGGTCGTGCCGCCGCGCGTGGCCGACCTGATCCACGACGACGACGCCTTTGGCCGCACCAACGCGCTGATCCTGCGCAACCCGAGCGTGTTCAACTTCCTCGACGCCTGCGCGCTGTCGCTGCCCTGCCATCTGCGCGGCGACGCGCCGGTCGGCTTGATGCTGGCGGGCGCGCCGCACGCCGACGACGCCTTGCTCGCCATCGGCCGCGGCGCCGAAGCGGTGCTCAATTCGATCCGCTGAGCGGAAATATGCCGTAAAGGCACGCCAAGCGCCTGGGCGGGGGTTCGCGCTAGAATCGCGGGCACCCCGCCCTTTTTGTTTCCAGACAGCCACACGATCCATGAATAACGACACTGCAATGCTGCGCCGCGAGCGCTCCCTGCTGGTTCTGCTAGGCCTGATCTGCATCGCCCTGGTGGCCGGCGCGCTGTATCTGCAATACGGCCTGCACGAAGATCCGTGCCCGTTGTGCATCATCCAGCGATATTTCTTCCTGCTGATCGCGATTTTTGCGTTCCTCGGCGCGCGCTTCAATAGCTGGCGTGGCGTGCGGCTGCTGGAAGTGCTGGCCGCCCTGTCGGCACTGGCCGGCATCGTGACCGCGGCGCGCCACGTCTATGTTCAGGCGAATCCGGGCTTCAGCTGCGGCTTCGGCGCGCTGCAGCCGTTAGTCGACAGCCTGCCGCCCGCCCACTGGCTGCCGGGCGTGTTCAAGGTCGCCGGCCTGTGCGAAACCGCCTACCCGCCGATTCTGGGCCTGACGCTGCCGATGTGGTCGCTGGTCGGTTTCGTCGTAGCGTTCATCCCGCTCGCGCTGAGCCTTGTGCGCAATCGCCGCCGCATCGCCTGAACAGGCCTGAACGGGCTTTTGTCCTGCTGAATCCGCGCCGGCTTGCGAGCCGGCGCCCCCTGAATTTCACCGCTCCTCCCCCTCCCACCTGGATTTGCGCCGCCCGCTGCGCTTAAATTCAACTTGGGGCAACTCCCCGCAACTTCCTGCCTTAGCGCGAATCGTACTTATCTCATAACGGCATTCGCATTAGCGTCATGCGATATGGGAAATATTTTCGTGACAAGGTAATGCTATCTTCGGATATGGATGGCGATCTACGTGCGCGAGGCCGGCTTTGGCGCGACCCCATGCGTAACGCGCGCCCGGTCCGCACTGTCTTTCGGATTCGCCATGACAACGCAAACCATCCGCTTTTACCACCAGGGGTCCGTCCGTGAGGTCGCGGGCGTCCCTGCGTCGCGCACCGTGCTCCAGTACCTGCGCGAAGATCTGCATTGCACCGGCACCAAGGAAGGCTGCGCGGAAGGCGATTGCGGCGCCTGCACGGTCGTCGTGGGCGAACTTGACGCGCAAGGCGCTCTCGCGCTGAAAGCGGTCAACGCCTGCATCCAGTTCCTGCCCACGTTGGACGGCCGGGCCCTCTTCACCGTCGAAGATCTGCGCGCCGCCAACGGCGCCCTGCACCCCGTGCAACAGGCCATGGTCGATTGCCACGGTTCGCAGTGCGGTTTCTGCACGCCCGGATTCGTCATGTCGATGTGGGCGTTGTATGAAAACCAGCCGGCCGCCGCCGGCCTGCCCACCCGCGATGAAATCAACGCCGCGCTCTCAGGCAACCTGTGCCGCTGCACCGGCTACCGGCCGATCGTCGACGCCACGCAGAAGATGTTCGACTACCCGCTGTATCCGCGCGTGACGCTGGACCGCGAGGCCGTCGCCGAGCAACTGCGCGCGCTGCAACGCCGCGACACCTTCGAATACCGCGCGCCCGACACACGCGGCGCCGCCTTCGGCTCGCCCACGTTCCACGCACCCGTCACGCTCGACGCGTTCGCCCGGCTGCGCGCCGAGCATCCGCAAGCGCGGCTGCTCGCCGGCAGCACTGACGTCGGCCTGTGGGTCACCAAGCAATTCCGCGATCTCGGCGACATTCTGTATATCGGCAACGTCGCCGAACTGAAGACGATCGAGCGCGATGCGCAGACGCTGACGATTGGCGCGGCCGTCACGCTCGAAGACGCCTATGCGGCGCTCGCCGTCGATTACCCCGAGCTGGCGGAACTGTGGACGCGTTTCGCATCGCTGCCGATCCGCAACGCCGGCACGTTGGGCGGCAACGTCGCGAACGGCTCGCCGATCGGCGATTCGATGCCGGCGCTGCTCGCGCTCGGCGCCGAGGTCGTGCTGCGCCAAGGTCCGAAATCGCGCACCTTGCCGCTCGACGCGTTCTATCTCGGCTACCAGAAAACCGCTCTCGCTCCCGGCGAATTCGTCGCGGCGCTGCGCGTGCCGCGGCCCACGGGCAACCTGCGTTTTCGCACTTACAAGGTGTCGAAGCGCTACGATCAGGACATCTCGGCCGTGTGCGCCGCGTTCGCACTGCGCGAGGCCGACGACGGCACGATCCTGGACGCCCGCGTCGCTTTCGGCGGCATGGCGGCCACTCCGAAACGGGCCGCGCAAACCGAAGCTGCGCTGAACGGCGCAGCATGGAGCGAGGACACCGCGCGGCAAGCCATGACCGCCCTCGCCGCCGATTACCAGCCGCTCACCGACATGCGCGCTTCGAGCGCCTATCGACTGAAGGTGGCGCGCAATCTGCTGTGGCGCTTCCACCTCGAAACGCGCGATGACGCGCCGCTTACCCTCTGCGACGTGAATGCTTTCGCGTTCGAACTGGGCACACCGGACGCCGCCGTTGCGAAGGAGTCGCCGTAATGAACCGGACCGATGCTTTCGTCGAACACGCCGCGAGGCACACCGCCGCCGAGGATGGCGTCGCGGCCATCGGCGTTTCGCTGCCGCATGAATCGGCCGCGCTGCACGTGAGCGGCGAAGCCGCCTACACGGACGACGTGCCCGAGTTGCAAGGCACGCTGCACGCGGCACTGGGCCTGTCGCGCCACGCGCACGCGCGGATCGTGTCGATCGATCTCGACGCAGTCAGAAAAGCGCCTGGCGTGATCGCCGTGCTGAGCGCCGAGGATATTCCCGGCGAGAACAATTGCGGCCCCGTGCTGCACGACGACCCGATTCTCGCCGTCAATGAAGTGCTGTATCTCGGCCAGCCCGTGTTCGCCGTGATCGCCGAAAGCCATGAACTCGCGCGCCGGGCCGCCGCGCTCGCGAAAAGCGACGACGTGGTTCGCTATGAACCGCTCGAACCCGTCCTCACCGCCGCCGAAGCGAAAGCCAGCAAGCAATACGTGCTGCCGCCGCTGCATCTGAGACGCGGCGAGCCGGACGCGAAGATCGCCGCCGCGCCGCACCGAATCAGCGGCACGTTCGAGGTGGGTGGCCAGGAGCAGTTTTATCTGGAAGGCCAGGTCGCATACGCGGTGCCGAAAGAAATGGACGGCATGTTCGTCTACAGCTCGACCCAGCACCCGAGCGAAATGCAGCAGGTAGTCGCGCACATGCTCGGCTGGCCCGCGCATAACGTGGTGTGCGAATGCCGGCGCATGGGCGGTGGCTTCGGCGGCAAGGAATCGCAATCGGCGCTGTTCGCCTGTGTGGCGGCGCTGGCGGCTAAGCTGCTGCGGCGCCCGGTCAAACTGCGCGCCGACCGCGACGACGATTTCATGATCACCGGCAAGCGCCACGACGCGGTCTACGCGTACGAAGCCGGCTTCGACGACAGCGGCCGCATTCTCGGCGCGCGCGTCGAGATCGCTTTGCGCGCGGGCTATTCCGCAGACCTGTCCGGCGCCGTCGCGACGCGCGCCGTCTGCCACTTCGACAACGCGTACTACCTGTCCGACGTCGATATCGTCGCGCTGTGCTGCAAGACCAACACGCAGTCGAACACCGCGTTCCGCGGCTTCGGCGGCCCGCAAGGCGCGCTCGTGATGGAAGTGATGGTGGACAGCATCGCGCGTCAGTTGCGCTGCGATCCGCTCGACGTGCGCCTCGCCAACTACTACGGCATCGGCGAGCGCGACACGACGCCGTACGGACAGCGCGTCGAAGACAACATCATCGCGCCGCTCACCGACGAGCTGCTGAGCACCAGCGAGTATCGCGCACGCCGCGAGGCGATTGCGGCCTTCAACGCGAACAGCCCGGTGCTCAAGCGCGGCCTCGCGTTTTCGCCGGTGAAGTTCGGCATCTCGTTCAACGTGCCGTTCCTGAATCAGGCCGGCGCGCTGGTGCATGTGTACAAGGATGGTTCGGTGCTCGTCAATCACGGCGGCACCGAGATGGGCCAGGGACTCAACACCAAGGTCGCGCAAGTCGTCGCCAATGAGTTCGGCTTGCCGCTCGCCCGCGTGCGGGTCACGGCCACCGATACCTCGAAGGTCGCCAACACCTCGGCGACGGCAGCCTCCACCGGCAGCGATCTGAACGGCAAAGCGGCCGAGGCCGCGGCGAAAACGATACGCACCCGGCTCGCCGAACTGGCGGCAAAGCAGCTTGGCGGCACGGCGGACGCCGTGCAGTTCGCCAACGGCGAAGTATCGGTGAACGGCGGGGCGATGCCGTTCGACCAACTGGTCGGCGCGGCCTACCTGGCACGCGTGCAGTTGTGGTCGGATGGCTTTTACACGACGCCGAAAGTGCACTGGGACGCGAAAACGCTGACCGGGCACCCGTTTTATTACTTCGCGTACGGCGCGGCGGTATCGGAAGTCGTGATCGATACGCTAACCGGCGAATGGAAACTGGTGCGCGCGGACGTGCTGCACGACGCCGGCCAGTCGATCAATCCGGCCATCGATATCGGCCAGGTGGAAGGCGGCTACATTCAGGGCATGGGCTGGCTCACCACGGAAGAACTGTGGTGGAACCGCGATGGCCGTCTCATGACGCATGCGCCGTCCACGTACAAGATTCCGGCGGTGAGCGACACGCCCGCCGCGTTCCACGTGAGGCTCTACCAGAACACCAACGCCGAGCCGACCGTGTTCCGCTCGAAGGCGGTCGGCGAGCCGCCGCTGCTGTTGCCGTTCTCGGCTTTCCTCGCGATTCGCGACGCGATCGCCGCCGCGGTGCCGGACGCGCAGCAGGCGCCGCCGTTGCGCGCGCCGGCCACGCCTGAAGCGATTCTCGATGCTTTGGAAGCATTGCAAGCACCGGCCGCGACCGAGCTTGCGATGCAACCGGCGACGACCGACACAACGGGCACGACAGTTTGAACAATGACCCCAGGGTGGGACGCGACACGAACGCGTCACGCCGCCCTCAACCGGCCGCATGGATACCCCGCGCGGCCACGTATGGAGAACCGCCGGATGCAAGCCTGGCTACCTGACCTGCAACAACTGCTCGCGCACGGCGACGCCGCCGTGCTGGTGACGGTCGCGCGCGTCGAAGGTTCGGCGCCCCGCGAGGCCGGCACCAAGATGATCGTCACGCGCGATTCCGCGAAGCACACCATCGGCGGCGGCCATCTCGAATGGAAAGCCATCGAGACCGCGCGCCAGGTGCTGCGCGACGGCATGCGCTCGCCGAATATGCGCCGGCTGGAGCGCTTCGCGCTCGGCCCGAGCCTCGGTCAATGCTGCGGCGGCGCGGTGATTCTCGCGTTCGAGCGTCTCGACGTCGGCGATCTCGGCTGGCTCGCGTCGCTCGCGAAACGCCTCGCGGCGGGCCATTCGACGGTGCGTAGCGTATCATTCGGCCCCGCACCGGATGCGGTGATGCTGTCCGACCCCGAGCCGGGTGTCGATGCCGCCGACTGCCTGCTGTGGGACGGCGCCGGCTTCGACGACAGCAGCGCGCTGCTCACTGAAACCATTGCGCCAGGCGACTTCTCCGTCGTGCTGTTCGGCGCCGGTCACGTGGGCGCCGCGCTGGTTCGCGTGCTGGCCACGCTGCCGTGCGCGATCCGCTGGGTGGATGAGCGCGACGCGCAGTTTCCGCCCGCGGAAGCACTGCATGCGCCGAACGTGACGATCGACCCGAACGACGCCCCCGACGAAGCGATCGACCAGGCTGCGCCGAACACGTACTTCATCGTGATGACGCACAACCATGCGCGCGATCTCGAGTTGGCCGAGCGGATTCTGCGGCGTGGCGACTTCGCGTTTTTCGGCATGATCGGCTCGCACACCAAGCGCAAGCAGTTCGAACACCGGCTGGCCGCGCGCGGTCTCGATCCGGCGCTAATCGCGCGGATGAAGTGCCCGCTCGGCGTGGACGGTATCGTTGACAAGTCGCCCGAGATCATTGCGATCTCGGCGGCCGCGCAGGTGCTGCAGGCTGTCGAAGCGCACGCGGGCATGCATCACGCCTCGCAGACGGTCTAAGGCACGGCGCCCCGGCTGAAGGCGGCCTTGCCCACCACCGACAGCATCCGGCGCGAACCGACTCCAACAAACCTTTGACCGACCATGACTACAACAACCGCTACCCCTGATACGCTGGCCGCAAAAACCGCGCTGGCTCCCAAGGCCGAGCTGCATATCCATATTGAAGGCTCGCTCGAGCCCGAGCTGATCTTCGCGCTCGCCGAACGCAACGGCGTGAAGCTCGCCTACGACTCGATCGACGCATTGCGCGCCGCGTACGCGTTCACCGATCTGCAATCGTTCCTCGACATCTACTATGCGGGCGCGAGCGTGCTGCTGCACGAGCAGGACTTTTACGACATGACGATGGCGTACGTCGAGCGCTGCCTCGCCGATAACGTGGTGCACAGCGAGATCTTCTTCGACCCGCAGACGCACACCGAACGCGGCGTGCCGATCGCGACCGTGGTGGCCGGCATCGAACGCGCGCTCGCCGACGCGGAGAAGCGCGGCATGTCGAGCAAGCTGATTCTGTGCTTCCTGCGCCATCTGTCCGAAGAGGACGCGCTCGCCACGTTCGACGAAGCGCTGCCCCTGTTCGAGCAATACAAGCATCGCCTGATCGGCGTGGGGCTCGACTCGTCCGAGCGCGGCCATCCGCCTTCGAAGTTCGAGCGCGTCTTCGCCAAGGCGCGCGCGCTCGGCCTGAAGCTCGTCGCGCATGCGGGCGAGGAAGGCCCGCCGTCGTATATCTACGAAGCGCTCGATCTGCTCAAAGTGGACCGCGTCGACCACGGCGTGCGCAGCATCGAAGACCCGGCGCTCGTCACGCGTCTGGCCGACACGCGCGTCGCCTTGACCGTGTGCCCGCTGTCGAACCTGAAGCTTTGCGTGTTCGACGATCTGACCAAACACACGCTGAAGGACCTGCTCGATCGCGGCGTTGCCGTGACGGTAAATTCCGACGATCCGGCTTACTTCGGCGGCTACGTGAACACCAACTATTTCGCCACCATCGACGCGTTGAAGCTCAACGATGCCGAGGTCTACACGATCATCCGCAACAGCTTCGAAGCGTCGTTCGTCACGCCCGAGCAACGCAGCGAACTGATCGCGAAGCTCGACGCGTATTGGCACCCAGGCGGTCCGCACTGACGGGCCGATGTATCGCAGCCGGCGGCGGCACGGGTTCGAACGAGGGCCAGCAACGAACCGCCGTCCGCGCTGCGCAGCTTTTCACATTCGGAGACGGTTTTTTCATGACTCAATCGGCTAAAGCAGGCCAATCGGCATTCCGCGCGCAACTGCTGACGTTCAACGGCGATCCCGCGCAATCGCCCAATGCGGCGGTCTTCAATGAGGACGGCTTGCTGATCGTCGAAGACGGCCATGTCGTTGCAGCAGGCGCGTATGCGGCGCTTGCCTCGCAACTCGCCCCCGGCACGCAAGTGCAGGAAATGCGCGACAAGCTGATCGTGCCGGGTTTCATCGACACGCACATTCACTATCCGCAAACGGACATGATCGCGTCGCCGGCGGCCGGCTTGCTGCCGTGGCTCGACACGTACACGTTCCCGACCGAGCGCCGCTTCACCGATCCGGCCTATGCGCGCGACACAGCGAGCTTTTTCGTCGAAGAACTGCTGGCGTGCGGCACGACCACCGCGCTCGTGTATTGCACGGTCCACAAGGAATCGGCCGACGCGCTCTTCACCGAGAGCGAAGCGCGCAATCTGCGCATGGTGGCCGGCAAGGTGCTGATGGACCGCCACTGCCCCGAGTTCCTGCGCGACACCGCGCAATCGGGCTACGACGACAGCGCCGAGCTGATCGGCCGCTGGCACAATCGCGGCCGCCAGATGTACGCGCTCACGCCGCGTTTCGCGCCGACTTCGACCGAAGCTCAACTGGAAGCGTGCGGTGTGCTGGCGAGCAAGAATCCGGACATCTTCATCCAGAGCCACGTCGCGGAGAACACCGACGAATGTAAGTGGGTCGCCGATCTGTTCCCGGGCCACCGCAGCTATCTGGACATCTACGATCACTACGGCCTGCTGCGCCGCCGCGCGGTGTACGGCCATTGCATCTACCTCGACGAGGAAGACCGCAAGCGCATGGCGCAAACCGGCGCGGTCGCTTCGCATTGCCCGACCTCGAACCTGTTCCTCGGCAGCGGCCTGTTCGACTTCGACAAGGCCGATGAAGCCGGTATGCCGATCGCACTGGCGACGGACGTCGGCGGCGGCACCTCGTTCTCGATGCTGCAGACCATGAACGAAGCGCACAAGGTCGCGCGTCTGACCGGCCATCATCTGACGGCCACGCGCATGTTCTATCTGGCTACCGCCGGCGCGGCGGAAGCACTCGATCTCGCGGACAAGGTCGGCACGCTCAAACCGAAGTCGGAAGCGGACTTCGTCGTGCTCGATCCGCGCGCGACGCCGCTGCTCGCGCGCCGCACCGCGCGCACGGAATCGCTCGAAGAACTGCTGTTCGCGTTCGCGCTGCTCGGCGACGATCGCGCGATCTACGAAACGTATGCGGCCGGCAAGCGCGTGCATCGCCGTGATGATGTGCGGCAGCTTGCGTCGGGTACGGCGAAGATTGCGGCTTGAATTGGGTCTGAACTGACTCACGCGGCTGAATGAAAAAACGGCGCTTCTATCCAGAAGCGCCGTTTTCATTTGGCGTGGCCCATATCACCCGAAACAGCGGCTATTCGTACCCACTGAGGTCATCGACCTTGATGAGTTTCCACTGACCATCCGCCTGTTTCCGCATAAACGCCAAAACTGTCTGGACCGTGGCCTTGGTGTCGCGCCCAAGAACAACCGGCACAACAGCGGTGTCACCGAATCTCAGTGCAGGACGCGCCTCAATGTGTGCGGCCCAGTCCTTTTCGTCGTAATCCTGAACTTTCGTGAAGGGGTCGCCGTCTTCGGCGAACTTGTTTGCCTTGTATTGCGCGCGCAGAAAATCGACCGTTGGCTTTGCTACGTATCGATAGATTTCTTTATCCAGCAAGGGAAACCCTCGCTTGTCCGATTCGCGCTTGATGTACCACGCGTAAAAAGCCTTCGCGCTTGCCTCAGGCGTGACCGATTGCCCCTGCGCCATGGCTAGCGGGTGAAAAAGCACGCCCAAAACCATGCTTAGCGCGACGGCTAAAACTGCCAGATATCTCTTCATGATTCTGTTCAGTCGTGACGGTGGGATGTTGTACGGCGGTTGTGCAGCCGGCATGCCTGATGATGCACCCTGCAACCCACGCCGCACAACCGGCTCATCACTTCTGCATGCACACCTCGTGCAACGCATTCAACCGCCGCACCGGATCGGCGACATACGGATTCGACTCATCCCACGCATACCCCGCCAGCACCGCGCTGATCATGCGGCGGATCGACGGCGTCTGGTCCGGATAGAAAATGATGTCCTGCAGCTCGCCCGTGTACCAGCGTTCGACGAACGCGCGGAACGTATCGATCCCCTTGCGCAGCGGCACGTCGTAGTCGGCCGACCAGTCGACCGTCTCACCGTCCAGTTGCCGGTTCAGAGTCTGTACCGCGAGATGCGCGGAGCGCAGCGCGATCGTCACGCCGGACGAGAACACGGGGTCGAGAAATTCGCCCGCATTGCCGAGCAGCGCGTAACCCGGCCCGTGCAGGCGCTCCACGTTCGCCGCATAGCCGCCGATGTGGCGCACCGGCATCAGGAACGGCGCGTCGCCGATCAGGCGGTTCAGCGTCGGCTCCCGCCGGATCAACCCGCGCAGTGTCGCGTCGCGCTCGGCGTCCGGCACGTCGAGAAAGCTCGCCTCGGCGACACAACCCACCGACGAACGTCCGCCCGCCAGCGGAATCATCCAGAACCACACGTCGCGCCGCTCGGGATGGGTCACGATGGCGATCTTGTTGCGGTCGGTGGCGCCGGCCGGAATACCGTCCTGCACATGCGTGAAGATCGCGGCGCGCGTCGGCATCCGCGTCGGCGTTTCGAGGTTCAGCAGGCGCGGCAGCACACGGCCGAAACCGCTCGCGTCAAACACGAAACGCGCTTCGATCTGGTAAGCATGGTCCGCCTCGTCGACCACGTCGACGAGCGGCGCAGCGCCCGTGTGAACCGCGCGCACCGTATGGCCGAAGCGCACGTCGGCGCCCTGCTGCGCCGCGCAGCGAATCAGGATGTCGTCGAATACCGCGCGCTCGACCTGATAGGTGGTGCCCCACCCCGGCGAATGCTTGTCGCGGAAGTCGAACGCCGACGTCTGGTCGCGATAGATGAAATGCGCGCCGTTCTTGTACTGGAAACCGGCCTCGACCACCGCCTGCAGCATGCCGGCCTCTTCGAGGTACGCCATGCTTTGCGGCAGCAGGCTCTCGCCGATCGAGAAGCGCGGAAAGTGCTGGCGCTCCAGCACCAGCACGGAGCGTCCCGCTTTGCGCAGCAGCGCTGCGGCGACCGCGCCTGCCGGACCCGCGCCGATGATCACGACATCGACAGCCGTACGCGTTGACGAATGTGTACTCAAGTTTGCCTCAATCGTTTGTCTTGCCCGGAGCAGCGTTTCGCTGCATCCTTACGTCTGGTTACAATTACGCTTCGAACGCCCCGAAGGAGGTTCTTCGGGGACAACAAGAACAGCCATTCCCGGGGAACCGCGTGTCGCCATCCGAAACATCCAGCGTGCCTTTCGTGCCGGAAACGGCTTTCGGGATCTGGTTCCTGCGTACCTACACGTGGGAACATCACGTGTTGCGGGTCGCGATCAACGACCTCAAGCGCCTGATCGACACGCCCCTACCCGAGGCGCCGGTGATCGTCGACGTCGGCTGCGGACAAGGCATCTCGTTTCGCCTGCTCGCCGAGGCATTCAAGCCGCGCCGCCTCGTCGGCATCGACTTCCACGAGCCGTCCCTGACACTGGCGGCACGAGCGGCCAGCGCCTGCGGCGACAAGCTCGCCGATATCGAACTGCTGCATGGCGACTGCGCGAAGCTGCCGCTTCCTGACGCAAGCGCCGATATCGTGTTCTGCCACCAAACGTTCCACCATTTGGTCGAGCAGGACCGCGCGCTCGCCGAATTCCGCCGCGTGCTGAAACCGGGCGGCGTGCTGCTGTTCGCCGAATCCACCGACGCGTACATCAAATCGTGGGTGATCCGGCTGCTGTTCCGTCACCCCATGCACGTGCAAAAGAGTGCCGACGGCTACCTCGATATGATCCGCCGCGGCGGCTTCAGTTTCGCCGAGCGCAACGTTTCCTTGCCTTACCTCTGGTGGAGCCGCGCGAAAGACTTCGGTCTGCTGGAGCGGCTCGGCCTTTACCGTCCGCGACCCGGCAAGCGTCGTGAAACGCTGGTCAACGTCGCGGCGGTCAAGGCCGGTTGATACGCAGCAAGGCGCGAGCCCGATACGGTAAAGCGGCGCAAGGCGGCAGCACCTGCCGCGTTTTAGCTTCTCCCGTGCTTATACCAGGCTGTCCGCGCTTACTTGTGCTTTTTCGTGTTTATTCGCGCTTTACTTGCGCAGCGTCACCACGTCGCCCGTCAGCGCCACACCGGCAATCACCGCACCCGCACCACAGGTGAACTCAGTCGCGCTCTCACGCAATTCGTTCTTGTAGTTGCTCTTGATGTTGACCACCGCATTGCCGCCTTCCTTGCGCGCACGCTCCTGCAACTCGATCACCGCCGAGAGGAACACGTGCTGGCACGCCTGCAGGTCGCTCTTGCCGAACGCGTTGGTCTTCTTGTTGGTGGCGAATTCGCCCATTGTCTTGACCACGGCCGGATGCGGCTGGCCCGCGAAGTACAGCGCGACGTCGTCGCTCACCTTGCCGGGCTCGCTTTTCAAGGCCTGATCGACGGGGTAATAGCTGACCGTATCGCGGGCAAAGGCCGGTGCGGCGCTCAGCGTGGCAAACGAAGCAAACAATGCGGCAAATAATGTGGCAAACAGCGGACTGCGGTTCATCTGGACTCCTTGGTGGTTGTTGTTGCTGTAGTGAGTTCTCTCTCAAACCGGCTCAGTTCGAATCCAGCACGACGAGCTGGCCACGCACCGCGATCGCGGCGGCGCTGGGGCTGACCCCACACGTAAAGTCGCTCGACGAGTTGGTCTCGGTGCTGTGAAAACGTGTCGACACATCGATCACGGCATTGGCATGGCGCTCGTTTGCCGCCGTGCGAAGTTTCCGGACGGCTTCTGCAAGCGCTTCATGGCAAGCGTCTTCAGGGCCGGCAACCTTGCGCGCGATCCGCACCGAGTAAGACACATCGCCGAGCTGGCTCTTGACCGACGGATGATCCTGCTGGCCGAAATAAATCGGCACACCTCCGCGAGATTGGCCACCGGCCGCCGCGAGCGGCAGCGACATCACCTGCGTTGCGCACCCCGCCTGCGTCATCGCCACCACCGCCAGCGCGCCCAGTACATAGGTTCTTTTCATTTTTTCCAGTCCTCGTTATTTTTGAAGTCGCAGCCGTTTCAACCGCCCTGCCATGCTTCGAACATCAGGCTCGCGCAACTGCCGCCAAACCCGAATGAAATCGACATTGCCGTGCCGATGCGCGCCTCGCGTGTGGTACGCACGAGCGGCATGCCGCCGACAGCCGGCTCCGGCGTTTCGATGCCCGGCGCCCCCGCAATGAACCCGTCGCGCATCATCAACAGCGTATAGATCGCCTCGTGCGCGCCGCACGCGCCAATCGAATGCCCGGTCATGCCCTTGGTCGACGAAAACGCCGGCACGCGAGCGCCGAACACTTCGTTCAATGCACGCAATTCCTCGAGGTCGCCGAGTAGCGTCGACGGCGCATGCGTGTTGACGTAGTCGGGCCACTTGCCCGCTTCGCCCAGCGCACCGCGCATGGCTCGCGCGATTCCCGCCGCATGCGGCGCGACCATCCCGGCGCTGTCGGTGCAGTCGCCGAATCCGCTCAACTCCGCGTAGATGCGCGCGCCGCGCGCCAACGCATGATCGAGTGCTTCGAGCACCAGCACGCCGCCGCCCGACGCGATCACGAACCCGTCGCGCTCCACGTCGTAGGGACGCGAAGCCAGCTGCGGCGTGTCGTTGAAGCGGCGCGACAACGCCCCCATCGCATCGAACATCAGCGTGGTGTTGTCGTGCAGCGCCTCGCTGCCGCCGGCCAGCACGATCTGCTGACGGCCGGTCTGGATCAGCTGCATCGCCTGGCCAATCGCGAGCGCCGAAGTCGTGCACGCCGACGACGGCGAATAGCTGACGCCTTCGAGCCCGAACACCTGCGCGACATTCGCCGACGCGGTGCTGCTCATCGCATGCGGCACGGTGTACGGCGGCGCCTTTTCGACCCCGCGGGCCTGCGCGATCGCCACGGCCGCGTCATAGCTCGCCAAGGCGCCCACGCCCGAACCGATCACCGTGCCGGTGCGCGGCGAGCGCAACGCCGCCGCGTCGAGTCCGGCGTCGCGAATCGCATGACGCGCGGCATGACAGGCAAAGCGCGCGGTGTCGCCCATGAAGCGCTCGTGCTTGCGCTCGAACGGCGGCTCGTGCGCAACCGAGGCCACGCCCGCCACCTGCGAGGCGAAACCGCGCTCACGCCACGCGCCGATCCGATCAATGCGCGAGCGGCCCGCGCGCAGCGCGGCGGCGACTTCGTCGAGCGTATTGCCGAGACACGACACGATCCCCATGCCGGTGACGACCACGCGTTGAAGTGCCACGCTCATCGAACGCGCCGGAAAATGAGCGACGTATTGATGCCGCCGAACGCGAAGTTGTTGCTCATCACGTATTCGGCGTCGAGCTCGCGCCCCGTGCCGACGATGTAGTCGAGCGGCGCGCAGGCCGGATCGACATTGGTCAGGTTCAGGGTCGGCGCATACCAGTTGCGCTTCATCATCTCGATGGTCCACCAGGCTTCGAGCGCGCCGCACGCGCCGAGCGTGTGGCCGACGTAGCTCTTGAGCGAACTGATCGGCATGCGCGCGCCGAAGGTCTGGGCGGTCGCATGGCTCTCGGCAATGTCGCCGCGATCCGTCGAGGTGCCGTGCGCGTTCACGTACTCGATGGCTTGCGGCGGCAGTTGCGCATCCTTGAGCGCGAGCTGCATCGCCAGCGCCATCGTGCCGGCGGTCGGCTGGGTCATATGCGCGCCGTCCGAGTTGCAGCCGAAGCCGGCAATCTCCGCATGAATCCGCGCACCGCGCGCCACCGCATGCTCGTATTCTTCGAGCACCAGCGTGGCCGCGCCTTCGCCGACCACGAGGCCGTCACGCGCGGCGTCGAATGGACGCGGCGTCAGATGCGGCTCGTCATTGCGCGTGCTGGTGGCGTATAGCGTGTCGAACACGGCAACCGCCGGGCCCGACAACTCTTCGGCTCCGCCGGCCAGCATCAGCGTTTGTTTGCCGCTCTGGATCGCTTCGTACGCGTAGCCGATCGCCTGGCTGCCCGACGCGCACGCGCAGGAGGTCGGAATGATCCGCCCTTTCAGGTCCCAGAAGAGGCTCACGTTGACCGCGGCGGTGTGCGGCATCATCTGGACGTAGCTGTTCGACGTGACGTCGGTCATCTTGCCGGTTTCGAGCATCGTGCCGAACGCGCGGATCGGCTGCACCGAGCCCGACGACGAACCGTAGGCGACACCCATGCGGCCGTCGCTGATGGTGGTGTCGCCGGCGAGGCCCGCATCGGCGAGCGCCTGTTCGCTCGCGCGCACCGAATACATCGAAACGGGGCCCATCGAGCGGGTTTTCTTGCGCGGATAATGGGCCGGCGCCGTGAAGCCCGGCAGCGGGCATGCAAGCCGCGTATGCAGCGATTCGAAGTAATCCCATTCGGGCATGCGCCGCACGGCGTTCACGCCGCCTCTCAGGCGCGTTTCGATCGCATCCCAGCTATCGCCCAAAGCCGTGACGCCTCCCATGCCGGTAATGACGACGCGCTTCATCAGATCATCCCGCCGTTGACGCCGATCACCTGGCGCGTGACGTACGAGGCCGCATCCGACATCAGGAAGCTGACCACGGACGCCACCTCGGCAGGCTGGCCGACGCGGTTCATCGGTACCGTCTTCAACGCCTGCTCGAGCGGCACGTCGTCGAGCATGCCGGTTTCGATCAGACCCGGCGCCACGCAATTGACGGTGATATTGCGCGTAGCGAGTTCGACCGCGAGCGCTTTGGTCGCGCCGATCAGCCCCGCCTTGGCCGCGCTGTAGTTAACCTGGCCGCGATTGCCCATCACGCCGGACACCGAAGCGATCGTGACGATGCGGCCGCCCTTGCGGGCGCGCACCATCGGCATGGTCAACGGATGGACGACGTTATAGAACGAGTCGAGACCGGTTTCGATCACGATGTCCCAGTCTTCTTCGGTCAGAGCGGGAAACGCGGCGTCGCGGGTCACGCCCGCGCTGCACACGATGCCGTAATACGGGCCATGCGCCGCGACGTCGGCTTCGAGCACTTCGCGGCATACGGCGCGCTCGCGCACGTCGAATTGCAGTACGCGCGCCGTGCCGCCCTGCGCAGCGATGCCGGTCGCAACCGCGTCGGCCTCGCTGCGTCCCGTGCGGCAATTCACGGACACCGCGAAGCCGTCGGCGGCCAACTGGTACGCAGTCGCGCGGCCAATGCCGCGGCTTGCGCCGGTAACGAGAACACGCCGGCTCATGAACTGAAACTCCCTTCGATGAATGACTGAAAATTGGGCGGTTGATAGACCTTGATGACGGCCTCGGCGCAACACACGTCACCATGGTGAATCGTGCATTCGTAGGCGCCGTGGCCTTCCTCGCTGCGCAGCAATTCCGTGACCTGGATCAGCAGCTGCGCGCCGCCGGCAAACGTTGGCTGCAAAGCTTTGTAGCTGCGCGAGCCCAACAGCACGCCGGGCCGCGCCTGGCCACCGCCGCGCATGGCCAGCAACGCGACGTGAGCGGCGATCGCCTGCGCCATCAGTTCAATACCGATCCAGGCGGGCATGGCGCCGTCGGCGTCGGCATACCAGGCGTCGGCGCGCACCGTGGCGCGCGCGCTCAGCGTCTCGTCGCTGAACGCGTTCACGCCGTCGATCAGCAGCATGGTGCCGCGATGCGGAATGATCGCTTCGATCGGCTGCTGCAGCAGGTCCTGAATGGTGGGCGTCGGGGTCATTGCGTGATTCAATGCCTGGGTCATTGTGCGAGGATCAGGCTGACGTTGCTGCCGCCAAACGCAAACGAGTTGCTCATGACGTATTGCGCGCCGGCGCCGCGCGGCAAAAAGCGCTCGCTCTCGACAAGGTCCAGCACCGGCAGCGCGGGATCGGCCGCGCCGTCCCACAGATGGCGCGGCAGCGGCACGTCGTCGCGCGCCAGCGTCAGCCAGGCAAACCCGAGTTCGGTGGCGCCGGCCGCGCCAAGCTGATGGCCGGTCAGCGGCTTGGTGCCGCTCGTCGCCACACCGCCTGGGAACACACGCGACATCAGGCCGGCTTCCATTTCGTCGTTCTTGCGCGTGGCGGTGGCGTGCAGATTCACGTAGCCGATTGCCGAGGATTCGACGCCCACGTCCGCGAGCGCCGCGCGTATCGCAAGTTCGCCGCCCACGCCAAGCGGGTCCGGCGACGAGATGTGATGCGCGTCGCTCGACTCACCGGCGCCCGCGAGCCGCACCGCGGCTTCGTCGCGGCTCATCAGGAACACGGCCGCCCCTTCGCCGACATTGATGCCGCAGCGATTGCGGCTCATCGGATTGGCGCGCGACCCGCTGGTCGATTCGAGCGATGCAAAACCCTGCACCGTCAGTTCGCATAGCGAATCGACGCCGCCCACCACGACAGCATCGCACAGCCGCAATTGCAGCAGCCGGCGCGCCGACGCAAAGGCTTTCGCACTCGAGGTGCACGCGGTCGAGATGGTGAACGCCGGACCGTGCAGGCCGAGCGCAGGGGCGGCAAACGGCGCGGCGGTGCCGATTTCCATCTGCCGGTAATTGAAGTTCGCGGGCAGGCCGCCCGCTTGCGCCTGATAGACGAATGCGGCTTCCGCCGCTTCGATGCCAGACGTGCTGGTGCCGAGCACCACGCCGATCCGGTGTGCGCCGTAGCGCTCGCGTGCCGCGTCGAGCGCCGGGGCGATCTGCGCCAGCGCGGCGAGCAGCAAGCGGTTATTGCGGCAGTCGTAGCGGGCGAGTTCGGCGGGCGGCGCCAGTTCCAGCGGCGTGAGCACACTGCCGACAAATGCTTCGCCGATTCCCGTATGCGCGTTCGCCATGCCGGGCGAACGGCCGGCGGCCAGCCCCGGGACAATGCTATCGAGGTCGCCGCCGAGCGCGTTGATCATGCCGAGCGCGTGCAAATAAACTGATGGCGCCTTCATGCGGCCCTCCTTGATTCCGATGGCATGCCGATCGGTGCAAGCAGCACCGATATCGCGATGCCAAGCGCGAGCGTCGCGCCGAAGCTCTTCAACACAGGCATCGCACTCATGCCGAGCATGCCGAACGACAACAGCGTGGTGTATGCCGAAAGCAGCACGCCTGTCCACACCGCGCCGAGATCCGCGTCGCCGCGCAGGCAGCCTTCACGCAGAAACACGGCATAGTTTGCGCCCACGCCGAGCACCAGCATCAGCGCGAGCCAGTTGAACAGATTGAGCGGAACGCCGGCATAACCGAATACCGCCAGCGTGACACCCACGGCGAGCAGCACGGGCAGCGTCACGGCGATGCCACCACGCATACGGTCCCGCAAGGATCCGCCCTTCCCGGCATACCGCACGATCAGCAGAACAAGCACAAGAGTCAGCGCGCCGCCGAGCCACCAGCCGCTATCCACCCGATACGCACCGAACAGCTTCGAAACGCTGGCTGCCTTGTCGACGAACACGACGCCAGGCAATTCGTGCGCGGTGGCGATCAGCGTGGGCTCGTTCCGCGGTGTCACGCCTTGCGGAATGACGACCGCCGCATAGACCTTCATAGCCGGATCGACCTCGCCCAGCCAGAGATGCCTGTACGGTTGCGACCACGCTGCCGCGAGCCACGTATCGACCGTGAGCGGCGCCTGCGGCTTGGCGTACGCGGCGAGCCAGGCGTCGGCGACTTCGTCCTTGAAACCCGCTTGCAGCAGTGTGGCGCGCAATGCGGCGGTATTGTTGAACACATGCTGCGCGAGCAGCGCGCGGTCTTCACTCTGCCGCTTCGCCGACGGCACGAATTGCGCAACCGATTGATAGCTGCCCACCTTGTTCGCCGTGCCGTTCAACGCGTCCAGTTTGGTACCCAGCGCCTCCGCGCGTTGCAGCACTACTTCCGGCGTGTCGCCGCGCACGACGAAAAACTGCGCGCTGTTGTCGACGCCGACCGCCTCGCGCACCTTGTCTTCCTGCGCGACGAGCGACGGATCGCGCTGGATCAGCAGATGGATATCGTCGTCGCTGGTCAGGCGCAACCAGCCGGGAACTGCCAGCAGCAGCAACAGCGCCGCCACGAGCCACGTCCGCTTGCCGCCAATCGCGCGATGCCACACTGTCAGCAGGCGCGCCGCTCGCGCAAACACGCGCTGTCGGCCACGCCTGGGCGCGCGGGTAAGCAACGCGGGCAGCAGCCACTGCACGGAAGCAAACGCCGTCACGATCCCCACCATCGCAAAGCAGGCGATCTGCTTGAGCGCCGGGAACGGCACCCACATGAGGATCGCGTAGCCGAGCAGGCTCGTCATCAGCGCCACGGTTAGCGCGGGGCGCACCGCACGCGCACCGCGTCGCGCGTCCCAGGTGCGCTGCGCGCCGAGGAACACCACGAAGTACTGGATCGAATAATCGACGGCCTCGCCGATCAGGCTTGCGCCGAATACGAGCGTCAACAGATGCAGCTTGCCGAACACCAGCATCGTCACCGCGAGCGCGCAGACAATGCCGAGCGCGGTCGACAAGAAGCCGAGCAGCAGCAGACGCGCTGAGCGAAACACCCACATCATCAGCAACGCGATGCCGAATAGCGACGCGACGCCGATCAGGTGCACTTCATGCTCGGACGCGCTGCGTGCCGATTCCGCATAAAAGACGGCGCCCGTGCGCGCCACCGACACGTCGGGAAATGCCTGCTTCAACGCGCTTTCGCCGTGGGCGAGCGCCGTCAGCACAGCGTGCTGCGTGCTGGATTCGTAAGCGGACCCCGGCAAAGTCGCGACGATCAGCACGCTGGTAGCGCCGTTTCGATGCGACACCAGCAGGTTGTCTTCGAGTTCGAGATTCGAGGTGGCAAGCGGCAAACCACCGAGCCAGTGTTCGAGCCAACCGAACGGATCGTCGGCGAGCGGCGTGGTGAGCCCGCCGCGCAATGGGCTATAGATACGCTGCGCGAGCGCATCCTTCAATCCCGCAAGGGGAGTTTGCCCGGAAGGTGGCATCGCCTGCGATGCGTCGTACTGCTTGCCGCCCGCCGCGGCGTTCGCAAGCGCGGTGCGATCAGCCGGCGCCAGCAATCCGAAGCGGTACGGCATGTACAGCGTCGCGATCTGTGAAAGATCGAACGGCGGCAACTCGGCCGTCACGGACCCAAACGCCCCGCTCTTTTGCAGCGATGCGCCCAGTTGCCGCGCCGCGGCTTTCGCGTGCGCGTCGTCGTGGCTGGTGACGAGAAAGACCGTGCGGTCGCCCAGCGCGCTCGCCAGCGTATCGACCGCCTTTTCCGCGACGGGGTCGGCCTCCGTGGCGGGCAGCAGCGCGAGCAGATTGGTTTGCAGCGGCGACGGCCCGGCGAAGCGCCAGCCGCAATACAGCGCCGCGACGAACGCGAGCAGCAGCCACGCGGCACGCATGCCCCACGCCTGTCTCATCGAGCGCTGTTGCGGCACGTCCATTACGGCGCCCCGAGCAGGCCGCGCTCAGCCGCCGTGAGTTCGGTCACGGCCGCGCTTTTCGCGAAATCGAGCTGGGTCACGTCGCCATTCGCCAATGTGATGCGCAGGCTCTGCAGATAGTCGCCGCCGTTCATCTCCAGACCTTTGATCGACTGTGCGATCTGCGGCTGGTTTGGCGTGAGTTGCATGCGCCAGCGCGCAACGCCGCCCTCGGCCTGCACGTCGAATTGCGAGTACAGCGCCGACAGATCGCCGCCGAGCATCGCGCGCATCATCTTCGACACCTGCGCGACGCCGCGTGTGCCCTGTGCGCCGCGTGTCGTCACGCGCTGGCCGTTGGCGTCGACTTCGGCGACGCCGGCGTCAGTAATCACATAGGTCGCCTTGTACGGCGTGTCGATCTGCCAGATCACGCCGCGTTCGCGGAAAAACAGCAGCGAGCCGGTGCTGACCAGTGGCTGTTTCATCGCGGCGAGCGTTTGCGTCTGCGTGAATTGCGCGCGCACGCCCTTGGCCTGCGCGAGGCGGGCGGCGATTTGCGAGACCAGCGCGGGGGCGGCGGCGGCCGACGCTTGCGCTGCCTGCGCGGCCTGCACCACCGGCACCGGCCATGCGATCACACCGGCCGCGCTTAGGGCAAACAACGCTCCCAATGCACTCACAACCCTGGCGCCGAAAGTTATCGTCCCCATACGCGCTCCAGCTTGTCGAACACGACCGGCGGCGAGACGAACTGCAATTCCTGAGTCGCCGCGTCGACGGCGACCTGAATCGTGTAGCCCTTCGTCAGACGCGTACCGGATGCGCAGTCGACGATTTCATAGCCTATTTTCAGGCGGTTTTCGTGTTCGAGCAGTTGTGTGCGCACTTCGATCTGCTGACCATACGTGGCGGGCCGCACGTACTTCAGATGCGCCTCGACGATCGGCCACAGGTAGCCCGACGCCTGCATCTCGCGGTAATCGTAGTCGAACGCGCGCAGCAGCGCGGCGCGGCCAATCTCGAAGTACTTCAGATAGTGGCCGTGCCAGCACACGTTCATGGCGTCGACATCGTGGAACGGCACCTCGACCATCGCACTCGCGCTCAGCACTTTGTGGGATCCGCTCATGCGTTCGATCCTCCACGATAGTCGCGCAGCAGATCGCATGCGGCAATCCGCGCGGTCAGCGCGCGCAGCTCGAATTCGAGTGGGCGGTCTTCGTCGACGAACGGCGACTGCGCGCTCACGCTGTCGATGAACGTATGCAGCGCTGCCGGAACCGGCGTGTCGCTGTCGATCCGCAGGCGCAGACGCGCAGCCTGCACGGTCGCGAGCGTATGCGCGGCGGCAACCTGCTCGGTCAATTCCAGCACGCGCAAACAGTCGCGCGCGGCGATCGTGCCCATGCTGACCTTGTCCTGGTTGTGCGCCTCGGTCGAGCGCGAGAACACGCTCGCGGGCATCGTGTTCTTCAACGCCTCGGCCGTCCACGCGGACGACGAAATCTGCACGGCCTTGAAGCCGTGATTGATCGCGGCACGCGCGGGCGCGGCGCCCGAGAGATTGCGCGGCAAGCCGTTGTTGAAATTCACGTCGACCAGCAGGGCGAGCTGCCGGTCCATCAGATCGGCGAGATTGGCGACGGCGACTTTCAGCGAATCCATCGCGAACGCGATATGGCCGCCGTAGAAATTGCCGCCGTGCAGCACCCGTTCGTTGTCCGGATCGATCAACGGATTGTCGTTCGCGCTGTTGAGCTCGTTCTCGACGTCGCGGCGCACCCACGAGAGCGCGTCGCGCGCCACGCCGATCACATGCGGCGCACAGCGAATCGAATAGCGGTCTTGCAGACGGTGGCCCGGCGTGTCGTCGCGCCCGGCCAGATCGTCGCGAATCCATGCTGCCGCTTCGGCCTGGCCGACGTGCGGCTTCGCTTCGAAAAGCATCGCGTCGAAGTGGGCGGCGCGGCCGTCGAGCGCCACGGTGCACAGCGCAGTGAGACGCGCGGTGAGACGCGTCAGATGATCGGCGCGCGCAAAGGCGAGACAGGCGAGGCCCGTCATCACCGCGGTGCCGTTCATCAACGCGAGCCCTTCTTTCGGTGCGAGCGTGAGCGGTGTTTGACCGAGTTCGCTCCACACGTCGCGCACGTTGCGCAGGTGGCCCTCGAACAGCACGTCGCGCTCGCCCGCCAGAGCGGCGGCCACGTACGAGAGCGGCGTGAGGTCGCCGCTCGCACCGACCGAGCCTTCCGACGGAATCCGCGGCAGCACCCGATAGTTGACCAGGTCCGCCAGACGCTCGAGCAATACCGGGCGCACGCCGGAAAAACCATAAGCGAGCGAATTGAGCCGCGCGGCGATCACCGCGAGCGTTTGCGCGTCGTCGAGATACTGGCCCATGCCGCAGCCGTGATAACGCGTCAGTTGCAACGGCAGCGCTTCGACCAGTTCCATCGGCACGTCGACCACACAGGCGTCACCGTAACCGGTGTTGACGCCGTACACCGTCGCGCCCGCAGCCAGATGCCGGCGCAGAAAATCCGCGCCGCGCTGGATGCGCGAGCGCCACGCCGGATCGGCGCTCAACGCGACCGGCGCGCGGTGCTGCGCGATCGCGACGACCTCCTCGATGGTCAGCTTGCGCCCGCCAATCACGACTGCCGCCACGTTCACGCTTGCATTCGCGCCTGCCTTCGGCACATCGATCAGATCATGTTCGGCCATTCGCGCCTCGCTTGGGGCTGGCCCAGAAATCGAAGAAGTTGAACCATTGATAAGGTGCCTTGCGGCAATAATGTTCGAGCCGCACGGCATAACGCTGCGCCCACGCAGCGACATGCCGCGCGCGTTCGCGGCGCGGCAACTCGATACGCTCGGCGAACGGTTCGAAGTACAGACGGTAGCCGTCGCGCTCTTTCAGACAGAAGAACAGATAGACCGGGCACCCCAACGCATGCGCGAGCACATACGGGCCCTGCGCGAACGGCGCGGCCGAACCGAGAAACTGTGCTTCAGTGGTGCGGCCCGTCTCGTGCGCGGGCACGCGGTCGCCCACGATCACCAGCAGCTCGCCGGCATCGACGCGCTCCTGCATCATCACGGCGGTCTCCGGTCCGAAGTCGCTGACTTCCAGCAAATGCCGCGCGAACTCGCTGTTGGCCGAGGCGAGCACGCTGTTGAAGCGGCGCGCGTGCTCGGTGTAGACGACCGCCGTGACCTTCGCATGAGCGCCGTGCGCGGCGAGCGCGCGGGTCATTTCCAGATTGCCGAGATGCGCGCCGATCACGAGCGCACCCTTGCCGCTCGCCACCAGGGCCTTGAACGCCGAAGGATCCTCGAACGTGACGTCGGCGTCGTTGACGCGGCCGGACCAGGCGGCGAGCTTGTCGAAGCCCGCTTGCGCGAACGCCAGCATATGGCGATACGCGGACAGCCAGCCTGGACGCGGCGTCGCGCCGCGCGGCGCGGTCTCGCCGAGATGCCTGAAGTAGTTGCCTGACGCCTCGCGCGCGGCGCGGCCCGTCAGCAGAAAATACGCGACGATCGGATGCAGCCAGAGCGCGGTGAAGCGGCGGCCGAACAGCTTGCAGCTGAGCGCGAGCAGGGACATGCCCAGATGGCTGCCGCGTTCGGCGATCCGCCACCAGTCCTGCTCGTTGGATTCGCCGGGCTCGTTGGGCTCGTTGGGCTCGTCCGCGCGCGGCGCGCCACGGCGCGGCATGAACTTGTGCGCGAGCAGCACCGGCAGACGCCACAGCATGCCGAATACCAGCCGCGTATGGCTGCGGCTGATGCGCACGTTGTCCCACAGCACGTCGAAATGCGACACGCCGTCGGTGGCGTAGGTAACGCGCGTCGGAATCGAGCGGAACGCCGCGCGCCGCCAATAGAGGCGCACGAGGATCTCGATGTCGAAGTCCATCCGCGTCGGCAGCGCCACGCTATCGATCAGATCGCAGGCCAGTGCGAGCGGGTACAGGCGGAAGCCGCACATCGAGTCGCGGATAGTCAGCGAAAGCGTTTCGATCCACACCCACACATGCGTCAGATACCGGCCGTAGAGACGCGCTTTCGGCACGCTGTCGTCGTAGACCGGGCGGCCGAGAATCACCGCGCCCGGTTCGGCTCGCGCCGCATCGAGGAAACGGGGCACATCGGTGGCGTCGTGCTGGCCGTCGGCGTCGATCTGCAAAGCGTGCGTGTAGCCCGCCTTGCGCGCGGCGCGCAGTCCGGCCATCACCGCCGCGCCTTTGCCGCCGTTGATGGGCAAGCGCAGCAGCGTCAGCTGACCGGCGTACTGCTGCGCGAGCGCGGCGAGCACCTGCTGGGTCGCCTCGTCGCTGCCGTCATCGACGACGAACATCGGCAAGCCGTGGACCGCGAGATGCGCCACGGTCGCGCCGATCGCATCTTTGTGGTTGTAGATCGGAATGACGATGCACGGGGAGAAGTTCATCACGCGTGCTCCCGGTAGACGATCACGCCGGACGCGCATTCCCGGTCATTCAACCGGTAGGCGAATTGCACGCGCCGGCGCGCCGCGTCGTGCGCGAGCGTGAGCTTGAGCACCGCGCCCGGCGAAACAGGCGCCATGAACTTCAGACGATCGATCGATGCCAGCGCGCGCACGGCCGGCAAGTGATCGGCGGCCAGACGCATCGCCCAGTCAACCTGCACGATGCCTGGCAGAATCGGCAAACCCGGAAAATGGCCGGCGAAATGCACTAGCGTGGGCGGCACACGCAACTCGTAGTGCAGCGTGTCGCCGCTGCGCGCTTCGGCCAGTACTTCCATGCCTTCGGCGCGCGCCTCGAACGCGGCCGCCACGGCGGCCACCGGCAGTTTGCCGCGCGCGTCGAACGGCAGCGTGACCCGAAAACGCCAATGACGCGGCAGCACGACCACGTCGAAATAATCGACGAGGTGGCGGCGCAGGACCTGCGCGAGCGCCACGCGACCCTCGTCGCGCAACGCTTCGCTGCCAGCGTCGGTCAATGCCACCACCGCGCCGAGGCGCTCGCGCGAGACGCCTTCCAGCGGCACGATGGCCGCCTGCGCCACATACGGATGCAGCGCGATGCGCGCCTCCAGCTCCGGCAACGACACGCGCTTGCCGTCCAGCTTGAGCACGCGGTCGAGCCTGCCTTGCAGACGGAAGCGGCCGTTTACGTCGAAGGCGATCTTGTCGTCGGTGCGATGCCAGCCAGTGTGATCGAGATGCGGCGAGCGGACGTTCAGCGCGCCGTCTTCATCGCGGCGAACTTCAATACCGGCCAGCGGTTCCCACGCATCGGTCCGATCCTGACGCCGCCACGCAATGCCACCGGTTTCCGTGCTGCCATAGATTTCGAGCGGCGCGGCGCCGTAGGCTGCGGTGTAGTCCCGCGCGGCTTCGGGCGAGAGCGGGCCACCCGACGAAAAGAACGCTCGCGGCGCCGGCGTCAATGTGGCGAAGCCCGGCAACACCGGCCAGCGCGACAGTTGCGCGGGCGTCGAAACGATCACCGTCGCGCCGCATTGGTCGATTTGCGTTTGCAGATGCAGCGGCTCGATGCTAAGCGCCCGGTCGAACGCGCGGCCTGCCGCGAGCGGCCACAGCACGCGAAACAGCAAGCCGTAAATGTGATGATGCGGCACGCTCGCGAGCATCGTCGCGTCGCCGACCAGCGCGCCCCACTGCACCTCCAGCGTGTGCACCTCGGCGTTGAATTGCGCGAGCGTCTTGTGGATCGGCTTAGGGCGGCCGCTGCTGCCCGACGTGTAGAGCGTGAGCGGGGCTTGCGGATCGATCGTATAAGCGGCGTGCGGCGCTAGTGCTCGCGTTGACGCGACGTCGGCACCGGCACCTGCGCCCGGGTCGGCCACGGACGGCGCAAGGTCCGCGTCGGTCAGCAGCACGTCGTACGCATCGGCGAGGTCCGCGAGATAGCCCGGCGTTGCATTGGCCGGAATCACCGGCTCCCTGCCGCACGCGAACAGCGCAAAGAGCGCGCAGGCGAAATCGAACGGATCGTCGATACACAATGCGTAGCGCTTCGCAGACTGCGCCCGCAACTGCTCGACCAGCACCGAGACGCGCATGAGAAACGCCGCGCGATCGAGCACGGCGCCGCCGTCCCGGCACACCGGTGTGCTGAGCGACGCGGCTTGATCGGCCACCGACAACAGGTCATGCAACGCGATCATGCCGCCTCCGAACGCGCGGCTCGCGGCAGCACAACCAGGTAACGCCAGATGACCTCGGCCACCAGCAGCACGCCGACCAGCCCATAGGCGATCGCACCGTTATAGAGCGACCAGCTCGCGCGGCTCCAGTACAGCGCCGTGTAAGCGGAAAACACGCCGTTCAGCGCAAAGAAGCCGCACCATACCTGGGTCACGCGCCGGGTGTGCAGCACCGCGCCCGGCGGCAGGTTCGGATTGCCGAGCCGCGCGAATTTTTCGATCATGGACGGACCGCGCACCAGCGTCGCACCGAAGGCGATCAACAGGCCCAGATTGACGAGCGACGGATAGAGGCGCAGCAGCAGCTCGCTATTGGTGAGAACGATCGCCGCCGAGGCGCAGCTCAGCAAGCCGACCACGGTCCAGTCGATACGGGTGAGCCGCCGCAGCGAGGTCGCAACCGCGCCGTTGCCGGCCCAGCGCTGCAGCCACAGGATCGCAAACAGCATGCAGCCGACGTAGCGCGGTGTGTCCCATTTCCACGCGCAGAGAATCAGCGCGGGATACGCCAGCTTCAACAGAACCTGCACGACCGTTGTGCCCAGCTTGCGCTCAGTGGCGGGCGCGGCATCGGCGGCCCGGTCCAGCTCCGCTTGCGTTCGCGAGCGCGTGGCAGGCATCAGCCTTGTGCCGCCAGCAGGGATTCGACGGCACCGATCACGTCGCCGACAGTGCGCACCGACTTGAACTCTTCCGGCTTGATGCGGCGGCCGGTCAGCTCCTGCAGCTTGATCGCGAGGTCGACGGCGTCGATGCTGTCGAGATCGAGGTCTTCGAACAGATGCGCGTCCGGCGTGACACGCTCGGGCTCGATTGCGAAGTTCTCCTTGAAGATCGCGCGGATGCGGTCAAGAATCTCTGCCTCGGACACGGTTTATTCCCCTTTTCTCGTGGTTTCGTTCACAGCGTGCGCCGCTTCGCGTTGGCTCGCCACCAGCGCGGCCAGCGTGCTGATCGAGCGGAAGTGTTCGCGCGTGCGTTCGTCGTTCGCTGCGATGGTCAGTTGGTATTGTTTGCGCAGCACGATGCCGATTTCCAGCGCATCGATCGAGTCGAGTCCGATACCGTCGGTATCGAACAACGGTGCATCGTCGTCGATATCGGCTGGGCTCAGGTCTTCCAGATCGAGGGCTTCGATCAGAAGCCGTTTAATTTCCAGTTTTAAAGAATCCATAATCGAACAGGTGCTGGGTAATGTGTGCTTCGACGGCGTTCGTCACGCTGCGCGCGGCGAGCGCCGGTGGGGTGTCATGGGCCGCGAGCTGGTCGACGCCCAGCGGTTCGAGCACGTTCACGCGCATCCGGAACGCGCGCGCGGGCACGTCGTACCAGCGCATCTGCTTGGTGAACGCCGGCGGGTCGCAATCCATCAGCACCGGCACGATCGGCGCTTCGGCCTTCAACGCCATGTGCGCGAAACCGCGCGAAAACGCGTGCAGGCGGTTCGGCGCGGGGCTGCGCGTGCCTTCCGGAAAAATGATCATGGTATAGCCTGCCGCCAGTTGCCTCGCACCGGCCTCGACGAGTTCAGCGGGATCGGCATTGCTGACGTACTCCGCCGAGCGCACGATCCCCCAGAAACACGGGTTGCTCCAGTGCGCGTTCTTCACCACGCAGCAGGCACGCGGCGTGAGCGACAGCAGCACCATGACGTCGAGGTAGGTCGGGTGATTGGCGACCACGACGGCCGGACCGCCGGCGCGCAGCGCCTGAACGCCCGACACCTCCAGTTCCATCACGCCGATGCGCTGCAACACCGCGACCAGCGCGCGGAAAAACCAGTGAATCACGCCCGTCACCGCGAACTGCCGCGACGCGCTATGCGGCCACAGCCACGCGAGCGGAAACACGACCACGGAAAACAGCACGCCGCACACGCCGAAGACCACGAAAGCCATGCCGGTCGCGCAAAAGCGCCAGAGGTAATCAAGCCGCGCGATCATGCCAACTCCAATGCCAGGTTGCGCCGGCGCCATGCCAGACGGCGGACAGGCCGGTTTCCAGGCAGTGCTGCAGCGCCTGGCTCTGGGTGGCGAAGGACGCCTCGCCTGCCGTATCCGCGGCCTCAGCCCCGCCGACCTCGCGCGGCGCCGTGGCTTGCGCCTCGCCGGCACGCGTCAGCGTGCACACCAGTTCGCCCGTTGCCGCTTCGCTGTCGAGCAGGATCGCGACGGCGCCCCCCTGCACTTCGTCTTCGATCGTACCGTACGCCGGGTCGGCCGGCTCGTCGGCGTACACCAGCAGCACCGGCGCATCCGGCTGCGTGGCGTACTGCGCGTGCGCTTCCAGCAGTGCATAACCAAGGGTTTCCGCACCGGCTGACACCGCGCTCGCCGCGGATCGGTCGCCACGCGCGATGCCGAACACACCGGTCATGGCATTGAGCACCGACAGGCTGAAAGCCGTCGGCGAGACCGGCTCGCCCGCGCTGAGGCTGCGCAGAATATCCGTGGTGCGCCGCAATTCCCCGTGACGCGACGCGAACACGACCCGGACCTCGTCCCGCGCGACACAATCGTGCGCGACCTTCAGCGCGACTTTGGACAGTGTGCTCAGGCGACGCCGTACGATCGGCTCGATAAAGCCAATATCGGGTGCGGCAGATGCGGCAGCAGGCCAGCTAGACCAGCGAGCGACCGGAATGGTCCAGTACAGATCGGGCATATCGGTGTTCGCGCAAAGGCGAGGAGAGGCTGAAGCGCCTGACGGAATACGGAACCGTCACAGCGTATGCGCGCCGCGCGGACCGGCAACCTCCAGCCGTGACAATCCAATCTTCTTATCTAGGGTCCAGAGGATTAACGGCACTTGGCCCTGATTATTTAGGCGCCTTTGCCAATTAGTCTGAAGGATTGTCTCGGGCTCCCTATGGTCGCCGGAATCATACTGAATATTTTCCGATAAATCAGCCACTAAAGACGTATCCATCTGTATCCGTAGCGCTTGCGCGACGACCGGCAAAAGCACGCCGGCAAGCCCTTCCGGCACCTATTTCCGTAGCACGAGCGGCCTCGAAACCCTCAAGCAGTATGGTTTGCCGTCCGCCGAGGCACGAAAACCGCCCCTCAAAACAAGCCAATACTTTCAATTAACTTTCTTAAAAAGTGTTTCACTTCGGCAGAACAGGCGCGAGTCGATCACCCTGTCCTTGATATGCCGTGCGCATTACCGGCTCGCGCGCTCCCCTTCGAAACAAAACGGCCCGGCAGGGATAACCCGCCGGGCCGCTTCTGTTTGCTCTCCACCGAAGTCCGTCGCTTAACGCCAGGCCAGCCGAGTATGGGTTACTGCACGACCTTCGCACCGGAAGCCGGCGCCGGTGCGGCGGCGGGCGCGCCGCCCGTGGCCGCCATTTCGTTCGATGCCCCGCCGTTCTTGTCGAGCGGAATCTGCACCGTGCGTACCACGCCGTTGCCCAGCGGGAAATCGGCTAACGCGCTGCGCGCCAGGTACGGCATGGCCCGCACCAGCGAAGACTCCGCGCCGGAATTGCGCGCGGTCACGTTGTAGACCTCCTTGCCGGTCGCGCGCTCGGTAATCCGCACACCCAGCAGGTGCGTGAATATTGGGTAGGTCTCGTTCACGTACGTGGTGGCCGGGAACGCGCCCCACGGCCCCCATGGGTCGAACGGCCGCCCCCAGTAAGGCGCCGGCCACGGGTTGTAGTACACCGGCTGCGCCACCGTCACCATGTCCGAACGAATCCCGTATGAGAGTCCGACCAGATAGCGCGCCTGCCCCTTGTCGACCTCGCGGAACGCATGTGTGGCCAGTTCGTTGGCGACGAAGCGCTCGTAAGTGGTGAGTTCGAGATTGTTTTGCTGATCCGCCGCCCGCGTGAACGCGTAGGTGCGGCTGGCATCGTTGCCGCTCCAGTCGGAGAAGGCCGTGACCTGAGTGGTCACGTAGGTCGTGCAGCCGGACAGGAGTGCCGTCAGCGCCGCCAGCACCAGTGTGGCGCGCCGGGTCCATCGATTGAGTTTCATGGTCTACCTCGTCAGGCTTCCAGGTTGTTTCTGTATTGTCCATCATCACCCGGTTCGTCGATGCACGGGTTTTGTCCCACGCTTTGTCTCAAGCGGGCGCCCGATAATACGCTGACCTGGCCTTGCGGTAAAAAGTTCGCGCCGCACGAACGCCCGAGGCTTTGTACAATGGCTCGACAAGCCCGGCCCGCACGCCAAAAACGCGCTCGCCGACTCGAGTTCCTACACTACCGAACGCCATGGCCGATACCGCAACGCCCCCCGTGATCCGCCGCGCCGACTACGCGCCGCCCGCCTTCCTGATCGACACCGTCGCACTGGAGTTCGATCTGATCCCCGACCGCACGGTTGTCAGGAACACCATGCGGGTGCGGCGCAATCCGCAGGCGTCCCGCGCCGCGCGCCTGGAACTGATGGGCGAACAACTGGAGTTCGTCAGCGCCGCCGTCGACGGCCAGCCGTTCGCCGGCGCGCATGCGCATGAACACGGCCTGCTGCTCGACAACGTGCCGGACGACTTCGAGCTCACGCTCACGAGCATCTGCGATCCGGTGGCGAATACCACGCTGTCGGGCCTGTATGTGTCGGGCGGCAACTTCTTTACGCAGTGCGAGGCCGAGGGCTTCCGGCGCATCACTTATTTCCTCGACCGTCCGGACGTAATGGCGACCTACACGGTCACGCTGCGCGCCAGCAAGGCCGATTATCCGGTGCTGCTGTCGAACGGCAACCTGCTGGAAGAAGGCGATTTGCCGGACGGCCGCCACTTCGCCCGCTGGGAGGACCCGTTCCGCAAGCCGAGCTATCTGTTCGCGCTGGTGGCCGGCAAGCTGGTCGCGCTGGAAGAGCGCGTGAAGAGCGGTTCGGGCAAGGACAAGCTGCTGCAGGTGTGGGTCGAGCCGCACGACCTGGACAAGACCCGGCACGCGATGGATTCGCTGATCCATTCGATCCGCTGGGACGAGGAACGCTTCGGGCTCGAACTCGATCTGGACCGCTTCATGATTGTCGCGGTGAGCGACTTCAACATGGGCGCGATGGAAAACAAGGGGCTCAATATCTTCAACACGAAGTACGTGCTGGCAAACCCCGAAACCGCCACGGACACCGACTTCGCGAACATCGAGGCCGTGGTCGGCCATGAGTATTTCCATAACTGGACCGGCAACCGCGTAACGTGCCGCGACTGGTTCCAGTTGAGCCTGAAAGAAGGCCTGACGGTATTCCGCGATCAGGAGTTCTCGGCCGACATGGCGGGCGGCGCCTCTGACGAAGCCGCGCGCGCCACCAAGCGCATCGAGGACGTGCGCGTGCTGCGCCAGATGCAGTTCGCAGAAGATGCGGGGCCGATGGCGCACCCGGTTCGCCCGGAAAGCTACGTCGAGATCAACAACTTCTACACGATGACCGTCTACGAGAAAGGCTCGGAAGTCGTGCGGATGTATCAGACGCTGTTCGGCCGCGACGGCTTCCGCAAGGGCATGGACCTGTACTTCAAGCGGCATGACGGCCAGGCCGTGACCTGCGACGACTTCCGGCACGCGCTCGCCGACGCGAACGGCCGCGATCTCGCGCAGTTCGAGCGCTGGTACAGCCAGGCCGGCACGCCGCGCGTGTCCGTGCGCACGCAATACGACGCCGCGCAGCAACAGTACAACGTGACGCTCACGCAGGGCTACGGCGAGGCCGCGCCGGCTGCGCGCGAAACGCAAAAGGGCCCGCTGCCGATTCCGTTCGCGATCGGTTTGATCGGCAAGGACGGCGCGGACTTGCCGCTGCAGTTGCAAGGCGAAACCGCGGCATCCGCGTCCACCACGCGTGTGCTCGAGTTCACCCAGGCCGAGCAGACGTTCACGTTCGTCAACGTGGCGCAGGAGCCGCTGCCCTCGCTGCTGCGCAATTTCTCGGCGCCGGTGATCGTCGAATACGACTATTCGGAAGAGGAACTGGCGTTCCTGCTTGCGCACGACAGTGATCCGTTCAACCGCTGGGAGGCCGGCCAACGGCTCGCCACGCGCGAATTGCTGACGCTCGCCGCACGCGCCGCCACGGGCGCGCCGCTGCAACTCGACGACTCCGTGGTCGCCGCGTTCGCACGCGTGCTGACCGACGAGTCGCTCTCGCCTTCGTTCCGCGAACTCGCGTTGATGCTCCCTTCGGAAGCATATCTGGCCGAGCAGATGCCCGAATCGAATCCGGTCGCCGTGCACGCCGCGCGGCAGTTCGTGCGCAAGCGTCTTGCCAATGCGCTCAAGGGCGACTGGCTCAAGGTGTACGAGCAGCATCGCACGCCGGGAGAGTACGAAGCGACGCCTGAAGCGGCCGGTCATCGCGCGCTGAAGAATCTTGCACTGACGTATCTCGCGGAACTGGACGATCCGGCCGAGGCCGTGCGTCTCGCGTCCGCGCAATACGATGCGGCCAACAACATGACCGACCGCTCAGTTGCGCTCGCCGCGCTGCTCAATGCGGCGGCGGCCAATGGCGGGAGTGCCGAGGCCCAGAAGGCGCTAGACGACTTCTACCAGCGCTTCGAAAAAGAACCGCTCGTCATCGACAAGTGGTTCGCCTTGCAGGCTACGCAGCGTGGCAGCGCGCAACGCCCGGTGATCGACGTCGTGCGCAAGCTCATGTCGCATCCGGCCTTCAACCTGAAGAACCCGAACCGCGCGCGCTCGCTGATCTTCAGTTTCTGCGCGGCAAACCCGGCGCAGTTCCACGCCGAAGACGGCTCGGGTTATGCGTTCTGGGCCGATCAGGTGATCGCGCTCGACGCCATCAATCCGCAGGTCGCCGCCCGCCTTGCCCGCTCGCTGGAATTGTGGCGCCGCTTCACGCCGACGCTGCGCGACAGCATGCGCGCGGCGCTGGAGAAAGTGGCCTCCCAGGTGAAATCGCGCGACGTGCGCGAGATCGTGGAGAAAGCGTTGGCGTAGCGATTGCCTGAGGGCTGCGTCCGCATCGAAAAACCGGCACGTGTTGCCGGTTTTTTTTCGTCCTGACGATGCCGGCATCGCATGGCGCGCGGGTCGACGTTGGCCATCTGGACGACTATTCGATTCGTCGCAGCAGGGTGAAAGTAAACGCATTCATTTGACGGTTTACGTTTAACGCAATGCGTTATATCATCCCATGATCACGACATTTGGCGACAAGGCTACGGCGAGAATTTTTCAGGGCAAGTTCGTACACTCACTGCCGCGTCACATGCAGGCGCTCGCGCGCCGCAAGTTGTTCATGATCGACGCCGCGGAGTCCGTCGGCAATCTGCACGCGCCGCCGGGCAACCGGCTCGAAGCGTTGCAAGGTCAGCGCAGCGGGCAGTGGAGTATCCGGATCAATGCGCAATGGCGCATCTGCTTTCATTTCGTCGAGGGGGAGGCGCTGAATGTCGAGATTGTCGACTATCACTGACTATTGGGAGACCGGCATGGTCATCAAACGCTCCGACCTTGGCAGCATCGACTTCTCGGACATCGACACGGGTGAGAGCATCCCCGAAATCCATCCGGGAGAGATTCTGCGCAGCGAGTTCCTCGAACCGCTCGGCATGTCCGTCAACGCACTCGCCTTGGCGTTGCGTGTACCCGCGCCGCGCATCAACGACGTCGTACGTGGCAAGCGCGCCATCTCGGCCGACACCGCGCTGCGGCTCGCGCGCTACTTTGGCGCGAGCGCGCAGTTCTGGCTCAACCTGCAAATCGCCTTCGACCTGCGGGTCGCCACCGCGGCCGCCGGCGAGCAGATCGAGCGCGAGATCGAACCCATGCCGAAAGCGGAGCGCCCCAAAATGCCCAAAATGCCAACCGAACACGCGCGCGCCGCAGCCCTCGCGGCGAGCGTGAGCGGCAAGCTCACGGGCAGCAAGGCGCGCCGCAAAGCCTGAGCTTCGTGAGTTTCGTGACACAACGGTGTGCAGGACAACATCGGCGCGCGCGGTTTCCGCGCAAAACCACGGAGCCGACACAACGAGCGGTTAAAATCGGAATATTCCTCTAGCCTTCCCGGAGTACAGCAATGGCTTTGCAACGTCGTACCACTCTCACGAAGTACCTGATCGAGCAGCAGCGCGAAACCAACAACCTGCCGGCCGATCTGCGCCTTTTGATCGAAGTCGTCGCACGGGCGTGCAAGGCGATCAGCTACCACGTCAGCAAGGGCGCGCTGGGCGATGCGCTCGGCACGGCGGGCAGCGAAAACGTTCAGGGCGAAGTGCAGAAGAAGCTCGACATCCTGTCGAACGATATCCTGCTCGAGGCGAATGAATGGGGCGGCAACCTGGCCGGCATGGCATCGGAGGAAATGGAGAAGTTCTCCCCGATCCCGGCGAACTATCCGAAGGGTGAATATCTGCTCGTGTTCGATCCGCTCGACGGCTCGTCGAACATCGACGTCAATGTGTCGATCGGCACCATCTTCTCCGTACTGCGCTGCCCGGACGGCCAGCAGCCTACCGAGCAATCGTTCCTGCAGCCGGGCACGCAGCAGGTCGCCGCGGGCTATGCGGTGTACGGTCCGCAAACTGTGCTGGTGCTGACCACCGGCAACGGCGTGAACTGCTTCACGCTCGACCGCGAACTCGGTTCCTGGGTGCTCACGCAAAGCGACATGCGTATTCCGGTCGAAACGCGCGAATACGCGATCAACGCTTCGAATGAACGTCACTGGTATCCGCCGGTGCAGCAGTACATCGGCGAATTGAAGGCCGGCAAGGACGGCTCGCGCCAGGCCGACTTCAACATGCGCTGGATCGCCTCGATGGTGGCGGACGTGCACCGCATTCTGAATCGCGGCGGGATCTTCATGTATCCGGCCGACAAGCGCACGCCGGACAAGCCTGGCAAGCTGCGCCTGATGTACGAGGCAAATCCGATGGCCTTCATCGTCGAACAGGCCGGCGGCGCGGCGACCAACGGCGAGAAACGCATTCTGGATATCCAGCCCAAGAGCCTGCACGAACGCGTGGCCGTGTTCCTCGGCTCGAAGAACGAGGTCGACCGAGTCACCCGCTACCATCTCGAAACAAAAAAATGAGCTTAAGGGCTTGCCAAGTTAATAAACAAGTCCCTATAATCTCGTTTCTCCTGATGCCGGAATAGCTCAGACGGTAGAGCAGCGCATTCGTAATGCGAAGGTCGGGGGTTCGATTCCTCTTTCCGGCACCAACAGATTCAAGCAAAAAGCCCAGTCCTTGCGACTGGGCTTTTTGCTTTTCAGGCTTCGCGCGCTACCTCATCCAGGAAAGCCCGGCCGGTCGTATCCGCTTGTCTTGACGAGATTGCGAGCCGCGACGGAATCTTCCGCGCGTACCGACTCCGTGTGCTGAGCTCCGTAAGCCGCGACTGCCTCCTGCGGCGCCGAAGTGAACCACGAGATCCGGCCGGCACATTCGATGCCGACCTGACGTCCTTTCCAATAGACAGCGTTTTCCATTGCGAACCCCCTGGAGGAAGAAGACTGCCATCTTCCGCGCCAGCCCTGGCGCTTCCGTTAGCCACCGCACCTTAGGCCGCGGATCGTCACTGTCAATAATAGACGGGGATACGTGAGCTGGCCGGAATGTCGCCTAATGGTGAAGTTCTGGCGCGATGACATCACCTTCTTCGCATGCAGCTGCGGCCAAGGCGTTCAAGATTCTTGCCGTGCGGCACGCTTCTCCTTCAGGAAGTCGATCAGCACGCGCAGTTTGAGCGGCATTTGCGCGCGGCTCGCCGTGTAGAGATAAAAACCCGGAAAGCTCGGGCACCAGGCATCCAGCACGCGCACGAGGCGGCCGTCGTCAAGCTGCTCGCGCACGTAGTCGTCGATGACATGCAGCAAACCGACACCCTGCTCCGCCGCTCGCACCATCGTGCGCAAGTCGTTAGTGACGAGCGAACCGCGCGTCTCGACCTCGAACACGCGGCCCGGATCATCAGGCGACGCAAACTCCCACCGGTAGATGCCGCCGCTTGTCGAAAAGCGGTAGTGCAGACAATCGTGCGCAGCGAGATCGCCAGGCGTCACGGGCAACGCGTAACGCTCGAAGTACGCCGGTGAACCCGCCACCGCGATGCGAATCGCGCCGCCTAGCGGCACCGCCACCATATGCTGCGCAACACGCTCGCCGAGCCGGATGCCGGCGTCGAAACCTTCCCCAACGACATCGGCCCAGCCGTCGTCGAGCGTCAGATCGAGGCGGATCTGCGGATAGCGCTGCGTGAATTCCGCGAGGTGCGGCAGCACCAGCAGTTCGCTCGCGACCCTCGGCATGTTGATACGCAGATTGCCGGCGGGTTGATCGCGCGTTTCGTCGAGCGCTTCGAAGGCGGCCTTCAGCTCACCCAGTGCGGGCTGCACGCGGGCGAGAAACTGTGCGCCGGCCTCGGTCAATGCCACGCGCCGGGTGGTCCGGTTGAACAGCCGCACGTTCAACTGCGTTTCCAGCGCGCGGATGTTTTGCGACAACGCCGACGCCGTTACGCCAGTTTCAGCGGCGGCGCGGGTAAAGCTGCCGTGGCGCGCCACGCTCACGAACGCCATGAGCGCGGGCAGTTGAGCCGCGTCCATCAAACCTCCATTATTAAGTCAAGCTTCATAATTCTTGCAGACAAGCCGCATTTTTCCACAAGAAGAATCGGCGCAGGATGGCGTCGTCGATTCAATTCTTTCCACGACCTCGCTCAAGGAGACTGACATGACGATGAACCGCTACACCCTGCTTGGCCGCTCAGGTCTGCGCGTAAGCCCGATCGCGCTCGGCACGATGACATTCGGTACCGAATGGGGCTGGGGCGCCGAGGAAAAGTCGGCGCAACGGCTATTCGATCTGTACGTGGATGCCGGTGGCAATTTCCTCGACACCGCCGATCTGTACACGGAGGGCACCAGCGAAACGTGGCTGGGCAAGTTCGTCGCGGCGCGCGGCCTGCGCGAACGGCTGGTGATCGCGACCAAGTACGGCTACAACGCCGAATCCGGCAATCCGAACGCGGGCGGCAACCATCGCAAGAATCTGCTGCGCGCGCTCGAGGGTTCACTCAAGCGGCTCGGCACCGACTACATCGACCTCTACTACCTGCACACATGGGACCGGATCACGCCGGTGGACGAAGTCATGCGCGCAATGGACGACGCCGTGCGCGCCGGCAAGATCCGCTACGTCGGCCTCTCGGATACGCCCGCGTGGTTCGCCGGGCGGGCTCAGACGCTTGCCGACTGGCGCGGCTTCGAGCCCGTTGCGGCTATGCAGCTCGAATACTCGATGATCGAACGCAATGCGGAAAATGAGTTTGCCGATCTCGCTGCCAACCTCGGCATGGGACTCGTGCCGTGGAGTCCGCTCGGCATGGGTGTGCTGTCGGGCAAGTACCGGCCGTCGCAAAGCGGCGCGGCAAACGGCTTTTCCGGCGACGGGCGTCTCGCGGGCCTAGCCAGCGCGCCGCCGCCGGGATTCGACAAGCTGACCGAACGCAACTTCCGCATCGTGGCGGAACTGGAGTCCGTCGCCCAGCTGGCAGGCCGGCCAATGGCGCAGGTCGCGCTGAACTGGCTGCATCAGAAGCGCGGCGTGTCGAGCATCATCGTCGGCGCCACGCGGCCGGAGCAGTTGCAGGAATCGCTCGGCTCGCTCGATTTCACGCTCGCACCGGAACTGGTCGCGCGACTCGACGCCGTGTCGGCACCGGCGCGGCCGTTCCCGTATTACATGTTCGCCGACGGCCATCAGGCGCGAATTCACGGACAGGTCGAAGTGACGGACAAACCGGCCACCTACACGACGCCGGTAAAAATCCCCGCGCCGGTGGCACAAAAATAGCCTCTGAAGAATGCCCAACGTTCGCTGCACAACGTTGGGTTTGATTAATTCACGCAAAAATCTTGAAAAGTGTTCTTACTCGTCAACGAAAGCGGTGAATCATTCGTTTACGAAAGATTAGGAGGGCCGAATGGTCGAATTGAACGCAGCGGCATTTAACGAACGTTCGGCCTCTTAAGAAGAAAATCCTGCCGATGCGGCAGTGCACAAAATCCGCGTCCATTTGTTCGTATCAACAATCAGGGAAGTGCAGTGCACAAAAACCGGCGGCTAATCGCTGGGACGCCCGCGGAGCAAGACCAAGACAGGAGTGGAAGGGATTATTTGAGTGGTTTGACCGGTGGCTCTGAAATCGCCGCATCAGCAGTCAATCGATAAATTTTATTCAAACACTCTGTTCCATTGTTGACCTGTGCCGTTAAAGCAACAAACAACATGTGAGCCGCATCAGATGCTGGTGTAAAACGGGGACCGAGGCAGATAATCGGTTTGTAAAGGAGAAAGATCATGGATGCCAAACCAACGAAGATTCCGACCCCGGATAAAGTCTTTAGCCCGGATCCGGAACCCGCTGGCGTCGAGTTTCTTGGTGCAGAGCTGCCTGAGCACGTTCGCGCCTTTTTCGACGAACAACGCAAGTCGTGCGACTCGAAGTAACTGTGTTGTGTCGCGACGCAGCATCGGCGTCCGCGCGCCCTGCGCGCGGCCAATGTTTGTGCGCGCCTAACCACGTGGTTGAGGACCGATTCGTAATGCGGAGTGAGTCCGTCTGATTCAGACGGCGCCCGGCTACGCGCCCCGGCGTCTGTTTACGCTCGTCCCTGCCAGATTCTCGTCTGCAATCGCCCGAACACCGTGCCTTCCGGTGACTCCCGCTGACATGGACGCCCGCGCAATCGGTGCATCGTCTATTCTTCTGTTTTTTCTTCGTCGGCCGCCCGGTCACTGCAATTTTCCATGAATCGTTCGCACCGCCTCGGCGCATCATGCGCGCTCGCGCTCTTCGCCGCCCTTGCTTTGGCGCCCGCGCCCGCCGTCGCGGATGGCGACGACACCGCGCTCACCAACCTGATTGCACTGGCTTCGCAGCGACTTGCCCTCGCTGAACCGGTCGCGCGCTGGAAGTGGGCCAACCATCGGGACATCACCGACACCCCGCGCGAAAACGCGCTTCTCGCCGACGTGGAAAAACGCGCGGCCGCAGTGAATCTCGATCCGGCGTTCGCTCGCGCGTTTTTCCAGGATCAGATCGACGCCAGCAAGGACGTGCAAAACGCGCTGTTCGCCGCGTGGCGCACCGCGCAGCCGCCGCAAGGCCCCGCGCCCGACCTGGCGAGCAGCACGAGGCCGCAACTGGATCGGTTGACGCAATCGCTCGTAGCCGGCCTCGCGCGCGTGCAGCCGTTGCGAGCAGCGCCGGATTGCCCGTCGCGCGTCGCACAGGCGCTGGCTAACTGGAAATCGCTAACGCGTTATGACTCGACTCGTTCGAGCGCGCTGACCCGCGCGCTGGGTCACGTGTGCGAAACAGGTGGTGTCGGCGCCACCGGTTGACCGGTGGCGGGAAGGAAGGCGCGGCCAAGGCCGCTACGCGAGACTCGGAACGGCCTGCCCGCTCGGCACGCTTAACGGCATCACCCGCAAACCGCGTGCGAGATGGCTCTGCAAGATGCGATACGTCGATAGCTCGAAGGGGCCGGCGATGCTCGAAGCATACAATTCGGCCGCCTGCGCGAGCGACGCCGCATGACCGATGTAGCGCCAGCGGTCGACAACGTGAAACGCGCGCCCCTGCGACGCTTCCTCGCGCTCCTCGAATGCGATCGGCCCATCGAACGGCCAGGCCGCGTCCACCGGATCACTCTTTGTCACGCGCGGCACCCGGTTATGGCCAGGGCGCAACCTTGCGATCCACTGCGCCTCTGCGAGCATCGCACCCAATTCGCCACCGGTTGCGTGCCATTCGACGCGCCGCACCTGCTGCGCTAGCCGAATGTCCTTGGACGAGCGCCGCTCGCCGGTCAAATGGGAGCGCAAGCGCTGACGCACGCGCACACTGCGGCCCACATAAAGCGGCAGATCATCCTCTCCATAGAATGCATAGACGCCACAGCCCGCCGGTGCGGTGTCGAGCATATCTTCGGTAATGTCGCCGGCAAGCCGGTAGCGCCGCGTAGTGCGCTCGATCTGCGCGCGCAACACGTCGAGCGGCACGAGGCCATGCAGGCGCTGCCAGAACTGCCAGATCAGATCCGCGTCGGCTAGCGCGCGGTGACGATCGGACGGCACGAGCGCGTGGCGCTCGACCAACGCGTCCAGCCCGTGGCGCTTCTCCGCGGGAAACAATGCACGCGACAGCCGCACGGTGCAGAGCACGTCCGGATCGAACGCCAGCCCGACCCGGCGAAACTCGCCGCGCAGAAAACCGCGATCGAAACTGGCGTTGTGCGCGACGAAGAGTTTGCCGTTCAGACGCTCGAACAAAGCCGGGGCGATCGCTTCGAACGTCGGCGCGCCCCGCACCATTGCATTCGTGATGCCGGTGAGCTGCTGGATGAATGACGGGATCGGCTGCTGAGGGTCGACCAGACTGCTCCAGCGCGACACGCCGGTGGGCCCGACCTCGACTACGCCAACCTCGGTGATGCGATGCTCGGCGGTCGACCCGCCCGTCGTTTCAAGGTCGACGAAGACGATCGGACCCTCCAGGGCCGGTTCGTGCAAAAACTGTTCAGACATGGAAAAAGAGACTTTGGACGCGTGGCTTTGCGGCAAGTATGCACCAGTTGGCTGCGACGTACGGGAATTGCATCGCATTACGTGAGCTTCCTCGAGGCGCAAGGCCCCTATTTTTCCGCCTGACGGCGGTCATCCGTCAAATCATGAATCTTTGGGGTTTTGATGGCAGCGCCACCGGAAATCGCGGTGAATATATTCAGGCGCGCCAGTATGCTGCCGGAGTTATTTTGAACCGAGTGGTTAATTTCTACTGTCGCAACAGAAGTAACAAATGAGCATAAAAAAGCCCCCGCATTTTGCGAAGGCTTTCATACGTTATGCCGCGCGGCGAGACAAGGCGCGGCGTCATACCATTTAAAGCGGCTGGATGTTCGCTGCTTGCTTGCCTTTCGGTCCAGCCTTGACGTCGAAGGAGACGCGCTGGTTTTCCTTCAGCGACTTGAATCCCTCAGCGCGAATCTCCGAAAAGTGCGCGAACAAGTCCTCGCCGCCCGAATCCGAAGTGATGAAACCAAAGCCTTTAGCATCGTTGAACCATTTGACGATACCAGTTTCCATTTTCCAGTTTTCCTCGAGGTTTAATCAAAATCGGGCATCGCCCTCAAACCGAATATCATTGCCACGCCATGCAATTTGATTGGGTGGATGAAACTCAGCATTGCCGTTATACTGGGAACGAAGAATCGCCGTCAAGCGAATATTCGACATGCATTTATCACGCAAAACGACCACGACACTCCAATGACACCCAAAATGCCTCGACTATTAATCCAATTCAATTGAACAGACTCACGTCGAATTTACTTATTCATATTTCTCACAGGCGGAATGCCGGCAAATTTTGCAGCATACCGCCGCAGATGTAACAAAAGATGTTTTTGGTAAGTGTTTGTCCGACTTGTCGCACCCTATTCCTGGCAGGATGATGAGATTCAGTAATGGTAGTAAATGCATTAGGGAGATTGCCATGCTGCTCAATGAAATCCGCCGCCTAGTCGCACGGTTAGTCCACGCGCGCACAAACACGATCTCCGAACACCCCACGCCGGCTACGGAAGCGGCCTCAGCAGTCGAGTTCGATTGCTTCGATCCCGTGTGGCATGGCGATCATTGGCAGAACCTGTTGTCATCCCCCATGGACGCGCGTCGCTATGTCATGGAGGACTGGAGCGTCCCGGCAGCGGACAGTTGGAGCGAAACAACAGACGGCATCGCGCCGGCTCACTGACCACACCCGTCGATCCGGGAGCGGCAGGCAAAAAAAAGCGCGACCGGAAAGTCGCGCTGACAAAGGTTTGGAGATCTTTTTCGTCAACGAAAAAGTCTGCTTCGGAAAGCAGATATTCCAGTATAGCGGCCCAGCTCATTTCGATTGTGAACATAAATTGCAATCATCTATTGCATCAATAACAACAATCATTTTCTTACGCCCTATCGCGTTGTTTTTTGCCTCGATTACTGTAGCAAATGAGCAACGCAATTGCGTCGACGCACGCCCTTCACTTTGCAGAAAAACGCCGCGAGCCTTTATTTATAAGGCTCAAGCGGCGCCCACATATCGTTTCGGCAGGCGTAATACTTTATTGCTGAAATCGGAACATCCCTGGCGGGAAGTGTCTATCTACACTCTGCTTAATCGGAAAACGGTGCGGCTTTTTTGCGCGCCTCTCATGCGGATTACGCCTCTCGCAGCGCCCGCGTGAAAGTTTCCTTAAGCCTGGGTCTCAAACCCACTCTCGCTCTCGGAGCTACACAATGAAAAAGACTCTCATGGTCGCCGCCCTCACGGGCGTTTTTGCCACGGCCGCCCATGCCCAAAGCAGCGTTACGCTGTACGGCTTGATCGACGCTGGCATCACTTATACGAACAACCAGCACGGCCATAGCAATTGGCAGGAAACCAGCGGCTCGGTTAACGGCAGCCGTTGGGGCCTGCGAGGTTCGGAAGATCTCGGTGGCGGTCTGAAGGCCATCTTCACGTTGGAAAACGGCTTCGGCATCAACGACGGCACGCTCAAGCAAGGCGGCCGTGAATTCGGCCGTCAAGCCTTCGTGGGCCTGACCAGCGACCAGTTCGGCGCCCTGACCCTCGGCCGTCAATACGACAGCATGGTCGACTACGTCGGCCCGCTGGCGCTGACCGGCACGCAATACGGCGGCACGCAGTTCGCGCACCCGTTCGACAACGACAACCTGAACAACTCGTTCCGCGTCAACAACTCGGTCAAGTACCAGAGCGTGAACTACGGTGGTTTCAAGTTCGGCGGCCTATATGGCTTCTCGAACCAGGCTGACGGCTTCTCCAACAACCGTGCTTACAGCGCGGGTGCATCGTATAACTGGGGCGGCCTGAACCTCGCAGCCGCTTACCTGCAACTGAACAGCAACGGCGCGACCGGCGCGGCTGCTGCGTTCAATTCGGGTGGCGCAGTGTCGAGCGACAACACGTTCTTCGCCAAGCGTCAGCAAACGTGGGGCGCAGGCGCAAACTACTCGTTCGGCCCGGCTACGGTCGGTCTGGTGTACTCGCAAACGAACCTGCAGGGCCTGGCCGGCATCGGTGCAGGCGCGTCGGGTCAGTCGGCCGGCATCGGTTTCCCGAGCGACAGCGCTCACTTCCAGAACTTTGAAGCGAACGCCCGTTACGCTCTGACGCCGGCAGTCAGCATCGCCGGTTCGTACACGTACACGCGCGCAAGCCTGGCTGGCACGCGCCCGCATTGGAATCAGTTCAACCTGCAAACCGCCTATGCGCTGTCCAAGCGTACCGACGTGTACCTGCAAGGCGAATATCAGCAAATCAACCAGAACGCCATCGTCGATGCCGACATCAACGGTCTGGGCGCTTCGGGCAACAACAAGCAAGTTGCTGTGACCGCAGGCCTGCGTCACCGCTTCTAAAGCTGCTGGCAGGACTCGCAGTCTCGAAGGCGCCGTTCGCGGCGCCTTTTTTTATGTTGCGTCGAAAACGGATCTGGAGGCGAGCAGGATGCCCCTTCGCCGACTCCATGCGCTCAAAGGTTGGACAAAACTAACCACCGGTATCAGGCGGCGGATATTTCACATCCAGGATGTCGATCGGCTGCGGGCCGGCAGGCGTGTACAACGTCACCGTGTCGCCGATTTTGGCCTTGAGCAGCGCGCGCGCAATCGGCGAGATCCAGCTCACATGCCCGATATCCAGATCGACCTCGTCGATGCCGACAATCGTCACGACGTGCTCATCACCATCTTCCGACGCATATTCGACCGTTGCGCCAAAGAACACCTGATCGACATTCTCCTGCTTGCTGCTGTCGACGACTTCAGCAAGATCGAGGCGTTTGGTCAGAAAGCGGATGCGCCGGTCGATTTCGCGCAAGCGGCGTTTCCCGTAGATGTAATCGCCATTTTCCGAGCGATCCCCGTTCGAAGCGGCCCACGAGACCAGCTTGACCACCTCCGGGCGCTCGACGTCGATCAGATGCAGCAGCTCATCGCGCATACGCCGATAACCGGCCGGCGTGATGTAGTTTTTCGTACCCGCGGGGACTTCCGGCTGGGTGGCGTCGAGATCGTCGTCGTTCTCTTCGCTCGATTCTTTGACAAAGGCCTTGTTCATGATGATCCATTAACTGCAGCAAGCGACTGCCTATCAAGGGTACACGATCGCGACCATGAGACAAATCGCAGTTACATGCTTCCCTTTTTCAAAACCTTTGCTATAATCTCGTTTCTGCGTGCGGCTGTAGCTCAGTTGGATAGAGTACTTGGCTACGAACCAAGGGGTCGTGGGTTCGAATCCTGCCAGCCGCACCACTTATTCGAGGGCCTCCCTCCGGGGAGGCCCTTGCGTTTTACCCGGTTTCATTGCTGTAAGCATTACCCGTTTAGCGTGCGGCTGTAGCTCAGTTGGATAGAGTACTTGGCTACGAACCAAGGGGTCGTGGGTTCGAATCCTGCCAGCCGCACCACCTATAAAGGGCCTTCCGTTCGGAAGGCCCTTTTCTTTTTGTCCAATGGTTTCGGTGTCGCCCGCCTCCCCGCCTCCTGCTTTGCCGCGCACCCAGAGTCTCTGCGACGGCGCGGCACCGGCGGGCCAGCTCAGCGCCCAAGCGGTCAGTAGTCAGTAATCCGCCCTCTCGCGGTCGATTCGCATGCCGCCGTCGTGACGGTGATGACCTTCCTCGCTCGGCCGCTCGCGCGCAATGCGCATGACATCCGGGTTCGTACGCACCCGGCGCATCACATTGGCCAGGTGAACGCGATCGCTGACCTGAATCACGAAGCGCAGCACAGTGGATTCCTGCGACAGGTCTTCGTCCATCGCAATGTGCACGATGTTTGCATCGGCTGACGTGATGTCAGCCGCCACACGGGCAAACACACCCTTGGTGTTCTTGACCAGCACCTTCACGGCGACGTCGAACAGACGCCCCGGCTGCGGCGCCCACGCCACATCGATCCAGCGACCCGGATCACGCCGGTGAATACGCTGCGCGACACGGCAGTCCGTAGTGTGGATCGCCATGCCGAGGCCAATGCCGATGTAGCCCATGATGTCGTCGCCAGGAATCGGACGGCAGCACGCGGACAGTTGCACCGACATGCCCTCGGTGCCAGTGATGACGACCGGCGGCGCGTGCGGTGCATTGGGGTCGGAGCGCGAGCCGTCGTCGTCGGCGTCGCGGCCGCTCATCAGCACTTCGATGCGCTTGGCCATGACCGCCGCGACACGCCGGCCAAGACCGATGTCCGCGAAAATTTCCTGACGGTTCTTGTTGCCCGTCCACTGCACGAGCTTTTCCCACGCTTCCGGCGTCACATCGGACAGCGCCAGCCCATAGCCCTTCAGCGCCTGGTCGACGAGACGCTCGCCGAGCTGCACGGACTCGTTCAGGCGCATCGTCTTCAGATAGTGGCGGATCGCTGAGCGCGCCTTGCCGGTGCGCACGAACCCCAGCCACGCCGGATTCGGCTTCGAATACGGCGCCGTGATGACTTCGACGATATCGCCGCTCTTCAACTCGGTGCGCAGCGGCAACAGTTCGTTGTTGATCTTGACCGCGACGCACTGGTTGCCCAGGTCGCTGTGGATCGAATACGCGAAGTCGAGCGCCGTGGCGCCGCGCGGCAGCGCCATGATCTTCGACTTCGGCGTGAAAACGTAGACCGCGTCCGGGAACAGGTCGATCTTGACGTGCTCGAGGAATTCGCTCGAATCGCCGGCTTCGCTCTGAATGTCGAGCAGCGATTTCAGCCATTGATGGGCGCGCTTCTGCACATCGTTCAGGTCCGCGCCGCCGTTCTTGTACAGCCAATGCGCGGCCACCCCGGCCTCGGCGATCTCGTGCATCTTGCGCGTGCGCACCTGAAACTCGATCGGTGCGCCGAATGGGCCGACCAGCGTGGTGTGCAGCGACTGATAGCCGTTCACCTTCGGGATCGCGATGTAATCCTTGAACTTGCCCGGCACGGGTTTATAGAGCGCATGCAACGCGCCGATACAGGTGTAGCACTCCAGCGCGCTCTCAACCACGACACGGAAGCCGTACACGTCGAGCACCTGGGAGAACGACAACTGCTTGTCGCGCATCTTCTTGTAAATACTGAAGATGGTTTTCTCGCGGCCGGTGACTTCGGCGTCGAGCTTGGCGTCGGCAATGGCGCGCTGCACCGATTCGAGAATCTTGCCGACCACTTCGCGACGGTTGCCGCGCGCCGCCTTGACGGCTTTTTCGAGCGTGGCGTACCGATGCGGATTGAAGTTCGCGAAGCTCAGGTCCTGCAGCTCGCGATAAGTATTGTTCAGGCCAAGCCGGTGAGCGATCGGCGCGTAGATGTCCAGCGTCTCGCGCGCCACGCGGCGGCGCTTTTCCGGCGGCACCGCGCCGAGCGTGCGCATGTTGTGCAGCCGGTCGGCGAGCTTCACCAGAATCACGCGGACGTCGCGCGCCATCGCGAGCAGCATCTTGCGGAAGTTTTCCGCTTGCGCTTCTTCGCGATTGCGAAACTCCATCTTGTCCAGTTTCGACAACCCGTCGACCAGTTCCGCGACCTTCGCGCCGAAACGCTCGGCGAGTTCGGCCTTGGTCACACCCTGGTCTTCCATCACGTCATGCAGCAGCGCCGCCATGATCGACTGGTCGTCGAGATTCCAGCCGGCGCAGATTTCCGCCACGGCTACCGGATGCGTGATGTAGGGCTCGCCGCTCTGGCGGTACTGGCCGAGGTGGGCTTCGTCGCTGAAATGGAAGGCCGCCTTGACCTGCTTGATCTCTTCCGGCTGCAGATAGCCGGACAAGGTGGCCGTCAGCTTGGCGATGGAGACGACGTCATGCCGGCGCGGCTGCTCCGGCGTGGCGGTTGGTCCGAACAGATGGCGAAACGACTGTTCAAGGACCGCGTCGATGTACTTCCGTGCAGACGAGGGCGAGTCGGCGTCGTGTTCCGCTTCCGTGGCGGTGGGCGGGGTAGTACTCATGGTCGCCTCCGTAGCGGTTAGGGTTGGACGCCGGTCTGCACGTTGGTGCAATCAGGTGTTGCAAATGCGTGTGGCAAACGCGTGTGGCAAATTCGGCGATCGAATACGGAACAAGGCGCCTTAGACAGGCACCTTCTTCAGCATTTCGACGCCGACCTGGCCGGCCGCGATTTCGCGCAGCGCGACGACCGTGGGCTTGTCGCGGCTTTCGATCTTCGGCGTGTGGCCTTGAGCGAGCTGACGCGCGCGATAGGTTGCGGCAAGCGCGAGTTCGAAACGGTTCGGGATCTGTTTGAGGCAGTCTTCGACGGTAATGCGGGCCATGTTGGGTTCCTTCTCAGTATGTTGCTTATTCTACCTTATGTGCTCGAAACACCGCCGCGCTCACGCGTGCGGCAGATGGATGCCGAGCTGCACGAAAAGCTTTGTGTGGCGTGCGTATTGCGAGGCGAAGCGCGAACGCGTCGCGGCCACGAGGCACTGCAATTCGCCGAGCGCGCGATCGAAGTTCTCGTTGATCACCACGTACTCCGCTTCCGCCGCGTGCGCCATCTCGCTGCCGGCCGCCAGCAGCCGGCGCGTAATGACGTTCGGCTCATCCTGGCCGCGCTTTTTCAGACGGTCTTCGAGTGCTTCGAGCGACGGCGGCAAGATGAAGATTTCCACTGCGTTGTGAAACTGCTTCTTCACCTGCTGCGCACCCTGCCAGTCGATTTCGAGCAGCACGTCATGGCCGCTTTTCATCTGCTGCTCGATCCACACGCGCGAGGTGCCGTAGTAGTTGCCGTGCACTTCCGCGCTTTCGAGAAACTCGCCCGCATCGTGGCGCTTCATGAAATCGTCGACGGTGGTGAAGTGGTAATGCTCGCCGTCCTGCTCCTTGGGACGCGGCGGACGCGTCGTGTAGGAGATCGACAGACGGATCGCGTTATCGCCGGCGAGCAGCGCGTTCACCAGCGTCGACTTGCCGGCGCCCGAGGGCGCGACGACCATGAACAGGTTGCCGGGATAAGCACCGGCATACGGATTGCGCGGCGTTTCGCGTGTGTGGTCGGTCATGTTGTTGGTGCTCCAGCTTTATTCCAGATTCTGTACTTGCTCGCGCATCTGTTCGATGAGCAGCTTCAGGGTCATCGACGAATCCGCCAGTTCTTTCGCGGCCGCCTTCGAGCCGAGCGTGTTCGCTTCGCGATTCAGTTCCTGCATCATGAAGTCGAGGCGCTTGCCGACCTTGCCGCCCTTCTGGATCACGTGACGCGTTTCGTTCAGGTGAGCCGTGAGGCGCGACAGTTCTTCGGCGATGTCGATACGGATGCCGTACATCGTCACTTCCTGGCGAATCCGCTCGTTGATTTCCTCACGCGAAACGATCGTCGCGGCCGCATCCGGCGCGGCAATGCCGAGCGCTTCCTGCAACCGTTCGACAATCTTCTGCTGGTGCTTCGCGATCAGCTCCGGCACGAGCGGCGTGATCTTCGTGACGATCGCTTCCATTTCGGTCACGTTGGCAATCAGCATGGTGGCCAGTTGCGCGCCTTCGCGGGCGCGCACGTCGATCAGGTCCGCGATGGCCTGCTTGCCGCACGCCAGCACCGCGTCGCGCAGCGTGTCCGGCGCCACGCCGCTTTCGGCCAGCACGCCTGGCCAGCGCAGGATTTCGCCGGTGCGCAGACGTCCGGCTTCCGGGAACGTCGAGAGCACGGTGCGTTCGAGCACCGCGAGCTGGGTAAGCGCATCCTTGTTGACGGAGCCGGCGTTGGCCGACTGCTCGCTGCGTTGCAGGTTGATGCGGATATCCACCTTGCCGCGCGACAGCTTGTTCATCAGCATCTCGCGCAGCGTGGGTTCGCACACGCGCACGTCTTCCGGCATGCGGAAGTTCAGATCGAGAAAGCGCGAGTTCACCGTGCGCAGTTCGACCGAGACGCTTACGCCGCCAGTGCCCGAAGCGGCGACGAGTTCGCGCGTGGCGCTCGCATAGCCCGTCATGCTGTAGATCATCGTATTTCTCGCGATTGTGGCCATGCGTTCGACGATGGCCGGGGAGTCGAATCGCCCGGCGTGTACGAGACGCGGGGCGGAGAACCGCCATTATCCCATTTTTGGCGGAAAGGCCGCCCGGCGATGAAGCCGCTTGCGAGCCACGTGGAGAGCCATGTCGAGAGCCGTGACACATGTGGCCTGCCGCCCCACCCGATCGGCTGTAAAATTGCGGTTTCCCTCCTGCCTTCTTCCAGACCGATCCTCATATGACCGACAACACTCAACGCCCCAGCGGCCGCCAGGCCAATCAGCTGCGCGACGTGCGCATCACGCGCCACTATACGAAGCACGCGGAGGGCTCGGTGCTGGTCGAATTCGGCGACACGAAGGTGATCTGCACCGCGAGCATCGCCGAGAGCGTGCCTTCGTTTCTGCGCGACCGCGGCCAAGGCTGGCTGACCGCCGAATACGGCATGCTGCCGCGCGCCACGCACACCCGCAGCGACCGTGAAGCGGCGCGTGGCAAGCAAACCGGACGCACCCAGGAAATCCAGCGTCTGATCGGCCGCGCGCTGCGCTCGGTGTTCGACCTGGAAAAACTCGGCGCGCGTACGCTGCATATCGACTGCGACGTGATCCAGGCCGACGGCGGCACGCGCACGGCCAGCATCACCGGCGCATTCGTGGCCGCGCATGACGCGGTGGCGAGGCTGCTGGCCACCGGCCGCATCGAGAGCTCGCCGATCAGCGATTACGTCGCGGCGATTTCGGTGGGCGTCTACGACGGCCTGCCGGTACTGGATCTCGATTACGACGAAGACTCGCAATGCGACACCGATATGAATGTCGTGATGACCGGCGCAGGCGGTTTCGTGGAGATCCAGGGCACCGCCGAAGGCGTGCCCTTCTCGCGCAATGAAATGAACGCGCTGCTGGACCTGGCGAGCGACGGCATCAAAACGCTGATCGAGAAACAGAAGGCGGCGCTGGAGCACAAGGGTGAATGAAGTGAGTCGAGACAACGGCGCGGCCGCATCCGGCGCGCCATCGCAAGCGCCGCTGAAACGGGTCGTGCTGGCGTCGAATAACGCGGGCAAGCTGCGTGAGTTCGCGGCGCTGCTCGGGGCGGCCGGCATCGAACTGATTGCGCAGGGTGAGCTGAACGTGCCGGAAGCAGAAGAGCCGCATCCGACCTTTGTCGAAAACGCGCTGACCAAAGCCCGCCACGCAGCGAAGCTGACGGGCCTGCCCGCGCTCGCCGACGATTCGGGCCTGTGCGTGCGCGCGCTTCGCGGCGCGCCTGGCGTCTACTCGGCGCGCTACGCGCAACTGGCCGGCGGCGAGAAAAGTGACGCGGCGAACAACGCGCGCCTTGTCTCGGTCATGCAAGGCGAAACCGATCGCCGCGCGTACTACTACTGCGTGCTGGCGCTGGTGCGTCACGCGGACGATCCCGAACCGCTGATCGCCGAAGGCCGCTGGCATGGCGAAATGCTGGACGCGCCGCGCGGCGAGAATGGATTCGGCTACGACCCGTACTTCTTCTTGCCGTCGCTGAATGCGAGCGCCGCGGAACTCGATCCGGCGGTCAAGAACGCCAGCAGCCATCGCGCGATCGCATTGCGCCAACTGCTTGCGCGCCTGACGGAGGAAGCGTGATTCCGATCAAACCGGCGCCGGCCGATATCGGCAACGGTGTCATCAAGGCCTTCACGTCGCCGGGCAGCATCCGGCTGACGTCGCTGCCGCCGCTGGCGTTGTATGTGCATTTCCCGTGGTGCGTGCGCAAGTGTCCGTATTGCGATTTCAACTCGCACGAATGGAAAGGCGACACCTTCCCGGAGAACGAGTATCTCGACGCCTTGCGCGCCGATCTCGAGATGGCGCTGCCGCTTGTCTGGGGCCGCCAGGTGCATACCGTGTTCATTGGCGGCGGCACGCCGAGCCTGTTGTCGGCGGCCGGCCTCGACCGGATGCTCTCGGACGTGCGCGCGCTGCTGCCGCTCGACGCCGACGCGGAAATCACCCTTGAAGCGAATCCCGGCACGTTCGAAGCCGCCAAGTTCGCGCAATTTCGCGCAAGCGGCGTGAACCGGCTGTCGGTGGGCATTCAGAGTTTCAACGAAGCGCATCTGAAGGCGCTCGGCCGGATTCACGATTCGGCGCAGGCGCGCCATGCCGTCGAAGTGGCCGCGACCACCTTCGACAATTTCAACCTCGACCTGATGTTCGCGCTGCCGGGGCAGACGCTCGCCGAATGCCAGGCCGATGTCGACACGGCGTTGTCGTTCGCGCCGCCGCATTTGTCGCTGTATCACCTCACGCTCGAACCGAACACGCTGTTCGCGAAGTTCCCACCTGCCCTGCCCGACGACGATGCATCCGCCGACATGCAGGACTGGATTCACGAACGCACCGCCGCTGCCGGTTATGGGCACTACGAGGTGTCCGCCTATGCGCAGCCTCATCGGCAGAGCAAGCACAACCTGAACTACTGGCGCTTCGGCGATTACCTCGGGATCGGTGCGGGCGCGCATACGAAGCTATCGTTCCCCAATCGCGTGCTGCGCCAGGCGCGCTACAAGCATCCCGCCACTTTCATCGAGCAGGCGATGGCGGGTACCGCGGTGCAGGAAGAGCATGAAGTCGGTGCGCGCGATCTGCCGTTCGAGTTCATGCTGAACGCGCTGCGACTGGTGGAAGGGTTTCCGGTGCATCGTTTCGTAGAGCGCACGGGGTTGTCGATGACATCGATCGAGCCGGCTTTGCAGGAAGCCGAACGGCGCAAGCTGATCACACGCGACCACGAAAAAATTGCGCCGACGCCGCTTGGCCAGGCGTTCCTGAACGATCTGCAAGCGCTGTTTCTGAAAGATCCGCAGTGATTGCAGATCGACCGTGCACCGCAGCGAGGTTTTTTCAGGTTACAATTTCGGGCTTGGAGGTGTGGCCGAGCGGTTTAAGGCACCGGTCTTGAAAACCGGCGAAGGAGCAATCTTTCCGTGAGTTCGAATCTCACCGCCTCCGCCAGAACATCGAGAAAGCCCCGTAAGTTCAAATGCTTACGGGGCTTTGTTGTTTCTGGCACATGTGCGAATGCCCGCTCAGCCAGATCGCGCGCATAACTTTTTGTTCGCGCACTCGCAGAAGCTTGAGCGAAGCACCGCCGCGCACGCGACGACAAACGTCACGCGCCAATCATCTCCAACTTCTCGCGCGCATCCGCACAACGGCGGTTCAGGTCACGATGCATCAACTGGCTGTCGAGCAATGTAGATACATCAGACAAACCATAATCAAAGCGCAAGACGTATTCGATGTCTGTGTAGTCGTGATAGGCGCCGCTGTCCGCCAGCTTCTGCGCTTCAGCGAATGCGGCGTGTTGCCGTTCGCCATTCATCAAATCTCTGATCGCCATGATTGCCGCTCCGAGGAACAGTGGTGCAATCATAGCAATGCAAATCGAATCGCACGGTAGCGCGCGCGCAACACCAGGTGTTTTCCGTAGACGCCGCACCGGGCTGCGCTTTGTCAACCCGCTCAGTCAGCCCGCTCGGTCAGCCCGCTTAGTCAACAATCAAACAGCGGCGACAGGTGCCTTCGTTCCGTGCCACCGCACGACCAGAATCCGGCCGAGATAACAGAGCAAGCCCGCCACCCCCACCACGATGCCCATGCCCTTGGGCGAGCCGTCCTGCCAAAGTCCGACTGCGAGACTCGACAGCGCGCCGAGCGCCAGCTGCACGGCGCCGAATACGGCCGCCGCCGCGCCGGCATTGACCGGATAACGATGCATCAAATCAGTCGTGCAATTGGCGGACAACAGACCCACCACGCCGACCACGAAGAACAGGCCGAAGACAATCGACCACAGGCCACCCCAGCCGGTCAGCGAGACGAGGCAAACGAACAGCGACGCGATGCAGCTCACGGATGCCGCGAAGGAAATGATCGGCAGCGAGCCGAGCCGGCCGACGAGACGCGTATTCATGAAGTTGCCGAACATGATGCCGACGATATTCAGCGCGAACAGGAAGCCATAGTGCTGCGCCGACACATGAAAATATTCGATGTACACGAACGGCGTTGCCGTGATGTACGCGAACATGGACGCGAACGCCATGCCCCCGCAAAGCATCAGCCCCCACGCAACCGGGTCCCGCAGCAACGTGCCGTATGCCGCGAACGATTTCAGCAACGCCGAGTGCGCGCGCTTTTCGCGCGGCCACGTTTCCGGCACCTTGAGAAACGCCGTCACCGCGCACACCGTACCGAACAACGTCAACGCAATAAAAACGACACGCCAGCCCCCGAGCAGCAGCAACTGCCCACCGAGCAGCGGCGCCAGCAATGGTCCAATCGACGTCACGATGGCAAGCATCGACAGCACGCGAGCGGCATCGGCGGGGCCGTGCGCGTCGCGTGCGATGGCGCGCGCCAGCACCGAAGCCGCGCCCGCGCCCAGCGCCTGCACGAAACGGAACATCACCAGCGAGCCGATCGAGAACGACAACGTACAAGCCACGCTGGCCAGCGCATACATCACGATGCCGCCGAGCAGCACCGGCCGGCGGCCATACGTATCCGACAGCGGACCGTACAGCAGCATGCCGATCGAAAAGCCGAACATGAAACTGGTGAGCGTCGTTTGCGCGGTGCCGGTGCCGACGGAGAACGCCTGCGCGATGGTCGGCAGACTCGGCAGATACATATCGATGGAAATCGGCCCGCATGCGGCAAGCGCACCGAGCAACAGAATCAGCCGGCCATCGGGCCGGCTTCTGGTGATGTAAGACATGGGAATCCAGAGAAGCGCCGCGCCACCATCGGTCGCGGAACACATGAAACGGAGAAAGCTGCAGCTTGACGTCTCAATTGTACGCGACGGTTAACACGCCCGCCTCGCCACGGTCCTGATGGTGCGCAGTGTGCCCTTCCGCGCCCAAACGACGCGCGGCGGCAGCAACGCCGATCGATTAAGCTGGCGCCTGAACGATCCGGGCGTCGCGCGACCGTGTCCACTGCGCCCTTTCCCACCACCCTGTATCGAACTGGCGATGACCGCTTTCCTGCTGATCTGGAGCCCCAAGAAATGGCCGTGGCCCGAATTGCCCGACGTGGCCAAACGGGTCGTCAGCGGCGTCGCGGTGGCTGACGCATGGGGCTGCGGTTTTGCGCGCGGCATTCTGCCGGGCGATCGCGTCTTTCTGCATCGAGTCGCACAGGAGCCGAAGGGCATCTTCGGCTCGGGCTATGTGACGCGCGCACCGTACGAGGTTCCCGATGCCGCGACGAAGCGAGGCTACCGGTTGTGCATCGACTTCGCGTACGACTGGCTTGTCGATGCCCATCAAGGCGTGGTGATTCCCCGCGAGATGTTGCGCACGCACCCTTTCTCCGTGCAGACGTGGGATGCGCAAAGCTCAGGCACCGTAATCAAGCCGATCGCCGAAGGCGCGTTGGAAAAGCGCTGGGCGGAACTCACCGGCAAGCGCGCCAGCAGAACCGGTTCACGCTGACTCCGGTACAATTTCCCCACCATCCGGCGCCGCGCGAACCGCCTTCAGGCAACCCGCGCCGCCGCGCAACCCCTATTCCAGTCATCGCCATGTCCCAGAACGAAATTCTCTTCGAACGCGCGCAGCGCACCATTCCCGGTGGCGTGAACTCGCCGGTCCGCGCCTTCCGCTCGGTTGGCGGCACGCCGCGCTTCATTGAACGTGCGCAAGGCCCTTACTTCTGGGACGCGGACGGTCAGCGCTACATCGACTACATCGGCTCATGGGGCCCGATGATCCTCGGCCACGTTCATCCGGAAGTTCTCGAAGCAGTGCAGCGGGTGCTGGCCAATGGCTTCTCGTTTGGCGCGCCGACCGAATCGGAAGTGGAAATCGCCGAGGAAATCTGCAAACTGGTGCCGTCCATCGAACAGGTTCGCATGGTCTCGAGCGGCACCGAGGCCACCATGAGCGCGCTGCGTCTCGCGCGCGGCTTCACGAACCGCAGCCGTATCGTCAAGTTCGAAGGCTGTTATCACGGCCACGCAGACAGCCTGCTGGTCAAGGCCGGATCGGGCCTGCTGACCTTCGGCAATCCGACTTCGGCGGGCGTGCCGGCGGATATCGCCAAGCACACGACCGTGCTGGAGTACAACAACGTCGCCGAACTCGAAGAAGCGTTCAAGGCTTTCGGCAACGAGATCGCCTCGGTGATCGTCGAGCCGGTGGCGGGCAACATGAACCTCGTGCGCGCCACGCCTGAATTCCTTCAAGCGCTGCGCCGCCTGTGCACCGAGTACGGCGCGGTGCTGATTTTCGACGAAGTGATGTGCGGCTTCCGCGTCGCTCTGGGCGGCGCGCAAGAGGTCTACGGCATCACGCCGGACCTGACGTGTCTGGGCAAGGTGATCGGCGGCGGCATGCCGGCGGCGGCGTTCGGCGGCCGGCGCGACATCATGGCCCACCTCGCACCGCTCGGCGGCGTCTATCAGGCAGGCACGCTGTCAGGCAATCCGATTGCGGTCGCCGCCGGCCTGAAAACGCTGCAACTGATTCAGGCGCCAGGCTTTTATGACACGCTCTCCGCTCGCACGGAGCGCCTCGTGCAAGGTCTCACGAAGGTTGCGCGTGAAGCGAAGGTGCCGTTCGCGGCTGATTCTCTCGGCGGCATGTTCGGCCTCTACTTCACGGAGTCGGTCCCGACCAGTTTCGCCGAAGTGACGAAGAGCGACGTGCCGCGCTTCAACGCGTTCTTTCACAAGATGCTCGACGCCGGCGTGTACTTCGCGCCGTCGGCGTATGAAGCGGGTTTCGTTTCGATCGTGCACGACGACGCGATCGTCGATGCAACGATCGACGCGGCGCGCGGCGCGTTTGCCTCGCTCGCCGGTTAAAGCCTGCACGGCGCTGACGCTGTCAGTATCGACGCTCATTACTGCCTAGCCACCCTACCCAACCGGACGCCGATGTTCTCGCAAACCGATTTCCTCCATATGGAGCGCGCGCTCGCGCTGGCGAGGCGTGGCATGTACACCACCGACCCGAATCCGCGAGTCGGCTGCGTGCTCGTCAAGAACGGCGAGGTGATCGGCGAAGGCTTCACGCAACCGGCCGGCCAGGATCATGCCGAGGTCCGCGCGCTGAAAGACGCGCGCTCGCGCGGTCACGATCTGCGCGGCGCCACGGCCTATGTGACGCTCGAACCGTGCAGCCATTTCGGCCGCACGCCGCCGTGCGCGAACGCGCTGATCGAGGCGCAGGTCGCGCGCGTGGTCGCGGCGATGGAAGACCCCAACCCGCAGGTGTCCGGACGCGGTCTTGCCATGCTGCGCGACGCCGAGATCGAAGTGCGCTGCGGGCTGCTCGCCAATGAAGCGCACGAACTGAATATCGGCTTCGTGTCGCGCATGACCCGTGGCCGCCCGTGGGTCCGCATGAAAGTGGCGGCCTCGCTGGACGGGCGCACCGGCTTGCCTTCCGGCATCAGCCAATGGATTACCGGCGAAGCGGCCCGCGCCGACGGTCACGCCTGGCGCGCCCGCGCGTCGGCGATACTGACCGGCATCGGCACGGTCAAGGAAGACAATCCGCGCATGACGGTACGCGCCATCGAGACGCCGCGTCAGCCGCAACGCGTGCTGATCGACAGCCGGCTCGACGTGCCGCCCGAGGCCCCGATCCTGGCCGGCGCGCCCACGCTGATCTTCTGCGGCGATCTCGACGAGCGTCTTGCCGATCGTGCGAGCGCGCTGCGCGATCGCGGCGCCGAAATCGTCCCGCTGGCGAATCCGGACGGCAAGGTCGATCTGCCCGCCGTGCTCAAAGTGCTTGGCGAACGCAACGTGAACGAACTGCACGTCGAGGCTGGCTACAAGCTGAACGGCTCGCTGTTGCGCGAAGGTTGCGTGGACGAACTCCTGATTTATCTCGCACCGAGTCTGCTGGGCATGGATTCGATGAGCATGTTCAATCTGGGCGCGCCGGAAACCCTTGAAGGCCGCGTCAAACTGAATTTCCACGCAGTCGACCGGATCGGCGACGACCTGCGGATTCTCGCGCGCTTCGCGCCGCAGTCCGCCCCGGAATCCGATACCGATCCAGCGTCCCCACCCGTTTCGAATTGATCGAGGATTAATACGATGTTCACAGGAATCGTCGCGGCCGTGGGCCGCATTGAATCAGTCAAGCCGCTCGGCACGGACGGCGACGCTGGCGTGCGCCTCAACGTGGAAGCCGGTGGTCTCGATCTCGAAGACGTCCAGCTTGGCGACAGCATCACGATCCAGGGCGCATGCATGACCGTCGTGGCCAAAACCGAGCATTCGTTCGAAGTCGACGTCTCGCGCGAAAGCCTGAACTGCACGGCCGGCCTCGGCGAGACCGGCGAAGTCAATCTCGAGAAAGCGCTGCGCGCACATGACCGGCTTGGCGGCCACATTGTCTCGGGTCATGTGGACGGCCTCGGCACCGTCACGCATTTCGCGCCGGTCGGCGAATCGCACGAACTGCGCGTGCTGGCGCCGCGCGAGATCGGCCGCTATCTCGCGTTCAAGGGCTCTATCACTGTCAACGGTGTCAGCCTGACCGTCAACTCGGTTAAAGATCGCGACGATGGCTGCGAGTTCTCGATCAATCTGATTCCGCACACGGTCGAAGTGACCGCTCTCAAGCGTCTGCGCGAAGGCACGCAGGTGAATCTGGAGATCGATCTGATCGCCCGGTATGTGGAGCGGATGCTGAACGCGCCCAAATAACCGGCCGCGAACCCGGCCACGCATGGGCTGGCGGCGGCGCCCTGCCGCCTTCAGCCGGTTCATGCGTCTATCGTTTCAACGAGCATAGCAACGGCGGACGGCTCATCGCCAGTCGGCCAAACGGCCTATGCCATCCGTCGAAGGCGACGCGAAGTCGCGCGTGGCGTAAAATACGCGCTTTCTTCGATAATCACGCCAACATGACGCTCGCCTCCACTACAGAGATCATCGCCGAACTGAAAGCCGGCCGGATGGTGATCCTCGTCGACGAAGAAGACCGCGAAAACGAAGGCGATCTCGTGATCGCCGCCGAATTCGTCACGCCGGAAGCGATCAACTTCATGGCCCGCTACGGCCGTGGCTTGATCTGTCTGACGCTCACGCAGGAGCGCTGCAAGCTGCTGAACCTGCCGCTCATGACCTACCGCAACGGCACGCAATACGGCACGGCGTTCACGGTCAGTATCGAAGCGGCCGAAGGCGTAACCACCGGCATCTCGGCGGCCGACCGCGCCCACACCATTGCCACCGCGGTCGCGCCGGACGCCAAGGCCGACCACATCGTTCAGCCCGGCCACGTGTTCCCGATCATGGCCCAGCCTGGCGGCGTGCTGGTGCGCGCCGGCCACACCGAGGCAGGTTGCGACTTCACCGCGCTGGCAGGCCTTACGCCGGCTGCGGTGATCTGCGAAGTGATCAAGGATGACGGCACGATGGCGCGCCTGCCGGACTTGCTGGAGTTCGCGAAAGAACATGGTCTGAAGATCGGCACGATCGCCGATCTGATCCACTATCGCAGCCGTACCGAGTCGATCGTCGAGCGTATTTGCGAACGCACCATGCAGACGGCGCACGGCCCGTTCCGCGCGGTCATGTATCTCGACCAGCCGAGCGGCCACCCGCACATCGCGCTGGTCCGCGGCACGCCGTGCACGGATCAGGACACGCTGGTGCGCGTGCATGAGCCGCTGTCGGTACTGGATCTGCTCGAAGTCGGCGAATCCACCCACTCGTGGACGCTGGACGCGGCCATGAAAGAGATCGCCAAACGCGACTGCGGCGTGATCGTGCTCCTGAATTGCGGCGACTCGAAAGACCATCTGATCGACGTCTTCAAGGCGTTCGACTCGAAGGAAAGGGCCGAGGCGCTCAAGCGCCGACCGGTCGACTTCAAGACATTCGGCATCGGCGCGCAGATTTTGCGCGAGCTCGGTGTCGGCAAGATGCAGGTGCTGTCGAACCCGCGCAAACTGGGCAGCATGTCGGGTTACGGTCTCGAAGTCACAGGCTTCGTGCCGATGCCGGGCAGCAAGGCACAGGCTCCGCAACAAGGCTGATCCGACCACTCACGCGCTTGGCGCCCACTCAAAACACTACGGAATTAACATGGAAATCGGACAATACCAACCGAACCTCGACGGCGACGGACTGCGTATCGGCATCGTCCAGGCACGCTTTAACGAACCCGTTTGCAACGGCCTCGCAGACTCCTGCATCGAAGAACTCGAACGCCTCGGCGTGACTGGCGAAGACGTGCTGCTCGTCACCGTGCCCGGCGCGCTGGAAATCCCGCTGGCGCTTCAAAAGCTCGCCGAAAGCGCGCAATTCGACGCGCTGATCGCACTCGGCGCGGTGATCCGCGGCGAAACGTACCACTTCGAACTGGTCTCGAACGAAAGCGGCGCCGGCATCACGCGGATTGGCCTCGACTTCGGCATTCCGGTCGCGAATGCCGTGCTGACCACCGAAAACGACGAGCAGGCTGTTGCCCGCATGACCGAGAAGGGTCGTGACGCGGCGCGCGTCGCGGTCGAGATGGCGAACCTCGCCGTCGCGCTGGAGCAACTCGGCGGCGACGACGAGGAAGAGGACGAAGAAGAGGAAGAGGCATGAAGAGTGCACGCCGACGCTCCCGCGAACTAGCCACGCAGGGGCTTTACCAGTGGCTGCTGTCGGGTTCGCCCGCCGGTGAGATCGACGCGCAACTGCGCGGCGCGCAAGGCTTCGACAAGGCCGACCATGAACATCTGGACGCCATTCTGCACGGCGTGATCCGCGATTCGGAAGCACTCTCCGCCGCGATCGCTCCGTGTCTGGACCGTCCGATCGAGCAGCTCTCGCCGGTCGAACGCGCCGTGCTGATGGTCGCCGCGTTCGAGTTGAAGAATAACGTCGACATCCCCTACCGCGTAGTGATCAACGAAGCGGTGGAACTCGCCAAAACGTTCGGCGGCGCTGACGGCTACAAGTACGTCAACGGCGTGCTGGACAAGCTGGCGGCGCAACTGCGCGTGGACGAGACGCAGGCGGCCCGCAAGCGTTGAGCGTAAAGCGCATGACGCCGGTGCCCGCCGTGGTCGCCGGTGTATGCCTGCGCTGAACGCGGCAAAACCGCACCGCTTGCAAGGACGCCGTTTCGCGCATCAATAACCGCGCGAAACGGTGTCCGGCTTTTGCTTCTGAACTGGATTTGATTGTATGAACTCCGTGACCGAACCCTTGGTGCGGCTTGCCGCTCGCGTAGACGCCATCCAGCCTTTCTACGTGATGGAACTGGCCAAGGAGGCCGCGCTCCTCGAGCGCGACGGACGCGACATCATCCACATGGGAATCGGCGAGCCCGATTTCACCGCGCCCGAGCCGGTCATCGAGGCGGCCGCGAGCGCGCTACGCCGCGGCGTGACCCAGTACACCAACGCGCTCGGCCTGCACGCGCTGCGCGAGGCGATCTCGGCGCATTACGCAGACTTCTACGGCGTCGATGTAGATCCAGGGCGGATCGTGGTTACCGCCGGCGCATCGGCGGCGCTGGTGCTGGCCTGCGCGGCGCTGGTCGATCGCGACGACGAAGTCCTGATGCCCGATCCGTGCTACCCGTGCAACCGCCATTTCGTGATCGCAGCGGAAGGCAAGCCGGTCATGGTGCCGAGCGGCCCGGCCGAACGCTTCCAGCTGACCGCGGCCGATGTGGAGCGCCTGTGGAACGAGCGCACCCGCGGCGTGCTGCTCGCCTCGCCGTCGAACCCGACCGGCACGTCGATCGAGCCGGCTGAACTCGAGCGCATTGTGAAGACCGTGCGGGCGCGCGGCGGCTTCACCATCGTTGACGAAATCTACCAGGGCCTGAGCTACGGCGCGAAGCCCGTGTCGGCGCTCTCGTTCGGCGAAGACGTGGTCACGGTCAACAGTTTTTCCAAGTACTTCAACATGACAGGCTGGCGACTGGGCTGGCTGGTGGTCCCCCCCGGCATGGTCAGCGCGTTCGAAAAGCTGGCGCAAAACCTGTTCATCTGCGCGTCGGCGCTTGCCCAGCACGCGGCGCTCGCCTGCTTCGAACCGGAAACGATTGCGATCTACGAAGCGCGGCGCCTGGAATTCCAGCGCCGCCGCAACTTCATCGCGCCGGCGCTGGAATCGCTCGGCTTCTCGGTGCCGGTCATGCCTGATGGTGCGTTCTATGTGTATGCCGATTGCCGCACGGTCGCGCACCCCGCGGCCGGCGATAGCGCGGCGCTCACCAAAGCGATGCTGCACGATGCGGGCGTCGTGCTGGTGCCGGGCATGGACTTCGGCACGCACGCGCCTAAAGACTACATCCGCCTGTCGTACGCTACCGCGTACTCCAAACTGGAAGAGGCGGTCGAACGGCTGGCGAAGCTCTTCGGACGGGGTTGAGCGAAGAAGTCAAAGCGCCTCCTCGTAATTTTTCCCGAAAGGAACACCTGGGCGGGCGTAGCACCACTCTCCCGCTTCAACCGTCAGACGAAAAAAAGGACACTCGCGAGTGTCCTTTTTTCTTGCTCAGGCTTCTGACTCAAGCCGCCGAAGTTATACCGCCATTGTCAGGCGCCCAACTCCGAGGCCGATGCCACGTGCTTGGTCGCATTGGAGCTGGCGTCGTCCTGCTCGGACACCGGCGTTTTCGCCGGCGCTGCCGCGCTCAACGCATGGCCGCTGTCAAGCGTCACCTGCACGCGCTTGCCATTGCTGGCAGGCGCAGCCGCTGTATTGGCCGACGCGGTCAGAACCGGTGCCTGCGGTGCGTTGATCGGCACCTTGCGGCCGCGTGCCACGTCGCGCAGACGGCCGCGCTCGGCCATCACCTTGGCCCCATAACCACCGTCATCCGGCGAGGTCGAGCCAACGTACAGACGCAAGCCCCCCGGCAACGAACCGCCACGTGCGATGCAATCCTTCAGCACCAGCGCGCCAACCTTGATGTTCGCAAGGGGTTCGAGCGCCGCGCTCTGGCCGCCGAAATACTGGAATTTGTCCGAGTGCACCTTGGACATCACCTGCATCAGGCCTTGCGCACCCACGCCGCTCTCGGCGTACGGATTGAAGCCCGATTCGATCGCCATCACGGACAGCAGCAGAAGCGGATCGAGACCGACTTCGTGGCCGGTGTCGAATGCGGCTTTCACGAGCTCGCTCACGGGCTCCTGCGCGACGCGATAACGACGCGCCAGGTAGGACGCGACCAGATCCTGTTCGCGGGTCGACACCAGCACGCGGTCGTCGCGTGCATCGGCGGACACGCGCTGCGCCGGAATCAGGCGCGCCAGCGCGGTGACGCCTTGCATGGTGCGCGGGTCGAGGCCGTTCAGGGCCGCGACACCCATACCGGCTGCTGAGCCGGTGCCGTCGAAAGCGCCGTCGTAGCTGGTGTTGCTCGCGGTGACGGCGGTGTTGCCGTTGTTCGCGCCGGCTGCGGCGTCGGAACTGTTCGAGTTGGCTGCCAGCGAGTCGTCAGAGGACGCGCTTCCAGGCGGCCCGAAAGCTGGCAGCGGATGGCCCTGCAGCAGACGCGCAGGACCGGCTTGCACAGCCGCGGAAACGACGGGCATAAGCTTGGCGGCAAGGGTGCCGCGCAAGGCGGGCATCAGCCACAGGACGAGTGCCAGCACGACAGCGATACCGCCGACAATGCTGAACAGGTGATGACTCATTCGCGTCCCGCGTCGCAGCACACCGCGCACAACTTGCGCGATACGCTCATCGGGACGCCACGATAACCAGGCGTTCATTCAGATCTCCCATGTTGCATGATCCGCGAACTCCGCCAGATGAAAAGGCGGTACCGCACATTCGCAGAATCAAGACATCGCGCGCTCCGTCTGGTTAGGGCAGCAGCGACGTCGGGAAAACGGCATATACCGTTTGTGGGGAGCCATCCTGAAAGTGGACCGCGGCATGCCAAAAAAACATGCAGGCGGTGGCTCCCACGCGAAAAACCAGCGTCAACAGGCGCTGGCGAGGACTTCAGTCAGACCGTCAGATACCGTGCAGGGGGGTCGGTAAACGGTGACGCGTTGCGTCAAAAGGGACCGGGGGCAGTGGTAAAAAGGTTCACGCCCTGCAACCAATGTGGACGGATTCTATGCAGGGTTTTATAGATCGTCAACACTATAGACTGGCAAATGTATAACTAATTGTAATAATGAACGGTGTTCAGTCCGCTGAGAGCCGCGCAGCATGCGCCTTTTGAGCCATCTCGAATCAATCGTCCTACCTAAGCCATTTGGCCGATCTACGTGCGCCTGTCAACACAGGTAAAATCGACAATCGCTCTGGCGCCGCGAAGCCCGCTGCGCCCCTTCTTCCCGCCGCTTGCGCGGCACTGAACAGCATCAAATGAAATACAAAGACCTGCGCGATTTCGTCGGCGGTCTCGAGACGATCGGCGAACTGCGCCGTATCTCACAAAGCGTCTCGCCGATCCTGGAAATGACCGAGCTGTGCGACCGCGTGCTGCGCGCCGGCGGCCCGGCGCTGTTGTTTGAGAGCCGGACGCAGCATGCGTTCCCGGTCCTCGGCAACCTGTTCGGCACGCCGCGCCGCGTCGCGCTCGGCATGGGTATCGAGGCGCAAGCGGGTGAAGGCGACGATGCCGCGCTCGAATCGCTGCGCGACGTAGGGCGTCTGCTCTCCGCATTGAAAGAGCCGGAGCCACCAAAGGGACTCAAGGACGCAGGCAAACTGCTCTCGCTCGCGAAGGCCGTCTGGGACATGGCGCCCAAAACGGTGAGTGCGCCACCGTGCCAGGAAATCGTCTGGGAAGGCAACGACGTCGACCTCGCCAGGCTGCCTATTCAGACCTGCTGGCCAGGCGATGCAGGCCCCCTGATTACGTGGGGCCTGACCGTGACAAAAGGTCCGAACAAGAGCCGACAAAACTTAGGCATATATCGCCAGCAATTGATCGGACGTAACAAACTGATCATGCGATGGCTCGCCCATCGTGGCGGCGCACTCGATTTTCGTGAGTTCGCACTGCAGAATCCGGGCAAACCGTATCCGGTGGCGGTGGTGCTGGGCGCCGATCCCGCCACGATCCTCGGTGCGGTCACGCCGGTGCCTGACACGCTCTCCGAATACCAGTTCGCTGGGCTGCTGCGCGGCGGCCGTACGGAGTTGGCGAAATGCATCACGCCGGGCGTCGATGGTTTGCAAGTGCCCGCGCGCGCCGAAATCGTGCTCGAAGGCTTCATCTACCCGCAGGTAGGCACACCGTCGCCCGCTCCCGCAGGCGCGCCTCCGCGTCCGGCCAGGGGCGCGTCCGCGGCCTATGAACACGCGCTAGAAGGCCCCTATGGCGACCACACCGGCTATTACAACGAGCAGGAGTGGTTCCCCGTCTTTACCGTCGAGCGCATCACCATGCGGCGCGACGCGATCTATCACTCCACCTACACCGGTAAACCGCCTGATGAGCCCGCCGTGCTCGGCGTCGCGTTGAATGAAGTGTTCGTGCCGCTGTTACAGAAACAGTTCACGGAGATCACTGACTTCTACCTGCCGCCCGAGGGCTGCAGCTACCGCATGGCCATTGTGCAGATGAAGAAGAGCTACCCCGGCCATGCCAAACGCGTGATGTTCGGCGTATGGAGCTTCCTGCGCCAGTTCATGTATACGAAGTTCATCGTCGTGGTGGACGAGGACGTCAATATCCGCGACTGGAAAGAAGTGATCTGGGCGATCACCACACGCATCGATCCGGCGCGTGACACGGTGCTGGTGGATCGCACGCCGATCGACTATCTGGATTTCGCGTCGCCCGTGGCGGGGCTCGGCTCGAAGATGGGCCTCGATGCGACCAACAAATGGCCGGGCGAAACCGATCGCGAATGGGGCCGCCCAATTGTGATGGACGACGCGGTCAAACAGCGCATCGACACGCTGTGGAACGAACTGGGTCTGTAGCGCAACCTCACAACAAGACTGAACAACAAAACTGATGGAGCGGTTGCGCGGATGCATGCTTTTTCAATGATGTCGGATGGATTTTTTCTGTCGTTGTCGCTGTGCCTGGATATTGGTCTCGTGAACGTCGCGATCATCTCCCTGACCCTCTCGCACGGCTTCAAACCAGGGTTCTGGCTCGGCCTCGGTTCGTGTTTCGGCGACCTGATTTACGCGGCGCTCGCGCTCGCGGGCATGGCCGCCCTGTTGCAGTTCGAATCGGTGCGCTGGGTGGTCTGGATTGGCGGCGCCGCGATCCTGCTGTTTCTCACATGGAAGATGGCGAGTGAAGCGATGTTCCCGGCTTCGGCACCGGCGGTGGCCGGCGAGGCGGACGACAGCGCAACGCATCTGTCCGCGTGGCGAGGTTTTCTGCGCGGCGTGTTGCTCGCCGTGTCGTCGCCCTCGGCGATTCTGTGGTTCGCGGCGGTTGGCGGCGCGCTGATCGCGAAAGCCGGCGCAACGAGCGTAACCACCGCGCCGGTGTTTCTCGGCGGATTCTTTCTCGGCGGCCTGTGCTGGACCCTCTTTATCTGCGGACTCGGCAGCCACGGGCGCAAACGCGCCGGCACCGGTTTGCTGCGCGCGTGCCACGTACTGTCGGCACTGCTGTTTGCCTACTTCTCGTATAGCGTGATCGTCAACGGTTATCGCGATCTGATCGTGCAAACCACGCAAACGGCAATCTGATAAAAAACGGCTCGCGTGTGAGCGAGCCGCTTCGATCAGGTTCGACGTGCGCCAGCGCAATTCGTCGCGATGTATCAGGCGAGATATTGCGCGAGCTTCGCCAGGTCGACGTTGCCGCCACTCACCAGCACGCCCACTCGTTTGCCCTTCACCGGCACGATGCCGTTGAGTACCGCGGCCGCGGCGAGACACCCCGTCGGCTCGACCACGATTTTCATGCGCTGCGCGAAAAAACGCATTGTGTCGATCAACTGAACGTCGCTGACTGTTTCGATCCGTGCGACCAGCTTGCGGATAATCGCGAACGTGTAGTCGCCGAGATGCGTGGAGGCGGCGCCGTCGGCGATGGTGCGCGGCGTGTCGATGTGCACGATTTCGCCGCGAGCCAGCGATTGCTGGCCGTCGTTGCCCGCTTCCGGCTCGATGCCGATCACCGTGCACGCAGGGCTCAACGCAGCAGCGGACAAAGCGCTGCCGCCGATCAATCCGCCGCCGCCGAGGCACACGAACAGCATGTCGAGCGCGCCGACTTCGTCGATCAGTTCTTTCGCCGCGGTGCCCTGCCCCGCGATCACATGCGGATGGTCGTACGGCGGGATCAGCGTCATGCCGCGCTCTACGGCAAGCCGCCGGCCAATTTCCTCGCGGTTCTCGGTGTAGCGGTCGTAGGTGATCACTTCGCCGCCATAGCCTTTCGTCGCCTCGACTTTAGCCGCGGGTGCGTCGTGCGGCATGATGATCGTCGCGTGAATGCCGGCAAGTCGGGCCGACAACGCAATTGCCTGCGCATGATTCCCCGATGAATACGTCAGCACCCCGGCTTTGCGCTGCTCCGCGTCGAAATGCGAAATCGCGTTATAGGCGCCGCGAAATTTGAAGGCACCCATGCGCTGGAAATTCTCGCATTTGAAGAACACCGAAGCGCCTGTGCGCTCGTTGAATGTGCTCGAAGTCAGAACGGGGGTGCGGTGGGCGACGCCTTCAAGACGCGCGGCGGCGTCTAGGACATCGTCGAAGGTGGGAGCGGGAAGCACTTGCATCGGCGAAACTCTCCGGAGCGGTGGCGAAACAGCCATTGTCCCAGCTTCGACCCGGCTTTGGAACGTCAGTCGTGTCGCGGGAATCTTTCGATGCCCAAGTGCGCGCACGCCGACACGGCCAGCGACGCGCAGCGTCAGTCTGTCAGCGGTAATCAGCGTTTATTGCGAGGTAGCGGCAAGAAAAACAGAAACGGCGTAACCCGGCGATCAAGCCGGCGTTACGCCGTCAACACGTCGTTAAGTCTGGTCCGGTGCGATTAGCGGCGATAGTAGCCGTGACCGTAGTAGCCGCGATAGTAACCGTGGTGATAATAAGGACGGCCATAGCCGCCGTAATATCCACCCACAACGACAGGCGCTCCGTAATAGACCGGCGGAGCGTAGACGACCGGCGGCGGCGGGGGCGCGTAATAGACAGGCGGCGGCGCGGCATAGACCGGATACGCCGGCGCGATCGGAATCCCGATACCGATACCCACGGATACGTGCGCCTCAGCTGCGCTGGCGAGTCCCAGGCCGAGTGCAGCGGCAACGACAAACGGAACGATCTTTTTCACTTTATTCTCCTAGCGCGGCCACCAAGGTCGCCGACTTCACATGCCTTGCATGCTATGGAATCAATGTATCGAAAAAGACGTCGCCCTTCTGTTCGCATTTGTTGCAAATTGCAATCCGCGCTAAAAGCCCGTCATTTCTGCCGATACGGCGCGCCGCGCACCGGTCTCGCAATGTGCTGAATTCTCAGGGATTGCGGAGCCACGAACATCCACCGATCACCCGTTTCATCCGCCTTGTGGTCCGCCATGCCGATTCCCCAGTAATCTTTGATTACAAATTAGCTTCAATCCTGACGGCGCGCACCGAGTCCCGAATAAAAAAATGCCCGGCCCAATGGCCAGGCATTTCTTACCTGCAAGCGGCAATTTCTTCAGCCTACCTTTACGTAAGCAAACTCGCGGGACACGCTCGGCGGGACATACGCACCACTGATCCGCACGCGCGGCGTGAGGCGCTTTTTCTGGTCCCACCAGCGGCGGCGCTGTGCATGAGTCAAGAACCGCAAGTGCTTTCGGTAAGAAAAAATACTCATCGTGAACCTCCCGAATCTGACTGCGAGACGAAATACCCAGAACAGCAACTGCCAAACCGGCTCATGGAGAAATTCTCAGCAATTTTCCTACCCGTGGGGCGCTCGCCGCCGGATAGCCGGCCTCACGCGCCATATCGTTCACGCATTCATCAGGAGAAAGCGGCCGCGAGGCCACGCCGCAGGCGTGGCGGATGCGCGATACTTCGGTCTTCCCCTTCAAAAGTTCCGTCTGGAGCAGGCAGCCATGTCCCAGTCTTCTTTGCCGCGCCTTGGTTTTATCGGAGCGGGCCGGCTCGCGCGGTGTCTCGCGCTGAGCTTTTCACGCGCCGGTTATCCGGTCACGGCGGTGGCAAGCCGCTCGCCCGCCTCAGCCGCGCGGCTTGCCAGTCAAATCGAGCATTGCGCGGCATTCGAGAACCCGCAACAGGTCGTCGACGCCGCAGACATCGTCTTTTTAGCCGTTCCCGACGACAGCATCGGTACGTCAGCGCACACACTCCGGTTCCGCCCGCACGGCCAGGCGCTCGTGCACTGCAGCGGCGCTTCGCCGGTCGAGCTGCTGGCGCCGGCGCGCGACCAGGGTGCGTCGATCGGCGGCTTTCATCCACTGTACCTCTTTAGCGGAGACCTCGCCGATATCGAGCGCATCGCCGGCTGCTCCGTGACCATCGAGGCCGACGGCGCCCTCAAGGAACAGTTGATGGCGCTGGCCGTCGCGCTGCGCTGCCATCCGCTGTCGATTCCGGCGGGCGGGCGCATGCTGTATCACGCCGCCGCGCACTACGCCGCCAGCTTCGCGCTATGCAGCCTCGCGGAATGCGTCGCGCTGTGGCGCACCTTGGGCCTCGCCGAAGGCGACGCGCTGCGCGCGCTGCTGCCGATGCTGTCCGGCACCATCGAAACCGCCCGCGACAAAGGCTTGCCCGCCGCGCTCGCGGGCCCGGTATCGCGCGGCGACACGGGAGTAGTGGAGAAACAGCTGGCGTTGCTGGAAGGCCTCGGCGGTGACCATGCCGCGCTGTACGGTTTGCTGTCGCGGCGCGCGGTCGGGCTGGCCGAACGCCGCGCCACGCCGCCCGCCGCGATCGATATGATCTCCGAAGCCGTGGAAGAATCGCTCAGCCGCTCGCTGAATCAGGCTGCAGCAGGTGCAAGCGTCAAGTAAGCCGTGATAATGTGACGTCCGGCGCCGCGCGCAATCCGCCGGCGCCACGCTTCGGGACCAACAGACGAGAACGCACAATGATCAAGGTCAGCATCCTCTATCCGTACCGGGAAAACGGCCGCTTCGACGTGGACTACTACTGCGCCACGCATATGCCGCTCGCGGCGAAGCTCTTCGGCCCGTTGTTAAAGGGCTGGTCGGTCGACGTCGGCATCAACGCCGGCCCGCCCGGATCGCCGCCGCCGTACGTCGCAGCAGGTCATTTCCTGTTCGAAAGCACGAACGACTTCTACACCGTTTTCAAGCCTGCTTCCGAACAGCTGCTGGCCGACATCCCCAACTACACGGACGGCGGCAACGGCGCGATTCTGATCAGCGAGATCAAGATTTCCGTGTGACGCCCAGCGGACACGGGAGAAGTGGCGGCCGTCAATTTCGTTGGCCGTGCAATCCGACCCGCGCGCTGCGACGCTCGACGCGCCCTTCCCGGGACAGGCGCGGAGCATCCAGATGAAACCGCCGGCGCGCCAATCCAAGCGCCGGCACCCTGCGGCCGACCGACGGCCGTCATTCGAAGGATAAGGACACGAGATGTTTGGCGATATCGCCCGTTTTCTGCTCAATACCGTCTTCACGTTGTTTGGCGCCGCCCTATTGCTGCGCGCATGGCTGCAGGTCGTCCGCATGCCGCCCTACAACCCGGTGAGCAATGCTGTGCTGCAAGCCACCAACTGGATCGTGCTGCCGCTGCGGCACATCTTGCCGAGCACGCGCAAAATCGACTGGGCGAGCGTTGTCGCGGCGCTGCTCGCGGCCATCGTGTATGTGGTGCTGATGGTGGTCCTGACGGGCGCCGATCCGCTCACGCTGTTGCCGACGCTGCTGATCGTCGCGGTGCTGACGCTGATCAAATGGGCGCTGAACCTGATCATCTGGATGACGATCCTGATGGCGCTGCTGTCGTGGCTCAATCCGCGTTCGCCGGCCATGCCGATTCTGTATCAGCTGACCGCGCCGTTTCTGAACCCGCTGCGTCGCGTCGTGCCGCAGCTCGGTGGCATCGACCTTTCGCCGATCCTGCTGTTCGTGATCGTGCAGGTGCTGCTGATGGTGGTCACGCGCGCGGCGGTCCAGTTGACGTACTTCGTGATCTGACGGCGCGCGGCCCGCGCGCTGGTTCTCTCTCGCCGCAGACATACCTCGCCTGAAACGCCGGGCTAGTCGGCCGCCGCCCATCCAACAGGGCGGCGGCCGTTTCACGTCATGCCCCGCTTACTGCTTCTTCACCTGGCCGTAGGCGACCGTCGCGTTATTCGCCGACTTGATGAGGTAGATGATCGAGCGGGAGTACAGCGTGCTCCCCGTGATCGGCAGGAACGCAATCGCGGCATTACCCGTGTAGGTCGTACCCGCAGCCAACGCGCAGGATGCACTCGTTCCGGTGACGGTCAGCGTGAAGAGATTCTTGCTCGACGACGGCGTGGTGAGCAGCAGCGTGCCGGAAACCGGGCAGTTGCTCATCGTGCCGGACAGCGTGCCGTCGTTAGCAATCGTCAGCGACGAACCGGTTTGCGTCCACGTGCCCGCGACACTCGACTGCGTCACCGCGAGCGCATTCGCCGCGTCGTAGTTCCACGCCAGGCTGACCGTGTTGCCGTTATAGACATAGCTGCCGGTGAACGTCTGCTTGGCGGCGAACGTGCCCGAGCCGGAGGTGGTCGTATAGTAGACGCCGCCGTTATATTGCAGACCCGAAGTGAGCGTCCAGTTCGGTGCGGTGGTCGCGACGACGCCGAACATCTCCGACAGGACGAACGTGCCCACCGAATTCAGGGCGGAAATATTGCCTTGGGGATCGATAAACGCAGACGTCTTGTCGGCGCCGAAGGTGCTCGTCCAGAGGCCCTCTATACCATTGCCGGAAGTAGCGGCCGAGCCGGCTTGCGGGCTCGTCAGACTCGGCAGCGGCTCGCCGCTCAGCGCCGGAGACGATGCCGCAGCCGGAGCGCTCGCCGCAGCGGGCGTGCTCGCGGCCGGCGTGCTTGCCGCCGACGGAGTCGAAGCGCTGCTCGATGCAGGTGCCGCAGAGCTGGAATCCCCGCCGCCACCGCCGCCGCACGCTGCCAGAACGAGCGAAGCAAGCAGAGATAACGCCAATGTAGCTTTGTAGTTCATATTCATTTTTTTGTTGGCGAGCGCGGCCAATCAGGCTCGCTAACTCGCGCCGTTGGTCAAATTGATCTCGATGTTTTTCCGCCAGCGCCAATTCGTAGAGTTATTCCAAGAATCCACTTGACAAATACATAATCGCATGAATTTATGTAATATTTTGAAAGACGCTAAAGACGTAAACGGCGCGATTTCGGCAACCTTTAATATTGATTTGGATTTATTTTGGAATGAACTCACTGACGCCGGTGAATACAATGCGGCATGAATAAACCTACGGCAATTCGGCGTACTAACCTGATCGATTTGAAAGTTATATGAAAGTTTAATGCGCAGTTAACCGCCCAATCTGACTGGCAATCAATCAGGGTTTTAATCAGCACATGCAATGCCTCTCCCAAACGCACACAAAGCACGATGCAACGTCAATATCCTGCTTGTCGCCACGTGAGGTCGCTTCGAGCCATTCGGCGCGCCCAGCACGCCGGCAACAACTTCCGGCGCGAACCCATTTTTCATCCTGCCCCCCGATCCCGACTCCCCAAAGCGCCGAAACCCCTGTAAAATAGCGCGCTCTGCGGGCGTCGTATAATGGTAATACCCTAGCTTCCCAAGCTAGAGCCGTGGGTTCGATTCCCATCGCCCGCTCCAGATACTTTTCCGCCGCGCCGCCCAACCAATCGGGTGAGCCTTTCCGCGGAATCCAGCACGAGCCGCCTCCCTGAAGGCGGCTTTTTTGTAGTGGCGGCGGCCTGGCGTAGCGATTCGCGGCTCGCGCCGTGACGCCCTCACCCTTGTAGCAGCATCGACCATGACCCACGATCCCAACGAAGCCGGCCTGCCGGACGAACTCCCAACGCCCTCCAGCGACGCCGAAGCTCAGCCCGCCGGCGACGATACGTCCGGAGAGAATGCGCTGCATCGGCGCCGCATCCGCAGCTTTGTCACGCGCGCCGGCCGTGTCTCGACCGGCCAGCGCCGCGCCATGGATGAACTCGGCCCGCGCTTCGTGGTGCCCTACGCGCCGCAGCAGCCCGACTGGAACGGCGTATTCGGCCGTACGGCGCCGCGCGTGCTGGAAATCGGCTTCGGCATGGGCGCGACCACGGCGGAAATCGCTTCGCACCGCCCCGGCGACGATTTTCTCGGCGTCGAGGTCCACGAGGCGGGCGTCGGCGCGCTGCTGAAATTGATGGGCGAGCAGAACCTGTCGAATATCCGCATCATCCAGCACGACGCAGTCGAAGTGCTCGAGCAGATGATCGCACCCGACAGCCTCGACGGCGCGCACATCTTCTTTCCGGACCCGTGGCACAAAGCACGCCACCACAAGCGCCGGCTGATCCAGCCGAAGTTTGTCGCGCTGCTGGTGTCACGCCTGAAACCGGGCGCGTATCTGCATTGCGCAACGGACTGGCAGAACTACGCCGAACAGATGCTCGAAGTGCTGGGCGCCGACCCGGCGCTGGAAAATACCGCCGACGCTTATGCGCCGCGTCCGGAATACCGTCCGGTTACGAAATTCGAGCGTCGTGGACTACGGCTCGGTCACGGCGTGTGGGATCTGGTTTTCCGCAAACGCGGCGCTGAGTAAAGCCGCGCACTGGACAAACACTCGCCCGATAAGAAAAAGGTCCGCAATTGAATTGCGGACCTTTTTCTTTTGGCTCGGATAAAACGACAAAGCTCAGTCTGTCCAGCTCAATGCGCCGCTATAGCCGACCAGCAGAATCAGCAATCCAAACGCGATGCGATACCACGCAAACACGGTGAAATCGTGCGCGGCAATATAGCGAAGCAGCCAACGAACGCAAGCGAATGCACTGACAAAGGCCGCGGCAAAACCCAGCGCGAAGGTGCCGAGCGCGTCGACGGAAAGAAGATGCCAGTCTTTGTAGAGTTCGTATGCGGTCGCACCGAAAATAATCGGAATCGCGAGAAAGAAGGAAAACTCCGTGGCGACGCGCCGCTCGAGCCCAAACAGCATCCCGCCGATAATCGTCGACCCTGAGCGCGACATGCCGGGAATCAGCGCAAAACACTGAGCGAGGCCGACTTTCAGCGCATCCAGCGCGCTCAGATCGTCGACGCTCTGCACGCGCGCCGCGGTGTCGCCGCGCGCACGCTGGCGCGCTTCAGCCCACAGGATGACAACCCCGCCCACCACCAGCGCGAACGCGACCGGCACCGGCGAAAACAGCGCCGCCTTGATGGATTTTTCGAACAGCAATCCGAGCACGACCGCCGGAATCGTCGCGATGATCACGTTCAGGGTGAAGCGGCGCGCATCGGGCCGGCTCGGCAAGCCGGACACCACGTTGCCGATGCGGCGGCGAAACTCCCAGCACACGGCGAGAATCGCGCCGAGCTGGATGACGACATCAAAGGTTTTCTCGTGCTCGTCGTTAAAGTTCAGCAAGCTGCCGGCGACGATCAAATGCCCGGTGCTCGATACGGGCAAAAACTCGGTCAACCCTTCGACCACGCCCAGAATCAGCGCCTTGCAAGCCAATAGCCAGTCCATCCGTGCCCCTTATCGCTGTAGTTAACCAGAACGAACAGGGTCGGCACGGTAGCGCGCGGCCCTGGCGGCCGCGCGCCGCGTCATTTTTCGACGATCTGCACGCGTATGCCGTTTGTAAGGATTGTGATTGTACCGGGTTCGTAGTTCACCCCGGCAAATTGCAGTTGTTCCGGCTTGAATGTGTAGATCGGATAGTTGGTCAGCAATTGCGTGGCGAGCAGCGCCGCCGCGGCATTGATCTGCTGCGTGTAAGCCTGCGCCTGTCCGCTCACGCTGACGTTGTCCACGTTAGGCGACTTCAGCACGACCGACTTGCTGGCGGCGTCGTAGGCCAGTTCGCTCGATAGCGTGAAGATGCCGTCGACCGGCTGCGGCATGAACGGACTCGCGAGGCGTGCGTTGAGCTTCACGGAGACGCGATTCGCATCCGGCAGGAAGCCGACCACGGGATTCGTCAGCGCGACGTCGAACACTTGCGAGACCGTGCGCTGATACGGGAATTTGCGCTGCACCGCGTCCTGCACCTGCTGCTGGGAGAACGTGTAGTGCGAAGGAATGAACGGAAACGTCGAGCTCGCGCACGCCGCAAGCGATACGGTAATGCCGAGCGCGCCGCAGCCTGTCAGCGCGGCTTGCAGAAAGCGGCGCCTGGCCGGCGCAGCGGGTCGAGTCATGCGAAATCTCCTGTGGAAACCCGATCGGGCATGCAGTTGAGTTGTGTTCGGCCGGGACAGCCGGATTGAATGGATGGCATGAAGGCGCGCCGAGGCCCGTTACCGCTGAGCCGCCGGTTGCACGCGAGGCCGAGTCTGAGCCTCGAGTTGCGTAAGCCACGCGAGCGCTTCATCACGATTCGCGCCGCACATTTCCATTTGCGGTTGCAGACCGGAGCAGCACGCCGGCCGCTCCGGCTGGCCGAAGATCGCGCAGCGCAGATCGTCGCCGAGCTGCACGCAGCGCACGCCCGCCGGCTTGCCGTTCGGCATGCCCGGAATGGGACTCGAGATCGACGGGGCGATACAGCACGCGCCGCAATCGGGGCGGCACGCATGCCCGGCGACATCAAATGGAGACTCGCGCTTCACAGCGCCGTTCGGCACATCATTCACGACCTTTTTCCTTCAACTCGACAACCGGCAACAAACTATCAGACCCGCATTGTGCCACCGCATTCCGTGCGACCTTTTTACGCAATCGGCTGAGCGGCCGCTCACGTAAACTCGAGAGGTCCCCAAAAGGCCATGTTCAAGAGGCGTCCGCGCCGTTCGATCCAGCCGCGCGAACCGCGCCGGTCCTGCCTCTTCCTCGATGGCCGCCAGACCGCGAGCCACTCATGTCCATCGCCAATTCGCTGTTCCGTCCCGACCTGCTCGCCAAATACAGCGCGAACGGTCCGCGGTATACGTCCTATCCGACCGCCCTGCAGTTCCACGACCACTTCAATCCCGCCGACTACTTACGCGCCGCCGCCGACCCGGGTGCGGCGGACACGGATCTCTCGCTGTACTTCCATATTCCGTTTTGCGACACCGTGTGCTTTTACTGCGGTTGCAACAAGGTCGCGACGAAAAATCGCGCCCATGCTCGTCCGTACCTCGAGCGAATGAAACGCGAAATAGCGCTGCAGGCGGGATGTTTCGACACGCGTCGTCCGGTGTCGCAATTGCATTGGGGCGGTGGTACGCCGACCTTTCTGTCGCACGGCGAAATGGCGGAACTGATGGCTGCCACGCGTGAGCACTTCATGTTGCTGCCTGACGCGATCGCCGAATATTCAATCGAAGTCGATCCGCGCGAAGCATCGCCCGAGACCATTGCGCATTTGCGCGAGCTTGGTTTCAACCGCTTGAGCCTCGGCGTGCAGGACTTCGATCCACTCGTGCAGCAGGCAATCAATCGCATACAGCCGCTCGATATGACCGTGTCGGTCATGCAGGCCGCGCGCGCCACCGGCTTTCATTCAATCGGCGTCGATCTGATCTACGGGCTGCCGCATCAAACGGTGGAAAGCTTCAGCCGCACGCTCGACACCATGCTGGCACTCGCACCGGATCGTCTCTCGGTGTTCGCTTATGCGCACATGCCGCAGCTCTTCAAAATGCAACGTCAAATGGATCCGGCGACGCTGCCCTCGCCAGCGCAGCGGCTCGCGATCCTGCAGCGCGTGGTCGAACGCTTGACGGCCGCGGGCTATGTGTACATCGGCATGGATCATTTCGCGCTCCCCACCGACGAACTGGCCCGCGCTCAGGCGCAGCGCACTTTGCATCGCAATTTCCAGGGCTACAGCACGCGGGCCGAATGCGATCTGATCGGCTTCGGCGCGTCGTCGATCGGCAAGGTCGGCGATGTGTACGCGCAAAACGCCAAGGACCTGCCCGGCTACGCCGCCGCGATCGATGCAGGCAAGCTCGCGATCACGCGCGGCGTGCGGCTCACGGCTGACGACCGTCTGCGTCGCGACGTCATCACGCAACTGATGTGCAATCTGGAACTGCGCTTTGACGAATTCGAAGCCGTCTATGGCATCCGCTTCGCCGAGACGTTCGAGCCCGAGCTGGAGCGGTTGCGCGGCTTCGAGCAGGATGGGCTGGTGTCGATCAGTGCAGGCAAGCTCGAAGTGCAAACGGCCGGACGCATGCTGGTGCGCAATATCGCGATGGTGTTCGACCGCTACCTCGGGCAGCAGACGCTCGAACGGTTCTCCCGCACGGTTTGACAGCCCGGATGCGTTGGAGAGCAACCGGCTTGCCCGCTGTCCATTTTTCGGCCATAATCTGCGTCTTCGCTGCGCGCCAGTTTCTGGCGCGTGCGCCGCGAGACCTGCCCAGGTGGTGAAATTGGTAGACGCAGGGGACTCAAAATCCCCCGCCGCAAGGCGTGCCGGTTCGATTCCGGCCCTGGGCACCAACTAGTCTCGCAACGATCACCAGCTTTGCCAACGAAACCCCGCCAGATCAAGTCTCGCGGGGTTTTTTGTTTCCATGGCCACCAAGGTTTGCCTAACGGCCGCGCGTTGAGAAGACGGTTCGGGCAACCGATGACGTACGACCGTAAGCGAGGGGGCTATTTCCACCCCTCCGTCCCTGCCTGGTAATCGACGAACATCGCGTGCGTCGCGAAGAAGCCGATCCCGATATCGGTTAGCTCAACCCCCGAGTTGAGCTGTGGTGTGAGCGTCGTCGCAAAGTTGCCCGTGCCCGCGGTGAACGAGTAATTGAACGCCGGACCCATCGTGACGCTGATCGGCGTGCCGGCGGAGATCGTCGCCGGAAAGCCCGTCAGATTGACCGTCCCCATCATCATGCCGGAATTCCCCGTGTTCACGATCACGCTGGCCGTCGACGTGCTGCTGCCAGCGAAGGCGACCGTCGATGGCGACACGACCTGGCTGCAGATTTTGACGGAAGGGGCGGACGTGCCCGAGGGCAACTGGCTGCAACTCAGCGCCACCGCCGTGAAGCCGGCCGTCACAGCCGGGGTCACGCCGACCTGCAACGACGGCACGGCACTGCAACTGCCGGGCGTACCGAGGGTGCAGTTCTGCAAGGTGAACGGCTGCAACACATAGCCAGGATCAACGGTCGATGCGTAGGTCAGAGAACGTAGTGGGCTCAATAGCCCGCACGCAGACGACGCGCTCGGCGCGGTGTTGCAGACGGCGACCGATGAGATGTGGGAGCCCCGTTGATACATGGTCGTCAGCGACGGGTTGACGCCGAAAATATTGGACGTCACGGTGTCCGGCGACACGGCGGCGCCTTGAACCAAGACCTGGTAGACGAACAGGATCGGGATGACCGAAGTCGTAATTTGCCCGGCAGACCCGAACGACACCTGCGCGAAACCCAGGTTGCCAATGGCAAAAATGGCGGGCGGATTCGTGACGGCGCCAAACCACCCGACATTGAAACCCGCACCCTCGTCGTTCAGCGTGGTCTCCAGCACGATGTTCGTCACGGTGATGCCGTTGTACGTGATGGTTTGAATCGTGTCCGGAAGGATGGGAGGGTTCAGTCCCACGAACCCGTCTGCGGTAACCACCGACGACGGGAAAAGGTCGAGCGCATTCAGCACCACGCCCGATGACCCCGTATCGAGTGCCGCATTGATCGACACCTTGTTGTTCCCCACCATCGTCACCGGCACATAGGCGTGCGAGTAGCCGTCCGACGCGGTCGCGACCGGATAGATGCCTATGGCAGAGGGACTCGAAATAACCGTGTTGCACTGCACGTCGACGTTGCCGACGTTAGCCGCGGCGACAATGCCGCCGCCTTGACTGACCAAGCAGTTCTCGCCGGCCGGCTGACTGGCAACCGATATCTGATAGGCCGTTCCATTCGGAAGTTGATCCGGGAACGCGAAACTGGTGGCGCCTGAGGCGATGGATAGCGTCGTCGTGCCGTTGGTCAACGTCAGCCCGGACGACGAGAGGTGATCGACCGTCCCCGAGACCGTGTAAGTCGGGGAACTATTCGAGCCTCCGCCACAACCGCTCAAACCGGCAATCAACGCGGTCAGTACGATCCAGAGCGTTACGCGCATGTCCCACCCCATCATTTATCGGTCGCCGTCCAGGCGGCTGGCTCGGCTTTACCTGCCGGTCGTGCGAAGTTTAGGGCAGGAGCAAGACTGGTGGACAAGAATTTTCCGCCCCCCACCCTCAAGATCACGGCGAGCATGCCGGGTCATGCAGTCATTCGACGTCATGCCGCTTGGACAGCCGGCGGTATCGAGTGGTATTTTTAGTGGCATTACCCTCGCTGCCGCCCGCCCCTTGCGCACCTCGCCGCGCCGCATCCGGGCAGCCGCGTATTCCGATTGCAGATTTTTTCAACGCCACCTGTCCATCAGCAAGCGCCCCGAGCGTCATTGTGATGGCGGCCGATGCAATTCATCCGCCTCAACCCCATGACGGAGGCTCACATGCAATATCTGTTGATGATCTATTCGGAAGAAAACGGCTGGAGCAAGATGACCGACAGCGAGCGGCAGCAAGGCGTGGCCGCATATCACGCGTACACCGAATCGTTGAACAAGGCGCAGGTGCTCGTCGGCGCCAACCGGCTGCAGCCCACCAGCACGGCGACCACGGTGCGGCTCGTCGACGGCAAGCCGCAGGTGCTGGACGGCCCCTATTCCGATTCGAAGGAGCAGCTCGCCGGCTACTACCTGATCGACGCGCCCAACCTCGATTCGGCGATCGCATGGGCGTCGCGTTGTCCCGGCGCCGGGCACGGCATCATGGAAGTGCGCCCGGTCTGGACCGCCCCGTACGAAGCGCCATCGGTTAAATGAGTCCCTCCGGCGGCAGCCGTGACGGCGACGCCGCCGCGCGGTCGATTGCCGAGGCGGTCGCGCGCCGCAGTTACGGCAAGCTCGTCGCGCTGCTGGCCATGCGCACACGCGACGTCGCCGCGGCCGAGGACGCGCTCGCCGACGCGTTTGCGGCCGCGCTGGCGGACTGTCCCGCGCGCGGCTGCCCTGCGAATCCCGAAGCATGGCTGATGACGGTGGCGCGCCGCCGGGCGATCGACGGCGCGCGTCATCGCCGGATCGGCGACGACGTGTCGAACCAGCTCGCGATCCTCGCCGACGAAATCGACGAGCATGAAGCAGGCGCGTTGCCCGACCGGCGCCTCGCGCTGCTGTTCGCGTGCACGCACCCCGCCCTCGAGGCCGCGATCCGCACGCCGCTGATGCTGCAGGTGGTGCTGGGGCTCGACGCGCAGACAATTGCGTCCGCGTTCCTGATGTCGCCCGCCGCGATGAGCAAGCGCCTCGTGCGGGCCAAGAACAAGATTCGCGAAGCGGGTATTCCGTTCAACGTGCCCGAGCGCGAAGAGCTGCCTGAGCGGCTCGACGCGGTGCTGGAAGCGGTCTATGCCGCGTATGCCGAAGGATGGACCGACCCGCTCGGCGGCGATACCGGGCGGCGCGATCTCGCCGACGAGGCACTGTTTCTCGCCCATCTGCTTGTCGAACTGCTGCCCGAAGAGCCCGAGACGCTGGGTCTGCTCGCGCTGATGCTGTATGCGCAGGCGCGGCGCGATGCGCGACGCGATGCAGCCGGCGAATACGTGCCGCTCTCGGCCCAGGATCCGGCGACATGGAACGCGCCGATGATCGACGCCGCCGACACCTTGCTAAGGCGCGCGAACACATTGGACGCAATCGGACGGTTTCAGCTCGAGGCCGCCCTGCAGTCGGCGCACGTGTACCGCTGCCGGACGCGTCGCGCGAACTGGGACGAAGTCGTGCAGCTTTACGACGCGCTGTTCGCGATTGCGGCGACGCCGGTGGTCGCGGTGAACCGCGCGCTCGCGCTGGCGGAGCGGGACGGCCCGCAGACGGCGCTCGACGCGCTCGAACCGTATGCGAACGATCCACGCCTCGCCGACTACCAGCCGTACTGGGCCGCGCGCGCCAATCTGCTTGCACGTGCCGGCGCGACGGCCGAGGCGCTCGGGGCGTACGACCTCGCGATCGGCCTGGAGCGCGATCCGGCCGCGCGGCGGTTCCTGCAGCGCAAGCGCATGGAATTGTCAGCGGCGAACAGCTAGCTCGCACGGGGGCTGTCAGCCAGCTGGGGCGCCGCCCGGAAGCGCCAGGCGAATCGCCTAAACTAGAGACTCAACGAACGCGGGTGTTCCCGCGCGGCTACGCAGACATGGCGCATATCTTCTTCGCTGCTTCGATTCAGCGGCATATCGCAACGCCCGAGCGCGAAGTCGATGCGCGCACGGTCAGAGAAGCGCTCGAGGCCGTCTTCGTCGCGCAGCCTCGGCTGCGCGGCTACATCCTTGATGACCAGAGCGCATTGCGGCGGCATCTCGTTGTGTTTGTCGACGGCCGGCGAGTGCGTGACCGGCAACATCTGTCCGATATGCTCGGCGAGGATAGCCGTGTTTATGTGGTGCAGGCGCTGTCGGGTGGGTAAGAGGGTTCCGTTCCTAACCAAGCGTTGCGTGAGATCGGAGTAAAACGCATGAGCGATCGATTGCTTGTCGCAACCCGCAAGGGGCTGTTCATTCTGCAAGCCGATGGCAAGGGCGGCTGGTCGCTCGGCGAACCGCATTTCATCGGCGAGCCGGTGAGCATGGTGCTGGCCGATCCGCGCGACGGTTCGCTGTATGCCGCGCTTAATCTCGGCCACTTTGGCGTGAAGCTGCATCGCCGGCGCGCGGGCATGGCGGGCTGGGAAGAGTGCGCGGCCCCCGTCTACCCGCCCCAACCCGCCGACGAAATGCCGCCCACCGGCGACGCTACGCACACGAGTGAGGACACCGCCGCCGACAATGCAGGCGCCGCAGCGCCTACCCCGCCCTGGACGCTTCAGCAAATCTGGTCGCTCGAAACCGGCGGCCCGGACGAACCCGGCGTTTTATGGGCCGGCACAATTCCAGGCGGCCTTTTCCGTTCCGGCGATGGCGGCGACACATGGGTGCTCAACCGCGCGCTGTGGGATCGTCCGGAACGCCGCGAATGGTTCGGTGGCGGCTACGACGCGCCGGGTATCCATTCCGTGATGGTCGATCCGCGTGACAGCCGGCACGTGACGATTGGCGTGTCCTGCGGCGGCGTCTGGCAAACCCATGACGGCGGCACAACGTGGCGCGTGAGTGCCGAAGGCATGGAGGCGGACTATATGCCGCCGGAGCGGCGCGGCGAAGCCAACGTGCAGGACCCGCACCGGGTCGTGCAATGCGCGGCAAACCCGGATGCCCTGTGGACGCAGCATCATTGCGCGATCTTCCGCTCGACCGACGGCGCGGCGCACTGGCAGCGGATCGAAGCGCAACCATCGAGCTTCGGCTTCGCGGTTGCCGTGCACCCCCACGAACCGGACACCGCGTGGTTCGTGCCCGCCGTGAAAGACGTGTGCCGCATGCCCGTGGACGGCCAGTTCGTCGTTACGCGCACACGCGACGGCGGCCGCACGTTCGAGCGTTTCTCGAATGGCTTGCCGCCCTCGCCGGCGTATGACCTCGTGTATCGGCACGGCCTCGCTGTGGATGACTCCGGCACGCGCCTCGCGATGGGTTCGACCACCGGAGCGCTTTGGACGTCTAACGACGCCGGTGAAAGCTGGCAATTGCTGTCAGCCCATTTGCCGCCGGTCTACTGTGTCCGGTTCGGATGAGCGCGGGGGCGCTCCGGATTCATGTTCGGCCGGCGCGTACCGATAATCGCTCGATGACCGAGAAAACCGCCATGCCCACCAGCATGGCAATGACGAACAGCACCGCATCCGGCTCACCGCTGCCCAGGTTCACGAGCGCCGGTCCCGGGCAGAACCCGGCGAGCCCCCAGCCGGCGCCAAACACGGCACTCCCCACGAGCAGGCGACGGTCGATGCGCGTGGCCGTGGGCATGCGCATCGGCGCGCCGGACAAGCTGCGATCACGCCGCCGCGCCATGGCGAATCCAACGCTGGCCACGCCGACCGCGCCTGCCATGACAAATGCCAGTGATGGATTCCAGCTGCCGGCCAGGTCCAGAAACCCCAGCACATTCGCGGGGTTAGCCATGCCGGAGACAATCAGTCCGATGCCGAATATCAGGCCTGCCAACAGTGCGCCAAGAATCAGCATGTCAAAGCCCCAGGAGATGTCGGGTAACAAAAACGGTGCCGAAGCCCACTGCCATGAACGTGATGGTGGCGGCGAGGGAGCGCAACGAGCCTCGCGAGAGGCCGCATACTCCGTGACCGCTCGTACAGCCGGAGGCGTAACGGGTGCCGATGCCGACCAGCAGGCCGGCGGTAACGAGCACTGGCTGCGACGACTCAATCGTGATTGCCGGCAGCGGTGCGACTAGCCTGAACACCCACGGCGCGGCGACTAGTCCGAGCAAAAACGCGACTCGCCATGCGCGGTCGCGGGAGGCCGAATAAAGCAAGCCGCCTACAATCCCGCTAATGCCGGCGATGCGGCCACTGACCATGACGAGCAGCGCCGCCGCGAAGCCGATCAGCAAGCCGCCGGCAACGGCTGCACCTGGATGGAAGTGGGCAAGATCAATGTTCATTGCGAGCGTCCTATCACCGTGCTGCAAATATATACTACTCGGCACACCTTATCGTCCCGCCACCTGCGCTCCGCTGTGCACGGTCGCGCGCTTACGCTTGAACACGTAGCCGGCCCACATCACCACCAGCCACGCCGGCACGAGCCACACCGAGACCGACAGGCCCGGCGTCATGGCCAGAATCACCAGGATCAGCGCCATGAAGGCGAGGCAGATCCAGTTGCTGACCGGGAACCAGAACGACTTGAACACGAGCGTCTCGCCCGCCGCGACCATCGCCTTGCGCGACTTGAGATGCGTCAGGCTGATCAGCGCCCAGTTCAGCACCAGCGCGGCCACCACCAGCGCCATCAGCAAACCGAGTGCTTCCGCCGGAATCAGATAGTTGATGATCACGCAGGTGAACGTGGCAAGCGCCGACAACCCAATCGCCATGTACGGCACGCCGCGCCGGTCGACCTTCATCAGCGCGCGCGGTGCATTGCCCTGCTCCGCGAGGCCGTAGAGCATGCGGCTATTCGCGTACACGCCGCTGTTGTAGACCGACAGGGCCGCGGTCAGCACCACCACGTTGAGGACGTTCGCGGTCAGCGTCGAGCCGATCTGCGAGAAGATCATCACGAACGGGCTGCCGCCCGCCGCCACTTCGTTCCACGGATACAGCGAAAGCAGCACCGCCAGCGAGCAGATGTAGAAAATCAGAATCCGGTAGATCACCTGATTCACGGCCTTCGGGATGCTTTTTTGCGGCTCGTCCGCTTCAGCTGCCGTAATGCCGATCAGCTCCAGGCCGCCGAACGAGAACATGATGACCGCGAGCATCATGAACAGGCCGTGAAAACCGTGCGGGAAAAAGCCGCCGTGGCTCCAGAGGTTGGTGATCGAGGCTTGCGGGCCGCCATGGCCGCTGAACAGCAGATAGCCGCCGAACACGATCATGCCGATCACCGCCACCACTTTGATGATCGCAAACCAGAACTCGGTCTCGCCGTAAGCCTTGACGTTCGCCAGATTGATTGCGTTGATGGCGGCAAAGCATACGAGCGCCGACACCCACGTGGGCACGCCCGGCCACCAGTAATGCACGTAGGTGCCGACCGCCGTCAGCTCGGCCATGCTCACGAGCACGTACAACACCCAGTAGTTCCAGCCGGACAGGAAGCCCGGGAAGTCGCCCCAATACTTGTACGCGAAGTGGCTGAACGAACCGGCTACCGGTTCCTGAGCCACCATTTCACCCAACTGCCGCATGATCATGAAGGCGATGATGCCGCCGATCGCATAGCCGAGAATCATCGACGGGCCGGCTGCCTGCAACACGCTGGCGGAGCCGAGAAACAAGCCGGTGCCGATCGCCCCGCCCAGCGCAATGAGCTGGATGTGGCGATTCTTCAGCCCCCGCTTCAGGCCGTCTTGCTGCTGTGCACTATTCAAAATTGCGCCCCAGTGTATGGATAAGGATCACCTGGCCGGACTTGTGATCCGGCCGGGCCGAACCGGAAATTTTACTGCGGCCGAAATTGCCTAAATATTGGGAGCAACCCGCGCTTGGTTCTGCGCCGCACTTAACGGTGAGGATTGGGATTGTCACTGGCTCGACGCTTCTGTATGGTCGCCTAGTCGGGGTTCAGCCTTCGGAGATTCAACATGTCGCTCAAACGTTTGCGTTTGCTTTGCGCCGCTGCTTTGTCTCTCTGTTTCGCGGGCACCGCCGCTCTCGCCCAAACCGCCGCGCCCGGAACAGTCCCTGCCGCTATGCCCGCGGTGACGCCTGCCGTGGTGCCTGTTGCCGCGCCCGCTGTGGTGCCTATCGCGGAACCGGCAGCCGAGCCGCCGGCCGAACCCGCCATGGAGGCGAGCGCGCCCGAAGCGCCCGCTCCGGCGTCCATGGCGCCCGCCGCACCTCCCGTTAAAGCCGCCACGGCCCCGCCCCCCGCCGCACCCATGACCGGCCCGGTGCGCAACGTCGTGCTGGTTCACGGCGCGTTCGTCGACGGTTCGAGCTGGAACGGCGTAGTCGCCAAACTGCAGCAGAAGGGCTATCACGTGAGTTCGGTACAGAACCCGCTCACCTCCCTCGCCGACGATGTCGCCGCGACCCGCCGCGTCCTCGCGCGTCAGAACGGTCCGACCCTGCTGGTCGGGCATTCGTGGGGCGGCATCGTGATTACCGAAGCGGGCGCGAACGCGCCGAACGTCGCCGGTCTCGTCTACATCGCGGCGATTGCGCCCGACCTGCACGAAACGGCCATGGATCTGATGAAACGCGGCGCGCAGATGCCCGCGGGCAAAAGCATCATCAAGGACCCGAGCGGCTTTCTCTGGCTCGACCGCACGAAATACCGCGCCGACATCGCCGCGGACGTTCCCGAAAACCTGACGCGCGTGCTCGCCGCGGCACAAGTCCCGCTTGCGGAAAAAACCTTGACCGAAACGGTCAGCCAGGTCGCGTGGAAAGACAAGCCGTCGTGGTATGTGCTGACGACGAAGGACCGGGCGCTGTCGCCGGAACTCGAAAAATTCATGGCCGACCGGATGGGCGCGAAAGTCGTGCCGATGGCGTCGAGCCACCTCGCGCCCGTCTCGCATGCGGGTGAGATTGCCGATGTAATCGATCGCGCCGCGCGCGAACTGAGCCGGCAGCAGTAGCGTGGGTTAGGCCCATGCGCGTGTGCAGTCGCGCATGGGCCAACGCAATGACGTTCGGCGTGGCCGCCGGCTAGCGCAACATGAACGACATTGCCGACAGGCAGTTCAGCATACGCACTGCATGTTCGACCGATGCCGCGCCAAAGCGCAGCGTGACGGCGTCGACGCGCGTGAGCATCGGCCATTGGCAGAACAGATCGGCGAGCGCGCTGGTCTGCGTGCGCAGTTCGCACTCGACAGGCAACGCTGCCGCGCGCGCGGATTCCCGCGCGTGTCCCTCTGCAAGAGACTGCTGAACCACTTCACGCGCGGCGGTTTCGATCGCCAAGCGGGCGCTGGCCGGCGATTGCGTCACGCCGCTCGCATGTCCCGTCGCACTCTTGGTGACGACAAAGCGCGCCTCCGGAAAACGCGGCGCGGTTTCCTCCGCGAATACGTCGTCGCCGGATAAAAGCGCGACCCGTGCGCCATATTCTTCCGCTAACGCGCCATACAAGCCTGCCTCGCCGACCTCGACGCCGTTCAACGAAACGCGCGCGAATGCAAAGCTGTTGATTGTGTGCGCGAGGATGCCACGCGTTTGCGACATCGCGTGATAGCCGATCATGAAGACCAGTGCGGCGCCGTACTCCAGCCCGGCCATCATGCCGAGCGTGCGCGGTTTGCCGAGCACCACCTGGGCGCGCGCGTCGAGCAGATCGGGCAGCAGATTGCGAAAGCCCCCATGCGAGTCGTTGACCCAGACCTGCGTCGCGCCGCCGGCGAATGCGCCTTCAATTGCGGCATTGGCTTCGAGGGTCATCCAGCGGCGCGCGGCTTCGTATTCGCCGTTGCCGGCGCGCGTCTGTTCAGGATGAAACACACCGGCAACGCCTTCGATGTCGGCGGAAATGAGGACTTTCATCAGGAGGCGCGCTTCAGTAGTTGAGCAAGATCGGGGACGCTGTCGCGCAGCGACAGACGGCGATGGCCGTCGCGCCCGGTCACGGACGCGGCGCTCCACAGGGCGTCGAGAATCGCCTGCTCCACGCTGTCCGCGGCGGCGCGAAAGAGCAGATCGAGACGCGCGTCGGCGAGCAACGGCGGGAGCGTGACGAAGTCGGACGCGTGCGGGACCGTGTATGCGGTCGAAAACGCCAGCGCGATATCGCCGCTGCCGTGGCCGTACACCGAACCGGTCCGCGCGAGACCCGCCGCCGCCCGCAACGAGAGACGCTTGAGCTGGCGCGCGTCGAGTGGCGCGTCGGTGGCGACGATCATGATGATCGAACCTTGCTCCGGTTTCGCGATGCTCGCCGCACTCGCCGCTTGCGCTGCGCGCTCGGCCAGCACGCGGCCAAGCGGTACGCCATCGACTGTCAGCATCGGCAGGCGGCCAAAGTTCGCCAGCACGAGCGCGCCGACCGTATAGTCGCGCCCGGCAATGGCTGTCACGCGTGACCCGTTGCCGATCCCGCCTTTCAGATCGAAGCACGACATGCCGCGCCCCGCACCGACCGCTCCGCTCGCGACATCCGTGCTCGCGGCCGCGCAGGCGTTGTCGAAATGCTGTTCAGTGACAGCCATCGCCTGAATATCGTTCAGGAATCCGTCATTACATTCGAACACGAGCGGATTCACCGTTGACCACTCACGCCCGATCTGAGGATTCGCACGAATGGCTGCGCGAATCTGCGCCTGCGCGACCGCGGCGACGCCGAAGGTGTTCGTCAACGCAATCGGCGTTTCCAGCGTGCCGAGTTCCTCGACTTGCACGAGCCCGATGCTTTTGCCGAACCCGTTTATTACCGACGCCGCCGCCGGCACCTTATCGAGAAACGCATCGCCAGGATGCGGGCGAATCACCGTCACACCGGTTTGCATCGCGCCCTCGTCGAGGGTGCAGTGGCCGACCGTCACACCCGGTATATCGGCAATCGTGCCGAGCGGACCGGACAGCAGTTCGCCGATATGCAGCGCGCTTTGGCGCTCAGTCGGTTTCATGCCCGGTCGAGCTTCGGATCGAGCGCGTCGCGCAGACCGTCGCCGAGCAGGTTGAACGCGAGCACGGTCAGGAAGATCGCCAGGCTCGGAAACAGCGCGATATGCGGCGCCGTGACCATGTCGGCGCGCGCTTCATTGAGCATCGCGCCCCACTCGGGGGTCGGCGGTTGCGCGCCGAGTCCGAGAAACGACAGGCTTGCCGCGGTGATGATCGACGTGCCGATACGCATCGTGAAGTACACCACCACCGACGAAATCGTCCCCGGCAGAATGTGACGCACGATAATGGTCCAATCCGATGCGCCGATGCTGCGCGCCGCCTCGATATACGTGAGATGTTTGAGCATCAGCGTATTGCCGCGCACGAGCCGTGCGAATGCCGGAATGCTGAAAATCGCGACCGCGCAGATCACGTTGATCATGCCGTTGCCGAGAATCGCCACCACGCCGATCGCGAGCAGAATGCCCGGGAAAGCGAACAGCACGTCGGCCACGCGCATCGTGATGCGATCCCACCAGCCTTCGTAGTACCCGGCCAGCAAACCGAAGAACGTGCCGATCACCGCGCCGATCGCGACGGACAGGAACCCCGCTTCGAGCGAAATGCGCGAGCCGACCAGAATGCGGCTAAAAATATCTCGTCCCAGCGAATCGACACCGAACCAATGCGCCGCGGAGGGTCCTGCATTCAGCGCGTCGTAGTCGAAGAAATTCTCCGGGTCGTACGGCACGATATGCGGCGCGAGAATCGCCACCGCAATCAACAGCAGCACGAAAATGCCGGCGGCGAGCGCGACGTGCTGCTTGCGGAATTTGCGCCAGAACTCGCTCCACGGCGTGCGGACCGCGTTTTCTACAAGAGCGGCCTTGGCCGCATTCGCCTCGGTAGCAGAAATGCTCATGCGGGCCTCACTTGAAACGGATGGTCGGGTTGATCACGGCGTACAGCACGTCCACGACCAGATTGATAATGATGAATTCGAGCGAGAACAGCAGCACTTCGGCCTGAATCACCGGATAGTCGCGCATCGACACCGCGTCCACCAGCAAGCGCCCAAGGCCCGGCCAGTTGAACACCACTTCGACCACGATCGAGCCGCCCAGCAGGAAACCGAATTGCAGCCCCATCATCGTGACGACGGGGATCATCGCGTTGCGCAGGCAGTGCTTGATGATCACGAGGCGCTCGGGCACACCCTTGGCGCGCGCGGTGCGCACGAAATCTTCGTTCAACACCTCGACGAACGATGCGCGCGTGAAGCGCGCCATCACCGCCGCGACCGCCGCGCCGAGCGTCAGCGACGGCAGCACGTAGCTCTGCCACGAGCCATCGCCGACAATCGGCAGCCAGCCGAGCTTCACCGAAAAAATTTCCATCAGCAGCATGCCGAGCGCGAATGCCGGAAACGAGATGCCCGACACCGCGAGCGTCATGCCGAGCCGGTCGGGCCAGCGGTTACGCCACACGGCCGACACGATGCCGATACCCATGCCGAACACCACCGCCCACACCATGCTGGAGAGCGTGAGCAGCAGCGTCGGCATGAAGCGCTCGCCGATCTCCTGGCTCACCGGCCGTTTGCTGCGTGTCGAGATGCCAAAATCGCCGTGTGCGATCTTCACGAAGAAGTTGGCGAACTGCTGCGGCATCGGCTTGTTCAGGCCGAGATCGGCCCGCACCAGCGCGACGGTCGCCTCGTCCGCATCGGGACCGGCGGCGAGCCGCGCCGGATCGCCCGGCAGCAGATGCACGAACAGGAACACCAGCACGGCGACGATAAAGAGCGTCGGCAGCAGGCCAAAGAGACGTTTGACGAGAAAGTTCAGCATGGAACCCAATCCGGCAATAGTGCGGGCAACGAAAGATCTGGTGCGGCGGCATGGCGGCCGTATGGCCCGGCGCGCCGTTTCAGAAGCGCGCCGGGCCGCACGGCCAGTGCTTTACTTGATCGCGATGTCGTCGAAATTGAACGAGCCGTCCGGCGCCACGTAAGCACCCGACAGACGCTTGCTGCGCGCATACACGACCTTCTCCTTGACGAGGAAAATCCACGGCGCGTCGGCCCAGATGCGTTTTTGCGCGTCCGTGTACAGGTCGGCTTTCTTCGCGCGATCGGTGGTTTCGAGCGCCTGCTTCAGGTCGCTGTCCACGGTGTCGTTCTTGTAGTAGGCCGTATTGACCATCTTCGGCGGGAAAGAGACCGATGCAAGCAGCGGCGTGATAGCCCAGTCCGCCTCACCCGTCGACGACGACCAGCCCGCGTAATACATCCGCACCGGTGCCGTGGCGGCGTCCTGCGCGCTTTCCACCTTGGCGACGCGTTGACCCGCCTCCAGCGCTTCGACCTGCGCCTTGATGCCGACTTGCGCCAATTGCTGCTGCACGAACTGGATCACCTTCTGCGCGGTCGAGTAGTTATACGCGGACCACAGCGTGGTTTCGAAACCGTTCGGATAGCCCGCTTCCTTCAGCAGGGCGCGCGCCTTGGCCGGGTCGTACGGCCACGGCCCGAGCTTCACCGCGTAATCGACGCCTTGCGGCACCACACCGTCAGCCGGCGTTGCGTAGCCGGCGAACACGACCTTGGTGAGCGCGTCCTTGTTGACTGCGTAGTTCAGCGCCTCACGCACCTTCGGATTGTCGAACGGCTTCTGGTTCACGTTCAGGCTGATGTAGCGCTGAATGATCGACGGCGATGCGATCAGGTCGACCTTCGGGCTGGTTTGCAGCTGCGCAGCCTGTTCGAACGGCACCTGGAATGCGAAGTCCGCCTCGCCGGTGCGCATCAGCGCAGCGCGCGTGTTGTTGTCGACCACCGGCTTCCAGTCGATCGCATCGATCTTCGGATAGCCCTTCTTCCAGTAGCCCGCGAACTTCTTCACCGTCAGATCGCCCGCCGGGTCCCACTTCACCAGTTCGAACGGGCCCGTGCCGACCGGGTGGAACGCGATGTCCTTACCGTACTTCTTCAGCGCGTCCGGCGAGATCATCACCGCCGACGGATGCGCCAGCACGTTGACGAACGCCGAGAACGGCGCCTTCAGCGTGATCTTCACGGTGTACGGATCCACCACTTCGGTCTTCTCGATGCGGTTGAACATGTTGTAACGCTTGAGCTTGTTCGCCGGATCGGTCACCCGGTCGAAGTTCGCCTTGACCGCGGCGGCGTTGAAGTCGGTACCGTCCTGGAACTTCACGCCATGGCGCAGCTTGAACGTGTAGACGCGCGCATCGGGGCTGGCCTCGTAGCTGTCGGCCAGCACGTTGACCAGTTTCATGTCCTTGTCGAAACCGAACAGCCCCTGATAGAACGACTTGGAGACTGCTTGCGAGAGCGTGTCGTTGGCATCGTACGGATCGAGCGTCGTGAAGGTCGAGGCGACGGCCATCACCGCCGTGGTATCGGCGTGCGCCACATTGCCCGCGAGCATCGCGAACACCATTGCGCCGCCGCTGATGAGCGCGCGCAAACGAAACGGAGAAGACGGGACCATCGGGTTCATGAGGTGGGCTCCAGGCAGCAAGATGAAAACAGGTTGAGGTGCGGTAAGACGTAGGTCGTGCTTGCGGTTCTGTTTGAAGTTCGAGTCTCAGTAAGCGCCGCCGATACGATGCCGGGCGACGAAATGGTCCGGTCCGACCGCCACCAGCGGCGCCACGACCGGTTCATCGTTTAGCGCACGTATCGGGCTTGGAATCTCGTCGGCGGCGAGCATGCGTTTCGCGTGACGGCGCGCCGGATCGGCGACCGGCACCGCGCCCATCAGCTTGCGTGTGTACGGATGCTGGGGCGCTTCGAACACCGCGCGGCGCGGACCGATCTCGACGATCTGCCCGAGATACATCACCGCGACGCGGTGGCTGACGCGCTCGACCACGGCCATGTCGTGCGAGATGAACAGATAGGCGACGCCGAGTTCACGCTGCAGATCGAGCATCAGATTCACGATCTGCGCCTGCACGGAGACGTCCAGCGCGGAAACGGATTCGTCGGCGATCACGACTTTGGGGTTCAGCGCCAGCGCGCGCGCAATGGCGATCCGCTGGCGCTGGCCGCCGGAGAATTCGTGCGGATAGCGGCGCGCGGCTTCAGGCGGCAAGCCGACCTTTTCGAGCAGCCATGCCACGCGCGCCTGCGCTTCGTCGCCTTGTGCCACACCATGCACGAGGAGGGGCTCCATGATCGAGAAGCCGACCGTCAAGCGAGGATTCAGCGAGGCGAACGGGTCCTGGAAAATAAACTGGATGTCGCGGCGCAGCGCCTGCAAGGCCGGGCCCGACAGCGAGCTGATGTCCTTGCCGTTGAATTCGATCGACCCGCTCTGGCTTTCGACGAGGCGCAGCAGCGAACGGCCCGTGGTCGATTTGCCGCACCCCGATTCGCCGACCAGCGCGAGCGTTTCACCCGGCCGCAAATCGAAGCTGACTTTTTCGACCGCGTGCACGCGGCCCGTCACGCGGCCGAACAGACCGCTCCTCACCGGAAAACGCGTGATCAGATCGCGCACGCGAAGAATCGGCGGTGTGGTTTCCGCTACGCGCGGCTGTGCCTCTTCGGCGACGGCGGCAACGGGGCGCACGGCACTATCGGTGCCGCTCAGGCTCGCCTGCTCGACGGTCAGGATCGGAAATTTGGCCGGCTGATCGGTACCCTGCATCGCGCCGAGGCGCGGCACGGCGGCGAGCAACGCCTTGGTATAAGGATGGGACGGCGCGGCGAACAGCGCGTCCGAAGCGCCCTCTTCCACCTTCTCGCCGCGATACATCACCAGCACGCGATCGGCCACTTCGGCGACCACGCCCATATCGTGCGTGATAAAGATCACGCCCATGTTCATCTCGTCCTGCAGGCCGCGGATCAGTTGCAGGATCTGCGCCTGAATCGTCACGTCGAGCGCGGTGGTCGGCTCATCGGCAATCAGCAACGCCGGCTTGCACGACAGCGCCATGGCGATCATCACGCGCTGGCGCATGCCGCCCGACAGTTGATGCGGATAGCGCGCCGCCACCCGCCGCGCTTCCGGAATGCGCACGAGTTCGAGCAGGCGCAGCGTTTCGGCTTGCGCGGCGGAGCGGCTCTTGCCCTGATGCAGGGCAATCGCTTCGCTGATCTGGTCACCCACCGTGAAGACCGGATTAAGCGAGGTCATCGGTTCCTGAAAGATCATCGCGATGTCGGCGCCGCGAATCGAACGCATCGTGCCGGACGACGCTTGCGCGAGGTCGAGCACGCTGCCGTCGCGGCGCCGGAATGCGATGCTGCCGCCGGCAAGGCGCCCACCGCCATGCTCGATCAGCCGCATCAACGCGAGCGATGTCACCGATTTGCCCGATCCCGATTCGCCGACGATCGCCAGCGTCTCGCCGCGATCGACCGTCAGCGACAGATTGCGCACGGCGTTGAACGTGGTGCCGCCGCGGCGAAAGGCGACCGACAGATCGTCGACCGCGAGCACGCGTTGCGCAGGCAAGGTTTCGATGAGCGGACGGGCGGTGTGCGGTGAAGTCGGCACGGTGATTCCTTTGGGTTCGAACGCGGCTAGCGAAAGTTCAAGCTAAAGTTCAAGCGAAACGTCAGTCGATATTCAGGAAAACGAATCAGCGATAAATCGCCGTCACCGGCGTTTCGCCGAGCCGCGCAAATCCGCGATACATGCCTTCGGTATTGAACGGCAGCGTGAAGTTGCCGCGTGCGTCGACCGCGACAAGGCCACCGCGTCCGTCGATCTTCGGCAAGCGGTTCATCACCACGTCGTGGGCCGCCTCCTCCAGCGACACATCGCGATAGGCCATTTGCGCCGCGACGTCGTAGGCGGCGACCATGCGGATGAACATTTCGCCGGAGCCGGTGGTCGACACCGCGCAGGTTGCGTCGTCGGCGTAGCAGCCCGCACCGATCAGCGGCGTATCGCCCACCCGGCCGACCTGCTTGTTGGTAACGCCGCCCGTCGAGGTCGCGGCCGCCACATGGCCATGACGATCGAGCGCGACCGCGCCGACGGTGCCGAACTTGCGGTTCGGGTCGATCGGCTCGTGCGGCGTGGGATTGTCGTCATTCGAAGGCGGCGTGGCGGCGAGCGTCGCGCCGTCGTGATCGAGCATGGCGCGCTGCTGGCCGCGCGCGAGCAGCCACTGCCGATGGCGCGCCTCGGTATGGAAATACTCGGGCTCGACGAATTCGAGACCTTGCGCGGCGGCGAAGGCTTCCGCGCCCTCGCCGGTGAACAGGACGTGTTCGCTCGCTTCGAGCACGCGGCGCGCCGCCAGAACCGGATTGCGCACGCGCTTCACACAACAGATCGCACCGGCTTCGAGCGTGCTGCCGTCCATGATCGCGGCGTCGAGTTCGTGCGTGCCGGCTGCCGTGTAGACCGCGCCGCGACCCGCGTTGAAGAGCGGACAATCTTCGAGCAGGCGCACCGCTTCGCTGACGGCGTCGAGCGCGCTGCCGCCCTCGGCGAGCACGCGCTGGCCCGCGCTCAGCACGGCGTGCAGGGCGGCGTGATACTCGGCTTCGGCGCTGGCCGACATCGATGCGCGCAGGATCGTCCCTGCTCCGCCATGAATGGCAATGACTGCGTTGGAGTTCATCGTTTGGTTTGGGTAGTGCGAGGTGAGCGGGTGGTGCGCGGCGTGGTCCGAATGGCGGCGCGGGCGGGCCGCTCGTTCGCGCCGGGGTCCGCGGCTTGCGGCTCGATGAGCCACGGCAGCACGAATTCGCTGACCTCGGCGGCGGCCTTCACCGAACGTTTCGCCCGATACGCCACGGCATCGCACAGCGCTTCGATCACCGCCAGCACGGCTGAGTCGGCGTTTGCCGCGAGCCGCCGGTCCGCGCGGATATAGAGCGAGAGATCGGCGAATTGCGCGAGCGGCGAACGCGGACTGTCGGTGAGCGCCAGCACGCGCGCGCCTCGGGTTGCCGCACGGCGCGCGAGTTCGATTGTGTCTTCGACGTAGCGCGGAAACGCAATGCCGATGACCAGATCATCCTGATTGGCTGCGAACAAACGCCGTGCCGCATGCGACGGCCCACCCATGAGCGCGAGCGACTGCACGTTGTCGTGATAGGGCATCAGGCCGTGCTCCATCAGACCCGCGAGAAACGCGCTGGCCCCGTAGCCGAGCACGAATACGCGGCGCGCCGCGATGATCGCTTCGACGGCGGCTTCGGCCGCGGAGTTGTCGATGGCGGTACGCGTGGTGTGCAGATTGCTGGCCGCCTGCTCGAGTGATGCGTCGACGACATCGTCACCGGCCGCGAGCGATTCCTGCGCGGTGCGCAGACGTTCGACCGGCGCGAGCGTCGCTTCGAACCCGCGCACGAGCGCGTCGCGAAACTGGGGATAGCCGTCGAAACCGAGCGCACGGGCGAAGCGATTCGCCGTGGCCACCGACGCACCGACTACGCTGGCCAGTTCGTCGATCCGCATGGTCGCCGCGCGAAACAGATTGGCCAGCACGTAGTCGCCCATGCGGCGATGAATCGGAGTGAGGGTCGGCATGGCGGCGGCAATGCGCGCGGCGATGGCCTGCTCGGCGGGACTGGAAGCAACGGAGGATTGATGAATCATGCGAGCGAGGCAGCGCGGTAGTCGCCCCCGAAAGGGGTTTCCTTCGGGGCGCCCCCAAGAGGACTTCCTTCGGGGCGTAATGAAAATGAATGAAAGTATATTTACATAGAAATTCTCCAGAAAAAAATTCATTTTCATTTTCGAGGGTTTTCACGGATGAGACGCATGCCGTGCACACGCCTCGCCCGCACAGATGCGCCTCGGTATGAAAATCTGTTTTCAGCAGGCCGCGGCGCTCGCTTCAGGCACGCTTTCGAGCCGCGCCGCGGGCGACATCACGATAATCAGCGCCTGCGTGAGAAAGGCTGCGGCCGCCGTGACCAGACAGGCGTCCACGCCCCACCGCGCGCTGATCGCCGCGCCGAGCAGCGCGCCCACCGGCCGCGCACCGTAGGTAGCAGTGCTGACGAGCGCCGACACGCGCCCCATCATCCGCTCAGGGGTGATCGCCTGGCGCAGCGTGGTCGAGCCGACCACCCACAGAATCGGTCCCGCGCCGAGCAGGAAGAAACTCGTCATGGCGGGCCAGAACGACGGCGCAACGATTGTCGCCATCATGACGAGCGACGCGAGCAGGCCGCACGACGGTCCGATGATCAGCACGCGTCCGAACGTGAGGCGTCGGGCAATGGTCGGCGCGGCCAGTGCGCCGCACACCATGCCGACGCCGTAAGCGCCGAGCGTCACGCCAACCGCCGATGCGCTCAGACCCAGCCGATGCACCGCGTACGGCACATACACCGCTTGCAGCACGAAGAAGCCGAGGTTGAAGAACACTGCGGTCGCGAGCATCGGCCGCAGCAGCGCGTCGCGCAGCACGAAACGCGTGCCGTCGCGCAGTTCGAGCATGAAGTGACGCCGTGGCGCGGGCGCGCGCGGCGGCTCGCGCAAGCCCGCCAGACACGTGACGGCGAGTGCCGAGAGCGCCGCCGCGCAGCCATACGCCCAGCCCGCGCCGATCCAGCCGACCAGCAGCCCGCCGAGCGCCGGTCCCGCCGAATACGCCACGCTGCGTGCGAGTTCGAGCCGGCCGTTCGCACTCGCGTACGCTTCGCGAGGCACGAGCGCGGGCACCAGTGAAGGCGCGGCAACGTTGTAGGCGACCGTGCCCGTCGCGGCGATGAAGCCCAGCATTGCAAGCAGCGGCAGGCTCAATGCATGCGCCATCACGAGCAGCAACACGCCCAGCATGGCGATCACGCGCACGCTTTCGGCGAGCGTCATCAGTGTGCGGCGCGAGCGGCGGTCGGCCCAGACGCCGAGTGGAATCGACAACAGCAGGAACGGCAGCGTCTGCGCGGTTTGCAGGAGCCCGGTGTCGCGGGCGTCTGCGCCGAGCGCGAAGACCGCCACGAGCGGCGCGGCGGCAAGGATGATCTGCTCGGCGGATTGCGCGGCCAGGTTCGACCACGCAAGCCGCTGAAACGCAGCTGGCAGACGCACTGTGGATGATTGGGTGGAAGTAGCGAGCATCAATGAACTCCTGAGACGTGACGTGGTGTGACGTGAGGAGTTCATCGTCGTCCGAGTCGCGGCGCGGGGCGCTCCGCTTCTTGCGGTGTTATTCTTCGCTCGCCATGAATCTCGAAAGCATTCTCTTTACTCAGGGTTTCGGCTCGCGCCGGCAATGCCGCGCGCTGATCGCCGACGCGCGCGTGAGCGTCGGCGGCATAGTTTGCAGCGATGCCGACGCCGATTTCCCCACCGTGGACAACGCCCTCACCTTCAGCGTGGACGGCGTCGTCTGGCCGTATCGCGAGCACGCCTATCTGCTGCTGAACAAGCCCGCCGGCTATGAGTGTTCGCGCGATCCGCAGCATCATCTGAGCGTGTTCAGCCTGCTGCCGCCGCAGTTCGCCGAGCGCGGCGTGCAATGCGTGGGCCGGCTCGATCAGGACACGACCGGCCTGCTGCTCCTCTCCGACGACGGCAAGTTCGTCCACCTGTTCACGTCGCCGAAACGCAAGGTGCCGAAGGTGTATGTCGCGACCACGCGTCATCCGCTCGACGACGCTCAACTGCAGACGCTACGTGGCGGTGTGTTGCTGCATGGCGAGTCCAAAGCGACTGCAGCGGTCGACGCCGAAGCACGCGGCACCCACACGCTCGCGCTCACCGTGCTGGAAGGCAAATATCACCAGGTCAAGCGCATGATCGCGGCCGCCGGCAATCGATGCGAAGCGCTGCATCGCGAGCGGATCGGCGGACTCGCGTTGCCGGAAACGCTTGCGCCAGGTGCGTGGCAATGGCTCGATGAAACGGACCTCGGATCTTTACGGAGCGGGTAAACCGGTAGTACCCCGTTAAGACCTTGATGCAGCAGGAAAAGCGTGTGCGGTGCCGCACACGCACGGCGCACGGCGCCCGTTCGCACGCTGCGCCGCAGCATGCTCTTCCTTACAGCTCGCCCTATACTCGTTTAAACAAAGACTACAAAGGGCTCAAGGAGGCGCGCCATGGTCATCCACGACACGTTTGCCATCTCGTACGTGATGATTGTTTTTCTGTGCCTCGGCGTCATTCTGATTGGCGGACTGCTGGTCGTCATGCGATTGCGGCACAGCTATCACCCGAATCTGATCGGCGCATTGATCGGCGCGATGCTGTGCTTTCTGCTGCTGGAAGCATTGCCCGCGCTGACCTGAGCCTGGCGCGGCCGCGCGGCGCGCATGCAGGGGCGCGGGTCGTCTTCCTGCCAGACGGTGCGCGGCGCGGCGCAGGTCGAGCGCGCTGTTAGCGCGGCTTCACACAGTCGCGCAAAAAGTCATCGACGCTCGGGTACTGCAAGCCCACGCGCAATTCTTCCTTGAGGCGCCGGTTCACGAGCCGCCTCGATTCCCGCATGAAAGACAGCAAGGTCGGTTCGATCTGCTGCTCGGCTTGCGCCAGCGTGATGCGTGGCGCGTGCGCGAGACCAAACGCGTCAGCCACCCTGTCGAAGTACTCCCCCATCTTCAGCGACGAGTCGTCCGACGCGTGGATGACGCGCGCCGGACGGCCGTGCGTGGCGAGGCGCACGAGGATGGCAGCCAGATCGTCGGCGTGGATGTGATTGGTGTAAACGTCGTCGGCATCGGTCAGGGCGGGTGTGCGCTTTTCGAGCCGCGCAAGCGGCAGACGATTGCCCGCGTAGATACCGGGAATGCGCGCGATGCTCGCCGCGACGCTGCCGCGCGCCGTCGCTCGGCGCAGTTGCCGTTCGGCGGACACGCGGCGTTTGGCGCGCGCGTTGGCCGGATTCGCCGCACGGGTCTCGTCGATCCACGCGCCGCCGCAGTCCCCGTAGACCCCCGTCGTGCTCGCATACACGAGGCGCACCGGCGCGCGCGAACCGGCGGTTCGGCGCACCCCGTCGGGTACAATATTGGCTGCTTCAGATTCCGCCCACGAGGCACGAATACGGCGCAAGCGCCCTATCGGTGACACCGAGGGCGACACGGCGCCCCACGCGGTCCGCAGCGTTGAAGCGCTGCGCGTGCACAGCGTCGCGAGCAAGGCGCGGGTTCGGCGGTCGTCGTCGCCGTTCTTTTGCGGTGGCGCGAGATGCAGCACCGTCGGCGCGAGGCCCGCGAGCCGTTTCAGGCTGCGGCGCGCATCGAGATCGCCGACCAGCGGCGTCACGCCCGCAGCACGCAGTTCGGCGCAGCGCCCGGCGTGGCTGGTCAGTGCGAAGACATGCGCGCGCGGCTGCAGCAAGGGCACGCAGCGCATGCCGACATCGCCGCAACCTACGATTAACACGCGCGGCCGGCGGAAGTTTCGTGTCGCTTTCATGGTGGACGCATTGTAGCCGCCCCGCGCGGCAAGCACCCGGCAGTGGATACGGCAGGTCCGATAACGCGGGTTTGACAACGATTTACCGACTTTCGAATTCGAACACTCACTCTATGGCATTTAACGTCACGCTCCGGCAAAGCGGCCGGCAGTTTCAGGTAGAACAGGACGAACCGGTGCTGAGCGCCGCCTTGCGCCAGGGCATCGGCCTGCCGTACGGCTGTAAGAACGGCGCCTGTGGCTCGTGCAAGGGCACCGTGATCAGCGGCGAGATCGAGCAGCGCGCGCACTCTTCGTCCGCCTTGTCGAACGACGAAAAAACCCGCGGCATGGCGCTCTTCTGCTGCGCCACGGCCTGCTCCGATCTCGAAGTGGACGTTCGCGAGGTAGCGGGCGTGGGCGACGTGCAGGTCAAGAAACTGCCGTGCCGCGTCAACGCAATCGAGCGCAAGGCCGACGACGTCGTCGTGTTGAAGCTGCAATTGCCCGCCAACGAACGTCTGCAATATCTGGCCGGCCAGTACCTCGAATTCATTCTGAAGGACGGCAAGCGCCGCAGCTATTCCATGGCAAGCGCGCCGCACGCGGAAGGCCCGATCGAATTGCACATCCGTCACATGCCCGGCGGCGCCTTCACCGATCACGTGTTCAACGCCATGAAAGAGCGCGACATCCTGCGCTTCGAAGCACCGCTCGGCACGTTCTTCCTGCGCGAAGAATCGGACAAGCCGATCGTGCTGCTGGCGTCGGGCACGGGCTTCGCGCCGCTGAAAGCGATCGTCGAGCACGCGGTGTTCAAGAACCTGAACCGGCCTATGACGCTGTACTGGGGCGCACGCCGCAAGAAAGATCTGTATCTGCTCGAACTGGCCGAGCAATGGGCGCGTGAGATTCCGAACTTCAAGTTCGTGCCCGTGCTGTCCGAGCCGGACGCAGGCGACGCATGGACGGGCCGCGTCGGCTTCGTGCATCGCGCGGTGATCGAGGACTTGCCGGATCTGTCGGCGTACCAGGTCTATGCGTGCGGCGCGCCGGTGATGGTCGAGTCGGCGCAGCGTGATTTCACGCAGCACCACGGTCTGCCGGAAGACGAGTTCTATGCGGACTCGTTTACGAGCGCAGCGGATCTGGCCAACGCGGTTTGACGAGAGACACCGCTCCGATCGAACCGTCGGCCGGAGCGGAACTGAGCAACGTGTCAGCAGGAAGGCTGTTGCAGAAAAAACCGGTTCGGCGCACATGATGCAAATTCATGGTTTACACCAGCGCTTTCCTTGTCGTATTCTTTCGCGCATGAACCGCATCCTGTCCGAACTTCGACGTCGCCGCTCGCCGCTCCCCTAGGGACGCCGCTGGCTTCGTCACGGACTCGCGCCACACAAAGGTGCAAGCTGTTCGAATCATGAAAGCCACGGCATGCCGTGGCTTTTCTGTTTTTCCGGCCGCTGTTTTGCAGCAGCCCAATCGTCATCCACCCTTCACCCCCGCTGTCTGGAGCCTGCCGTCATGAATTTCAATGAGTATCCGATCGAGTCGCTGATGTACATCACGAACCGGCCCGAAATCGTTTTCACGCACGGCAAGGGCTCGTGGCTCTACGACAATAACGGCAAGCGATATCTGGACTTCATCCAGGGCTGGGCGGTCAACAGCCTCGGCCATTGCAACGACGGCATGATCGAAGCGCTGAACAAGCAAGCCAAACTGCTGCTCAATCCGTCGCCGGCTTTCTACAACGAGCCGATGTCGCAACTCGCCAGCCTGCTCACGCAACACAGCTGCTTTGACAAGGTCTTCTTCGCCAACAGCGGCGCCGAGGCCAACGAAGGCGCGATCAAGCTCGCGCGCAAGTGGGGCAAGAAGTTCAAGGACGGCGCGTTCGAAATCATCACGTTCGATCACAGCTTCCACGGCCGCACGCTGGCCACCATGTCGGCCAGCGGCAAGCCGGGCTGGGACACGATCTACGCGCCGCAAGTGCCGGGCTTCCCGAAGGCGGATCTGAACGACATCGCGTCGGTGGAAAAGCTCATCAATGCGAAGACCGTTGCGGTGATGCTCGAGCCGATTCAGGGCGAAGGCGGCGTGATTCCGGCTACGCGCGAGTTCATGCAGCAACTGCGCGAACTGACGAAAAAGCACAACCTGCTGCTGATCGTCGACGAAGTGCAAAGCGGCTGCGGCCGCGCGGGCACGCTGTTCGCGTATGAGCTGTCGGGCATCGAGCCGGACATCATGACGCTCGGCAAGGGCATCGGCGGCGGCGTGCCGCTCGCGGCGCTGCTCTCGAAGGCGGAAATCGCCGTGTTCGAAGCAGGTGATCAGGGCGGCACCTACAACGGCAATCCGCTGATGACCGCAGTCGGCTACTCGGTGATCTCGCAACTCACGGCGCCGGGGTTCCTCGAAGGCGTGCGGGCGCGTGGCGAATATCTGCGCTCGAAGCTGCTGGAATTGTCGGAAGAACGCGGCTTCAACGGCGAACGCGGTGAAGGACTGCTGCGCGCGCTGCTGCTCGGCAAGGACATCGGCAACCAGATCGTCGAAAAGGCGCGCGACATGCAACCGGATGGTCTGCTGCTGAATGCGGCGCGTCCGAACCTGCTGCGCTTCATGCCGGCGCTGAACGTGACGAACGAAGAGATCGACCAGATGATGGCCATGCTGCGTTCGATTCTCGACACGCTGTAATCGCGCCGGACCGCGCATGACGACGAACGCCACGCTGTCGATCCGTTGCTTCGACGCGAGCGACACGGATGCCGTGGTCGCGCTGTGGCAGAACGCCTTCCCCGAGTACCGGGACGTGACGAAGCCGCAGCGCAATCCGCATCTGTCGATCGCCAACAAGCTGGCCACGCAACCGGAACTGTTCTTTGTCGCGGTGCTTGGCGAGCGGATCGTCGGCACGGTGATGGGCGGCTACGACGGGCACCGTGGCTGGCTGTACTCACTCGCGGTAGATGAGTCGCTGCGCCGCCACGGCATCGGCACGCGCCTCGTCGCGCATGTGGAAGCCGTGCTGACCGAACGCGGCTGTCCGAAGCTGAATCTGCAGGTGTTGTCCGCGAAGGCCGACGTCCGCGCGTTTTACGAAGCGCTCGGCTACCGTGCCGATGCGGTGATCAGTCTCGGCAAACGGCTAGGGGAACTGGCGGATCCAGCACCGGCGGTTTGATCCGTTACAGGTCCGCAAAAAACTAAAGGCTGCATGCGTTTGCGCATGCAGCCTTTTTTCATCGGCAGTCCGAGCCGAGCGGGTTATTCGCCCAGCTTATTCGCCAAGATAAGCCGCACGCACCTTCGGATCATCCAGCATCTGCTTCGCGTCGCCCGACATCGTGACCAGACCCGAGTCCATCACGTAGCCGCGATTCGCCGCCTGCAACGCGAGACGCGCGTTCTGCTCGACGAGCATCACGGTGATGCCTTCCTTCGAGATCGTGCGCACCACTTCGAAGATCTTCTCCACCATGATCGGCGACAGACCCATCGACGGCTCGTCGAGCAGCAACAGCTTCGGCTTGCTGATGATCGCGCGCGCCATCGCCAGCATCTGCTGTTCGCCGCCCGAGAGCGTGCCAGCGTACTGCGAAGCGCGTTCCTTCAGGCGCGGGAAGAAGCCGAACATGCGATCGACGTCCGCCTTGATGCCATCCGTGTCGTTGCGCAGATAAGCACCCATCTGCATGTTCTCGACGATCGACATGCGCGAGAAAATGCCACGGCCTTCCGGCACCATCGCCAGACCGCGCTTGAGCAGTTCGTGCGCCGGGACACCCTTGATCGACTGGCCCATGTACTCGATGTCGCCCGCCGAATACGGCTTCAGACCGGTGATGGCCTTCATCGTCGTGGTCTTGCCCGCGCCGTTCGCGCCGATCAGCGTCACCAGCTCGCCCTGCGCGATTTCGAGGTCGATGCCCTTGACTGCCTGAATGCCGCCGTAATTGACCTGCAGGCCCTTGATTTTCAACATTGCCGTAGCCATTAGTGGACCCCCGCACCCAGATAAGCTTCGATCACCTTCGGATCCTTCTGCACGTCTTGCGGCAGACCTTGCGCAATCACCTTGCCGTAGTCGAGCACCGTCATCTGGTTGCACAGACCCATCACGAGTTTCACGTCGTGCTCGATCAGCAGGATCGTCTTGCCGTCGGCGCGGATCTTGTCGAGCAGCTTGGTCAGCTCGACCTTTTCCGTTGCGTTCATGCCGGCAGCCGGTTCGTCCAGCGCGAGCAGCTTCGGATCCGTGGCCAGCGCGCGCGCGATTTCCAGACGGCGCTGGTGGCCGTACGAGAGATTGCGCGACGTGTAGTCCGCGTACTGCACGATCCCGACGTACTCCAGCAGTTCGATCGCGCGTTCCTTGATCTCGCGCTCTTCCTTGCGCTCCGCCGGCGTCTGGAACACTGCGCCGATCAGGCCGTGTTTGGTACGCACGTGACGGCCGACCATCACGTTCTCCAGCGCGGTCATGCCGCCGAACAGACGGATGTTCTGGAACGTACGCGCAATCCCGGCCTTCGCGACCTGATAGACCGCGGTCGGCGTGTAGTTTTCACCGTCGAGCTTGAAGTCGCCCGAATCCGGCGTGTACAGGCCCGTGATGACATTGAAGAACGTGGTCTTGCCGGCGCCGTTCGGGCCAATCAGACCGTAGATCTGGCCGGACTTGATTTCGAGGCCGACGTCGGACAGCGCCTGCAGGCCGCCGAAGCGTTTGTTGACGCCCTTGACGGACAGTCGAATGTTGTCGCTCATATTATTTCCCCAGTCCGTTACGCCCGCACCGGCTTCTTGCCGCTGCGCTTCGCCAGTTTCGCAATCTTGTCTTCGTGCTTCGGCGACGGCCACAAGCCTTCCGAGCGGTACAGCATGATCACGACCATCGCGAGGCCGTACAGCAACTGACGGATCACTTCGGTATCGACGATTTCATGGCCGAAAATCGCGTTTTGCAGCGGGCCCATCGTCGAGCGCAGGAATTCCGGGAACACGGCGAGCAGCACCGCACCGAGAATCACGCCCGGGATGTGGCCCATACCGCCCAGCACCACGCACGCCAGCACCACGACCGATTCCCAGAACGTGAACGATTCCGGCGACACGAAGCCCTGGAACGAACCGAACATCGCGCCCGACAGGCCGCCAAACGACGCGCCCATCGCGAAGGCCAGCAGCTTGACGTTACGGGTGTTGATGCCCATCGCCTTCGCGGCGATTTCGTCCTCGCGGATCGCGGCCCATGCGCGGCCGATACGCGAATGCTGCAGACGCGTACAGGTCCAGATCACGAGCAGCGCGCACAGCACGAACAGGTAGTAGTACATGTACACGGACGGGAACGACAACCCGAGGAACGAGTGGGTCTGCGAGAGGCTGAAGCCGCCCACCTGCACCGGATCGATCCCCGTGATCCCCTTCGGGCCGTTGGTAATGTTCACCGGACGGTCGAGGTTGTTCATGAAAATCCGAACGATTTCCCCGAAGCCGAGGGTCACGATCGCGAGATAGTCGCCTCGCAGACGCAGCGTCGGCGCACCGAGCAGAATCCCGAAGACCGCGGCAAGCGCCATCGCGATTGGCACGATGATCCAGATCGGAACGTGCAGGCCGTGCGGCGCGAGACTCGCGATCCATTCGAACTGCGTCGACAGATGCGGCGAGCTCAACAGAGCGGCCGTATAAGCGCCGATCGCGTAGAACGCGATATAGCCCAAGTCCAGCAGGCCGCAGAAGCCGACCACCACGTTCAGGCCCAGTGCGAGCATCACGTACAGCATCGCGAAGTCGAGCACGCGGACCCAGTAGTTGCCGCCGGCCGCGCCGATGATCATCGGCGCCGCGATCACGAAGATGGCCGTAATGATGCCGACGGTCAGCGTCTTCGCCAGATTTTTCTCAGGGATGAGCGTCGTGGACGGCTCGATCGGTTGAATTGATGTCATGTCTATTTCTCCCTGGATCAGGCGCGATCCGCAACGCGTTCGCCGAGCAGGCCCGACGGACGGAACACCAGCACAATGATCAGCACGATGAACGCAAACACGTCCTGATAGTTGCTGCCGAAGACGCCACCTGTCAGGTTGCCGATGTAGCCGGCGCCCAACTGTTCGATCAGGCCGAGGATCACCCCGCCCACCATCGCGCCGCCGAGATTGCCGATCCCGCCCAGCACCGCCGCGGTAAAGGCCTTCAGGCCGGGGATGAAGCCCATGTAGAAGTGTGCGTTGCCGTATTCCGACGCGATCATCACGCCGGCCAGTGCGGCAAGCGCCGAGCCGATCATGAAGGTGGCCGAAATCACGAAGTTCGGGTTCACGCCCATCAGGCTGGCAACACCCGGGTTCTCGGCGATCGCACGCATCGCACGGCCCAGCTTGGTCTTGTGAACCAGCAGCAGCAGGCCGCCCATCACGAGGAACGCCACCACGATGATCACGATTTCAGTCATCGAGATCACGGCGCCGGGGGTCGTGTCGGTCGCCTTGATCACGTTGATCGGATCGGTGGGCAACAGCTGCGGGAACGGCAGCGGGTTGCGCGACCAGATCATCATGGCCAGCGTCTGCAGCAGAATCGACACGCCGATGGCGGTGATCAGCGGGGCCAGACGCGGCGCCTTACGCAACGGCCGGTAGGCCACGCGTTCGATCGTGTAGCCGACCAGCGAGCAAACCACTGCCGCGATGATCAGCGCGAGGCACAGCGTCGGCACGTTGCCGAGGCCGGGGAAGTGGTTCTGAAGCACGCCTATGGCTGAGAGCGCAACCATCGCGCCCACCATCAACACATCGCCGTGAGCGAAGTTGATGATGCCCAAGATGCCGTAAACCATCGTATAGCCCAGTGCGATGATGGCGTAAACGCTGCCAAGCACCAGTCCGTTGAGGACCTGCTGGATGAAGATATCCATTTAATGCTCCTTAGCCCGTGCGACTGGATTCGCGTTCTTCATCAGCCGGTGGGCGGTGATGCGGTACGCCAATCTCAACGGCACTGCGGGTACTGATGTAAAAGACCGGTAAGGGTTATCCGCTGCCGGTTTCGTCCTACGACCGGGTTGCAGTCGCGGGCTCGCCGGAGGCGGATGCAAAAACGGCACCGTTGGGTGGTGTCGGTGCCGTCAGGCTGAACGTCCCGTCATCACAGCTTCACCACGTCGAGAACCGCTTTTTTGCCGTTCCTGAAGTCGTAAAGCGTAATGGCGCCCTCTTTCAAATCACCCTTGTCGTCGAACGCGATGTGGCCGATTACCCCGTTGTAATCGGTGGACGGCATCGCAGCCAGCACCTTGGGCGCCTCGATCGAATTAGCGCGCTTCATTGCATCGACAATCACGTACACAGCGTCATACGTGAACGGCGCGTAAATCTGCACCGGTGTGTGGAAACGGTCCTCGTACTTCTTTTCGAAGTCCGCTCCCTTGTCCATCTTCGAAAGCGCGAGTCCCGCCTCCGAACAGACCAGGTTTTGCACGGCGGTTCCCGCCAGCTCACCTACCTTGTCGGTACACACACCGTCGCCGCCAAGGATTTTTGCCCTGATACCGAGCGCCGCCGCCTGCTTCGTGAACGGCCCGCCCGTTGCGTCCATACCGCCGAACATGATCACGTCCGGCTGAACACGCTTGATTCTTGCTAGGATGGCCTGGAACTCCGTGGCCTTGTCATTCGTGGTTTCCCGAGCAACGATCTTTGCGCCGCTCGCCTGTACTGTTTTCGCGAACTCGTCCGCCAATCCCTTGCCGTAGACCGTCGAGTCGTCGACGATCGCGATGCGTTTCGCGCCCAGCGCCTTCGTCGCATAGCTGGCGAGCGCCGGGCCCTGCTGCGCGTCGGTCGCGACCACGCGGTACGTCGTCTTGAAACCTTGCCGCGTGTACCCCGGATTCGTCGACGACGGCGAGATCTGCACAATGCCTGCATCGCTATAGATCTTCGACGCGGGGATGGAAACGCCCGAGTTCAGGTGCCCGACCACCGCGACCACATGGTCGTCGACAAACTTCTCGGCGACCTCGGTGCCCACTTTGGGATCGGCCGCGTCGTCCTGCGCGTCGAGCTGCAGCTGGATCTTGCGCCCGTCGATGGTCAAGCCTTGGGTGTTGATTTCCTCGACCGCCAATCGTGCCCCGTTTTCGTTGTCCTTGCCCAGATGCGCAATGCCGCCCGTCAACGGGCCGGCATGACCAATTTTCACGACAATCACTTCGCTTGCCGGTGCGGCGGCCACTGTCGCAGCCGATGCGCCCGTGCCCGCCTCGCCATCGCCCTTTTTTCCGCATGCGGTCAGCATCGCAACCGCAGCCACGATGGACACGGTGTAAGCAAATTTGACTCGCATTAGGTAGGTCTCCTGCGCCTTGCAAAATCTAGTGTTCGAAGCCCTTAGGCCTTGAGAACGCGCGCATTGTAACTCCAATTTTGCGACGGGCAATATTGTTGAAACGGCAGGGTTTTCCTGCATTGCAACCTTATTTTGAGAGCAAAATCCTCTAAAAGGCGCAACCAGGTTGCGACTGCTTTTCGTGCACCAGTTGCACTGTCATTGCACCCAATGGCATCAAGTGTTGCAGCGAATTCCCTCGACGCCCGATTGCGCCGTGCTTCGCGTCAGGTATTACGTTTATATTGATAACGAGACGCACGCACTATTTTAGTGCGTCAAAAAACAGGGGTGACTGGTTTGGCCCTGATAAAACGGGGTCACATCAATTTAAACTCTATAAAAAACCGGATCACATTTCAAAGAAATTTGTGCGGGAGGACACCGAAATCCGTTTTTTCCGGCGATATGGCACTTTTTTATTCCGGACCCGCGGATCTTTAGCCATAAAAAAAGCGCACCCTCGGGTGCGCTTTTCTTTCAGCGGTCAGCCAATTGTCAGGCTGGCAGACCCAGCCCCCGCGGCAGCGGGAACGCGATGTTTTCCTCGATGCCGTCCAGCGCGCGCACGTTGCGCACGCCGAGCTCACGCAAACGGGCGATCACCGCCTGCGCCAGCACCTCCGGCGCCGAGGCGCCAGCCGTCACGCCGATGCGGCGCTTACCCTCGACCCACACCGGATCGATCTGATCCGGCGAATCCACCATATAGGCCGGCACGCCCAGCTTTTCGGCCAGCTCGCGCAACCGGTTGGAATTGGAGCTGTTCGGGCTGCCCACCACGATCACGACATCGCATTGCGGCGCCATGAACTTCACCGCGTCCTGGCGGTTTTGCGTGGCGTAACAGATGTCCTGCTTCTTCGGTTCGCGAATGGACGGGTATTTGGCCTTCAGGGCGCCGATGATCTCGGCCGCGTCGTCGACCGACAGCGTGGTTTGCGTGACGAACGCGATCCGCTCGGGGTCGGCCAGCTGCAAGGCCTGCACGTCTTCGATGTCTTCGACCAGATGCATGCCTTGAGCCGCCTGCCCCATCGTGCCTTCGACTTCCGGGTGGCCCTTGTGGCCGATCATGACGATGTCGAAGCCATCCTGGCGCATCTTCGCGACTTCGATATGCACCTTGGTCACGAGCGGACAGGTAGCGTCGTATACACGCAGCCCGCGCGATTCGGCCTCGGAACGCACGGCCTTCGACACGCCGTGCGCGCTGAAAATGACCGTATTACCCGCCGGCACTTCTTCCAGACTTTCGATGAAGATCGCGCCCTTCTTGCGCAGATCCTCGACGACATAGGCGTTATGGACAATCTCGTGGCGTACGTAGATAGGCGAGCCGTGCAGTTTGATAGCCCGCTCGACGATCTCGATAGCCCGGTCCACGCCGGCACAGAACCCGCGCGGCTGCGCCAGCAGGATCTCGGTTTCGGCAAGAGTCGTATCCGTGATGCTCATGTTTACAGAATCCCGATGATTTTCACTTCAAACGCCAGCGCCTGGCCGGCAAGCGGATGGTTGAAATCGAACAGGGCCGAGGTTTCGCCGACCTCTTTCAGGACACCGGCGTAGCGGCCGCCACCCGGTGCGTTGAATTCGACCAGGTCGCCTGGCGAAAAATCCTCGCCGATAATGCTGTTTTCGCGCAGCGTGGCCAACGACACACGCTGGATCAATTCCGGATTGCGGGGACCGAATGCCTGGCCCGGCGCTAGCTGAAAGGTCGAATGGTGGCCCACCTTCAAACCCAGCAAAATATCTTCCAGCGGCGGCGCCAGCTGACCGGCGCCGAGCAGCAGCGTAGCCGGCCTGTCGTTAAACGTGTTGATGACTTCGGCGCCATCGGCAAGGGAAAGCCGGTAGTGAAGCGTCACGTGTGAACCGGGCTTCACTTCGGAAATGTCGATGATGCTCATGCAATGCTCGCTCAGTCGAGGCGCGCAGCACGCGTGCGCCGCTGGCGCAGTCTCCGCGTGTGGCAAACCGTCGGGGTGCCGTGCGCAAAGCGTCTATTGTAAGCCACATAGCGGGCGGCGGCTTGCGTGCGTCGCGCCCCAAACTCGCAGCGGAGGATTCTCTATATATGGCTGACTACGCCACCACGATCGACCGGCCGCCCGTTGAAGCGGCCAACCCCGCGCCCGTGGGACAAACCGCCGCAAAGCCTCGCGCGCGTGCGCGCCGGGCGCTCTTGCGCGGAAAATGGCTTAAAAAAGACATGCCGCGCGAACGGCTGATCGAAAAGGGTCCCGGCGTGCTGTCGGATGCCGAGATGATCGTGCTAGTGCTCGGCTCCGGCTTGCCCGGGCACGACGTCTTCAGCATCGCGCGCGCCCTGCTGGCGCGCTTCGGCTCGCTGCGCGCGATGCTCGACGCAACTTATACGGACTTCGACGGCCTGAACGGCATCGGCCCGGCCAAAAAAGCCCAGTTGCTAGCCATCATGGAGATGGCGCGCCGCTCGCTGGTGGACAAAATGCGACAGCGCTCGCTGCTGAACTCGCCCGAAGCCGTCGAAAACTACTTGCGCCTGACGATCGGCGGGCGCCCGCAGGAAGTTTTTGTGTCGCTTTTTCTCGACGCGAGGCATCGGCTGATACATTGCGAAGAAAGTGCTCGGGGCACGCTCACGCGCATGGCGGTGTATCCGCGGGAAATCGTGCGGCGCGCGCTGAACCTGAATGCAGCCAGCCTGATCGTCGCGCATAATCACCCTTCCGGCGCCGTCCAGCCAAGCGCAAGCGATTGCCGCCTGACCCACACGCTGCGTGACGCACTGGCCCTGATAGACGTGCAACTGGTCGATCATCTGGTGATCGGCGCCGACAGTGTCTACTCCTTCGCCCGCGCCGGCTGGCCGTGACGCGGCCCGAACCAGGGCCGCGCGGAGATGGCGCCGTGGCCGGCATCGCAAATAAGGTTTGATTTTGCGGCTTTTTTTCTGCTAGAATTCCGGTTTGCCTATTTCCAACCCCCTGTTCCGAAGCCACCAAGGCGTTCCGGAAAGGAAACGTGCCTGAATTTCAGCGCGGCTCTTTTCGGGAAACTTTCACGGCGTTCGAACTCAGAATTAGCGTATTAGGAGTGCTCTCATGGCACGCGTATGCCAAGTAACTGGGAAAGCGCCGATGAGCGGCAACAACGTTTCCCACGCGAACAACAAAACCAAGCGCCGGTTCCTGCCGAACCTGCAAAGCCGCCGTATTTGGGTGGAAAGCGAAAACCGTTTCGTGCGTCTGCGCATTTCGAACGCCGGTCTGCGCTTGATCGACAAGAACGGCATTGACGCTGTGCTCGCAGATCTGCGCGCACGCGGTGAAGCCTAAGGAGTAAATCATGGCGAAAGGCGCACGCGACAAGATCAAGCTGGAATCGACCGCAGGCACGGGTCACTTCTACACGACCACGAAGAACAAACGCAACATGCCGGAAAAGATGCTGATCAAGAAGTTTGATCCGGTCGTCCGTAAGCACGTTGAGTACAAGGAAACCAAGATCAAGTAAATCTTGGCTCCTGCCTGACGAAGGCAAAAGACATTCAGAAAAGCCTCGCATTCGTGCGGGGCTTTTTTGTTTCCAGCGCCGTTCTCTTCGCTATTGCGGCGCCGTTCATCGGTCACTCGTCCCTTATTCCTCCATTCGAATCGCCTTATGCCAATTGGCCAGCTTTCCCTCGTCCGCCGTGGCGCGTATCCTTTCTCGTTTTAGCGGCGCGCCCAGAGCACGCCGTCACCGCAAAACGAAGAGATGGAGATAGTGGCAATGGAATTCGATGTGGCGATTGTCGGTAGCGGTCTGGCTGGATTGAGCGTCGCGCTCAATCTTGCGCAGACCCGGCGGGTTGCGGTGGTCGCCAAGCGATCGATGACCGAAGGCGCGAGCGACTGGGCACAAGGCGGCATCGCCGCGGTACTGGACTCGGCGGACAGCATCGATAATCACGTGAGCGATACGCTGATCGCCGGGGGTGGTCTATGCGACGAAGCGGCCACGCGTTTTATCGTCGAGCATGGGCGTGCGGCGATCGAATGGCTGATCGACCAAGGTGTGCCGTTCACCAAAGACGACGCTGCCGAACTCGGCTTTCATCTGACGCGCGAAGGCGGCCATAGCCATCGCCGGATCATTCATGCAGCCGACGCGACGGGCCATGCCGTGGTCGCCACGCTCAGCGAGCGCGTGCGCCAGCACCCGAACATCACGCTGCTCGAAGATCACTACGCAATCGACCTGATCACGTCCGACCGACTCGGCTTGCCCGGCCGCCGCTGTCACGGCCTGTACGCACTCGACCTGCAAAGCGGCCGCACGGTGACGATCGAGGCTCCGCATACGGTGCTTGCCACGGGCGGTGCCGGCAAGGTCTATCTCTACACCACGAATCCCGATACCGCGACGGGCGACGGCATTGCAATGGCCTGGCGGGCCGGCTGCCGCGTGGCGAATATGGAGTTCATCCAGTTCCATCCAACCTGCCTCTTCCACCCCTACGCCAAGTCGTTCCTGATCTCGGAAGCGGTGCGCGGCGAAGGCGGCATCCTGAAGCTGCCGGATGGCACCCGCTTCATGCCGAACCATGACGAACGCGCTGAACTCGCGCCGCGAGACATCGTCGCGCGAGCGATCGACTTTGAAATCAAAAAGCGCGGCATCGATTGCGTGTATCTCGACATCAGCCACCAATCACCGGAATTCCTGCGCGAACACTTCCCGACTATTCTTGCGCGCTGCCTGGAGTTCGGCATCGACATTACCAAAGAGCCCATTCCAGTCGTGCCGGCCGCGCACTACACGTGCGGCGGCGTCGTGACCGATCTGGCTGGCCGAACCGATCTGGCTGGCCTGTACGCGGTCGGTGAAACGTCCTGCACGGGCTTGCATGGCGCAAACCGGCTTGCCAGCAACTCTCTGCTCGAGTGCCTGGTGATTGGCCGCTCGGCGGCGCAAGCGATCGAGGAGGAAGGTTTCAGCGCCGCCGTCCACGCACCGCTGCCAGACTGGGACGAAAGCCGCGTATCCGATCCCGACGAAGAAGTGGTAGTCGCTCACAACTGGGACGAATTGCGCCGGCTGATGTGGAATTACGTCGGCATCGTACGGACCGACAAACGGCTTGCGCGCGCCAAGCACCGCCTTGCACTGCTGCGCGACGAGATCCACGAGTATTACGCGAACTTCAAGGTAAGCCGCGACTTGTTGGAACTGCGCAATCTGGTCGATGTGGCTTCGTTGATCGTCGAAGGTGCACGTTCGCGGCGCGAGAGCCGCGGCTTGCACTTCAGCCGCGACTGGCCGGCGACTCTGCCGAAAGCGCTGCCGACCGTGCTATCGCCGGATCGTGTGCCCAATCGCAACGTGTGATTGATTTGCGCTAAAAAAACGGGCCATTGCCGGGATATCCGGCAATGGCCCGTTCTTCCTGCGTCGGGTGCGTAGAAACGCTCGCCTTAGACTATTCGCATCGAGTAATCCGTTGCACGCACGTCTTTGGTCAACGCACCGATCGATACACGATCCACGCCCGTCTCCGCAATCGTCCGCACAGTTTCGAAGTTCACACCGCCCGACACTTCCAGCACCGCCCTCCCTGCTGTGATGCGCACCGCGTCACGCATTGCGTCGAACGAAAAATTGTCCAGCAGAACGGACTGCGCGCCGTGCGCCAAGGCGGCTTCCAGTTGCTCGAGTGTCTCGACTTCTATCTGGATCGATATGCCCGCATTCAGCGCCAGCGCGGCGTCCATCGCCGCTCCCACGCCACCAGCGGCGGCAATGTGGTTTTCCTTGATGAGAATGCCGTCATACAGCGCCAGCCGCTGATTTGCGCCGCCGCCCACGCGCACCGCGTACTTTTGCGCGAGCCGCAGACCCGGCAAAGTCTTGCGTGTATCGAGAATGCGCGTGCTCGTATGAGCGACAGCGTCGACATAGCGGCGCGTTGCGCTCGCCACACCCGACAGCAGTTGCAGGAAATTCAGCGCGTTACGCTCCGCGGTCAGCAACGCACGCACGGGGCCACGCAGCTCGCAAACCGGGGTATCCGCTGCCATGCGATCGCCCTCACGGTAGCGCCACGTCACTTCGATACGCGGATCGACCGCGCGCATGACCGCGTTGAACCACGGCACCCCGCACAGCACAGCGTCCTCGCGCACGATAATGCGCGCCTCGCGCACGTCGTCGGCGGGCACAAGGCGGCCCGTCTGGTCGCCTGTGCCGATATCCTCTGCCAGCGCGTCCGCGACATTGCGCGCCAAGGCGGCGCTGAATGCCACACCGTACTGCGCGTGAATTTCATCGAACAGCGGCGACACCGCCTCGGCCTGCCCGCACTCAACCGCTCCCATTACGCTGCTCCCACGTTCGAATACAGTTGCGCATCGCGCGCGAGATCGCCGCTCGCCTGCACGCGCTTCTTGTGACGCGCCGCGAAATCCAGCATCTGGTCGATCGGCAGACGCGCCCGTTCACCGATCGCACGATCGACGAAAATCTCATTGTGGCCACGCTCGAGCACATCGGCCAGATTGGCCAGGCCGTTCATCGCCATCCACGGACAGTGCGCGCAGCTCTTGCAGGTCGCACTATTGCCGGCCGTTGGCGCGGCAATCAAGACCTTGCCTGGTGCGGCGAGCTGCATCTTGTGCAGGATGCCGAGATCGGTCGCCACGATGAAATGCGTCGCGTCGAGCTTTTGCGCGGCGTCGATCAATTGCGTGGTCGAGCCCACCACATCCGCTTGCGCCACGACGTTGGCCGGCGACTCCGGATGCACCAGCACCTTCGCGCCGGGATATTCGGCACGCAGCAGATCGAGTTCGATGCCCTTGAACTCGTCGTGCACGAGGCATGAGCCCTGCCACAGCAGCATGTCCGCGCCGGTCTTGTTCTGGATATAGCTGCCGAGGTGCCGGTCCGGCGCCCAGATGATTTTTTCGCCACGCGCGTGCAGGTCGGCCACGATCTCCAGTCCGATCGACGACGTCACCATCCAGTCCGCGCGCGCCTTCACCGCCGCGCTCGTGTTCGCATACACGACCACGGTGCGATCCGGGTGTGCGTCGCAAAAAGCCGAGAATTCATCGACCGGGCAGCCAAGATCGAGCGAACAGGTCGCGTCGAGATCCGGCATCAGAATGCGCTTGTCCGGACTCAGGATTTTCGCTGTCTCGCCCATGAAGCGCACACCGGCAACGACCAGTGTCTGCGCTGCGTGATCGCGCCCGAAGCGCGCCATCTCCAGCGAGTCGGCCACGCAGCCGCCGGTCTCGTCGGCAAGCTCCTGCAATTCCGCGTCGACGTAATAGTGCGCGACGAGCACGGCCTTCTCGCGCTCGAGCAACGCGCGGATGCGTGCCTTCAGCGCCACTTTCTCTTCCGCCGACGGCATGGCGGGCACCTTCGCCCACGCCTGCCCGATTCCACAGGTCGTGCCCTGTGCCTGCGGCCGGTCATATTCGACGGTCCTGATCGCCTGCTGCTCCATGATCTCCTCTGCCCTCGCTCTGCCGCCGCGGACTGTCCATCATGAATTGATGGTGTTTCCGTGGCCCAAAAAGCAAAACCCCGCCAACGCGGGGTTTTGTGACGTAACGAGATTTTAATGGATTTCGCTATCAGGCATAACGGCGCAGTCGCAACGCGAATTCCTGCAGTGCCTTAATGCCGCTCTGCTCCGCGCGATGACACCAGTCCTGCAACTGGATCAGCAACTGATCGCGCGACGCATTGGAGCGCTCCCACATTGCCGCCAGTTCGTTGCGCATGTCGATGTAAGTCTTGAGCTTCTGGCTGTTCGCGAAGATTTGCGGCAGCTGGCGCTTCTGCGGCTCGTCGAGACCGGCTTCTTCCTTGTGGAACCAGCTACGTGCGCCGCGCATGACCTGATACTTCTCACGCGCGCCCACTTCCTTCAGATGCGCCAGTTCCTGACGGTAAGCGCGCTTGAGCGCCTTGCCGTAACGGGCCATCACTTCGTAGCGATTGGCCAGCACCGCCTGCAGCGTGTCTTGATCGAGCACCAGCTTGCCGGTGGTCAGACGCGGCGTGGGCGCAACCTTCTTCACCTTGGCGAGGCGGAACGCCGACATGATGCGGATGTACATCCAGCCGATATCGAACTCGTACCACTTGTTCGACAACTTGGCCGACGTCGCATACGTGTGGTGATTATTGTGAAGTTCCTCACCGCCGATGATGATGCCCCACGGGAAAATGTTCGTGCTGGCATCCGACGAATTGAAGTTGCGATAGCCCCAGAAATGCGCGAGGCCGTTGACCACGCCGGCGGCCCAGAACGGAATCCAGACCATCTGGACGGCCCAGATCGTCAGGCCCACAACGCCGAACAGCGCGACGTTCAGCACCATCATCAGGCTCACGCCGAGGATCGGGTACTTGGTGTAGACGTTGCGTTCCATCCAGTCGTTCGGCGTGCCGTGACTGAACTTGCGCATCGTTTCTTCGTTTTTCGCTTCCGTGCGATAGAGTTCTGCGCCTTCGAGCAGCACCTTCCAGATGCCGCGCGTTTGCGGGCTGTGCGGATCTTCTTCCGTTTCGCACTTGGCATGGTGCTTACGGTGAATCGCGGCCCACTGGCCGGTCAGCATGCCGGTGGTCATCCACAGCCAGAAGCGGAAAAAATGACTGACGACCGGATGCAGCTCCAGCGCGCGGTGCGCCTGGCAGCGATGCAGATAGACCGTGACGCCGATGATCGTGACGTGCGTGACAGCCAGCGTGTACAGCACGAGTTGCCACCACGAGAAGTGCAGCAGCCCGTGGGCAAGGAAATCAAGCAAAGAATTCAACAAGGCAATTTACCTGTGGAACGAGAGACACAAGACAAACGCAGGACGCGTGTGTCAAGAAAGTGAAAGCATACAGCGAGGTTGGACGATATTCTACTTGAACCGTTCCAAGTGTTTGTAACAAATAGGGATTTTTTGTGCGGCATCAAGAGGATGAGCGCGCCGAAAGTCTCGTTGAAGACCGGCGGCCGCGCTCAAAACGCCCATCAGCGGGCGCTGTCCGCCTGGTTTGCGGCGGGGGCGGTCATTATTACCGGCTGCGGCATTGCGTCGCTCACATTGCCGACAATTCGCACTTCGCGTTGCGCGAACGGAATCGAGATGTCGTGCTCCGAAAACAGACGCCAGATATTGCGATTGACGGCCGAACGCACGCCCGAGGTGCCCTTCGCCGCGTCCTCGATCCAGAAGCCGAGTTCGAGATTGATGCCGTCCGCGCCGAAACTCGCCAGATAAGGCGTCGGCGCCGGCTCCTGCAGCACGCGCGGCACGCCCTCGGCAGCCTGCGCGAGGAGCGCCATGGCCTGTTCGACGTTGGACGTGTACGCGACCTGCACGGCCAGCTTCGAAAAGCCGCGGGTCAGGTATGACGACTGGTTCTGCACCACGTCAGTAATCAGCTTTTCGTTCGGGATCAGCGTCTCAATGCCGTCCAGCCCGCGCACCACGGTATAGCGCGTGCGGATCTGCGTGACCATGCCCTGCAGGCCGCTCACGTTGATCGTGTCGCCGATCCGCAGCGACCGGTCGATCAGGATGATGAAGCCCGACACATAGTTGCTGGCGATCTTCTGCATGCCGAAACCGAGCCCAACGCCCAGCGCGCCGCCGAACACACCCAGCACCGTGATATCGATGCCGACCAGCGAGAGGCTGATCAGCACCGCCGCCAGCACGAACAGCGCCCGGCCGACCCGCGCCACCACCACCTTCAGATTGGCGTCGAGCGTGGTCGAACGGATCAGGCGGTCTTCGAACGCCGAGCCGAGCCACATCGCGATGATCATCGTCACGCACACCCACATCAGGCCCGTGACGAGCGAGAGCAGCGTCATGTGCGCGTTGGCGATCCGGAAATGGACGCTCGCCATCCAGTCGATCACGTCGTCCTGGATACCCACCACCGTGAGCACCATGGCGATCCAGACAATCAGCGAAACGAACTTTTCGACGAGAAACAGCCACGGATGAGTCTCGCCGTCGTGGCTGAAGACCCGCCTCGCGAAGAAAAACACGATGTAAATCAGGCCTATGCCGAACAGCGGCACCAAGGCCAGGTCGAGCAGCGCCGTATGCATGAACGGGCTCGCGATCGATCGCGCGAGCCAGACGAGACACGCGCCGATCAGCGGGAAGAACGCGCGATTCAGGCTCTCCGCGCCGAAACGCAGCGTCTGATAGCGCGTCTGGCGGCGCAGATCCAGCGCGCGCCGCAACACGCGTGCTAGCAGCCAAGCGAGCGCGAGCGTCCCGAGCAGGACGCCGATCTGCCACAGCATCACCGGCTGGCCGAAGTCGCGCAGCAGGTCGCTGAACATATGGGGGAAAAGACGGTTTTGCATGATGTCGCCGAAATCGCCGGCGCACCGTCAGGCCCTGGGATCGAATCAGTGAACCCGAGAACCCGCGCGCCGGCCAATGCCTGTTGCGCTTAACTCTGACGTTCGAGCACTGCGGCAAAGAAACCGTCGGTTGCGTGGCGGTGCGGCCACAGCGACAGATAATCGCCCATTTCCAGATCGATGCGCTGCTCGGCCAGCACGTCGCGCGCGGGCACGAGGGCGAAGTCCGGATGATCGGCGAGGAACTGCTTCACGACGGCTTCGTTTTCCGCCTCCAGAATCGAGCAGGTGGCGTAGACGAGGCGGCCGCCCTTCTTCACCAGACGGGCCGCGCTGGTGAGAATCGACAGTTGCTTCGGCGTCAGTTCGGCGACCGATTCCGGCGACTGGCGCCACTTCAGGTCGGGGTTGCGGCGCAGCGTGCCCAGGCCGCTGCACGGCGCGTCGACGAGCACGCGGTCGATCTTGCCCGCGAGGCGCTTGATCTTCGAATCGTGTTCGCTGTCGATCAGCACCGGATTCACGTTCGACAACCCGCTGCGCGCGAGGCGCGGCTTGAGTTTGGCGAGGCGCCGCTCGGAGATGTCGAAAGCGTAGAGACGGCCGGTGGAGCGCATCGCCGCGCCCAGCGCCAGCGTCTTGCCGCCCGCGCCGGCGCAAAAGTCGACGATCATCTCGCCGCGCTTGGGCGCGACCAGCGCGCACAGCAACTGGCTGCCTTCGTCCTGCACTTCGAGCCAGCCGTGCTGAAACGCGTCCAGCTTGGTGAGCGGCGGCTTGCCGACCACGCGCACGCCGAACGGCGCGAACGGCGTCGCACCGGCCTCGATGCCCGCCTTCGACAACGCGTTCAACACGTCGTCGCGGCTCGCCTTGATCGGATTCGCGCGCAGATCGAGCGGCGCCGGATAGTTCAGCGCGGCGGCCAGTTGCGCCAGCTCGGCGGCGTCGAACCGCTGGCTGAGCGCCTCGGATATCCACCCGGGCAGATTCAGGCGAATGCGCAGCGGCAGGCTCTCCGGGTCGATCGTCGCGACGTGGTCGAGCCACTTCGACTCCGACTCGGACACGAATGGCTTGAGCGCCGTGCGGCCGGCCGTCTGCATCAGGCCCAGCAGGGCCAGACGGCGCGCCGGGCTGCCGGCGCCGCTTTCGGCCAGATGGGCGAACTCCATCCGGCGGCGCAGCACCGCGAACACCGCCTCGGCGATCACGCCGCGTTCGCCGTGCCCGAGCTTCGGATGCGCGCGGAAGAAACGGCTCGTGGCGGCATCGGCCGGGCCATTCAGCTTCAGGACGTCAGCCAGCAACGTCTCGGTTTGTCCAATCAGGAAACCATGCAATCTCATGCGCCCTCTCCGGCAGTGTGACCGGCAAAGAGCCATTGCGGCTCTGGCGGCGTAAGCGTGACACGCAGGCCGTCGAGAGCCAGACGCCCTTCGACGAACCAGCGCACCGCGCGTGGATAAATAATATGTTCGGTAGCCAGCACGCGTTCGGCGAGCGTGGCGGGCGTGTCGCCGGTTTCGACGGGGACCGCCGACTGCACGACGATCGGCCCATGATCCAGCTGCGACGTGACAAAATGCACGGACGCGCCATGCAGCCGCACGCCGGCGTCGAGCGCCTGCTGGTGGGTTTTCAACCCCGGAAAGCTCGGCAGCAGTGATGGATGCACGTTCAGCATGCGCCCCGCGTAATGATCGACGAAACCGGCCGTGAGCACGCGCATGAACCCGGCGAGCACCACCAGCTCGGGCGCGAAGCCGTCGATCTGCTGGGCCAGCGCGGCGTCGAAGCTGTCTCGGTCGGGAAACTGGCGGTGGTCGACCACCGCGGTGGCAATGCCGTGCGACGCCGCGAACGCAAGGCCCGCGGCGTCAGGACGGTTGGCAATCACGGCGGCGACCTGCGCCGGCCAGCCTTCGGCCGAGCAGGCACGAACGATGGCTTCCATGTTGCTTCCCCGTCCGGAAATCAGGATGACGAGTTTTTTCATCCGCGGATTTTATCATTCGGGGACACCCAAAACCGCGACGCGCCGCCGTCTACTGCGCTGAGCGTTTATAATCGTTTGTTTTGCGGCACCTTGGCCGCCCTACCCCGAACCCGCTATCGTGAGAGTCTTCCGCGGTCTTCCCAATGCTGAAAGCCGTGCGCCCTGCGCACTGACCATCGGCAACTTCGACGGTGTCCACCGCGGCCATCAGGCTTTGCTCGCCCATGTGCGCGCGGCGGCCGATGCGCGCGGCCTGCCCGTCTGCGTGATGACCTTCGAGCCGCACCCGCGCGAATTCTTCAACCCAGCGGGCGCGCCGCCGCGCATCGCGATGCTGCGCGACAAGCTCGAAGCGCTGCGCACCAACGGCGTCGACCGGGTGGTAGTCGAGCACTTCAATCACACGTTCGCGAGCCAGTCGCCGGACACGTTCGTCGAGCGGATCATCGTCAACGGGCTGCACGCGCGCTGGGTCATGATCGGCGACGATTTCCGCTACGGCGCCAAGCGCGCGGGCGACTTCACGTCGCTGCAGGCCGCCGGGCAGCAACACGGTTTCGAAGTCGAGCAGATGGCCACGGTGGCCGATCCGTCGGGCGCGCGCATTTCCAGCTCGGGCGTGCGCGCGGCGCTGGTGGCGGGAGACCTCGACTCGGCGCGCGCCGCGCTGGGCCGAGACTATCTGATCAGCGGCCACGTCGTGCACGGCATGAAGCTCGGCCGCGATCTCGGCTTCCCCACGCTGAACCTGCCGATCGCCCACAAGCGTCCGGCGCTGGCGGGCATTTTCATCGTGCGCGTGCACGGCGTGGCGGACGAACCGTTGCCGGGCGTCGCGAGCCTGGGCCTGCGCCCCACCGTCGACGATTCCGGGCGCGTGCTGCTCGAAGTTCACCTGCTCGACTGGCATGGCGACGCCTATGGCAAACTTGTGCGCGTCGAATTCCTGAAGAAGCTGCGCGACGAGGAAAAGTACGTCGACCTCGAAACGCTGACCGCCGCCATTGCGCGCGACGTCGCCAATGCGCGCGCGTGGTTCGCAGCTGTCGGCGCCGGCACGCCGGGCAGCCGTTCCACCGGCTTCGCCACCTCGGCCACCGACCGAATTAGATAGCCGCCGTGGACCCCGCGTGCGCGCCGAGCGTCGCAGGGTCCCTCGCTGCGCGCATCGAAGGGCGTCCGTGACTCACGCGACATGCCTGCCGGGCGCGCCCAACGCCCTCGCGCATCGTGCGCATTCCGCGCCTCGCTGCGCATAGAAAGAATTCACCGCGACCTCATCATGAGCAACAAGAAAGCCGATTCGAAACCGCAGTCACGCTACCCGGTCAACCTGCTCGACACGCCGTTCCCGATGCGCGGCGACCTGCCCAAGCGCGAGCCGCAATGGGTCAAGGAATGGCAGGAACGCAAGATCTACGAAAAGATCCGCGCCGCCAGCCAGGGCCGCAAGAAGTTCATCCTGCACGACGGCCCGCCGTATGCGAACGGCGACATCCACCTCGGCCACGCGGTGAACAAGATCCTCAAGGACATGATCGTCAAGGCGCGCAATCTGGCGGGCTTCGACGCGGTCTACGTGCCGGGCTGGGACTGCCACGGCATGCCGATCGAAATCCAGATCGAGAAGCAGTTCGGCAAGTCACTGCCGGCCGCCGAAGTCATGCAGAAAGCGCGCGCCTACGCGACCGAGCAGATCGAGAAGCAGAAGGTCGGCTTCCGGCGCCTGGGCGTGCTCGGCGACTGGGACAATCCGTACAAGACCATGAACTTCACGAACGAAGCCGGCGAAATCCGCGCGCTCGCGAAGATCATGGAAAAAGGCTACGTGTTCCGCGGCCTGAAGCCGGTGAACTGGTGTTTCGACTGCGGCTCGGCGCTGGCCGAAGCGGAAGTCGAATACAAGGACAAGACCGATCCGACCATCGACGTGATGTTCAGCTTCGCCGAGCCGGAAAAGACCGCGCAGGCCTTCGGCCTCGCCGCGCTGCCGCGCAACGAAGGCGGCATCGTGATCTGGACCACCACGCCGTGGACCATTCCCGCCAACCAGGCGCTGAACCTGCACCCGGAAATCGTCTACGCGCTGGTCGACACGCCGCGCGGCCTGCTGATCCTCGCCGAAGAGCGCGTTGAAGCCTGCCTGAAGCTGTATGGCCTGGAAGGCACCGTGGTTGCCACCACGCCAGGCGCGAAGCTCGTCAATCTGCGCTTCAACCACCCGCTCGCGCCCGCGCATCCTGGCTACAAGCGCACCGCGCCGGTTTATCTCGGCGACTACGTGACGACCGAAACGGGCACGGGCATCGTGCACTCGTCGCCGGCGTACGGCGTGGAAGACTTCGTGTCGTGCAAGGCACACGGCATGGCCGATTCGGACATCATCAATCCGGTGATGGGCGACGGCCGCTATATCGAGTCGCTCGCGCTGTTCGGCGGCCTGTCGATCTGGGCGGCCAATCCGCAGATCGTCGAAGCGCTGCAAGGCGCCGGCTCCCTGCTGCGCACCGAGAAATTCGCGCACAGCTACATGCACTGCTGGCGCCACAAGACGCCGATCATCTACCGCGCGACGTCGCAGTGGTTCGCCGGCATGGACGTCAAGCCGAACGACACCAACAAGACCCTGCGCGAAACCGCGCTCGAAGGTATCGAAAACACCGCGTTCTATCCGTCGTGGGGCAAGCAGCGCCTCTTCAGCATGATCGCCAACCGGCCGGACTGGACGCTGTCGCGCCAGCGCCAATGGGGTGTGCCGATGGCATTCTTCGTGCACAAGGAAACCGGCGAGCTGCATCCGCGTACGCTGGAATTGCTCGAAGAAGTCGCACAACGCGTCGAGAAGGCCGGCATCGAAGCCTGGCAATCGCTCGACCCGCGCGAGCTGATCGGCGACGACGCCAACATGTACGAAAAGAACCGCGACACGCTGGACGTCTGGTTCGACTCGGGCACCACGCACTGGCACGTGCTGCGCGGCTCGCACAAGGACCAGCTGCAATTCCCGGCCGATCTGTATCTGGAAGGCTCGGACCAGCACCGCGGCTGGTTCCACTCGTCGCTCCTGACCGCCTCGATGCTCGACGGCCGCCCGCCGTACAACGCGCTGCTCACGCACGGCTTCACCGTCGACGGCGAAGGCCGCAAGATGAGCAAGTCGCTCGGCAACGGCATCGACCCCCATGAAGTGGCGAACCGCCTCGGCGCGGAAATCATCCGTCTGTGGATTGCCTCGACCGACTACTCGGGCGAACTGGCCATTTCCGAAGAAATCCTGAAGCGCGTGACAGAAGGCTATCGCCGTATCCGCAACACGCTGCGCTTCCTGCTCGCGAATCTGTCGGATTTCGATTTCGCGCAACACGCCCGTCCGGTGGAAGACTGGCTCGAGATCGACCGCTATGCGGTGGCGCTGTCGGCGAACCTGCAAAACGACGTCCTGTCGCACTACGAGAAGTACGAGTTCCACCCGGTGGTCGCCAAGCTGCAGACGTTCTGCTCGGAAGACCTCGGCGGCTTCTATCTGGACGTGCTGAAAGACCGTCTGTACACCACGGCGGCGGACTCCGTCGCGCGCCGCTCGGCACAGACCGCGCTGTACCACATCGCGCACGGCCTGCTGCGTCTGATGGCGCCGTTCCTGTCGTTCACCGCGGAAGAAGCGTGGAAGGTATTCGCGCCGAACAACGAAACGATCTTCACCGAGACGTATCACGCGTTCCCGGCGGTGCCGGAAGCCGGCGCGCTGCTCGACAAATGGACGCTCCTGCGCGCCGCGCGCAGCGACGTGACGAAGGCGCTGGAAGAAGCGCGCGTGGCGAACCAGATCGGCTCGTCGTTGCAGGCGGAAGTCGAAATCCGCGCGAGCGGCGCCCGTTATGACGCGCTCACGAGCCTCGGCGACGACTTGAAGTTCGTGCTGATCACCTCGGCGGCGAGCGTCGTGAAGGTCGGCAGCGAAGCGGAAGAAGGCGTCGAGGTCATTGCCTCGAAGTATCTGAAGTGCGAGCGCTGCTGGCACTACCGCGCGGACGTCGGCGCGAACGCCGAACACCCCACGCTGTGCGGCCGCTGCTTCAGCAATCTGTTCGGCAACGGTGAAGCCAGGAGCGCGGCATAATGGCGGGAACCATGTCGAAAACCGCTTCGAAATCGTCTGCCGGAAACAGCTCGCTGGCGCCCTGGCTTGGGGTCGCGCTCATCGTCATCCTGTTCGATCAGCTGACGAAAATCGCGGTCCAGAAGGTGTTCGCCTACGGTGTCGCGCATGAGGTCACGTCGTTTTTCAACCTGATCCTCGTGTACAACCGCGGCGCGGCCTTCAGCTTCCTCGCCATGGCGGGCGGCTGGCAGCGCTGGGCGTTCACCGCGCTCGGCGTGGTGGCCGCGCTGGTGATCAGCTACCTGCTCAAACGCCACGGCGGGCAGAAGATGTTTTGCACGGCGCTCTCGCTGATTCTCGGCGGCGCGCTCGGCAATGTGATCGACCGGCTGGCGTACGGCCACGTGATCGACTTCCTCGATTTCCACGTGCGCGCCTGGCACTGGCCGGCGTTCAATCTCGCCGATAGCGCGATCACGGTCGGCGCGATTCTGCTCGTGCTCGACGAATTGCGGCGCGTGCGCCGCACGCACTAACGCCGTAGGGGCCCGCGCTCAGATCGGCGCTGAGGCCCGAGTTGCAAAGGCGCGGCGGCGCGAGACAAAATCTCGCGCCGCCACCCGCCGCCCGCCATCACGCTTTGTCGGAGGCTTTCGTTGGCAACCGCAGAACTCGCAGGAAAACATCTCGTCCTCGGCATGACGGGCGGCATTGCCTGCTACAAGATCGCCGAACTCACGCGTCTGCTGACCAAAGCCGGCGCGACCGTGCAGGTCGTCATGACCGAAGCGGCCACGCAGTTCATCACCCCCGTCACTATGCAGGCGCTGTCTGGCCGTCCGGTCTACACGAGCCAGTGGGACGCGCGGGTGCCGAACAACATGGCGCACATCGATCTGTCGCGTGAAGCGGACGCGATCGTGATTGCCCCCGCCTCCACCGACTTCCTCGCCAAACTCGTCCACGGCATGGCCGACGACCTGCTCTCGACGCTGTGCGTCGCGCGCGATTGTCCGCTGCTCGTAGTGCCGGCCATGAACCGGCAGATGTGGCAGAACCCGGCCACGCAGCGCAACGTCGCGCAACTGCGCGCCGACGGCGTGAGCGTGCTCGGCCCCGATTCCGGCCCGCAGGCGTGCGGCGAAATCGGCGACGGCCGCATGCTCGAAGCCGCGGCCACCTACGAAGCCATTGCCTCGTTCTTCGCACCGAAGATCCTGGCCGGCCGGCGCGTGCTGCTGACTGCCGGACCGACCTTCGAGCCGCTCGATCCGGTCCGCGGCATCACCAACCGCTCCAGCGGCAAGATGGGCTTCGCGCTCGCGCGCGCCGCGCAGCAGGCCGGCGCCGACGTGCATCTGGTCGCCGGTCCGGTCGCCCTTGAGACGCCGTGGGGCGTGCTGCGCGAAGACGTGCAAACGGCCCAGCAGATGCACGATGCCGTGATGGGTTCGGTCGCGAACGCCGACATCTTCATTGGCGTGGCCGCCGTGGCGGATTGGCGTGTCGATCACGCCAGCGAGCATAAAATCAAGAAGACTGCCGGGCACGCGCTGCCGAGCTTTGCCTTCGTCGAAAATCCGGACATTCTGGCTGCGGTCGCGCAACTGCCGCGTCCGCCGTTCACCGTCGGCTTTGCAGCGGAGAGCGGCGACCTCGAAACCCACGGTGAAGAAAAGCGCGTGCGCAAGAAGGTGCCGCTTTTGATCGGCAATCTCGGCCCCCTCACCTTCGGCCTGGACGACAACGAAGTGATCCTGTTCGAAGCAGCTCGCACGACCAGGCTGCCGCGCGCCGACAAGCAGACGCTCGCGCGCGCATTGATCGCGGAAATCGCGAAGCGTCTGCCCGACACAAGTCCAATTCGCTGAGCGGCCGCGGCGGCACATCGACGCGGTCGCCGCCTCCGCGCGAGCGAATTGAGGCATCTGAAGCAGGTCTGACATGACGCTACTATCCGTGCTCGATCAAACGCCCGTGATCGCCGGGCATTCGGTGGCGGACGCGATTGCCGCCACCGTTGAACTCGCGCAACTCGCCGACGACCTCGGCTACACGCGTTACTGGTGTGCCGAGCATCACGGCTTGCGCGGCCTGTCGAATCCCTGCCCCGAGGTGATGCTGGCCCGCCTCGGCAGCGTGACGAAACGCATCCGGCTCGGCTCTGGTGGCGTGATGCTGCCGTACTACAGCCCGTTCAAGGTCGCCGAGCAATTCATGATGCTCGAGGCACTGTTCCCGAATCGTATCGATCTGGGCGTGGGGCGCGCGCCGGGCGGTGACATGGCCACGGCGCAAGCGGTGGCCGCCGGCGCTTACAATTGCGGCGATTTTTTCCCGCAGCAGGTGTCGGATCTGCTCGGCCTGATGCATGGCACGTTGCCCGAAGGTCATCTGGCGCACGGTGTGCTGCTGCAGCCGAAAATCGCGACACGTCCGCAATTGTGGATCCTCGGCTCGAGTGAATTCGGCGGACAGCTCGCCGCCCAGCTCGGCATCCGGTTTTCGTTCGCGCATTTCATCAACGCGCATTTCGGGCAACAGGTGGTGCAGGCCTACCGCGAGCGCTTCAAAGCCAGCCTGGAAGCGCAGAAGCCCTACCTCGCCGCAGCCGTCTTCGTGATCTGCGCGGACACCGAACAGGAAGCCGCCGACCTGGAGAAGGCCGTCGATCTGCGCCGCGTGCAGATGGCCCACGGATTGAATGAGCCGATTCCATCGATCGAACAAGGTCTCGCTCAGGAGTACGGAACACGCGAGCAACTCGTGGTCGACCGTGAAAAGCCTCGCAGTATCATCGGTACGCCGGAAACCGTCACCGAGCGGCTCCATGCGCTGCAGGAGCAGTTCCAGGCCGACGAATTGATCGTGCTCACCGTGGCGGGCAGCTACCGCGCCCGGCTGCGCTCCTATGAACTTCTTGCCGAAGCGTTCCAGACCGGACGCCCGGCCCCTAGCCCTTAACCCTTCGACCCTGCATGAAACTCGACCTGAAGATTCTCGATGCGCGCATGCGCGACCAACTCCCGGCTTACGCCACCACCGGCAGCGCGGGCCTCGACCTGCGCGCCTGCCTCGACGAACCGCTCACGCTGAAGCCAGGCGAAACCGCGCTGGTGCCGACGGGTCTCGCGGTTCACGTTGGCGATCCGGGCTACGCGGCGCTGATTCTGCCGCGTTCGGGCTTGGGGCATAAGCACGGTATCGTGCTGGGCAATCTGGTTGGCCTGATCGACTCCGATTATCAAGGTCAACTGATGATCTCGACGTGGAACCGCGGCCAGACCACATTCGTGCTTAATCCGATGGAACGTCTCGCGCAACTGGTCATCGTGCCGGTGGTGCAGGCCGAGTTCAATATCGTCGACGATTTCGAAACCAGCGAACGTGGAGCTGGCGGTTTCGGCAGCACAGGCAAGCACTGATCGAAGCCGATCGGTGTGCACAAAGAAAAACGGCGCGGGGTTTGAAACCCGCGCCGTTTTTTATAGCGACCGAAAGTTACTCGATTTCCACCGCTTCCGGATTCGGATTGCGCGGCGCCGGATGCTCGTCGAAGGTCAACTGCACCTTGTCTTCCGCATCGACGTCGACCGTCACACGGCCGCCGTTCATCAGCTTGCCGAACAACAGCTCGTCGGCGAGTGCGCGACGGATCGTGTCCTGAATCAGGCGCTGCATTGGCCGCGCGCCCATCAGCGGGTCGAAACCGTGCTTGGCGAGATGCTTGCGCAGCGCGTCGGTGAAGAGCGCGTCGACCTTCTTCTCGTGCAACTGATCTTCCAGCTGCATCAGGAACTTGTCGACCACACGCATGATGATTTCTTCATCGAGCGAGCGGAAGCTGATCGTCGCGTCCAGACGGTTACGGAATTCCGGCGTGAACATGCGCTTGATGTCGACCATTTCGTCGCCGGTTTCGCGGCGGTTCGTGAAGCCGATCACCGATTTGCCCATCGCCTCGGCGCCCGCATTCGTCGTCATGATGATGATGACGTTGCGGAAGTCCGCCTTGCGGCCGTTGTTATCCGTCAGCGTGCCATGGTCCATGACCTGCAGCAGCACGTTGTAGATGTCCGGATGCGCCTTCTCGGTTTCGTCGAGCAGCAGCACGCAATGCGGCTTCTTGGTGACAGCTTCGGTCAGCAAACCGCCCTGGTCGAAACCGACATAGCCCGGCGGCGCGCCGATCAGACGGCTGACCGCGTGACGCTCCATGTATTCCGACATGTCGAAGCGGATCAGCTCGATGCCCAGCGTGAACGCCAGCTGCTTCGCCACTTCGGTCTTGCCGACACCGGTGGGGCCGGAGAACAGGAACGCGCCGATCGGCTTGTCCAGCTTGCCGAGGCCCGCGCGCGCCATCTTGATCGCGGCCGACAGCGCGTCGATGGCCGGGTCTTGCCCGAACACCACGCTCTTCAGGTCGCGATCCAGCGTTTGCAGCTTGCTGCGGTCGTCTTGCGACACGCTTTGCGGCGGCACGCGCGCGATCTTCGAAATGATTTCCTCGATCTCGTTCTTGCCGATCGTCTTCTTCTGCTTCGACTTCGGCAGAATGCGTTGCGCCGCGCCCGCCTCGTCGATCACGTCGATCGCCTTGTCCGGCAGATGACGATCCGTAATGAAGCGCGCCGACAGCTCAGCCGCCGCCGACAGCGCACCCGACGAGTACTTCACGCCGTGGTGCTCTTCGAACCGCGACTTCAGGCCGCGCAGGATCGCCACGGTCTGCTCGACGGTCGGCTCGGTCACGTCGACCTTCTGGAAACGACGCGACAATGCCGCGTCTTTTTCGAAGATGCCGCGATATTCCGTGAACGTGGTCGCGCCGATGCACTTGAGCGTGCCCGACGACAACGCCGGCTTCAGCAGGTTCGACGCGTCCAGCGTGCCGCCCGATGCGGCGCCTGCGCCGATCAGCGTATGAATTTCGTCGATGAACAGGATGGCGTGCGGACGCTCCTTCAATTCCTTGAGGACCGTTTTCAGCCGCTGCTCGAAGTCGCCGCGGTACTTGGTGCCGGCGAGCAGCGCGCCCATGTCGAGCGAATACACCTGCGCATCCGCCAGAATGTCCGGCACTTCGCCGCGCGTGATGCGCCATGCGAGCCCTTCGGCGATCGCCGTCTTGCCGACGCCCGCTTCACCGACTAGCAGCGGATTGTTCTTGCGGCGGCGGCACAGCACCTGCACCACGCGCTCGACTTCCGACTCGCGCCCGATCAGCGGATCGATGCGGCCATCTTTCGCCATCTGGTTCAGGTTCTGGGTGAACTGGGCGAGCGGCGTTTCCTTCTGCGCGGCGGCCTCGTCGGACTCGGCATTCGCGTCGCTCGCTTTCGCGGCGTCCGTGCTGCTCGTCTTGGCGATGCCGTGCGAGATGAAATTCACCACATCGAGGCGCGTCACGCCCTGCTGCTGCAGGTAGTACACCGCGTGTGAGTCTTTCTCACCGAAGATTGCCACCAGCACATTCGCGCCAGTCACTTCCTTCTTGCCATTCGAGGTGGACTGCACATGCATGATCGCGCGCTGGATCACACGCTGGAAACCCAGCGTGGGCTGCGTGTCGACGTCGTCCGTGCCCGGCACGGTCGGCGTGTTGTCATGAATGAAGTTGCGCAGGTTCTGGCGCAGATCCTCGATATTGGCCGCGCATGCACGCAACACCTCCGCCGCTGTCGGATTGTCCAACAGTGCCAGCAAAAGATGTTCGACCGTTATGAACTCGTGCCGCGCCTGGCGTGCTTCCATGAACGCCATGTGCAGGCTGACTTCCAGTTCCTGGGCAATCATGCTTCCTCCATCACACACTGCAGCGGATGCCCGGCCTGCCGTGCGTGGGTAACGACTTGCTCGACTTTGGTCGACGCGATGTCCCGCGTATAGACCCCACAAACTCCCCTGCCTTCGCGATGCACCTTCAACATGACCTGCGTTGCGGTTTCACGATCTTTATTGAAATATTCCTGCACGACCATCACGACAAATTCCATTGGCGTGAAGTCGTCATTCAGCAGCACCACCTTGTACATGGATGGCGGCTTGAGCTTTTTCTCCTGCCGCTCCAGTACGGTGCCGTCCTGCTTGTCCGGGATAATCGCCATACACCCATTCTAAACAACTAGGACAGGCCCGCAATCCTGTCAAAACCCGGCCGACCGGCCGGTGATCCTGTTCGCCGCCGCCTGATGGGTGATTACCCTCCATGCGCGCGCCAATACGACGAGCCGCTTGCGGAGCCGGCCCCTATCCTGTGATGCATTGCGGTCGTGTTGCACCGCAGCCGGATCGAGTATCGCACAACCTGCCGCGGCTAGCTGAGGGGCTGCCCGCGCCGCCTGGCGGCGGGCAACCCGCAGAACACCATGTGAGTCGATTATGCGACTTTTCAAGACGCCTCGCTTGCGCAACCGCACATAACGAAAGCGGGAAAAACCCTGGAAAGTGCTGGTTTGCAACTCGACAACGGCATCTCAAAATTTTCTTGACACCCGAATAAAGAGCCCCAACAATCAAGCTGGCACTTTTTTCACCAAGCCATAATTTCGAAAAAATGCCGATGGTGAGCTTGTGAGGAGGGAGCGGCTGCACCGCGCGGTCGCCGAGCTTTTCGAGGGCTCGTGGTAGTGATATGAGTTACAGGGGAAGTTGGAAATGGCAACTGGTACGGTCAAATGGTTCAATGACGCAAAAGGTTTCGGATTCATCACGCCTGACGAAGGCGGCGAGGATCTGTTTGCACACTTCTCGGCCATCCAGATGAATGGGTTCAAGACCCTCAAGGAAGGCCAAAAGGTGACCTTCGAGGTCGTGCAAGGCCCGAAAGGCAAACAGGCATCGAACATCCAGGCACCCGCCTGATACTGGTCGATACCCGTCCTTTGAAACCCGGCTTCGCGCCGGGTTTCTTTTTTCTGGCGCGGGCCCAGCGCACGACGCAAGCGGCCAGCCAGAAACAGACAACCCCGGCCGCCTCGCGGCGCCGGGGTTGTTGATGCTAACCGGGCCAGCCCGGCGCGCGCCGCTTACATGTTTTCGATCAGCACCTGGCCGAAACCGGAGCACGAGACCTGCGTGGCCCCTTCCATCAGGCGCGCGAAGTCGTACGTGACGCGCTTTTGCAGAATCGACTTTTCCATTGACTTGATGATCAGGTCGGCCGCCTCGAACCAGCCCATGTGGCGCAGCATCATTTCCGCCGAGAGAATCTCAGACCCCGGATTCACGTAGTCCTTGCCCGCATACTTCGGCGCCGTGCCGTGCGTGGCCTCGAACATCGCGACCGAATCCGACAGGTTCGCACCCGGTGCGATACCGATACCGCCGACTTGCGCGGCCAGCGCGTCCGACACATAGTCGCCATTCAGGTTCAGCGTGGCGATCACGTCGTATTCGGCCGGACGCAACAGGATCTGCTGCAGGAACGCGTCGGCAATCACGTCCTTGATCACGACATCGCTGCCCGTTTTCGGGTTCTTGACCTTCATCCACGGACCACCGTCGATCAGCTCCGCGGCGAATTCCTTTTGCGCCAGCGCATAGCCGTAGTCACGGAAGGCGCCTTCCGTGAACTTCATGATGTTGCCCTTGTGCACCAGCGTGACCGAGCGGCGATCGTTGTCGATCGCGTACTGAATCGCCTTGCGCACCAGACGCTCCGTTCCCTCCCGCGACACCGGCTTGATGCCGATGCCCGACGATTCCGGGAAGCGGATCTTCTTCACGCCCATCTCTTCGCGCAGGAATTTGATGACCTTCTTCGCCTGTTCCGATTCGGCCGGCCATTCGATACCCGCGTAGATGTCTTCCGAGTTCTCGCGGAAGATCACCATATTGGTCTTCTCGGGTTCACGCACCGGTGAGGGCACGCCCTTGAAGTACTGCACCGGACGCAAACACACGTAGAGGTCGAGTTCCTGGCGCAGCGCCACGTTCAGCGAACGGATACCGCCACCCACCGGCGTGGTCAGCGGCCCCTTGATCGACACGACGTATTCCTTGAGCACCTGCAGCGTCTCTTCCGGCAGCCACACGTCCGGACCGTACACCTTGGTCGACTTCTCGCCGGCGTAGATTTCCATCCAGTGGATTTTCTTCTTGCCCGCGTACGCTTTTTCTACTGCGGCATCCACCACCTTGATCATGACCGGGGTGATGTCGAGGCCCGTGCCGTCGCCTTCGATGAACGGAATGATCGGCTGGTCGGAAACGTTGAGCGAGAAATCGGCGTTGACAGTGATCTTGTCACCGCCCGTCGGAACCTTGATGTGCTGATACGGCATGATCGGACTCCAGTGAAGGCTGTGCTGAAAGCTGATGGGAGACTGCGAAAATGGGCGCTCCTCGCTACGCGCGCCATGCCGGACGCCTGCAAGCGGCCTGGCCGCTATTCTAGCCCACACGGGCGCCGCAACGAGGCTGCGGCGGCTCGGGGTTTTCCAACATGAAAAGGCAAAGCAGCAAGGCATGATTCTTATATCTTATATAAGACATAAGAATCGTAGCGGCGTATTATGCTTTATTATCCCGCCCTTGACTATCTGACTGCCGGCCAGGCCTCTTGCCGGGACCTCGGCGGCATCGCCCGCCCCGGCCTGCACCGCGACTTTATCCATTGCTCCATGACCCTTCTCGCCCTGAACAAACCGTTCGGCACCATCTGCCAGTTTTCGCCGCACGAGACGCGCGCGTCGCTGGCCGACTGGGTCAAGGCGCCTGGCGTCTATCCCGCGGGCCGGCTCGATTCCGATAGCGAAGGCCTGCTGCTTCTCACCGACGACGGCGCGCTGCAGGCGCGCATCGCCGAGCCGCGTCACAAGCTTGTCAAACGCTACTGGGCGCAAGTGGAAGGCGCGGTCGATGCGGCTGCGCTCGGCAAACTCGCGCGTGGAGTCGACCTCGGCGACTATGTGACGCAGCCCTGCCGCGCCGACTATGTGTAACCGGCCGACACACTCTGGACACGCACGCCGCCGATTCGCTATCGCGCGGCGATACCGACCACGTGGATCGAGTTGTCGATCACGGAAGGCAAGAACCGCCAGGTGCGCCGCATGACCGCGGCAGTCGGATTTCCGACGCTGCGCCTTGTGCGCGTCGGCATCGGCGCGCTCGACATTTTTTCGCTCGGGCTGCAGCCGGGCGAAAGCGTCGAATTGCCGCCGAAGGCCCCTTGGCAAGGCATGGCCTAAACACGCCCGCGGGGCACGCACAGCTCGCCTAGAATCTGCGCCGAACCTCTATTTCATACTGCGAATTAATGCGCTAACTCGTTGTATCAACAAACAAAGTCGCGCGTGAAACCATTATAAAAACCGCGTGAAACAATTACGGGCACAGCCATTGCGCCGCCCCTCATCGGCATCTGTGCGCCGGCAAATAAATTTTCCAGAAAATTTGCGTCAACCGGTGCGCGAGTTCAGGCGTTATTCCACGCAGATGCCGCCCGAAGCTATCCGGCATTCAGCCTTAAGGGCCTTTGCACAAGCCGCTCGCGCGGCAAACGCGGGGAGTCTGAGCGCTAACGCAGACGTGTCGAAAAATTGTTCGATGCGGCTGTCAACCGAAAGGTGGATGGCACGTTTACCGACATGACTCCACATATAACCGGGTCATTTGGTTAATTAACTAAAGCTGAGGATTTACAAAATGAACAAACTGATCGCCGCTCTGGTCGCTGGCCTCTTCGCAACGGCAGCATTCGCACAAGCTTCGGCACCGGCAGCTCCGGCAGCAGCTTCGGCAGCTCCGGCAGCAGCAGCTTCGTCGGCAAAGAAGACCACGAAGCACGCTCACAAGAAGTCGCACAAGAAGGCAGCAGCAGCTGCTGCAGCTTCGGGCGCTTCGGAGTAAGTTTGTTGTAAAAACGCAGTCAAGAACACGCTTCATTGCCGTTCTTACGGCGTTGAAAGGCAGATCACCGCAAGGCGATCTGCCTTTTTGTTTTTGACGCGCTCGCGTAACATTCGCGGGTTAAATTCCAGCAAGGAGTCATGTCGTGCGATTTCCCCTGCGCTCGTTGATTGCGCGTTTCGCTGTTGCCGTTGTGCTGCCGCTCGCTGCGTTGTCCGCGGTGTCGATTACCGCCGCCACCGCTGCTCACGCGCAGCAGATGCCGGCCGGCGCCAAACAGCCTGGCGAATTCCCGCGCGCCAAGCTAACCGCCGGCATGTTCGTGATCGACGCCGCGGTTGCCGCGAACGACGCGGACCGCGAGCAAGGTCTCATGTATCGCACGAACCTCGCACCGAACGAAGGCATGCTGTTCGTTTTCAATGAAAACGCGGTGCATTGCTTCTGGATGAAGAACACGCTGATCCCGCTGTCGATTGCGTTCATGCGCGCCGACGGCACGGTCACCGACATCGACGAGATGCAGGCCGAGACCACCAACAATCACTGCCCGAAGAACAACGGCGTGTACGCGTTGGAGATGAGCAAAGGCTGGTTCACGTCGAAAGGCATCAAACCGGGCATGAAGATTCAGGGCTTGCCGGCCGCGCAATAAATCGCGCCGCCACGGCGGCGAGCGCTGCCGCTTCGTCCCACCGCTTCCGGAAAGCCGGTGCCTTGTCATGAGGCACCGGCTTTTTTTCGTCGACGCGCCGCAAAGCGCGGTATTGCGCCGTATCGAAGCCTGCCGTCGCGCCCCTCGAAACCTTGCCAGCAGCCGCTCGCGGCCGATTGGCAAGATTCCAGCAAAAGTCGGGCCGACGAGCTATCCTAGTAATCCTGGTCGAACAGCGACCAGGCTCCCCGGGCGGCATGGATTGCCGCCCGGCAAGCGTTTCAGGCGCGCTATTCCAAGGAGGTTCACGTGCCCCGCAAGACTCCCATCGAGCGCTACCGGAATATCGGCATCAGCGCTCACATCGATGCCGGCAAAACCACCACCACTGAACGCATCCTGTTCTACACCGGCGTGACCCACAAGATCGGCGAGGTTCACGACGGTGCGGCGACGATGGACTGGATGGAACAGGAGCAGGAGCGCGGCATCACGATCACGTCGGCTGCCACCACCGCCTTCTGGAAAGGCATGGCCGGCAACTATCCCGAACACCGGATCAACATCATCGACACTCCGGGCCACGTCGACTTCACGATCGAGGTGGAGCGCTCCATGCGCGTGCTCGACGGCGCGTGCATGGTGTACGACTCGGTCGGCGGCGTGCAGCCGCAGTCGGAAACCGTGTGGCGTCAGGCGAACAAGTACAAGGTGCCGCGCATTGCGTTCGTCAACAAGATGGACCGCGTGGGCGCGGACTTTTTCCGCGTGCAGCGGCAGATCGGCGATCGCCTGAAAGGCGTCGCGGTACCGATCCAGATTCCGATCGGCGCCGAGGAGCACTTCCAGGGCGTGGTCGACCTCGTCAAGATGAAGGCGATCTTCTGGGACGAAGAGAACCAGGGCATCAAGTTCGAATACCGCGACATTCCGGATGAACTCGCCGCCACGGCGAAGGAATGGCACGACAAGATGGTCGAGTCCGCCGCCGAGGCAAACGAGGAACTGCTCGACAAATACCTGCACGGTGGCGCGCTCACCGAAGAAGAGATCAAGCACGGCCTGCGCACGCGCACCATCGCCAATGAAATCGTGCCGATGCTGTGCGGCAGCGCGTTCAAGAACAAAGGCGTGCAGGCCATGCTCGACGCGGTGATCGACTATCTGCCTTCGCCGGTCGACGTGCCCGCCATCACCGGTCACGACGAGCACGACAACGAGATCGAGCGTCATCCGAACGACAACGATCCGTTCTCGGCGCTCGCCTTCAAGATCATGACCGACCCGTTCGTCGGCCAGCTGATTTTCTTCCGCGTGTATTCGGGCGTGGTGAATTCCGGCGACACGGTCTACAACGCGGTCAAGGAAAAGAAGGAGCGTCTCGGCCGGATCCTGCAGATGCACGCCAACGAGCGCAAGGAAATCAAGGAAGTCTACGCGGGCGACATCGCCGCGGCCGTCGGCCTGAAAGAAGCGACCACGGGCGATACGTTGTGCGACCCGAACAACGTGATCATCCTTGAAAAAATGATCTTCCCGGAGCCGGTGATCTCGCAGGCCGTCGAGCCGAAGACCAAGGTCGACCAGGAAAAAATGGGCATCGCGCTGAACCGTCTTGCCCAGGAAGACCCGTCGTTCCGTGTGCAGACGGACGAAGAATCCGGCCAGACGATCATCTCCGGCATGGGCGAGCTGCACCTGGAAATTCTGGTCGACCGCATGAAGCGCGAGTTCGGTGTCGAGGCCACGGTCGGCAAACCGCAGGTGGCGTATCGCGAAACGGTGCGCAACAAGGTCGAAGAGGTCGAAGGCAAGTTCGTCAAGCAGTCGGGCGGCCGCGGCCAGTACGGCCACGCGGTGATCACGCTGGAGCCGGCGGCGCAGGGCAAGGGCTACGAGTTCGTCGACGCGATCAAGGGCGGCGTGATTCCGCGCGAATACATTCCGGCGGTCGACAAGGGCATCGTCGAAACGCTGAAGGCCGGCGTACTGGCAGGCTATCCGGTGGTCGACGTGAAGGTGACGCTGACCTTCGGCTCGTACCACGACGTCGACTCGAACGAAAACGCGTTCCGCATGGCCGGCTCCATGGCATTCAAGGAAGCCATGCGCAAGGCCAAGCCGGTGCTGCTCGAACCCATGATGGCGGTTGAAGTGGAAACGCCGGAAGACTTCATGGGCAACGTGATGGGCGACCTGTCGAGCCGTCGCGGACTCGTGCAAGGCATGGAAGACATCGCGGGCGGCGGCGGCAAGCTGGTGCGCGCGGAAGTGCCGCTCGCGGAAATGTTCGGCTACTCGACATCGCTGCGCTCGGCCACCCAGGGCCGCGCGACCTACACGATGGAGTTCAAGCACTACGCCGAAACGCCGAACAACGTTGCCGAAGCGGTAATCAACGCCAAGCACAAGTAAGCACCGCGCAGCAGGCGGATCACACAAGCAACTCGAAGCCCGTCCCCTGTGGACGGGCTTTTTTTTGGTCCGCTGCACTGCACACAGAGCTGCTTCACACGCACGTTTTTGAACGTGCAAAAATGCCCGACAGCACCGCGCCGAGCATCGGGACTCCCGCCCACGAGGAGACGCATCATGAGCCAGGAACACGAACATCCGCACTACAAGAACGAGCAGCCCGCGGCGCCGGTCGATTGGCGCGAGCACGGCGTGAAGGTCATCCGGGGCGATCAACTCGACAGCAACACCGCGCAAACGCCGGGCATGAATCGCGCCGCCGCGATCAACGCGGCGCGGGTCGGCGCTCAGAAAATCTGGGCCGGCACCGTCACGATCCATCCGAACGCGAAGACCGGCGCGCATCATCACGGCGCACTGGAAAGCGTGATCTACGTGGTGCGCGGCCACGCGCGCATGCGCTGGGGCGAGCATCTGGAATTCACCGCCGAGGCCGGACCGGGCGACTTCATCTTCGTGCCGCCTTATGTGCCGCATCAGGAGATCAACGCGAGCACCGACGACCCGCTCGAATGCGTGCTGGTGCGCAGCGACAACGAAGCGGTCGTGGTCAATCTGAACATCGACGCGGTGGAGCAGCCCGAGACGGTTTTCTGGGTCGATCCGATCCATAAGCATCCGCACGACCATTAACGCCATTCGCTCCATGACCACCCGTCCACGCGATTCATGACGCCGACCGCCTCGCTGCGCCCTCGCCTGCTCACGCTCTACGCCGTTCTGATCGCCGCCAATGTCGGTGCATGGGCGTGGGCGCTGATCGCGTTTCGCCACTACCCGCTGCTGCTGGGCACCGCATTGCTCGCCTACGGCTTCGGCCTGCGCCATGCGGTCGACGCCGACCACATCGCCGCGATCGACGCCGCCACGCGCAAGCTGATGCAAACCGGCAGGCGGCCGCTCGGCATCGGGCTGGCATTTTCGCTGGGGCACTCGACCATCGTGATTCTGGCGACGGTCGGCATTGCATGGACCGCGCACTCGCTGCATGGCCGCTTCGAGACCTTCAAGGCGATGGGCGGCACGATCGGCACGCTCGTTTCGGCGACTTTCCTGCTGGCGCTGGCCGCCGTGAACCTCGTGATCCTGCGCGATGTCTGGCGCCACTATCGCCATGTGCAGCGCAGCGGCGAGTCGCCGCGCGAAGCGCCGGACGCCATTGCGCCCGCTGGCCTGCTGTCGCGCGCATTGCGCCCACTGTTCAGGCTCGTCACGGCAAGCTGGCACATGTATCCCGTCGGCGTACTGTTTGGTCTCGGCTTCGACACCGCGACCGAGATCGGCCTGCTGGCGATCGCCGCCTCCGAAGCCGGCAAAGGTCTGCCGCTCTATTCGATCCTCGTGTTCCCCGCGCTCTTCACCGCGGGCATGACGCTAGTCGATTCGACCGACAACGTGCTGATGGTGCACGCCTATAGCTGGGCCATGGACGACCCGAAGCGCAAGCTCTACTACAACGCGAGCATCACGTTCGTGTCGGCGGTGGTGGCGATCGTCATCGGCGGCATCGAAGCGCTGGGCCTGCTGTCGGACAAGCTCGGGCTGAGTGGCGGCGTATGGAATGCGGTGGCCGGCGTGAACGAACATTTCGGCATGCTGGGGTACAGCATCGTCGCGGTCTTCATGGCATGCTGGATCGGCTCGGTGCTGTTCCATCGCTGGCGGCGTCCGGGGGAGGCCGCGCGGTAAATTCAACAGCCTCCGCGCGGCGCGCCCGGTCAGCATGGCGCGGTTGTGGCGCGGAATCGTCCGTTGTGGCGGAGCGCTTGCGCTCACCGCACCCGCGGCGAGTTCGCAGAACGTTGTGGTGACGAGACACACCGGCCCTTTTATCCTCCAACCAGGCACCCGGCGCCGTCGCAAGCGTGCCGGATTCACGAGCAATCGCTTACACTGAACCCGCATCCCATCGTCGTATTCGACACTGCACTACCGTCGCCGCGTCGCGCGCATCCGGCGCGGCCCTTCAGAACCGGCAACAGAACGGACTGGACACTCCATCGATGAAGACTCCCGCGGACCGATTTCTCGCACTCGACGCAGCCCGCCGCACGGCCGACGCCTACGGCAACCACGCCATCGACGAATTCCTTGCCGGCCGCATCACGCGCCGCGAACTGCTGCGCTATGCCAGCGTGATCGGGTTGTCGCTCGCGGGCGGCGGCGTGCTCAATGCGCCGCGGGCGCGAGCGCAAGGCACTGCCGCCACGTCTGGTCAGACGATCCGCGTGGCTCACCTGACGCCCGCCGGCGCGGTCGATCCGCTCACCGTGACGGACGCGGCCAGCCTCGCGCTGCTGAACCAGACCGGCGAATTCCTGATCGATGACGACGGCGAAAAGCTCATGCTGAAACCGGCGCTCGCCTTGTCGTGGAAACCGAATGACAAGGGCGACGTGTGGACCTTCAACCTGCGCCCGAACGTCAAGTTCCACGACGGCCAGACGTTCACGGCCAAAGACGTGGTCGCCACATTCGACCGCCTCGCCGATCCGGCGAGCGGTTCCGCGGCGCTCTCGGTGCTCAAGGGCGTGCTGTCCAAAGGCGGCGCGAAGGTGGTCGACGATCACACGGTCGCGTTCCATCTGGATGCGCCCAACGGTAACTTCCCGTACTACGTTTCCTCCGACAATTACAACGCCGTGATCCTCCCTGCGAACTACGCGGGCGGCTATGAAAAGAGCTTCATCGGCACGGGGCCGTTCAAGCTCGAGAAGTATCAGGCGAAGGTGGGCGCGTCGTTCGTGCGCAATCCCGATTACTGGGGTGAGAAGGCGCTGCCGCAACGCGTGCAGTTCTCGTTCTACGCCGACGAACAGGCTCAGATGTTGGCACTGCAAGGCCATCAGGCAGATGTGATGGGCACCTTCACCGTGCAGGGCGGCGCCGGCATTCTGAACAATCCGGAATACAAGGCGGTGGGCGTGAAGTCGAGCGCGCACCGGCAGATTCACATGCGCAACGACGATCCGTTGTTCAAGGACAAGCGAGTGCGCCAGGCATTGGCGCTGTCGCTCGATCGCGACGTGCTGGTGCGCGGGCTGTTCAAGGGCCGCGCGCAGGTCGGCAACGACAGCCCGTTCGCGCCGTTGTTTCCGTCTTCGGATGCGGGCGTGCCGCAACGCCGGATCGACATCGCGAAAGCGAAGCAGCTGCTCGCGCAGGCGGGCGTGCCGAACGGCTTCGACGTGACGCTGACCACCGAAAAATACATGGAGATTCCCGATCTCGCGGTGGTCGTGCAGAACGCGGCAAAGGCCATCGGCGTGCGCATCAATCTGAAGGTCGAGAGTCAGTCGCTTTACTATGGCGCGGGCACGCCGGGCAAATCGGATTGGCTGGACTCGCCGCTCGGCATTACCGACTACGGCCATCGCGGCGTGCCGAACGTGTTCCTGAACGCGCCGCTCACCAGCACCGGCACCTGGAACGCCGCGCACTTCAAGAACCCGCAATACGATCAACTGGTCGCGCAATTCGTGGCGGCGGTCGACCTTGCCTCGCAGAAGAAAATCTCCGGACAAATCCAGACACTGCTGCTGGATGAGACGCCCATCATCATTCCGTTCTTCTACGATCAACTGATCGCCATGCGCAAGGGTGTCAACGGCGTGCGCTTCACCGCGCTCGCGCAACTCTATTTCGACCACGCGGTGCTGAGCGCGTAAGCACTCACGCGTCTTCGTCAGGAGAGCTCGATGTCGACCACGGCGCCCCCTTCCGCCACATTCGTTCCGAAGGGCAACGCGGGCCGCGTCGCACGTTTCCTGGCCACGCGCGTCGGCCTGTCGCTGATCACGCTGTGGCTGCTGTCGGTGATCGTGTTCGCGGGCGGCCAGCTGCTTCCCGGCGACATCGGCCGCGCGGTGCTCGGGCCGCTCGCCGACGCGCGCGCGGTCGCCGCGCTCAACCATCAGCTCGGCGCGGACCGTCCGCTCATGACGCAATACGTCGAGTGGATTACGCATTTCCTGCGCGGCGACATGGGGCTGTCCTATGCGTATCGCGAACCGGTCGCGCCGTTTATCGCCGACGCGCTCGCGCATTCGGCCAAGCTCGGCATGCTCGCCTTCATTGTGGTCGTGCCGCTCGGCATTGCGGGCGGCGTATGGTCCGCCATGCACGCGGGACGCTGGCTCGATCGAACCATCAGCATCGCCGGCTTGTCGGCCACCGTGGTGCCGGAGTTCGTGTCGTCGATCGTGCTGATTCTGGTGTTCGGCGTGTGGCTGCGCTGGCTGCCGATCGAAGCGTCGTATCCGCCTGAAGCGAGCGCACTCGAACAACTGCGTTATCTGATTCTGCCGGTACTGCCGCTGGTGCTGGTGTTCTTCGGCTATATCGCGCGAATGGCGCGCGCCGGCACCGTCGAGGCGCTCGATGCGGACTACACGCGCACCGCGATTCTCAAAGGCCTGCCACGCCGCATCGTGATCTGGCGGCACGTGTTGCGCAACGCGCTGCTGCCTACCATCACGGTCGCCGCCACCCAGCTCGGCTACATGATCGGCGGGCTGGTGGTGGTCGAGACACTGTTCCACTACCAGGGCATCGGCTCGCTGATCTACAACGCCGCCAAGGCCAAGGACTTTCCGATGCTCGAAGCGGGCGTGCTGACAATCGGCGTGGTCTACACCATCGCCAATCTCGCCGCCGATGCGCTGCACGTGCTGCTCAATCCCCGGCTGCGGGTAAGGAGCGCCGAATGAGCACGATCGTGCCGCCAGCCGTGCCGCCCACCTCACGTTCGGCCAGCGAGCCGCGCTTCGACCAGTTGCGCGTGCTGCTGCGTTCGCCCACTTTCGTGGTGGGCGTGGTGATCGTCACATGGTGGATCGTGTGCGCCATCGCCGGGCAATGGATTGTGCGCATCGATCCCTACGCGTCCGATCCGCTCAACTCGCTGACGCCGCCCGACGGCACGCACTGGTTCGGCACCGATCAACTCGGCCGCGACGTGTTCTCGCGCGTAATCGTGGGCGCGCGCGACATTCTCACCATCGCGCCCCTCGCCACCCTGCTCGGCACGGTGGCGGGCACTGCCCTGGGATTGATCGTCGGCTACTTCGAAGGCTGGGTCGACAACGTGGTCGGCCGCGCGATCGACGCGGTGCTCGCGCTGCCGCTCGTCATCGTTGCGCTGCTCGCGCTGGCCGCCGTCGGCGCGTCGAACTTTACGGTGATCCTCGTGATCGGCATCACGTTCACGCCGATCACCGCCCGCACCGTGCGCGCCGCCGTGCTCGCCGAGCGGCATCTCGACTACGTCGCCGCGGCGCAACTGCGCGGTGAGCGCGCGCCGTACATCATGTTCGCCGAGATTCTGCCGAACGTGCTGCCGCCGATCATCGTCGAAGCCACCGTGCGGCTCGGCTATGCGATCTTCGCGGTCGCCACGCTATCGTTTCTCGGCTTCGGCATTCAGCCGCCTTCGGCCGACTGGGGGCTCGCGCTGTCCGAGTCGTACACGCTGATGGCAGGCGGCGCATGGTGGACCGTGGTGTTCGCGGCGGGCGCGAGCGCCACGCTCGTGGTCGGCGTGAATCTGATCGCCGACAGCGTACAAGGCGTGCTCGACCGATGAACGGCCCGCCGCCCTCCTCGTTCCCCGCCTTCGACATGTCGAAGAGCGATCGCACGGATGCGCTGACCGTCGTCGGCCTGACGGTCACGTACCGGATACGCGGACGCGATCGCGAAGTGCTGCAGGACGTCTCGTTCCGCGTGCGGCGCGGCGAAGCCTACGGCCTCGTCGGCGAATCGGGTTGCGGCAAGTCCACAGTCGCGATGGCCGCGCTGCGTTATCTGCCGCGCAACGGCAAGGTGAAGGCGGGCAAGGTCATCATCGCCGGCGAGGACGTGCAGAAGCTCAACGCCGACGCGCTGCGCGCCATGCGCGCCAATGCAATCTCGATGGTCTATCAGGATCCGGGGCGCGCGCTGAATCCGTCGCTGACGATCGCGCGGCAAGTCTCCGAAGCATTCGAAGCTACCGGCCTCGCACGCGACGAGGCCCTGCGGCGCACGCTCGAGATGCTGCGGCGCGTACGCATCGCCGAACCGGCGCGCGTGATGGATAGTTATCCGCATCAATTGTCGGGCGGCATGCAGCAGCGCGTGGTGATCGCCATGGCGCTCGCCTCGAACCCCGCGCTGCTGATTCTCGATGAACCGACTACCGGGCTCGACGCGACCGTCGAAGCGGAAGTGCTCGACCTCATTGCGCAGCTGCGTGAGGAACTCGGTACAGCCGTGCTCTTCATCAGCCACAATCTCGCGGTCATCGGGCGGATGTGCGAGCGCGTCGGCGTGCTTTACGCGGGCAAGCTGGTCGAAGAAGGCGCAACGCAGGACGTGTTCGCGCGGCCGCGTCATCCGTACACCGTCGGGCTGTTGCGCTGCTTGCCCACGACCGGGCGCAGCAAGGACACCGAACGGCTCGATACGATTGCCGGCAGCCTGCCCTCGCCGGGTTCGGTCACGCAGGGCTGCCTCTACGCGGAGCGCTGCCGCCTCGCCGACGACAGGTGCCGCCGCGACGCGCCGCCGCCTTACCGCGTGAGTGCCGCGCATGGCGATCAGATGTCGCGCTGCCACTACCACGAACGCGCGATCGAGTTGCCGCGCGCGAGTGCGGAAGCCTTGCCCAAACGTGGCGATACGCCAGTCGACGGCAAGCCCGCAACGCGCGTGCTGCGCGCGGAGAAACTCTCGAAGACCTTTCATGTGTCCGGCGGACCGCTGCGTGCCGTCGACAACGTCTCGATCGACCTCGCCAGCGGCGAGACGCTCGGCCTCGTCGGCGAATCCGGCAGCGGCAAGACGACGCTCGCCAAGCTGATGCTCGGCCTGCTCACGCCGGATGCCGGCAGCGTGCTCGAACTCGACGGCACGCCGCTCGCCGCGCGCGTCACGCGACGCAACGACGAGCAGGTCAAGTCGCTGCAGATCGTGTTCCAGAATCCGGACTCCGCGCTCAATCGCTCGCACTCGGTCAAGCGGCTCATTGGCCGCGCGCTGTCGCGCCTCACCGCGCTGCGCGGCCCGGCGATCGACGAACGGCTCGCCACGCTGACGGCCGCCGTGCGTTTGCCGGAACGCTATCTCGGCTCGCGCACGCGCCAGCTCTCCGGCGGACTCAAGCAGCGCGTGGCGATTGCGCGCGCGTTCGCCGGCGAGCCGCGCGTCGTGGTGTGCGACGAGCCGACCTCCGCGCTCGACGTCTCCGTGCAGGCTGCCATTCTCAACCTGCTCGCCGATCTGCAGCGCGAGCGCGGCGTGAGCTACGTTTTCATCTCGCACGATCTGCATGTGGTGCGCTATCTGTCGGACCGCATCGCCGTGCTATATCTCGGCAGGCTGCTGGAAATCGGACCGGCCGCCGCGGTGTTCAGCGGCCCACATCATCCTTATACGGAAGCATTGCTGTCGTCGGTACCGACGCTCGACGCACACGCGAGCACGGCCCGCATTCGCCTGTCCGGCGATCTGCCGAGCGCTGCCTCGCCGCCGTCCGGCTGCGTATTCCACACGCGCTGCCCGCGCAAGCTCGGCGCCATCTGCGAACAGCAGGACCCGCCTTTCCTCGACGCCGGCGACACCGCCCGTCCGGCCGCGCATCGAATCCGCTGCCATATCCCGGCCGCCGAATTACGGGCGCTGCAAAGCGCTTCGCCCGACGAGTCGGCCAATGTCTCCGGCGATGGGTCGGAGAACACGTAGGGATCCGCGCGGGACCGCGTCTCGTGTAACGAATAGCGCTGTTTAACGCGGCAAAACGACCGTGCGTTTCATCGCCGAAACGTTTTGCGGTGTTTTTTCAGCATCCGCATCGCCCCTCCCTGTTCGAAGCCCGTTGCCGCAAGGTTTTGCGACCAGTGGCATGGATATCGCTATGAACTGGTCAGACTTTCGAAGCCAAACATACGCGGCGCAATGAATGGCGCCACCAAAAGGAAAGGAAGCGGGCAAGCGCGAGGAGACGCTTAGCCAGACACCGGCTGCCCAACCGGGAAGACAACAATGAGTGATTGACCGGCATCGGCGCGACGAACCGGGGGCGGCGTGACCCACGGACGAATAGGCCAACTGTCGCAGATTCAGTGTGAGAGATGGCGGCAGCGCGGTGCCGGTTTTCCCTCGGGAGAGACGCGATGAGGACCAGAATATTCAATCAGTACTACTTTGGGATCAGCCGGAGCACGGCAATCGCTGCAGGCGTGATTGCGCTCGCCACTCAGGTCGCGTATCCGGCATCGACGGATGTCATCCCCAAGTGGGTTGTGCTCGCCGATGCACCGCTGCCCGCCAGCGCCGCGCAGGCAGCGGCCCCCATCGCGCAGGAAGAGGGCGCGGCGCAAGACGGATTGACCGCGGGCGCGGCGGCCGGCGAGCCGACTGCTGCCGACGACGCGGCCACAATCTTTCACCCGCACGACTGTAACGGCTCCAGCTTCAACGGATGCACGCGTCTTGGCGGTGGCAGCGGCAACAACGCCGCGGCGAGTTCTGGCAACAGCGGCGGGTCGAACAGCGGCGGAAGTGCCGGTGGCGCTGCTGGTGGCGCTGGCGGAGCCGGATCGGGTAGCTCGGGCGGCAAGGGCAATAGTGGTGGAAGCAGTGGCGGCGGATCGAGCGGTGGTGGTTCCAGCGGCGGTGGTTCTAGCGGTGGTGGCTCAAGCGGCGGTGGTTCAAGCGGTGGCGGTTCTAGCGGCGGTGGTTCGAGCGGCGGTGGTTCTAGCGGTGGTGGTTCTAGCGGTGGCGGTTCAAGCGGTGGCGGCAGCAGCGGCGGCTGCGGCTGCGGCGGTTCCAGCGGCGGCCCAAGCGGCCCTGGTGGCGGTAAAGGCGGCGGCTTTGGCGGTGGGTTTGGCGGCGGCTTCGGTGGCGGTTTCGGCGGAGGCTTTGGCGGAGGCTTCGGCGGCGGCTACGGAGGCAAGGGTAGCGGCGGTAACGGTGGTGGCAACGGCGGAGGAAACGGGCATTAGCAGTCGCCCGTTTGCCGGATAGGGGGCCCCCGCGCCCTATCCCGCTGTCGACATCTTCCGGCATATCGTCCGGTGTCCGCCGGCATCGGCGGTGATGTCTCGATCCCCCGGTCGAGCGTCACCGCCCGAGGCCGGTCCGTCAGTGCATGCCATGGAAGCGGGTCCGCAAACCGCGATGCAACACATTCGGACCGCACCCGGCTACAGCAAACACGCCAACATGCAGCACTAGCAAGCGCGTGACCGGAACCAAACCGCGGCGATTGCCTCATATCAGATTCAACGTTCGATATGAGGGCACCACTACATGCAACGAAACGTCCCCCCCTCCGCGGCACGCGCGGCCGCCAGCTTGCTGATGGCCGCCGCGCTCGGCCTCGCATCGCTCGCCCATGCCCAAACGGCCGCGCAACCGGCGGCGCAGTCCGCGCAAGCCACGCAATCGCTCCCGCCCACGCTCTCGCAAGCCGCACCGCCCGTCGATCCCACGTTCTCCGCTTACTCGCTCGCGCAGACCTGCCAACGGAAAACCGACAACGTCGCGCAAGGCCAGTGCGTCGGCGCGATACGCGGCATCATCCATGGCTATCAGTACGGCGTGCTGTTCCTCAGTCAGCGCTCCGCCCTGCCGGTCAATGAAACCCAGCGCGTGTCGCTGTGCCTGCACGATACGCCGGTGTCGTCGCTCGTCGATGACTTTGTCGCGGACACCGCCCAGGTCAACGAAGATTCACTCAGGCACACCCCCGCAGAAGTCGCGGTGCTGGGTTCCGTGCACATGCACCACGCCTGCAACTAAGCCCGCCCGCGCAGCCCCTCGGGGGGTCACTGCGCGCGGCGCCTAGAGCATTTCGAGCGGACGCTTGCCGCGCGGCGGTTTGAAATAGGCGTCGATGGCGGCAAGTTCATCGGCTTCAAGTTGCAGATGCAACGCGCGGTGGTTGTCGCGCACGTGCTGGATCCGCCCCGCCTTCGGAATCGCGAACACGCCGGGCTCGCGCAACACCCACGCGAGCGCGACCTGGAACACGGAAACACCGCGCGCGTCGGCGATATCGTCGAGCGGCGAGCGTTTCGGCAGGCGTGCATGATCGACCGGGCTGTAGGCCATGCCCGGCATGTTGCGCGCTGCAAGCCATGGCAGCAGATCGTATTCCGGCCCGCGGCGCGCCACGTTGTAGAGAATCTGGTTGGTCGCGCACGCGTCACCGCCCGGCGTGTCGACGAGTTCTTCCATGTCTTCGGTGTCGAAGTTGCTGACGCCCCAATGGCGGATCTTGCCCGCCTCACGCAATGCCTCGAAGCCCGCGACAGTCTCCGCGAGCGGCACCGAGCCGCGCCAGTGCAGCAGATACAGATCGAGCCGGTCCGTTTTCAGACGCTTGAGGCTCTGCTCGCACGCGGCGATCACGCCACGCCGGCTGGCGTTATGCGGATACACTTTGCTGACCAGAAACACCTGGTCGCGCAAGCCGGCCAGCGCTTCGCCGAGGAGCGTCTCGGTGGCGCCGTCGCCGTACATTTCGGCCGTGTCGATCAGCGTCATGCCCAGTTCGATGCCGCAACGCAGCGCGTCGATTTCGGCGGCGCGGCGCGCAGGCGCTTCGCCCGTCTCCCAGGTGCCTTGCCCCAGTTTCGGTATGCGCTCGCCGTCGGGCAGGCTCACGCTTGCGATATCGCTCGTCATGCTGACTCCTCGAAGTGGCTCAATGGTCGGCGATGCACTCCGCGCGGGCGAACGCGCGGCGCATGGCACGAAAGACATAGCGGCGAGTTTAGCGGTTCGACGGGCGGCCGTTCGCCCCCCAGGCAAAAGCCCGCTATAACGTAACGCGCCGATGTCATAGAATTGCCGCTTGCCCTTCTCGCGTGAGCCCCATGACCTCTGCCTCGGAAGACCGTTGGCGCGATCTGCGCCCGGACCCGGAAAACGACACGCCGCTTTATCTGCAACTTGCACGCAAGCTCGGCTCCGCCATCCACGAAAACCGCTGGAACGCGGGCGAGGCGCTGCCCTCCGAGCGCGTGCTCTCCGAGGCGCTCGGCGTGTCGCGCATTACGTCGCGCAAGGCCATTGCCTTGCTCGTCGAGCAGCGATTGATCCGGCGCACTCAGGGCGCGGGCAGTTTCATCACGCCGCGCTACGAAGATCCGCTGTCGCGTCTGTCGAGCTTCAGCGAAATGCTGCGGCGGCGCGGTTTTACGCCGAGTTCGAAATGGCTTTCGCGCGAGATCGTGCCGGCCAACCGCGATGAGGTGATCCAGCTTGGCTTGTCGCCGGCGGCGGCGGTAACGCGCTTGCGGCGCTTGCGTCTGGCCGACGGCATCGTGATGGCGGTGGAGAACTCCACTTTCCCCGCCGCGGTGATTCCCGATCCTCAAGCCATCGGCGATTCGTTGTACTCGTACCTGGAGAACCGCGGCCTGACGATTGTCCGCGCGCTGCAGCATTTTCGGGCGGTGAACGCGAGCGATGAAATCGCGCAGCAGATGAGCATCGCCCCAAACGAAGCGCTGCTGCTGATTACCCGCGTGGGCTACACGGCCGATCAGCGCGCGATCGAGTTGACCGACACATACTGCCGCAACGACTACTACGACTTCGTGGCGGAATTGCGAAAGTAGGTTTGGCCGCGTTCTCATCGCGCGCTGTCCGCTTGCCGGTTGCCTCGCGATCGTCTGACGTTTGTGCGCCGGCCGTGCACCGGCGCATCCCGCAACCGAGGGTGAATACGCTCAGACCCAGCGTGCCTCATGCGCGCCCACCCGGCTGGGCGGCAGCGCGAAATAAGCGGGCGTCACGTCCAGAATTTCAGCCGGTTGCACGCCCAGAACGCGGCCAAATTCCGAATCGACGGTGGCAAGGCAATCGCGCACCTCGTCGAGCGTGACGTCGGGCGCGGTCCAGCCGTCGGGAATCTGCCCGAACGACTGCAACCAGCGGCCCGTTTGCGCGAGCGAGACCCGCACATGCCAGCTTCCGCCCTCGGTCGCCCGCCGCGCCAAGGCGGCCATCGCCCCGAAGGCGGCCAGATAGCCGGTTGCGTGATCCAGCGCCTGACACGGCAAATGCTTGGGCCCGTCCCATCCCGCGGCCTGCTGCTCGGTCAAGGCGATGCCGCTCGCCGACTGCACCAGACTATCGAAGCCGCGCCGCTGGGCCCAAGGCCCTTTGTGCCCATAGGCGGAGACCGACACATAAACGATTCCTGGACGCGTCCGCGCCAGTTCCTCGGGACCGAATCCGCGCGCCGCGAGTGCGCCGGGACGATACGCTTGCAAAAACACATCCGCGCCGCCCGCCAAGCCCTGTAACGTTTCGCGCCCGGCCGCGTCGCGCAGATCGACCACGGCCGAGCGCTTGCCGCGCCCATTGTCGATCACGAGCGGCGCAATGTTCGGCAGATGCGGTCCGTTGATCAGCAACACCTCCGCGCCATGCTGCGCGAGTGCCCGCCCGGCTACCGGCCCCGCGATGATGCGCGACAGATCCAGCACCCGCACACCCGCCAGCGGCCGGTCCGCGCCGCTCCCGCGCACCGGTTCGACCGGCGCGTCGCCGATGCGCTCGATCTCCAACAGCGGCAAGCCCGCCACCGCCTGCGCCTGTTCGAGCGAGGCCCACTCGTGCGGCGCGCGGATCAACGCGGCGCACAGGCCCGCATCGGCGAGCGTCTGATCGAGCCGCGCGCCATCCCAGCCGCGAATCGCCGCGGCCACTGCCGCGGGATCGTTCGCGCAGTCCAGCACCTGCAATACGCCGTGAAGATGATGGGGGAAATTCGTGTGCAGTTGAATCCAGCGGCCGTCGCGCGTCTCGTAGAAACCCGTCACCGGATCGCGCAGCGCAGGCGGCGGACCGTCGTCGATGCGCAAATAGCGTTCGCTGCGAAACGACGCCAGCGCGCGCCGCATGTCCACCGCGACGTGCTGCCTGTGCCCCGTTCGCAAGCGATGGTATTCGGCGGCCGCGAGGCCCGTCGCTGCGATGGTCGCCGAGGCAAGGCTCCCCACCTGATAAACCGACGGCAAAGCTGGCTCGGCGCCTGTCAGCGAGACGTTTCTCAACGCGGTCGGGTCGCATTCCGCGAGGGTCCAGATATGTTTGAGAGCAAGTTCGGGCGTCATGGCGTTCATAGCGGAACAGGAAGAAGGTGAACCGAGTCTAGAATTCCGCCACGCTGCAATCAATCTTGATTATGATAATCAATATATATTGATTTCTTCGGTTTCCACACCTTTCCATGCCTGCCTCGAATGTACTAACCGCCGCCGAAGCCGCCGCCACGCTCGGCATCAGCTTGCCCACGCTTTACGCGTACGTGAGCCGCGGCATGCTGAGTTCGTCGCCGGACGCGCAGGGCAAGCATCGGCTGTATGACGCCGGCGAAGCGCGGCGGCTCGCGCGCCGCAAGGAAGACGGCAAGCGCGCGGGCAAAGTCGCGCAGAAGGTGCTGGACTGGGGCGTGCCGGTGCTCGAATCGTCGATCACGCTGGTGGCGGACGGCCGCCTGCTGTACCGCGGGCACGACGCCATGACACTGGCGCAAAGTGCGACGCTCGAAGACATCGCGGCGTTGTTGTGGGAATGCAGCGCGCGGCGGCTTGCGGAAGCGCCGGCTGTGCCGTTTGCCGGCGCGCAGTGGGCGGCGTGGCTCAAACTCTGGGGCGACAGCACGCCGCTCGATCGCGCGCTCGTGCTGTTGCCCGCCGCCGCGGCGCAAATGCCCCGGGTGTGGGCGCTCGGCCGCGATGCCCAACTCGACACAGCGTGCGCCGTCATGCGCTTGCTGGCCGCCGCGATGATTTCAGCGGCGCCGTCGAACGAGCCGATGCACCGGCAATTGGCTCAAGCGTGGCAAGTGCGCAACCGGCAGCAAGCCGGCTTGCTGCGCGCGGCGCTGGTGGCCTGCGCGGACCACGAGTTGAACGCGTCGACCTTCACGGTGCGCTGTATCACTTCGACGGGAACGCACCTGTTCGGCGCGGTGGCGGGCGGTCTGGCGGCATTGTCCGGGCCGCGCCATGGGGGTGAGACGGTGCGCATCGCCGCGCTGCTCGATGAGGCGTCGCGCGCGCCCGATCTCGACCGCTATCTGGCGAACCGCCTCGCGCGGCACGAACACGGCACACAAGGGCCGGTGCTGTCGGGCTTCGGTCATCCGCTCTATCCGCAGGGCGACCCGCGCGCGCGGTTGCTGCTCGCCCTGCTCGCCGACTGCGCGCCGGCGCGTTCGCCGCTCGGCGAGGTGCTGGCATTGGCGCGAGCGGTGCGCGATACGACCGGCGCGGAACCCACGGTGGATTTTGCGCTGGCCGCCATCGAGCGGACCCTGGGTCTGCCGGCCGGCGCGGCTTTCACGCTGTTCGCTGTGGGCCGGGTGGTTGGCTGGATCGCGCATGCGATGGAACAGACGCGCGACGGCCGGCTGATCCGGCCGCGCGCGCGTTACATCGGGGACTACGAGACGCCAGGGCCAAACTAAGGCTCCACTGCGGCGCCCCGGACACCTGGCCAATGCCCCGTCCGCTTACGCGTCAGGCCACACCCAGCCAGCGCGGCAACCAGTTCAGCATAGGCACCGGCCGCGCCGAGGAGGTCCGCTCAGACCCGCTCGCCATCGCAAAGCGCGCACCGGCCTGCCCCGCGCTGATCCACGCCACCGCTCCGCGCGGCAGTTCGATCGATTCGCCGGTGGCGAGCCAATGATCGTCGCCCTCGCCTTCGACAGTCAGCCAGATCTCGCCCGAGATGACCTTGAAGATCGACGGACGAGCGACACGCCAGGCCGTCGCGGGCTCGCCATGTTCCAATTCGAATATCCGGACTTCACGCATCGCCTTTCTCCTTCAAAAAACTTTTCTGTTGTACGGATTATTGACGTGCGAAGATCGGAAACCCATGCACAGTTCCGAACACTTTCATCGGAACTGTTCAGTTGAAAAACCGGACAGTTGGCGGCGACCTCGCCGTCCGATGAAGGAAGATCCGCATGAAACTTGAAATCGAGCTCGACCGGGACAACGGCGTGCCGCTGACCGAGCAGATCGTCACGGGCGTCACGGCCTGGATCCGCTCGCGGGCCGCGCACCCCGGTTCCAAGCTGCCGTCGATCCGGCAGTTCGCCACCGATTACGGCGTGAGCCGCTTCCCCGTGATCGAGGCTTACGACCGGCTGGTGTCGCTTGGCTATGTCGACTCGCGCCACGGCTCGGGCTTCTATGTCACCGACCGCCAGCCGGCCAGCTCGCGGTGCCAGGGCAGTTCGGACCCGCGTCGCGCCGAGGACGAATCCGACCACCTGCTGCAGCAGTTCAATCACCCGGGCGAAACGCTCAAGCTCGGCAGCGGCTCGATTCCGGAATCGTGGCGCGATATGGACGGCATCGCGCAGGCGATCCGTCACGTGTCGCGCACCGACCCCGCGAGCATGGTCGACTACGCCACCCCGCTCGGCAATCTGAGGCTGCGCGAACATCTGCAGAGCCGTATCGGCCAGTTGGGAATCCAGGCGGAGCCGTCGCAGATCCTGATCACCAACGGCGCCAGCCAGGCGTTCGATCTGCTGATGCGCTACATGCTCAAGGCCGGGGACACGATCTTTGTCGAAGACCCCGGCTACTACAACCTGAACGGCCTCTTGAAACTGCACGGCGTGAAGCTGATCGGCATTCCACGCACCCGCAACGGTCCGGACCTCGACGTGATGCAGGAGCAGCTGAAGTCGCACCGTCCCAAGCTCTTTTTCATCAACACCGTCTTCCACAATCCGACCGGGACCACGGTTGCGCCGCCCGTCGCGTTTCGCCTGTTGCAGCTGGCGCGCGAGCACGGCTTCTCGATCATCGAAGACGACATCTACACCGATTTTCAAACCGACGTCACCGACCGCCTGGCCACGCTCGATCAGCTCGAACATGTGATCTACGTGGGCGGCCTGTCGAAAACGCTGTCGTCGTCGCTGCGCATCGGCTGCGTGGTGGCGAGCCACGCGGTCATCAAGGATCTGGTCGACATCAAGATGCTGACGAGCATCGGCGGTTCGCGTTTTGCCGAAGCGGTCGCCGTATCGATGCTCGAGCGCGGCGCGTACCACAAGTATCTGGAGCGTCTGCGCCGGCGCATGCGCGATGCACTCGGCTCAACCATCCAGACACTCGAAGACGCGTGCTGGGAAATATTCGAGAAGCCAGTAGGCGGGAAATTCGTCTGGGCTCGCGTGCCGCATGTCGACGATGCGGAACGGCTGGTGGAGTGCGGCGCGCCGCTGGGCGTAACAGTCGTGCCCGGCAACTACTTCCGGCCCAACATGGAAGTGAGCCCGTGGATCAGGATCCACATCGCGTTCACTAACGAACCTCGTGCGCAGGCGTTCTTCCACGCGGCGGCGGCGTTGCCAGCGTCGGAATGAGCCACGGATGGCGTGGCGCATTGAAACAGGCTGGCGCACCCACTGCGCCGGACCGCGCTTTTCCCTAGAATAGCGAGTCCCCTGCCCGTCCCCGCGCCTTGCCGCCCTCCATGACCACACCGCCGTCCGCTTCTGCCGCCAGCACCAAATCGGCCAACCCATCGGCCACCCCGTCGCCCCGCTCGCTCACCGTGATGCTGTGGCTCGTCGCCACCGGCTTCTTCATGCAGACGCTCGACTCGACCATCGTCAACACCGCGCTTCCCGCGATGGCGACGAGCCTCGGCGAGCTGCCGCTGCGCATGCAGTCCGTGGTGATCGCCTACTCGCTGACGATGGCCGTGATGATCCCGGTGTCCGGCTGGCTCGCCGACAAGCTCGGCACGCGCCGCGTGTTCTTCAGTGCGATCCTCGTATTCGCGGTCGGCTCGCTGCTGTGCGCGAACGCCCATACGCTGAATCAACTGGTGATCTTCCGCATCGTGCAGGGTGTGGGTGGGGCCATGCTGCTGCCGGTCGGACGGCTCGCCGTGCTGCGCACCTTTCCCGCGGAACGCTACCTGCCGGCGCTCTCGTTCGTGGCAATTCCCGGCCTGATCGGACCGTTGATCGGCCCCACGCTCGGCGGCTGGCTCGTGAAAATCGCGTCGTGGCACTGGATCTTTCTGATCAACGTGCCGGTGGGCGTGATCGGCTGCATTGCTACTTTCATTTTCATGCCGGACAGCCGCAACGAACAGGTCGGCAAATTCGATCTGAAAGGCTACCTGCTGCTGGTCATCGGTATGGTGGCGATTTCGGTCGCGCTCGATGGCCATACCGAGTTTGGCATTCAGCACGCCACCGTGCTGGTGCTGCTGATCCTGAGCCTCGCCGCCTTCGTCGCCTACGGCTTGCACGCGGTGCGCGAACCGGCGCCGATTTTCTCGCTCGACCTCTTCAAGATCCACACCTTCAGCGTCGGCCTGCTCGGCAATCTGTTTGCGCGGATCGGCAGCGGCGCGATGCCCTATCTGATCCCTCTGCTATTGCAGGTGAGTCTCGGCTATAGCGCGTTCGAGGCCGGCATGATGATGTTGCCGGTGGCGGCCGCCGGCATGGCGTCCAAACGTCTCGTGACGAAGCTGATCGTCAAGCACAGCTACCGGCGCGTACTGATCGTCAACACGGTGCTGGTCGGCCTGACCATGGCGAGTTTCTCGCTCACCAGCGCAAGCCAGCCACTCTGGCTGCGGCTCGTGCAACTGGCATTCTTCGGCGCCGTCAACTCGATGCAGTTCACCGCGATGAACACGTTGACGCTCAAGGACCTCGGCACCGGCGGCGCGAGTAGCGGCAACAGCCTGTTTTCGCTGGTCCAGATGCTCTCGATGAGTCTCGGCGTGACGGTTGCCGGCGCACTGCTCGCCACCTTCACCGGCCTGCTGCCGCGTGTGACTGCCGCCAACTCGCTGCCCGCGTTTCACGCCACGTTCCTTTGCGTGGGCATCATCACCGCGGGCTCGTCGTGGATCTTCGCGCAACTGTCGCCGGACATTCGCACACCCGCCAAAAAAACCGATCCTTCAGAGCGAACCTGAACCAACCTGAGCCAACCTGAGGAGCGAATACCCCGGCGCGCGCATCGCCCCGCGGCCGACCCGCAACGGGGCGCGCCGCACCAACGGAGTGCGAAACATCACGTTCGAGCCCGCACAGGCGCACAATCGCGTGATCAGAGTGTGACAACCAGGCATGCGCGCCGTGTTTCCGTACGCGCATAGTTCTTGCTCACCTATCCTGTAAACTCACATTTTGCGCGTGCGGACTCGTGTCGAGCATGCAGGCGCGCCGCTACCTCACTCGACTGACATGATGAGCATGATCGAACTCGATCCTCCCGGCTTCCAGCCGCCGCGCCCGATGGCCGGCGATGAAGGCGCCCGGCGCACTGTTCTGTACGGCGGGTACACCGTTTTCAGCGTGTTCCAGCCGGTTTTCTCGGTATCGCACCGGCGCGCGATCGGTTATCACGCATCGCTGCGCGCACACGACGAACATGCGCTGCAGGTCCCGTCGCACGAGGTTTTTACCCAGGCCGCACGGCGCGGCGACCTGCTGGAGCTTGGGCGGCTCGCCGAATCGCTGCATCTGGGCAACTTCAACGCTTTCGACAGTCACGACGAATGGCTCTTCCTGAGCCTGCACCCCGCTGCCCTGATGGACACCAGCTATGGCGACGCGCTGCTGGCCGGCCTCAAGGCGCTCGGCCTGCCGCCGCAACGCGTGGTGCTGGAAGTGTCCGAACAGGCGGGCGGCGAGACCACGCGTTTTGCGGAAATTATCGACGCGCTGCGCAAATCCGGCTTCCTGATCGCGCTCGACGGCTTCGGCGCGAAGCATTCGAACATTGACCGTGTGTGGAACCTGCGGCCCGACATTGTCACGCTCGACCGCTGCATCCTCGCGCAAGCCAGCGAACACTCGCACATTGAACGCGTGCTGCCGGGCCTCGTCTCGCTACTGCACGAATCCGGCCAACTGGTGCTGATGGGAGGCCTGAGCACTGAGCGCGACGCGCTGATCGCGCTCGAATGCAACGTGGATTTCGTGCAGGGCACGTTCTTCGCGGGCCCGAGCGTCGAGCCGGTCAAGCCGCAAAAGGCGGCCAATCTGATGGACTCGCTCTCGGCCGCACTGCGCGAGCGGGTCGCCACGCGTGAACGCGCACAGGCCGAGCGGCTCGCGCCGTACGTCGCGGCGCTCGAAACCGCCACCGCGCAACTGGTGGCCGGCGAATCGGTGGCACACGCCACCGCGCCGCTGCTCAAGCTTGGAGAGACGGCGCGCTGCTTCGTGCTCGACGGCTCGGGCCGGCAGATCGGTGACAACGTGCTGCCGCCCGGACGCGCTTCGCAACGCGCCAAGCGGTTCCGCCCGCTCCTACATTCGGAAGGCGCGAGCTGGGAGCGCCGGCCGTACTTCATCCAGGCGATGCGCGTGCCCGGCCAGGTGCATCTCACCCCGCCCTACCTGTCGATCAACGAAGCGCACCTGTGCGTGACGGCCTCGATCGCCGCGCACACGCCGGCCGGCACCCAGGTGCTATGCGTGGACATCAACTGGGAAGTCGCTGCGCACCGCAATTGAGGTCGTTGCGCTGCGCTGGATTCGCGCGAGCAGTTGCGTGACGGCCGTGCGGCCCAGCACGCGGTTGATGGCCTGCAAACGCGCCGCGCCGGTCACGATGCGCAGGGCGACAATCTTCGTTGAGCCATCCGGCAGGCCGTTGATGGACACGTCGAGTATCCCGACCACGTCGCCCTCGAAGAACAGCGCGATACACAACATGCCCGCAACCGACACGGTCTCGGCGTGGCTCGCGTGCCCGGCGAGCGACGTTACCGTGTCCACCCACCCTGCTGCTGCCGGTTCCGGCGCTGTCTCCCGTGCGGGCGCGGCTGCTGGCACACACCCGGGCGCCTCGCCGACGACTTCCGGCGCGTCGCTAAAGAGCCGCAACAGGCCGGTTCGATCCTGCGCCTCCAGCACCGAACGCAAGCGCTCTACGATCCGGGCATGGGCAACGGCGTCGGGCCGCGCGAGCGGCGCACCCGCGCGCCTGAGGCGCGTCTTGGCCCGATGGACGATCTGTCTGCAGGCGGCCGGTGTGCGCTCGAGAATGGCCGCGATCTCCGCGTAATCGCAATCGAAGGCTTCGTGCAGCACGAAGGCCGCCCGTTCGTCGGGTTTCAGACGCTCGAGCAGCATCATCACGCCGTATGACATCTCGGCCGACCGCAAGGCCAACTCTTCCGCCGATGGCGCCACCTCGTCCAGCCACGGCTCCGGCAGCCACCCGGCGGCCTGCGACGCGCGTTCGCGCTGCACATGCCGGAGCCGGTCGATCGCCGCGCGCGCGGTAATCGTGGTGAGCCAGGCGACCGGCGTCTGAACCTCTTGCGTGTTCGCGAGGTGCCATTTCAGCCCGACGTCCTGCACCACGTCTTCCGCTTCGGCCCGGCTGCCGAGCATTCGGTACGCCAGCGCGAGCAGGCGGGCGCGCACGGCCTCAAAGCTGGATGCCTTGTCGATTCCCTGTTCCGTCATACCTGGACCTCCAGTTCGTGCGTGGTGATAAACGCGCGCCGCCCTGCCTGCGAAGTTGTCCGGGCGCGCTGCCAACAACATCCTTTCCATCTTGACGGCTGAGCACCGGACCATGTGACAGCCGCACACAAAAATATTTTCGTCACACCGCCGCGTGCCAGGCCGTCATAACGGCAGTACCCGGCGCAATCAGCGCACGGGTTTCAATCCGGCTGCCGCGCAACCTGCGCCGCTCACCCAGACCGCCTACACGAGGTGAACATGCACCCCAGCTCTTCCACCATCACCGGGCTCGGCCTCGTGCCCACCGTGATCGAACAGTCCGGCCGCGGCGAGCGCGCCTATGACATTTATTCGCGTTTGCTGCGCGAGCGCATCATCTTTCTGGTCGGTCCCGTGAACGAGCAGTCGGCCAGTCTGATCGTCGCGCAGCTGCTGTTTCTGGAATCCGAGAATCCCGATAAGGATATTTCCTTTTACATCAATTCGCCGGGCGGCTCGGTGTACGACGGCCTCGCAATCTACGACACCATGCAGTTCATCAAACCGGAAGTGTCCACGTTGTGCACCGGTTTTGCCGCGAGCATGGGCACCTTCCTGCTGACCGCCGGTCAACGCGGCAAGCGCTACGCGCTGCCGAACGCGCGCATCATGATTCACCAGCCGTCCGGGGGCAGCCAGGGAACGGCGGCGGACATCGAGATACAGGCCAAAGAAGTGATCTATCAGCGCGAGCGCCTGAACGCCATGATGGCCGAGCGCACCGGGCGCAGCGTCGAGGAAATCGCGCGGGACACCGATCGTGACAACTTCATGTCGGCGCACGCCGCGAAAGCGTACGGTCTCGTCGACGAGGTGCTGGAAACGCGCGCGGCGCTCAACGCCTCGCCGCATCGCGTCGACATGTAGCGCGGCGGCCGCACGGGTGCGCCCGGAACACAAATGCTGTTCACCTTCGCTGGAATCGCTATCATGGTCGCGGTCGTCGCGTTCGACGGCCGCTTCAATGGAGAAATACATGGCGTCATCCAACGAAACCGTCAGCATGGCGCTATTTTGCGACTTCGAAAACGTCGCGCTCGGCGTGCGCGACGCGAAGTACGACAAGTTCGACATTAAACTGGTGCTCGAACGCCTGCTGCTCAAGGGCAGCATCGTCGTGAAGAAGGCGTATTGTGACTGGGACCGCTATAAGAGCTTCAAAGGCGCCATGCACGAGGCCAATTTCGAACTGATCGAAATTCCGCACGTGCGCCAATCGGGCAAGAATTCCGCCGACATCCGGCTCGTGGTCGACGCGCTCGACCTCTGCTACACGAAATCGCACGTCAACACCTTCGTTATCATCAGCGGCGACTCGGACTTTTCGCCGCTGGTATCGAAACTGCGCGAGAACGCCAAGCAGGTGATCGGCGTCGGCGTACAGCAATCCACTTCCGACCTGCTGATCGCGAACTGCGACGAGTTCTTCTTCTACGACGACCTCGTGCGCGAAAGTCAGCGCACGGTCGCCAAGCGCGAGTCGTCGCGTCCGCAACAGCCGGCCCAACAGGCGGCGAAGCGCGCGCCCGACGAAGAGAAGACCCGCAACAAGGAAGACCTCGAAAAACGCCGCACCAAGGCAGTCGAGATCGCGGTGCAGACGTTCGACGCGCTCGCCTCGGAGCGGGGCGACAGCGGCAAGATCTGGGCGTCGGTGCTCAAGAACGCAATCAAGCGCCGCAAGCCGGATTTCAACGAGACGTACTACGGCTTTCGCGCGTTCGGCAATTTGCTGGAAGAGGCTCAAGCACGTGGGTTGCTCGAGTTTGGCCGCGATGAAAAATCAGGCGCGTATGTGTATCGGAGCACCGCTGTGACGGTGATGAGCGAGAGCGCAAACGAACCGGGCGAAGCCGAGGGGTCCGCTGAACAGCCGGATGAGGTGCAGGCCACCGACATGATGATCGCCGAAACGGGCGGCAAGCACGAGGCTCGTGGTCGTGGACGTGGCCGTGACAGTCGAAGGGCAGGCCGGGGTACGCATAAGGTCGCTCGCGAAGAACGTCCTGCCGTTGACCAGGGCAGCGACGTCCACGCTAAAACGGACCGCACGCATGCACCAGCGCCGGCAAGCAGCGAATTCATCGCCGAGCAGTCGCAGGCACCTTCAGCGGAGTCCGTAGGCGTGACGGCCGCCGAAGCGGTCAGCTGGGGCGACCCGGACAACACCGCGGGCGAACTGGATGCGAGCGGCAAGAAAGCGAAACACCGCAAAGAACGCACACCGCGCAAGACGGCCGCGAAGAAGGCAAAGAAGGCCGCGCCGCGCAAGAGTAACGACGTGCCGGAGATTGCGGCGCCCGCCGAAGCCCCGCATTCCGTGCCCACCGCGGCCGCCACCGCCGAACAAACGCCTGCGCCGGCAAAGAAGGCAGCGCGCAAAGCCGCGCCGCGCAGCCGCACTCCGCGTAAAACGGCTGCGGCAAGCAACGCGGAATAGGTCACAGCAAACCGAACACCGCCACACCATTCGTGGCGCCCACGTACACCTTGCCGCGCGCGATCATCGGCGTAATGAACTTGTTGCCCGCGCCCCATTGATCGCGCGTGCCGGCCTGATTGCTGTTGTACAACTCGACGGCGAGATTGCCTGCGTTGTACGCATGCAGCGCGCCGACCGTGCCGTTTTCGGCCGCCCAGACGATGCCATTGCTTGTGCCGTTCGCCGATACGGCCGGCGTCGCGCCGGGATACGCAAAGACGGTCGCGCTCTTCGATGCCGCCGTGGTGGCAAGGTACGCCCCCGTGACCGGCAGCGCCTTCAGATTATCGTTCAGTCCTCCGTAGTAAACCACGCCGTTGTAGTAGGCCGGCGATCCCCAGATGCCGCCCGCCAGCGAACCGATCAATTCCTGCCAGATGTTGTTCGCGGTCGGGCTGAATTTGCCCATCGAATCGCGGTCGACCACGTAGATGATGTTGTCCTTGCCGGCCGCCACCGCCAGATGCTTGACGACGCCGCCCGCCGTCGTCTGATCCGGCAACAACATCACGCCGCCCGAGCCGAAATCGTTGTCCGCGTTGGCCTCCGCCACGACGTTGGACATCGCGAAGTAGTCGGTGACCTGCAGGGTGCTCAACGAGAGTTTCATCAGCGAGTTGCCAAAGTCGCCGTCGACCGGAAAGCCTTGCGCGTTCAGCGTCGTGCCGAACGTGCCGTTGCCGTCCACGACGTAGAGCGACGTGCCGTCGGATGCCATGCCCGAGCCTGCCATCCAGATCGATCCCTGACTACCGTTCGGCGCGATGTCGAGCACACCGGCCTGTTTCAGCGTGTCGGCGCTGTAGGCCATCGCCCAGCCGGTGTAGGCGCCCGACATGCAGTGCGCGGTCCAGCCCATGTAAATGTTGCCGCCGACCAGCGTGAGTGCCGCGCGCACCGCGTGCAGCGCGGGGTTGAACGTGATCACGCCGTTGACGCTGCCCGCGCCGTTGCCCGGGTAAGTCGCCGCGATCTCCATCGGGCCGCCCAGCATTTCTGCTCCGCTCGCCAGATCGAGCGCATGCAGCCGGTGATGATAGCCACCGTTGGCGTCTTTGGTCATCGCTACCGCATATAGCACGCCAGTCGTGCCGCGATTGCGGTCGATAGCCGGCGTCGACGTGATGCCGATCTCCGGGGTGATGTCCTGGCACCCGCGGTCGTCGCTGGGCGTTTCGCCGTTGCCTATCAGCGAGACTTTCCAGAGTTGCGCGAACGTGTTGGCGTCATAGGCGTAGACGCTATCGTGTTCGGTGACCACATAGACGACATCGTGCGACGCGCCGCCGATAGTCAGGCTGGTCACAAAAAGTGGCTGCCCGTCGACTTTGCCGTCCGCGGCAAGAAATGCGACTTTGCCGAAGCTCGCCGAATTGACGTTCGCCGGCGTGAGCGTAGTCTCGGCGAGCATCTGACCGGTGCGAGCGAGGTCGTTGTGATGCATGAGCACGTCGGTGGCGTAGGCCGTCGCCGATGTGGTGCCCGTTCCTGTGCCTGAACCGGTGCCGGTACTGCCCATTCCCGTGCCGCTGCCGCCCGTGCCGCTACCACCTGTTCCACTGCCGCCTGTGCCCGTGCTGCCGGTTCCAGTTCCGCCCGTGCCCGAGCCACCCGACCCAGCCCCCGCGCCACTCGCCGCCCCGCTTCCACTCGCCGTCGCGCCGGACGAACCACCCGAGCCACCACCGCACGAAACAAAACCGAATCCGAAGACGATGGCGAGCAGAATCGCCAACAAGCCCAGGCGGGACAGAACGCCCAGCCCGGACGCCTGATCGTCCGCTTGCGAGATTCGCATGTTCGCCTCATCTCTTGAACGATGCGACGGAGAGCGCCGCACGAGAATTCGTGCGTGTCGTGAATCACGTCGCGTGCCGCAAGAGAGGAGTCCGCCTCGCGCGTCTCCCGGTAATGGAATGGTTTTGTTGCCCCTGCGGCTGACTAACCGTACGCCGTTCGCGAAGGCGTTTGCCGCCATCGTGCTGTCTCGTTCCGCCATACGCTGACGAGACAGGACAACGGCGGAACCTGGTGGAACGAGATGCGCGACGAAAATCGATCAGTAGTACGGATAGGGTGCGTACATGACCGGAGGCGGCCCGTAGTAACGTGGCGGCGGAGCAACATAGACCGGTTGCGGCGCATACACGGGCTGCGGTACATAGACCGGCATTCGCGGTTGCGAAATCGTATTGCCCTTTGAGGTCATGCACTGGGCGTACGCGGCGTCGTACCGCGCCTGCAGGCTGTTGGCCGAGTACTGCGCGCCGTTCGCACCGGCCGCGCCGCCTAGCAGCAAGCCGCTGCCCGCGCAAATGGCCGCCCCCGCGCCGGCGTTGCCAGCCGCCGCGCCGATCAGCGCGCCGACGGCCGCTCCGCCCAATGTGCCGACCGCCGCGCTATTGACGCTGTTCGTGGTCGCCCCCTGAGCGGCGCCGGCCGCGTCGGACGAGCGGTACGCATAGTCGCGGCAGGAGTAATCGTCCTGCTGGAACTGATTGAGCGACTCGCCGGTGCGCGGCAGCGCGACGATGGAAGGACCGCTGGGCGGCACCACCGCGCAGCCGCCGAGAAGCGCCAGTGCGACCGCCGCCACGGGCAATGCGACGCGTATTGGGGTGAGATTTAAAATCATGATGGCGCACGTTTTATCGGAAAGAACACCCACGTTAGACCGATTTGTGTGAGTCTTGTTTACGAGATAGTTACCGATCTTTTTACGCTTACATTTGGATACACCGAGGTAACGGTCGCCCCAGCGCTGTTACGAACGGTGACAAAGATTCATTGGCGGCGAGGCGTGACAGACGACACTGCGCCGTTCAGGCACGATTTCCCTCACGCGAGGCGGCAGGACGGTAGTAATCTCCGATACTGTAATTGGGGGCAGGAATCAGGGTGTAACGCAAACGACGAATTCACTCCAGGAGCCGGGCAAATGGGAAGCACTAGCGCAGTTGCGGCAGCGGCAATCGCTTTTGTGGGCAGCCACTTTCTCCTCTCTCATCCGCTGCGCAGGCCTGTGGTTGGCGCGATTGGCGAAGCGGGGTTCCAGGGTGTCTATTCGCTGGTCGCGTTCCTGACGCTCGGCTGGCTGGTCGTGGCTTACCGCAAAGCTCCGCTGACCGCGCCACTCTGGGCGGCTGGGGACGTCCTCTGGGCGGTGGTGACGGTCGTCATGCTGATCGCGTCGATCCTGCTATTGGGTTCCCTGATCCGCAATCCGGCGCTTCCCACTGGCGGGCGGCGCAGTTCATTCCCGGAAGTGGCGCTTGGCGTGTACGCGGTGACGCGCCATCCGATGATGTGGTCGCTCGCACTTTGGGGGCTGTGCCACATCGCCGTGTACCCGGTGGCGAAGAACATCATTCTTGCCGCGGCTATCGTCATTCTCGCGCTCGTCGGCGCCGCCTTGCAGGACCATAAGAAGGAGCAGCTCGAACCCGCTCGCTGGCCCGAATGGGAGTCGAAGACGAGCTACCTGCCCTTCGCGGCGATCGCCGCGGGCCGTGCGCGGCTAGGCGGATTCGGCCTGCATGCGCTGCTCGGCGGCCTCGTTGTGTGGCTCGTGGCGACGTGGGCTCATCAGCCACTCACCGGCTGGGCCGCGGGCATCTGGCGCTGGCTGTAACGGCCGCCAGCGCGGCCGCTGAACCAGCCACGCATCATTCGCCACGCTAATACTCAGGACCATAAATTTCCGGGCGCCTACGGCACAACGGGTCGGCTCGGCGGCGTCAACTCCCACAGGTTTACTTCGCATGCGAATAAAGATATATTTCGCATGCGAACTTTTAAACCCGACGGCGTTCCCAAGGTGCGTGCCCTTGGGGCTGCCGCAAATTTTAGGGAACGAGACGATGACCCCGGAAATTAAAGCAGAGCTTTCAGACAATGGTGTACTGGCCGTTACGATCTCTCGGCCGGACAAGAAAAACGCCCTCACCAACGATATGTACGCCGCACTTGCCGATGCCATCGCAAAGGCAAATGAGGACGACGAAATTCGCGTGTTGCTGTTTCAGGCCGATGGCGACATGTTCTCAGCCGGCAACGACATTTCGGAATTCGCAGCGCAGGCGATGGGCAACGGGCCTGAAGAACGCAACGTCTTCCGCTTTCTGCGAGGCCTCGCGAATGCCACGGTGCCCATCGTTGCCGCCGTGCAGGGCAAGGCCGTCGGAGTTGGGACGACGATGTTGCTCCACTGCGATTACGTGCTTCTGTCCACTGATGCGCAACTGATCACGCCCTTCGTGAACCTGGCCCTGGTTCCCGAGGCTGCCTCCAGCCTTCTGCTTCCGTCGTGCATTGGACATGTGAAGGCATTCGAAATGTTCGCGCTCGGTGAGCCGGTTTCGGCAGAATCCGCCGTTGCGTGGGGGATTGCGAACAAGGTGGTCGCCGCCGAGGAACTGCGTGCCGAGGCACTGCGCATTGCCGGGAAACTCGCCCTTAAACCCGCCGGGTCACTGACCGCCATGAAGCAGCTGATGCGCGACGCCGAGAAGCTGACCGCTCGGATCGATCGCGAGAGCGCTATCTTCGCTGAGCGACTGGCAAGCGACGAGGCAAAGGAAGCCTTCGCAGCGTTCGCTCAAAAGCGCCAGCCGGACTTCACGAAAATCGTTCGGAAATAGGAACGGCAAGCGCAACGGGACACCGCCGGTGTCCCGAATCTGGCTAATCCGGGCTCTCGTCGACGGCCGGAAACTTCTCCTGCAAACTTGTCAGCCATCGCGCTACGACGTCGATCTCGGACGCGGTAAACCCTTCCGTCAGCCGGGCATTCAGATCGGCGAGACCTGCTTTCGAACGCTTGATTGCCGCGCGCCCTTCGCCTGTCAACCACAGTCGTGACGCGCGTCGATCGAACTCATCCGTGTAGCGCTCGATGAGACCGGCACGTTCGGCTCGGTCGACCAATCCACTCATTCCCGGCGCCTTGAGGTCAAGCGCTGCGGCCGCTTCATTCGTGAGGGCGCCGTCGTTCTTTGCCAAGAAAAAAAGCAGGCCCGCTTGCGCTGCTGTCACGCCACCCAAGGCTGTTCGCGCCTGCGACCACCGGTGCAGGCGCCGCTGCCCCACATTCAGTAGATAGACAAGCCGATGATCCATTCCGAGCCTCGCTTTACGTTCCAGTCACCGCAGCATTGATCAACCATTAGTTCGCGTGCGAAATATATCATGAGCCGCGGCGAACGCTGTAAAAGAAACGGCCACAAAAAAGCCCTCTCGCGGAGGGCTTTCTTGACTACTAGGCTTTCAGACTATCTGGTCACGCTACAACCGGCAAATTTACGCGAAGTTCTTCGACGCGAATTCCCAGTTGACGATGTTCCAATACGCTTCGACAAACTTCGGACGTGCATTGCGATAGTCGATGTAGTACGCGTGTTCCCACACGTCGATCGTCAGCAGTGCCTTGGCGTCCGTGGTCAGCGGAGTGGCTGCGTTGCTCGTCGACACCAGGTCGAGCGAACCGTCGGCCTTTTTCACCAGCCATGCCCAGCCCGAGCCGAACGTGCCGACTGCGGTCTTGGCGAATTCTTCCTTGAACTTCTCGAACGAACCCCACTTGGCGTTGATTGCGTCCGCCAGCGCACCGCTCGGCGCACCACCACCTTGCGGCGACAGGCTGTTCCAGAAGAACGTGTGGTTCCACACCTGAGCTGCGTTGTTGAACAAACCGCCCGACGCCTTCTTGACGATTTCTTCGAGCGACAGGTTCTCGAATTCCGTACCCTTGATCAGATTGTTCAGGTTGGTCACATAGGTCTGGTGGTGCTTACCGTAGTGAAACTCGAGCGTCTCTTCCGACATGTGCGGGACGAGTGCGTTTTTCGCGAACGGCAGCGGCGGGAGCGTATGTTCCATGGTGCTTTCCTTCTGTCTGTATCTGTTGTGGGGAGTCTGCGGATAACGCTATTGAGCACTCGATTGTAGGCGAGTTGGAATAACCCCGCAAACCAACGGACTTTATGTCCGGCATTGGCAAACATGCCGCACACATAGCGTATTTAGTGCTTCCGCACAACGCATGCCCGGACGTTGCGACTGGCAAAAAATCACTCCCCGGCGCCGTCGGCGAAGTGTCAGAAACCGTCCGTCAAACGCGGTTGCACGTCGGCCAGCGCAATGTCCGCGGCACCTTCCGCGAGATGCACCGTCAGGCGCCGCCCCGGCTTCAGCGACGACGGCGAACGCACCGCGCGCCCGCTCTGCGCATCGAGCACGGCGGCATAGCCACGCTCCAGCGTGCGCTGCGGACTCAGCACTTCGAGGCGCGCGGCGAGCGTCGCGATACGCGCGGTCTGACGTTCATGCTGGCGTAACAATGCCGCGTCCAGACGTTGCGTGAGATGGGCGAGCTTCGCCTGATGCGCGGCGAGATCCGGACGCCAGCGCTGCCAGCGCATCTGCAACAGCGAAAAACGTGCTCGCGCGTCGCGCACCGGGCGCGCGCCTGCCGACGCGAGCCGCACGCTCAACTGCTGCAGATGGGTGCGTTGCCGCTCGAGCCGCTCGGCCGGCGACACGAGCCGGCGCGCCAGCCAGTCGAGCTGCTGGGCGCGCCGCTCCATCATGCGGCCGAAGCCGCGCGCGAGCATGCCATGCCGGTGATCGAGATCGCGCAACAGCAGCACGCGCTGCGGACTGACGAGTTCCGCGGCGCCGGTCGGCGTTGGCGCGCGCACGTCCGCCGCGAAGTCGGCAATCGTGAAATCGGTTTCGTGACCGACGCCGCTCACCACGGGAATGGCGCTTTCCGCGATCGCGCGCGCCAGCACTTCTTCGTTGAAGGCCCACAGGTCTTCGATCGAGCCGCCGCCACGGCAGACGATCAGCACGTCGACTTCGCGCCGCGCGTTCGCGGCGTCGACCATCGCCGCGAGCTTGCCGCTTACGCCCACGCCCTGCACGGGTGCGGGATAGACGATCACCGGAATGTGCGGAGCGCGGCGCGACAGCGTGGTGAGGACATCACGCAAGGCCGCGGCCTGCAGCGACGTCACGATGCCGATCGCGCGCGGATGAGGCGGCAACGCGCGTTTTCGCTCGGCGGCAAAGAGCCCTTCGGCTTCGAGCTGCGCCTTGAGCCTGAGAAACGCTTCGTAGAGACGCCCCTGTCCGGTACGGCGCACCGCTTCCACGTTTAGTTGCAATTCGCCGCGCGGCTCGTACATCGTCACCAGCGCGCGCACTTCGATCCGGTCGCCTTCGCGCGGCGTGAATTCCGCGTATTGCGCCCGCCCGCGGAACATCACGCAGCGCATCTGCGCCTGCGCGTCCTTGATCGAGAAGTACCAATGGCCGCTCGCGGCGCGCGTGAAGTTCGACACTTCGCCGGATACCCAGACGAGCGGAAACGAACGTTCGAGCATCGTGCCGATCGCACGATTGAGCGCGGAAACGGGGACGACGACCTCACCGCCGGGCGTCGCCGGCGAAGCAAAAGGGCTTTCGGGATTCATGCGAGGAATATCTGTGACTGGCCGGACAGACGATAGACCGAGTGGCCAACGGCGTCCAGCACGGCGCGAGAATTGTTAAAAGTGTCCACATGACGGGAAACGCCAGACGATTCCCGCCAGATCGCCCGCGCAGCCGCATGAATTACAAGCATGCCATTGATTTATATGGCATTTATATCTCATTAAGGAGAATGATTACCGATACCGAGCGCACGGAATGGGCTTCTCCGGGCATCGGACGGCAGGTTCTCCACAAAGTTATCCACAGGCCGTGAATCACGCTTGAAGCGCCGGGTCGGCGCACGGCGCGGCGCGCCCGACTTGCCGTGCGGGACGCACGCGCGCTAGAGTGGCGGGTTCGACAGCATGCCTGACATCCCCGCGAGGCGCGCTGCGGCGGCACATGGTGCAACTGCGGGTGCAACTGCGGGCGCAACTGCGGATGCAACTGCGGGCGCGAGTGCGCCGGCATGACCGCCGCCTCGCTTTCGCTTCATTTTCGATTGTCCGGAGAACCGCGTTGATGCTTGCCCCGCGTAGTGCGCCTGGCGCCTCCTCCACACCGCTGCCGGGATTCGTTCCCGCGTGCGGCGCACCGCTCGCTTTCGCGGCTTGCCCATGAGCGAACTCAAGAACCGTCTGGAAGCACGCCTTGCCCACGAGTGGCAACGGCGCGGTCCGCTCGCCTGGGCACTGACGCCGTTCGCGTGCGTGTTTGGCACGATCGCCGTCGCACGCCGTACCGCCTTTTCGATGGGCTGGTTGAAATCGGTGCGCATCGGCGTGCCCGTGGTGGTGGTCGGCAATGTGACCGTGGGCGGTACCGGCAAGACGCCGACGGTGATCGCGCTGGTCGAGGCCCTGCGCGTCGCGGGTTTCAAGCCTGGCGTGGTGTCGCGCGGCTACGGCGCGCGCGTGAAAGCGCCCACGCCGGTCACGCCAACCTCCGCCGCGAGTGTCGGTGGCGACGAACCGCTGCTGATCGCGCGCCGCACCGGCGCGCCAGTCTGGGTCTGCCCGGATCGCGTGGCGGCGGCGCAGGCGCTGTGCGCGAAGCATAGTGACGTCGACGTGATCGTCAGCGACGACGGCTTGCAGCATTACCGCCTCGAACGCGACGCGGAACTGATCGTGTTCGATCACCGACTCGGCGGCAACGGCTTTCTGCTGCCGGCCGGCCCGCTGCGCGAGCCCCTGTCGCGCCGGCGCGATGCGACGCTCATCAACGATCCCTATGCGCGCACCTTGCCCGCGTGGCCGAACACCTTCGCGCTGCAACTTGCGCCCGCCGACGCGTGGCATCTCGACAATCCTTCGCTGCGCCGGCCGCTCGCGCAATTCACCGGCCAGCGCGTGCTGGCTGCGGCCGGCATCGGCGCGCCGGAGCGCTTTTTCGCCACGCTGCGCGCGGCCGGCCTCGCGCCGGCCACCCGCGCGCTGCCGGATCACTACGCGTTCGAGCGCAATCCTTTTACCGACGTGGATGCCGAAGCCATCCTGATAACGGAAAAGGATGCGGTAAAATTAGGGTCCTGGCATGATGCGCGACTCTGGGTTGTCCCGGTGGAAGCCGCGCTCGATCATCGCCTCATTGCATTAGTTGTGGAGAAAGTCCGTGGACGCTCGCCTGCTTGAAATTCTTGTCTGCCCGATCTGCAAGGGCCCGCTTAGCTACGACCGCGCCGCGCAGGAATTGATCTGCAACGCGGACAAGCTCGCCTACCCGATCCGCGACGGCATTCCCGTCATGCTGGTCGACGAAGCGCGGCAGACCGTGGAAGGCACGCCGGTCGATCTGAATCCGGGTTCCGTGGCCTGAGTCATTGTCTAGCCGATGACCCACACCGCCGCCACTCCTCCCTTTATCGCCGTCGTGCCGGCCCGGCTCGCCTCGACGCGCCTGCCCAACAAACCGCTCGCCGACATCGGCGGCAAGCCGATGGTGGTGCGGGTCGCCGAGCGCGCGCGCGAATCGGGCGCGCAGCAGGTGCTGGTCGCGTCGGACGCGCAATCCGTACTCGACGCGGCCCGCGATCACGGCTTCGAAGCTATGTTGACGCGTGCCGATCATCCGTCGGGAACGGACCGTCTCGCGGAAGTCGCGGCGCATTTCGGCTGGAGCGACGACACGATCGTGGTCAACGTGCAAGGTGACGAACCGCTCATCGATCCGGCTCTGGTGTGCGGCGTCGCGTCGCACCTCGCGGCGAACAATGGCTGCGCGATCGCCACCGCGGCGCACCCGATCACCGACCCCACCGAAATTTTCAACCCGAACGTCGTCAAGGTCGTGCTCGACGCGCAGGGCGTAGCGCTGTATTTTTCGCGCGCGCCGATTCCGTGGGCGCGCGACGCCTGGCAGCCGCACTGGCCCAACGTCGCCTCGATGCCCACGCCGCCGGCGCCCGCCGTGGTTCATCGGCATATTGGTCTGTACGCGTATCGCGCCCAATTCCTGCGCACTTACCCGAGCCTCGCGATCTCTCCACTCGAACAGGTCGAAGCGCTCGAACAACTGCGCGCGATGTGGCACGGCGAGCGTATCGCTGTGCTCGTGACGCAAGACGTGCCGCTGCCCGGCGTCGACACGCCCGCCGATCTCGCGCGCGTGCAGGCCTTATTCGGGTCTTGAGCGGAAAAACCCGTGGCATAATCGGACGGTTGTGCGCGCCTTCTACACCAAGCGAGAGCCAGGGTTTGCCCGGTTGCACCGTTGCCGTCTTGCAGCGCCGTCGTCTTCGACGTGCAGCGCGAGACCCGCAAACGGCAGTCGATGCGGGTCCCTCGGCAAGCTCGCAGGAAGGCTGCAGCGCCACACAAGAATTCACATAGATCTGGAGATATCACATGCGTTTGATCCTTTTGGGTGCACCTGGCGCGGGTAAGGGCACTCAGGCAAACTTCATCAAGGAAAAGTTCGGCATTCCGCAAATTTCCACCGGTGACATGCTGCGCGCGGCCGTCAAGGCGGGCACGCCGCTCGGCCTCGAAGCCAAGCGCTTCATGGACGCGGGCGAGCTGGTCACGGACGAGCTGATCATCAACCTGGTGAAAGAACGTCTGCAGCAGCAGGACTGCGCGAACGGCTATCTGTTCGACGGCTTCCCGCGCACCATTCCGCAAGCGGAAGCCATGAAGCAGGCCGGCGTTCCGATCGACTACGTGCTGGAAATCGACGTGCCGTTCGACGAGATCATCGTGCGCATGAGCGGCCGCCGCTCGCACGCCGCATCGGGCCGCACGTACCACGTCAAGTTCAATCCGCCGAAGGTCGAAGGCGTGGACGACGTGACCGGCGAACCGCTGATCCAGCGCGACGACGACAAGGAAGAAACGGTCAAGAAGCGCCTGGAAGTGTACGAAGCGCAAACCAAGCCGCTGATCGACTACTACAACAACTGGGCGAAGAACGGCGATTCGTCGACTTCGCTGGCAGCGCCGCAATACCGCTCTATTTCGGGTCTCGGCAGCGTCGACGAAATTCGCGCCCGCGCGTTCGAGGCGTTGAAGTAAATTCGCTGCCTTGCTGTGTTTGCTGCGAGAAAACCCGCCCATGCCGGCGGGTTTTTTTATGGCGTGAAGCGCAATGTTCCGCGCTTTTCGCTGGCGCTTCGAGCCATGTATTACTTAGCCATCCAGAACGATTTGACGCTGCCGCGGGTCACTGCCCTCGAACGGGGTAGCCTCCTGCCAGTTCGCTTTCCGCATTGCAGCACAGCCGCTACAATCGATCATCGAAAAGATATTCGATCCTGACATTACTGAACCGTATCAAAGGAGAAGACATGGAGATTCGCGACAACGTATTCCTGATCACCGGCGGTGCATCGGGTCTTGGCGCCGCCACGGCGCGCCTGCTCGTCGAGAACGGCGGCAAGGTGGTGCTCGCCGACCTGAATCAGGACGCCGGCGAAGCGCTCGCGAAGGAACTCGGCGGCATTTTCGTCAAATGCGACGTGAGCCGCGAAGACGACGCCACGCAAGCCGTCGAAGCCGCCACGAAGCTCGGCACGCTGCGCGGCCTCGTCAATTGCGCGGGCGTCGCACCCGCCGTCAAGACGGTCGGCAAGGACGGCCCGCATCCGCTCGACTCATTCGCGCGCACCATCTCCATTAACCTGATCGGCACCTTCAACATGATCCGGCTTGCCGCCACGGCCATGTCGAAGAACGAACCGAATGCGAATGGCGAGCGCGGCGTGATCATCAACACGGCATCCGTGGCCGCCTATGACGGCCAGATCGGCCAGGCGGCTTACGCGGCGTCCAAGGGCGGTGTGGTCGGCATGACCTTGCCGATCGCACGCGACCTGTCGCGCAACGCGATCCGCGTCATGACGATCGCGCCGGGCATCTTCGAAACGCCCATGCTGCTCGGCATGCCTCAAGAAGTGCAGGACGCCCTCGGCGCGATGGTGCCGTTCCCGTCGCGGCTGGGCAAACCAGTGGAATACGCGATGCTCGCCAAGCAGATTTTCGACAATCCGATGCTTAACGGCGAAGTGATTCGCCTGGACGGCGCAATCCGCATGCAGCCGAAGTAATTCCCGCATGCCCCGTGCCGCGCGAGGTGCGCGCGGCCATGAAAAACGCCTGCCCATGATTCATGGGCAGGCGTTTTGTTTTGTCCGTCCTTTAAGCGCTTTTCGTCGGCGTTACTCGTGATCGTCGTGCTGGGTGCGTTGACGCAGTTCATGCAACTGCGACTCCACGACCGTGGCGTCCTCGGCATCCGGGCGGTCGCCGAGATAGCGCTCGAGGTCCTCGAGCGCGGGACGCAGATAGTCGAGCCGCGCGTAAGCAAAGCCCCGATCGCGCACCTCCTCGATACTGTGCGGCAGCAGGATCACCAACCGCTGCTGCACGGCCAACAGACGCTGCCAGCGTTCCGTCTGAAGATACGTGGACTTCAGATTGCGCAGCATCCGCGCGATGATCTCGCGACGCGTGGCCGGCTGCAGCAGCATGCGCAGCGCCCTGCCCACCGATTCGCCCGCCGACACCACGTACGGCTCGAGCATTTCCACCATCTCTGATTCAGACAGCGAGTGCCCGGTGGTGGGATCGAGCATGACGTCGCCGTCGGGCGTTGTCACGCGCAGCAGGAAATGGCCCGGAAACGACACGCCACGCGCCGGAACGCCAATCTGCTCGGCCATCTCGAGATACAGGACCGCGAGCGAAATCGGAATGCCGCGGCGGCGCTTGAGCACCGCGTTCAGATGGCTGTTGTCGGGATCGTAATAATCGTTGAGATTGCTGGCGAAACCCAGCTCACGAAAGAAGAACCGGTTCAGGATGCCGACCTTCTGCTTGATATCGGCGTCCTCCGGCATGCGCCGCCGCAGGCGCACCACCAGCTCGTCGATCTCGGCCAGCGTGCCTTGCAGGTCGAGATCGGGATAAGCGTCCTGGGCGAGCGACAGCGCCGCCTCGGTCAACGGAAGACTATCGTCTTCGGCGACGAGCGTGCTGAAATAGTCGAGAACCCGCGTCATGGTAATCACTTCACTCGCCTTTTGAAGTACGCGTACTTGAAGCCCATCAGCCAAAGCATACCGAAATATAGCGCGGCAAACAGCACGAGGCACGCTGCCAGCAACACCATGCGGTCGACCGGCCGGCTGTGCATGCCGATCCAGTCGAAGCTGATGGCCAGCCAATGCATGACGCCGGCCAGCACCAGACAGGCCCCAAACAATTGCACGAAGAACTTGAGCCAGCCACTCGACGGCGTATAGATGCCGCGCTTACGCAAGCCGAGAAACAGCAGCAGCGCGTTGCCGCACGCGCCGAGTCCGACGCTCAGCGTCAAACCCGCATGCGCGAAAATCGGCACGAACACATAGTTGCTCAACTGGGTCAGGATCAGCACGCCGACACCGATCTTCACCGGCGTCTTGATGTCCTGCTTCGCGTAGAAGCCCGGCGCGAGGATCTTGATGAGAATCAGGCCGATCAGGCCGACGCCATATGCCGCCAGCGCACGCGCGACCATCACGACCGAGTTGCCGTCGAACTTGCCGTAGTGAAACAGCGTGGCGGTCAGCGGCTGCGCGAAGAAAAACAGCGCGATGGCGCTCGGCGCCGCCAGCAGGAAGGTGACGCGCAGCCCCCAGTCGAGCAGCGACGAATACTCATGCGAATCGGCGTCGACGTGCGCCTTGGAGAGGCTCGGCAGCAGGATCGTACCGAGCGCGACGCCCAGCAGCGCGGTCGGGAACTCCATCAGCCTGTCAGCGTAATTGATCCACGACACGGCGCCCGGACCGATGCGCGACGCGATATTCGTGTTGATGATCAGGCTGATCTGCGCGACGGAAACGGCGAACATGGCCGGCACCATCTTGGACAGCACCCGCTTCACGCCGCGATGCGCGAGCGCCTTCAGCGGATTCAGGCCGATGCGCGGGATCATGTCGATCTTCTTGAGCCCCGGCAACTGCACGACGAATTGCAACACGCCGCCGGCGATCACCGCCCAGGCGAGCGCGTAGACCGGCGTTTGCAGACGCGGCGCCACGAACACCGCGGCGACAATGAACGCGACGTTCAGCAAAACCGGGGCGAACGCAGGCAGCGAAAAGTTCTTGTACGTATTCAGCACGCCCGACGCCAGCGACGTCAGCGATATGAAAATGATGTACGGGAACATGATGCGCGTCATGGTGACCGCGAGCGCGTAGGCCTGGCCTTCGTGCGCGAGACCCGATGCGACGATGAACACCACGCCTGACGCACCCACCACGCCAATCAGCGAGAGGATGGCGAGCGCCCAGGCCAGCACCGTCGACGTGGCGTCAACCAGCGCCTTGGTGGCGTCATGTCCTTGGCTGTTCTTGAACTCGGCGAGAATCGGCACGAAGGCCTGCGAGAACGCGCCTTCGGCGGAAATTCGGCGCAGCAGGTTCGGAATACGGAAGGCGACGTAGAACGCGTCAGTGAATTGACTGGCGCCGAACGCGCGGGCGATCAGCGTTTCGCGGGCCAGGCCGGTCACGCGCGAGAGCAGCGTGAAACCGCTGACAGTCAGCAGGGCTCGGAATAGATTCATGGGGCGCTTATTATACGGGTGCCGCAAGTGCGGTCGAGGAGCCGAGACGCGATTCGGACCGATTTGCCGTGCAGACGTTCGATTCCACGGACCGGCCGAGGCACTTTATCGTGACCTGCCGCGCCGTTCTGCCCGCGTGGCCCACTTGCGGCCCGTGCCTGACGCTCAAGCCGCCCGCTGGCTCGGGCCGGATGGCCTCCACACGGGCGCCGGAGTTCGCGTCACCGGCCGGCATCGCGCAATAGCGCTTTTCCGTTGCCACGTGCCTGATTTTGTTGCTATAATCGCCGGTTTCGAAGCTCGCTCAACTTTCGGTCGGGTTTTCAGACGGGGTGACGGATCGGCGCCGGATTTATACCGCAGCGCTTGCCAACGCCCTTGAATACCCTGAAAACACGAGCCTGCTTTCGCGTAGTCCGATCGATTTTTCGACACTTTTGCGCTCTTGGGCAATCGCTTCCAGGAGTTCGATCTAAAAGCAGCGCCTCACCACTTGAAGGTCAGGCACTGGAAACAGGAACAGGATAAGGAACCGTCATGGCTAATTCCGCACAAGCACGCAAGCGCGCCCGTCAGGCCGCGAAGGCAAACTCGCACAACTCGGCACTGCGCTCGAAGTTCCGCACGGCTACCAAGGCTGTCCGCAAGGCAATCGAAGCAGGCGACAAGGCTAAGGCCGCTGAAATCTTCCAGGCATCGTCGAAGACCATCGACATCATCGCCGACAAGAAAATCGTTCACAAGAACAAGGCAGCTCGCCTCAAGAGCCGCCTGGCTGCAGCCGTCAAGGGTCTGCAAGCGTCCGCAGCGCAGTAATTCCGGTCAGCCCGCTTCGGTGGGCTACCTCCTGTTTCCGCTGCACAGAAAAGCTCGCCTCGGCGGGCTTTTTTGCTTGGGATCCGCCTAGGATTGATTGGTTGGCGCGATTGGTTGGCGTTGACACGCAGCGCCATGAACCCACCGCATACCTCGCCAAAGCCCTCTTCCCCGGCTTAAAGCCACAAAAAAACCCGCCGCGGCGGGTTTTTGCTTTTTCGGCTCGTCTGGTCCGAGGACCGCACCGTCTTAGCGCGTGTTCTTGGCCTGCTGCGTACCGTGTTCAGGAGGCAACTCGCACGCTTCGGTCACGACCAGGTCGTTGTCTTTCGCAAAGTTGAGAACAAAGTCGAATGCCATCGGCTCGATGTCGCGCAGGCGCGAATCGAGGATCACGCACTTGAGATCGCCAAGCATGGTTGGCCGGACGTACACCGAATACTGCATATAAGCGTTCGGCCCCTTCCTTGCACCAGGGCCAAAGCATGACATGACGCCCGCGAGCCGCTCCGACCAGTCGCTCGGCCGAAACTTCTTTCCCGTCGACGTGATGCCCTGAATGAAAAATTCGGTTGGAGCTGCTTCGGCCATGTAGAAATACCTGTGTGACTGCCCAGCGGGATAACGGCAAAACTGACGGCGAAATTGACAGCGAAACGGCTGGAAAATGTCCGAACTCACCGACACACCGCGATGGCGAGGCCCGCCACCGGAAACCGCGAAAAGCCTGCCAAGCCGCCTCGGCGCTGGCTATGACGACACCTGGCGAGGAGACTTTCCCGAACCGCGCGAGCCGCAACGCCCATGCGAAATACCGGCTGGCTGGGCTTTGAAATAACCGGCAGATTATAGCGCAGCGGGGCTCTTTCCGCAGCGCACACAAGACTTGTCTGACGGTTGCGCCTCGCTTTCAAAGCGCTTGCCCGGCCTTTTGGCTGACTCGTCAAACGGGGCGAAATCCTTTATGCTGCATTGAGTTACCACAAACGACGGCGGCGCCGTCCGGCAATCCTGCCGGGTGAGACCGCCGTATTTGTTTCATGACCGCCAAGAAAATTCGCCACTACCTGCAGTTCAAGGATTTCTCGCTGGACGACTACGAGTACGTGCTGGAACGCGCGCGCATTCTGAAACGCAAATTCAAGAACTACGAGACCTACCACCCGCTGCACGACCGCACGCTGGCCATGATCTTCGAAAAGAATTCGACACGCACGCGCCTGTCGTTCGAAGCCGGCATTTTCCAGCTGGGCGGGCACGCCGTTTTCATGAGCACGCGTGACACGCAGCTCGGCCGTGGCGAACCGATCGAAGACGCCGCGCAGGTGATCTCGCGCATGGTCGACATCATCATGATCCGCACGTTCGGCCAGGACATCATCCAGCGCTTCGCTGAGAATTCGCGCGTGCCGGTGATCAACGGCCTGACCAACGAATATCATCCGTGCCAGGTGCTGGCGGACATCTTCACGTACTTCGAGCATCGCGGCCCGATTCGCGGCAAGACGGTCGCGTGGGTCGGCGACGCCAACAACATGCTGTACACGTGGATCGAAGGCGCGCAGATCCTCGGCTTCAAGCTGCGCATTTCCACACCGCCGGGCTACAAGCTCGACCACGCCATGGTGGCCGCGGAAAGCGCGCCGTTCTACGAAGAATTCGACGACCCCAATGAGGCCTGCGCCGGCGCCGATCTGGTCACCACAGATGTCTGGACCAGCATGGGCTTCGAAGCCGAAAACGAGGCACGCAAGAAAGCCTTCGCCGACTGGTGCGTCGACGCGGACATGATGGCGCGCGCCAGCGCAGACGCGCTCTTCATGCACTGCCTGCCCGCCCACCGCGGCGAGGAAGTCAGCGCGGAAGTGATCGACGGCCCGCAAAGCGTCGTGTGGGACGAGGCGGAAAATCGTCTGCACGTGCAAAAGGCCCTGATGGAATACCTGCTGCTCGGCAAGCTGAATCACTGAGCAAGCCGCTGCCCTGCGCGTTAAGCAGCACCTGCGTGAAGCGCGGTGGGGCCTTGAAACGAGACAAGGCATTCCCGCCCGCGCGACGCATCGAGCCGGTGTCCACCGCTTGCACGCGGACCCGGCTTCACCGTCGCGACGCCCCCAAAAACGCGGGCGCTTGATGGTTTAGTGTCAAAATAGTGTTTTTCCGCGCTCCGGACCCGCCGGCGCGCCTTGTTTTCCCGCTTTCTCCAGCTACGAGTTCACCATGAGCGATATCAAGAAAGTCGTGCTCGCCTATTCGGGCGGCCTCGACACCTCCGTCATCCTGAAGTGGTTGCAGGACAATTACGACGCCGAAGTCGTCACGTTCACGGCCGACATCGGCCAGGGCGAAGAGCTGGAACCGGCGCGCAAGAAGGCCCTGCAACTCGGCATCAAGCAGGAAAACATCTTTATCGAAGACCTGCGCGAAGAATTCGTGCGTGACTTCGTGTTCCCGATGTTCCGCGCCAACACGATCTACGAAGGCGAGTACCTGCTGGGCACGTCGATCGCGCGTCCGCTGATCGCCAAGCGCCAGATCGAAATCGCCCGCGCCGCAGGCGCGCAGGCGGTCTCGCACGGCGCAACCGGCAAGGGCAACGACCAGGTTCGTTTCGAACTCGGTTATTACGCGCTGGAACCGGGCATCAAGGTGATCGCCCCGTGGCGCGAATGGGACCTGCTGTCGCGCGAAAAGCTGCTGGCGTACGCGGAAAAGGCCGGCATTCCGATCGAAATGAAGCACAAGCAAGGTGGTGCGCCGTATTCGATGGACGCGAACCTGCTGCACATTTCGTTCGAAGGCCGTCACCTGGAAGACCCGAAGGCGGAAGCCGAAGCCGACATGTGGCGCTGGACGGTGTCGCCGGAACAGGCACCCGACCAGGCTGAATATCTCGACATCGAGTACGAGCACGGCGATCCGGTCGCAATCAACGGCCAGCGTCTGTCGGCAGCGGAAATGCTGACGGAACTGAATCGTCTGGGCGGCAAGCACGGCATTGGCCGTCTCGATCTGGTGGAAAACCGCTACGTCGGCATGAAGTCGCGCGGCTGCTATGAAACGCCGGGCGGCACGATCATGCTGAAGGCGCACCGCGGCATCGAGTCGATCACGCTCGACCGCGAAGTGGCGCACCTGAAAGACGACCTGATGGCCCGTTACGCTTCGCTGATTTATAACGGCTACTGGTGGAGCCCGGAGCGCCGCGCGATCCAGGTGCTGATCGACCATACGCAAGAGAAGGTCAATGGCTGGGTGCGTGTGAAGCTGTACAAGGGCAGCGTCTCGGTGGTCGCGCGCGATTCGAAGGAAACGCTGTTCGACAAGACCATCGCCACGTTCGACGACGACGGCGGCGCCTACAACCAGGCCGACGCCGGCGGCTTCATCAAGCTGAACGCCCTGCGCATGCGGATCGCGGAAAACGCTCGCCGTCAGCGGGGCTGATGGTGAGCGTTTCGGCGTAGGCTAACGTCGCGCAAGCGAAGTTAAGCGCCGCAAGGCGCGGCCGAAGCCAAAACGCAGGCATAAAAAAAAGGCGCCCGGAGACTCCTCCGGGCGCCTTTTTTCATTTCACCAGCAGAAAACCCGCGAGCCAAGCCACCCAGTCACAAACAAACCGGCTCCGCCTCCAGCTCCACCCCGAACCGCTCGAGCACATCGCGCTGAATCGCTTTTGCCAGCGCCAGCACTTCCGCACCGGTCGCCCCACCGCGATTCACCAGCACCAACGCCTGGCGGTCATGCACGGCCGCCGCGCCCATCGAGCGGCCTTTCCAGCCACACCGATCGATCAGCCAGCCCGCGGCAAGCTTTACCCTGCCATCCGGCTGCGGGTAGGACACGATCTCCGGCTCCTTGACCTTGAGCGCCGCGAACTGCCCCGCCTCCACCACTGGATTCTTGAAGAAGCTCCCGGCGTTGCCCAGTTCCAGCGGATCGGGCAGTTTGGCGCGCCGCACCGCCACCACCGCATCGAAAATAGCCTGCGCTGTGGGCGGCGTACCAGCATCGCCATGCGCAGCCAGCTCACGAGCCAGATCCGCGTACCCGGCACGCGGCTGCCAAACCTTCGGCAAACGGAATGTCACCGACGCAATCACGAAACGCTCGCGCCCTTCCCGCTTGAAGAAACTATCGCGATAACCAAATCGGCAGGCCTGCGCGCCGAGCTCGACCACGGCGCCCGTGGCCAGCTCCACCGCGCGCAGCGATGCGAAACGTTCGCTCACCTCCAGCCCATACGCGCCGATGTTCTGAATCGGCGCCGCGCCCACCGTGCCCGGAATCAGCGCAAGATTCTCCAGACCGGGCAGGCCTTGCGACAACGTCCATTCGACAAACTCATGCCAAGGTTCGCCGCCGGCCGCTTCGACGTACCATGCGTCGGCGTCCTCGCGCACCACGCGGCGGCCTTGCAACGCCACCAGCAGCACCAGTCCGGCGAAGTCGCCCGTCAGCACCACATTGCTGCCACCGCCCAGCACGAGGCGCGGCAGGCCGGCCACACGCGGATCACGCACCGCCGCCATCAATTGCGCTTCGTGCTCGATGCGGCACGCGAACTGCGCACGGACATCGAAGCCAAATGTGTTGTGCGCTTTCAGCGGATAGCCGGTAATCAACGCGGCGGAGTCGGATTGGGACATCGGGATCGGAACAGTGGAACGGCAAATGAAACGGCTTCGGGCCCTGGCTGCGCGGCAATGCGCGGCGGCCTTGGGCAAAAGGGAGTGGCATCGGTAAAATGACTCCGGTCCGTGATTATAGCGAGTGCCCCGTGAGCAGCCGACCGGCCGCGTCACGCACCGCAGCACTATTGGGAGAAAGCAATGCCATCGTTTGACGTCGTCTGCGAAGCGAACATGATCGAAGTCAAGAACGCGATCGAGCAGTCCAACAAGGAAATTTCCACGCGCTTCGACTTCAAGGGGTCCGACGCGCGTGTCGAACACAAGGAAAACGAAATCACCGCCTACGCGGACGATGATTTCAAGCTCGGCCAGGTGACCGACGTTCTACTGTCCAAAATGGCCAAGCGCAACGTGGACGTGCGCTTTCTCGACTACGGCAAGATCGAGAAGATCGGCGGCGACAAGGTCAAGCAGGTCATCAAGATCAAGAAGGGCGTGTCCGGCGACCTGTCGAAGAAAATCGTCCGCCTCGTGAAGGACAGCAAGATCAAGGTGCAGGCGAGCATTCAGGGCGACGCGGTGCGCATCACCGGCGGCAAGCGCGACGATCTGCAAAGCGTGATCGCCATGCTGCGCAAGGACGTGACCGACACGCCGCTCGACTTCAACAACTTCCGCGACTGATGCGGGATTAATCCGCGGGGCGCGCGTACGCACGTCTGGCTGCGACGCGCCACGCGGCGTTTGCACACCCCGCTGTGCAGCGCGCCGCACAGCGGTTGCGAAACCCGCGTAGGGCGTCGGCAAGCTACGCGAGAACCACCCACGGATTACTCACGCGGACGCGGCAGAGTTCGTGACAAACCCGCCGCGCACCAAGCCTCACCGGTCGTTGCCGCCCGCCGGGCTGGCCGCCGCGTCGGCCTTCTTCTTGTCGCCGATGCGGCTTTCCTGGCCGCGCATCAGCTTGGCGATGTTGCCGCGATGGCGCCACACCAGCAGCGTACTCATCACGACGATTGCCAGCGCGATGATATGCGGCCCGAACAGGAAACCGTCGAAGAGCGGCGCGAACACCGCCGCCGACAGCGCCGCCAGCGACGAATAACGCGTGAAGAACGCCACGATCAGCCACGTCAGCAAGGTCGCAACGCCGAGAATCGGATTGATCGCGAGCAGCACGCCCGCGGCGGTCGCCACGCCCTTGCCGCCCTTGAAGCGAAAAAACACCGGATACAGGTGGCCGAGAAATACGGCGATCGAGGCGATCGCGACCGACGTGTCGTCGAGACCGAAACGCGCGCCGAAGTGCACGACGAACCACACCGGCAGCCAGCCTTTGAAGGCGTCGCCGATCAGCGTGAAAATCGCGGCCTTCTTGCTGCCGCTGCGCAGCACGTTGGTGGCGCCCGGGTTGCCCGAGCCGTAGGTGCGCGGGTCGTCGAGGCCCATCGCGGCGCTCACGATCACGGCGAACGACACCGAACCGATCAGGTAGGCAACCACGGCGACGATCAGGTTTTGCATCTGGGACTCTTATAAGGATCGGCGGTCTGAAACTCGATACCCCAACCGCAACAGGGCGTGCAATGCGGAACAACGCGGCGCACATTCTACCGAACCCGCCCGCCCGGAAAACATTCAGGCAAACGTCAATCCACGCTCGCGCACTGCACGGCTTTGGCTTCCAGCAAATCGGTCAATACCGTGGGCGCGATACTCACCAGAAATCCGCGCCGGCCGCCGTTCAGCCAGATCGTGTCCATCTCGAGAATGCTCGATTCGACGTACACCGGCATCGGCTTGCGCGTGCCAAATGGCGACGTGCCGCCGATCAGGTAGCCGGAATGCCGGTTCGCCACCTCGGGCTTGCACGGCTCGACGCGCTTCGCGCCGATCTGCCGCGCGAGGTTCTTGGTGCTGACGGTACGGTCGCCGTGCATCAGCACGATCAGCGGCTTGGCGTGCTCGTCTTCCATGACCAGCGTCTTTACCACGTGATGCTCGTCCACGCCGAGTTGGCGCGCCGATTCGCCGGTGCCGCCATGCTCGACGTAGTCGTAAGGATGTTCGCCGAAAATGACGCCATGACGGCGCAGGAACTGCGTGGCGGGCGTTTCGGAAACGTGTCGGGATTTGCTCATCGGCGCATTGTAATGGCGACTTTGCACAACGGCTATTTGCCGAACGGCCAATTGTGCGGGTCATACGATTGTGGCACGATCGTTCGAAAATCTTCCGGTCGACATTGGAGACAGCATTGGGCTCTGAATCTTTCACCTCGTCCATGATCGACGTTCCCGCGCTGCTGGCATCGCTGCCCACGCGTATTAGCGAGATCCCGGCGCTGGCCGCGGCACGCGATCCGCAGCACATCGCGCTGATCGAGGATGCGCGCCGTCTGACCAGCGCGCAACTGCTGCAAGCCGTCGACGCCACGGCCGCCCTGCTGCGCGAATGGGGCGTGGGCGGCGGCGATCGCGTGATGATCGTCGCGGAGAACAGCATCGCGCAGATCGTGCTGCTGTTCGCCACCGCCCGGCTCGACGCGTGGGCACTGGTGTCGAACGCGCGCCTTTCCGAGGCGGAGCTCGACTCGATCCGCGCACACGCGCAGCCCCGCGTGGTGGCGTACGCAGTCGAAAGCTCGGCCGACGCCCGCCAGCATGCGCAGCGGCATCAAGCTGCAGCGGCGCCGGCCATCGCGCCGGACATCGGCGCGTGGTCCTACACGGTGGACAGCACCGTGACCGCGGAGTCCGTCGAAGTGGCGAACGACCGCCAATGTGCCGCCCTGATTTACACCACCGGCACCACCGGCGCACCGAAGGGTGTGATGCTGTCGCATCGCAACCTGATGTTCATCGCCGCGGTCTCGAGCCGCCTGCGCAAGGTCAACGCCGACGACGTGGTCTACGCGGTGCTGCCTATCTCGCACGTGTACGGGTTTGCGTCGGTCTGTCTGGGCAGCCTGTACGCCGGCGCGACCTTACGGCTCGCGCCGCGCTTCGCGCCGGAAGCCGTGCGGCGCGCCCTTGCCGAAGAAGGCGTGTCGATCTTCCAGGGCGTCCCGGCCATGCACGCAAAATTGCTCGAACACCTGCAGACGCACGGCCACGCGTGGTCCGCGCCGCATCTCCGGTTTGTCTATTCGGGCGGCTCGCCGCTCGACGCCGCCCTGAAAGCCCACGTGGAAAGCGCTTACGGCCTGACGCTGCACAACGGCTACGGCATGACCGAGAGCAGCCCGACCGTGTCGCAGACCATGCTCGACACGCCACGTAGCGACTGCTCGGTCGGCGAGATCATTCCGGGTGTCGAGGTGCGTTTCGTCGGGCTCGACGGTGTCGATGCCGCGCCGGGCGAAATCGGCGAGCTCTGGGTGCGTGGTCCGAACGTGATGCTCGGCTATTACCGCAGTCCCGAACAGACGCGCGCCGCCGTCACCGAAGACGGCTGGCTCAAGACGGGCGATCTGGCGCGGCAGGACGCGGACGGCGCCTTGCATATCGTCGGACGCAGCAAGGAGTTGATCATCCGCTCGGGTTTCAACGTGTATCCGGCCGAAGTCGAACACGTGTTGAACGCGCATCCGCAGGTCGTGCAGTCCGCCGTGATCGGGCGCACGGTCGAGGGCAATGAGGAAGTGGTCGCGTTCGTCGAATTGACGGCGGGCGCGACGGTCACGCCCGCTGAATTGATCGGCTGGTGCGGCGAGCGTCTCGCGCCGTACAAGCGGCCGGCCGAAGTGAAAATCCTCGCGGCGCTGCCCGCCGCTTCCACCGGCAAGATCCTCAAGGCGCGGCTGCGCGAGTTCGTCTAGACGCTTGGCCCGTGCCCGGGCAGGCGCCGCCACGAGCGCATTTCAGCCGCGCGGATGATGCTGCGCATGCAGCGACTTCAAGCGTTCGCGGGCCACGTGCGTGTAGATCTGCGT
>NZ_LXKA01000219.1 GCF_001645125.1 Paraburkholderia ginsengiterrae | reverse complement strand
CGGGCGCGGTCGGGGTGGGGAGGAGAATCTGGTGGCACGGGGCAGAGGGGTTGCCGGATAGCGTGGGCGGCCGGAAAGGAGACGGGATGACCGTGGGAGGGTAGGGGTTTGTCGGAGACAAGCAATACGCGTGGCTGATGAAAAGGGAGGGCCATCATCGCGGCGGACGGACGGGGAGGTGCTCGGGGGACGCGCAAGTGGGGCGGCTGGGGAAGGTCTGACCGGGAGCGCGGGTGGCGCTCGCCGAGGCGCGGCTAGGGTAGCGGTGGTGTGTCGCGCGTTGACTGGGATGTGGCGAGATGGGTAGGCCTCGCCAGGTACATGATCGAGAGCGGGGCGAACGAGCGCACGGAGGCCGCCACCGGCGCTTCAGGCAGGGTCACGACAAGCTGGTCCTGATAGGGGTCGCGGATGCCGCGCTCCGCGAGTTTGTTCAGAACATGCAAACGGTAGGTGGGGAGCTG
>NZ_LXKA01000218.1 GCF_001645125.1 Paraburkholderia ginsengiterrae | reverse complement strand
CGCACGGCATTGGCACGTGAAACTCCTCGGTGTTGCGATAAGCTGCCGCCCTTTCCGCGACGTCCTTTTCAATCAGATCGAAGTCGTCCTGCGTTTGAGCTTTCAGTATGGCGCCTATGCTCACACCGACCCGCCTCAGCGCATGGAGAGGTGTTTCGAGCGCACGAATGCGCCATGTCTGTTCTACGTCCTGAACGTGCGGTTCGATGAAGCCCGATTCGAGCAGCACGCGCTCGCATTCACGCCAGTTGCTGAAGCGAAAGCACAGAGGTCCTTCGGGGAGCCCTACATCCATCTGACCGTTCGCTTCGACTGCCTTCAGCACCCTGCAAAGTCCAATCGCCTTGTCCGCTGCTGCCCAGTCATCTCTCTCACTCCCTCCCCCCGCCTCCACTCCCCTAAACTCCTCCGCCAGCGCCTTCCCCGCATCTGCGCAAATCACCACCCCCCACCTCCTCCCCACTC
>NZ_LXKA01000217.1 GCF_001645125.1 Paraburkholderia ginsengiterrae | reverse complement strand
GTCTTGTACGTCATGACGACGTACACCGCATTCGGCGATCGCGCATCGCGCGCGACCGTGCGTTCCACGTCTCCCGGCGCGGCATCGCTCGCCGCCGTCCCCGCGAGCGCCCTCCCCGACCTCGCCTCCGCGCGCCCCTGCCCCATCTCGCGCCCCCGCTCGACACCGGCCGACGACGCCATCCTCTCCACCCCCAGCCCCGCCCACCTCTCCGTCCCCCCTACCTGCGCCGGCATACCGCCCTCTCCCCCCCTCCCTCCCCCTCGCGTCCACCCCTCCCCCCTCCCGCCCACACCTCACGCAGCCCCCTTTCCCGACAGCCCCCACCTACGCCTGCGCCAGCACCACTTCCCCACGACCCCAGGCCTACCGCGCCTCTGCCGCACGCCTCTCACCTGCCCCAATCGCTTCCGCCCCCACACCCACCTGCCCCCGCCGCGCCCACCGTGAGCACCCGCATCGCGCT
>NZ_LXKA01000216.1 GCF_001645125.1 Paraburkholderia ginsengiterrae | reverse complement strand
ACACCGTATGGGCCGGTGCAGTTGCGTATTGAGCAGATCACTGCTCGTGCGGGCACGTCGTTCCCCCTGCCCCGGGCATCGACCCAGCTCACGACTGCGGACCTCCCGCCCTCCCCGGACCTCGCCTAGCACGCCACGCAGCCCGGCATTGTCTCCCCTCCGCTGCCCCGCGCCCCTTCCTCTCCCCCCGCCGCCCTCTCCGACCACCCCCCCCGCATCTACCCCCCCCCGCACTCCCACCCCCCCCCCCCACCCCCCCCACCCCCCCCGCCCCCCCCCGGTTCCCGTCCCCTCCCCTTCTCCGCTCTCCGCCCCCCCCCCACCTCCCGCCTCTGCCCCCCCCCCCCGGCCTTCTCCGTGCCCCCCCACGCCCTGCCCCCCTCCCTCCGCGCCTCGTCGCCCGCGTCTCCCCGCTCCTCCTCTCCCACCGCCCTCGCCCCACCACTCGCCTCACACCCCACATCCC
>NZ_LXKA01000215.1 GCF_001645125.1 Paraburkholderia ginsengiterrae | reverse complement strand
GGGCAGGGGAGGCGCGGGGCGCCGAATTCCTCCGGCCAGGGTTAGTGGAGGCGGAGCTGGTGGGGGGGGTGCTGCCGCCCGCGCAATTGGTCGACTGGTGCGGGCGCTTTCTGCCGGATCTCGGCGCGAAAAAGCCCGCCACGCGGTTCGAGCCGGTCACCGTGACGGATCGCACCGACGGCAAGATCGCGCATCTCGACGGCTTGAATCTCAGCCGCGCATGGTGCCAGCGCGCGCTGGCACCATGCGCGGCTGAGATTCAAGCCGTCGAGATGCGCGATCTTGCCGTCGGTGCGATCCGTCACGGTGACCGGCTCGAACCGCGTGGCGGGCTTTTTCGCGCCGAGATCCGGCAGAAAGCGCCCGCACCAGTCGACCAATTGCGCGGGCGGCAGCACCCCCCCCACCAGCTCCGCCTCCACTAACCCTGGCCGGAGGAATTCGGCGCCCCGCGCCTCCCCTGCCC
>NZ_LXKA01000214.1 GCF_001645125.1 Paraburkholderia ginsengiterrae | reverse complement strand
GGGGGGCGTAGTGGAGGGTCGTGGGACGGAGAGGCGGCTGTGGCAGCTCGCGGTGACGCGTGGCCGGGGCGTGCAGCCGTGGGGGCGCGGGCCGGGGGTACGGGTGGAGAGGTGGACGGGGGAGAGGTGGGGCGGGGGAGGATGCGGGGTAGACAGCGGGAGATGGAGGGGGAGGTGGTGGAGGACTGGGAAGGGGAAGGGCGGGTCGGGCGGACGGAGGAGGAGGGCGAGATGCTCGAGCAGAGGGAAGAGGGGGTTGAGACGAGGGAAGGTGGAGGCCGGTTGAAGGTCATGATGCGGATAGCGGCAGGAGGCGAGCAGGCGCGTGCACAGGTGGTGGTAACACGGGTAGGAAGATATGTGCAGTTGGGGCCAGAGATCGCCAGAGTGACGAGTGTGGGCGGCTGGAGATTCGCCGGCAGCGGTCAGAACGTGGCCATGTGTATCGTCGAGCTGAGAGACTGGGG
>NZ_LXKA01000213.1 GCF_001645125.1 Paraburkholderia ginsengiterrae | reverse complement strand
CCATTCCCCCGCGCCAGCCTCGCGCACGCCGATCCCCCGTTCTCCCTGCCAGCCCCGCTCCACCTCGTGCTTGCCTTCACCGCCCCTCTCGAGTCACCCACCGTCTCGCCCCCCTTCTCTCCACCCAACTCCCTCCCTCCCGCCCCGTTCCCCCCACTGCTCGCTTCTCCCCATTCCCCCTCCTCCCCCCTCCCCCTCTCTCCCCCCTCCATTCTTCCCTCGGCCTCGCAGCGTCCCTCGCTCTCTCTTGCCTCCACGCTCACCCGCCGCCGCCCCCCTGCCCCGCCCCCCCGCGGCGCGCCACGACTCCACCGCCCTGTCTGTCGCGCACGTCCGCCAGCAGCCCATCCGTCTCTTCCCTCCGCTGCCGCCCGCCATCGTCCCCATAGACCTACCGCTCCCTCACGCGACCACGATCCACTCCTCTCCGCGCCTCATCCCCCACGCTCCTCGCGACGTCTTCTGCGT
>NZ_LXKA01000212.1 GCF_001645125.1 Paraburkholderia ginsengiterrae | reverse complement strand
TGCTCGAGGCGGCACGCTGGGCGCCGTCGTCGTATGACGCGCCGCCGTGGCGGTTCCTCGTATTCGACCGCAGCGTCGACGAAGTGTCGTTCAAGCAGGCCTTTGCCACGCTGGTGCCGTTCAACCAGGGGTGGAATGCACCGGCGCCGGTGCTGATCGCGGTGCCCACGCATACGCTCACCAACAAGGGCGACGTGAATCGTTGCGCAGCGTACGACGCGGGCGCCGCGGCCATGGCCGCGGCGCCCGCGTCGTACGCTGCGCAACGATTCACGTCGCCCTTGTTGGTGAGCGTATGCGTGGGCACCGCGATCAGCACCGGCGCCGGTGCATTCCACCCCTGGTTGAACGGCACCAGCGTGGCAAAGGCCTGCTTGAACGACACTTCGTCGACGCTGCGGTCGAATACGAGGAACCGCCACGGCGGCGCGTCATACGACGACGGCGCCCAGCGTGCCGCCTCGAGCA
>NZ_LXKA01000211.1 GCF_001645125.1 Paraburkholderia ginsengiterrae | reverse complement strand
TTGGGTGAGCGCGCACAGTCAGCTCGCCATGAGACGCATCTGTGCGGCATTGAGGAGCAAAGCGCGAACAACCAGACCGCCAACGCTCAACGGGACATGACGGTGCACCCGGGCGACCATCTCCCCGGCATTCCGGACCACAGGCTGAAGCTCCGTACGGATTGTGCGACGCGGGCGCAATGGGATGTGGGTGCAAGGAATAGTAAAGGAGCTAACACGCCAGGGGAGACACGGACAATGCCGCACTGGAGACGCAATCTCTCATCGATGTGCTAGAAATAGGCTATCCGACAGCGAGTATGTAGCGGCAGTAATTAGGCAGGCTTTGGCCGCGTCAGAGCTGGAGCGGGCGGGAAGATAGATCAACGAGATCAGTGCGGCGCACCTCGCGAGGGGACAGGCGACCACGGTTCGCCGGTTAGCGAAGCGGATACCTGAAGGGGTGGCTAAAAGCCTGCCACGGCTTCAG
>NZ_LXKA01000210.1 GCF_001645125.1 Paraburkholderia ginsengiterrae | reverse complement strand
TTCATACGTAGAGGCACGTGGGTGGTCGGTGGTGCGTCGCGGTGCGGCGGCTGTGGGACTGCAGAGATAGGTGTGGGGAGAGGGAGGAAGGGTGTGGGACAGGGGAGGAGTCGTCAGAGACGGGGCGGTGCGGTGCAGGGACGCACGCGTCGGAGGCCGTAGGTGCGCCGACGGAGCATTGTCGGCCCACGGGGGCGCGGAAGCGACGGAGGCGGTGCTGGGGGGGGGGGCAGTCGGTGCGAGAACAGAGCGAGGCGGGAGCGTCACGCGGAGCTAGTGGTCGGTCTCGTGCAAGGTGAAGGTTACGCAGATCCGCTGGGGCTTACTGTACGGCGGCTTTATCACGTTTACAGGGTTGTTCGGAGGGTTTAGGCTGGTGAGCATGCTCGACCGCCGCGCGTGGGGGACGTAGCTGGAGTTGATCGGCGCGAACCGCGCGTATGAGCAGGTGGCGCTCGCGGTCATCGCG
>NZ_LXKA01000220.1 GCF_001645125.1 Paraburkholderia ginsengiterrae | reverse complement strand
AGGATCGTTGGGCGCGACTCTCATCATGGCGCGGGGACATATCCCCATAACGACGCCGGATAGATTTGAGCAAACCAACTACGCCATCAAAAATCAGTGTTGCAAAAACGGGGGCGACCATAGATTTTACTTCCTCGGACGCGGGTTGACCCTGGATTTGCCCGCGGGATCGTTAGCTATAATCGCGCGGTCAGGCGCTGTGATCCAGCGTCACGACAGGCAGGAAGGGTTACCCCCCATTCCCTGATCAACTCAGTTGCCGTTCCCCACAGGAGACTGGCATGTCAGACCGACTCATCATTTTCGACACCACCTTGCGCGACGGAGAACAATCGCCCGGTGCGTCGATGACCAAAGAAGAAAAACTGCGCATCGCCCGGCAACTCGAGCGCATGCGCGTCGATGTGATCGAAGCAGGCTTCGCAGCGAGCTCCGAAGGAGACTTCCAGGCTATTCGAGCAATCGCCAGCGAGGTGAAGGACAGCATTGTCTGTTCTCTGGCGCGGGCGAACGAGCGTGACATTTCGCGAGCCGCCGAGGCGCTGAAACCGGCCAGCCGTTCCCGCATTCATACTTTCATCGCTACATCCGCGCTGCACATGGAGAAGAAACTGCGCATGTCGCCTGATCAGGTCTATGACCAGGCGCGGCGCGCAGTGCGTCTTGCGCGCGGTTATACCGATGACGTGGAGTTCTCGCCGGAAGACGGGAGCCGTTCCGACCTCGACTTTCTCTGTCGCGTGATAGAAGGCGTGATCGACGAAGGTGCGACTACCATCAACGTCCCTGATACGGTCGGCTATGCCGTTCCGGATGGCTACGCTGCCTTGATCCGCGAACTTCGTGAACGCATTCCCAATTCTGATCGGGCAGTCTTTTCGGTCCACTGTCACGATGATCTCGGCCTGGCCGTGGCCAACTCACTGGCGGCCGTCAAGTCGGGCGGGGCCAGACAGATCGAATGTACTATCAACGGCCTTGGCGAGCGAGCGGGCAATACGGCGCTCGAGGAAGTCGTGATGGCAGTCAAGACGCGACGGGATGTCTTCGGCCTTGATGTGCGCGTGGACTCGACTCAGATTGTCGAAGCTTCGCGGCTGGTTTCGGCGATCACTGGGTTTACGGTGCAACCGAACAAGGCGGTAGTCGGCGCCAATGCATTCGCCCATGCATCAGGCATCCACCAGGACGGCGTGCTGAAAGCGCGCGACACCTACGAAATCATGCGCGCGGAAGACGTAGGCTGGAGCTCGAACAAGATCGTGCTCGGCAAGCTGTCTGGTCGAAATGCATTCAAGCAGCGGTTGCGGGAGTTAGGAATCGAGATCGACAGCGAAGCTGAACTGAATGCAGCGTTCGTTCGCTTCAAGGCCCTCGCCGATCAGGAAGCAACCGTGTCCGACGAAGCACTCGTCGCTTTGTCGCAGCAAGGCAAGGTCGCGGATACTACCGGTTTGCAGCTCTGACGCAGGGCGTCGGCATGTCTTCGCGTAAGTCGCTATTTCCCGGCTAAGCCAATGGCAATGGTGCGGTCCGAAGAAGACATGCCGTCGAAAACGCCAACCCCAGGGAAACGAACACCTCCGCGTTCGTTCTCCTCCCATTTCAATCTTTCACGGGTCGCCGTGCGAGTCTGGTGAGACCCGTCCCGTCATTGGTCGAATGAAAGTATGAAAACTGATATGCCTACACAATTTGCCGTGTCCCCCACCGCGACTCCGACTCCGCACGATCAGATCGTCGCGAGCATTTCAAACCCCGTGTTCGGTCGGGTGTTCACCGATCACATGGCAACACTCCGCTGGACCAACACGCTTGGCTGGCACGATGCGAAGGTCGAGCCTCGCCGGCCGTTTCAGATCGATCCCGCTTGCGCCGTGTTGCACTATGCGCAGGAGATTTTTGAAGGCATGAAAGCGTATCGCGGCGAAGACGGCTCGATCTCGCTGTTCCGCCCCTTCGAGAATGCCAAGCGGTTTCGTGCCTCGGCAGCGCGTCTTTCCATGGCCGATCTCCCGGAAACGCTCTTCGTCGAGGCGGTGGAATCTCTCGTCAAGGTGGACCGGGACTGGGTGCCTGGTGGCGATGGCAGTCTTTATCTACGTCCGTTCATGTTTGCCTCCGAGAGCTTCCTCGGTGTGCGCGCGTCACACGAGTACGTGTTCTGCGTCATCGCCTGCCCCGTAGGTCCGTACTTCAAGGCAGGCAAGACGTCGGTTACTGTCTGGGTGTCCGACCGATACACTCGCGCGGCGCCGGGTGGAACGGGTTCGGCCAAATGCGGCGGAAACTATGCTGCCAGCCTGATCGCGCAGACCGAGGCTGCAACCAAAGGTTGCGACCAGGTGGTTTTTCTCGATGCCGCTGAGCACAAATGGATCGAAGAGATGGGAGGGATGAATCTCTTCTTCGTCATGGACGATGGCTCTCTGGCGACGCCGCCATTGTCCGGCACGATCCTGCCGGGCATCACCAGGGCTTCGATCATCGAGCTTGCCAGGCGTGAAGGCATCGTAGTCAACGAAACGCCTTATGCTTTCGACGCATGGCGTGCAGACGCCGCGAGCGGCCGTGTCCAGGAGGTGTTCGCTTGTGGGACCGCTGCTGTCGTCACTGCGGTCGGTGAGGTTCGCCATGCCGCTGGCGAATTTCAGATCGGCAACGGGGGAGAGGGGCCCGTGACACAACGCATCCGCACGCAGCTGACCGGAATCCAGCGCGGCAAGCTCGCCGATCCTCTCGAATGGGTATATCGCATCGACTAAGGTTGAGTGCGCCTGGGTCGCGCTCGTCCTCTTCGAAGCGGGTGCGTGCGCGTCATGCGTCGCGCACTTTGCCCGTGAGGGCGACGGTCGGGACAAGGAAGGGCACGATATTGAAATCAGCCATGGAGGGCCACCGGCTGCAGGTCCACTTTCAGGTCGTGGTCGGCAGCCGCGATTGAACTGCGGCGCGCTGTCTGTCGCGAGGCAAGACCCGCGGCAGACAGCGTGTTTCGCCGGATCGACTAGAACATCGTATTGTCGTTGGCCGACTGCTCGGGCACGGGTTGAATCACATCCCAGTGCTCGGCGATCTTGCCGTGCTCGACGCGGAAGATATCCACGATGGCGTTGCCGCGGTCTTGCGGGTTGCTGGTCGAGTGAACATGCAGAAAGACGAGATCGCCGTCGGTCGCACTGCGCACGATGGCCGAACGGGCATCGGGGGCATGCTTGAAGTATTCGGTAAAGAAGCTGATGAACGGCGCGGACCCGGTGGGCACATGCGGATTGTGCTGAATGTAATTCGGTGCGAGCACGGTGCTAGCAGTCCTGAGATCGTGCCGGTTGAACACCGCATCGTAGAAGTTCACGACTAACGCGCGGTTGCGCTCTTCCTGGGCAATATCGCGAACGGCCGGATGAACCGGTGCGACGCTATCTTCTGCTCGGGCCACATGGCTCGCGATCAGCACAAAGAAAGCAGCGGCGGCTGCCGCGCGCTGGAGCAGGGAGATTCTGTTTGGCATGACGGTCCCCTTCTTTTCGTTGAAAGTCGGCGGCTGCAAGGACTTTAGCATTTGCAGGTGGCGACGACGAGACGGATCTTGCCGGTGCATCGACGCTTCCGCGCGGCTGAAACTTTCGCGATCGCTCGATGTAGGTGCTAAGTCCGATGTTTTCGGCCCTTCAGTTAGGGCCTCGACCGCTGAACCCACGGGGGCTCGGGTTAGCCGCGAATATTATTTTTCTGTCTCGGTCATGCCCTTAATGGGGCTGTCGGGTAGGTGGTTACAGACATGGAGCCGAACCCCTGGGTAACGGGGACCCAGTTGCCCATTCCAGACGGCGCCGTTGCCGTGATAAGCCGCATTGTCACGGCAAAAGCTTCTCGATGAGGAATTGAAGCATGAGGAGAGGGGAGCATCTGCCCATCGATCGGCCATCGTCGACGTTCAGGTATCGGCGTCGGTCAGGTGGCGGTAGATTACTATCCCGACATTCGCACTTCGGCAGATGCGAGCGTCAGCTTCACCGCAGTTGGATGCGTACTCCCGACCCTGTGCCGCCGTTCGAGCCGTTGCGGTACGAAGGACAGCTTCCGAGGTATCACAGTCATCCATGCGCGTTCGGGTTCGTCCCGCTCAGTTTGATCGGAGCTCGCGCACTCCTCGACCCAGTCTCCGGCGAAGCAGCGTTCGCAGAGTTGCGCCGTCTGCATAGCCGACTTCTGCGGCAATTGCATCCAGATCCATCGAGCTTGTCTCGATAAGGTGTCTGGCACGCTCGACCCGCCGATCCTGAAAGTAGGACAAGGGGGATTTGCCGAGCACGGCTTCGGCGCGCCTTTGCAGTGTCCTCGGGCTCGTTGCGAGGTCATGCGCAGCCCCTTGCAGCGAGAATCCCCTCGCCAGATTCGCGCGTGTCCATCGCTCGAATCGCTCGATGAGAGGATCACTATGTGCTAGGTGATCGGGGATGATATAGGGCGCCTGGGATACCCGTCCGTCGACCAACATGTACCGCGCCACGAGCGTGGCTAATTCCGGGCTCGCTTGCCGAATCAGCCAGAGAGCGAGATCCAGATGCCCCATCGCCGCGCCAGCGGTCACGAACGGCCCCGAAGGGACGAGCATGCGGTCCTGGTCGAGGCGAACCTCAGGGTAGCGGCTTCGGAATAGCGGGCTGAGCCACCATGTCGTGGTCGCCTCCTGCCCGTCGAGCAGGCCCGATTCGGCGAGGACGAAGGTCCCTATGCAAGCGGCGGCGATTCGGGCACCTTGTCCTTGCCAACGACGCAACTGTGTGCCGGCATCCCGTACGGCCGGACGTTCGAGACATTGCACCAACGTATCAGGTGTTCCGGCACTGATCGCGGGCACCACGATCCAGTCCGGCAGCGGCATGCTGTGCGCCTTTTTCGTAGGAACGCTCATGCCGAGCGCCGTCCTGATTCGGGTTCGGAGGCCGACCAACTCGACGTCGAACGGGCGTGGTTCGCCGGGACGCGCAACCGCTGCCAGCCCGTTCGCGATCCTCATGGCGTCGAGTACCACGGCCATGCCCGTATCGAACACGCCATCCAGGGGAAAAACGAAGATACGCATGGCGTAAACGCCTCGAATAATGTCATTTGAGATGCTATTTCCCCGGCCGGTTTAAGTCTATTCTGCGAGACAGAAAACCTTCAATCGAGGAGCAATGAATGTCTGAGGCTGCAGCAAGGAACGATACCGGTATCGCGCACCCGCTCGACGACGTCGTATGGAACGCGCTCACCAGCAAGCAGCGCCGCTTTGCATTCGGGGACGATCGAGCACTGCGGTTTCCGACCGCCATTGCGCGCTTTGCTGCCATGGCCGATGCCAGTCCGGCATCCTTCGAAGCCTTGCGTAGATTGATCGAGGCGCACGGTCCGGTTGCTTTGGTTACCCCGGGCGAGGTCCTGCCTCCGGCCGGGTTCTCCGTCATCACGCATACGACGCTGCTGCAGATGATCTGGCAAGGCAAGCTCGACCCAACGAGTGCCTTCGAGCACGTCAGGCTCGCCGAGCGTGATGTGCCGGAGATGCTCGCCCTGACCACTGCGACGCAGCCTGGGCCGTTTGGCCCACGCACCATCGAACTCGGCGACTATCTCGGCGTGCGCAGACAGGGCAAGCTGGCCGCAATGGCGGGTGAGCGCATGAGGCTCGACGGATATACCGAAATCAGTGCCGTCTGTGTGGATGCCGCTTTTCGAGGGCAAGGTCATGCGGCCGGCCTGATGAGGCTGCTGATTGCGGCTATCCGCGCGCGAGCCGAAACACCCTTTCTGCACGTGTTCAAACTGAACCACGCCGCTATCGCGCTCTATCGGACGCTGGGTTTTGTCGAACGGCGTGAGATGCATCTCATGGTGCTCGGGGGAGCGACGACATAGCCGGAAGGTAGAGGTGGCGAGTGGCGGCCGCTCGTAACACATGTTACCTGGCGTTCAAGACCGGCATGGTGGAAACGGGCCGTGCGAAGTCCGCCGGGCCGCCATCCCGCACGCTTGCTGTGGTTCGCGGCAGACCCGGTTCAACGTCGTGTCCCGGCGTACCTGCAATGACCAATTCGTCCGCGCGTATCGCGTAGGTGATCCATTTTCGGGCGAACTGAATCCACGTCCTGATCTTTGCATCGAGATATTGTCGGGAAGCGTAAAGCGCGTAAACATTGAGCTCCTGCAGATGATAGTCGGGCAGCACCCTGACCAGCGATCCCGCTCGCAAAGCGGAACGGATGGCGAGCGTCGGAAGGGTTCCGATGCCCATGCCTTCGTGCAATGCCGCCGCCATCGCCTCGGACATATTCACCTTGAAGCGGCTGGCGGGAAGCTGGAATTCGCGTTCTCCGTCCGGGCCCATGAGCAGCCATCGGTCCGACGCAAACATGGGCAACGCCAGTTGCAGACACGCATGGCTCGCTAGATCCTTTACGGTGCGAGGCATGCCATGGACCTCCAGATAGTGCGGAGCGGCGCACAGGACCGTGCGGATAGCCCCCAGATGATGAGAAATGAAGTTCGAATCCGGCAGCGCATCGGGCGACAACCGGATTGCCACGTCGTAGCCTTCCTCCAGAAGGTCTGGCACGTGCTGCGACAACGTCAGGTCAACGGTGACTTCCGGATAGCGCGCCTGATAGGCGGCAATCGCAGGTATGACGTAGTTCTGGCCGATGCTCGGCGTCGCATGAATCCTGATTGTCCCTGCCGGAATGGCGTGGGCGTCCGAAGCCTCCGCCTCGGCCGCGGCGACGGATGCCAGAATCTCGCGGCAACGCTCTAGATACCGTTGACCAGCTTCGGTTAGCGCAACTCGACGGGTCGTGCGGTTCAGGAGCCGGGTGCGCAGATGCCCTTCGAGCTCTGTGACCGAGCGCGATATCACAGGCGGCGTCGTTGACAGCTGATGTGCCGCTTTCGTAAAGCCGCCCGTGTCCACCACTGCGACAAAGGTTTTCATGTTTCTGATGGTATCCATACTCGGCGTCCGCCTTCAAAGAGGGATCGTTTCGGCGAAGAAGCAAAGCAACCTAGTCGGTAGCGGTGGCGGGCGCCAGCCCGTCCTTGCGCTGCCAGCCGCCGCCAAGCGCCTTGACGAGTGAGACGTCGGCGGCCATTCGGCGCGTCTCGATGTCGACCTCCGTCAGTCGCGCGGCAAGCTCGATGTTCTGCGCCTCGATGACGTTGTAGTAGTTGGCCAGCCCACCCGAATAGAGATGCGTCGCCTGTGCCGTAGAATCCGCGGCGGCGGTCACGGCGGCCTGCTGGCTGGTGGCCTCGCGAGCGAGGAGGCGCAGCGACGCGAGACTGTCCTCGACCTCGCCGTACGCATCGAGCACGGTCTGGCGGTATTGCGCCGCCGCCTCCTCATAGGAGGCACGAGCGCGGTCATTGAGCGCGCGACGCTTGCCGCCGTCGAGGAGGTTTACGACGGCCGAAGGGCCCAGTGACCACGCTTCTGCAGGCGCCGTGAAGAGGTGGTTCGGCATTGCAGCCTCGACACCGAGAAGCGCGTTCAGATTGAAGGCCGGGTAATAGGCGGCCTTGGCGACGCCGATGTCCGCATTGGCGGCCGCGACCCGGCGTTCCGCCGCCGCGACATCGGGACGCCGCTCGAGCAGAGCGGCCGGCAGTACCGGCGCGATTTCCGGCGGCGCTGCATCGAGCTTGTTTTCAGGTAACGCGAAGCCCGCCGGCGGCCGTCCCGTGAGGATCGCGATGGCGTGTTCGAGGTTCGTGCGCTTCAGGCGGATTTCGGTGGCCTGCGTCGTGGCGCTTTCGAATTGCGCCTCGGCGGCGGAGACATCCGGTTTGGCCGCGTACCCGATCTTGAACCTTGCCTGCGTAAGTTCCAGCGCTTTGCGATAGTTTTCGACCGTCCGGTCGACCACGTCCTGTTCCGCATCGTCGCCGCGCAGGATGAAGTAGTCGTTGGCGAGCTCGGCATGGAGGCTCAGATCCACCGTTGCGAGATCGGCGGCACTGGCCTGTTCCCGGTCCAAGCCGGCCTTGGCCTGGTTGCGTACGCGGCCCCAGACGTCGATTTCGTAATCGAAGTCGAGTCCGAGGCTGTAGTTCTTGAAGGATCGGTTCGGCAACGGATTCGCCACCTCGCGCGACACGCCCTCGTGCGATGCGGACCCGCTCGCGTTGAGCGAGGGGTAATAATCGGCCTGCGCCGTCCTTGCGTCGGCGCGTGCTTCGTCGTACTGGGCGACGGCAACCTTCAGGTTCTGGTTCGCTGCGCTGACCTGGTCTTCCAGACGGTCGAGCGTCGGGTCCTGGAAGATCCGCCACCATTGCCCGCGTGGCACCGAATCCCTTGGCGTCGCCGGCGTCCAGTCCGCGGACTCCTTGAAGTCGGTGGACGTTGCAATGGGGGGCGGCACGTAGATCGGTGCGAAATCACAGGCGCAGAGCAGGCACGCGACGAGTGGTACGCTGCGTTTCAGAAGTCGCTTCATGACCGGCCTCCCGGCGCCGGATTGCGATCGCTCTGCTGCCTCACGCGCTCGCCGTCAGCGAGCGAAGCAGGCGGGTTGAGAATGATCTTCTCGCCCGGCGCAACCCCAGTCGTGACTTCGACTGTCGGACCGAAGTCGCGGCCTAGCGTGACCGTATGCAGCGTGACGAGGCCACTACTAGTGAGGCTCGCCACGCGGACACCTTCGGCGCGAAACAGCAGCGCGTTGGCTGGAATGTTCACGCCGCGCTGCGCGACCGGCACCTTGAAGTGGACATCGGTATAGCCGCCCGGAAACAGTTCACCGCTCGCGTTGTCGGCTTCGAGCTCGACGAGCAGGGTCCGCGCTCCGGGATTGATTGCGTCGGCGGAGCGCGTGAAGCTCGCCGGGAAAGTCCGTCCCGGATATTCCGGGAACTGCAGCGTAGCCGTGACGCCGGGCTTCACGAGCGCCGCGTAGCTCTGCGGCACCTGGACATAGATCCTGAGCTTGCTGGTGTCGGCAACGCGGAAGAGTTCCGGCCCGCTGCCGCTGCCGGCATTGATGAGGTTGCCGACGTCGGTTTCGCGCGCCGTGACGACGCCGTCATAGGGCGCCGCGACCCGCTCAAACCCGACCAGTTGAGTCAGGCGCTCGACGTTCGCCTCCGCGGCGGCCACGAGTGCGGCTTTGGCTGTGGCATCGCTGGTGGCCTGATCATCCTGCTCGGCTGAGACCGATTGCGTCGGCAGCAACGCGTGGACGCGTTTTGCCGTTTGCTGCGCAATGAGGTTGTTCGCGTTTGCCGTTGCCAGGTCAGCCTTGGCCTGGCGGAGCTGCTGATCGACTTCGGGCGAGTCGATCTCGGCCAGGAGCGTCCCGGCTTTCACGTGCGCACCGATGTCGGTGTACCAACGCTTCACATAGCCGCTGGTGCGCGCGTAGATCGGCGTCTCGGATTCGGCCTGCACCGTGCCGGGCAGCACGAGCGCTTCGTCGGCGGGGCCGGCGGCGGCCGTGATCACGGAGACGGTCGGCAGCGCCTCGTCGTCGGTTACCTTGACGAGCGCCGCCTCGGCACTGTCGCGCGACCAGATGCCCCAGGCGATCGTGCCGATCACGAGGAACGCGCCGCACAGCGGCAGCAGCTTGCGGCCCTGCGTTTGATTTTTACTCATGTTCAAACTCCCTATCCAATACTGGTTGTTGCGTGGGGCCGGCTGCCGGCGCCTTCTTCTCACCGCCGTGGATCAGGCTGAACACGGCGGGCACGAGGAGCAGCGTGGCGACGGTGGCGAAGGCAAGTCCGCCGATGACGGCGCGGCCGAGCGGCGCGTTCTGTTCGCCGCCGTCGCCGAGGCCCAGCGCCATCGGCACCATGCCGATGACCATCGCGAGTGCCGTCATCAGCACGGGACGAAAGCGGGCGAAGCCGGCGTCCGTCGCTGCCTTCGACGCGTCGCCGCCCACCTCAAGCAGACGATCGCGGGCGAAGCTCACCACCAGGATGCTGTTTGCGGTCGCGACGCCGACGCTCATGAGTGCGCCGGTGAGCGCCGGCACGGAGAGCGGCGTGCGGGTCAGGAACAACATCCAGACGATGCCGGCCAGCGCGGCGGGCAGCGCCGTGACGATGATGAAGGCGTCGGTCCAGGACTGGAAATTGATGACGATCAGCAGATAGACGAGCAGGATCGCGAAAGCGAGACCGCCGTAGAGACCCGTGAAGGATGTCTTCATCGTTTGCACCTGGCCGCGCACCACGATGGACGAACCGCGAGGCAGATTCGCTTTCGCCGCATCGACGATCTTGTTGACGTCGGTCGCAACCCCACCGAGATCGCGGTCCTGCACGGCGGCGTAGATGTCGATCGTCGGCTTCACGTTGTAGTGCGAGACCACAGCCGGTCCCACGCTGCGCGTGATCGTGCCCACTGCCCCCAGGATTTTCGACTGGCCGCCTGCGGCCGTGAGCGGCACGTTGCGAAGCGCGTCCAGGGAATCGAGCTGCGGCTGCGGCGTCTGGGTGACGATCGGATAGGAGACGCCGTTTTTCGGATCGAGCCAGAACGTCGGGTTGGTCTGGAAGCTGCCAGTCAGCGTGAACAGCAGGTCGTTGGCCACCTCGCGCTGCGACAGGCCCACATCCTGCGCTCGGCTGCGGTCGACGTTGACGTCGAACTCCGGATAGTCGAGGTCCTGTTGGATGCGCACGTCGGCAATGCCCGACACGTGCCGCACCTGCGAGAGCAGTTGCTGCGCGAACGCGTCGTTGGCCTCGACGTTGAATCCGCTGACCTGGATATCGATAGGCGCCGGGGCGCCGAAGTTCAGGATCTGGCTGACGATGTCGGCAGGCAGGAAAGCGAAGCTCACGCCCGGATACGCCTGCGGCAACGATGCCCGCAACTGACGCACATATTCCGAGGTCGGACGATGCTTCTCTTTCAGCGTGATGAGAATGTCTGCATCGGCAGCGGTAGTCGGCGCGGAGTTGCTGTACGAGAGGTTGAGGGCGCTCACAGGTAGGCCGATATTGTCGACGACGCTAGATATTTCGGACCCCGGAATGGTCTTGCGAACGGTCGCCTCGACCTCATCGGTGAGTCGCGCGGTTTCCTCGACCCGCAGCCCGGCGTGGCCGCGCAGGTGTAGCTTGATCTGACCGCTGTCGACCGACGGAAAGAAGTTGCTGCCGAGCCACGGAATGAGCGCAAGAGACGCCAGCATGCAGCCGAGAAACACCAGGATGAAGAAACGACGCCGTGCAATCATGCGCACCAGGAGCCGGTGGTAGCGCAGCCGCAGTGCCTCGAAGCCACGCTGGAAGGCACCCTGCAGTCTGACGAACGGATTGCGCGAGTCTTGCTCCGCGTCGTGCCCCTCGTGCATCCGCAGCCAGTACTTCGCGAGGGTGGGGATCAGCGTACGGGAGAGCACATAGGACGCGAGCATGGCGAAGACGATCGCCTCCGCCAGCGGCACGAAGAGAAAGCGCGCGACGCCGGAAAGGAAGAACATCGGAGCAAAAACTATGCATATACACAGCGTAGCGACCAGCGCCGGCACGGCGATTTCCTGAGCGCCGGCGAGGATGGCCGTCTCGACTTCAGCGCCACGCTCGAGATGGGCATTGATGCTTTCGATAGCGACCGTGGCATCGTCGACCAGAATGCCGACGGCGAGCGCCAGTCCCCCCAGCGTCATGATGTTGATCGTCTCGCCGAGAAGCGACAGCCCGATCAGCGAGCAGAGCACCGACAGCGGGATCGAAATGGTGATGATGAGCGTCGAGCGCCAGCTCCCAAGGAAGAGCAGGATCATGAGCGCGGTCAACGCGGCGGCTATCACTCCTTCACGGACCACGCCGCTGATGGCCGACTTCACGAATACCGATTGATCGCCGATCGGTTGAATGTCGAGCGCGGACGGTGACGCGTTGCGCACGGATGGCAGCAGCGCCTTGATCTGGCCGATGATATCGAGGGTCGAGGCGGTGCCTGTCTTCTGGATCGTCATCAGCGACGCGTGTTGGCCATCGACGCGGACAATGTTGGTCTGCGGTGCCGCGCCGTCACGCACATGCGCCACGTCGTGGACGTAGACGAGCGTGCCGTTGACCGTTTTGATCGGCAGGTCGTTGAGGTCCTGAACAGCAACCGGACTGCCGTTCAGTTTGATGTTGTACTCGAACTCTCCTACCTTTTGCGTGCCCGCCGGAATGATCAGGTTCTGCGCATTGATCGCGTTGACCACGTCGTCGGCCGAAACGCCGCGCGCCTGCAGCTGCTGCTGGTCGAGATCGACTTGCACCTGACGTACACGCCCCCCGTACGGATACGGAATGGATGCGCCCGCAACGCCAACGAGCTGAGTTCTGACGAAATTGTTGGCGAGGTCGAAGAGACCCTGCTCCGGAATCGTCTTACTGGAAAGCGCCAGCTGGATGATGGGGACGCTGGAGGCGTTATAGGAGACGATAAGCGGCGGCGTGATGCCTGGCGGCAATTGCTTTAGCCACGTTTGTGCACCCGCCGTCAACTGACTCACCGGCAGATCGATGTTCGTGCCGGGACGAAAAAAGTACTTGATAACCGCAACACCCGAGAGCGACTGCGATTCGATATGCTCGATATTGTTGACCGTGATGAGCGTGAACCGCTCGAAGTTGCCGGTGATCCGGTTGCCCATCTCGTTCGGTGGCAGGCCGCTATAGTTCCAGATGACGCTGACGACCGGAATGTTGATATTGGGAAAGATATCCGTCGGCGTACGCAGCACGGTGAGCGGCCCGATTATGCCGAGCAGTAGCGCGAGGACGATAAAGGTATAAGGTCTTCTGAGTGCGATCCTGACGATCCACATAGTGACACTCCAATTGGGTGCAGATGCACTTGTTTCCAGGTTTCGTTGCTGACGGACGACCTGACGGTCGAACCGTCGAACGCACTCAGCTTCGTTGCGTCGCTCTCTTCGTCAATCCGCGCGCGGCACGTCCAGCGTCGTATCGTTGAAACGATTGAAGGTATTGGTAAACACTGTCAGTGCGATCGCAAGCGCAATTTCAACCAGTTGCGCATCGGTGTAACCGGCCTCCTTGATTGCCGCAAACTGTTCCGCGGTTATCGTGCCGCTGCTCTGCTGAATGAGCCGTACGAATTGCACAAGCGCATCACGCTTTGCATCGCCCGTGGGATTGCCTGCGCGGATCTGCTTGAGCGATTCCGGCGAAAGCCCCACGATTTTCCCGAGCATGACGTGGGCGCCAACACAATAGTCGCAGCCATTCAATTCGCTGACGACCACCTTTGTTGTTTCGATATCCTTACCGCCAAGCGTGCCTGCACCGAGGACCGCTTCAGCGTTCATATACGAATTGAGGACATCGGGGGACAAGGCGCCGATCGCGGCAAACAGGTTCGGAACAACGCCACCGGTTACTTTCCTGGTCACGGCGTAGGCTTCTGCAACAGCACCAGTGGCGGATGCGACGTCGGGTATGGAGATACGGCTCATTTGAGATTCCTTCGATGTGTGAATAGGATCCCAAACTTTAAATTAAGGCGTTGCGTTCGCCGAGTCGCGAATGTATCAAAGGCTCGCTCGAAAGGATCAATCTCAGGCTGCAACCGGCATCCGTCTCCCGACGATTCGCCCTTCACGGTTCACGGTGTAATCGGCACGGCTACCGATGCGCTGCCTTTGCCGTAAAGGCGCATGCCCAGCTTCACGGCCGCAAGGAAGCTGTCCAGCGACGCGCGCTGCATTGGGGCAGACAAGCGCGGCAAGACGACGGGCAGGGGGATGAAATGGCGCATCGCCTCGGGGCGCGAGAAGATCAGGGCGATACATGGCGGACGGCGCACTGCGAAAACTGTTGCGTCATCGCGGTGTGCCCGATAAGGGCGTGGCCGGTAAAACGGCGCTGTTCTTCAGCCTGTTTTCGCTAGCGATCCTGGCGATCGCCAAGCGTCGGCTGCAGTCGTCCCATCGGAACAATCCGTTATATGTCTCACGCGCGGTAAGTGAGGCCCGACGACGAGCCACACTCATAGCTTTCGAACCGGGGCTCCTGCGTGATTAGCGAGCGTCGCGTGCGCCTGGTGGCAGGCGCACGACGAGTGGTCCCGCGTTCACTCGCCCCCGCGATCGCGTTCACCAGCCGCGTCTGCCTCGTCGTCCGATACCTGCGGGGTACCGCCCTTAAGTGCCTGCTGCCGCCAGTCGCCCGGCGTCATACCCATCCGCTGAGCAAACACGCGCCCAAACGCAGACACCGACTGATACCCGACCAGATCGGCAACCGTCTCGATGGACGATGTAGATTTTCGCAATGCGTTCGCGGCGGTGCTCACCCGGATATCAGTCAGCAGGTCCATCGCGGAGCAGCCGAGACTCGCCTGAAAATGCCGCATGAACGTGGCGCGCGACATGCAGCATAGCCCGGCCAGTTCCGGAAGCGTCCACGCTCGAGCTGGGTCGCTGAACATTACAGCGGCCGCAGGCGCGAGCCTTGGGTGGGCGGCGAGGGCCAGCACCCCCGTACGTGCGTGACCGGCCTCACCGGCCGCCCGCAACGTCAACGCGAACAGCGCAGACGACAGCGCGTTCAGGATCGCACCGCTGCCCACTGCATTGTCCATCGCTTCGGCCCGCATCAGCGCGACGAGCCGGCTCAGACGTTCGACCTGCGGCAGGCTCTGTGCAGCGCTGCCATAGTCTTCGGTGCGTACCACGAGTTCCGACGGTAGATAGCTTCGGATTAACCGGTCATGAGGCGGCGCAACGAAAAATCGCCCGCACAACATATCCAGCGACTCGCCAGTGCCGCCATTTTCGCTAACCAGGAAACTACCTGAAACGCGTTCCTTGGACGGGACCGGTGCCGCACCGCTGCCGTCGTGCAACACATGCGCCGAACCGTGCGGCAGCAACACGATGTCACCCGCCCGTAATTCATAGGTCGCCCCATCATCCGAATTCTCGAGTAAGGCCGTGCCGGTCAATATGATGTGGTACGGTATTTCCTGAGGTCCGGCCTGGGTGTATTTTTTTTCCCACGGCGCTCCCAACGCGCACCGAGTTTGCAGTTTCCCGGTGACCGTCACGAGTTCCATGAATCGGGTGAGCCAGTCAGTCTGGTATTCCATATCGGACAACCCCATTGATAGCGGCAATACGACCGTTAAGCGCCGTTCGCCTGCCGAGCGCCAGATTCGCGGAGTAGACCGCAAGGCACAGATAGTCTGCGAGCATTCGATTTGCGGGGTGCCAGTGGATCCATGGATTTCATCTGCATCCCCTGTGGCTGGAGCCTGATGTGTCACAAGGCATATGACGTGCCATTAATCGCAATACAAAGAACGCCAGGCCGCTGCCGTATATACGACAGCCAGGTGTCAATGTCAGCGGCCCCGGCTATTCGCATTGTAGAGTTCTTGCGGCGGCGCCTGAGTGCCGCTATGGTCGCCGTCGGTCGAGAGCGCCTTTGGCGCCGTCGTTCGCTTCAGGCCGGCGCGCGACACAAGGCACCGATCTTGTTACCGTCCGGATCGCGCAGATAGGCGAGATAGAGGCTCTCTGACGCGGCCTCACGCATGCCGGGCGGCGCTTCAGCCGAAGCTCCACCGTTAGCGACCCCTGCGGCATGCCACCGATCGACCTGCTCGGTCGACTGGCAGGCAAAGCCAATCGTTCCACCATTGGCAGGGCTAGCACGCTGACCATTGATCGGCTGGGTGACGATAAAAAGCCCGGTGTCGGTGCGATAGACATAGCGCCTGCGCGCATCGTTATCGTCGCTGAGGCCCTCACCATAGCCGAGCGCGCCCAGCACAGCATCGTAAAAGTGCTTTGCTTTTTTCAGGTCGTTGGTACCGACCACTACGTGACTAAACATTGCTTCCATCCTACTTAAGTAAATAAACCACGCCCCATCCGATGCCGTGGCCGGTGCGCATGAAATACGACAATGCGCAACGGCCCAGCGACGCATAAATGCGCAATCACCGACGCGAAAAGACGTTTGGTGAGACGCGTGCGCCTTATCCGATCACACCGTGACGATGTTCGTGATGACCTCGATGTTGCCATGCACAGACTTCGAGTACGGGCAATGCTGATGGGTCAGTTGCGCGAGTTCCTCGACGACTTCCGTTCCCAGACCCGGCACGCGGACGGTGAGTTCGGCGCCCAGGCAATACCCGGCACCGGAGGACCCAATGCTTACCTGGATGTCCACGGAATAGTCGGGCGGCAGCGTGACCTTCTTCAGCGAGGCCACCCTCCCGAACACTGTGGTGTAACAGGCCGACCACGCGCCCGCAAACAACTGCTCGGCTCTCGGGTGCAGGTCGGTAGCGATGAACTCGAGGCTTTCGACGCCAGGCGCCGACAGCTTGAGGTCGAGGGCGCCGGGCTCGACATTGGGGTCGCGATTGATCGTGGCGTGGGTCGTGCCTGAGGCGAGAACTTTCTCGATCTTTTCCATGATTGATTCCTTCGATGTGTGGATAGGAGCCCAGACTTTAAATTGGGGCATTACGTTCGCCCAGTCGTGAACGGGTCAAAGGCACGCTCGAAAGGATCAATCGGTGGCAGGTGGCGTCAGTTCGCGACGCTTTACCAACGGCACAACCGCTGCTGTGGGTTCGCCGGGATCGGTCGACCCTTCTACTCGGCACCGTTGTACGCGTTCCGTCGAGGCCAAAGGAATCCGTTACGCGTACGGGCGCTTCGATGCGGAAACGGGCACGCGGCGCGAGCTCCTGCAACATGCCCGTAGCGGGCTGGACCACTTGGATCCGCCTGTAACGGACGGGCTTGCGAAAGGAGGCCAGTGATCCCGTACAACAACGCGGGCGTGACCACCTCTAGCGGCGAAGCGTCTGGATCGATTGATCCTTTCGAGCGTGCCTTTGACCCGTTCACGACTGGGCGAACGTAACGCCTCAAATTAAAGTTGGGGCTCCTTATCCACACATCGAAGGATCGCTAGCATGAAGTCCCTTATTCAAGCCGTTGTTGTTGCCGCTGCCCTTGCTGCTCCCGTTGCCGTGTTTGCCCAATCGAATGCGCCTGTCACCCGTGCACAGGTACGCGCCGAACTGATCCAGCTCGAGAAAGCGGGCTATAACCCCGCCGCCGCCGACGACACGACATATCCGGCCGACATCCAGGCTGCTGAAGCCAAGGTGGCAGCACAAAACGCTGCAACGGGCGTCGGCGGTGTCGCCAGCGACTCGTCGGACACGGGACGCCCGGCCGTCTCGAAGGCCGACTGGGACGCGATGTACAGCCATCCGTAACACGTTGATGGTTGTCGTGCCAACAGGATGCCGAAGGCATCTGGTCATTGAGCACGGTCCCCTAAGTGCGCAGCAACTCAACGTTGGATCTGTCGCTGTCACGGTGCCGCGATGGCGTTGTGACAAGACTGATTAAATGGAAGCTATTTTTTATTTGGAGTCAACCATGACCGGAAATACCGATGCCGAAATCCGCCACATTTATGAACGCTGGCACGAAACCATCCTGAGCCGCGATCTGGAAGGTCTGATGGCGCTCTATGCCGAGGACGCCATCCTCGAAACCCCTTTGATCCTGGTGACGCTGAAAGACAGCACCGAGGGCATCCTGAAGGGCAAAGCGCAAATCCAGCCTTTCTTCGACGCGGGTCTTCGCAAGCTGCAGAACGATCTCGGCCGCTGGTATCGAACGGGGACGTTCTTCTCCAATGGCCGGCAACTGACCTGGGAGTATCCGCGCGACACGCCGCACGGCGATCAGGTTGATCTTGTCGAGGTGATGGACATCGAGAACGGGTTGATTGCCCACCATCGGGTCTATTGGGGATGGGTCGGCTTCAAGGCACTCGTTGCCGGCTTGAACAAGCCCGCTTCATGAACACGCTGGACCCGGCGCCGCAGCACATTCACGCAGCGCCGGGCCTGGCAGTGTCAGCTATCAACGTCTTACCGGTAAGCCCTTAACGGGTATCAATGAACCTCGACGGAGAGAAACATGAAGCGAGAGACTATCCGCGTTGAACCCTTGTCAACGTATCTCGAGCGCTGGAAGGCGCCCACATCGGCGGTTACGCGACACGGCAGCCTGATCTTCGTATCTGGCTTTCCTCCGTTTGATCCAGCGACTGGAGATGTAATTGACGCACCCATCGAAAGACAAACTGAACTTGTGCTTGAGCAGCTGAAGCTGTGTGTGGAAACTGCCGGCTCGTCATTGGAAAACGTCCTCAAGTGTAACGTCTACTGCACGTCAGTCGATCAGTTTGCGGCGGTAAATGCCATCTATGCAAAGTACTTTCCAAAGGACCCCCCGGCCAGAATTTTCGTCAACGTGCCGGCCTGGCCGGGACGCTTTGACATTGAAATCGACTGCGTTGCTGCAGTGCTATGAGTAGGCGCAGCCCAGGAACATCATCAGTCTGTGCCATGATTTTCGACCGTCCTGGTGATGACGGTCGACTGCCGTAAAGGAGGCAGCGTGATGTCGACGTTGACTTTCGCGCGACGGACGAAGTCAATACCAAGTAGAGCACCAGCAGCGCGACTGATCGGGAACTGGCTTCCGCGCCTCAGGCCGTGCCGCATTACACGCCGGGCACGTGCCCGGAAATCCAAACACATTCCACGCTGGAGAAATTTCATGGTAAAACTATTGCACACAAGGCTACGGCGGCTGCTGGCGTCGACATCGTCGTGGTTCTCGCGCCTGGGCGGCATCGCGTCGAATCACTAGGCACGAGTACAGCTAAAGGCACCGGTATGGCTGAGAGGTCTTCGTCCCCTGGCTTACCGCTTTGCCCATGCCAAAAGCAACCATGGGTCGCTTCAGAAGGAAGCGGTTCAGTGACCTCAGTTCCAATCGAACAAAACGTATATGCCAGCGAAGCGCAAGCCAGACGCAAAAGCACCGAAAAAACGCCTGCCATCGACAAACTCGACTGTCGAGCTCAACCCAGACAGCGGCGGTACCATGCCGGCTCGGGCAGAAGCTGCGGGACCGGTGACTTGTGACGACGGTCTGGTGCGCACGCCATGGGCCGCGTCGGACGCGCTCCTCAGGGAGTATTACGATACAGAGTGGGGAATGCCCGTTCGAGATGAGCGCGGGCTGTTTGAGCGGCTCGCGCTTGAGAGTTTTCAGTCAGGGCTGTCGTGGATCACCATACTTCGAAAGCGCGACGCGTTTCGGGCGGCCTTCAGCAATTTCGTGCCCGAGGCGGTAGCGGAATTCGACGATGATGACGTGACGCGGTTACTGGCCGACCCTGGGATAATCCGGAATCGCGCAAAGATTCTGGCAACGATAAAAAATGCGTCAGCGACGATAGCGTTGCGCTTGGAAGGTGGCCTGGTCGATTTCATATGGTCGTATCAGCCAAAGAAAACGCCGATACCCATGACGGTGGCGGAGGTGCCAACCACGTCGGACGAGTCGATTGCGCTCAGCAAGGCACTCAGAGAAAAAGGATTCACATTCGTCGGGCCGACTACCATGTATGCACTAATGGAAGCGACAGGGATGGTCGACACGCACCTCGTAGGTAGTCACCGCCGTGGAAGTTCGGGTGTATGGCCGCGCGATTAAGCCGAGTACGAGCGTCGACCTTCGACGTTGTTTATGACAGCAAGCGCTGTACTGAAGTGAGAATCGACGGTCGTCAACGCACGACGACAAGCTTTGGGAAATCGACGTAAAAGGAACTGTGATCACCTGTGTGGTTCGCGAAACCAGGTTTGGTCAGATATCCACGGGGTTCAATGAAGCTGTATATGGTCCGCTTCGGTACTTCGTGCCAGCCGATATTAAACGCAAACAGCTTTGGGAAGAACTGCAACTCGCTGTACGGCAGGTTGTCGTGGATCCACCATGCCATTGACTGCCATGTGATTCCCGTATCGATCCTGTCGGCCAACCACGGCACGACTACGGAAGTGAGGGCACCCATGCCGTTCTTGTTGCGATGATCCCAGATGTGCCTCGCAGCGTTTTTCTCATTGGAGGCACAACTGAGCCGGTGCCGACAGCCAAATTCGTTCACCTGTTGAGAGCGGTAGCCTGAGCGAATCGCCAGCCGGCCAAATGTGGCTTGTAAAGGCTCAAGTAATTGGGTGCAGAGCTCGCGGCCAGATCGCACGGCAGCTGCCGGGTCATCTGGCAAATTTTGAAAGCTCTGAATGGCAGCGATCTCGCTGTGCAGAAAGTCGCGCATAAAAAAAGACGGGGACAATCTGGTGCGACCGAAGTCCTCTGCGGTTCTCACAGACCAATGCTTTTTCATCACAAGCTCCAGTTGAGTTTGTACGGACCGCCCGCGACAGACGGTTTCGGTGTAAGGATCCGAGCGGATACCGCGACTATCCGTGGTCGTCCGGAACTGTACCAGGACGTTGATTGACCATCAGGACAACACACCACTGTGAGAAACTCTTCGAAATCTTTTCTCGTTCCGGCTGAATTGTGTCGTCGAGCCAATGCGCCGGCACTCAAGCGCCACATTCCACATTACCAGGAATGTGCCGCGACTGCTCAGCTACCGAAGTACGTATTGCAAAACTCTGGCGGACCGACACATCCGTTGGCCGGGTTCGTGGCAGGCATTGCACAGCCTGCGAGAAGCAGCCCCATCGAAACTGCGGTCGCAACATAGATGACCGCACGCTTTAGCCATGTAGATCGATTCATGGGATTTAGATACTTTATTGATGCGCGAAGACGGTCGAGTTGAGCGTGGCTAGCTGGCCATCACGCTCCGCTAGCATGAGTTCCTGACGAACCTGCGTACGCGTCTTTTCCATCGCCGGTTGATCTTGTGGGGACGTCCATTCTCCATTCTGTGCCGGGCTCCCAGTTTGAGCGATTTGCGCGCCGTTGTTGGCGGGCTGCGCAGGCGCCGGGGTTTGCGCAAAGACGGAAATAGAAGCCGAACCGGCGATGAGAACAGTAATCAGATAGTGTTTCATTTGATGGATTCATTCGATGTGTGAATAGGAGAGCAAACTTTAAATTGAGGCGTTACATTCGCCCAGTCGTGAATGGGTCAAAGGCGCGCTCGAAAGGATCAATCGGTGACAGGTGGCGTCAGTTCGCGACGCTTTACCAAAGGGGCAACCGACTTAGGAGTTGGCTACGCCAACTCGTGCGCACTTGTGGCGGAAAATTGCAAAGTCAAAGACATGTCGATCTATCACCTTAGTGTGAAAGCGGTGTCGCGGTCGGCGGGTAGCAGTGCAACGACTGCCGCCGCTTATCGTGCTCAGGTTCAGATCGCGGATGCCAGTATCGGGCACGTCCACGACTACACGCGTCAACGCGGTGTCGTGTCCGCAGCCATGAACGGATCGCTTCAATGAAGCGGGAGCGACCCCGGCGGGATGGGCTACCGCGCAGAGTTAGAAAGCCGTCTACCTGACTCGGCAGATCCGTATCGATGTCCGATGCTTCAAGGCCGGGAAGGGACGAGGTATTTGCTCTCCCGGCCCGGGCAGTTCGGAAAGCGCGCGCGGCGAGTCTATGAAATCACACCCGTTGAGCGGGAAACCCCGGGCCGACGCCACGATCAAGGTCAAGGAGCTGTTCGGTGAACTGTTCTGGCAAGGTCGCTGACGAGTCATCGCTCTCGACCAGACGCCTTGGCACGCTCGCGCGGTTGCAGATGGTGCGGCCCAGGCAATATGGCCCGCACAGGGACGAAGCGGCACCATGCTCATCGAGGCACGCGAGGGTATGGAGGTCGCCCGGCCGCGGTATTCATCAGGCTACCGAAACCGTGGTGTGGATTTGCGGCGAAGGTGACGCGTTTCCACCCGCCGCACTCTGTGCCACATCCTATGGAGGACTTGTCGGATTCTTGAGCGTTCGTGGAAGACGAGGCGGCGGCCCAGGCTAACGTTCAAATTGAACTATCTATTCGCGCGCATCCGGTAGGCATTTCTTAGTCCGAACCCCGACTGCGGGACGAAGCAGGCTATCTGCTAGCAAAACGATTTATGGACGCAAAGGGCTCCGGCTGCGCCGTTATAGAGAGGTGGCGGCTGATTCTTCGAAGGCGTGGTGCGATAGGAAATGTTTCGACTTTCGGGCGCTGAAATCGGATGGCATGTGACCCTTTGCCGTCGCCTTCCGAGGTTCACGGCCGAGGTCCTATCCAAATCCGACGTTGGCGTTACGATGAGAGGATTTCGTAATGAGGCCGACCTACGATATGACTCAGGTCCATGACGGCGGGCGTTGCCAGCGTAGGGGTACATTGCATGCGCGTCGACGCTTGCGTCCGCCGAACGCCAGGCCAACTTCGATAGTTGTGTGCAGACGCCCGAGCCTGAGAGCCGTGGCAGCCGATCCGGCCCGGCCCCGCGCAAGTCACATCCGGTCCCCGTCACCACTTATCGTTGTCGTCAATCTCGAAGGCCGCGTTGCGGCCGAAGCAGTGGGAGGTTCACATGAGCATCGCTGCAGTCGGGACCCCGAACGTGCGGGGCGTCGACATGAAGCTTGAGGTCATCGTCATCCCTGTTTCTGACGTCGATCGCGCCAAGCGCTTTTACGGCGGCTTGGGGTGGAGGCTTGACGCCGACTTTGCCTCCGACGATGGCTATTTCCGCGTAATCCAGTTCACGCCGCCCGGTTCCGGGTGTTCGGTCATCTTCGGCAAGAACGTCACAGCGGCCACACCCGGCTCCGCACAGGGGCTGTACCTGATCGTCTCCGACGTCGAGGCAGTTCGTAAGGAGTTGCTGGAACGTGGGGTCGAGATGAGTGAAGTATTTCACGATGCCGCTGGCGCGTACGCCGGCCCGGATGATCCCTATCTGTTCGGGCGGATCCGCATTAGCGGTCGGGACCCCGAGCAACGCAGCTATCGCTCGTTCGCCTCGTTTAGTGATCCGGACGGCAATGGCTGGCTGTTCCAGGAGCTCACACATCGAGCGCCCGGTCGCCTGGACACAGACGCCACGACCTTCACCTCTACGGCGGATTTCGCGGCGGCGCTCCGGCGGGCAGAGGCGGCGCACGGCGAGCACGAGAAGCGGACCGGCGGCCAACGCGACGAAAATTGGCCGGACTGGTATGCCGAGTACATGGCAAATGAGCAGGCAGGCAAGGACTTGCCTTTGTGAGCGGCACCTCTGATTCTTCAACCGGCTCTTCTGCGCAGTAGAGGTCCCTGACGTGCAAGCTGGCGCGACCCGAGACCGCTTGAACGCAGCGCGGGTCTACTCATCGCCTCAGGAGAAGCACCATGCCCGATTCTTCGCAACTCGACATCGACCGAACCAATCCGGGCCGGTGGACGGTCACCTTCAGCAACCCGCCGATCAATATGTTTGTGCCTGCAACGATCGACGAATTTGCGGTGTTAATGACCGACCTCGAGGCGGACCCGTCAGTGAAGGTCGTACTGTTTCAGTCGGCGAATCCCGATTTTTTCGTCGCCCATCTCGACGTAGCCAGGGCAGCCGAACGGCCGGAGGTGCTGGGCCTGTGGCGCGACTGCGTGCTGCGCCTCTCGTCAGCGCCGGTCGTGAGCATCGCCAAGATTCGCGGCCGCGCGCGCGGCATCGGCAACGAGTTCGTGCTGGCCTGCGACATGCGCTTCGCCAGCCGGCAGAATGCGATATTCGGCAACCCGGAAGTCGGCGTCGGCCTTGTACCGGCCGGCGGGGCGCTGGAATGGCTTCCGCGCCTGGTCGGCCGGTCGCGGGCACTTGAGATTGCCCTCAGCGCTGACGATTTCGACGCCGACATCGCCGAACGCTATGGCTGGGTGAACCGCACGCTGGACGATGCCGACCTCGACTCCTTTGTCGATACGCTTGCCCGACGTCTGGCCTCATTCGACCGTGAAACGCTCGGCGCGGCTAAAACCCAGATCAATCGCTTCGGAATGCCAACGGCTACCGAACTCCAGTCGAGCATCGACCTGTTCTTCCCGGCCCTGGCCTCGCCAAGTGGGCAAGCCCGGCGCGCCAAGCTCAGGAACCTGGCCTACGGCGTGCCGAGCGACTTCGAAATGAATTTCGGCAGGTACCTGCCTACGCTTGGGCAGGCGGGCAACGATGACAAAGATCTGCCGCTCACCGGCGCGCCGAAGGGTTGAGCCTCTGCGAGCAATCCGTGCTACCCCCGCCAGCAGAGGCATTCGCACCCAGGTCTCAAGGGGCCGCAGGCGGCCTCTCAGCGATCCGACATGCGAAAGGATGAGATATGAAGATCGAAGGTTCTGTTGTTTTCGTGACTGGCGCGAACCGCGGGCTTGGGCTTGAGTTCGCGAAGCAGGCGCTCGAAAGAGGAGTGCGCAAGGTCTATGCGGGCGCGCGCAATCCGGCCAGCGTAGCGCTGCCGGGCGTCGTGCTCGTGAAGCTTGACGTGACCTATCCGGCGGCCGTGGCCGCTGCCGCCGACACGGCGCGCGACGTCACGCTTCTGATTAACAACGCGGGCATCGCTCGGCTTGGCAGCCTGACGGACGACGGCGCGCTCGACGCGTTGCGCGATCACTTCGAAACCAACGTGTTCGGCATGCTGTCGATGTCGCGGGCGTTCGCGGGCAACCTCGCCAGCAACGGCGGCGGCGCGATCCTGAACGTGCTGTCTGTTGCGAGCTGGATAAACCGGCCGATCCTCGCCGGTTACGGCGTGTCGAAGTCGGCCGCGTGGGCGGTGACCAACGGCCTGCGTCATTCGCTGCGCGAGCAGCACACGCAGGTGGTCGGGCTGCATGCCGGATTTATCGATACGGATCTGACGCGCGTGCTGGAAGTGCCGAAGGCGACGCCGGGCGACGTCGTGCGTCAGGCATACGACGCGATCGAAGCTGGGGCGGAGGAAGTGTCCACCGACGAGTTCACGCGGCAAGTGAAGGCCGGACTGTCGGCAGGCGTCTATCTGGACGCACCGGCGCCACAGTGAAGGCGCGGAAGCCCCTGTCAGTCAGGCCGCACGAGGGTGATATTGATCATGCTGCCAAGTTTGCAACCGCCGGCATGGCACCTGTGGCTCCGTTGAGCTCACGGATGATGCAACCGGACGACTACCCGTTGCTTGATGTCCCCACCTTGAGCCTATGACCGGGCACCAGGCCGCCTCGAGTCTTGGCGGATCACCATGCGATGGCCGCCCGGTGCCTGGCAGCCTGAGCGGGAAACGCTCCGGGGTTCGCCCCCTGACGGGCCGTACGGCTGGCCGCGATAACGCGGCATTATCAGCGCCGCTGACCGCCCGGCTGGCCGCAACCGGCGGGACGGCGGTCCGGAGATCCTTACTTGTGACGGAGCGGCCAATCGTTGCCGGGCTTGGGAGTATGGTTGCGCGTCGCTTAGGGACCGCCCGTCTGACCGGTGAATTCAGATATCGGACATCAGCGAGTTCCGGTGTCCAGTGTCATCTGGACAAGCAGCGCATACTTCTCCCCGGCAATACCGGAGCGCCTCCCTCACTTCTCGCTAACGAGTGCCAGCAACTGGTCGCGCAGCAGGGCCGTCGTCCGGTCAACCTCTTTGGGAGTAAGTCTTTCCATGTAGGCCGCCGTCAGCAGGGTGAGGGGATGGACGCCCAGCACGTCCGCGAGCTGCTCGATCTTTCCCAGTGTTGGTGACTTCAGACCCCGCTCGACCGTACTGATGTAGGTGCGGCTGGATACCAGTCCGAAATCTTCCTGGGTCACGTTAGCGATCTCCCGAAGCTGTTTCAGTGCTTTGCCCAGCGTGGCATTGCGGCGCATGCAAGTCCTCCGATAAAGGATTAGACGAACTCATTGAGAATACTAAAGGGCTACAACCTATAGTGTTCATTTGATTTGATTCACCGTTCTTTTTATGAACCACCGGAATCCGGCGAGCATTTTGCGGCTGGTGCCTCCAGAGGCGCTCGCGAGAGTCGGATCAGTGAGTCTGCAGTGACGGTAACCTGTGGCCGAAATCCTGTGGCGTCTGGAATTCAAGAAAATTAAGGGAAGGTTGATGTCAGTGACGGATACGGGCTAATTCGAGTCTCACCCGATCGGGCGGGACTGGTGAAACCTTTTCAGGCGTAATGCCGCGCCGGGTGCATGGAGGAGACGGTCAGCTTTCTGGTCTTCGCCGCAGCGCAGTGGTCCGTCGTTGCGGTAACCAGGCAGGGGCGACGAAAGATGCCGGTGCGATGGATTCACATTGGCGTCGCGTCGGCGAGTCGGAAATTTGAGTTGATGTTCTATGTTTGTAGCAAGTGAAAATAACCGTTTGCCTTCGTCGGCAGTCGCTTTCCAGCCCGAGGGCGCAGGCGTGTGGGGGGTGATCTCGCAACTGGTTCCGCGGGGCGTACTCATCCTCCGGGTCTCGCCGCGGCGCTCGCGGGACATGCCGGCGATCGTGATGATGGACCTGACCGGAAGCGCGCCGTCGCTTGACCCAGTTCGCTGACGGCGATACCGTGCTGCGCGGCGCCGCCGTGCTGAGCACGCGCCAGGCCCGGGAGGTCGAGCAGTGGACCCTCGAACCGCTGAGCGAGATCCGGGTAGGGGCGACCGAATACGATTCCAGCAGTGGGCGCGACCTTCCACCGCCGGATGGATCCGGAGTGGTTCCGGTCCCTTCCGCGTGGTGTGCAGGTCTGGGGCGACGTATGCCGGCGCGAGCCCGATGCGTGGCTCGCGCTCGACGATGACGACGCAGGCTGGCCGGCGGTGTGCCGGAGCCATCTGGTGCGCACCGATCCGGTGCTGGGCATCAGCGCGCCGGCGGTGCTCATGGAGCTGCAGACGCGGCTCGCGGCGCTCCACCGGTCAGGCGAGGACTAGCCGTGATAATCCGCCTTATCACGGCCAGCGCGCAATCGTTACGGCCGACGCGGTTCTGTGAGGGACTGACATGAGCAGGCGCAGACGACCGGTGCAGTTTCCGGACGAGCCATCCGAAGCACTGCGGGCGCGCCTGCGGCGTTTCGCGCAGGCGACAAACGACGAGGCGCGTCAGGCTGCCACCGTGCCGTTTCCCGCGCATGCGAGCGTGCTCGCCGGTCCGCTCCGTCGTCGTCCCGCGCGCTCACCGGGCGCCGGGCCGCAGCCGGCCGGCGGCGTGGGACCGGCTGCGGACCCGGACGACGACGGTGGGCAATGAAGAATCTGGCGGCGGCGTGGATGGCCAGTGGCGCGCGACAGCGTGCGGGTGGTCCAGGTCGCCTCAATATGAAGCAGGAGCGAACAGATGCTGAATGTCGAACGGACCGGTCGCCGCGCCGGGCCGCCGTGTCCCCGGAACGCGGGAAGGCGCGCCCGTCCATGACCGATACCCGATTTCATGGCGCGCTGGTGCATCCGATCCCGAGCGGGGCTGCGGGGGGCCAGGACAGCCGCTATTTCATTGACACCGAGTTCACCGATTTCCGGCGCTGCCAGCTGATCAGCATCGCCGTCGTGGGCGAGAACGGCCACGAGTTCTACGGTGAACGGACCGACTTCGATCCGGCACTATGCAGTGACTTCGTGCGCACGGTCGTGCTGCCGCAATTGGGGCAGTTCGACGGACGCGCGATGCCGTTTGACCAGTTGTGCGAGGCATTGCGCGCCTGGCTCGTGGGCATACCGGGCGACTGCGGGCCGGAGCGCTCGCCGATTATGCGGTGGTCCTGGACGATGCGGTACTCGGTGAGGTAGGGGAGCGGGCGATCGCGCGCAGTTATCCGAGATGGGCCACCAGCGTGTGGGACCTCGTTGCGCGCTGTCTTGCAGCCGCACTGAATCAGGGTCGCGAAGGGTTGCCGCCGCGACCGGCACAGCCAGAGGTCACGGTTCGCGTGAACGACGCAGGCTTCCACTATGTTCGTCTTGACGAAATTCCCGAGCCCGCCCGAACGTTCTTCGACCAGGCACTCTCCGGTTCGGGCATCCCCAATCACGGCTGTGCTTACGCGCACGCCTGGTTCGACTCTCTTGGCGGTCAACGCTGATGGAATGGGTCGACGCACACGCGACTAGAGGTCCTGGCCTGTGAGCGGCGCGGATCGCGTTTCTGGAATGCGGGACGGGCGGACAGCCCTGCCTGAGGGATCTATCCCCGGCAGGGAAATCCTGCGCAAATGGTCACCGTGTGTGTCGGGCTGGCCACTCCAATGACTTTTGCCCGGCCTGGAAGGTGGCTGTGTCCGCCGGAAGACCCGCGATCGGCGTCTTCGGCTCCGCCCGGCGCGGCGGTGCGCCGGTGGCCCGACGGGTTTTCCGGCGCTATCCGTGCATGGCGCTGGCCACATGGTCCCGGGCGGCTTCAACCACAGCCGATGGAACCGTCGCCAGGCATTCGCGCGGGCGTCTGCCATGTAACAGGCTGTTGGTCGATTCGAACCACGAAGCAATCCGCAATGGTGCGTAGCCCGCGAAAACGCCCAGAATTTCGTCAACCTCAGGGATCGGCGTGCCGGACTCATCGAAGAGATACCGCGGGTACAAGGTCTGGCCCGCCCGCTCAATGGCGAACACGCGGCCTTCATCCTTCCACCGGCCTGCTGCCACGTGCATATCTGTCGCGTCCGGCTCCTGCTGTTCGCCCAGCGTCGGCCCCATCAACCATTGCGTGCCGTTGAGCACCGCTTCGAGCGCTTGTGCCTCCAGCGACGCGCGCATCGGCGTCGGGGTACCTGGTTGTGTCATGGTCATTTGTCATCCTCCCGATGGGCAGGGCCGCGATATCCCTCCTTCATGCCACATGGCAGGGGCCGTGTGCGTGCACAGCGACTGGGTGCCCGGCGCAGTTGCCCGCGCCAATCGCTTCGCCGTTGTGCCAGACGGCGATGGCGCGCCTGCGGTACCGATGGCACAAGTAAAGCCCCCGCGCATTTTCTGGCAGAACGGCTCCATCCAGCTGGAATTCCCGGGCTTCTGAATCCGTCGATGTCGATGTGATGGGCGCGTCTAAATGGGAGGTTTCTCAACCCACGACAGCCGGTCACGCGGTCAGGCATCCAAGGGCAGCTGGCAGGGTGGTCCAGTCATCCACACCCGTCTGAATGAACTCACCTTGTTCCGCCATGATGATCCTACCCGCGAAGTCGCCGGGGAGCTGAGTCGGAGCGTGGGGACCATCGAGGCACACCAGGCCAACATCAAGGAAAAGCTGCATATTCGGAGCGGCGAGGACCTGATGCGCTTCGTCTTTCAGTGGATCAAGAGCCAATTGGGCCAGAGCTTGACCGCTGAATAAGGCAATCCCCTAGCCCCTTTTAGCAATTGCGCCTGATTCACGCGTTCGCGGCCAGTGCATACAGTGCAGTTGTGCCTGCCGGTGTGTCGCAATCCTTGGGCGGGGCAGGCAGGCGTAGCCCAAAATCTCGATGGGGGTCGCCGCCATGAACGCCAGACTTCCGCGAACCGATGTCGTTCTGATCTCCGCACCGTAGTGGCCCTCTGGATGGGCTGTGGGAGACAGGACTTGCCCATCCAGGCAGGGCCTTGAGCTGGCTTGCGTGTGCTACGCCGACGTTCTGATTGCAGATCAGAAAAATACTTCCAATATCCGACTCGACGGAACAACCAGCAGAACAGCCATCAACACCAGGAGAGCAAGTTGCCGGTGATGAAAATAGATCCAGGCTGAATGCCTGGGACCTATCCTGGAGCGGTCGCGATACAAAAAAAGGGAGATAACTCGGGAATAAAGGAAAATCTGCCCGGGTATTGCAAGAGCGTGCCGAGTCATTGCAAGAACCTTTGATGCTTTTCTAAGCGGCACGAAATCCCGGCGCAAACTGTGTGATTCGATCGGCGTCGGGCATGTCATGCATCATGCTGGAGAATACGATGAAAGCTCTGATTTTGATCCCTATTGCCGCATTGACGTTGTGCACCACGCTGGCCTATGCGGGTGACAACACTGACGTATCCAGCACGGCCTCCGACAGCAACGCAGCTATGACGTCGGACGCGGTCGGCGGCACGCCCGGGGGCGGTAGCATGAGCGGCGCCCCCCTTGGCAAGACTCGCGCGGAGGTCAAGCAGGAATTGCAGCGCGCCCAGCAGGACGGCACACTGGATCGCTTGAACGCGCTCTACGGCGGGCAGTGAGCCGATGCCCGGGATGCGTGTACGGAACGCGCCGCACAGCGTCCCGGGAGAATGGCAGACCCCGAGCTGACGGCAGCACGACCATGGCGAGCGGCACAACGATGAACACGACGGGACATCGCGTCGTCTGGACGTACTGCGGATAGCCGCAGTCTTTGACGCCATCGGCGCGTGCGCTCCGCTCAGATTCGCGCTTGAGCAGTCGACGCTGCCTCGCACCCCTGACCAGATGTCCGGCCCTTTCTACCCGTTGGAGAAAACGCCTGACCCGGGCGTTTAACACATAAAGTGGGTCCCTCGCGGCATATTTTATGCTCTGAATTTGGTTCGGTCTGGTATTCCCGTGGGGGCGCAATGAATCGTCAACTCGAAAAAGACATTGAACATCTTGAGCGCGTGATCTCGTTTATTTCCGCGGAATGCCACATCCCGCTGGCCTATTGGCGGCATCGGATCAACTCCGTATGGAGTGCATCGCTCGTGCCGTCGCAGGCAGGCCGCGTGAAAGGGCTCGACGAGGCACTGCGTTTGCTCGAAGCGCTCGAGAGGAGTTGACCTTCGGCGGAAGAAATGCCGCGTCACGTTTGACCATCCCGTTATGCACGTCTTGGGGAGTGGGGCTGCGGAAAAATGCTTGCGTATAAGCGAACAACGTTTACCCGGTACTAGTGAAACGTTACGTTACGTAGCAGGAGTGTGGGAAGTCACAGAACGGCCCGTAGTTTCTGCGTGCCCGAAAAAGTGAAATCCGTATCCTCGCAACACGTCGGCCGGACAGGACGGTGGCAGCCCAGCGAATCGCGATGAGCCGCGCGGCCGCCTCTGATCGGCCCGAAGCGGGCCGTCAGGGTATCGTGCAGGCAACGGCTGGCGTCGCATGCAAAACGGACATTCTTCATACGCGATATGCTGCGGACATTTCGTCAGCCACCCTTGCACATTGCTCGAGGCGGACTCAGCGAACAAAGGGGGCGTTGAAATTCTCGAGCGCGCCCTTCTCCATGTTTCCCGACAAGCCGGCAAGTCTGCGGTCCGTCGCCACAGGATTACCCGTCGAACGTACCGCCGGCCGCGCGGCGTCAAACTTCCGATCCCGCCGTGTTGGAGAGCGGTTGCGTACAGTTCCTCGCTGCGTCCTTGTTGACCAACAGCCGGTGGTCGCCTTGAATATAGAGAGATGGGGCCAGCCACGAATTTCCTGGAACGCGCGCGACCTAATCGTTTCTTTCGTCACAGGGAGAAGCGTATGTACGATCGCTTTGGGCAACGGCTGCTTCTCAGTCGCTGTGGCTGCTGCAATCCTTCGATCCCCGCCCCGGTCAATGAGAAAAGGCGAGGATTCCTCACCGGCGCCGCAGAGGTAGCGCTTTGCGCCGCAGCGATCGGGACTGGATGCCTTTCGCGCGCATTTGCGCAAGCGCCGGCTATCGTGAAGTCAGGCCTGATCGATGTACATCATCATCACATTCCCCCCTTCTATCTCGCTGAAAACCGTGAACGGATCACAGCGTCTTTCGGCGGCAAGCTCACTCCAGCGTGGAACACCTGGGCGCCCGAGCACGCAATTAACGCAATGGACGGCAGCGGTGTTGCCACCGCCATACTGTCGCTCACGACACCGGGCGTTTGGTTCGGTGACGCGCAGCAGGCACGGAAAACAGCTCGCCGGGTCAACGAGTATGCGGCGGATCTCGGCCGGACCTATCCGGGCCGCTTCGGGCTGTTTGCCGCCCTTCCGCTGCCCGATCAGGAAGGTAGTCTTCGCGAAATCGAGTATGCGTTCGACGTGCTGCAAGCAAACGGAATCGGTTTGCTGACCAGCTACGGTGACAGGTGGCTGGGCGATGCAGCGTACAGGCCTGTTTTCGAAGAGCTCGACCGCCGCAAAGCGGTGGTGTTCGTGCATCCCACCGTGCCATTCTGTTGTCGAACCTTGCTGGCAAACGTCCCACCGGTAGTGGACGAGATTCCGCAGGATACCGCGCGCGCCATTGCGAACCTGTTGTACACAGGCTCTTTCTCCCTATACAGAAACGTACGCTTTATCTTCACGCACGCGGGCGGCACCATGCCCATGATGTACGGACGTATGCTCGAGTTCCCTCCAGCAAACGTTGCGGAGAAGGCCCCTAACGGCATTGAGTACGAACTCCGTCGCCTCTACTACGACATCGCCGATACAGCCTTCGCTCCGGCGATCGCCGCACTTACCAGCTTGGTGCCGACGGCACAGATTCTTTTCGGGAGTGACAATCCCTACGCACCTTTAGCGGAGACAGTTCGCCGCATGAGGCAACTCGGCCTCTCTGACGCAGATTTGCTTGCCATCGGCCGGGAGAACGCGCTCGCGCTTCTGCCGCGTCTGACGCGGTGACAGCTTGCCCGACAGTGCTTGCCGAGCCGATACAACCACAGGTGCAGGCGCGATGATGGGAAGCAGCTTCGGCGGCTTTCTCCTACTGACCAAAGTCGTGAGTCCGACGGCAACTCGACTGCGGCTCGACCACGAACCTCGGCTGTCGACCCGGAACTGCCCCCCGACCCGGCGCGGACCCACCGGCTTCTTTTAAGAATTTACATCTGTCCTCAACAGCCGAAGGTCCGCAGTCAGGGCAAAACTCCCCCCGAATGTCCGCGAGTGGGTTTGGGTCAGCGACCGGACCCGGCCAAACCCGGTACGATACGGAGCTCGATCGATCGCTGATCGCAGCAGAGATGCGAGGGGCATGAAGCGACCCTAACCGGCCGTACAGCTTTCTCCAAAGCGGTCATTTAACGCTTGAATTCATCGGACTGCGCGGCATTTTGCGTAGGTCAGTTTGAATGATTGGTTAGCCGTCTGCTTATGCCATTCTCGACGCGGCATGCTTCACATGGAGGAATCAGGAGGCGGCGGGACCGGGAAATAGCCTCGTCGATTAAAGGCACGGTAATAGCCCTCTATCTGGTCGGCGAATGCACAGTTAATGGCGAGCAGTAGCGCCAAGCCAAGCTAAGCAAGAACGGGCGGTATAAAACCATTAGCAGCTAACGTTCGCCATGAACGGCGGCCTTTAGACCGACCGCTCGATGGAGGGGTTTGCGCCCGAAAGCAGGTGCAGCATAGCTTCCAGGCCAAGCACGTAGGCACAGTAGGTGACAGCATCGAAAGCCGTGACGGGGTCAAGGCTTATAAGCAATGGCCTCGATTTCTACCTTGGTGCCGACCATGTTCTTCGCCTGTAGTGTCGAACGTGACGGCTTGTTCTCGCGGAAGAACTCTCCGTAAATGCGATTGAATTCATCGAAGTCGCGAGCGTCTTCAAGCCAGACGGTTGTCTTCACGACGTCCTCGAGCCTGCAACCCGCGAGCGCGAGTACATGAGCGACGTTCTTCAATGCCTGACGTGCTTGAGCTTCTATCCCGCCACCGACGATGCTGCCGTCTTCGTCTCTGGCTACCTGACCGGATACAAACACAAAGTTGCCGGCCTTCGTCGCTAGCGAGCGTGGCAGAGTTTTTGTGCCCGGATTACTCTCAGCAAAGTATTCAATCGTCATTTGAATTACCTCCGCAAACTCGTGTCTGTTACGTCAGTGGCAATTGTATTGTCAACAATTTAGGCTGGTTCGTCGACCGTCCGCTTGTGGCCGATAGCACCAGTTCGCTGAGCGTCACACAGAGAAGACCTTTGAATCTTCAACGGCCGCTTTTCGCCGAGGTGGGTGAACGCGTACTACCGGCCATGAAGCGTCATTCGCTCGCCATGTCGCTCGGCCGTCCAAACGTCGGTTCAGCACCCATTAACGGCCGTTTGAGTTTCATCGCGCATGTTGCTGTCGTTCATGCATCCTCGGTGACGTCGCGCGTAAGCGCCAGTTCGGCGCACGGTCACAGTATCAGGAGATCTGGGTTCCTGATGCGCCAGCGAGCTCGTCGTCTGCTCACCGCGTCAGGCACGGGACGTCGGGCGGGAGTTGGAGTCACAGGCCCGTGCATGCACGGCATCATGCGTTGGGACTACCGGGAGGCGCTTCGACCGACCGGTGCAAAGGTCTCACGGACATACCTAGGCATGACGACTACATTGACGAGCTTTCTCGGCCCCGTCGAACACAATCGTGAAATCGGACAACTTGATGCTTTGCTGAAAGCTCGTGGTGCAGTCAATGCCGACATTGACGTCCTTCACCACATTCCCCCCTTGGTCGTGGCGGTAATAGAGGCGGTATTTCGGATCGGATGACCCGTGCATTTTCAGATGGCTTGCCGCGCTTCTTGCGCGTGAAAAATGCGGTGGGTTGTGCCTGACACATTTATCATGAAAGCGGCAGCGAAGCAGACCCGCCAGCGAAGCAAACCCGCAATACGCAGCCTTTCATCAAATCCTCACGCAGATGTTATCGGCGTTACCACTTATCGTAAATGCACATGTAAGAACTTATGGTCCGCGCGGCTGCGGACGGTTTCGAGAGACAACCAAGGCGATCGTCGCACTTCGCAACAATCTCATCGAGTCGGTCCAGCACCAGGAATGAGGGGTGTCGGACGCCCCGATCGACGTCACGCGCGCACGCGCCGCGCCTCATCCGAAAATCCGAAATGAGGCGCGGCGCGTTTTTATTCGAGCTCGTACTTTTCGCGCACCAGACGCCCGATCCCCATGCGGTCGAGGATCGCGAGCGGGCACAGGAAGGTCACGCGCACTGTGCCGGGCAGTCGACTGATATCGATCGAGCCCGTGATCGTCGCCCGATTCAGGACTTCTTCGTACGCGAGCCCCGTCACGCCCGCGGCGCGCCGCAAGCCGTTCTCGGTGGCCTCGTTCAGGTTGGCGCCGCTGCCGATGAACGTGATCGGCCCGCTCTCCTCGATCTCGCGCTGACCCCAGCGCGCGCCGAGCTCGGCCACCTTTTGCCGCTGCAAGGCGCTCATCGGACGCGCCATCGGCGGCAGGTCGTCGAAGTTCTGCAGCAGGATCGGTCCTTCGAGCGCGAGGTTCTTGATGACCTCGACGGTGATCTCGGTTTCGCCGGACACGTCGGTCGCGTGCCCCGCGATCTCGCCGTTGCCCTGTTGCGCGTGCATGTCCCCGAGATACACGCCGGCGCCCGGCACCTTGACGGGGCAAATCAGGATGCAACCCTCTCGGACCGAGTTGGTGTCCATGTGCCCGTCAGTCTTGGCCGCGTGCAGTTCCTCGCGCGTCAGCGCGTAGCGATGCGGCGCGCCGACCAGGTACTGGCCGAAATCGGCGCAGTTGTGCGAGTCGGGGATGTCGCGTGAGGGCGTCGTGCCGATGTTGCCGAGGAACGGGCGCATGTGCGCTGCCACGCCCGGGATGTCGGCACGCGCGAGCGACAGGATCGAATGCTGGGCCGCAAGCTCGGGCAGAGCCGACATCAATGGCGCGTTGCCTGCCAGGCCATTGGCGACCTCCTGATTGACGGTCACGCTGACCTGGTTTTCCTGATCGAGGACGATCACATAGCCATGCTTGAAGCGAAAGGCGCTGACCTCGGCGCCGCAGTGATCGCAGCGAATGGCGTCCTCGCCGATGCCTTCGACATAGCTCGCCGGGTGCTCCGTGCCGCACGCCGGGCAGAACTTGGCGACGAACGGGTCGCCGTGGTAACGGCCCTCGACGAATTCCATCATGCCCGAAGACGTCGCAACTGACGTGACGCGCAGCCGTTCAATCCTTAGCGCGACGGCGTCGCCGACCTCGGCCCCGGCGATGGCGACCGGTTGCGTCACCTCGTGGCCACCCTGGAAGGCCGGCGTGATCATCGGCCCCCAGCAGCCGGGCGGCGTGCTGGCGATCAGCGTGCCGCCGTCGGCGAGCGGACCTAGCATCGTCTGGCTGGGCCCGATGAGCCCGCTCGTGTAGGAAACGACACGCAGCCGTTTGACAGGCGGCTGCACCGTGATGGCATCGGAAACGAGGGTCGTCATGTTTGCTCTCCACGTGCCGCATCAAATGCGGCGTCTGTTTGTTTGACAGAGGAGCACGATCGCTCGTGGGGCCGATCGTGCGGGCTGGGGTGATTCGTCGTTCGCGCTCGTGAGGGGCCGGAGATCCAGATTTCGTCTCTCAAGGGCGTGTACGGGGCATTTACGTCGTATCGACACCGGTGATGAGCTCGCTGCCGAGCCAGCCGGCGAGCAGCGCGCCGTCCTTCACGATGCCGCCGGCTTCGCCCACCCGCGCGACGAGCATGTCGCACAGTCCGGTGAAAGTGCTGCCGGCCTGAATGCGGCGCAGCGCTTCGTTTTCGAGCGCGTCGACGCGTTACAGGCATGTTGATGGACACGGTCGCGCTTCCAGTCCTCTGTCCAGATGCCTGAAAGCGCTGCTCGTACCGGGCGGAGCTATGCATTAGCGCCGGCGATTCAAACGCTTCGCCGTACCTGTCGCCGGCCTCATGGCGTAGCCCTGGGCCCGAACCCCGAATATGCCTTCAGTGCAATGACCTTCGGAGGCTGAAGGAAGCCGGACTTCACCAGGGGCAGGGCAGAGAAGACAGCATCCAGAGTTTGTGGAGCATCGCCTTCCGCGATGATGCATGCGCCACCATCGCCGCGCAGCCAGATCTGCCTGACGATGCCATCGCGGTAGAGTTGCCGGATGACCTCCGACTCGGCTTCGCGCTCTTCCTGTGTGGGCGCGTCCATGGGGGTGGGAGTGGTGAGGGAAACCAGAACAAGAAATTGCATTGGATATCTCCTGCGTCAGAATAGCTTTCCAAGTGAAAGACGCTCGCGCACAGCCGCCTGCAGCCGCCAGCCGACCGCGCTCCGGCCACGTCGCTTCACTCGCGAAGCGCAGCGTCAGCGCGGCGGACATGGGTGTCTCCTTGCACGTGTCGAAAGCGGTACGTTACTGGCCACGATAGATGTCGTCGAACCCGATCGGCGCAGTGGCGAACGAACGGTCGCGCGTCGCGCGGAAACCCGACTCGGCACTGCCGTTCATCGACGGACCATAGGACGTTGTAGTGACATCGTGCGAGCGATGGAACACATGGGGCGCCGCGACCGAGTAGTTCGCGGGTTCCGGATAGCGCGTGTTGCTCTGCGGAATCTGGCCGGACTGTTCCGCAGCGACGAGTTCGGCGCGAACCTGGGCGCGCGTTACCGTCGATTGGGATTGGGCGTGGCTGGCAATCGGCAGACCAAGTGTAGCCACGATAAGGAATGCTTGATAAATGCGAGTCATGTTGAGCACCTTTTAGAAACGTTGACGTCCGCAACGAATTAACGGGTTAGGGATTTGCACCCGCGCAGCGATGGTGCGGGCGGGTGCCTGTTGGCATCAGGCCTTCGACGGTTCGCCGTCCACCAGCCGCCAGAGGCCGCGCGGGTTGTCGTGCCGGAGCGCCTCCGGCAACAACTCGTCGGGGAAGCCTTGGTAGCAGACGGGCCGCAGGAAACGTTCGATCGCGCTCATGCCAACCGACGTGAAACGGCTATCGGAGGACGCCGGAAACGGGCCGCCGTGAATCGATGCGCAGGACACTTCCTGCGGATGCGCGAAGGCATTGATGACGATGCGGCCAGTGCGGCGTTGCAGGACCGGCAAGAGCCGCGCAGCCAGCGCATGATCGGGGCGTTCGATATGCATCGTCGCCGAGAGCTGGCCACGGAACTGCCTGGCGAGGGCGATCAGTTGCTCGTCGTCCCGTACGCGCACCAGCAGTGCCGCAGGGCCGAAGACCTCTTCCGACAATGCCGGCTCTTCAAGCAGGCGCGAGCCGTCAACCTCGAAGAGGAATGCCTGCCCATCCCACTCGCCTTGGGGAGGACCACCCGCCGCGATCTGTTTCGCCCCCGCGGCGAGCTGACGGGCCACATTCTTCTGGTACGCCATGTTGATGCCGGGTGTCAGCATGGTGCGAGAGGGCATCGCGTTGATGCGGGCAATCAGCGCTTCCTTCAGTTCGCTGTAGCCGATGCCGTCGACGGCCAGCAGGATCGCGGGCTTCAGGCAAGCCTGGCCTACGTTCACCAGCATGCGTTCGGCGAAGCCGTCGCCAATCTCGCTGCCACGCGAGAAGAGCGCGATGGGCAGCACGAAGGTGGGATTGACGCTGGTCATTTCCGTGAAGACGGGGATCGGATCCGGACGCTGCTGGGCGCGCCGGAATAGCGCCATGCCGCCCGCCTCGGAACCTGTGAAGGTCACGCCCTTGATCAGCGGATGATCGACCAGCGCTTCGCCGATCGCATTGCCGTCGCCGCGCACCAGGGAGAAGACGCCTTCACGCAGGCCCGAGTCCTTAACGGCCTGCTGGATGACGCGGCCCATGATTTCCGATGCGCCCGGATGGGCGTTGTGCGCCTTCAGGATGACGGGACAGCCGGCCGCCAGCGCGGACGCCGTGTCGCCGCCCGCGACTGAGTACGAGATCGGGAAATTGCTTGCCCCGAAGATGGCAATCGGACCGAGGCCGATCTTCTGCATACGGTGATCCATGCGTGGCCGAGGTAGACGCTCTGGCTGGGCGGGATCGACCGTTGCCTGTCGAAAGCGTCCCTGACGCACGACCGTGGCGAACTGCCGGAACTGCGTGGCCGCCCTAGCGGCCTCCGCTTCGAGCTGCGCGGCCGGCAAGCCGGTCTCCAGCGCGGCGCGTAGGGCCAGTGCCGGGGCATTGGCGTCGAGCCCATCGGCAATGCGCTCCAGGAACGCCGCACGGACTGCCAGGCTCGTGTCGTTGTAGCTGTCGAACGCTTCGTCGGCCAGTTGCACCGCGCGGTCGACTTCTTCGATGCCGCCAAAGACGAAGTCAGGCGCGAAATTGAGATTGGTTGCGGGATTGAGCGCCTGCATCGCGCCCGCCGTGGCGCGAATTTCCTGTGCGCCAATCAGGAGATTGCCGGTCAGTTTCACGCTGGGCTCCCTTGCGTTTCCGTTGCCACAGGCAGGGCGGCAACCAGTTCGGACGTCGTCAGGATTTCATGGGCAAACGTTGGCCCGTTCAGATGGTGCGCGGCGTGCATCATCTCCTTGCTGAAGGCTGCCGTCGCATCGCGCACGAGCGTCACGTGATAGCCGAGTTCCATGGCAAAGCGCGCCGTGGATTCGATGCAGGTGTTTGCCAGAAGGCCCACCACGATCACTTGCGTAATGCCTTGCTGCTTGAGCTGGAAGTCGAGGTCGGTATTGGCGAACCCGCTCTGCCCCCAGTGTTCCTGGATGATGATGTCGCCGTCCTGCGGCACGAAATCCGGATGCCATTCTCCACCCCATGTACCCTTCGCGAAGGTATGACGTTGCTGTATCAGACGTTGCGTCGGATTCGGGTGGTCCCAGTTGTCGTAGTCGCCGGGCTGCCAGCGCCGATGCGGTACATAGAACACCTGGATGCCCGCCGAGCGTGCGGCCGCCACCGATGCGCGCAGGTTGTCGAGCAGGCGGACGTCGTCAGCAACGTCCCTGAGCAGCGGGAAGACCTTGCCTCCATGGGAAAGGAAATCGTTGTACGGATCCACCAGCAACAGGCCGGTTCGCGCCGTGTGATAGAGAGGATTAGACATTTCAGTACTCCTTCAGAAACATATGCGACCGGGGTCGCGTGTCGCAGTGGCGCCCGACTGCCTGGTTTGGGATGCGTGACGTCTCGCGCATCGGTACGAGCCAGTATAACTATGAATTTCATAGTGTCAAGAGCTACAAGACATCCGGGCGAACTGACGCGACAAGCACAAGCACAAACGCGTGGACCGTGATACTATGAAATTAATAGTTACTATTGGAGCGTCATCATGGCATCGGCAACGGATGAGAAGGCGGATACGGTGTGCCCAGTGGCGCGCTCGGTCGATGTGGTGGGCGACCGCTGGACGATCCTGGTACTGCGGGAGCTGTACATGGGCGCAACGCGGTTCGAGGAGATACAGATCCAGACCGAAGCAACGCCACAGATGATGGCCTCACGGCTGAAGGCGCTTGAAGCGGATGGCATGGTCGAACGTCAGCCGTATAGTGACAAGCCGTTGCGCTACGAATACCGCCTGACGGACAAGGGGTGGGCGTTCCATCCTGTGATCTACGCGCTGCGCGCATGGGGTGAAATTTGGTGCAAGGATACGGATGAGGAAGTGGCGATGCATTTCGTGCATCGCGAATGCGGTCACGACGTCGGGCTTGCCAACGTATGCCCGCACTGCGGGAAGCCAGTCGAGCGCAAGGACCTGGACGGCTCAATGGGCAACGATTACGCGACGGAACGAGCAGCGCGACGTGCTTCCTTCACGCGGAAATGACGGGAAATCACGAAAGGCGGCACGAGACACCCATGACGCCTGTGCCATGAGAGCACGCCTCACTCTGACGGGAACAGAAGTCCAGAAGCGAATCGGCCGGTTACCGGCTGACTCTTGATATCCGGCACTTGGCACACCTTCCGCTCGGTCAATTGAAGTTACAAGGTCGCCGTTCAACTGAGGCGGTCTTCGACTGATCCCGCCACCTTCACGCTCCCCGAACCTCCCGCGACACGCGCAGCGCATTCCCGACCTGCAGATCGTCCGCCGCACCGCCGATGTAGCGTCGCTCATGCTATTGGCGGCGGCTGTATCAAATCCTCTTCGCTTTTTCACACGCCTTCGGCAACGGTGAGTGCACTGCCACTGGATACCGTCTCCGCCTTTTCCATCGCCGGCGCCACCCCTGATCTCGCGCGGTTTCATCGGTCGTCGGTCGCTGCTATCGCAGCTGCGACACCACCTCGGTCCAACTACCGTTTGAGCACGAATCACCGCAAAGCATTGTTTTTCTTGACACTATGTTTTTCATAGTTATACTCGAACGTACCGATGTGTGAGACGTCACGCACCGTCCGTCTTGAGCAGTCGGCGCCACTGCGAGAAGCAACTTTGTACTCAATGACTTTCCGAATCCTAAGGAGGACAAAGGGATGTTCAGTCATGTAGTGGTCGGCACCAACGACCTGGAAAGAGCCAAGCAATTCTACGATGCCGTTCTGGGCACACTCGGCTATGGCAAAGGCCTGCTCCGGGCCATAGGCGACTATATCTATCTCTCCGACAATGCCGTGTTCATCGTGACCCGGCCGCTGGATGGCCGGCCGGCCACCCCTGCCAATGGCGGCACGATCGGCTTCACTTGCCAGTCGACCGAGCAGGTGGAAGCCCTGCATGCCGTCGCGCTCGCCAACGGCGGCAAATCGGTCGAGAACCCGCCTGGGGTACGCGACACCGAAGCGGGTCCGCTGTATCTCGCCTATGTGCGAGATCCGGATGGCAACAAGCTCTGCGCCCTGTATCGCATGCCTGTCTGACGGGGTCGACAGCGACGAAGGCTCGTCCGAACGTCTTTAGCCACGGGGCATTCAACGGCCCCTGCCGCAAGTCCGCCACGAAGCGCGGGCGGACCCATTCCGGATATCGCATCAACCGATAACCGGCCAGCCAATCCACTTACAAGCTGTGCACTCAGTGGGGAAACGCCACTGAGTATCAGGACTCCTTAATCTATCCACTTACCGAGGAATTTGTCATGCAAGATGAGCCCAACTTCAAGCGTCGTCGCTTTTCCGCAGCTGCGGCGGCAAGCATTACCGCGGGATCGCTCGGACTTTTCGGTCTTTCACAGAATGCAAGAGCCCTGACTACCGGTGCGCCACATCCGGGCAGTGACGGGGTTGCCGTTTATCCGTTTCATGTGCATTTTCCGGAATCGAAGCTTGTCGAATTGTGTCGGCGCATCAGGGAAGCAAATTGGCCTGAACGGGAAACGGTTTCGGATGACTCCCAAGGCGTGCCGCTCGCGACCATGCAGGCACTCGCTCGCTATTGGGCGACGGACTACGACTGGCGCAAGGTTGAGGCGAAGCTGAACGCACTGCCGCAGTACATCACTGAAATCGATGGGCTGAACATTCACTTCATTCACGTTCGTTCGAAGCATGAAAATGCCTTGCCGCTGGTCGTCAACCACGGATGGCCCGGCTCGATCATCGAGCAGCTGAAGATCATCGATCCGTTGACCAATCCCAAAGCCCATGGCGCGAGCGTATCGGACGCTTTCCACGTGGTGATTCCGTCGATGCCGGGCTATGGGTTTTCAGGCAAGCCGACGGCCACCGGCTGGGGTCCCGAGCGCATGGCCAAGGCGTGGGCAGTATTGATGAAGCGCCTCGGCTACACGCGCTACGTCGCCCAGGGCGGTGACTGGGGTGCGTTTGTCGTCGACCAGATGGGCTTGCAGGCGCCCACGGGTTTGCTCGGCATCCACACCAATATGCCCGCGACGGTTCCAGCCGACGTCGACAAGGCGCTCCAGATCGGCGCCCCGGCGCCAGCCGGCCTGTCAGCGGAGGAGAAGCGCGCCTACGAGCAGCTCGCCCTGACGTTCAAGGAAGTGGACTACGCCCGGTTGATGGGATCGCGTCCGCAGACGCTCTACGGCATTGCCGATTCACCCGTCGGCCTGGCCGCGTGGCTGCTCGACCACAACGATGCCGATGGCCAGCCGGCCGCGGCGGTCGTCTCGGCTCTGAACCGGACCACGAGCGCCACTGGCGAACTGACGCGTGACGAGATCCTCGACAACATCACGCTGTACTGGCTGACCAATACCGGAGTATCCGCGTCTCGTCTCTACTGGGAATACAAGGGCGGCTTTTTTAACGCCAAGGGCGTCAAGATCCCGGTGGCCGTGAGCGTGTTCCCCGGCGAGCAATATCAGGCGCCGCGGAGCTGGACAGAGAAGGCCTACCCCAACCTGGTCTACTACCACCGGGCCGAGAAAGGCGGCCACTTCGCCGCGTGGGAGCAGCCGACGATCTTCGCTCAGGAACTTAGGGCGGCGTTCAGGCCGCTGCGCTGAGCTAGTGGACGCGGACGGTCTTCCCCTCGCCGTCCGCGTCCTCACCCCACGAATTCTAAAGGCGTGTCGGCAGCCTTCTGCTGCCTTGCGCCGCTCAGGAGATTGATCATGTTCGGACTTTATTCGCTGATTGGCAGACGCAGTCGTCTTGCGGTTTCCGCATGGGTCGCGGCAGCCATCGGCATTGTTCTTCCCGCGGTCGCCGCGCACGCCGAGACAACACTTCCTGCGTCCGGTGGCGTAGAAGTCGCTGCCCAGCCGCCCATCACCTCGAACTCCGGCGCAGCGACGGCGCAGGCCTCCGTGATCGGGGTCGCCGCAGCGGCGTCGAGCGCAGACGACACGTCGATCCGTCCGTTCCCAAAAATCCACGTGTCCGACGAGGCTCTCGCGGACCTGCGTCGGCGGATCGCCGGGACAAAGTGGCCCAGACAGGGAACGGTAACGGATGCGTCGCAAGGCGTGCAGCTTGCAACGATGCGGGAGCTAGCGAGTTATTGGCAGTCGGATTACGACTGGCGCAAGGTCGAAGCAAGGCTGAATGCCTTGCCGCAGTTCGTGACGACCATCGACGGGGTGGACATTCACTTCATCCATGTTCGCTCGAAGAACAGGAATGCGTTGCCGGTGATCATCACGCACGGGTGGCCAGGCTCGATCGTCGAGCAGTTGAAGATCATCGATCCGCTGACGAATCCAACGGCCCATGGCGGGCGTGCATCGGACGCTTTCGACGTGGTGATTCCGTCGCTGCCAGGCTACGGGTTTTCAGGGCAGCCCACCACACCCGGTTGGGACCCTGCTCACATCGCACGCGCGTGGACCGTGCTGATGAAGCGCCTCGGATATAAACAGTTTGTGGCGCAGGGCGGCGATTGGGGTGATGCGGTATCGGAGCAGATGGCACTGCAGGCGCCACCAGAATTGCTCGGCATTCACACCAATATGCCCGCTACTGTGCCGGACGATGTCGCAAAGGCACTTCAGTTGGGCGGTCCCCCGCCGGCCGGCCTCTCGTCCGACGAGAAGCATGCCTACGACCAGCTCGATTTCTTCTACAGGCATGGCCTGGGCTACGCCCAGGAGATGGCAAATCGCCCGCAGACGCTGTACGGAATCGAGGACTCGCCTGTTGGCCTCGCCGCGTGGATGCTCGATCACGACGCGCGCAGCTATGCGCTCATTGCGCGCGTCTTCGACGGTCAGAGCGAAGGCCTGACGCGAGACGACATACTCGACAACATCACGCTCTACTGGCTGACGAACACGGCGGTCTCTTCGGCTCGTCTCTATTGGGACAACAAGCTCGACTTCTTCGCCCCGAAGCACGTCACCATCCCGGTGGCCGTGAGCGTCTTTCCTGACGAGATCTATGCGGCACCGCGGAGCTGGACGGAGAGGGCCTATCCCAGGCTCATCCATTACAACAAGCTCGATAAGGGCGGCCACTTTGCCGCGTGGGAGCAGCCCCGGCTCTTCGCCGAAGAGCTACGCGCGGCCTTCAGGCCGCTGCGCAACGAGTGACGTCCCAAAGCGCGGAGGGCTCGGCGCTTCGGGATTCAAGGTCCAGATGCCGCCGGGGCTCCAATGCAATTACAGGATCCCCATATGAAATCGAATCGAATCATTGCGGCCGCCGGTTCTGATCATCGGAAACAGCCTAGCGTTCTCGCCGATGCAGCAGCCCGCAGGCATCGGCCGCACCGAGGCCCACCGGCACGTGCGCGCCGGAATGACCCATTCCAGATCGCCGCTTTGTCTTGCTGCCCGGGTACCTCATTTGCTCGCTTGATCTACCGAGTGACTCGACAAGATCAATGACCGCTGTGCCCTCTGAAGCCGCCGTTCACGTCGCGCCAGTTCCAACGGCCGAAGAGGGTCGAACAGAGACTTTCGGGCAGCCGAGGCACGGATGCGGACCTCGCGTGAGCATTCGCGGCGCGCTTTGCTGATCTACACTGCTAATAGCGGGGCGGGAACAATGCTTGCGTGTCGCAAGTCAGATCAGCAGAAGGGTCCCAGACGTCTGATCCTTCCCGCCGGGTTTGTGCTGTTCGGCCATGTCGCGCTCCTAGGTATCAGCCGGCAGCACGACGGCATCGTCACTCGAAGGACGAAACGACTTGACGACGAGACGCCGGGTGCGGCCGCATGCCACCGGGCGGGCTGCCACCATCGTAGTGAAGGACACGTACTATGCGAAGAGCGCCTGGAACAAGGTCAATACTTCCCACTCTGGTGCTTTTGCTCGCCGGCTGCGCCGTCGGCGGCAGGCCGTATGCCGGGCCGCACCTCAGTCCAACAGAGTGCCGCGACCTAGCGGCGCTCAGGACCAACGCGCCCCCTACGATGGCGCAACACCATAGCGAACTGGCTGCCCTGAGGAAAGCGGGCTACGACCCGTCACCTTGGTATGACCCATATTACCCGGATGACCTACAAGCGGCACAGCGGCTGGTCGACTACTGGTTCCAAACGGAGTGCCAGCAGCCTCAACCCAGTTGAGAAGCCAAGGCGAATGCGGACCACTCCAGGCCGAGCGCGTATTAACTGCACGTCGCATCGCGGCAGTGATCCCTTGGCGCGTGCGGTGGAACTCATCCAATGGTCCGCGGGCAACGAGTTCATCCGACGCGGCACAGTTTTGATTGTCCACTGGTCCGACATTGGAGAAAAATTGCCTGCGACTGTGAACGAGCCCGTCGCCGCCGGCACGGCAACATTCAACCGTTACACCGTGACCCGCGTAGTTGAAGCACCGCGATTGACTGCCATTGGCGAGCGCGTCATGGTGAGCACGACCGTTGCGCCGACGAGCAGAAGGATGCCCGCGATGCCGAATGCCCAGTCATAACTGCCCGTCGCGTTGATCACGTAGCCCGTTGCGATCGGGGCAATCATGCCGAAGATGTTGCCGCCGACGACAACGAAGGCCATCGCCTTGGCCACATCGCGCGAGTTCGGAAGAAGATCGTTCAGCAAGGCGAAGTTTAATGACGTGGTGGAGGCGATTCCGGTTAGCGTGATCGAAAAAACCAGCAGGAGTGCAATCAGGTTCGACGTAAATGGCACGGCGAGGATAGCTGCGCCTGTCAGCATGGCGAGTGCAACAGCATTACGGCGGCGACCCGTGCCCACGCCGCTCTTCTTGAGGTATTGATCGCTTAGGCGGCCGACCAGAATGCAAAGCACGACGGCCGCGGCATACGGCACAGCGGAGAATAGTCCCGTGTGGGTGATGCTCAGGTGCCGACTGGTCTGCAGATAGCTCGGCAACCAGGTCAAAAACAGATACTGCGTATAGACGTTACAGCCTTGGGTAATCGCGAGTCCCCAGAGGGTCGGTGTGCGCAGCAACGACAGCAGACCCGAGGGCTGAGGCACAGCGTCAGACGTGAAGGCGGGTTTCGAATCCCGCTCGCGCACAATCTTGTCGCGTTCCTCGTTTTTCAACCAACGCACTTTCTCGGGCGCGTCGAAGAACATCAGCCACGCCGCGAGCCAGACAAAGCCGGTCGCACCCGCGACGACAAACGATATACGCCAACCAAACAATGCTATTAGCGAGCCGAGCATGACGGAGCAGATCGCTGGTCCCGCATAGGAACCGCTGTTGAACATCGAGGTGACCATCCCCCGTTCGTTTGCGGGGATCCACTGGCGGATGACCTTCGCGCCCACCGGATTGCTCGTCGATTCCCCCGCTCCCATCACCAGCCGTGCGGCCATCAAACCGAAGAAGCTGGAAGCGACACCAGTCAATGCCGTTGCCGCGGACCAGACGAAGATACCTACTCCGGCCATGCGTTTGGTGCCGAAACGGTCGATGAGAACGCCCATCGGCAACAGGAAGAGCGCGTAACTCCAGATGAACGAAGAAAACAGATACCCCATGCCGACCGCGGTCAGCTTGAATTCGCTCGCGATCGGTTTGGCCGCGATCGACAGGGCGATGCGGTCCATATAGTTGATCATCGAAAGTGAAAAGAGAAAGAGGGCGATCCAGCCTCGGCGATACGACATGGTTGTCTCCGTAGATTCTTGAGAATCTCGTGCCTCTGACAAACGGCAATAAAAGCGTTTTGTGAATATAAAACGCAATGATGGTCAAAGAAAAGCGGCCGGGCGGCCGCGCGATCGTAACTGCTGCGGTAAATCAGGCGTGCGGTGTGAAGATCTCCTGCGCATGCACCTTGGCACGCCGTGCACCTTCAATGTGATCCCGCAATAGAGCGGCGGCGCGCAACAGGTCGTGCTGCGCAATCGCGTCGAGAATGGCGAGGTGTTCCAATGCCTGCTCCTGACGAGGTTTGCGCGCTCTTGCCTGACGGTACTCGACGAGTCGCCGCAGGCGGTCCATGCGCCGTACCGACTGGGCGATGAAACGGTTGCCGGACCATTTGGCGATCGTTTCGTGAAACTCGCTGATCGCCTCGAACAGCTCGACCGAATTCATCGACAGATAGCCGCCTTCGGCGATAAAGCGCTGCCGGCGCCGCAATTCCTCCAGTTCGACGCGATTCGCGCTGAAGGTCGGCGACATGACGCCAGTCGGCTCGATGGCCGCCCGGAAAAGATAGCTTTCCTCGTAGGCGTCGACCGAATCGATCATCGGCATGAACTGCCAGCCGTGGCCCACCTGGCGCTCGAGCCAGCCTTCTTCCTGCATGCGGGAGAGCACGCGCCGCAGTTCGCTGCGCGAGACCTCGTATTGCCGCATCAGATCGGCTTCGGACAGGACGTCGGGCAGCCGATGCGCAAGACGGTCCTCGGCGATCTTCAGGTACAGCGGATCGTCTGGCTCCTCAAAAAACGGCGCCGCCACATCCGTCACGTCGCGGGCGGGCTTGGCCATGAAGAAGCCGCGATTGGCGTCGTAGTAGACCACCCCGAGCGTCACGAGATGGTGCAGGGCCACGTTTACCGGTGTGCGCGACGTGCCGATTTTCTCCGCAAGAATCGATTCGGCGAGGCGGTCGCCGATGGCGAGATCTTCACGCCTTGCCAGCGCAAGTATCTCCCGCGTCACGCGGGTTTGTAGCGGGGTCAGGGCCGCAGTGGTGGTGTCTTCGGAGGAGCGCATGGGGATCGCGGGCAAAGGACGGCCGTTCACGACCGCCCGGTAAGGCGATGCATCTGAAAGACCGATCTGCGATTTTGCCATTGCCTGCTTCTCCGGTGACTGCCGGTTTCGAGTTGCGCCAGGGTAACCACCGAGCACAAGGTTGTTTGCCTATTGCGTTTTATGATCATAGAATGCACAACATCGAAACGCAAGCAGCCCTGCATTGCCCTGGAGAAAACCCCGATGTCCCGCACCATTCCCAATCAGACCGTCGAATTTGTCAGCGTCGTCGACGCGATGTCGTCTCTCGACGCGGCGCAGTTCGCCCGCATGCCGTATTGCGTGCGGGTGTTCGCAGAGAACGTCGTACGCCGGCAGCCTGCCGCGGACGCCGCGCGCTATTTGCAGGCGCTGGCCGCGCGTTGTCACGACGTCGACTTTCCTTACTATCCGGCGCGCGTCGTCTTGCAGGATCTGCTCGGCACCCCGGCGCTGGTCGATCTTGCGGGTATGCGCGACGCGGTTGCGGAAGCGGGCGGCGATGCCACCACAATCAACCCCGTCGTGCCCACGCATCTCGTGGTCGACCATTCGCTGAATGTCGAGGTTGCCGGGAGCGACCCTGAAGCGATGTCGAAGAACATGGCGATCGAGCAGACCAAGAACGCCGAACGCTTTGAATTTCTGGCGTGGTGCAAGCAGGCGTTTTCGAATCTTGACGTACTGATGCCTGGCAACGGCATCCTGCATCAGGTAAACATCGAATATCTGTCGCCAGTCATCCAGGTGAAAGACGGCGTGGCCTACCCCGATACGCTCGTCGGCACGGATAGCCATACGACCATGATCAATGCGCTTGGCGTGCTGGGTTGGGGTGTGGGTGGCATCGAGGCGGAATCAGTGATGCTCGGGCGCGCGGTGTGGTTGCGCTTGCCGACCATCGTCGGCGTGGAACTCAAAGGCTTCCGGCAGCCAGGCGTGACGGCGACCGATCTGGTGTTGGGCATCACCGAGTTTCTGCGTAAGCAGATGGTGGTCGGTACCATCATCGAGTTTTACGGCGATGGCGCGCGCGCGATGACCCTGAGCGACCGGGCAACCATTTCCAACATGGCGCCTGAATTCGGCGCCACCGCAGCGCTCTTTGCGATCGACGAGAAGACACTCGACTTCATGCGTGTGACTGGCCGGTCGGATGCACAGATCGCGCTGACGGAAAGTTACGCGAAGGCGCAAGGTCTATGGGCGGACGATCTTGCCGAAGCCGAATATGATCGGACTTTGTCGTTCGACCTATCGGGTGTGGGCCGCGCGCTCGCGGGGCCGTCCAACCCGCACGACCGTGTGCCGTTGTCAGCGCTCGTCAGCCAGGGTATCGCTCGACCGGCTGCGCAACTCGCCACCGAGAAGGAAGAGTCGTCTGAAATCAGACTCGACGATGGCGCCATCGTCATCGCTGCGATTACGAGCTGCACCAACACATCGAACCCGCGCAACATGATCGCCGCGGGCCTGGTCGCCCGTAAGGCGGTCGCACTCGGGCTGCAGCGCAAACCGTGGGTGAAAACATCGCTCGCTCCCGGATCGAAACCGGTGGAATGCTACCTGCGGGAGGCGGAGCTGATGGCGCCGCTCGAGGCGCTTGGTTTCGGCATCATCGGCTTCGGCTGCACGTCGTGCAACGGTATGTCGGGACCTCTGCCAAAAGAGATCGAAGCGGACATCGTGAAGCGGGATGTTCATGCCGTCGCTGTCCTTTCAGGGAACCGTAATTTCAATGGCCGCATTCATCCGCGGGTGAAGGAAGCGTTTCTCGCGTCACCGCCGCTGGTGGTCGCCTATGCGATTGCCGGCACGATCAATGTCGACATCGAAAACGGTGTGGTCGCTACGGACAAGGACGGCAACCCCGTGTATCTGAAGGATCTATGGCCGACGGATGAAGAGATCGACGCGCTACTCAAGGCGAGCATCCATGGCGAACAGTACCTGAGCATTTACGCGGAGATGTTTCGCAAAGCCGGCCAGCTGGAAGGTAGCGAGGCAGTGCCGGCACGCTTTCCGTGGCGCGAAGATAGCAACTATATCCGCCGCCCGCCCTATTGGCAGGCGAGCCTCACGCAGCCTGCGCGATTCCAGCAGATGCGCGCCATTGGCGTGTTCGGAGACAACGTCACGACAGATGACCTGTCGCCGTCGGGCGCGATTCTTCCCGAAAGCGCGGCAGGCGAGTATCTGATCGCCAAGGGCGTCAATGCGGCGGAGTTCAACTCGTATGGCACGCGGCGAGGTGATCATAAGGTGGCCATTCGGGCGACCTTTGCGAACAACCGCTTGCGCAATGAAATGGCCGGTGGGAAGGAAGGCTCCCTCACCCGGATGGAACCGGAGGGCACCACGATGCGTCTCTTCGATGCAGCAGAACGCTATATGGAGCGTGGGCAGGAACTCATCGTCGTGGCAGGGAAGAACTACGGCGCGGGATCGTCCAGGGACTGGGCCGCGAAAGGCGTTCGTCTTATCGGAGTGCGCGCTGTCGTCTGCGAAAACTTCGAGCGCATTCACCGTTCGAACCTGGTCGGCATGGGTGTGCTGCCGCTCGAATTCTCGGAAGGAGTGACTCGGCGCACGTTGGCGCTCGATGGATCGGAGACGTTTTCGATCGAAGGTATCGATGGCGCGATCGAACCGGGTAGCCTTCTGACGCTGCGTATCGGACGCCGCAACGGCGAAACGTTCAGTACGTCAGTGAAGTGTCGAATCGACACACTTGAAGAAGCGCAGATATTCGAGGCTGGCGGTTTGCTGCCACGTATCGCGAACGAATGCATCGCTGCGGCCTGAGGCAACGAAAGCTATGAAACCGATTTTTGCCTACGTTGGCTGTCGCACGACACGCGAAAGAAACGCGCGCGGCCGCGGCATCAGCGTCTTTGCAGTCGATCCGGTGAACCAGCGCTGGGAACTGACGGATATCTGCGAGGTCCCTGACAACCCGTCCTTTCTCGCATTGAACGCGCGGCAGGATGTCCTCTATGCGGTTCATGGGGACGGCAGCGAGCTTAGCAGCTATCGCGTCGAACATTCGAGCGGACGTTTGAGCCTGTTGAACCGGCAATCATGCGAAGGCACAAACCCCGTACATCTTGCGTTCTCGCGCGACGGCTTCTCGCTCATCGTCGCCAATTACGCAACAGGGACCGTGGCCCGGATTCCAGTCGGGCCGGAGGGCGAACTGGCACCTGTGTCCTCGCTCGTTTCGCTGTCGGGCACGCTGGGTCCGCACCGGACCGAACAAGCCGGATCCCATCCGCATCAGGTATCCCGCTACGCCACGACGCGATACAACACCAACTGGCACATCGTCCCGGACAAGGGACTCGATACGGTGTTCGCGATTCAATGGCTCGAGAGCGGCGAACCGCGCGTTGTTGGACGCCGATGCAGGTCCGGCGCGGGTCCCCGGCATGCAGCGTTTCATCCGACGTTGCCGCTCGTCTACGTGGCAAACGAACTGGATTCGACCGTCACGGCATGGGGCTTTGATGTCTTCACCGGAGTGCTGGAACCGCTGCATACCGTTTCGGTGATTCCCTGCAACGCCCACTGCGATACGAGCGCCGCCGGCATTGCGATCGATCCCGCGGGACGGACGCTTTACGTGTCCAACCGCGGTCATGACTCGGTTGCGACGTTGCCGCTCAACGGCACAAGTGGACTGCCAGGTCAGCCGCGATGGACCGACACCCAGGGCAATTTTCCGCGGTTCATCAGTCTGGACCCTTCGGGCCGTTATCTGTACGTCGCCAACGAGCGATCCGACAGCATCGTCCAGTACGCGCTCGACAGGTCGAGCGGCATGCCTTCGCCAACGGGACAGGTGGTGCACACCGGCAGTCCCGTATGCATCGTATTCAAAACCGTTCAGGAGTAGCACGTGACTCAAACCAGAATTCCAGCCGTCTATATGCGCGGTGGCACCAGCAAAGGGGTGTTCTTTCGGGCCGATAGTTTGCCGTTGGACCCGGCAGAGCGAGACTGGATTCTGCTGCGCGTCATCGGCAGTCCCGATCCCTATGAGAAGCAGACGGATGGCATGGGTGGTGCGACATCCAGCACGAGCAAAGTGGTGCTCGTGGGGCCTTCCTCGCGCCCGGACTGCGATGTCGATTATCTGTTCGGTGCCGTGTCGATCGACAAACCGGTGATCGACTGGTCCGGCAATTGCGGGAATCTGACGTCGGCCGTGGGTCCCTTTGCCATTTCGCAAGGTCTGGTCAACGCGCCTGCGGATGGCATCGCGACCGTGCGAATCTGGCAGGCGAACATCAACGCAAGAATCATCGCGCATGTGCCAACGAACAATGGCCAGGTCGAAGAGGAGGGCGGATTTGAGCTCGATGGTGTAACGTTTCCGGCCGCCGAAATCCGCATCGAATTTCTTGACCCAGGTGGCAGCGACGAGGGCGACCAGCTCTCGGGCGGCATGTTTCCGACGGGCAACGTCGTCGACGCCATCGACGTTCCAGGTTACGGGACTTACCAGCTCACGCTGATCAATGCGGGCAATCCCGCTATTTTCATCAACGCGGAAGATCTCGGGCTGAAGGGCAGCGAGATGCAACGCGACATCAACGACGATGAAGCACTCCTTGCCAAATGTGAAGCTATCCGCGCGCACGCGGCGGTGAGAATGGGCCTGGCGGCGACTCCGCAGGAGGTGACTGAGTTGCGCCCCCATACACCGAAACTGGCGTTCGTTGCATCGCCACGTGCCTACACCGCGTCTAGCGGCAAACGGGTTGAACCGGCAATGGTGGATATCAACGCGCGAATCCTGTCGATGGGAAAGTTGCATCACGCAATGACCGGCACTGGCGCGGTGGCCATAGCCGTTGCGGCAGCGATACCCGGAACGGTCGTGAACGTGCTGATGCCGGCGCCCCGGGCGGAACAGATACGGTTCGGCCATCCTTCGGGCGTGATGGCGGTAGGCGCCGAAGCGGAACAACGCAATGGCACATGGGTGGTCAGCAAGGCAATCATGAGCCGGAGCGCCCGCCGCCTGATGGAAGGTCACGTGCTGGTGCCGACCCCGCTGGCACATAACTCATCCCGCTGAAACCGGCAGAACGTTTAAGGTCCGCTTGCGGAATCCACTATAAAAAGGAGACGTCCATGAATTTCCCGCTTCGCCGTCTTGCGATGCTCACTATAGTGTCGAGCGCTTTCTGCGCATGTGCCGCTCATGCGGACGAAAAGATCACGATCATCGTCGGCGGTATGAACAAGCTGATTTATCTTCCACCGAAGCTGGCGGAAAGCCTGGGTTATTTCAAAGACGAGGGACTCGATGTCGAACTTCAGTCCCAGCAGGCGGGTGTCGACGCCGAAAATGAACTGCTCGCGGGAGCCGCCCAGGCGGTCGTCGGCTTCTATGATCATTCGATCGACTTGCAGGCGAAGGGCAAGGCCGTTGAATGCATTGTTCTTTTCGGGCTTGTGCCCGGAAGCATGGAAATGGTCCGCGTCGACGCCGCGAACCAGATCAGGAACATGGGCGATATCAAAGGGAAAACGCTCGGCGTGACGGGGCTGGGTTCCTCATCCACTTTCCTCGGGCAATATCTGGCGTCGCAATACGGTCTGAAAACGAGTGATTATTCGATGCTGCCTGTAGGTGCCGGAAATAGCCTGATAGCGTCCTTCAGACAGAAGCGCGTCGATGTGGCGTGGACGACAGAACCGACGACATCGTTGCTGCGTACAAGTGGCGATGCGAAGGTTCTCGTTGACCTGAACAGCGTCGAAGGAACCCGGGCTGCCTTGGGCGGCCTGTATCCCGCGTCCAGTCTTTATGTGCAGCGCAGCTGGGCGCAGTCACACAAATCCGAGGCCGGCAAGCTCGCCAGGGCCTTTGTCAGAACGTTGCGATTCATTCAAACGCACCCGGCGGAAGACATTGCGGCGAAGATGCCGGCGGACTACTACGGCGGAAACAGGGCCCTTTACGTGCAGGCGTTGAAGGCTTCTCTGCCCATGTACTCGCCAGATGGCAAGATGCCGCCGGGAGGGCCGGAAACGGTCCTGAAAGTGATGAGCGAATTCAATCCCAATATCAAAGGCAAGCATATCGACCTGTCGAGCACCTACACGAACGAGTTCGTGGAGCAGGTCAAATAAGGAGTCGGCATTGATGAAACTGAACGACACAATCGTCTCGGCGCTCGCGCCCAACGGTACGCTGCGTGCAACGATCAATCTGGGTAATCCCATTCTCGCGAACACGGATCAAGCCACGGGAAGACCTTTTGGCGTTTCAGTCGATCTCGCTACTGAGTTGGCTGAGCGGCTGGGAGTGCCGGTCGAGTTTCTTGTGGTCGACGCTGCGGCCAAAGCCGTCGACGCGGTGACAAATGGCCGTGCTGACGTCGGTTTTTTCGCCGTCGATCCTGTTCGTGGAGCAGGTATCGCTTTCAGTTCGCCGTATGTATTGATCGAAGGTTGTTATCTGGTCAGGCAGGATTCACCGATCACCGACATTAGTCAGGTAGACGAATCGCACAATCGCGTGGCGGTCGGCGGCGGCAGCGCGTACGACCTTTTTTTGAGCCGGGAGCTAATTCGGGCCGACATCATTCGTGTCCCGACGTCGCCGGTTGTAGTCGATACTTTTGTCGAGCAAGGCCTCGAGGTTGCTGCCGGGGTGAAACAGCAACTACTTTCCGATGCGATGCGACATAGCGGGCTGCGCCTTCTGGAAGAACCGTTTATGGTGATTCAGCAGGCGATGGGGGTGGCGAAAGCGCGGGGGGATGCCGCGACGCAACTGCTGGAGGCGTTCGTTGAAGAACTGAAAACATCAGGTCACATTGCCGGCCTGCTGGCGCGGCACGACATACGCGGTGCTACGGTAGCGCCCCCTGCAAAATGAGGCTGGACTTAGGGATGCGCGACGAAATGTGAAGAGGGCGTGCGTCCGCTATAAGTTCCCAATCGGCCATTCCAGCCCCATGGGCGACTGACTCTTGACGGTCGGCCACGGTCTGACGCGTCGGACGGCGATCGGCCAGGAGGAAACACTCGTCGCGGCCATCGTTTGGACATTCGTGGAACTGCTTCGCTTCGTCAACGGCCGCTCGACCACCTTTGTTGCACGTCGCGTCGCCGGCCACAGCCGTCATTAGTCGCTCAAAGACTCAACGGCTAGTATGGATTTCTCACCCGACGATGGTCGGCCGGTCCAGGCGAACTTCCCGGTCAAGAGGAGGAGCCGTCGCGGATGGCCCGCCCGGCGGCATTTGTCTTCTGCCGGCGGTATCAAACCGCCGGTCGCGGTGCTACCCAATAACCCGATGCAGCCGTCCCGGCTGCCCCCGAAGCTCCCGAACATGGGGGCGCCTTGAGGGTTCGGGCCGCATCCGATCGCCTCAATCTGCTTGATCAGTTGGCAATCGATGCGCCGCTGATCGCATCGTTTAAAACTGACGATGCAATGACGCCGTCACGCTTCTTTTTTGCAACGAAGTCATCGAGCCAGCGAGCAGCTCTTTTGGCCGCAAGATCGCACTGCAGTGCGGCACACTTCGCCACGAACTCCAGACAGCTTGTCAGCAAAAGTGAACTCTCGATCCATTGCTGGGGTAGGGAGCACTTTCGCCGTGCCCATCTAGGGCGGTATGGCGCGCAACTCAGTCGAAACGCAGCTTGTGCAGGTGTCGGCGGCCCGGACCGACAATAACCAGCTTTACCCTGGTGACTCAGCGCCTTGCCAATTTGTGCTCACCATCAAAAATTATGCACCCGGAGAATGAGTTATCCGCAAACCGGGCGACGCCGCACCCGCAGCTAGCCTTGGCGATACCTTGCCAAGCACGGGATGCGACGCCAAAAGGATTTCACGATGCACGTAGACGAAACGGCCACCTACTACACGGCCACGAAAAAGTATGAGCTGAGCTTTCCTTCTCTCGAAGACGACGTTCAGGCCGAGGTCGTCATCATCGGCGGCGGTTTCTCCGGGATTCATACCGCGCTCGAACTGGCTGAGCAGGGCGTGACGGATGTCGTCGTGCTCGAAGCGCGTTATCTCGGGTATGGCGGCACTGGCCGCAACGGCGGACAGGTGATGGCCGGCATCGGGCATGACCTGGATGCGATCCGGAGCGACGTAGGCGACGACGGCGTAAAAGCGATTCTCGCGCTCAGCGATCTCGGCCCGCAGATCATGCGCGAGCGTATCGCCAAGTACAACATCGACGCGGATTTCCGGAGCGGCTACGGCTATATGGCCTACAACGCGCGCCAGGCCAAAACGTTGCGCGGTTGGGAGAATGACTTCAAGTCGCTGGGTTCGCCCTACGAGATTCAGTATGTCGAAGGAAGCGACGTGCGCAAAATCATTGGCTCCGACGTATACCAGGCCGGCTTGCTTCACATGGGCGGCGGACACGTGCATTCGTTGAACCTGCTGCTCGGCGAGGCGACAGCGGTGTCGGAAATCTACGGCGCGCGCATCTTCGAAAACAGTCCCGCGCTGGAAATCACGTATGGCGAACGCATTCGTGTGCGAACCGCCAAGGGCACCGTGACCGCCAAAAAACTGGTTTGGGCCTGCGATGGCTTCAACAACGGTATCGAGCCGGAACTGCATCGCAGCACGATCAATGTCTACGCGTACAACTCGATGACCGAGCCGCTGAGCGCGGAGGTAATCCGGCAGATCAGTCCGATCCACGGCGCATATAGCGACATTCGCCCTGTCATCAACTACTACCGTGTGACCAACGAGAACCGGTTGCTATTCGGCTCGTCCACGGCGCTCGTCGAACATATTCCTTCGAACCTGAAGGAATGGAACCGCAAGCTGATGCTTGAAGTGTTCCCTTATTTGAAGGACGTGCAGATCGATCTGGCGTGGGGCGGCCCGATGGCGTCCACGCGCAATCTGTTCCCACAGATCGGCACCTTGCGGGATCGGCCCAACGTGTTCTTCGTGCAGGGCTATTCAGGATTCGGCGTCACGCCCAGCCAGATCATCTGCAAGATTCTCTCGGAAGGCATTCTGGGCGGCTCTGAACGATATCGGCTGGTCAGTTCGATCCCGCGCGCCAGCATTCAGGGCAAGGACAAGTACCGAGCGGTGCTAGTCACGCTGGGCAAGGTCATGCATCAGACGTCGGGTTACTGGCACGGTCGCCGTTGACGTCATCACATCCATCGAAGTCACATCAATTTCAACGGAGTTCAGGATCATGAGTTTCACAGCAATCAAACATGGCGTCGCACTTTCGGAACTGGACGCATGGGGCAGCCTCACCGGCCTCGGCGGCGAAATTCTGGATGGCAGCGATGTCCAGGCTTTCGGGAAATTCACGCACGGCGCGCCCACCGATGCGATTTCAGCGGGCTATTTCGGCACCTCGAAGGGCAAGTTCCGCCTCGTCTATCCGTTTAGCGAACAGGCCACGCTGCTTGCCGGCGAGATCAGGATAACCGACGAATCCACCGGCGAAACCCGTCATTTTCGACCGGGCGATACGTGGTTTGTGACTAAGGGCACGCCAACCGTCTGGGAAGTCATCGGTGACGAATTCACAAAGCACTATCTGTCGTTCGCATAAGTCTGTTGCAGGCTCACTGCTCGCGCGCCCGTCAGTCAGGGTTTTGCTGGGCGCGCGGGTCATTGAAGGATCGCAACGCCGGTCGCCCAACAGGCGCGGCGCGGCCACTGTAGGCGTTCACCGGATCGTCCAGCGACGCGTCATGCAAAGGAGGACGCACACGATGAGAGATACCCGCCAAACCACCGTTTGCGCGGAGCTCGCGCATCCGTCGGAGTTGACCGACCTGCTACTGTATTGCGTTGCGGCCGTGCAGGTCGAACCGGCCGGCGCGCCGGGCTGGTTCCGGCGTTACCGCAGCGCGCTCGCGGCGGTGATTTCCCGTGAAGAAGATGTATCGGACATTCTGTTGAGGCTGCCCGACTGCTGGAATATCGTCGATCACGCGCGCTGCAAAGGGTTGCACGATGAACCCGATATCGTGAGTGCGGACCCGCGCTTCAAATACGGCTTCGTCGACGCCAGTTGCGCGATCGTCGCCCACGACGACGGTGTGCGTTTCGTTCTGCTCATGCAGATTAACGCCGCCGAAGCTGCACTGTTGCCGCAGCGGCCGTTTCGCGAACGCACATCGTTCGAGCAGTGCATTTGCACCGTCTAGAAAATCGACACGTTTTCGTGTTGATAGCTTTGGCGCAAATCCGCTCAGTGTTTGCCCGTAATGTCGATGGCGATGCCAATTTGGGCTAACGCACAACAATTGGGCTGCTTAGAGTCCATCCAATCCGGTCGCGTAGCCAGGGTCTTCGCGGCACGACGACCGCCGCGCGCCCATGCGCATGTTACGAGGCGGGCGCTGCATTCGAGCAGCCCATCAGCTGCGAGCGGGCATCCGCGAGCAACCCGTGAGCGACTGCTGCTGTCCAGCTGTGAAACCTGCCAACTGAAACCTGTCATCCTTAGCCACGAGAGTGATGCGATGAATAACGTTGCAAACGTTGCCTTGAGCGAAGCCGCTCAGAAATTCCTGTCCCGCGAACACTGTCTCTTTATCAATGGCGGTCCGCAGTCCGCGCATTCGTCGCGCCGTCTTGATGTATTCAATCCCGCGACGGGCGAAGTCCTCACGACGGTGCCGGACGCCGACGCACAGGATGTCGATCGTGCCGTAGCCAACGCGCGCGACGCATTCGATCAGCGCGTGTGGAGCGGTCTACGCCCCGCCGACCGCGAACGTATCCTGCTGCATTTCGCGGACGTCCTCGAAGACAATGCAGAAGAACTCGCCCAGCTCGAAACGCTGAATCAGGGCAAGTCGATCAACATCGCCCGAGCGATCGAAGTTGGCGCAAGTGTCGAGTATGTTCGCTATATGGCGGGATGGGCCACCAAGATTACCGGCGAAACGCTCGACGTGTCGATTCCGTTTCCGCCCGGCGCACGCTACACGGCATTCACGCGCAAGGAGCCAGTCGGCGTCGTCGCGGGTATCGTGCCGTGGAATTTCCCGCTGATGATCGCGATCTGGAAGCTGATTCCGGCATTGGCGGCAGGCTGCACCATCGTTATCAAGCCGTCGCCGGAAACGCCATTGACCGCGTTGCGACTCGCCGAACTCGCTATCCAGGCGGGTATCCCGCCGGGCGTATTCAACGTTGTGACGGGCGGTCGCGAATGCGGCTCGGCACTTGCCGCACACCCAGGCGTCAACAAGATCTCGTTTACCGGTTCGACCCCGACCGGAAAACTGGTCGGCGCGGCGGCGGGGCAGAACATGACACGCTTTTCGCTTGAACTGGGCGGCAAGAATCCGGCCATCATGCTGGCCGATGTCGACGTGGATCAGGCGGTGCAGGGTGCGCTCGCAGGCGGGTTCCTGAATCAGGGACAGGTGTGTGCGGCGGTCTCGCGCATCTACGTGCATCGCAGCAAATACCGGCAGATTGCCGACGGTCTGGCCGATATGGCCAACGCGATGACACTTGGCCCCGGTCTCGATCCGTCCGCGCAGATCAACCCGCTGGTGTCGAGCCAACATCGCGATCGCGTCGAGCAGCATATCGCGCAGGCGAGGCACGACGGTCTGCGTTTTCTGGCGGGCGGCACGCGCGTCGATGTGGCTGGCTACTACGTGCGTCCGACCGTGATCGCCGATGTGCCGCACGACGCGGCGATCATCCGCGACGAAGTGTTCGGGCCGGTCCTTGCGCTCGTCCCTTTCGACGATCCCGCCGACGCGTTGCGCCTCGCTAACGACTCGCCCTATGGTCTTGCCGCAAGCCTGTGGACGAACGATCTGCGCGTTGCGATGAACTTGGTCCGCGACATCGACGCCGGCACGGTGTGGGTCAATTCGCATGTGCCGCTCGATCCCAGCATGCCGTTCGGCGGCATGAAACAGTCGGGCATGGGCCGCGAATTCGGCAAGCATGCGGTCGAAGCATTTACCGAAATCAAGTCGGTGTGCATCGCGCATTGACCGACGGCACGCCTCTTTGGTGGCGCTTGTCGGCATTTCGGAAAATTGACGGCTATGTTTTCGAAAATAGACACTGCTATGCTTTGAAATAGCGGCGAAAGCCGGCATTGATAGGATGATTCATTGGCGCGGGTTTCACGCGATGAATCTTTCCGACCGGCATGCGTATGCGGGAGACATAGATGGAGTTCAGGGTCAGCGCGCTCGACGACGTACACGACCATTCGCTCGCGGTGGACGGGTGGGAACAGGTGTACCGTCAGATGACGCCTGGACGGTTCGAAAGTACGCTTGTCCAGGCCTGCGACGACAACTTTCAGTTCTTCCGCGAGTCGACCAACCGTCGCGTCGCGCAGGCGGGCATATCGCCACCAGGCTATTCGTCGATTGCCGTGCCGCTGTACGCGCTTGCGACGGGCACCTTCCAGGGGCATCATGTCGACGGGTTTGCGCTGATGCTGCTCGGACCGGGCGAAGAGTTTCATTTGCACACGCCCGAGTCGATGCACTACATCGGTGTGAGCCTGCCCACGCAACTGATGCAGCAACTTGTCAGCGAAACCGTGGACGAAAGCGCGGTGGCGAAACTGTCGCAAAGCGTGTTGCGCTTGCCGGAAGAGGCCGCCGCCGCGCTTCGACAGCAGCTGGTGCCGTTTCTGGATGCGACGGAACAGAGCGCGGACCGTCTCGACGCGGCCGCTTCCGCGCGACGCTTCCAGGACGAGGTGACGAGCATGTTTCTCAGTCTGTTCGAAGGCGCAACCGGCGACGCGCACGACCTGACGCATGCCACCTATAGCGACATCGTCCGTCGCTGCGAGCGGTTCCTGCAGGAGTACGCCGATCATCCCGTCACCGTGCTCGATCTCTGCCGTATGGTGCGGTGCAGCCGTCGTACGCTGCAAACCAGCTTCCAGCGCGTCGCCAACGTCACGCCAGTGGAGTATCTGCGTTCGCTGCGCCTGAACGCCGTCCGTCGCCTGTTACGCTCCACCAGCGCCCCAGAGCTTCTCATCGGCGATGCGGCGGCGCGTTGGGGCTTCACGCATCTGAGTTACTTCGCCCGCGAGTATCGCGACCTCTTCGGCGAACTGCCTTCGCAAACGCTTCGTAAATCCTGAGCGGCGCTCCCGCGTTTTCGACCACTTCGACGCGTGTCCGGACTCTGTCCCGATGGATCAGGCCGTGCATGTACGGCTACGTGTCGGCGTTTTCCCCAAGCCGATATCGTATTGCCAATTTGTGCTCCCGGTAACCAATTTTGGCTTCCTACATTGCAACTCATCTGCTCTGGATCGGTAGAGCAGGCGGTTCCCCGCTCAATGCGGAAGTGCAATCGGGTGGCTCAGGCGGCCCGATATAAACAATAGTGATGTCAACCGGAGCGAGAGCCATGAGCGTCGCGTTAGAAACCAAGTCTTCGACCGAGTTGCGCCAGGGCGCACTTGGGTTGGGCTTTATCGTTTTCTTTGTCATTTCAGCTGCCGGACCACTGGTGGCTATTGCAGGCGGCTTTCCCATCGGCATCATGCTCGGCAATGGCGCTGGCACACCGTCGCTGGTCGTCGCGACCGTTGCGATCCTGCTGATGTTCGCAGCGGGTTATACGGCGATGTCGCGTCACATTACGAATGCGGGTGGCTTCTATGCATTCACCGCGCGCGGGATGGGCGGCGTCGCGGGCGGCGCGGCCGCGCTGATCGCGCTGCTCGGTTACAACACGATGCAGATTGGTCTGTACGGGATGTTCGGCGCCGTGTGTTCGGGATTCCTGAGCGCGCATTTCGGTATCAATGCGCCGTGGTGGGCGTGCTCTTTCGCGGCGATGGCCAGCATTGCGGTGCTCGGCTACCGGCAGATCGATCTGTCCGCGAAGGTGCTGTCGCTGCTGGTGTTCGGCGAGTACATCGTCGTGCTGATTCTCGATGTCGCCATCCTCAAGTCCGGCGGCGCGCACGGTATCGATCTGGTGTCGTTCAAGCCAGCTACCTTCCTCGGCGGCACGCCCGCAATCGGCTTTCTGTTCTGTTTTGCGAGCTTCATCGGCTTCGAGGCCACCACGATCTATAGCGAAGAAGCGAAGAATCCCAAGCGGACCGTGCCGCTCGCCACTTACATTTCGGTGCTTCTCATTGGCGGCTTCTATGCATTTTCGTTGTGGTGCATCGTGATCGGTGCAGGCAGTGGCGAGATCGTCAAGACACTTACCGCGCTCTCCGATCCGACAACCTTCATGTACTCGCTATCGGATCACTACGCGAACCGCGCGCTGACGGCGGCAATGAGCGTGCTGTTCATCACGAGCGTCTACGCCGGTCTGCTCGCATTTCACAACTCCGCGTCGCGCTATTTCTACGCGAGCGGTCGCGAAGGCCTGTTGCCCGCTTCACTGGGCCGCACACATGCGCTGCATAACAGCCCGCATATTGGCTCGCTGTGGCAATCGGCGATTGCCGCGATCGTGGTGCTGATGTTCGTCCTCGTCCACGCAGACCCGGTCCTGACCCTGTTCTCGTGGCTCACCAATGTCGCGACGCTTTGCATCATTGCGCTGATGACGCTGTCATCCGCGGCGGTCATAGCGTTCTTCGGGCGGATTAAAAACCGAGAAGAAAGCACGCTGCGCGTAAAGGTGTTCCCGTTGATCTCCGGTGTCGCGCTGGTTGCCGTCCTCGCGCTGGCTGTCGTCAACTTCCCGCTGCTCACGGGTGCGGGGCCGCTGCTGTCCTACAGCCTGACCGCGTTGTTGCCGGTGTTCGGCGTGATTGGCGTAATTGCCGCGTTGCGTCTGAAAGCGCGGGATCGGAACGCGTTCGACAGGCTCGGTAGTTCGCGCCTGTAGGCAATCCGCGAGCCGGACCTCGCGACGCATCTATTCGCAGACTTCCACGACTGCTTGTCTGATAAAGGCGGCGGTCCACTTCACACCCGCCGTTTGCGGCACGCTCCGACCGTTTTTCCTGGTTGCATTTCATTTTCCGGTGTTCAGTTCGGTGTCGGGCGTCGCCTGCCACCGCCGATGACGCACGCCCTCGACTTAAAAAACATCATGAAAAAGCACTTATTGCTGTCTTCGCTGCTCTCCTCCCTGCTCGGTGCCGTCGGTATATTCGGTGCGCAAGATGCCAATGCACAGAGCAGTGTCACGCTGTACGGCACCGTCGATGCCGGTGTGATCTATTCCACCAACCAGCAGGTCACTGACGCAGGAGGTGCGGTCCATGGCGGCCACGACGTGCAGGTCGGAGGTGGCAATCTTGTGCCGTCGCGTTGGGGCCTGATGGGAACGGAAGAGCTGGGCGGCGGACTCAAGGCGATGTTTGCGCTCGAAAACCAGTTTCTGACCGGCAATGGTGCCATGCTGCAAAGCGGCTCGCTATTCAGCCGGCAGGCGTGGGTCGGCGTGCGTGACGATCGCTTCGGCACGTTCAGTATGGGACGTCAGTACGACTCATACTCGGATTTCCTCGGCGTCTACGCGTCGAGTAATGTGTGGTCGACGCTCTATGGATCGCACTTCGGCGACGTCGACAACCTGAACGAAGCGTTCAACATGAACAACGCAATCAAGTTCACGAGCTCCGATTTCAGCGGTCTGACGTTCGGCGGCACGTTCAGCTTCGGCGGTCAGGCGGGCGATTTCGGTGCGCGTCGCGGGTACTCGCTCGCAGCCGCCTACAACCACGGGCCGGTATCGCTGAGCGCAGGATATCTGTCGCTGAACGATCCGTTGAACGCCGCGCTAGGCGGTTCGAGCGGCTATATCGGCGACTTCGCGTGCAGCAATCCGGCGGCCATGTATTGCCAGTTGCAGAACGCACGGTCGATGAAGGAGTTCGGCGCGGGCGGATCGGTAGTTGTCGGAAAGGCTACGGTGGCCCTCGTCTATACGCATACGCGTCTCGAAGACAGCGCCTATTTCAAAAGTGCCACGCGTCCCAATGGCTCGACTGCGACCTTCGACATTGCGGAGTTGAACACGGTCTATACGCTGACGCCGGACTGGTCACTCGGCGCTGCGTATATCTTCAACAACGTGCGCGTGAGTGGCGCAAGCTCGACGCGTTTTCATCAATTGAATCTCGGTGCGACGTACTCGCTGTCCAAGCGTACGGCGCTCTACGCGGTCGGGATTGCACAAAAGGCTTCGGGTGCAGGGCTGGGTGTCGATCCGGCCACGGGCTCGTCTGCGAACTACGCACAGATCCCGAATCTGGTGAACAGCAACTCTGACCGTCAACTTGCCTTGATGGCGGGCATTCGCGTCAACTTCTGATGAAGTGAGATCCCGGGCATGGTTGTCATGCCCGGACCGCTTTGCGCACGGCGTTCGACGACACGGTTTTTCGCGAGGGCCGCAGACTGATTTGAGCACTGAGGGCGAAGACGTCGATGCACCAGAACCTGATCGATATGCGGCACGCGATGGACCATTTCGGCGACAAGTTGACCATCATGCGTAGCATCGCAGACAGGATGAAACAGTTTTATACCGGCAGTTGAACAACGACGATTTCACAGTGATCTATGCGACGCGCTCGATGCATGCCCTGACGGATTATCCGCGTGAAGACTTCATTCGCAATGCTGTGCGTACGCTGCCGTCGCTGACGGAAACCGAACCTATTGCTACCGCGCCACATCTCGACCCTACCGCAAGTACGCATCCGCTTGAAGTGATACCCGTACTCTAGGTCACATGACAGGGGGCTAACGCTATGTTTCACTACCTTGATAAGTACGCGCTCGACGGCAACGCAACAAAGGCGATTTTCGAGCACTTCCGGAATCTGCTTACTGCTGCTGCAATATTGGCGGCAGGGCAATGGCTATCCAAGCATGGCATGGCCGCGAATGTTCACGGTCTGGTGAAACAGCCAGACGGAGGCGTACTGTCGATGATCGGCATAGGGCTGATAGTGATCGCCGTCATGAACGCTCAGGTAAAAATGCTCTGGGTGGGGTATAAGGGTCTATGGATCGTGCTTATGTGGGCAGTGCACATCGGCTTCGCTGTCGGTGGCCTCTTCGCCTACTCAATGCTTCATTGAATGGCCTGCGGCCCCGACGCTGAATGCGCTGGCTTTAGTGTGCGCGGGGACGTTCTTGGCGCCCGGACTTTTTTAAGCACGACATTGGGGAGACGGCTGGCCCTTGGTGTAAGAGCAGGGCCTTCGAATCGACACCCCTATAGGCTGCGTCAGATATTCGCTGAGGTCGCATGCAAGTGCGAGTCCGACATTCAATTGAGCAACGCATTTCGATGGCGAATGACCGACACTGGCCGATTCTGTTGAAAAAGTCGCCGTAGATGCGGAATGTTGGGTATCCTGGGAGACATCGAACGACGGGAGTGAATCGTCATGACGGCTCGATTGGACGGCGGACAGGACGAGCTCTTCCACTCGTTCAACCTCGACAACCACGTCCCGCAATCACACCTGTTGAGAGGCATTGATCGCTTCCTTGATCTGCGAGATCTGCGTCAACACCTCGCACCGTTTTACAACCCGATGGGTCGTCCATCAATTGACACGGAGCTCATGATCCGGATGTTGATCGTGGGTTACTGCTTTGGCATCCGGTCCGAGCGACGTCTATGCGAAGAGGTGCATCTGAACCTCGCATACCGCTGGTTCTGCCGGTTAGGTCTGGAGGATGCCGTACCGGAACACTCATGAAGCTGCACGTGATGAAGCGAGGCGTATCGCGACAACCCCAGAATACAAACAGTCGCGCCGGCAGCGAAAGAAGGTGGAAATGCTCTTCGCCCACCTCAAACGCATCCTCAAACTTGATCGCTTGCGACTGCGTGGCCCAAGCGGTGCCCATGATGAGTTTCTGATGGCAGCAACTGCGCAAAATCTGCGAAGAATGGCCAAGTGGCTCATGCCTGACGGTAAGCAGACAAACGAGGCGGCTACATGACGAGAAACGGGGGGCGTCGCACCTTGCAGGACCGCTGCCTCTCTGAACTTTCCAGCTCGGAACGTATTGCCAAAGCCCGTGCCCCAATCAAAACGCGACTTTTTCAACAAAATCGACCCATAGCGGTCGGTCGACGTTGCCGTTCAGATCGTTAGCAATCGCTTGGATCGATCAATCCGAGATCCTTTGGCAGCGATGGCGGCACCGGCCGGGCCAACGTGACCGCGCACGCCAGTAACATGCGAATGGAGCAGAATACGATTGCGAGCACGTTCAAGCGTGTGAGAGGACGTGGCGCCTAATTCCGGTCGTTAGGGCCCTGGCGTTAGCGACAACTTTTCTGCAGAGCGACAAAATGAAAAAAGGAAAGACGAAACTTACCCGGCATGATGCTGAGCGCCTTTTCGAGGGATTGCCCGAAGGGAAGGTGAGCGTATCGAGCCGGCCCGTGAACCCATTTGAGGCAGGGGTGTTCGACGTGGTCAGGCGCGTCGACGACGAAACCAAACTCTGGAAAGACAACCTCATCAATCTTCCGGTGGCGATCGAATTGCCTGCCGGCTACGAGTCGGTGGCTCGTATGCGCGAGGCGATAGTGCGGGCATGGCGCGTCAGGTGGGTGAGGGAAGGGAAAAACGAGGTTGTCACCGAATTCCCTGAAGGATGGACAGCCGTTCGCCCGAAAAGCGGACCCATCGAGTTGCGGGATCCCTCCGGCGTCGTCCGCGCCTTATACGGGTGGGCAGAGGATGCTGAGCTCAGGATTCTGCCAAGGTATCTGGTGGAGACACAGGCGAACAGTTCAAGCGGACTGAGCAGCGTGCTGGTCCGTGACCGCGAGAACGGTCAGATCCTTGAGAGGTCGTCGATCTGGTCCGCTCAAACAGGTACCCACCATCCAGATTGGACGAGGCTGTCGCAGTGGCTCAACCTACGCTATCCAGAACATCGCGATCCGCTTCGGTACTGGGAAGATTGCGAGGACAACATCCAGAAATGAACGGCTTCTTTGGCTGCTCTGTTTTCGCGCCTATTTGACCCCGTTTGACGGAGCCGAAAGCAGGGCTTACCGCTTGACTGGACTTCTACGGCCAGCAACGAACCTTCTACATCTTGACCGTGATCGTCGACACCCATTGGCGAGCCCGGTGAATGGTTCTGGATCGGTGCCGGCGCTCCCCGTTTCGGGCCGCCGTGGAACCAGCACTTTGTTCAGATCATAAGGTGACTAATAAAACGGGTTCGCGCAGCAGGAAGGGTATACAGTGAGTGGACCGTCCTCACTCTGTGGAACGGTCTTTCAGGGGCAGTCATGCGATTAGATATCAAGAAAACGTTTCCTCTCGCGGTAAATGAGACTGCTTACAACCGGGATCGTCGGGCGCAGCTTCTCTTTCTCAAAACTGCGGACGATAACCGGGCAGACCAGAGGCGCATCAGTTATTCACTCATCGATTCCACCGCAAGCAAGTGGCGATATTCCGCTAACACCACAAAGAGCTGATCGTGGCGCTCCGTTTTCCGAATCCGAGCCGAAGCTACGATGCCACTAGGCATTGCGTGTTTTTCTGGGGATATGACGATTCCCGGGAAATCACGTTCGAGGTCGACAGCGCAACGCTCAAAGGCCTGCAACCCGCACTTGGATCCGACGAACGGTCGTTTCTCGTGGCATTTGACGAATTTCGCGAAAAGCTACTTGAAATCGCGAAAAGCCGATACGTTCGTGGTCCGCAGAATCGATATTCGATTTGATGAAGGCCACGGTCTGGTCTAGCTGTTCGTGCAGCGAATGGCCGCGAAGCTTCGTCGAAGCGTCGCTGGCAGCGGTGTAAACCGATCAAGGTTGTCTTTCATGAACCGAATGATCGCGTATCGGAGCTTCGAGATTCACGTCGAATTGACTCCGGTTGCTCAGGACATGTTTGACGTGACTTTTCAGGTAAAAGGCGGCACAAACCTCGAAGTGCTGGGCGCGCGAGGAGGCCGCATAGTGCTGCGCAACGGCCCCTTTACTGAACGATGGGCCTATCTGGTAGCCGAAATCGCCGGCCAAGCCGCAATCGACGTGTTACTCGGCCCAGTCGACTGATTCCATCGTGGTTTGCTCGACCCGGGTACACTCAGTGGTCGTACAGGTGCGCCCCCTAGCCGCGTTCGACGCTACGCTCGGGATGTTTGACAATCACCCGTGGCCGGAATCGGATTCTTGGTAGTCCCCAAATTCCCGACCGGAAGTACGGCGTTAAATGCGATATATACCGTGGTGCCGCGGCGGTAAGGCAGCAGGTGATTGTTTTTGAATGCGAGCTTGAGGCCCTGTATCGTGGGATTATTCTTGTCGCTGCCTCGGGCGGCGTCCCTTCGAAAGGCGAGGCCCAACGCCCTCCCCGAATCAGCCGAATCCCGGAGGATTCATGAAGCTTCGCGTCGGGTACGAACTATCGTACGAGTGTCCGCAGCTCACGCCGATGATGCTGATGCTCAACACGCATTTTTCGCATGCGAAGGATATTGTCGTGGCGGATCTGCTCGTTACAGATCCGCCGGTGCCCATCAGGCAGTATCGCGATTTGTTCGGCAACCTGTGCAGCCGGATCGTCGCGCCCGTCGGGCGTCTGGAATTGCGCACAACAGCGCTGCTGAATGTGTCAAGTGCAATGGAAACGCGCCTCAGCGGCGGTTGGGGGCATCCGGTGGAGCAGTTGCCCGACGATACGCTGATTTTCCTACTTGGCAGCCGCTACTGCGAAACCGATCTGCTGGTCGAAACCGCGTGGCGGATTTTCGGCCAGTGCGCGCCGGGGCGCGAGACTGTACTGGCAATATGCGACTTCGTGCACCGTCACATCGAATTCGACTACGGGCACGCGCGGCCGACCAAAACCGCACTGGACGCGTACCACGAACGCAAAGGCGTCTGTCGCGATTTCGCGCATCTGGGCGTCGCGCTATGCCGCGCGATGAATATTCCGGCGCGCTACTGCACTGGCTATATTAGCGATGTCGGCTTGCCGCCCGTTGCTGCACCGATGGATTTCGCGGGGTGGTTCGAAGCCTACGTAGGTGATGGCTGGGAGACCTTCGATCCGCGAAACAACGCGCCACGCATCGGGCGCGTACTGATGGCGTACGGTCGTGACGCCGCCGATGTCGCAATCAGCAACGCTTTCGGGCCAGCCGTACTAACGCACTTCGAGGTGCACTGCGACCAGGAGTGAGCGCGCTACAATCCGCCAAGGCTGAGCCGATGCGCAAGTCTTTGGATTAAATGCGGTAGCGTTAAAGTGTCGCCGATTCGAACCGAAACGGGGCATTGCGGATTGCTGAGTCTTCGGGGCAGGCTGTGTGGGAATGGCCTTCGCATGGAGGTTTCTCCCAGCGGCCGCTTAGGAGAAAGTCGAATGCCCGCTGTGGGTCGAAACTACCCATTCATTGAACTCGGTAGCGGTCGTTCGCCGGTGGCCCTTAATGAACGACCGGTGAGCCTCCGTAAGCCGGCATATCCGCTTCGACGTGCAACCGTCGGCTACGGCCGAACTGCAGTCAGACGCCTCTCTGCCCTACGGAATCCACAATTTCTATCAAGAGTCGGTTGCCGTGATAACGGGGGTTATCGCGGCCACTCCGCGGGCCCGTCAGGAGGCCGCACCACCGGGCGCTTCCCGCCCCGCCTGTCAAGCGCCGGGCACAGCCGGGATCGTCCCTGAACTGGCCGTTGTCTCACCTCAAGTGCAGCGTCGGCATTTGAATCCGCAAAGCACAACGGTCGTTGGTGTCGGCATAGAGGTCGGCAGCTGATCGGTCATTGCCGACATTCGAGCGGGCTGCGTTCTACGTCAGCAATACGGTGGCGGATTGCTGACGATGGTGGCATTGAGCAGCCGGACGGCAGCATGCTTCAGCGAACTCAGACTCTCGACCCATCGCAGACACTCGTCCCCGCATTCCCAAACGTCCAAAGCCGAGTGCGATTAGGGCATTCGCCTCGCGATGCCCCTCACAACGAAGTAGTCAGTCGGCAATTCTTCGCCTTCGCGGTCGTTCAGAGGTACGGTGCTTCATTTAATAGCGGCTTTGATTGCGCGCGCCGCATCGTTCAGAGCGCTGGCAGTTGCAAGCGACTCGCGTGGAATGGCTTTTCCTGCTGCTGCGCTTGTCGGCCGCGCGGCCTGATCGGGATATGATGAAAACTTGACGATCGTGATACCGGCTTTGGGGTTCACGAGAATCGATTGACCAAATCGGCCGCCGGCCGCGAATGATCTCTCACCGTCGTTCACCTGGTACCAGTAGTCGTGATAGGAATAGCCGGGCCGCCCCGCGGCAAGATTACCCTTCGCGAATGCGCCAGCGTTGTCGGTGGGTTTCAAGGCAAGACGGATCGACGAAACCGGGAGCTGCGTTGAAGCACCAGCCGCTCCCTTTCGCATCAATTCACCGAAGCGCGCGGCGTCGCGCAGCGTCGTATTGAAGCCGCCGCTTGCCATTTCCGTCCCCGTGCGATCCACGACGACGTCACCGTCATCTTCAGCGATTTTTTGCCAAACCGAGCGCGATACCATCTCGCTCCACGGTAACCCGGTAATGCGCCGGAGCGCCCAGCTGACCGCTTCCGGTGACCCGTTCTGGTAGTACCACACCTTACCCGCTGTCACATTCGGCGTTGCATGTGTCACCTTCAGAAAATCGTAGATGCTGTCCGGTGCATCGCTGCGCCTGGGAATAAATCCTACGGCGCCAAAGAGCCCCAGATCCGGCGGCAAATCTGCCGGATAACTGACCGGCACCTCCATATCGAGGTTCTGCTGCACGGTGGCTTCCCCAAACGGGGTCCCCGCCAATTCAGGCACGTATGCGGACAGTTTCGCTTCGGGGTCGAGCTTCCCCTCGTCGATCAATTGCGCGGCAATCAGTCCCGTCACCGATTTGGTCATGGAGGCCCAGGCGTGAGTCTGATGCGGCGTATAGGAGTTGAAATAACCCTCGTAGACGATCTTTCCATCGTGAATAACGATAAAACCATCGGTGTAGGTTCGCCTCAGATAGTCGCTCAGACTCAACGTCGTTCCATCCACCGTGAACTGCACTTTGTCCGGATCGAGCGTGTACGCGGCTGGCAAAGGCATCGGCACACGCGCATGCTGGACATGGGCCGTCGGCATCATCATGCGGGTGTGTCGCAGCGCCCAGACAAGATTGGGAAAGCGCATGGAGTTCGCCTTCGTTACCAGTTTGTCCTCCGGCGGAGGAAAACCTTGCATGACACCAAGTTCAACGGGATCGGTAACGGGCGCAGCCAGTTGCGAATACGCGGCTGTCGGCAGCACTGTGCCGATGAGCATGGCGGACGCGGCAACGCGCACGCAGATTGTCGAAGCCAACGAAAGTGTGCTGATGTTCATACGTTTTCTGTGGGTAGGCGGTCTTGCGGGTTTATCGTTGTCGCCGTTGCCTTCCCGGTAGCAGCAAGGCTCGACGTCGCGTGATACGAGGTTTCTCAACGCTACTAGAGCGACGGCCCGGCGACGCGGACGAAATTCTCCACAGTCTTGACGCCGTCGACTTGCCTTGCGGCATCAGCAGCCAACGAGACCTGCTCGTTATCGGTTACCGAGCCGTTTAGCGTGACATGCCCGTCGCGAACCTTGACGAGAATACGGGCCGCATTCAGTCCGCGGGTTCTCTCGAGCGCGGTAGCAACACGGTGAGCAAGCCTCCGGTCCGCAGTCTTCGAAGCCTTCGCGGAGACTACGGCAGAGGCACTGGCGGACGCCCCTTCTGCCGGGACGGGCCTGACCTGCGCCATGGCATTGCAGGCGAATGCTAGAAGCGTCGCGGCAAACAGCGCATGCAGGTTTCGGTCTGGATTAATCATGCTATTCCTTCGGTCAATGTGAACAAGAGGGGACGATGAACGCTCATCACGTCGCCATGAATGGCTAGAAGCGGGTCATCAGGCCGACTGAAACGCCGGTCAATGTATGGCCGCCAGGATTGAGACCAAGGGCCGTGATGTTCGCAGGGTCATAGCGATACGCACCCGAGAAGCCGTTGCGATCCACCTCGGCATAAAGTTCGGTCTGCTTGGAAAGAAAATACTCGGCGATCGCGAAGGTCGTGATTTTGTGACCGCTGGCTGCCTGAACGTTGCCGAGGTCGCTGGCGATATCGTCGATGAACGCCGCTGTGACTTGCAATGACGGTGTGACTATCCACACCATGCCGCCGCCCGGAATTTTGTCGCGACGCCGGGGCGCGCCCGGTGTCGTGCCCGTGACCGTGAGGTCGGCATAGCTCAGGTAAAGGCGCGCCGGCCCGATCTGCAGCGTGCCGCCGGTCTGGAACGTTTGCGCCCACTGCATCGCGGTGGCGCTCCAGGTCTTCTGATACGACACGCCGCCGAGCGCCGGTCCCCATTGATACATGGCGGCGCCGGAATAGTTCGTGCCGGCGCGCGAGTTGCCGGCCACGCCACCTGGCGAATAGCTTGCGCCGAAGCGAAATCCGCCGACCTGCCCGAGGTACTTGATGGTGTTATTGAAGCGCGAATCGAGCGTGAAATAACTCGCGCTGTACACAACGCCAGGTTCGATCGCGATGGACTGCCCCCGGCCGCCGGCAGGATCGATGAGAATGCCAAAGTCTTCGTTGGCGTTCAGTTGCCTGCCGAGTGTCAGGCGCCCGAAATCACCGGTCAAACCGACAAAGGCCGCTTGAGAAAATAGCGTACCCGTGGTTTTCACCGCACCCGTGCCGCTATTGAATGCGCCCTCGAGCTTGAAGATCGCCTTGAGACCATCGCCCAGGTCTTCTTTGCCGGTAAAGCCGAACTGATTACCGGCGATGATATTGTTGTTGTAGCCGACTACACTACCGCCCTTAGTGCCGTTCGTCCAGCGGACGCCTCCACCGATGTCTCCGTACAGCGTGACGCTCGATTGCGCGTAGGCCGCACCGGAAAGCACACTCATCAGCGTCGCATACAAAACCTTCTTCATACGTCTCCTTGATTATTTTATATATGTTTATATGGATAACTAACAAAACATGAAACTGTCACGTATCCCGAGACACGCGACGAAAGACAGTCTTACTGGTGTGTCAGCCCCGTTCCACCAGGTTGATCTCCCCCGGCACACATGTCGTGCCGAGAGCAAGGCGGCGTTGCGAGCGCTGCGCGTCGAGGCAGTAAGCACAGAGCACGGCGCATCCCAGCAGCACCACACCGCTTGCGACACTCGCCTGTTCGAACCCGGCAGCAGTCGATCGGCCGGCGCCTTCGATCAACAAGCCGGTCACGATCGGCGCAGCGAGTCCGGCGAGTGACGAAAAGCCGTTACTTAGCGCGAGAATGCCGCCTCGCTGTGAATCAGGCGTCACTTCGCCGAGCACGGCTGGCCCAATTGAGTACGTCACGAGCGTCATGCCGCTGCCGAGCGTTAGCAGGACGAACCTGAGCATTGGCGAGAGACCCGGCCACGCCTGGGAGACAAGCAGCACACCCGCCACGACGAGCGTCACGGTCAGGAAGCCGCCACGCCCAACCCGCGACGGCACGCCGCGCACCAGCAGGCGCTGGGACAGCCAGGCCAGGCCCAGGCTAAGCGGCGCGGTGACCGCCACGAACAGCGCGAACATTCGGCCTGCCGTCTGGGCCGAGTAGCCCATCCCAAGTTGCAACCAGGTCGGCGTCCAGGTGAGCGTCATCGCGAGAATCCAGTTTGCAGCGAAATGCCCCGCGAAAATGCCCAGAACTGTTCGGTCGGTCAGCAGCAGCCCATAAGGAACGCGCGCGGTATGACCCGATCGCACCGGACTCGACAGGGCCCCCTCCGCGCCAAACACCAGCCACGCGACGCACCAAAGGCTGCCGAGTGCGGACAGCACGAGAAAATTGGCACGCCAGCCCCAATGGGCAGTAATAGCCGGAATCGTCAGGCCCGCCAGCAGCAGGCCGAGCGCGCTGCCTTGATGAAGTACCGCGACAGGCAGATTGCGCTTTGCGTCGGGAAACCACTTGTAGAGCGCGTGCACGGCAACCGGCGACGCAGGCCCTTCGCCCGCGCCGAGCAGGACACGGCATGCGATAACGCTCCAGATCGAGCCAGCCACCAGCATCGGCAATTGCAGCACGGTCCATGCGCCGGCCATCAGTAGCAACAGCCATTTTGTCGATGCCCGATTCGCCGCGAGCCCGCCGAGCACTGCGGAGATCGAGAACAGCCAGTTGAGGCTGCCGCCGATCAGCCCGAACTGCGTGGGCGACAGATGAAGCTCACGCATCATCGGCACAGATACGAGGCCAAGCACGACCTTGTCCAGAAAGTTCACGAGCATCATCAAGGCCAGCATGATCGCGATGGACCACGCCCGCCAGGGCCGATACCGGCCTGGTTCGATTCCCATTCGGTTTGTCTCCATGATTGTCGGAACGTCTTTGCGTCCCTGGTATTGCGTTGCCTCAGTCATCGTGCTGACCGAGCAGTGGGACTGTGTCGCCGGCGTCGGGCAAACCTGCGGAGAACTTCACGGGAAAGCGCACCGCGATGGAGCCGTCGTGAGCGAACTCGCGGACCATGCCGCGTGCGCGCACGTGCGGATCGAGAAACAGCTCGTGCGCTTCTAGCAGCGGCGAAACCGGCAGATCGAAAGTCCCTAGCGTGTCGAGCCATTCCGCGAGCGTGCGCGCCGAGAACATCTGGACGAGCAGCCCGTTGATCTCGCGCTTGAACTGCTGCCGGCCGAGGCGCGATGCGAACCGATCGTCCATCAGCGCGGGGTAGTCGGCTCCGAGCGCTTCGCGCAGGGTCAGCCAGAACTTGTTTTCCAGAATGCCGAGCGCGAGGTAGCGCCCGTCCCGGGTTTCGAAAACATCGTTCTCGGGCATGACCGTCGGCGATGCCATGGGCTCCTCCACGTAGTCGCGCGACGTCCATGCGGCGGGCGCCGTCCACGCCATCACGCAATCGTGAATCGAGACGTCGAGATGCTGGCCTTGGCCACTCTGACGTGCACTAAGAACTGCCACGGCCAGCGCGAGCGCGGCATGACTCGACGCGGCATAGTCCGCGAGGCGAACCCGTGGACGCGCAACGCGGTCGTTGACCTGAACTGGAATCGACCAGAAGCCGCCAAGCGCCAGATAGTTGAGATCGTGGCCGGGCAGCGCCGAATACGGTCCGGTCTGCCCGAACCCGGATATCGAGCACATGACGATGCGCGGGTTCACCCCGGCGAGCGTGGCGTAGTCGAGTCCGAGCCGCTGCATGACACCCGGCCGGAAGCCTTCGACGACCGCATCCGCGCCCCGTATCAGATCGAGAAACGTCGCCTTGCCGACGGCACTTTTCAGATCGAGCGCGACAGAGCGCTTGCCGCGGTTGAGCTGCGCGAACACCGCGCCGCCAAGTTGCCGCGCCGGATCACCCATGCCCGGCGGTTCGACCTTGACGACGTCCGCACCCAATTGCATCAGCATTGAAGTGGCGTGCGGCCCGGGCAACAATTGACTCAGATCGACAATCTTGACGCCGTTCAGGCATGACCAGTCCGGTTTCATCTGCATTGTTTCCTTGCAAAGGGTACGGCGTGTATCACGCGTACTGTGCTGGCCCGTCAGGCCACTGTGCCGGCAGGGTCGAGAATCACGCGGGCGATCGTATTGCGCTGGATTTCGCTCGTACCGGTAAAGACACGGAACATGCGCAGTTTGCGGAACGTCTGCTCGATCGGATGATGACGCGTCACCCCGACGTTGCCGTGAATCTGCACGGCCTTGTCCGCGATTTCAAAACAGCGTTCCGACACGAACAGCTTGCAGGCAGCCGCCTTCATGCGCAGATCGGCGCCCGCGTCGGCGAGCGCGGCCGTCTGCGCGATCATGCTTTCGCATGCCCATAGCGCCGCGGCCATGTCGGCGAGCATGTGCTGGATCGCCTGAAACCGCGCGATCGGACCGCCGAACTGCCGGCGCGTGCGCGCGTAATCGAGCGACGCTTCATAGGCTGCGGTGGCAAGGCCAAGCATCGTCGGACAGTGCAACAGCCGGTTGACGTTGATGCGCGACATGCCGAGCTTGAACCCGTTGCCCTCCCCGCCGAACACGTTCGCGCGCGGCACGCGCACATCGACGAAGCGGATGTCGGCATCGATGTGCTGCCCTGACATCGGCACGTATTGCTGTTCCACCGTCACGCCAGGCAGATCGAGTTCGACGAGCACCGCGGTGATGGCGGGCGGCGTGGTCGTTGCGTCGGTCACGCACATGACGATCGCAAAGTCGGCGAACGGTGCACCGCTGATGTAATGCTTGACACCATTGATCACCAGTTCGTCGCCGTCCACGACCGCGGTGGTGGAAATGCTCTGCGCGTCCGAACCGGAGTGCGGTTCGGTCAGCGCGAAGCAGGTCGACTTCTCGCCGCGAATCACCGGGGCGAAATAGCCCGCGAGCTGATCCGCGCTTGCGTACTTGAGCATGTTGCCGACACGCGGCGGACCACCCAGGTCGCCGAGCACATGTGGCGCGAGCGCCGACCCGGACGCGGCAAGGTCCGCCTTGAGCGCGCACTGCTCAAGAATCGAGAGCCCCTTGCCGCCCTGTGCGGCGGGCAGGCATGCCGCGTAGAAACCGAGTGCGGCGGAGCGGCGCCATACGCGGCGCAGTGTCTCGCGCGGCCAGACGTCTTCGCTGCCGAGGCCGAGCTCCTGCTCCATCGGCCGCAGCTCTTCCGCCACGAAGCGGCGAATACCTTCGCGGGTTTCGACGAACGCCGGACTTTTCAGGTAATCGAACATAGCATTCCTCTTCAATTGACTCGACGCGAGACGCCCTGCCAGTACTGCTCGCGAACCAGCTTGCGGGCGATCTTTCCGCTCGCGTTCTTGGGCAGATCGGCAACGAAGCTCACGGTCCGGGGCAGTTTGTAGTCAGCGAGCCGCGCGCGGCAATGGGAGATGATCTCGTCCGCAATCGTGTTACGTCCGCTCTTCAGCACCACAACGGCCTTCACGCTTTCTCCCCACTTCTCGTCGGGAACGCCGATCACGCAAGCTTCCATGACATCAGGATGCTGATAGAGCGAGGCCTCGACTTCGGTCGGATAAACGTTGAAGCCGCCGGAAATGATCATGTCTTTCTGACGATCGACGAGGTAGATGTACCCTTCGTCATCGACGCGCGCGAGATCGCCGGTCCGCAGCCAACCGTCGACGAGCACTTCGCGCGTAAGCTCCGGCGCACCCCAATAGCCTTGAAACACATCTGCGCCGCGAATGATGATTTCACCAATCGCATCCCCGGAGACCTCGCGGCCGTGTTCGTCAACGACGAGAACTTCGGTCTCGCCCGTGGGCCGGCCGCACGACGCGAGCCGCTCGGGGCGATGTGCAATCGCTTCCGCGTGGTCCGCGATGGAAAGACGCGTGACGCCCGAAGTCGACTCGCTTGCGCCGTAACCTTGCGACAGCACCGGACCGATACGCGTCCACGCTTCCTGAATACGCGCCGGCGCCATTGGCGCCGCACCGTAGCCGAGCATCTTCAGGCTCGTCAGATCGGCCGTGTCCAGCGCGGGATCGTTGAGAAGCATATTGATCATCGCGGGCACCATGAAAACGTGCGTGATCCGCAGCCGCTCGATTTCCCGTAGAAAGTGCGCGGGCTCAAACGTGTCGAACAGCACGAGTGTGGCGCCCGAATAGAGGTACGGCTGCATCAGCATGCCGGACGCGTGAGTGACCGGACCGATCAGTGCGAGCCGATCGCCGGGTTTCGCCGGACAATCCATGCCCTGCAGGATTTTGCGCAGCGACGCGAGGCGGTTGCCGTAGGTCTGCATGGCCGCCTTGATCTTGCCGGTCGAGCCGGACGAGAAGTGCAGCACAGCGAGATCGTCGGACGACAACGCGACCTCGGGCAAATGCGGGCTGGCGCGCGAGATCAGTGTTTCGTATTCGGCGTACCCGTTCGCAGGAACGCCGAGCGAAATGAACGACTCGACCGAACCGAACCCGGGCGACGCACGATCGTAAGCCGTGAATCCTTCGCCCGCGATCATGACGCGTGGCGCGCAATTCTCCACAACGTCAGCCGCTTCGTGCATCGTAAAGCGCGGATTCAGCGCGGCCTTGACGAGCCCCGCCTTGTATAGCGCGCATTCGATTTCCACCAGCTCCGAGCAGTTGCGGGCCTGGACCGCAACCCGGTCGCCTTTCGCGAGCCCCAAGCCGAGTAGTGCATTCGCCAGCAAGGTCGAGCGCTCGTCGAGCTGACGGTACGTCAGCTCGCGGTTGCGATGAATTACCGCAACGTTGTCGCCCCAATAACGCGCGGCGCGGCGCAGAAAGTAAGCAAAGCCCAATCGGTGTCTCCTTTATCAATGCTGGCGTTAGTCTGTAAGATGCACGTCATCACCACAATGCGCCGTTGGCTATAAAGTCATAGCCAAGAGGAATGTCTATGGAAACGCGGGATCTGGATTACCTGCTTGCGGTAGAAGAGCACGGCGGCATCGGCAAGGCCGCGGAAGCGCTGGGCATGAGCCAGCCGGCGCTGACGAAAGCCATTCAGCGTGTCGAAGCGCAGACCGGCCTCGCGCTGTTCCAGCGCACGGCGAATGGGGTCACGCCGACTCAGGCGGGTTCGCTATTCCTCGCGCGTGCGCGACGGATTGCACTGGAATACGAGGACGCGCTCAAGGAAATGCACGCGATCCGCAGCGGCGAACAGGGCGTGCTGAGTCTTGGCTATTCTCCGACGGTGCCGGCGGCACTCGTTCTGGGCGCATGTCGCCAGTTGTTGAAGGAACGACCTGCTGCACGCCTGCGATTGCGGCGCCGGCTTGCGCGCGACCTTGTCGACTTACTCGTTGCGGGTGAACTCGACCTGATCGTGGCTCCCGAGCCGAAAGCGGATGCAGACGGACTGTCGTTCGTCGAACTCTTTCGCGACAACCTGTCCGTGCTCGCCGATGAGTCGCATCCGTTGCACCTCAAGCGCAATCTTCGGCTGGCCGATCTGGCGGATCAGGAATGGCTGCTACCGGGGCCGACCATACCCGTTCGTCAGCAAGTGGACGCGGCCTTCGCGAGGCTTGGTCTCGACGTGCCAAGGTTACGTGTGGAAACTGATTTCGGCAGCACCTCGCTTCTGCATCTGTTGCGCGGCACCGCGATGCTCTGCGTAGCGGGCACGGAGTCATTTGACGCGCTGGAAGGATTGCGCGCGCTCAATGTCGATACCAGCGAACTCGACTTGCGACGGCACATCGGGGTGGTCTTCCGGAAGGACGCTTACCTTTCTCCGCTCGCGCAGCGCGCGATTGCACTGCTACAGGAATGGACCAACTGAACAATGCCGCCACCGTCAGCAATCTGCGGGCGGATTCAACCGGTGGCAGCAGGTACGGCGTCTCGGCGCGCTCGAGCGGCTGAGGGGAGGGCGGAGACATGCCCGTGATAAGAGGCGTTATCGTTTGGTAGTCTGGATAAGCTGAGTTTCCCCAGTTTTAGTTTCCAAACCTTCCAGATTTCGCTCCCTGCGGTTACCGATTATCTAGTGTTCGCCGTTGGATTAATCATGCTGGTACACGTTTCACTTGTTTCGTGAACTCGAACGAGGATCCGAAAGAAGGGGTGCGCAAGCTCGCCGCTGCGGCCAAGGTCAAGTGACCAACAGTGTCGGGCGAAGCAGCGTTGAAACCAGCGCTGTTGCCTGCGGCGGCAACCACCTTGCATGGGGCAGGAGACAAAGATGGATCCGGTAGCGAAGCGAAAATGGCCGCGTTCAGGGCTCGAGACAACCGTGATGGGCTTCGGCGCCGCGCCGATCGGCAACATCTTCAGGCCGATCAGTGAAGAGGATTCAGCCGCCCTGATCAAGGCTGCGTGGGATGCGGGCGTGCGTTACTTCGACACCTCGCCGATGTACGGGCATGGGCTGAGCGAGGCACGTTGCGGGCAGGGGTTGCGGTGGTATCCGCGCGACCAGTATGTGCTATCGACCAAGGTCGGACGTATTCTGAAACCGCGCAAGCGCGCCGGGATCAACTTCGCGCCTTGGGTGGACGGACTGCCGTTCGAACCGGTTTTCGACTACAGCTATGACGGCACGATGCGCTCGATCGAGGACAGTCTGCAGCGTCTTGCGCTGGAGCATATCGATATCGCGCTGATCCACGATATCGATGTCTTTACGCACGGAGAGCGTCAGCCCGAGATGTTCGAGGCGGCGATGCCGGGTGCGTCGAAAGCATTGCTGAAACGCCGCGACGAAGGCGTCGTGAAGGCGGTGGGGCTCGGCGTCAACGAGTGGTGTTCCCCTTGACAGTCGACGGGGTGCCGTCATATATTTTATTGAACGTCGTTCAATTATGTGCAACGTTCAATTATGTGGGTGACATGACCGATTCGGACACGCCAGGCCGTCGCGCGAGGAAGCGTGCGAGTACGCTCGATGCCCTCGCGGAAAACGCTATCCGCCTGTTTCATTCGCACGGCTACGAAGCGGTGACGATGGAGCAGATCGCTCTCGAAGCGGACGTAGCCAAGGGGACGCTCTACAACCATTTCGCCACCAAAGAGGCGGTGCTAGCGCACTGGATTCACGCGCAACTGGCAATCGACATGGCGCATCTGGGGCCTCGTATCGAGCGTGAACCGCATTTCGCGCCGGCTATCTCGGTCATGCTCGATGCTTCGGCCGCCTGGTGCGAAGCACATCGGGCCTGGATCGCGCCATATCTTCGATTTCGCTTCCTGAGTTTCACGGGTGTCGAACGCGAAGCGGGCACGTCTTCACCCAGCGACCATATTGATGGCTTTGCCATGCTGATCGGTAGAGCTCAGCACACGGGCGAACTGCGCAACGATCTCGCCGCATCTCATCTCGCGACGCTGTTGCACCATCTTTATCTCGGCGCACTGATGCGCTGGCTTGCAACCCCCGAACTCGACCTCCAGGAAGAATTCGCGGCGATCGTCAAGCTGTTCATCGAGGGTGCCGCGTGCCCGTCCGCTCCCACCGTCAAGAGCCGAAAATCATGAGATTCGTTGCCGCAACCTATGGCACGGAAGGCGATACGCGCCCGCTCGCGGCACTGTGCCGTGCGCTAATGGATGCCGGCCACGAGGCGGTTTTGCTGGCCGACGGCGCGACGCTTGGCGCGGCCCGCGCACTCAAGGTGCCGTCGGCGGCACTGGCTGGAGACATCAAAGGGATGTTGCAGCCCGCGCTCGCCAGCTCCGGCGTCGAGGCTGGGAAAAGCAGCTTCTCAGGCACGGCGAACGCGCTGGCGTACATTGCCAATACCAACGCTGAGGCATGGCTGCGTGACATCGTGGCGGCGGGCAATGGTTGCGACGCCGTTATCGTGTCCGGGCTTGCGGCATTCGCTGGTCTATCGGCCGCCGAATATCTCGGCGTCAAGGCCATCGGTACGGGGTTCATCCCGATTACGCCAACCTCGGCGTTCGCTTCACCGTTCCTTCCACCCAGGTACGTACCGGCGATTTTCAACCGCGCAAGCCATCACTTCGTCAACGGCATGTTGTGGCGCGCCTTTCGAAAGAAGATCAATGCGGCGCGGGCAGCCGTGTGCGGGTTGCCGCCCAGAGACGAACTGTGGACCGATCATCCGATGCTCTTCGGCGTGTCGCCCAGCTTGCTGACTGCATCTGGACAGCAGCCCGGCGACTGGCCTGGGAATGCGCATGCCTGCGGACAATGGGTACCTTCGTCGCTCGACTGGTGTGCACCGAAGGCGTTGACCGATTTCCTCGAGGCTGGCGAAGCGCCCATGTATATCGGCTTCGGCAGCATGGTTGGGTTCGACAGGCCGAAGTTGCTCAACGATCTTATCGAGGCCGCCGCGGGGCGCCGCGCGGTGTTCTATCCTGGCTGGAGCGGCGTGGACGGGGCGGCGCTGCCAGTCAATTTCCACGTGATCGGCGACACGCCTCATGACTGGCTATTTCCAAGGACATCGCTGGTGGTTCATCACGGCGGCTCCGGCACTACGCATTCCGCGGCGCGGGCGGGGGTGCCTTCAGTCGTGGTGCCGTTTGCGGGCGACCAGTTTTTCTGGGCCGATCGCCTCAGGCGTGCAGGCGTTGCCGCCGAGCCCGTAGGCGGAAGGCGTGTGCGAGCTTTATCGTTTGCACAGGGCATCGAATTCGCGGAACGGTCGGAGGTGCGTATGCGCGCGCGCGAGCTTGGCATCCAGATGAGCGCCGAGCACGGATTGACACATGCTGTGTCCGCGATTGAGAAACTGATGGCCGGTTGAACGCCGCCTGGTGGATTCAATTCATGACCGGCCATTATCGAGACGCCCGGCAGTCTATTCCGCTTCCGTCACCGAAACCGATGCCTCGCTCGTCAGCATCAGGAATGTCAGCGTCTCGCGCAGATAGAGTCGCACGACTGTGTCGGTATGGCTCGTGTAGCCGATCGACAGGTCATCGCCCAGGTGCAGTTCGAAGTCGCCGCCGCGCGTGGACAGCACACAGCCGCCGGTGAGCGCGGGCGCCCAGACGATGTCGCCGTTCACGATCCGCTTGATGTGCTCGATGACCGGATACCCCTGATGGCTCGCTTCGCCGAGGGCGGTGAACGCGTCGGCGCCGAGCAGCACGGAGTAGGGGCCGTCGACGCCGGCGAGCCGCAACTGTTCGAGCGCGCCGCTGATTGCGGCCGGATAGTCGCTGACGTTGGCGGGCAACGCGAGGGGCGGATTCGACGAACCTTCGCGAATCCCGCCGATGCCCGCCGCCTGATAGCCGTCGAAAATCGCGCGATCTTCCACATAGGCGAGTTCCTTCGCGGCATCTTTCGCGGGCTGCCAGTCGGCGTCTTTCGCGCCGCGCGCGACACTGTCGATTGCCTCGCGTTGCAGTTCGAATGGCACGGTCAGTTGCACCAGCGCCTTCACCTCGGACAGTTTGGCCACGACACCGGCTTGCGGCGCGGTGACGGCGATCTGATGACCCGTGCCAACGCCAGACAGTTCCGTGCCGCCAGGGCCCTTGACGTCGACCACGCGACGGCCCGCGACACAGCGCTTGAAGGTGCGCGCGACTTCCTCTTCGATCTGCGACCAGGCGGCGCTGGAGATGGGAGCAAGCTCGCGATGCAGATTATTCATATTGCGAAGTTCCTTTGAGAGAGCCGATATTCAGTGAACCGTCGTGGCGTGGTTCGGCAGGCGAGGGCGCAACGGGCTGCTGGCCGGCGCAGGCCGCGTTGCTCTGGGGGGCGCGTTCCGCGAGCGCCTCGAGCAAGGTGGCCGACGGGAGGAAAAAGAGGCCGCCCGTGACCGCGCGGCTGTAGTCGAGCAGCCGGTCGTAATTGCCCGGCGGCCGCCCGACGAACATGTTTTCCAGCATTTGTTCGATCGGACGAGGCGAGCGCGCGTAGCCGATAAAGTAAGTGCCGAACTCGCCCATGCCGGGGCGGCCAAACGGCTTGTTGTCGCGGAGGATTTTCACTTCCTCGCCGTTTTCCACGAGCGTGGTCAGCGAACTGTGCGATGACGACGGTTTGACCGCTTCATCCAGCTCGATGTCGGAGAGTTTGGTACGGCCGATAATGCGCTCCTGGGTCTCGACTGAAAGCGCATTCCAGCCGGCCATGTCGTGCAGATACTTCTGCACGAGGACATAGCTGCCGCCGGTGAACTCCGGATCTTCGTCGCCGATCAGGGTGAAATCGGCGGCCTCGCGGCCTTCCGGATTCTCGGTCCCGTCGACGAAACCCACCATGCTGCGCATATCGAAGTAGCGAAAGCCGTGCACTTCATCCACTACGGCGATCGCTTCGCCGAGCCGTCCTACCAGTTGCGTGGCGAGGTCGAAGCAGAGATCCATCTGGTCCGCGCGGATATGCAGCAGGATATCGCCCGGCGTCCCCACGGCGCGGCGTTCTCCCTCGCCGACTTCGCGGAACGGGTGCAGGCCCGCCGGACGCGGCGCGCCGAACAGCGTATCCCAGGCCTTGGAGCCGAAGCCGCACACGCACGACAGATTGCCGGAGGGGACGCGCTTGCCGACCGAACGTACGAGGGCGGCTATATCGGCGCACCATGCGCGCACCGTGTCGGCGTTGTTCTCGCCGTCCACCAGGGTCGCTACGATGAAAATCGCGCTACGCGTGACGGTATTACAAACGGACTGCGATTCTGGAGTGTCTTTTGGCATCGGATCGAATGGTGATGAGCTATGACGGGTTCCAACAACAGCGGATTGTCTGTCGCGCCGGCCGCTGTCTTCTGAGCAGACCGGGTCTGACTGCAAGGAGAGGGCGCAGATGAACGCAAGGCCGCTCAACGTCCACAGATGTTATACCGCTCAGTCCCCTTAGGGAAACTGTACAACATCGCTGTGTCGCTGCCGTTACTTCTATGAACTTCGGGCGAGCCGCATTGCTCCGGGCTTATTTTTTCGGGGCGAAAAATCAAATCAAAATTAATTTGTATTCCGAATCGATTTTTTGCGGAAAATCCGCTTGTTTGACGAAAGCGACCGACCCGCGTCACCACGAATCGTGACCCTTTCCCGTTCGGCGTTACATGCCTGACTATTGCTGCTGGTGCTGTATGAATGTACAGTACTCAGGCCGCACGGCTCAACCTGAACGACGAATGGAGATGTCACCCCATGCCGGCTCTACCCGGTCAGGCGCAAGATGCCTGAACAACTCTGGCTGCCCGGACTCGAGGCGCCGCCAACACCGACAGACGGCCTCTTCTTCGCCGTCTTCCCTGACAGCAATACGGCGGCAAGCATCGCAAAGCTCGCGCAACAGCTTTGCGCAGAGACACGTGCGCGGAGCAAGCCGCTCGTGGCCGGCCGTCTGCACATCACGCTGCTGCACCTGGGCAATTTCGCGGGCGGTTTGCCGGGGCCGCGAGTCGATGCCGCAATGCAGGCGGCAGCATCGATCGCAATGGACCCGTTTAGCGTCGAATTCGACACGGTAGTCAGCTTTGCCACGAAACGGCGACCGGGGCCGCTGGTCTTGAGCGGGGGCGATGGCGTCGCGGGCCTGTGCGCGCTCCACGACGCGCTGGAAGGCGCGTTGCAGAACGCGGGTTTCGGCGATCGTTCGAACGCCGCCGTGCCCTTTACGCCGCATGTCACACTGGCGTATGGCATGCCGTGGACCGCCGCGCGCCCTGCGGAATCCCTGTGCTGGAACGTCCGTGAGTTTGCCTTGATGCACAGTTTGCTCGGGCGTACCCGGCACATCGCGCTGGCTCGCTGGCCGCTGTCGGGCGCCGGGTCATAGCGCGCAGCCTGGTCTACGGCCATGTGCGCGCCCGTATGCGCATTATCCGAAAGCTTAGGGGTGTTCGTCGGTTGGAGAAACGAAACGCTCGTGCGCTCCCTGATAGAATGCTTGGGCCGCAACGTAGTGGATTGCAGATGAAATTGCTTGATGCATTGGTCGAACAGCGAATTGCCGCCGCCGCCGCGCGCGATGAGTTCGACGAGTTACATGGCGCGGGTGCGCCGCCGTCCTTGGGCGACGACACACAGGTCCCCGAGGAAGTGTGCGTCGCCAACCGGATTTTGAAGAGCGCGGGCTTCGTGCCGCCCGCGGCTGAGCAGTTGCGCGCGTTGCGTGACCTGCAATTGGAATGGAATGCCGCGAGCGACCGGGCTGCGCTTTGCCGTCTCAAGGCGCGCATGCTGGCGCTCGATATGGCACTTGAATCGCTGCGGGGCGGCCCGCTGGTTCTGCCGCGCGAATACTGCCGGCGAATCGCCGAGCGGCTGTCCGAACGTGCCGGCAATCTCAATACGGCCGACGTGAGTTCGCAGTGAGCGAACCGCTCGTCCATGCCGCCCAGCCGAATCCGGCCGACCTACCCGCGTCCCCCCCTGTTTCCGAGCGCGACCGCTACTTCATGACGCTGGCGCAAGCCGCCGCCGAAGAGGCCCGCGCGGCCGGCGAAGTGCCGGTCGGCGCGGTACTCGTGCGCGGCGACGAGGTCATCGCCAAGGGTTTCAATCACCCGATCGGCGGCCACGATCCCTCGGCACATGCGGAAATGGCCGCACTGCGCGCTGCCGCGCAATCGGTCGAAAATTACCGGCTGCCGGGCTGCGAACTTTACGTGACGCTCGAGCCTTGCCTGATGTGCGCCGGCGCAATCATGCACGCGCGCATCGCCCGCGTGGTGTTCGGGGCGCGTGATCCGAAGACCGGGGCGTGCGGCAGTGTGGTCGACGCCTTTGCGAATCCGCAGTTGAACCATCACACTACCGTGATCGGCGGCGTGCTTGAAGACGAATGCGGCGCGGCGCTCAAATCGTTTTTCGCCGAGCGGCGGCGCGCCGGCCGCGAGGCACGTGCCGCGGCGCATGCCGGCGAAGGTGGCGAGGGTGGCGAACCGGACCAGGCCAAGCCGCTCTAAAACAACAACATCCAGCAGGTCTCGTCAAATGACCGTCCATCGCACTATCGAATTGATTGCGCCGTCCGGCTACCCGCATGACCCGGAGGTCCTGCATCGTGCATTGCAGCGCTTCCATGCGCAGGGGCATCGCGTCGAGGGTGTCGAGGCGGCGAAGCGCCGCTATCAGCGCTTTGCCGGCACCGACGGCGAACGTGCAGCGGATCTGAACCGGCTTGCCGATCCGTCGCGCCCGTTGCCGGACATCGTGCTGACCGTGCGCGGGGGCTACGGCGCGGCGCGCATTCTGCACGGGCTCGACTATGAAGGCCTGCAACGGCGGCTCGCCGGCCAGCCGGTTGTGCTCGTCGGACACAGCGACTTCACCGCGATCCAGCTCGCATTGTTGGCGCGCGCCGGCGTGAAAACCTTCGGCGGTCCCATGCTGATGAGCGACTTCGGCGCGGAAGAGCTCAGCGAATTCACCATGCAGCATTTCTGGTCGGCAGTGACGAAGCCGACCATGAGCGTCACGAGTACCGTGCCGCAGGCGCAAGCGGTGGACGTCTCGGGCATGCTGTGGGGCGGCAATCTTGCCGTGCTGGCGTCGCTGATCGGCACGCCTTACATGCCGCCGGTGGAGGGCGGCATCCTGTTTATCGAGGACGTCAATGAGCAGCCGTTCCGCGTCGAACGGATGATTTATCAACTGCACCTGTCCGGCATCCTCGCGCAGCAACAGGCGCTCGTGCTGGGCGACTTCTCCGGTGCCAAGTACTACGAATACGACAACGGCTATGACCTGCACGCAATGATCGAGCAGGTGAGGTCGGTGATTGGCATTCCGATCGTCACGGGGCTGCAATTCGGGCATGTTCGCAACATGCTGACCCTGCCGGTGGGCGCGGATGCGCACCTTATCGCCGACGCGCACGGCTTCAAACTGAGCTTGTCGGGCTATCCACATCTGGCCTGAAGCCACGGGACAGGGAAGCGGGCGCATGCCCGTTTTTCTTCGCACTAGAACGCAACTAACGGCATATTTTTCCGAGCCTACTTCCAGCAGAGCGCGCGGTGAAGGTCCATAGATTTTGTTGACAAAATCCGCCACCAATAGACGGCGACTACCTAACCTAATTAAACTCGTACTGAGGCGGCACGGCGCATCCAGGCCGTCCCGGCTGGCCGCCAGTACAGCCGTTCCATGGAAATTGTTGAAATTCGCCGCAAAAATTGTTGACAATTTTTATGTCCATCCTATGATGACCTACATACCGAGACACATATCATGTCCGACACAGAGTCCGCCAACGCGAGTAGTTCGAAACCTGAGGTGATCGCCGAGCGCATCCGCTCCGCGATCCTCGAACATCGGCTCGCGCCGGGCGCCAAGCAGACAGAAGCACAGTTATGCGAAGTATTCGGCGTCAAGCGCGGCCCAATCCGGCAAGCGCTGGCGCAACTGGCGACCGACCACCTCGTCGATCTCGAACCGAATCGCGGTGCGTTCGTGGCGAGTCCGTCGCTGCAGGAAGTGCATGAGGTGTTCGAAATGCGCCGCATCATCGAACTGGCTGTTGTTGAAAAGATTTGCAGCGGCGGTCACGGAGTGCGGCGTTTGAAGAGCATCGGCAGCATGATCGGCCGTGAACGCAAGGCATTCGAAACACGTGATTTTCCGGCATGGATTCGCCTGTCGGGCGAGTTTCACACCGAGTTGGCCGGCCTCACCGGCAACGCCGTGCTGTGCGATTGCCTGAACGGACTGGTGGCGCGCTCCACGCTGATTTCCGCGCTGTACGAGTCGCTCGGACGCAGCCCGTGCTCGTTCGAGGACCACGAAGCGATTCTCGCCGCGCTCGACGCCGGCGATGCCAAAGAGGCTGCGGCCCTGATGTCGCGCCATCTGCAAAGCGTCGAGTTGAAAATGCTGGACCGTCCCGCCGTTGGCGCGGCGGATCTCCATGAAGTGTTCGGCGCACTGAACGGCGCGCCGAAGGATGCACCCAGAAGAAAGTCCGCGCCAGGTTAGGCAGGCGGCCGGCGAGCTCCCTGGCGGTGCGCGCCGCACTGAAATGAACTGAACTGAACTGAATCAAGCGTTGCAAGGCGGCTCGGCGTGAGCGCTGCCGGCTTGCGCACGCGTGTCCGCCGCCGGGCGACGGGCTTCGAGTACGGGCTTCGAGTAACAACGCATCGCTGGAATTCGCGGCTGCTGGCGGTGCGATAACCACAAGTACCTCAAGTACGGAGACATCCGCGGCACGGCACGACAGCCGACGCCGGCTCCCTTTGCCTCACCTGGGCGAGGAGGGCGCGGCTGGCACAGCCGATGCATCGTCCTTCGATTTTGCTATCGACGGTCCCTATCCCAAGGAGGAATCATGGCTCAGTTCAGTGCAGCGCCCAGCAGTCCGGCAATCCCCGCTTATGCAGACGACAGCGCGCCCAGCGATCCGTCGATCCCGGCAGGCTACAGCGAGCGGCTCTACAACGAAGACCTCGCACCGCTGCGTCATCAGACCTGGGGCGCGTACAACATCTTCGCGTTCTGGATGTCGGATGTGCACAGCGTCGGCGGCTACGTGTTCGCGGGCAGTCTGTTCGCGCTCGGGCTGACAAGCTGGCAGGTGCTGGTGGCGCTGCTGGTCGGCATCACGATCGTCAATCTGCTGTGCAATCTGATCGCCAAGCCGAGCCAGGCGAACGGCGTGCCGTATCCGGTGGCGTGCCGCGCCACTTTCGGCGTGCTGGGCGCAAATATTCCCGCTGTGATTCGCGGCCTGATCGCGGTGGCCTGGTACGGCATCCAGACGTATCTGGCGTCGAGCGCGCTGGTGATCGTGGTGCTGAAATTCGTCCCGCAACTGCTGCCTTACGCCGACGTTCATCACCATGGCTTCATGGGTCTGTCGACGCTCGGCTGGGCCGGATTCATGCTCCTGTGGGTCCTGCAGGCGCTGGTGTTCTGGCACGGCATGGAGACCATCAAGAAGTTCATCGACTTCGCCGGTCCGGCCGTCTATGTGGTGATGTTCATTCTCGCGGGCTACATGGTGTATCGCGCGGGTTGGCGCAACATCGGCATCAACCTCGGCGGCGTCAAGTATCACGGCATGGAAGTCGTGCCGGTGATGATCACGGCTACCTCGCTGGTGGTGTCGTATTTCTCGGGGCCGATGCTGAATTTCGGCGACTTTTCGCGCTACGGCAAGAGCTTTCGCAGCGTGCAGCGCGGCAACTTCTGGGGTCTGCCGGTCAACTTCCTCGCTTTTTCGCTGGTGACGGTGATCACGACCGCGGCTACGCTGCCGGTGTTCGGCGAGCTGATCACGGACCCGGTCGAAACGGTGGGACATATCGACTATCCGACCGCTGTGATTCTGGGTGCGCTGACTTTCACGGTGGCGACCATCGGCATCAACATCGTGGCCAATTTCGTGTCGCCGGCTTTCGACTTCTCGAACGTCGCGCCGCGTCTGATCAGCTGGCGCGCGGGCGGCATGCTCGCCGCCGTGGCATCGATCTTCATCACGCCGTGGAATCTGTTCAACAACCCGGCCGTGATTCACTACACGCTGGACGTGCTCGGCAGCTTCATCGGACCTTTGTATGGTGTCCTGATCGTTGACTACTACCTCGTGAAGCGCCAAAAGATCGTTCTCGACGACCTGTACACGGTCGCGCCCAGCGGTTCGTACTGGTATCGCAACGGCGTCAACTACCGTGCCGTGGCGGCGCTGCTTCCGGCCGCCGTGATCGCCGTGATCTGCGTGATGACGCCGGCGCTCGAAAGCACAGCTAATTTCTCATGGTTCATCGGCGCCGGCCTGGCTGCGCTGTTCTATCGCGTGCTTGCACGCTGAGTTTCGCGGGTCCCTCAAGGTGACGTTCTTTGGGGCATCGCAACAGGAGTCGATATGCGCATCAAACTGATTAACCCGAATACGACCCAACGCATGACGGAGGCAATGGGCCGTTGCGCGCGCGAAGTGGCCGCGCCTAGCACCGAGGTGGTGGCGGTGAGTCCGACCATGGGGCCGCCGTCGATTGAAGGCTACTACGACGAAGCGCTCGCTACCCCCGGCCTGCTGGCCGAGGTCATCGCGGGCGAGCGGGAGGGCTATGACGGTTACGTGATCGCCTGTTTCGGCGATCCGGGTTTGTACGCCGCGCGCGAACTGGCGCGGGGCCCGGTGATCGGTATCGCCGAGGCGGCGATGCACGCGGCCAGCGTGGTGGCGCCTGGTTTCTCGGTGGTGACGACGCTGGCGCGCACCTGCGGCATGGCATGGCACCTCGCCGAGCGCTACGGCATGAAACGTTTCTGCCGCAACGTTCGCGCCACCGACGTCGCCGTTCTCGATCTCGACACGCCCGGCTCGGCGGCGCGCCGCATCATCCTCGACGAATGCCGGCGTGCCCTCGAGGAAGACGGTTCGGATGCCATCGTGCTCGGTTGCGCGGGCATGGCCGAACTGTGCGCGGAGATTGAAGACGCGCTGGGCGCGCCGGTGATAGAAGGCGTGACGGCGGCCGTCAAGTGGACCGAGGCGCTGATCGCGCTGGGCCTTGCCACCGCCAAGCGTGGCGACTACGCCCGGCCGCTCGCGAAGCGCTACGACGGCGCGCTCGAATCGTTCAGCCCGGCTGACGCAGGCCACAATCCGCTTCCGGTCCGTGGTTCTGCCGGCGTTTCCTTGGCAAATGGCCGGGAAAGCGCCGCAACGGCCGATTTACCGCGGGTAAACGCGAGGGAAACGGAGCAGCACATACATTCAGTCTGACTCGCACTATCTGCCCGGGTGTATGGGCACACCCGGGTGTTTTCGCTACACTGGTTCAACTCAGTGCGGGTGCCTGAAAGGCTTTTAAAAGCCGATTATGGCGTTGATTTTAAGGTGTTTTGACCCGCGCCGGCGTGACTCGAGCGCACGCCGCACGCAAGCCCACGTCCAATCCATGTGCTTGCCACATGAGTCTCACGCGAATATTACGTACCGTCACCACGCATTCGTCAAATCATGCCACTCGACCCGAACTACCCACGCGATCTGATCGGCTACGGCCGCCACCCGGTGCAGGCAAACTGGCCGGGTCAAGCGCGTGTTGCGGTGCAATTCGTCCTGAATTACGAAGAGGGCGGTGAAAACTGCGTGCTGCACGGCGACCCCGGTTCGGAGCAGTTTCTGTCGGAAATTGTCGGTGCCGCGGCCTATCCGGCTCGCCACATGAGCATGGAGTCGATCTACGAATACGGTTCGCGTGCGGGCGTCTGGCGTATTCTGCGCGAATTCGAAAAGCGCGGTCTGCCGCTCACGGTGTTCGGCGTCGGCATGGCGATCGAACGCCATCCCGAAGTGGCACGCGCGTTCGTCGAGCTCGGTCATGAGATTGCCTGCCACGGCTATCGCTGGATTCACTACCAGGACGTGTCTCCGGAGAAAGAGGCGGAGCATATGCGCCTCGGCATGGACGCGATCCAGCGTGTGACGGGCGAGCGTCCGCTTGGCTGGTACACCGGCCGCGACAGTCCCAATACGCATCGACTCGTCGCCGAATACGGCGGCTTCCTGTACGACTCGGATAACTACGGCGACGACCTGCCGTTCTGGATGGACGTCGAGGTCACGGGCGGCGCGAAGGTGCCGCAACTGATCCTGCCGTACACGCTCGACACCAACGACATGCGCTTCGCCAGTCCGCAAGGTTTCAACACGGCGGACCACTTCTTCACGTACCTGCGCGACGCATTCGACGTGCTCTACGAAGAAGGCGACGAAGCGCCGAAGATGCTGTCGATCGGCATGCACTGTCGCCTGCTCGGACGCCCTGGGCGTTTCCGCGCATTGCAGCGTTTTCTCGACCATATCGAACAACACGATCGCGTGTGGGTGACGCGGCGCGTCGATATTGCGCGCCACTGGCGCGAACATCACCCTTACCAGCAAAACAACCGCGGGGCTGCGGCATGAAGGCGATGCAATACACACTGGACCAACTCAACAGCACCTCGGCCGACGCGTTCGTCGCAGCACTGTCGGGCATTTTCGAGCACTCGCCGTGGGTCGCGGAAATCGCCGCGCGGCAACGGCCGTTCGCCAGCATCGACGAATTGCATAGCAAGATGTCGAACATCGTCGAAACGTCCGGTGAAGCGAAGCAACTGGCGTTGATCAACGCCCACCCGGAGCTCGCCGGCAAGGCGGCCGTGCGCGGTGAACTGACGGCCGAATCGACGCGTGAGCAAAGCGGCGCCGGTCTCGCGCAATGCACGCAGGAAGAGTTCGACAAGCTGATCTCCCTGAACGCCGCGTATCGCGAGAAATTCGGCTTCCCGTTCATTCTCGCGGTGCGCGGGTATGACCGCCACGGCATCATCGCGAACTTCGAGGCGCGGGTGAACAACAGCCGCGCGGACGAACTGCGCGCGAGCCTCGACCAGATCTACCGTATCGCACGTTTCCGGCTCGACGACCTGATCGACGCGTGAGGTGTCAGGCGTGGCTTGTTCACACCTGAGCCACGCCTCAGCCACGCGCCACGGACCTCGAACCGAAACGTTTTTTCAGCACTGACAAACATTAAGGAAGACAAAGATGGCACTCCCGATTCTCGATCCCAACGCCCCGGAATTCACGCGCCGCTATGTGAATCTGGCCGACCCGCGTCTGGGCGCGCAGGCGCTCGAGGCTAGCGACGATTTCTTCGCACCGAAGGAGCGCATGCTGAATCCGGAGCCGGCCGTCTTCATTCCTGGCAAGTACGACGACCACGGCAAGTGGATGGACGGCTGGGAAACCCGCCGCAAGCGCGCCAACGGCTACGACTGGTGCGTGATCAAGCTCGCGCGCCCGGGCGTGATCAAGGGCCTCGATCTCGACACCAGCCACTTCACGGGCAACTTCCCGCCGGCAGCATCGGTGGAAGCCGCGCGCGTGGTAGACGGCGTGCCGAACCAGTCGACCCAGTGGACCGAAATCGTCGCGTCCACCACGCTGCAAGGCAATAGCCACCACTATCACGAAGTCAGCGACACGAACGCCTACACGCACCTGCGCGTGAACATCTACCCGGACGGCGGTATCGCGCGTCTGCGCGTGTACGGTCAGCCGCAGGTCGACTGGGCGGGTGCGAGCCGCACCGAGTTGTTCGACCTGGCCGCAATGGAAAACGGCGCGTATCTGGTTGCGGCGAACAACCAGCACTTCGGCGCTGCGTCGACGATCCTGATGCCGGGCCGTGGCGTGAACATGGGCGACGGCTGGGAAACGCGCCGCCGCCGCGAACCGGGCAATGACTGGGCCATCGTCGCGCTGGCGCAACCGGGCGTGATCAAGAAGATCGAAGTCGATACGGCGCACTTCAAGGGCAACTTCCCGGACCGCTGCTCGGTCCAGGCTGCTTATGTGACGGGCGGCACGGATAGCTCGCTGATCACCCAGGCAATGTTCTGGCCGGTCCTGCTGGGCGAACAGAAGCTGAAGATGGACAACCAGCACTACTACGAAAGCGAAATCGCGTCGCTGGGCCCGGTGACACACGTGCGCTTCAACATCATTCCGGACGGCGGCGTGTCGCGTCTTCGTCTGTGGGGCACGCTCGCATGAAAACGCTCGCTATCGAACCGTTGACGAAAGACGCGTTCGCGGCGTTCGGCGACGTGGTCGAACTCGAGGGCGCGAAGCAGATTCCGATCAACCTCGGCACGACGATCCGCTATCACGATCTGGCGAAAGTTGACGTCACCGACGAGAATGGCCGCACGCTCGTGAACCTGTTTCGCGGGCAGCCGCGCACGCTGCCGTTCGAAGTGAAGATGCTCGAACGGCATCCGCTCGGCAGCCAGGCCTTCGTGCCGCTGAACGACAAGCCGTATCTGGTGGTCGTGGCGCCGGCAGGCGAGCTGGATGTCGCGAAGATTCGCGCGTTCGTGACGAGCGGCTGGCAGGGCGTCAACTATGCGAAGGGCGTATGGCACCATCCGCTGATCGCGCTGGGTGACGTGAGCGACTTCATCGTCGTCGATCGCGGCGGGGATGGACTCAACCTCAACGAGCAGGATCTCGCCGAGTCGCTGTGGTTGACGGAAGATGCGTTGAACGCGGTGGCTGTTTGAGGTTTGCCGCTTTGGTCTGATCTGACCTGCCATGCAGGTTGATTCAGAAGAGCCTGCAGTGCGACAGCGCTGCGGGCTCTTTGCTTTGGTGGACCGGAAAGCTGGCGCGGCGCGGATGTTGCCGCCTGCGACGGAGCGCCTCGATGGCACGATCTGATAGCAGAATGGCGTCGTTCGCCAGTGCGTGGCGCGATCTGCGATCCTAAGATGCCTGCATCGAAGCCCCACCGGATGAGAAAGTCATGACCAAGCAATCCAATACCGCCCTGATCACCGGCGCATCCAGCGGCATCGGCTGGGAACTGGCGAAGATCCATGCAAAGAAGAGCGGCGACCTCGTGCTGGTGGCGCGCTCGCGCGACAAGCTCGACGCGCTGAAACTGGAACTGGAGGCTCAGTACGGCATCTCCGCGACCGTGATCGCCGAGGATCTGTCGAAGCCGGGCGCCGCGCAACGCATCTTCGACGAAACGCAAGCGCGTGGCATTACGGTCGACGTGTTGATCAACAACGCCGGCTTTGGCGGGCATGGGCTGTTTCACGAGCAGAACCTGGTCAACATTCAGGCGATGATGCAGGTCAACATGGCGACGCTGACCGAGCTGACGCACCTTTATCTCAAGGGCATGGTGCAGCGCAAGCGCGGCCGCATCCTGAACGTGTCGTCGACGGCGTCGTTCATGCCTGGCCCGCTGCAGGCGGTGTACTACGCGACCAAAGCCTACGTGACGTCATTGACCCAGGCCATCGCCGAAGAGGTGGCCGTCGATCACGTCACGGCGACCGCGCTGTGCCCAGGGGCAGTGGCCACCGGATTCGTGGCAGCCGGCAACCTCGAAGGCGTGGATATCTGGAAGCAGGCGAAGTCGGCGCAGTCGGTGGCACAATTCGGCTACGGCGCCATGGAGCGTGGCGAACTCGTCGCCTTCAACGAGGGCAAGCTGAAGTTCCTGCTGAACTGGGTCGTGCCCCTGCTGCCACGCAAGACCATGCTCAAGATGTCGCGCCAGGCAATGGAAAAAGCGTGACCATCACGCTGCATCGGACAACACACGATGAAACGAGCCAACCGATTCGTGATCGGCACCAACTGGAGGTTGATGCTGAACGACATGCGGATCGATCCTGCCGCGGTGCTGGCCCACGCGGGGCTGCCCGCCGATCTGCTCCATCGTGACGACATCGCGCTGTCCGCGCCCGATTACTTCCGGTTGTGGCGCGGCATGGAGCTGGCCGCGGGCGACCGGGAAGTGGCCTTGCTGCTTGTCGAGCACTTCAGGGCCGAAGCGTTTGACGCCCCCATCTTCGCCAGCCTGTGCAGCCCGAATTTCAACGTCGCCGCGAGGCGGCTGAGTCTGTACAAGCCATTGATCGGTCCAATGCTGCTGGACGTGGATCAAGGCCTGAAATCGACGCGCTTGACCTTAAGCATATATGGCGCGGAGGGCCGACTTCCCCATACGCTCAGTCTTGCCGAACTGGTGTTCTTCTGCCAGCTGATCCGGGTCGGTACGCGCGAGCACATCGTGCCGCAGGCCGCCTGGCTACCCGAACTGCCGCGAGACATCGCGCCCTATGAAGCGTACTTCGGGTGCCCATTGCGCAGGGCCGACCGAACCGAAATATGTTTCTCGGCGGCCGATGCGGCCCGGCCATTCCTGACCTCCAACGCCGCCATGTGGGACTTCTTCGAAAGCAGGCTGAACCAGAAGCTGGCGGACATGGACGCTCGCGCCAGCACGGCGGCGCGCGTTCGCGCGGTGCTGCTCGAGGCGCTACCGAGCGGCGAGGCGAGCATCGAAACGGTCGCCGACAGACTGGCCATGAGCAAGCGCACCTTGCAGCGCAAGCTGACGTCAGAGGCCGAGAGCTTTCAGGGCATCATGACGTCGACCCGGACCGAACTGGCCGACCACTACCTGAAGCAATCGGCGCTGTCGTTGGCAGAGATTTCTTTTCTGCTGGGCTTTCAGGAGCCCAACTCGTTTATCCGCGCGTACCAGGGCTGGAAAGGGATGTCGCCGGGTTCCTTTCGAATGCAGGTCCATTGATCTATCGACCAGCAACCCGCTGCGGGGCCTCGCTGTGCTGTGCCATCGAATCGGCCGCTGCCGCCAGATCCGGGGGGCCGGAACGCGGCGAAATGGGCAACGGCCATAAAAAAGCGGGCTTCCCGCTCGCGCGAAAAGCCCGCTTCATAGTACTTCGGTACTTCGTCCATCACCTGGGCGGGCAGGGCGCCCGGCCAGGTATTAACACTTACTTCGCGCCACCCTCGAACCACGCGGCGATCTTCATGCGCTCGTCGTCGGTCATGTGCGTGACGTTGCCAAGCGGCATCGCCTTCAGCGTCACGGCCTGCTGATAGATACGCTGGGCGTTCTGCGAGATCTCATCCGGCGTATCCAGCAGCACGCCGGCCGGGGCGCTGCCCATCATCGTCGGATGAGCGGAGTGGCATGCCACGCAGCGCTGTTGCAGCACCGGAGCGATGTCGCCCACCTTGATCGTCGGTGCATTCGCGGCTTGCGCTTGCGCCACCATCGGCTTCGGCATAGTCCAGAAGAGGGCGGCGAACATCAGCACGATACCGACCAGAGGCAGGTACCACAGCACCTGGCCACGGTGACGCATCACGAAGAACTGGCGGATCAGCGCGCCGGCCAGCATGATCATCAGGAGCACGACCCAGTTGTACTGATTCGTGTAGGTCATTGCGTAGTGGTTCGACAGCATCGCGAACACCACCGGCAGCGTGAAGTACGTGTTGTGCACCGAACGTTGCTTGCCGCGCTTGCCGTAGATCGGGTTCGGCGTGTCGCCCTTGAGCATGGCGTCAACCATCTTGCGCTGGCCCGGAATGATCACGAAGAACACGTTCGCCGACATGATCGTCGCCAGCATCGCGCCCATGATCAGGTAAGCCGCGCGGCCCGCGAAGATATGGCACGCGAGGTATGCCGCGATCAGCACGTAAATGCCCACGCCAACGCCAAGCAGCTTGTCCTTGTTGCCAAGCAGGCGGCACAGCGAGTCGTACACGATCCAGCCCGCCGCGAGGAAGCCGAGAGCGGCCGCGACGGCCACCACCGGACCCATGTCCAGCACGTTCTTGTCGATCAGGTACGTGCTCGGCGCGAACAGGTACAGCACCGTGAAGAGGCTCGCACCCGACAGCCACGTGGTGTACGACGGCCACTTGGACCAGTGCAGGTCGTCCGGCATTTCCGGCGGCGCGACGGTGTACTTCTGCATGTTGTAGAAGCCGCCGCCGTGCACGTGCCACAGCTCGCCGAACACGCCGCGCTTGCGCTGGTTCGGATCCGTAGGCGGTTTCAGGCTGTTGTCGAGCGCGACGAAATAGAACGATTCGCCGATCCACGCAATGGCGGCGATGACGTGAAACCAGCGCAGGGCCAGATTCACCCAGTCAGTAATAAAGCCTTCCATGAAACTCCTCCACTTCTGATTCGTTGTACGCGCAACGACGTTGGTGCCTTGATCGCGCCTTCGGCGACCTAGTTGAAGGGTCGTCGGCGCGCATGACGTCGCTGCGCAAAGTGCGGGGCGCCCCCAGGGGGACTGCGCCCCTTCAGGGCGAAGACGCAGTGCGCTCAGTTCGCACGACGCCGTTTTTTATGGGTGCTTCGGGGCGGGTTGCTTGCGTCCGATTGCTTTTCGCGGGTGCTCGCGTGAGTCCTGCGAGCATCTGCGCAAGGCAATCGGGCGGGATCGGAATACTGCGCGAACCCGGCCTCGATTCTTCCAGCGCCTTCAGCATCTCTCGGCAGCTGTCTCCTAGCTGCCGCGATACGTGCTGTACGACCACGGCGACACCAGCAGCGGCACGTGGTAGTGCGCGCCGGCATCGGCTACGCCGAAGCGCAGCACGACGCGATCGACGAAACGCGGCTCCGGCACCTTCGTGCCGATCGACGCGAAGTAATCGCCGGCGCCGAATACGAGTTCGTATTCGCCGGTGACGAGCGCTTCGCCTTCGAGCAGCGGCTGGTCGCAACGGCCGTCGTCATTGGTGAGGGTGGTTTTCAGCGCGCGGCGCGTGTCGCCCGAGAGCGCGAAGAGTTCGACCTTGATGCCCGCGCCGGGACGGCCGTTCGCGGTGTCGAGCACATGAGTAGTGAGCTTTCCCATTCGCAATTTTCCTTATGTGAATGCGAGGTTTCGGCGGCGGCCCGATCCAGAAACGTTTGCGGCGGATCGAGGCTCCACGTCAGTGGCTACATACCCGTCGGCGAATTGAAGCGAGCGCCGTGGCAGCCATTGTAAAAAGGTTGTTCCGCTCAGCGCGCGAGAGATAGGAAAGATAATACCTGGCGCATGACAGACAGCCTGTTGAAAGCCGCCACGGACCACGTGACTCGACTATTCCAGTGTATTTAATCTGGCGGGGAATCGTACTGTCACCAAAAAAGGCCCACTATATTCCCGGCGTTAGGTTGGGTATCGCATTGGCGCGAGTTGCCAGCATTATTTTGGCCGCTGAAGGTTACACCCGTGCACCGCGGCAGAGACGGTTCCTGTGCGACTCAAGCCAGGTTCGAGCGCGGCGCACACCCCGAAGACGGCAGAAGCATGCTGGGTAACCGGGCCAACGGCGTTCAACGAGACGCGGCGGCACGGTGGCGTGCCGTCACATCGCGTTCGAACGGCTTTGCACGGAAGCAATAAAGCGGAGAAACGAATGACGATGGAGCAGGCGGCTAACAAGCCAAAGAAAACGATGCTGGTCAAGCACGCGGACGTGCTGGTCACGATGGACGGCGCCCGGCGCGAACTGCGCGACGGCGGACTGTACATCGAGGACAACCGTATCGTCGCGGTCGGCCCGACGGCGGAATTGCCGCAAACGGCCGACGAAGTGCTGGACATGCGCGGGCATCTGGTCATCCCGGGGCTCGTGAACACGCACCACCACATGTATCAGAGCTTGACGCGCGCGATCCCCGCCGCGCAGAACGCCGAATTGTTCGGCTGGCTGACTAATCTCTACAAGGTGTGGGCGAACCTCACACCGGAAATGATCGAAGTCTCGACGCTGACCGCGATGGCCGAGCTGTTGCTGTCCGGTTGCACGACATCGAGCGACCATTTGTATATCTACCCGAATGGCAGCCGTCTGGACGACAGCATCGCCGCGGCACGCCGGATCGGCATGCGTTTTCACGCCGCGCGCGGCAGCATGAGCGTGGGCCAGAAGGACGGCGGCTTGCCGCCGGATTCGGTGGTCGAGCGCGAAGCCGACATCCTGAAAGATACGCAGCGCCTGATCGAGACCTATCACGACGAAGGGCGTTACGCGATGCTGCGCGTGGTGGTCGCCCCGTGCTCGCCGTTCTCGGTGAGCCGCGATCTGATGCGCGAATCGGCGGTCATGGCGCGGCAGTACGGGGTGTCGATGCACACGCACCTGGCGGAGAACGTCAACGACATCGCGTATAGCCGCGAGAAGTTCGGCATGACGCCGGCGGAGTATGCGGAAGACCTCGGCTGGGTCGGTCACGACGTGTGGCACGCGCACTGTGTGCAGCTCGACGACGCGGGCATCGAACTGTTCGCGCGCACCGGCACCGGCGTCGCGCATTGTCCGTGTTCGAACATGCGTCTCGCCTCGGGCATCGCGCCGGTCAAGCGCATGCGCCTTGCTGGCGTGCCGGTGGGGCTGGGCGTGGACGGTTCGGCGTCGAACGACGGCGCGCAGATGGTCGCCGAGGTGCGCCAGGCGCTGCTTCTGCAGCGCGTCGGCTTCGGGCCGGATGCGATGACCGCGCGTGAAGCCTTGGAGATCGCGACTCTCGGCGGAGCGAAGGTGCTCAATCGCGACGACATCGGCGCGCTGGCGCCGGGCATGGCGGCGGATTTCGTGTCGTTCGATCTGCGTCAGCCGCTCTTTGCGGGCGCGTTGCATGACCCGGTCGCGGCGCTGGTGTTCTGCGCGCCGTCGCAGGTGAGCTACAGCGTGATCGGCGGCAGGGTGGTCGTGAAGGATGGGCAGTTGACGACGCTGGAACTCGATCCGGTTATCGAGCAGCACAACCGGCTGGCGAAGACGCTTTACGAAGCAGCGGCGTAACAGGAGAGGGCAAGGTTATCGGCAATGGCTGCCGATAACCTGCAAAACAAAGGCTTAAGGCTTGTCGATCAACGTCTTGGTCGCTTCGGCGACCAGACTGCGCAGCCACCGCACTTCGTCGGAATAATGCACGCGTTCGTGCCACAGCTGGTAGTACTGCATCGGCGGGAAATCGAGCGGTGCCGGCACCACGGTCAGCGGCAGGAACTTGGCGTAGTAATCGGCAAAGAGGCGTGTCGTCGTAAAGATCAGATCTGACTTGATCAGCACGTACGGCGCCAGATTGAAGTAGGGCAACGTAACGACTACATGGCGCTTTAACCGCTCGCGCGCGAGATGCACGTCGATCGCGCCGCGCTGGCCCACCGAGTAAGGAGTAGGCGCAAGATGCGGAGCATTCAGGTACTGATCGAGCGTCAGCCCGCCGCGCTTGGCGAACGGGTGCGTGTTGCTCATCAGGCAGACGATCTGGTCGACGAACAGATTCGACAGGTGCAGTTGCTCCGGCGGTTCCGGCCAGTTGCCGACCACGGTGTCGAGCTTGCCGTCTTCGAGCGCGAGCTCGTAGTCGAAGGCCGGGCCCAGCGAATGAAATTCGAGCGTCGCGTTCGGCGCAGCCTGGCGAAAGCGTTCGACCACCGTCGGCACGAACAGCACGTTCAGGTAGTCCGGGCAGCCGATCCGGTAGCAGCGGATCGAGGTTGCGGGGTCGAAGTTGTGCTGCTGAAACTTGATGCGTTCGATCTCGCGCAGTGCGTTCTGCACCGGTTCGAGCAGGCGCAGGCCGTATTCCGTCGGCACCATGCCGGACTTGCCGCGCACCAGCAGCGGGTCGCCGGTAATGTCGCGCAAACGGCGCAGCGCCGCGCTGATGGCGGGTTGCGATTGATTCAGTTTGACGGCCGCGCGCGTGACGCTGCGTTCCATCAACAGGGTGTGCAAGACGCGTAATAGATACGTATCGATCGCCTCGCGTTGCTGACTCATGACTTCTCCGAAATATATGTTCTGGCTGATCGAACGGGCGTGGGTATATATGCTTTTTAATATGAACATGCGCCCACGTCAAGAGTGGGATACCCGCAGAGCGCGCTGCGACGGGGGTTTGCGGGGAATTTTGGCGGCTCGACTGACTGGGTCGAATTAGGTATTGTCATCCGGTTATGGTGACGGATCGTCGGCCGGCACGGTGCGCGGATGGGCACCGACCGGCAGTCACTCAATGACGTATTTCGGTACTACGGAATCACATGAGCCACTCTTCTTATAGCGACGGCGCCGCCGCGCAGCCGGCAGACAGGCCGGAACAGGCGGCGCCCCGGCTGGTGCTTCAGGGCATCACCAAACAGTATCCGGCCGTGCGAGCCAACGACGACGTCACGTTGATCGTCGCGCCGGGCGAAATCCATGCGGTGCTCGGCGAAAACGGCGCCGGCAAAAGCACGCTGATGAAAATCATCTACGGCGCGGTGCGGCCCGACGCCGGCGAGATTCGCTGGGAAGGCCAGACGGTCGAGATCGCCAGTCCGGCAGCGGCGCGCAAGCTCGGCATCGGCATGGTGTTCCAGCATTTTTCGCTGTTCGAGACGCTCACGGTCGGCGAAAACATCGCGCTGGCACTCGACGAGCCGTTCGATCTGAAGACGCTCTCCAAACGCATCCGCGAAGTCTCGGCGGATTACGGCCTCGACATCGACCCGCAGCGCCACGTGCACAGCCTGACGGTGGGCGAGCGGCAGCGGGTCGAGATCGTGCGTTGCCTGCTGCAGAACCCGCGCCTGCTGATTATGGACGAGCCGACCTCGGTGCTCACGCCGCAGGCGGTGCGCAAGCTGTTCGAAACGCTGCGGCGCCTCGCGGCCGAAGGCTGCAGCATTCTCTACATCAGCCACAAGCTCGACGAAATTCAGGAGCTGTGCGACACCGCGACGGTCATGCGCGGCGGCCGCGTGACAGGCCACGTGAAACCGAAGGGCGAGACGCACGCCTCGCTCGCCCAATTGATGGTCGGCCATTCGCTGCCGGACTACACGCGGCGCGAACACAATCCGGGCGCCGTGCTGCTCGAGGTCAAACAGCTGTCGGTGGAGAGCGACGACCCGTTCGGCACGTCGCTCGATAACGTGTCATTCGGCGTGCATGCCGGCGAGATTTTCGGCATCGCGGGCGTCTCGGGCAACGGACAGGCGGAGCTGCTGTCGGCGCTCTCAGGTGAAAAGCGCGGCGTGCGCGCCGACGCGGTGACGATTTGCGGCACGGCGGCGGGGCGCCTCGGCGCTGGCGGGCGGCGCGCACTCGGCTTCGGCTTCGTGCCGGAAGAGCGCCTTGGGCGCGGCGCGGTGCCGGCCATGACGCTGTCGGAAAACGCGCTGCTCACCGCGCACCGGCAGCAAATGGTGAATTCCGGCTGGATCAAGGCGGGTGCGATGCGCGCGTTCGCGAAACGCTGTATCGAAGCTTTCGACGTGCGTTGCGGTGGCGGCGAGGCATTGGCGCAAAGTCTCTCGGGCGGCAATCTGCAGAAATACATCATGGGCCGCGAGATTCTGCAGGGGCCCAAGGTGCTGGTGGTTGCGCAGCCAACTTGGGGTGTCGACGTCGGCGCCTCGGCGTTCATTCGCCAGCAGCTGCTCGACCTGTCTGCGCGTGGCGTGGCGATTCTGGTGATTTCGGAGGAGCTGGAGGAGTTGTTCGATATCTGCGATCGCATCGCGGTGCTCGCCGGCGGCAGACTCTCGCCGGTGCGTGCCACGGGGGCGACCAACGCGGAGGAAATCGGCCGCTGGATGGCGGGCCTGTTCGGCGGACGCGAGGGCTCGGCGCCCTCGGCGGAACAGCCGGCGCATGCCTGATCCGACAGTCGCGCCGGCCATGGCACCGATGGATGTGCCGCAACCAGGTCCGTGATACGGCGCGAGATCAAGAACCCGATAAATCACACGCTAACCATGATTCTTCCGTATCGACTCGAAGCCCGCACGACGCCTTCGCGCACCATGCAGCTCGCCGTGCCGCTGATCGCCGCGTTGCTCACGCTCGCGATCGGTTTTCTGATCTTCAGCCTGGTGGGCCGCGATCCGCTGCAGGCCATGCACGCGTTCTTCATCGAGCCGCTGTCCAGCGTGAACGGGTGGTCCGAGCTGCTGCTGAAGGCGTCTCCGTTGTGCCTGATCGGGCTTGGCCTCGCGATCGGCTATCGCGCCAATGTGTGGAACATCGGCGCTGAAGGGCAGATGCTGCTCGGCGGCATTGCCGCGAGCGGCGTCGCGATCTATTTCGATCAGGCCACCGGCTGGTGGATCCTGCCGGCCATGATGACCGCCGGCGTGCTGGGCGGCATGGCTTGGGCCGCGATTCCCGCGTTGCTCAAGAGCCGTTTCAACACCAACGAGATTCTCGTCAGCCTGATGCTCACGTATGTGGCCACGCAGCTGCTGATTTATCTGGTGAGCGGTCCGTGGCGCGATCCGCAGGGCATGAACTTCCCGCTCTCTGAGATGTTCACCGGCGACGCGCTGTACCCGACCTTCTCCGGCGACTGGCACTGGAAATGGCTGCGCGGTACGCGTCTGAACGCGTCGGTGTTCGTCACGCTGGTGGCGATTCCGCTCGTGTGGGTCTTCATGCGCAAGAGCTTCGCTGGGTTCCGGATGAACGTCGGCGGTCTCGCGCCGCTCGCCGCGCGCTACGCCGGTTTCTCCGACAAGAAAACCATCTGGACGTCGCTCCTGATCAGCGGCGGCCTCGCGGGACTCGCGGGCATGGGCGAGATCGCCGGCCCGATCGGCCAGTTGCAGGCGACGTGGTCGCCCGGCTACGGCTTCACCGCGATCATCGTCGTGTTCGTGGGGCGGCTGCATCCGCTCGGCATTGTGCTCGCGAGCCTGCTGATGGCGCTGCTGTATCTCGGCGGCGAAGCCGTGCAGACCTCGATGCAATTGCCGCAGGCGCTGTCCGGTGTGTTCCAGGGGCTGTTGCTGTTCTGCCTGCTGGGTGCCGACCTGTTCGTGAACTACCGTGTGCGCCGCCGGCCGGTCGCCGCGCAAGCTCACTAATCAGCTCACTGCTCATCGCTCACTGCCCACTGATTCCCGCCGGATACACATGGATATTCAACAAGCCAGCTCGCTCACCTCGAGCGCCATCACCGCCGCGATTCCGCTGATGTTCGCGGGCGCGGGCGAACTCGTCGCCGAAAAATCGGGCGTCCTCAACCTCGGCGTCGAAGGCATGATGCTGATGGGCGCGGTAACCGGCTACGCCGTCACCGCGATCACCGGCAACCCGTGGCTCGGTGTCGTGGCCGCGATCGGCGCCGGTCTCGTGATGTCGCTGCTGTTTGCGTTTCTCACGCTCACCATGCTTGCCAACCAGGTCGCCACCGGTCTGTCGCTGACGATCTTCGGCATCGGCCTCTCGGCGTACATCGGCAAACCGTACACATCGGCGGCGGTGCGCGCGACCATCGACACATGGACCATTCCCGGCCTCTCGAAGATTCCGGTGCTCGGACCCGCGCTGTTCACCCTGACGCCGCTGGACTACCTCGCGTTCCTGATGTTCGCCGTGATCGGCTGGTTTCTGTACCGCACGCGTGCCGGTCTCGTGCTGCGCTCGGTCGGCGAATCGCCGCAAGTGGCGCACTCGGTGGGCTTTCCGGTGGTCGGCGTGCGCTACGGCGCGGTGGCCTTCGGCGGCGGCATGGCCGGACTCGCGGGCGGCTACTACTCGATCGTCAATCTGCACCTTTGGCAGGAAAACCTGACCTCAGGCCGCGGCTGGATCGCGCTCGCGCTGGTCGTGTTCGCGACGTGGCGCCCGGGGCGCCTCCTGATCGGCGCGCTGCTGTTCGGCGCCGTGACCGGCCTGCAGTTCTATGCGCAGGCGATCGGCGTGCCGGTGCCGACCCAGTTCCTCGCGATGCTGCCGTACATCGCGACGGTGGTCGTGCTGGTGCTGATCTCCCGCAATCCGAACACGATTCGTCTGAATGCACCCGCATCGCTGGGCAAGCCGTTTTTCTCGGCGGGCTGATTGACGGGAAATGGACCCCAAGTTTTACATCGTTCGATACACACGACAGGAGAAAACATGAAGAGAAGAAATCTGCTGACCGCATTCGCATGGGGCGCAGCCTCGCTGGCGCTCGCCGCGCCGCTCGCGCAATCCGCGCAGGCCGCCGACGCGCCGGGCGTCGCGTTCGTCTATCTCGGCAATCCCGGCGACGCCGGCTGGACGTTCGCGCACGACCAGGGCTCGAAGGAAGCGGAAGCGAAATTCGGCAACAAGATCAAGATCACCCGCATCGAAAACGTGCCGGAATCGGCCGACTCCGAGCGTGTGTTCCGCGATCTGGCAAACAAGGGCAACAAGATCATCATCGGTTCGAGCTTCGGCTATCAGGACTTCGAACTGAAGGTCGCGAAGGATTTCCCCGACACGGTGTTCCTGCACGCAACCGGCTACAAGAAGGCGCCGAACTTCGGCACCTATGACGTGCGGATGTATCAGGGCGCGTACCTCGCCGGCGTCGCCGCGGGCTACGTGACGAAGACCAACACGCTCGGCTTCGTGGCCTCGGTGCCGATTCCGGAAGTGATCCGCAACATCAACGCGTACACGCTCGGCGCGCGCTCGGTGAACCCGAAGGTGCACACCAAGGTTATCTGGATCAATAGCTGGTTCGATCCGGGCAAGGAAAAGCAGGCGGCTGAAACGCTGATCGGCCAGGGCGCCGACGTGCTGCTGCAAAACACCGATTCGAGCGCCACGCTTGCTACTGCATCGGAAAAGCACGTGCACGCGTTCGGCTGGGATTCGGACATGAAGAAGTTCGGTCCTGACGCCCACCTCGGCTCGGTGGTCGCGCATTGGGGCGTGTATTACAACGCGGCGATCCAGCAGGTGCTGGACGGCAAATGGAAGAACGATCCGGTGTGGTGGGGCATTCCGCAAAAGGCCGTCAATCTCGAGGACCTGAACACCTCCGCGATTTCGGCTGACGCGCAGAAGCAGGTGGCGGCGAAGCGCGACGAACTGGCGGGCGGCAAGTGGGACGTGTTCACGGGCCCGATCAAGGACCAGTCCGGCGCGGTGAAGGTGCCCGCCGGCAAGACGCTGGCCGATCCTGAACTGCAACGCCTGAACTGGTATGTGGAAGGCGTGGACGGATCGCTGCCGAAGTAAGGCCGCGACAATGCGCGGCGTCGCCGTCGAAGGGGCCCCCCCGATGGTGGCGCTGTAGTGAAGGTCGCGATCGACCAGGCGGCGGTCTCAGCAACCGCTGCCTTGAGAAGCTGCGTCCCGTGCGGACGCAGCTTTTTTTGCTCCAGGTATTCCGGGTATTGGCGCTGGCCGTCGCCTCGACTGTGGGTCAGTCGTCGATGCGCAAGCCGACCTTGATGGTCACTTGCCAGAACGCCACCTTATCGTTCTCGATCTGGCCCCGCGTTTCCGTCACTTCGAACCAGTGCAGATTGCGCAGCGTCTTCGACGCTTTGGCAATCGCCGTGCTGATGGCGTCGTCGATCGATTTGGTCGATGAGCCGGTCAGCTCGATTTTCTTGTAGACGTGGTCTGACATGAAACGCCTCCGTTGATCGTCGTTGGTGTTCAAAAAGTATAGGCAACGGCAAGCGCAACCGGCGGCGGTCGCGAGAAATGGCATGAAACGGCGAATCGGCGGGTCATGCCGCGGATCGCTTGTCCGATATGCCGGGGCGAGGCGTGGCCGTTATCATGTCCACGCAACTCAATCTGCAACCTGACGAGGCTCGAAAGTGGAAATTGGTTTTTGCGGTCCGGGTTTGATGGGCGCGCCGATGATCCGGCATCTGCTGCGCGCGGGGCACACCGTGCATGTCTGGAATCGCACGCGGGCCAAGGCGGAGGCGCTGGTGGCCGATGGCGCCAAAGTAGTCGAGACTCCGCGTGAACTCGCCGCGCGGTGTGAAGCGGTGCTGCTGTGCGTCGCGGATGCGGCGGCCGTGGAGGAGACCGTGTTCGGCGCCACCGGGCTGTTGAGCGGCGATACACCAGCGCAACGCCGGGTACGCTGGATCGTCGATCACTCCAGCATTCCGCCGGCTGCGACGCGCGAGCTCGCGCAACGCGCGGCCGCGCTGGCCGCGGCTCGCGAGAGTGAGGGCGCGGCGGGACTCGGCTGGATCGACGCGCCGGTGTCGGGCGGCGTGGCCGGTGCGAATGCCGGCACGCTGGCGGTCATGGCCGGCGGCGCCGCGGCGGACGTCGAGGCTGTCAGGCCGGTGCTCGGCGCCTACGCGTCGCGCGTCACGCATATGGGCGACGTCGGCGCGGGGCAGACCGCCAAGCTGTGCAATCAGACCATCGTCACCGCCACGCTGGCGGCAATTGCCGAGGCGGTG
>NZ_LXKA01000208.1 GCF_001645125.1 Paraburkholderia ginsengiterrae | reverse complement strand
CAGCGCGTGGCGCTGCTGTTGCAGCCTGCCCCCCACCCCCTCGTCGTCGCTACCCCGCACGGCCACACCAACTGCGTGCTTGAGCTCGTCCCCTTGTTCCCCGCGAACTTCCCCCACCCTGACATCCTCCGTCCCCACTCCGCCACCCCGTCTGCCGCCACGCCGCTCCGCGCATACGGCCCCGCCCGGGCGCACGCCGGCTCCTGCTCGCCGCGCACCCGCCCCGCCCGCAACCCCGCCCGCGGTCGTCAGGCCTCCCAGAGCCTCCCCCGCCAACTCGCTACGTGCGCCACTCACTACTACGCCCGCGCGCTCTTCTACCTCGTCCACCCCCGCCCTGTACTCCCCTCCGCCCCCGCTATACACTACTATTCACACACTGTTCTACCGAAGCAGCATTATCACGTCCAGACATCCGCGATCTGCAATCCACCATCTCTCGCCCGTGTCCGCATTGTAACCCTCGCACA
>NZ_LXKA01000207.1 GCF_001645125.1 Paraburkholderia ginsengiterrae | reverse complement strand
AAGGCCAGTCCGGGGATGTCATACCAGTCGTCCCAGCTCAGCACGCTTCAGAAAAGTCAACGCGCTACCGGGCCAGGGGCGAACCTGTTGCGACTGCATAAGATGCAAGGTATCCAGTCCGGGCAGCGTTCACGGCGTCAACAAGGCGGAAATCCGCGCCAGTTGCGTCAGGCCGAGGCTGGACTCGATCGAAGAGCTGATGACCGCCGTCAGTCCCAACGCATGGGCGGCAGCGACTTGCTCACGCACTTTATCAAGCGATCCGGTCAGCGTAGGTTTGATAACCACAGCCCTGACGCCCTCTTCGGCTTCAAAGGTGAAATCCGCTTCGCGCAGACTTTCGTCCCAGGCAATATCGATGCCGGTTTCACGGGCAAAGGCGCGGGGATCATCCCGCGCCCTACCCGGGTCGTCGTGAAAGGCGATTCGAGCGCGGTAATCCGGATCCACATACTTCGCCCACTACTGGG
>NZ_LXKA01000206.1 GCF_001645125.1 Paraburkholderia ginsengiterrae | reverse complement strand
GCGAAAGTCTGAAGGTCGGGCTCGGTAGGCGAGCTCTCGTTGGGGCGGAGCGTGTGCGAGCTGCGCGGGGCGCGCGAACGGTAGGCGAGTGGGGCGGAGAAGGTGGTGTAGACGAACACGGCCGGTGCGGAGGACGGCACAGTGGCGAGGAGGAGCGAGGGCGAGAGCGGGAGGGACCGGGCGGTCGGGCAGGGCGGCGTGCAGAAGCGGGTGGACCGCGCGCGGCGGACACGGGGCGACGCGGGGGCGGCGGCCGTGGGCTCATCGGGTGCGTTCTGGGCGGACGCCTGTTGCGCCGCAGGGCGGCTCGAGCGGGAGCAGGACACTTGCACGTCCGGATTCGGCACCGTGCATTCGAAGTCGGATTGCTGAGTGTGCGGCGCGCGGTGGGTTGCGAGCAGAGTGTAGGTGGGCAATGCGATGTTGTGGGACTGCAGATGTTCCTGCAGCAGCGTTTGGGCGTCTATGCCG
>NZ_LXKA01000205.1 GCF_001645125.1 Paraburkholderia ginsengiterrae | reverse complement strand
TAACGATAGGACTGGAATACGAGCAGAAATCGTGTTTTTTTTGTTTCGAGCCGAAGACGCCATAAGAGTTTGCCTCTTGTGTCGTGGGCTCGGAGATGGGTATAAGCGACAGCCCAAATGTTATTATCGGAAACACACCCACCGCCCAAAAAGCGAGCATTCGACGCATCAAGCCCCATGGACACTCACCTGACCAAGCCCGCCGACCCGTCCATCACCGATCTCGGCCGGCGCGTACGCGCCGGCCGAGATCGGTGATGGACGGGTCGGCGGGCTTGGTCAGGTGAGTGTCCATGGGGCTTGATGCGTCGAATGCTCGCTTTTTGGGCGGTGGGTGTGTTTCCGATAATAACATTTGGGCTGTCGCTTATACCCATCTCCGAGCCCACGACACAAGAGGCAAACTCTTATGGCGTCTTCGGCTCGAAACAAAAAAAACACGATTTCTGCTCGTATTCCAGTCCTATCGTTA
>NZ_LXKA01000204.1 GCF_001645125.1 Paraburkholderia ginsengiterrae | reverse complement strand
CGCCCCGATCGTCCGCCTGGAACAGTTCCGCGCCGGCGCGCACCGTGTCCACCTCGCCCGCCACGTTGGCGAGCGAGCTCCGCCGCTTGATCGCGCCCCCATACTCGCTCCCCGCCCCCACTTCCTGGCCGCGCTCGCAGCCTTTGCGGCACTTCACCACGCCTCGCACCTCCACCTTCCCCATTTGCGTCCCGCACTGCTCCCCCCCCGCCTCGTTGACACGCGGCCCCCCCCCCTCCACCCCCAGCCCTCCGCGCATTTCCCCTGCGGCCTGCCCCCGCCCTCCCTCCCCCCAACCGCACCGGCCGGGTGCGCCCACGCGCTGCCCCCCCTCGTCCTCACTCACAACTGCCTACCCTGCTTCCCTGACCTCGTCACCCCGTTCCCTCGTCACCCTCTCCACGCCCGAGCCGGACAGTTCCCGTCCGCGACCACCTCGACACACACCTCCTGTGCACTCCGGCCACCACGCA
>NZ_LXKA01000203.1 GCF_001645125.1 Paraburkholderia ginsengiterrae | reverse complement strand
CACCTTTCGTCCCCCGATTCAATTTCCCAATCTTCCGGAATACGACATTCTCTCACCGGGCCCCGAACCTCGCCCAAATCCCAAACTGTTACTAACCATCACCCCGCCACGCTTGTCTGCCGCCCCTCCAGACAAAAACACGTTGAAAACACGCGCTGACTTGCCAGTTTCCCCCGTTCCACATTCGACTCAACCTCCCCCTGCGCGAGACACCCCGGCACTCCCACACCTCGTCCGTCTCCCGACCGTCGCAGCGCCCCTGTACTGCCCGCTACGCCCGCCCGTCCGTCGCCTCACCGTTCTCCTTCCGCCTGCCCCCCCCCGCCGCCTCTGCCCACGTCCCTCTTCTGCGCTCTTCCCTCTCCCACCACCTCTCCCACCACACGCACTTCTGCACACTCTGTGCATCACTCACCGCCTCCCCTCTTCCCCCTCCTCCGACGCCCTTCACTCCCTCGCCCCCTCTCGCCACCC
>NZ_LXKA01000202.1 GCF_001645125.1 Paraburkholderia ginsengiterrae | reverse complement strand
GCGCCAGGAAGCGAGGACAGAGGTGAGGACAGACACGTCAGACAGGAGGTAGAGAGTGCTGGGGAAGGAGAGTGGCAGGGGTGGCGGTGCAGGGGGGCGAGCAGGCACAGTAGAGGGGCAGGTAGAGGGGGGGGATACGGAGTGGCGACGGCTAATGAAGGGGCAGAGGGGCGCGGGTGGGGCGAGGAAAGGGTGGGCGAGCGACGAGGAGGATGGCGAGCAAGTGGAAAGGCGGATGAGGAAAGGTGTAGGTGAGAACAGTATGAAGGTATAGAGAAACCGCATCAGAGGTGGAAGAATACGGTGTCCGTATCGCGGTGCATGGGGATATGGAAGCGGTACACGTTGGCCACATCCGGTTCGCGGCGCGCGGTCAGCGTGCGGCGCCGGTCCGCTGGAAGCGCTGCCAGGAGGGGGTCTTTCTCGTTGGCCGCAGGTTCGGGTTCGAAATAAATGCGCGGGAGGGTGTGGAGC
>NZ_LXKA01000201.1 GCF_001645125.1 Paraburkholderia ginsengiterrae | reverse complement strand
ATCCATCGCATCGTAGTTATGGCAGGAACGACAGGTCGCGGAGTTATTCTCTTTCATGCGCGCCCATTCACGCTCGGCAAGCTCGGCGCGTTTGGCTTCAAATTTTTCCGGGGTATCAATCGAGTGGGCGATAAATGTCTGGTAAAGATCGTTGCTGGCTTCCAGCTTACGTTTCACCATGCCTGGAATATCAGGGGGGATATGGCAATCGTGGCATTCGGCGCGCACGCCGGAAGCGTTCTGTAAATGTACGGACTGTTTATAGTCCTGATACACCGGCTGCATACTATGGCAGCTGACGCAAAACTCTGTCGTACTGGTCAGTTTGATACCGACGTGAGGTAACACGATCAGCGCAACGCCGATCACAATCCCGACAATGACCAGCGCCAGTATCGACCAACGGGCGCTTGGCCTGAGTAGCGCTCTCCAGAGTTTTCGCATAATAGCCCCTGTAATTATATGGTTTAATGC
>NZ_LXKA01000200.1 GCF_001645125.1 Paraburkholderia ginsengiterrae | reverse complement strand
CAGGGTCGATCGGCACTCGTCGAGCGGGCGGCTGGTAGGCGGCGGCCGGCGGCGGGGCGGGGTTGTGGTGGATGGCCAGGTGGCGATGATAGGTGGCGTAGACAGGAGCCGGAGTGCGGCAGGGGTGGTGCGGGTGGTGGGCCGGGGGCCGGGCAGGGGCGGGTTGCGGGACCGGCTGGTGGGCGGCGTGGTGCGGGGGGAGCTGCGAGGTGGGGTGATCCGGGCCGGGCTGGGGTGGAGGGGGCGGTGGGCCTGGCCGCGGGGGCCAACGCGTGCAGCGCGAGGCCGGTGGAGTGTGACGTGCGGATCGGGAGGAGGGCGGCGGTGATAGATGTGACGTGGATGGGGGGAGCGGGGCAGGGGGAAGCACGGGTCGGGGCGCACGAGGCGTTGGCGGGCGGAGTGCCGGCGGAGATGGTGGACGAAGTACATGGGCTTGCGCGCGAAGGCAATATGCGCGGCATCGTGCAATGG
>NZ_LXKA01000199.1 GCF_001645125.1 Paraburkholderia ginsengiterrae | reverse complement strand
ATTCGTAGCGGACGAGCGGGGGCAGGGCGGTGCCGGCCAGGTACAATACCCGCCCCTTCCGCTTACTAGCTCGCCGCGAGACGCCTCATGTCCACTTTCATTCAGACGCTCCACCACGCCCGGCAGCGCACCAACTCGCCGCCCGCCGCCGGCCCCGGTCCTTAGCCCAGCAAACTCCCGTGCGCGCCCCCGCGCCGGCCCGCGCCCACTTCGTACGCCGCCACCCGCTGGCCGACTTCACCCGCTGGCTCGTCGCCATTTCTCGGGCCATCCCCCCGCCCCCTTCTGCTTGCCCCTTTTCTCTCTCCATGACAACTCCACATTGCACCGATCGTCTCGCGCCGCGTCGTAGGGTGTGCCAGGCCACGCTCTGCTGCCTTCGCGTTTAGCACTCCCGCACCGTCCCATCGTCCTCCTCTGCCCTCCTCGCCCCCTCTGCCCCCCACCACATCCCTCCCGGACAACCCCCCCTCCC
>NZ_LXKA01000209.1 GCF_001645125.1 Paraburkholderia ginsengiterrae | reverse complement strand
GCGGTAACCAACCCGCGGATATCAGTGTGACCCACCGTCGAGACGTACTGCTACGTCGCCCTCAGGAAATTCAGATGCACCAAAACCGAGAACCGATCGCGATTGACACGGAAAGTCATATCAGTCCGTTCGGCCATAGCCGTCGTTCGCCCATCGGCGCAGATATGCCTGCTCGATGCTCAAGACCGGCCATTCGTCGACGGCAACGGCGAACGGTTGCTATCGGCTTTGACGAATGCGTACTTGCGACCCGCAGCTACCCGTCGGGTTGGAGGGACTTCAATGACGGCTTCGAGCGGGCTTCGGACATCGGTCTTCGCACAAGCTGCTGCTGCGCTTCGGCTCTGGAGTCGCCGGTGCGACCATCGACCGATGGCGGCTATAGCCAGCTTTGCCGCCGTCGGATCCGGGAGCGGTTTTGCACGGCAGTATTGCTGCCGCTGGAAGGAGAGCAGGCGACTCTGAGCAGCGAATCGCCGTTACCGATTGGGTGTGCCTGCTGTGGGTTTGCGGATTCAATCCGTCCTGCCACATTCGTGTTTGTCGACGCCTCAACCGTCCTATCGTCCCGGCAACCGAGGTCTCGTGCGTTCGTGGCAACTCTTGTGGAGCTTCAGTCCCCGGCTGAGCGTACCGTCACGTCGCCGACGACCACTCCTCTCAACCCCTCCCGTAACGCCGTGACATTTTCTACGCCGTTCAGTTGCTCGAACGCCCGCTGCGCTTCCCGCCAGAGCGGCGCCGCTCTTTCGTGCAGGCGCCGTCCTTCCTCGGTAAGCTCAACAATGCGGCTTCGTCCGTCCGTGGGGGACGGCCTGATCGCGACGAAGCCGTCGCGTTCAAGGAAACCGACCATCTTTCCCATCGCCGTCCGTTCGATATCGAGCCGTTCGGCAAGGGCGTTGACCGCAGCACTTCCCACCTCGTCCAGTGCAGCCAGCGTGAGAAATTGCGTGATGCGCAGACCCGCCGGTTCGAGATGACTATCGTAGAGGCGGGAAATCTGCCTGCTTGCCTTCCTCACTGCGAAGCAGTTGCATTGATCGATTCCAAGCGGCTGGTCGAACGGCAACATCTGGTTCCACTCCTCATTTCTTTTGATTGCCGGAACACTACGCGCACGCGCGAAGGTACGGCGGTATCTTTCGATGAAAGTCGACACGGAAAACGCTGGCGTACCGGTGATCTGCGCGCCTCAAGTCTCTCCCCCGTAGCCGACTCTCGTCATCTGCATCGTTCAAAACCCTTCCGGCGGAGTGATGTAGCCGGGCTCCTCGGCGGCAAGCGTGCTCTTCAGTATCGCTGTTCCCCTATCGGCCATAATCTCGCTCTTGCCGGCGGTGAGCGCGTCATAGGTCTGTCGCACCACATCCTCCGGGCTGGCTTTGGGTACGTCAATGCCATTGGTCAGGTCGGTGTCCACGAACCCAACGTGCAGGCCGAGAACCTGAACTCCCCGCGCTTGCAGGTGAAAGCGAAGTTGATTCGTATAACTCCACGCTGCTGCCTTTGATGCAGCATACGGTGCCAGATAGGGCCGCGGAAGCCAGACGATGTCGGAAAGCACGTTAATGATCGCCGCATCCGGCTTGGCCGACAATATCGGCTCGAAGGCCTTTGTGACTCGCACTACGCCGTAGTAGTTCGTATCGAACATGCGGGCCGATTGCGCTTCTACGTCATGCGCCAGAGGCCCGTCGATCAGAGCGGCAATGCCCGCGTTGTTGACCAGCAGGGTCGTGTCTGCCGCCAGTTCCGCGGCTGTGGCGATCGACGCCGTATCCGTAACGTCGATCCTGACGGGCACGACGCCCGGCTCTTCAAAGCCGTTCGTGTTACGCATGCCCGCGTATACCTTCGCCGCCCCACGCCGGCGTGCCTCTCGTGCAAAAGCCAGACCTAGGCCGCGATTGGCGCCGGTGATAAAGACAGTGGCGTTCTTGACATCCATGACATGTTCCTCTTTTAAAGCTGCGTGCCTCCGGTGAGGCAACATCCGCCGCGGACCGGCGGGAGCGTGGTTCAAAGAAAAAGGCTTTCCGGAAACTGCTTTGAAAGTGTCTCCCGCAGATGAGCGGCGAGAGTCAGCACGGCGCCAAGTGGACTCATCCGGACGCTCACGCGCGGCACCGATCCGTCGGCGTTGCGGTCGACTACAACCGCCGCGCTCAGGTTCTCGCCGTTGGTCAGAACGGCCTCGTACTCAAGAATGAGCCGCGAACCGTCCGTCTGGACAAACGTGGGCGCCTGCAAGGCGTAGAGGGTTCCGACGGCGTCGACGGCCAGGCGGATTTCGTCACGTCCGATCACGGGGCCGCGCAATACCGAGCTGACCAACTCTGCGTCAGCAGTCAGATCGTCCAGAAACGGGTGACGCTCATCTTGAGTGGATGTCATCTTCAAACCTCGACTCGTTTGAGGCCGCGCTCACGCGAATGCGGCGCGGTTCTGCGCGACGAACTGCTGGACCGAGAGGGGCGGCTTCCCGGTAATTTTCTCGATGACGTCGTTGGTGCCCGAGAAGACGCCGTCGCGGTAGTTCTGAGCGACCTCGACCAGATGCTGCGTGAGGAACGGCGGGAACCTGTAAAGGTTTTCCATCTTGGTCCGGAACTCTTCGATGGAAGTCGGCGCGTATTCGATCCGGGCTCCGAGAACCTCGCTCATCGCTTCGGCGATCTCGGTATGGTTGACCTCGACGGGGCCATGGAGCGCGTAGGTCTTGCCCTCGTGGCCTGCGGGGTTAGCCAGGACATGGGCAATAACCCGCCCCTGATCATCAGCGGCGATGGGTGCGTGACGGCCGTTGCCAAAGGGAAATTCAATCTTCTTCGTGGCCCAGATCTCCTTTGCAAAATGCGGATAGACGAGCCAATCGGCAAAGAAGGTGGGACGCAGATGCGTAGTCGAAACGCCTGACCAATCAAAGACCCGCTCGGAAACCCAGTGATCCTGGGCCGCGTGGCTCTTCGACTCCCGGCGCGCAGAAATCTGCGACATGTTGACGATCGCCGTGACGCCCGCTTCCTTCGCGGCCTGCGCGAAATAGGCGGCAGCTCCGATGATTCCCGGCGCGATCGGATGAAGGAAATAGGCTGACCGGATTCCTTCCATGGCTGCGCGGATGTCATTGATGTCGGTGAAGTCCCCGACGGCGATATCGACTCCGCGCTGCCTCAGGGCGGCTGCCCGATCGTCGTCTGAGCGCACATAGGCCCGCACGCGTCTGCCCATCTTGAGCAATTCGTCGATAGCGATACCTCCGGTCCTTCCGGTTGCACCGCTCACAAGTATTTCGGCCTGGTTCATAGCTTCGCTCCATTTGAATGTAAGAGCATATGCTCTCTTATTACCAAGATAGGAGCATATGCTCTTACTGTCAAGGCATTTTTGTCCGCGCAGGATTCAACATTGCCGTTCGCGATAAATTGCGGCCGCACGAGGCGGCCTGCGAGCGGTAGCAGCAGCGTGTGTACTTTCAGGCAACAATAGAGGCCATCGAGCAGGAATGCGGTAGCACCGGGCGAATCCCGAACAAGGCGCTGTCCATCGACGTGCAGCGCCTGCGGAAGCACCACCTCGAACGACCCAACTGGCCCAAATCAACGGATCATTCAAAGAGTTCGACCAGCGGGCCGAGGCGCTCTGTCCGAATATTGATGCGAAACAGCCGCCCGAATGACAGCATGAGGTAGTTGACGAATGGCTGCAGGTGGCCGGGAGCCGAAGATCCAGCCGATCGACGGAGCGCCACACTGGTAAACTCGTGCAACCAAAGTAACTTTACATCAGACTTATGACTGCACCCGCTACCGCTGCGGCAACTGGATCGTCTGCGCCCCATTCTCCAGTGATGCAGCAGTACCTGTGCCCTGCCCCATAAGGCTTTGGCAGGTGAGCTACGCCACAGACTACGCTCACTAATTTCCTGTCTGCTCGCTGTCGACCCTCAACGGCCTGCGGCACTTGGAACAGGTCAATGACCGCTTCCGGGCTTCTTGGGACGTCCGCGCGCTCGAAATGCGAAGGACCTTGACGGGTGTAATCATCCATAAGGATGGAGACGCGGAGCGCGTGGGAGCCATTTGCGAGAATTGCGGGCGAGATCAGTCTCTCCCACCCGCGAAACGATACGTGGTCCAGACGGCTCTTATCTCAATCGCCGAGCCAGTAGGGATCTGTTGAAAAATCTCGAGTAATCGGATGCGTCTCGAGCGTATAGAACCGCAGATGCCTGCCATCCGGATCTTCCGCTGCCATGACCCATCCAAGAACGCCCGTGAAGACCGGCGAATGGTGGATGCCCTTCGCCTCGAGATGATCGTGCCAAGCGAGCAGATCACTGTGCGTGCGCACGGAGAACGTCACCGGATCGAGCCCCGCCTCGCGTGCCGCCCGTTCGGGTGACGCGCGCAGCTCGAGATACGTGCCGAGGTTCTCGATCTCGAGGATGTAGGCAAAGAGCTCGCCATCCGGATGCCGATGATCCAGCTCGGGAAGGCGTCTCGCGCCAAGCGCGGTCGCGTAGAAGTCGAGGCTGCGATCAAGGTTTGACACATTGAACTTGAGGTGGTGAATCCCAGCGATGGACGGAAGGCTCATGGCTACCTGCGATTGCTGATAAAAAATAGATGATCGAACCTGCGACGACCGGGCAAGTCTCCGGCTAGCGTCGTGCCGCAAGCGCCGGCGCATCTTTCGCCGCGCCGTCCCCGGCGCTCCCGGCATGCCTGGCGCCGCGCATCGCGGGCCCCAATGCAAGGAACAGGACGGCCGAAACAACGAACAGAACCACGGATATCGCCGTCGCTATTGCATAGGCACCAGTGCGGTCGTGAATCGCGCCGTACAGGATTCCACCTGCCGCAATGCCCGTATAGAAGAACGCCGCCAGCCCGCCGTACACCGCGCCGTAGTGCCTGAGACCGAAGAGTCCGGCACAGAAGAACGAGAGGAAATCCAGTTCGGCGCCGATGCTCAATCCGATCAGCAGGACGGCCGTCAAGACCCATCCCGTGCTTGTACCGCCGAGCATCCAGAGCAGCATCCCGAACGCGGCGAGCAGCAGCGCGCTCGCCGCAACGCGCTCGGGGTGGAAGATATCGAGTGCCCATCCGATCACGAGCCGGCTCACGAACACCGATGCGGCCAGTGAAGACAGCAGCAACGGCGCGGCCCGTGCGGCAAGTCCTTTCTCGATGACGAGCGATTGAAACTGCGACACGAATCCGAGGGATGCGACACTCAGCACGAAAACCGCCGTGCCGAGAAGCCAGAACGAACGCTTGACGACGGCCCTCGCCAGCTTGTCGCCTGATACCGCTTCCGACGCATTCCCGCTGCCGCCCGGATCACGCATGAGCGACATCGCAACGAAGCCCGCCACGAGCACGGCGGCCGCGAAGAACAGGTAGCCTTCGCGCCAGCCCCAGCGCGCAAGAATGAATGCCACCACGGGCGGCAGGATCATCGCCGCGAGACCGATGCCAAGTAGCGCGCAGGCGAGCGCCGTACCGCGCGATCTTCTGAACCTTGATGAGATGATTCGCGTATAACCCACAGGGCCCGTCGCGCAGCCGAGCACATTGAGTGCAATGAAAGCGGCATAGAACATCCACAACCCGCCATTCATATTCGCGAGCCACACGAAGCAGGCGGACATGCCTAGCGCCGACAACACCGCCACCCGGCGCACGCCGAAACGATCGAGCAACAGCCCGGCGAATGGAAGCACGACGGCTGTCACGGGCAGCGCGACGAGCGAAACTACCGCCGCTGTCTTCGACCAGCCGAACTCATGTTCGAGCGCGCGAAAAAAGAAACTCGACACAGGGTTGTAGGCGCCGATGCCGAGGCCAAGCCCGATCATCGCGCCGATCAGATCGCGCCAGCCGCTGCGAAATTCATCGATAAAGGCGTTCATGCGTCGTCCTTGCCGGTGTTGCTCTTGTCCTGATACCCCCTGTTCCACGCGTCGCCGGCGGGCTCTTCCGTTTCGAGCCGCTGCACGCCGGTGGCGATTTTCTTCGCGCTGCGAACCATCGCGGCGAGGTGCTGACGTGCGGCCTCCTCGGGCCGCAGCGCGCTCGCGATGAAGGTCATGTTGATGCAGCCGATCACCCGTTCGCCGACCATGACCGGTACAGCGATCGCACCCGTTTCGGTGGGTTGTTCGCCATAACGCTGGCCGTAGCCCTGCTCTCGCGTGCGATCGAGAAGGGCCTTCAATTCACCGGGCCGTTCAAGCATTTCGTTGCCGGACTCGGGGCAGCGCGACAGATTGGCAAGGATCTGCTTGCGTTCGTTCTCCGGGCAGAATGCGAGATACGCCCTCCCCGTCGCGCCTTGCAGCATCGGAAAGCGCAGTCCGACAACGCCGCGGTCGATGGTGAGGGGACTCGACTGGCGAGTCGTCTCGCGAATCCACATCGCGTTGTTCATGAAGGTGCCGAGATCGACAGGCCAGAGCACCTTGCGCTGTAGCGCGCTCAGCACAGGTCTTGCGACCTGGGTGACCCAGTCCTCGTCGGAAAAACCCTCGGCGAGGGTGCGCACGAGCATCGTGAGGCAATAGCGTTGCTGCCGCAGATTGATCGACACGTAGCCCGCGGTGCGCAATGTTTCGAGAATCCGGTACAGCGCCGGCCGGGAGATGCCCGTCGCCTCGGATAACTCCGCCACGGTCGCCCCATTGCGAACGTTCAACGCCCTCAATACCGCGATCGTCCTCAACGGGCCTCGCATGAGACCCGCCTCGTCATCCGGGTGTCCGGATCTTGCGTCTGAGTCCATGTCTGCCACCTCGCTGGAACCCTCGGAACATTCTCGCATGCAACCTGCGCGCACTTGTGCAGCGGCCCTAGCGGATGAGTTCACGGCCCGGATGAGCGCGCGGATAGCGTCGAATGTACTGGATGCCAAACGCGAGGAAACGGTCCGAAGCGGTGAGGTTGTCGCGCCGAAAGCTCAACGTATCGAAGATCGGTGCGTCTTCGTTCACAAGGCGCAAAGCATACTCGCGCGATTGTGCAAGCAGTGCCCTGGCGCTGTCGTCTTCAGCGAAATCGGCTGCCGGGGTGGCGCTGACAAGAAAGCCCTGCGTCGCGTGGTTCTCTACTGGGCAAAGGCTATGCAATTGATAGAACTTGCGCCCACCCGTTTCGCTCGCAATGGTCACCGTATTGACGCCCCAGAGCCTGCGGTCCTGGACCACCTCACCGAACTCCGGCGTGCTCACGCGCGCCTCGTAGCCAAGCGTGTGCTCGTGTTCGGTGACGCGGTCCAGGTCGACTTCGATCGGCATGCCGTGCACGACGCGAAAGTGCTGGAGATCGAAGCTGTTGAGGAACACGATGGAGCTCTCCACTTTCATTGGCAGCGGATTGCGGTAGGCCTCGATCACGAGCGCGGCCTCACTCTGCTCGAAGTGCGGTGCAGGATGAAGGGGCGTCTCCCCGTTGAAGGCCCAGATGAGCCCGAGCGACTCCGCCGTGGGGTAGCTGAACAATTTCGCGTAGGGTGGCGGCGGATCGCCTGCCGGTACGTCGACACATGACCCTGCCACGTCGTAGCGCCAGAAATGGAACGGGCATTGAACCGTGTCATTCACGAGGCGCCCCACGGAAAGGTCCGCGCCAAGGTGCCGGCAATAAGCGCTCCTGACGTGCGCAATGCCATCGGAAGTGCGGTAGACGATCACGCGTCCGTCGAGAAATGGCGCGCCGATCAGACTGCCTCGCTCTACCTCCGACGAAAGCGCGACGGGATACCAGCACGCATGAAACTCCTCTTCGCCCCTGAATTCGATCTTCGTGCCGCGGCCGCGCGCATCAACCAGTCGTGACGGCTTCGCCGCCTCGTTTGCCAATGTCTCATCTGTCATCTTCGTCTCCATCGTTCCATCATTCGACGAGCGTCTCGCGATAGCCCTCCGGGCGCCGGCGCGCTTCGGCAATGCCAACCTCGAGCCGGCCCACCTTGTCGATCTCCGCGCGAACGCGGTCGCCGGGTTGCAGAAACTGCCCGATCGACGCACCCGATCCCGCGCACGAGCCCGTAAACACGATGTCGCCGGGTTCCAATGTAATGAAGCGGCTGATGGTGGCAACCTGCTCGTACACCGAATAGAGCATGTCGGACGTGCAGCCGTCCTGCTTGATTTCATCATTCACATAGAGACGCAGGCGAAGCTGCTGCGGATCGCTCACGAACTCCGCGGGCATCAGCACCGGGCCCACAGGCGCCATCGCGTCCTGTGCCTTCGCGCGCACGAGATCGACGCCGATCGTGGATTCGCGGTCGAGCAGGTCGCGGCAGGTCAGATCGATGCCGACCGTATAACCTGCAATCGCCGCCTGTGCCGAGTCGAGATCCGCATCGGTGAGTCGAGCGCCTATCACGACGGCCAGTTCGACTTCCCAATCGAACTGCTTCGTATTGGGCGGAATCGCAACTGCACCACCGGGGCCGACGATCGAGGTCGAAGGCGGACGCAGAAAAATCGGCATCTTCGGCCAGCGCTCAGCGGGCAGATTGAACTCGCGAAGGTGGTCCCGGTAGACGGCGCCCACGCACACGAGCTTGTTCGGGAATCGAATCGGCGTGATCAGCATGGCATCGGCGGTGGCCACGTATGCGCGCGACCACGCACCCTCCGCCGCGCATCGCGTTGCCAACCCCACCAGCGAAGGCCACGCGTCCTGCCAGCGGTTCATGATCTCGCGCAGAGTCGAGCCAAACCGGCCGCCGAACGTCGCGTCGAGCAGGTCCAGTCGGAAATAACCGGAGGGCAGCGCGATCGCCGCGCGCTCTCCGTCGGCGGTGTCGAGGTTGGCGAGAGCGAATTCCATAACGACCATTTTCCTCAGATGATTAACGCTTGTAGTGTCCGGCTCGTCCCGTCTACGCGCGAACGGCAATGACGTTGTGCTGTGCATCGTTCTGACTTCACTTTCACTCTATGAGGCGGCATGGCGTGCATCAATAGCGGCGAGAAGTTTGTCCGGTGGCCGGAAAGCTCCCCTCACATCCCGACATAGCGTCCCGGTCGATGATTGAGGGTGACCACCAGGTTGAGCGCGAGCGCGCCCACCAGCGAAGCGGCCAGCACGCGCGGCGACACCACGAACAGCGACGCCACCACGATCGACACGTCGACGGCCATTTGCACCTTGCCCGCGCGAATGCCGTGATGCTCCTGCAGAAACAGCGCGACGATATGGACGCCGCCAAGGCTTGCATGGTGGCGGAAGAGCACGACGAAACCAGTGGCCATCACGGCGGCCCCGAGAACTGCTGCATAGAACGCATCGAGCCTGTCGATATGGATGAAGCGCGGGTGCAGCATCGAAAAGCCCGCGACCAGCACCGTCGCGCACAGCGTCTTGATCCTGAACTGACGGCTCATGCGGCGAAAGGCGAAATAATGGAATGGCACGTTGATCGCGAGAAAGACGGGACCGAATGCCCATCCGGACACGTAGTGGATGAGAAAGGCGAGCCCCGCCGTGCCGCCCGTCATAAGCCCCGCGTGGTTGTACAGGTTGACGCCGAGCGAGACGAGCAGAGCGCCGACCACGAGCGCGACGGCGTCTTCATACGGACAATGTCTGATCGCCGGCAGGGGTGCGTGCACATCATCACCTGGCATGACTTACTGCGGAATGTGAATGATCAACGCATTCTTCACGGAGTTGACACCCGGCACGCCCTGGGCCGCGCGTGTTGCGAGGTCGATCTCCGATTGCTCAGGCACCGAGCCTTCGAGCACTACATCGCCATTGCGCGCGTGAACGGTGATGTTGATGACTTCGAGCCCCTTCGTCTTCGCGAGCGCGCGCCGCACATTCTTTTGCAACGCGCGGTCGGCTGCGCGCACCTGCCTGGCGTTCGATGCTGGACTCGCGCCACTCGAAGCAGCCACGTTCCCAGGCTGCGCGTGCGCGCAGACGATCGACAGGAGGACAAGCGCCCCCGCTACCGTGTTTCTTGTCATTTGCTTCACCTGTTTTCCTCATGGCCGCCTGCGTCCCCATGACGGCGTCGCGGCCCGTTGCGCCGAGTTGCCGTCTAGAACAGCGTCCGGATGCCAACCCGCGCGGCGAAATCGCGTCCGTTGGACGAAGCGGGGACCGTCAGGAATGTGGCATGTGCACCGCCCGTCACGTCCTGATATGCCGCGCTGATATACACATCCGTCTTCTTCGACAGTGAATAGTCGAGAATCGCGCTTGCGACGTGCCATGTCGAAGGCGACATCCGTGTGAGTGAAAAGCCTGCGCTCGCCGACAACGCCGGCGTAATCTGGTAGACCTCGCTGATCTCATATGAGCGCATCGTCACCGTCGCGCTCCGATACTTGATGCTCGTCGCGGTGAAGAGTGCGCGCGTGGACGAAGGACCGAAGGTCACGCTTGCAGCGGCCTCGATGTTCTGCATGTTGCTCGCCACGAATGCGCCTGAAGGAAACGGCGAACCGAGTGTCGTGCCGATCTGCGCGGTGGGGTTCAGTGACATGCCATGCACGTTGTTATAGGCGAACGCCGCGCCGAAGACGCCCCCGCTGTATTGCATGCCCGCGGCAACGACCCGTCCGCTGCCCGTGGTTGCCGGATCGGCGCCGAACGCATACAGAGCACCCAGGCTGAGACCCGCAAAGGGCGTTACCGAATACTTCACTGAATTGTTGATCCGCAGCGACCCGCCAAGGTGGTCATAATCGCCTGGATGGAAGCCGTACGCGCCGAGCCGCGACCCGATTGAGAACAGGGTCATGTAGTCCCAGATGAAATCGTACTGGCGGCCAAATGTCAGAGAGCCCCATCGGTTGCTGGTCAGGCCCACGAAGGCTTGCCGTCCGAACATCAGGCCAGATTGCGAATCGGCGCCCGTGTTGAGGGAAAAGCCGTTCTCCAATGTGAAGACCACATGCGCGCCGGCGCCCAGGTCCTCAGTACCGCGCAGACCGAAGCGGCTCGGCTGGATGACACCATCGGCCGCTACCACTTCGCTCTTGCCGCTGGCATTCGACACATAGGTAATGCCCGAATCGATCAATCCATACAATGTCACTGCGCTTTGTGCGTGCGCGAAGGTCGGCAACGCGAGCGCAACGGCCATTGCGAGAGGCTTATTCATGCAGGTCTCCGTCCACGATTTTCTTCGATGAGCGGAAGAAGGCGAGAGACCTCGCGAGGCTTGCGGCCGCCTCGACTACCTATCAAGAATCACGATCACGTCACGCGTCTTCCGTGATTTCACTTTATGGGCACGCGCCTGCCCCTTCAATAAGAATTCCCGGAACGTCCGGTAGCCGGACAAACCATGTCAGTCCATCGTCATCGCCAGAACCATTGTTGCGACTTCAGCAACATGCAATCGCTCCGTTCAGACTTACAGCCCGTGAATCGCCCGGGTATGCTGAACGATCATTGGCGACGTTGCGCCATCGCATTGAAACTTAAAAGGGGAAATGATCGTGAAATTGCTCGTTGCCGGACTTCTTGTCAGTTCGCTCATCGCGCCGTGTCTGTCCTTCGGACAGCAGACGAATGAACCGCTCACGCGAGCACAGGTGCGGCAGCAAATCGTGGAACTCGAAAAGGCCGGCTACACGCCTGGCAGTTTCGATCCGCACTATCCGGAGAACATCCAGGGTGCGCAGGCGAGAATCGGCATGTCAACGAGCGGCGACAGCTCGCAAGGGACTAGCAGTGGGAAGCCTCATTAAAACAAACAAGTGGTACAGATACTTTCTGCAGAATGGGGAGGTATCGCGTCAAGCACAAGGAAAGACGACAGGCCGATGTTGAAGCGGAATGGTTGGTCTCAGCGCGTTTTGTCCAAAGTCTGAAGTAGCCCATATGCGCAACGCGCCGCTCACGGATGCGCGACCGGCCTGCAGCGCCGCATGTGCATCCTCGAGCGACTGCGATGCACGCTGGCAATACACCAGATATATTTGGCCCTCATCGGTCAGCCTGAGCTTGCGCGTCGAACGTTCGAACGGTCGCGTGCGCAATGCCACGGAGTTTTCTTCCGACAAGTACTGGCTGTGAGTGTAGCGCGCGAACGGCGGCTTGCCGCCGCCGTTCGATCCAGAACGTTCACTCCTTGAACGACGGATCGATCCGCTCGACCAACCGCAGCAGCGCGTGCCAATCCCTCTCTTTGAGGAATTCGTGCGAGTGCTCGAACTGTAGAGCTGCGCGCTCGCATACGGCCGGTGCCGGCAGCGTCCAATCGCCGATGTTGCCCGGCAGCGAGGTCTGAATCTGGCATGCCATCTCGAGGTAGTACATCAATTCGAACGCGGCATGGACGCTTCTCCCGGTCGTCAATAGCCCGTGATTGCGCAGAATCAGCGTGTGATGCCCGCCGAGATCGGCAACCAGGCGGCTGCGCTCGTCATCATCCAGCGAGATGCCTTCATAGTCGTGGTAGCTGACTCGATTGAAGAAGCGCATCGCGTGCTGCGAGACAGGCAGCAAGCCCTGCTTGAGCGCCGAGACGGCGACGCCGGCGCGCGTATGCGTATGCAGCACGCAGGCCACGTCATGCCGAGCCATGTGGATGGCCGAATGAATGACGAAGCCCGCGGGGTTGACGTCAAGCCCGTCGTCCTCGATCAGCTTTCCTTCGCAATCCACCTTGACCAGGTTTGCCGCGGTGATTTCCTCGTAGAGCAATCCGAACGGATTGATCAGGAACTGATCGTCGGTGCCGGGCACGCGCAGCGAGATATGGTTGTAGATCATATCCGTCATGCGGAAATGCGCGACGAGCCGGTAGCACGCGGCCAGTTGGATGCGGGCCTCCCATTCGACTTCGCTGACGGAACGACGCTTTGCTTTGCGGCGCGCCAATATCTCGCGCGGTGTCTCGGATTTCATCGGAGCTCTCTCATCAATGCGCAACTGGGCCACGCGGATAGTGGGAATAAGGAATTAAAACAGGCTGGGGCATGCGCAAGAAGTGCCGTTGCGTGGATAGGGGTTATCACGATCGTGAATATCGCGCCCGTTATTCACGATCGTGATAACCCCCTATGCCGGTCACTGTATTTCGCAAACGGCCTCTCTTCCTCATCATCACTTCAACGGTGCCGTGCCGCTTGTTGCACGCGTAACGAATTCAACGAGGAGAGAGACGTGCAGCAAGTACCCGTGGTAATTGTGGGCGCCGGGCCCGTTGGCCTGTCGATGTCGATTTTGCTTTCGCGCTTCGGGATCCGGAACCTGGTGGTCGAAAAGCGCGGCGGCGTGAGCACGCTGCCGCGTGCGAGAGGCATCATGAGCCGGACCATGGAGATCTGGCGGCACTTCGGGCTCGCCGAGGAGATGGACGCGCTGTCACTGCCGCCCGATTGGTGCGGCAAATTCGTCTATCTCGACACGCTCGCGGGCGAGGCGATCGGCGACATGCCGAGCGGCGTGATGGTGCCCGGCGCATGCGCGCAATGGACCGCCATGGACTTCAAATGCCTCGCGCAAGACCACATCGACGCCATACTTTGGCGTCACGCGAAGACCTATCCAAATGGAGACATCCGCTTTCGCACCGAAGTGCACGCGTACTCGCAGGACGATGACGGCGTCACCCTCACGTTGCGTTCAGGTGTGGACGGCCACGTTACGGAAACCCTCCGCACGCAATGGCTGATCGGCGCGGACGGCAGTAACAGCACGATCCGCAAGCTCGCGGGTATCGAACGTGTCGGCCGGGAAAATCTGCAGGCCTTCGTCAATTGCCACTTTCACGCTGACTTGTCGCGCTGGACCAAAGGCCGTGAGGGGGCGTTGATCTATACGCTCGGCAAGGGTGCCGAAGGCGTGTTTCAGGCGCTCGACGGTGAGCGCCGCTGGATGTGCCAGCTTTGGCTGGATCCGCAGAAGGATTCGATGGACGGCTGGACCGAGGAGCGCGTGCTTGCGCGCGTCAGGGCCATGATCGGCGCGCCAGAAGCGGAACAGATCGACTTCGACCTTCATTCGAATTACTCGTACACGTTGGCGGCTGTCGTGGCGGAGCGCTTGCGCGATCGCCGCGTGCTGCTCGTCGGCGATGCCGCGCATCATGTGCCGCCATTCGGCGGAATCGGCCTCAACAGTGGACTGCAAACCGCGCATAACCTCGCCTGGAAACTCGCCGCCGTGATGCGCGGTGCAGCCGACATGCCGTTGCTCGATACGTTCGACAGCGAGCGGCGCGAAGTCGCGCGGCGGGTCATTGCCTATTGCATGGACAACCTGCATTACGTGCTCGACATCCGTCGCGCGGCGACGCGCGAAGCGCAACGGGCGGCGGTCGCGGCGTCGCGTCCGTACGGCAACTGGGCGGGGCTTGATCTCGGCGTGCATTACGAAGCGCCGGGTGCATTCATCGACGACGGCACGCCGCTGCCTGCAACCGCTCATGCCGTGATCGACTACGTGCCGAGCGCGAAGCCTGGCTATCGCGCGCCGCACTTCTGGGTGGAGCAGGGCGAGCGCCGCTTTTCGGTCGTCGAGTTGTTCGAGCAGGATTTCGTGCTGCTTGCGGGTGAGCGCGGGCACTCGTGGATTGAAGCCGCGGCAGGTCTGCGCGGAATCGGCAAAGCACCGATTCCGGCATGGCGGGTGGGGAGCAACGCTGATCTGAAACCCGACCGCTCATTTACCGGGCTATATGGCGTGCAGGACGACGGCGCGGTGCTCGTACGGCCAGACGGACATGTCGCTTTTCGCAGTCCGGTTGCGCTCGCCGATCCGCGTGACACGTTAAAGCGCGCATTGCAAGCGGTACTGAGCGGCGCTACGCAAGGGGAGGCCCAATGAACTCATCCTTCAGCCCCGACGCGGCGGCGGCCCTTCGGCAACATCGAATCGAGAGCTTTGCGCTCGCCAATGGCGAACTGCTGCCCGAGGCCGTCACGGCCTTCCTGACCTTCGGCGAACTCGCGCCGAACGGGCGCAACGCGATTCTCGTCACGCACGGCTACACGAGCGGCCCCGACATGCTGAGGCCCGATAGCGCAGCGGCGGAGGGCTCGTGGAGCGAGTTGGTCGGCCCCGGGAAGCCGATCGACACCGAACGTTTTTTCGTCGTATGTCCGAACATGCTGGGCTCGTCATATGGCTCGACCAACGGGGCGAGCATCGATCCCCGGACGGGTCGTCCATACGGCTTGCGTTTTCCCGGCGTGACGCTCGCCGACATCGTGAGCGCCCAGCACGCGCTGCTCGACCACCTGGGCGTGCGGCACCTCGTTGCGGTCGTCGGGCCGTCGTTCGGCGGGTTTCAGGCGTTTCAGTGGGCAGTGTCGTATCCGGACTTCGTCGATGGGATCGTGGCGGCGACCAGCGCGCCGTTTTGCCCACCGGCCGATGTTAAGGGCATCGTTAAACGTCTAGCTCAAGATCCGAACTGGCACGACGGCGACTATTACGACGTGCCGGGCGGCGTCGACGCGACGCTCACCCGGATGCGCGTTGAGACGCTGCGGAGCTTCGGGATCGACACGGTGCTGGCGGCGCGCTTTCCCGACGCCACCGCGCGCGATGCCGAGATCCAGCGCATTGCCGCGACATGGGCCGAGCGCTTCGATGCGAATTCGATGGTCATTCTGATGCGGGCCGCCGAGTGCTTCGACTTGCGGCCTCGGCTGTCACGCATCGCGGCACGCGTGCTGTTCGTGCTGTCGAGTACGGATCGCCTGTTTCCGCCTACGCTTGCGCCCGGCGTGATGGACGCGTTATGGAACGCCGGCGTGCAAGCGGCCTATCACGAGATCGACAGCCCGCACGGACACTTCGCGTCGGGCGTCGATGCCGGGCGATGGGCGCATCGTCTCGCGGCATTCATCGAGGCGCTCACGCGCTGATTCGCTGATCGAGGCGGTACATCTTCCGGCTCACGAAGGCGCTCACGGAGACGCGCTTGAAGATGTCCGCGAACGACATCGCGGCAAAACAAATAAAGAAGCCATCCGGCCACTGCGGATTCATCCCGAATCCGTCGCCCGGACGGGGCTTCGATCAAAACACCACGGAGACTGTATGAAGATCCATCGGCTGGCCGCACTCGCGGTCATGGCGGCGAGCTTGCTCGCGCATGCATACGACGAACCGACGGTCAATCTCGGTTCGACCAGCTTCATCGACGTCGCGCCGAATATCCAGTCAGGCTGGGCAGTATCGCAATACTTCGAGTACTACAGCGCCAACAAGCTGAGCAACAACAGCGGCAACCGCCTGCCGCTGCCGCAAGAATCGCTCGACGTGCTGGGCTCGATTACGCAGTTGATCTATCTGTCGGAGAAGCGCGCCGGCGTGCCGCATTGGGGAGTGAATGTGATCGAGTCGGCGACGCTTGGGTCCTCGATCAACGACGGCATGGGCGATGCGCGTCTTAAAGCGCGCAATGGGCTCGGCGATCTGCGCGTCGGGCCGTTTTTGCAGACCGACACGTGGATGCTGAACGGACGGCCGTTTCTGACCCAGCGCTTCGAGTTCGATTTTGTGATCCCGACGGGTGGCTACAACCCGCACTACACAATCGATCCGGGCAACAACGTGTGGGCCATCAACCCGTATTGGGCCGCGACGCTATGGCTGACACCGAAGTGGAGCGCGTCGTTGCGGCTGCACTATTTGTGGAGCGGGCGCAACGATGCGCCGCCTGTTTCGCTTGGCCCGGGCGCGCGCGACGTGCAGGCCGGACAAGCCGTGCATGCGAACTTTGCAAGTGAGTATGAAATCGTCAAGGGTTTCCGCCTCGGCGTGAACGCGTACTGGCTGCTGCAATTTACCGATTCGAAGATCAACGGGCAAGTCGCGCGGGACCGGCGCGAGCGCGTGCTCGGCATCGGCCCGGGCGCCTTGTGGCAGATCACGTCGCACGATCATCTGTACTTCAACTACTACCAGGAATTGGATGTCCGCAACCGGCCGGATGGCACGCGAGCATTTGTCCGCTACATGCATGTCTTCTGAACCGCATCCGTGCCATTGCGTAACGGGTCGCGTATCGTTATGGGGGTCTGGAGCGCGTCCGCGGAGGATGCGCAAACGGGATAGGGGGCGCCATGAAGCTGAGAGACGTTGATCTGAATCTGCTGGTCGTGCTGCACGAAGTCCTCGTCAAAGGCAATGTGTCGCGCGCGGCGGAAAGCCTGGACATGTCGCAACCGGCCGTGAGCAACGCGCTGAACCGTCTGCGCGGCATGCTCGGCGACGATCTTTTTCTGCGCACCTCGAAAGGCATCGCGCCGACGCGCTTTGCGGAGAACATGCGCGAGCCGGTCGCGCATGCGCTGGAAATGATCCTCGACGCCGTCAACACCCATTCGGGCTTCGACCCGGCCGTGAGCAAGCGCGACTTTCGTGTCGCGCTCACGGATGTCGGCGAGATCTACTTCCTGCCGGCGCTGTTGCCGCTGCTGTCCAAGGCCGGACCGGGCATCACGATCACGTCGGTGCGCAACACGTCCGTTAATTTGCGCGACGAGATGGAGAGCGGGCGGATCGATCTGGCGCTGGGGCTCTTGCCCGATCTCAACTTCGGCTTCTTTCAGCGGCGGCTTTTTTCGCAACGCTACGTTTGCCTGTTTCGCAAGGCGCACCAGCTGGCCGGCAAGCCGCTCACGCTCGCCGGCTTTCAGACGGCCGAGCACGTCAGCGTGACAGCAGAAGGCACGGGACACACCGCAATCGAGGCCATGTTCGAGCGCATGGGCATCGCGCGCAATGTCCGGTTGCGCGTGCCACACTTCGTTGCAGTCGGGCACATTTTGAATTCTACGGATCTCATCGCAGTCGCGCCGGAGGCGTATGCGCGGCGCGCCTTCGAAACGGCCAATCTTGCCAGCGCACCGTGTCCGGTCGAGCTGCCCGAGATCACGATCAATATGCTGTGGCATGCGCAGAATCATCGCGATGCCGGGAATCAGTGGCTCAGGCAGCTGGTGTTCGAGCATTTTTCAAGCGACGAGCGCTGAGCTTGTGGAACGAAGAGCGTCCCGATTTTCACCGACCCTCGGTCACTTTCAGAAGAGCATGCGGGTTAGCTCTGCGATTTCGGCGGGAAGGCGGGGCCCAATCCGACAAATGGACGAAGCGTCTGGCCGCGTGCCGGTACGGTGCACGTGGCCATCTTGATGTTCATACCAAGCGTAAAAGCCGCACATTAAAGGCGAAGCTATCCCTGCGTGAACACCATTGGTCAGATCGTTTCGGTTTCGCGCAACGTCAACGGAGTTCGCGAATCGAATGACCGTTTGCTGGGGCGGAGCCGACGTTTGAACGTCCGAGCGGCGGTGCGTACGAACAACGCTTCATGGCCGAACCCGGAGGTTCAGTGTCGAACCTCCGTGGTTGATACGTGTGTCCCCTCGAATTACCGGTACCTCCCCTCTACGGAGGTTGCAACCTTCCGACTGGCGCATGCGGATCCACACCGTGGCTGAACAGGCGCTGCTAGCTACCCAGTGCCTGGTTGCCTTCTTTCCGGCACGACTCAGAAAACTTGAGAGCCTCGCTAACGTTTTGTTCGCGCGGTCCAATACGCATGGTCACCACAACAACCCGGTTCGAAAAGCAGGCGAACGCGATGCCGATTTTCCGCGAGACGCAAATGCCACAGAAGGCGCAAGTGGGTGTAGATTAGCATCTTGTTGCGACCCGCCACTGTGTCTTCGAATCGGTCGCCATCCGAGTGATTCCTGAAGTTGCACAGGAGCCGGCATGAACACGAAGCATAGCAAGAAAGGTCATCTCGAAGCCGCGGCGTCACACCACGAGCAGGCCGCGCGACATCACCGCGAGGCGTCGCGGCATTTCGAGGGTGGTCAAGACTTTGCCCACGCTGCACATCAGGCGATGATGGCCCATGGCCACACGTTGCATGCGATCGATCAGGCACACGACGCTGGCGCGCACAGCGCCAATACGCCATCAATAACGCCTCCCTCGACCGGCTCAGGCGTAAGTGCCGCGGACGTGGCAAAACATCATGCGGCGGCCGTGGAGCTTCACACGCAGGCAGCGCAGCATATGCGCCACGCCGTCAAGCTCTTCGATCAGGATCGTAGCGCGGTCTCCCACGACGCACAGCTAGCGCTCTCCCTTGCACTGCGCGCTTTGTCCCATGGCAACGAAGCAGCCAGACTATTTGTCAAGCTCGCTGCCAGTGGTGCTTCATGAGCTAAGGTTGGTTGAATTCAAGCAAGTCACATCTTGTTTGGTGGAGTATTCGGACTGGTGCGGTACCCGTTTATAGTGCGTATCGAGCGCGCCGAAAGCAGAATCGCTTTCTGCGCGGCGTGCACGCCGTACAGCACCAGGTTGTCGGACGGATCTACGGTCGTGGGCCTCCCGTACCGATCCGTGCAATCCAGCGTGCCACTCGCGACTAAGCCGTTCGTTCCAGCAGGTCTGTTGCGAAAGACTTCGCATGCGCTACGGCCTCTTGCGCGTCGAGGAATACACCGAGCTGCTCCCAGTGCTCTTCGGCCGCGTACGTTCCTTTCACACCGAGTGCCCTCTGAACGCGCAATTGCGCTGCGTATCTGCCGTCCTCCAATGGTCGAGCAGTCGCTATTACCTTGTGCGGAAGGTCGGATCTTTCTGGCTGAACCAACTCGACAGGACCGCCAGGTACGCCGATATCTTTCAACTCGTTCCTGACTTTGCAGTCCGGGCAGTAGAAGCACCACCCCTCGTCCTCGTGAGTGGATCTGACCTGCCCACGAGCCAGCACGGCACGACATTCAACGTTTTCGCAGATGAACGGCATAGCAGTCTCCGGAGTTGTTTGAAAGAAATCCTAGCATGTCCGCCGACGGCCAACCATCGGCATCGTTGCCGTGCCTGAGGCTAACGAAACCCTCAAGCGCGAGTCGGCGAGATCGCGTTACGCGGCCGCAGAGTCGCCATGATCAGGTATAGACCGCCGCCGATCGCCACAGTAGGTGATCCGGGTCGAGCCAACGGCCATCGGCGCCAAGAACGGGCCTCGCTCGCCGTCTGACGCCGGCCTCCTTGGTTTTGTCGAGCACCCGCTCATCGGAATGCCGTGGCTGAACGAGAAGCCGTCGGACCGGCCCAGTCCTGGAATTTGCGCACCGTCCCAATGCCCTTCTGGATGATGAGCAAGCGCAGCGCCCAAATGACTACTTGGCAGATCACCTCCAGACCGGGGTGGCCGAGCAAGCTTTGAAGGACGGTATGCCGGGCGCTCGATCGATGGACCAGCGAGTCTAAACCGAATCTCCACTTCGACTTGTGCTGACATTCAGGATTGGCTGAGATCGACCCACAAGAGACGGTCGCGTCTTCCCGAAGCGGCCGTTCGCGAACGTACGAGCAACGACGCGGCGGGGCGCCGTGACGGCAGGTTTCCTCAACGTTTGGGGCGAGAAAATATGTTGACGAGATTGCCGTCCGGGTCGCGCAGCAAAAGGGAGCGATTGCCCCACGGCATCAACGTCGTGGGCATTACGATGTTCGTCCCGCAGGCGCACATCCGCTCAAACACCGCGTCAACGTCCTCCACTTCGAACTCCAGGATCGCCGATTGATTTGCAGCCGCAGTGGCAGCGCCGACATTGAAAAGCTCGATTAGATGCTCAGACGATATCGCAAGCGTTGCTCCTCCGAATCGTATTTCCGCAAATCCATCCGCCGGACGTACAGCCTCGATACCGGAAAGCCTTTGATAAAACTCCACCAGTCCATCGATATCCCGGGTAACAACACGAACCGATGCGAACTTCATTTTGAGCTCCTCGCCAAGAAAGGAAGCTCAGTCTAATGGTCGATACTGTCAGATTCTGGCAGTATTGTGCGGCTGGCGACGTGATTGAGCTTGCGCCACTCACGAAGCAGTGTTGACCGCCTTTTGGGGTAGCGCTCTTCCAACGGCTCGACGTTCGAGATCCGGTCCGAACGGAAATTCCGAAAATCAGCTCGAAGCTCGCACCAGCACATCAGGACCCGCGCCTGGTCGAAATACACCAAGGCAAAGGGCCAAACGACACGCTGCGATTGAATACCACTGGCGTCCACGTATGTAATATTGAGCTTATGCTCTTCTCGGACTGCGGCACGCAGAAGGTCAGGTGAGACTTTGTGGGCAGGTCTCTTCAACGGCGCGCCGACTAGTAGCGAAGACTCCTCCAGTTCGCGACGCAGTTCAGCGGGCAGTACGGCGGCTATCTTCGCAAGCGTGCTCAGCGCACCGGACGAGAGCGTCTTGTCGCAGCGATCGGCCACCCAGCGCATGCCAAGAACCAGGGCGTCGAGTTCCTCTGAGCGAAACATCATGGGCGGCAGCATGAAACCCGGTTTCATCGCGTAACCAACGCCCGGTTCTCCCTCGATCATTGCTCCTTGCGCCTGCAAACTGGCGATGTCCCGGTATAGCGTGCGGATACTCACGCCGAGTTCCTCGGCCAGGGCTTGGCCACGCACGGGGCGTCGGTAACGACGTAACACTTGCAGGAGATGAAGAAGACGCTCGGAGCGGGACATATGTAAATCCTGATATCGACACTGAAGTAAATCGGCGACGCTATCGGTTACTTCAAGTTGAATGCTATAGGTCGCGTCCAGACAGACATCGCATTGTTGACGATCTATGCGGCTCAGTCGAACGCCTCAACCTAGCCGCCTGCTGCCCGATGCGGATGGCAGAGGCCGTTTAGAGTTGGGCGATGGCAGGCATCGACCAACCCTAAACGAACCCGGAAGTTTGTGATGGGAACGAGGTGCTTAGAAGACTACGCATGCCGTTCCTTATGGGGAAGATGACGAAGGAGCAAGCATCAAAGTGGAGACCTTTCCATCGTTTTCGAATTCGACAAAGCCGATTCTGCTGTACCAGTCATAGGCAGCCCGGTTGCACACGAAGACATTCAAGTACAGCGGCTTCTGTAAGTGACTGGACAACGCGATCACCTTGGCAATCGCTGCACCGCCAATCGACTTGTTTTGCATCTCCGGCACAATACAAAGCATTCTTAGCCATACGAGATCCGGTTCGACGTCCCAGTGCACAAACCCGCATCGGTTGCCTTCCCATGTAACTATCTGACAAGAACCTTGGCGAAGGCTTTTGGCAAACCCTGCCTGTTGCAAGTCGTCGTCCCAGCCATATGCTGAGGTAACGAATCCTTTCATCGTTCGCCGGTACGTGTCAAATAGCCATTCTGAGTCTTCGGGAACGGCCTGCCGAAAATCTAGATTCATCACAACCGCCGATCACGATAAATAGCTCTTCACCAGAATATCGGATACAGGGGATCGGCATCAACCGGGTGGGGCCGACAAACGCCGACGGATGCGTAATGCCGTTTACCGGACGGCTGAGTTAACGATCCGCGCCGGCCGAATCAGGGCTCTCCCGAACCACCGAAGTCGGCCCGCTGCAGCGGGTGGATAGACTCGCACCCAATGGCCCATCGGCATTCGAAGCCCAGCCGGAATCTGTTCAGCGTTTCAACTTCTGAAATAGTGCATTAACGTTCTGGACGTTCCCGTACAGACGAAGCGTTCGATAGACTGCATTCATTGAACTGAAACGCGCGCCAACCGGCGCGGCACGGCAACCGTAGAGGTACACATCATGAAAACCCTGGCACAAACTTTCGTTCTCGCTGCTGCCCTCGCCGCACCGGCCTTGTCGTCTGCGCAGTCGTCGCAAACATTGACCCGCGCGCAGGTCCGTGAGCAACTCGTTCAGATTGAGAATGCCGGCTACATGCCGGGCGCAACAGATGCGTACGACTATCCGCACAATCTTCGCTCTGCAGAGGCTCGAATAGCTTCCCAGAAAGCTATTGCGCAGGGTGCCGGTTACCGTCCGTCAGAAAGCGGCGTGACTGATGCTGGTCAACGCATGCGAAACGCAGACCCGAACGGAAGTTGACCGGCCTCAATTTTTTTGTTTCCTCTCCGCAGGCAATACCTGCGTGTCAATCCGCCTGACACGATTTTTTAGCCTTACCATCACTCAGCATGAGTTGCAAAACGACCTGGACGGCGATGCGCCTGCTCCGAACAACATTTCTTGCACTCTTCATTCTGAGACGCTGGAAGACCTTGGTTGTCAGGGTGGGAAGACGTCAGCCTTCTTTCCCTTCAGAATGACCGCGGTCTAACGGGTTTGCCTGTCGACTACTTTTGGGGGCCAACAAAATGGGAGCCCGCGCCAGCGAGCAAGTGCCCGCGTTTGGGTCGCAGCAACTCGGAAAATCATGGGTTAGCCGCCTTGTCTTTGACGGTGACCGGACGGGCACTGTCTGCTTTCAAATCGGCCGACTCGTCCAGCGTAAGTATCTGCTGCCTGTACCAGACGCCCGCATCAAGAATGTCCGCCTTCAAGGCCTCGGCTGCCGCAATCGGATCGCGCTTCGCAAGGGCCGCGAGAATGTTGAAGTGATGCATGACACCCCGGTCATGAAGCGTCTCTTGCGCGGCCTGCATCCGTTTCATGATGGAAGCGAGATACGGCCCGCTTTGCAACCAGAGCATTTCGATCATCGATACGAGCAGGTCCGACTTCGCCGCGCGATAAATCGCGAAGTGCATCCGCTCGTTTGCGGCGACCGCCGCCGGCACGTCTGCGGCATCGACCGCATGGCTATATGCCTCGTTGGCCGCCTTGATCGCAGTGAAGTCTGCGGGCGTCATTCGTTCAGCAGCGCGGGCAGCCGCGTGTGACTCGACTGCCGCCCGGGCGTCAATGAGCTCGTCCAGGCGCCCAACCGACACCGTCGGCACCCGAAGCGTACGGTTCGGCAACATGTCTAGCGCCCCTTCTGTCACAAGGCGGCTGACCGCCTCACGCACCGGCATAGTGCTCGTGCCCAGTGACTCAGCGAGACCACGTATCGTCACTGTCGCGGACGGGACGAAACGCCCGGATCGCAAAGCGTTTGCGAGTTCCGTGTATACGCGATCCCTAAGCGCGACCGTACTCAGCCTTGTCATTGTAGGGGCAGCGTCATTCCTGGGATCTTCGTCTTCACGTGCGATGTCGCGGCGCATGTTGTCTATTGAGTTACCCGGTTTCTCGTTGCCTGTGTGATACCGCACTGTCGATTGCAATTCTTGTGATCACAAGTGTATTGCAAGCCCAGTCTTCTGACGATTCGAATTTCAGCTATTGACGTGCCCGCAACTACTTTGTCCCACTATTATTGGCACATTTATTTTGGTAGAGCGACCACGCACAACTTACGATGCGTGAATTACAATCCGACTTTGTGATCATTTATCTTCATGCGAAGGAAGCAGCGCCAGGACTGTACAAGCGGACACTTGCCGCATCCGGGAAATCGAAGGCGGGAATATAGTGGACAGACTTTTCACGATGCGGGTATTCGTTCAGGTCATCGACAGTGGCAGCTTCGCCGGGGCGGCTCGCGTGCTCGAGCTATCCAAACCAATGGTTACCCGCGCCATCGCCGAGCTGGAGACTCACCTCAGGGCTCGACTCCTCCAGCGCAGCACACGAAACGTTCTGCCCACCACTACCGGGACCGAATTCGCCGAGCGCTGCCGCGAGATTCTGAGCGCCACGGCCGAGGCCGAAGCGCGCGCCGGACATGAAGCCGCGGCGCCTTCTGGGGCACTACGTGTCGCAATGCCGTCGGCGCTCGCTCTCGCCTTACTTGCCCCGCTGGTAGCCGCCTACTGCAAGCGATACCCGGAGGTGTCGATCGACATTACGCTGGCCGACAGACCGATCGATTTAATCGAAGAAGGATTCGACGTAGCGGTCGTCGTTGAAGCCATGCTCAGGAGCGAGGACATAGTCACTCGCAAGGCGAGTGGAAGCAGCTTCGTGGCGTGCGCCACTCCCGCCTATCTCACCGGGGCGAATCCGAAAAGCTACGCTGAGCTCGCGAATCACAGGATTCTTTGCCTCAAGAGCTTCGCAAAAAGGTTTGCGGCCGCCGGATGTAGCAATCTGCACCTCACCACGAACACGGCAATGCTCCGTCTTCTTGCACGAGAGGGGTTGGGCATCGCGATATTGCCCGCCTTTCTGATAGCCAACGATCTCGCCGACGGCAGTCTAAGAAAAGTTCTCGCGGACGAGAAACTGGATCGTGTCGATATTCATGTGGCGTATCCCAGCCGAAAATATGTCCCGGCGAAGGTGATGCACTTCGTCGAGATGAGTCTCGCGCAGCTCGACGCGTTAAGTCATCGCACCGCTCCGGGCACCCCCCATGTCGGCGAATCCAGTCTGCAGTCAGCCGCATCTATTTCGCCGCGCGACACGCCGTAACGCCATCACCACGACTTGTGGTCGCGCCAACTCGACACCCGCAGGCGCATGTAATGCGACCTTTTCCAGCAAGGTCAACGCACGCCATCTGGATCATATCGTGGGTGTGGCCCACAATTGGTTTTTCCTTCATACGACGAAGCCATGCTCAAAGCTATAGCTGCCCGACCGTTGCTGCTTCGGAAATCGCAAACACCCCCGCAGCTGCACGCATGCGCGACGACTCACTTTCAAGCGAATCGGCAACCGACGCCACCTCCTGAACAAGTTGCGCGTTTTGCTGCGTCAGTCCGTCAATGCGTGCAACGGCGGTGTTAACCTGCTCCACGCCAGCCCGCTGTTCTGCCGCCGCCTGATCGATCTCGCAGACAGCCTGACGCACGCGTGCAATAGCCTGCTGCGCGGCGTCGATTGCAATTTCAGTCTCCCCCGTGAGCGAAGAACCCACCTTTACCTTATCGGCGGCCACACCAATCAGGGCGCGAATTTCCCCCGCCGCGCTAGCACTTCGCTGTGCGAGTGCGCGTACTTCCGTAGCCACGACTGCAAACCCACGCCCGCCGTCCCCAGCGTGCGCAGCCTCAACTGCAGCGTTAAGCGCAAGGATATTTGTCTGGAAGGCAATCGACTCAATCACCGAGATAATCTCTGACACCTGCGCTGACGCCCCCGAAATCTCACCCATCGTCAGCTTCATCCTCGACATCATGTCGCATCCGTTCTGCGTCACCTGGGTGGCATGTTCAGCCAGCGTCCGCGCCATACTTGCCTGGTCGGCGGTCTGCCGGAGCATGACCGTTATTTCCTCCATACTGGCTGCAGTCTCTTCAAGAGACGCTGCCTGGCTGTCGGTACGAGCAGAGAGGCTTCGGTTTCCTTCGGCGATATCCCGGGCCGCCTGGGCCACGTTATCAGAGGTTTCCTGAATATGCAGGATACTGACCCGTAGAGAATCACGCATCTGCCTGATCGCCGCACGAAGACTATTTTTGTCCCCAGGAGCAACATCGAGAGTCGTAGTCAGGTCGCCGTTCGCAATGCGGATAGCCGCGCTGGCCACGTCGGACGGATCGCCACCCAGTACCCGTTGCACGCCCCGCGTCGACCACGAGACAATGACAATCAGTGCCACTGCAATCGAAAAAGATATAAGCGACGATCGCACGAGTGAGCCAATGAACGCCTTATCGATGTCGTCTACATACGCCGAAGTAACGATTATCCAATTCCAGGGTTCATAACGCTGCACATAACCGATCAGCGGAGATGGCGAGGACTTTCCAAGATGGGGCCACTGATAATTCAGGTAACCCCCGCCCGCCTGCCTGGAAGCGACTGTCATTTCGTCAAATAGCGCGAGGCCCTTACTGTCGCGCAAGCCATTGACTGACTTTCCGACAGCCGATGCTTTGAACGGATGCATCAACATGACTTCGTCAAACGAATACACAAGAAAGTACCCTTCCGACGAATAGCGCATGCCCTTGAGACGCTCAAGTGCCTGATGTCGCGCGACATCCTCCCCAATCTGTCCGGACTTAGCGAGAGAATGGTATTCGCTCACAACACTCGCGGCCAACGTCGCAACTTCTCGCAGATTTTGGCGCCGCTCGTCAATTCGAATTTCGCGCGCGTGCCAGGCGTCAAGGATCGACACGAGGATCAGGGCTACGACGCTCACGACGAGCGGCAACCAAAGTCTGCGGGAAAACGTCATGGTTTTCTTCTCGTAAATTATGGAAAACTCATTCCTATTGCTTACGTTATGCCCCGATGACCGCACGACCGATCACAATACGTTGCACATCGCTGGTCCCCTCGTAGATCTGGGTCACCCGTACATCCCGATAAATCCGCTCCACCGGGAAATCCTTCGTGTACCCATACCCTCCCAGAGTTTGAATGGCAGCGCTGCACACTTTTTCCGCAGCTTCCGATGCGAATAGCTTTGCCATCGAAGCCTCCTTCAGACAGGCTTGCCCCGCGTCCTTCAGAGCTGCCGCATGCCACGTCAACTGCCGAGCTGCCTCGATATTCGTAGCCATGTCAGCGAGGCGGAAAGCTACTGCTTGATGTCCGACGAGAGGAATACCGAATGCATGGCGTTCCCGCGCATAGCTCACAGCAACCTCATAAGCGGCGCGCGCCATCCCGATTGACTGGGCCGCGATCCCGATGCGACCGGCCTCGAGGTTGGAAAGCGCAATCCGGTAGCCCTGGCCCAGTTCGCCCACAAGGGCGTCACCCGGCACACGGCAATCTTCAAAAGTAATCTGCGCCGTGTCCGAAGCGTGCTGCCCGAGCTTGCGCTCAACGCCCGTCACTATGTAACCTTTCGTCGTCGTGGGCAGAATGAAGCAGGAAATCCCCTGCTTGCCAGCCGACGCGTCAGTGACAGCGAAGACAAGCGCAACATCACCCTCCCGCCCAGTCGTAATGAATTGTTTGACCCCGTTGATGACCCACTCGTCTCCGTCGCGACGGGCCGTCGTTCTGAGAGCCGACGCATCCGAGCCCGTATGCGGCTCTGTGAGACAGAAGCAGCCCAACAGCTCGCCCGTTGCAAGGCCAGTCAGATACGTCTTCTTCTGTGCTTCGCTGCCAAACCGTGCCGTAATGCCGCAAACCAGCGAATTCTGCACAGATACAATGGTCGACGTGGCACCGTGGCCAGCCGCAATCTCTTCGATTACGACAGCCAGAGACACGTAATCCAGTCCGACGCCGCCGTATTCTTCCGATACAGTCATACCAAGGGCGCCCAGTTCCCCCAACTCCTTAAGCGCCGCGCGAGGAAACTCCGCGCTTGCCTCCCAATGTTCTGCACGTGGCAAGAGTTTTTCCTGAGCGAACGCGCGCATTGAGTCCTGCATCATCTGCTGCTCGGCCGTCAATATCATTTGCATCTCCAGACAACAAAAACGGGCGGTGCGCGAATGTCAATGCACTCACGACACACGCCCGCAAAAAAACCACGCTTTTATTGCGGGGTCTTCAATTGCATGATTTCGCGCGCTTCGGCGGGCGTGGCAACCGACATGCCCAGGTGGTGAATGATGGTGCTCGCGCGATCGACCAGTTGGCCATTGGTCGCGAACACACCGCGGCTGAGGTACAGATTGTCTTCAAGGCCGACGCGCACATTCCCACCAAGCAGCGCTGACTGCGCAACCATTGGCATTTCGTCGCGTGCAATGCCAAACGCTGCCCATTGCGCGTTCTCAGGGATCAGATTGCGCTGATAAATCATGGTCTCAGTCGTGGCAGGAGCACCCCATAGGACCCCGAGTACCATCTGGAACAACGGGACGCCGTCGATCAGCCCGTCAGTGATAAGCGACTTGCCAAACAGGATGTCGCCAGCGCTGAAAACTTCCAGTTCCGGCTTAACGCCCAACTCCTGGAACCGCTTGGCCATCGCACGCAGGGTTCGCGTCGTGTTCAGGTACACAAACTCCAGCTTTCCTTCGACCTGATTCCCCGTCGTGATGTCCAGTGAGGCAATTTCCGGGAGACACTCTTCAAGGTGACGAACGCGCTCCGCAACGGGAATAACGTCGCTTTCCGGAAGTCCACGCGCTTCATCTTCGGGGTCGGGCAGGAAAAACGCGCCAAGACCGCAGGTCAGGTTCAGAACGATATCGGTGCCCGACTGACGGACGCGGTCGACCACCTCTTTGAAGAGCTTGGGATCGCGGCTGCCACCGCCAGTTTCGGGGTCACGCACGTGAATGTGAGCTACTGATGCGCCGGCTTTCGCGGCCTCCACACATGCGTCGGCGATCTGAGCCGGCGTGATCGGCATAGCCGGATGTTTCGGATTAAACGGTGCGTTACCGGTGACCGCACAGGTCAGAATGACTTTTCTGGACATGTTAGATTTCCCATTCAACATTGCCGCTAACGGCAATCAATTCGCCCGTGACCTTCGAAGCTGCGCTGGAGGCGAGGAAAAGCACCATTTGAGCGAGATCGTCTGGCTGGACTTTGGTCCGCAGCGAAATGTATTTCAGATAGTCCGACTCGACTTCGCCTGCGGTACGTCCGCTTTCCGAGGCGATGTTGGCGACGATGCGCTGCATACGCTCGTTGTCGATCATGCCTGGCAAAATCGCGTTGCAGCGGACGTTGAACGGGCCGAGCTCACGTGCCGCGTTCAGGGTCAGCGATTCAACCGCTGCCTTGGACACGACGTAAGCGGTGCGCATAGGCAGACGTGTACGGGTCGATCCGGTGGAGAAGTTAATGATCGCGCCGTGACGATTGCGCTTCATAGCCGGAACTACATGCTTCATGAACTGGAACATGCCGCCGAGATTGATATCGAACGTCTCGCGCCACGCGTCGTCGGTGATGTCCTCAAGAGCTGCGCGCGGTCCAGCAACGCCTACGTTGTTGACCAGAACCGAGGCATCTCCGAAGGCGCGCTGAGCGTCCTCGAGGACCTGCGCTACCTGAGCCGGATTGCCAACGTTGGCAACTGTTCCGGTCATACCCGGATTTGCCGCAAGCGTTGCTTCCACGGCTTCAGCCCGTACGTCGCAAATGTGGACACGAGCACCGCGTGCAATGAATTGCTCAGCAATTACACGGCCGACGCTATCCGCGCCGCCAGTGACGATGACTGTTTCCTGCATGGACATCCTCTCAATCAAAGACAAGCGCCCAGCTCGCACCAGCGGGCGCCATGATTCAATACACAAGCGATACCGCAGCGCTACTCGCACCGCTACGCCATGTGTGTCAAGGTCACAAACCGGCGGAGATGCCTTCATCCATCAGCAGACAGCTTCCGTGCATTGCGCGCGCAGAGTCGGAAGCGAGGAAGGAAATAGCACCCGCAATGTCCTGCGGCTCAGAGAATGTCCGCGTGCTTGGCGTGCGTGCTGCCATGAAGTCGCGCAGGCCTTGCATCTCGGGATCATTGCGGATGTCATCGTTCATGCCTGTCGCGGTGTTACCAGGTGCAACGCAATTGACGTTGATATTTTCGCGCCCAAGTTCGCACGCGAGAGCGCGCGTTAGCATCACGATCCCGGCTTTGGTTGCACAGTAAATTGCGTATGTGCCGAAGCCTGTCAGACCCGCGACAGACGCGACATTGACGATCTTGCCGCCACCATTTGCCTTCAGACGCGGGACGACAGCGTTGATCGTGTTCCACGTGCCGCGCAAATTGATGTCAATCATCTGATTGACGTCCGGCAAGGCGGCGCTGCCGGCGGGCGTCGGTTTGAACACGCCGGCAGCATTCACAAGCGTGTCGATCCTGCCAAATGCCTGAACGACTTTTTCGATCAGGCTGGCGACAGCCTCGGCATCTCGGACATCGCAGGCAAAGCCGGTGGCATCGCCGCCTTCGGCGCGAATCGCGGCGGCTACTTTCTCCGCCTTTTCCACGCTCGAGCTTGCAACCACTGCGACACGATATCCGTCTCGTGATAGACGATGCGCCACCGCCTCGCCGATGCCACCGGAACCACCCGTTACCACAACTACCTTGCCGTCAACGCTCATCACAGACCTCTTCAAGTTCACATCATCACTTCGAACGCCCCTGCATTTCTACATCGCGGCGACCACATGGCTAAAGGCTAAGCTTTTAGTGATCACAGATCAACATAAAAATTAAACCACGCGATCGAAATACAGCGTCAACCGTTGTTTTCATAGGGAAAACCCTCATAAAAACAAGATACGTTATTTTCTATTTGTGATCACAAAGATCGAGACATATACTTTGCGCAAGGATATCCGATCGGCAAATCAAGCGATCGTTGAATCCGCTATTTGTCCATCAGGAGAGCCTTATGCGTTTCGCAGTCGATACCGGAGGTACATTCACCGACCTCATCGTCGAGGATGACGACGGTAGTCTTCACATGTTCAAGTCGCCGACGACACCGGCAGACCCAATCAGCGGCGTGCTAGATGCACTGCAGGTCGCCGCCGACGGTCTCGAGCTTGATCGCGCTGCGATGCTGCAGCGCGGTGAGATGTTCATCTATGGCACGACTCACGCCATTAATGCCATCATCACCGGCAACACGGCGCGTACCGCGCTAGTCGTGCCGGCAGGCCACAGGGACATCCTGACATTGCGTGAAGGCGGCAGACTCGAGCCTTTCAATTTCACGGTCCCCTACCCGGAACCATTTGTTCCGCGCGCGCTGACCTGGGAAGTGCCGGGGCGCATGCTGGCCAACGGCAGCGAATTGCAATCGCTGGATGAAGCGGCATTCGCGAAGATTAGCGCCGAAATGCGCGATGCAGGCGTCGAAGCCGTTGCGGTCTGCCTGTTGTGGTCAGTCGTCAACCCGGCCCACGAACTGAAGGTTGGTGAGTTGCTTGAAAAGCACCTGCCTGGCGTGCCCTACACGCTCTCACATCAACTCAACCCGATTCCTCGCGAATTCCGTCGCGCCTCATCGGCCTGTATCGACGCCTCCCTGAAGCCGATGATGCGGGCCTATATGCACACACTGGTGGACCGTCTTGAAGAAGCCGGCTTCCCAGGACGCGTTGTCGTGGTCACGTCGCAGGGCGGCGTTATCGACGCAGCGCACGTGGCAGAAGCGCCAATTCACCTCATCAATTCCGGTCCGTCGATGGCCCCGGTATCGGGCCGCTACTTTGCACAGGCCGACGAACAGACCGACACGGCAATTATCGCGGACACCGGCGGCACGACATACGACGTGAGCCTCGTGCGACGCGGCCGTATTCCTTCGTCGCGCGAGACCTGGATTGGCGCACCCTATCGCGGCGTCATGACTGGTTTTCCTTCCGTCGACGTGAAACGCGTCGGCGCGGGTGGCGGCTCGATTGCCTGGGTCGATGATGGCGGCATGCTTCACGTAGGGCCAAAAAGCGCCGGTGCGGTTCCCGGCCCGGTGTGTTATGGGCGAGGCGGTACGCAACCCACCGTCACTGACGCATCACTTGCCTTGGGCTATGTCGATCCGGACTTTTTCCTTGGCGGCACCATGAAGCTCGACGCGCAAGCGTCACGCGACGCAATCGAGAAGTTCGTCGCGACGCCGCTCGGCATGTCCATCGAAGAAGCTGCTGCCGCGATCATCACGATTGCCACTGAAAATATGGTGCAAGCCATTTTCGACATCACTATCAACCAGGGTATCGATCCGCGCGAGGCCGTGCTGATTGGCGGTGGTGGCGCTGCAGGATTGAACTCGGTACTGATCGCCCGGCGCCTGGACTCTCCTCGCCTCGTCATCCCGCAAGTCGGCGCAACGATGAGCGCGGCAGGTGCAATGATGTCGGAATTGACATCCCAGTTCTACGCTACGCATTTCGCGCGCACCGCCGCATTTGACTTCGCTGGCGTTCGCGAGGTGCTCACGGGCCTTCACGCAAAGTGCCAGGAATTCATCGGTGGCCCCGGCAAAGGCTCGTTCGAACAGACGATCACCTTGCTCGCGCAGGCCCGCTATCCAGAACAGGTGTGGGAACTGGAAGTACCGCTCACCGGCCTTGCGATCGAAACCAGGGAAGACGTCGAAGCGCTCATCGAAGGCTTCCACAAAGCCCACGAAGAAGTTTTCGCGATCCGCGACAGCGGCTCGCAAATTGAAATTGTCGGCTGGAGTGCTGTCGTCTCCTGCCGGATCCGCAAGCAGGAGGGCGCCGCCCTTGCCCGGTCGAGTGCAAAAGCCATCGCCAACCCATTGCGCAAGGCCTACTTTGCTGGCAAGGGCTTCCTCGATAGCGCCGTAGTCCGTTTCGAGGCTATGCAACCTGGAGAGCCGGTTTCTGGGCCCGCCATCGTGGAATCGTCGTTCACGACGGTGGTCATCAACCCCGGCTCGATTGCGGAGCGCCGTCCGAGCGGTAGCCTGTCGATCATCCCCGGTCGCGATTAATCGAGGAGAACACACATGAACCAATTGAACAGCCGCCCGACTACCGACGGTGTCACGCTCGCTTTGCTGACCAACCGGCTCGAAGGCGTCGCACGCAAGATGGCCAACACGCTGCTGCGCAGCGGCCGCTCAGGTGTTTTGAACATCGCGCGCGACTTTTCGTGTTGTATCGTAACCGCCGACAACCAGTTGCTGGCAGCCGCGGAAAGTTTGCCTATCCACGTGCTCTGCGGCCCTGACCTGATGGCAGCATCAATGAAGGCGTTCCATCCGGAGTTGCGCCGCGGCGACGCATACCTGCATAACTCGCCGTACCACGGCTGCTCACACCCGGCCGACCACACGATTCTCGTCCCAGTGATGGACGACAACGGGGTCCACCGGTTCACGGTCGTGGCCAAAGCTCACCAGGCTGACTGCGGCAATTCGGAGCCCACCACGTACATGGGTTCTGCACGTGACGTGTACCACGAAGGTGCGCTTATTTTTCCGGCCGTAAAGGTACAACAGGATTACAAGAACATCGACGACATCGTTCGTATGTGCAAGATGCGCATTCGTGTACCCGAACAATGGTGGGGCGACTATCTTGCGATGATGGGTGCCGCCCGCATCGGTGAGCGTGAGTTGGCGAATCTGGCGAAGGAAATCGGCTGGGACGCGCTCGACGATTATGCCCGCGACTATCTCGACTATTCTGAGCAGCGAATGATCGGTGCGATCAGGAAACTTGCTCCCGGTCAGGCAACCCGTTCAAGCACGCACGACCCGCTCTTCCCCGGCATGCCCGAAGAAGGTGTCACAATCCAGGCGGCCGTTACCGTAGATCCAGAAAATGGCCGCATTCAGGTGGACCTGCGTGACAACCCGGACTGCCTGCCCTGCGGCCTGAATCTTAGCGAAGCAACCGCACGGACAGCGGCGATGGTCGGTGTCTTCAACAGTGTCGAACACACCGTTCCCAAGAATGCTGGCTCGTTCCGTCGCATCGACATTTTGCTGCGCGAGAATTGCGTAGTGGGTATTCCACTTCATCCGACTTCCTGCTCCGTCGCGACAACCAACATGGCTGACCGCGTCGCGAACTCGGTGCAAACAGCAATGGCTGAAATGGATGAAGGCGCGGGTCTCGCAGAATGCGGCGCCGTGATTCCACCCGCGATTGGCGTTATTTCGGGTGTCGACCCGACAACCGGCCACCGATTCATCAACCAACTGTTTCTCGGTTTCACCGGTGGTGCGGCCGGTCCGCACGCCGATTCGTGGCAGACCATTGGCCACGTCGGGAATGCCGGTTTGTGCTTCCAGGACAGTGTGGAACTCGACGAAATGCGCCATCCGCTTCTCGTTCGCACTCGAAGCTTCGTCCAGGATAGCGAAGGCGCGGGACGTCACAACGGTGCGCGGAGCATGTACGTCGAATTCGGGCCTGTCGGCTGTGAGATGGAAGTGGGTTACGTGAGCGATGGCACGATAAACGGACCGAAAGGCGTTCGCGGCGGCCTGGCAGGCGCGAGTTCCAAACAGTTCAAACGCCTGACCTCAGGTGAACTCGTTGAGCTTCCCGGTGGTGCAATGCTCCGTCTAGCCGACGGTGAAACTGTTCTGTCGTACTCCTGCGGGGGTGGCGGATACGGGCGCCCTGAAACGCGCGACCCAGAACTGGTTCGTCGCGATGTGGAAGAGGGTTATCTCTCGCGTGAGCGCGCTCGCACTATATTCGCCGTGGCCCTTACCTCGGCCGGCGCCGTGGATGTCACGTCGACTGAAGCGTTGCGAAATGCTGCATTCGAGGCATTCTCCGCTGCCGGAGTAGAAAGATGATGCTCACCTTCAAGGGCGCAAAGCCCTCCATCGGTCCCGGATGCTTTGTCGCACCAAACGCAACGCTAATCGGTTCGGTGCAACTTGCCGAGCAGGTGTCAGTGTGGTTTGGTGCCGTCCTTCGGGGCGATGTCGCAGCGATCAGCATCGGTGCGGCAAGCAACGTCCAGGATGGGACGGTCATCCACTCTGACCCTGGCTTTCCGGTCAACATCGGCCGCGGGGTAACAATCGGCCATGCGGCAAAGTTGCACGGATGCACGGTTGAGGACGGCGCCCTCATCGGTATTGGCGCAACGGTACTCGATGGGGCAGTTATCGGGAAGAACGCCCTGATCGGCGCAAACTCGCTCATCCCGCCGGGAAAGATCATCCCGGAGCGGGCTCTCGTGATGGGCTCTCCCGGCAAGTTCGTCAGGACGCTGACCGATGCAGAAGTAAAAGAGCTGGAGTGGGCTGCGGAAGAATATGTGCGCAGTTCAGAGGAATATCTGTCTGTACTTGATTTGCCCGCCATAATGTTCGGCTGACACCAGCGAAAAAGGCCGACGCGAAATCGCGCCGGCCTTTCAGTTCGCAGCAGCAAACTCCGACGATGAAGACAGGAGACTTACTTACGTTTGCGCGGCTTGGTTCGCTCGACCTCCGCCGTTGCACCCTCAACAAAAAGTTGGTGCTTATACCACTCTGCAGCATCCAGAATATCTGCCCTTACGGCCGAGCTTGCCGCTTCTGGATCCCGCTTCGCAAGCGCCGCAAGTATGTTGAAGTGGTGCATGACACCACGGTCGTGCAATGAGTCGGCCGCGACATGCATCTTCTTCATGACCGACGCCAGATAAGGGCCACTCTGCAACCAGAGCGTTTCGATAATCGACAAAAGCAGACCTGATCCCGCGGCGCGATATATGGCGAAATGAAGCTGCTCGTTTGCTGCCACCGCCGCAGCGATGTCGCCGGCATCAAGCGCGTGACCATACGCTTCGTTGGCCGCCTTGATTCGCGAAAACTCTCCCGGCGTCATCCGTTGAGCAGCAAGCGCGGCCGCGCGGCCCTCAACGGTCGCCCGCGTGTCGATCAGTTCATCGAGCATTTCAGGCGAAATAGTCGGCACACGGAGAGTGCGGTTCGGCAACATTTCCAGTGCTCGCTCCGTCACCAGCCGGCTCACTGCCTCACGAACCGGCATGGTGCTGGTACCCAGCATTTCGGCCAGACCACGGATCGTTACCATTGTTGCCGGCGCAAAGCGTCCCGCGCGCAGCGCGTTGGCCAGCTCCTCATAAACGCGCTCTCGTAGCGCGACGTTACTCAGTTTCGATACTGCAGGCAGGTCGTCTTCACTCGACGGAACAAGCTTTTCCTTGTCGACAATCAGACTGTCCATATTGACTCCGGTAGTGATCTCGAATCACGATCCGATACCCGCAAAGGGCCACAAGACTGATTCATACAGACCATATTACCTTATTTTGTGATCACACATGGGCGATTGCAAGCTTTGCCTCCCCCTCGGCATGAGCGACCTCTTCAGCTTTTGGCCTGCCGACGGGTGAAAGAAGTTACAGAGCGCGCTGTGGCCCGAGCACAAAATATTAACGTCGACCCGATATTCAAGATTGCTTCGGTAGAAGCGCTTTGGTCAACAAGGACTTACTTTTGATGTGCTAGAGCCTCGTCATCCCAAGGAAAACGCCAAGGAGACAACCTAACGAAGAGAGCGCGCCTCAAAACCAAGCCTTGACCTTGGCAAGGGTCGCTCCTTATGGAGCAGACGGACTTCGGGTCCCTACCACCTCAATCACCCACAAATTTGGTCAGTTTCTGGCGCCATGTGAAGAGACCTCCCCCTGCTGTCTTTGCATACTTGCCGCAAAAAAACTTTAGATCGAGCTTCGGCGCCCAGTCGCGACTGAGACACTCATGCGGGCGCAGAATCCTGCTGGACCGAGGAGCACGCAAAACAGGAAAGGGACACGCCACCCCCATTGACTGAGCTGATCGGGAGGCAAATAGGTGGTCATATGTAAATTGAGGCAAAAAAAGCCACGCCAGCGAACTATCTGGCGTGGCTCAAGCTGTAACTTACCGGTCCTTGGTAAGGAAGCCGGGCATCGCAGCGCACTCTCAGGCAAACACTTGATTCGCTAAAGCGCCACGCTGATCTTTCTGAGGGCCTGCTCGTACGCGACACTGGCGATTGATTTGCCTTGCGCCTGTGCCTCGTCGATCAAGCTGGCTGTCCGGTCCGCGATACGTATAACTTCCCGATCCACGGATGCGTCATCACCACCACCTTCATACTCGCGAACGCAACTGATAACCCCGCCAGCATTGACAACATAGTCCGGCAGATACTGAATCCCACGCAAATGCAATCGCTGCGCGTCGTCCGCCGTCTCCAACTGATTGTTGGCGGCGCCCGCAACAATCTTGCATTGCATGTCAGCAATTGCAGGTGCATTTAACACCGCGCCAAGCGCACAGGGCGCGAACACATCGACCGCCTGGGTAACGATGTCGCGGACATCGACGACCTTGGCGTCAAACTTCTCTGCCGCGGTATTCACGCGAAGGGAGTCGATGTCGGCGACAACCAACTTGCAACCGGCCGCATGCAGTCGCTCACACAGGTCCCAGCCGACCGAACCCAGCCCCTGAATGGCAACGGTCACGCCGCCAAGCGAGGCCGCCCCAAAAAGCACATCTGCTGCCCGCTCAATGGCGGCATAGACGCCGAGGGCAGTTTTTGGTGACGGATTGCCGCCAAACTTTCCCTCCCGGGGGATGCCGCTGGCGTACGGCGACGCACACTGGATTGCGAGCATGTCATCGACGGTCGTACCGACGTCTTCGCCAGTAATGTATTGGCCGCCGAGTGACTGAACCGCACGACCGAATGCCTGGAACATCTCCTTGCGATTCAGTTGGCGATCGTTCCTTATGATGACGGATTTGCCTCCGCCGTACGGCAGGTCCGCCATCGCATTCTTAAGACTCATGCCATGAGACAGGCGCAGTGCATCGCGCAGCGCCTCTTCGTCACTCGAGTACTGCCACATGCGACAACCACCAAAGGCCGGTCCCCGAGCAGTGCTGTGCACAGCGATGATCGCCCGAAGGGACGTAATCGGGTCAGATATGTACAGGACCTTTTCGTGCGCGGGTTCGCCCTCGAGCCCGAACAGATGCTGCACGGCAGTGAGATTTCGTGCTTCTATTTTTGCGTTCATGGAATGACTAAGGAATGAATGGTTACCGGGACGCAGAGCTATCGGGAGTCAGGCAGCTCAGAGCAACTCAAGCGCCACAGCGGTCGCTTCACCGCCACCGAGACACAGCGAAGCAATGCCGCGCTTCGCGTTGCGAGCGCGCAGCGCATAGAGAAGTGTCACGAGAATCCGCGCACCGCTGGCGCCGATCGGATGACCCATTGCGCACGCTCCACCGTTCACGTTGACCCGCTCGTGCTTCAGCCCAAGTTCCGCCATTGCAATCATCGTCACGGCAGCAAAGGCCTCATTAATCTCAAACAGATCAACGTCCGCCTGACTCCAGCCGGCCCGAAAAATTGCCTTCGTGATCGCACCGCCGGGTGCCTCGGTGTACTTCGCCGGGGCGAGAGCATTCGTGGCATGCGACGCAATGCGCGCGAGCGGGGTAAGACCGGCGGCGGACGCTGTATCGGCCCGCATTAGCACGAGAGCGGCTGCGCCGTCAGAAATCGACGACGCGTTTGCCGCAGTCACGGTGCCATCAGCGACAAAGGCCGGACGCAGCTTCGAAACCTTTTCCAGATCGCACAGTTCAGGTGTTTCGTCGCGACCGATAGAATGAGCCCCCTTCTTGTCGACCAATGCAACGGGCGCAATCTCCGCTTCAAACGCACCGCTTGTAACGGCGTGCTGGGCACGCCGGATTGATTCGCTTGCGAACGTGTCCTGAGCCTCGCGTGTCAAACGCCAGTCGCGTGCCGAAGCGTCCGCGTAGCAGCCCATCAATTTGCCTTCGTACGCATCCTGCAGCCCATCGAGAAACATATGGTCCAGCACTTGCCCGTGCCCCATGCGAAGACCCTGGCGGGCCTTCGGCAATAGATAAGGCGAATTACTCATGGACTCCATCCCACCCGCCACCGCCACCGTCGCGGTTCCGCAGCGAAGCAGATCGTGTGCGAGCATTACTGCCTTCATGCCAGACCCACACATCTTGTTCACCGTCGTCGCCGGGACGGTATGAGCGAGACCCGCGCCAAGCACCGCCTGCCGCGCCGGCGCCTGCCCCAGTCCCGCCGGCAGACAGCATCCGAAGATCGCCTCGTCAATCGTCGCCGGATCGACGGCGGCCTGTTTGATCGCTGCGTCGATCGCGAAAGAGGCTAACCGCGGCGAAGTGACGTCTTTGAATTGCCCGTGGAAAGCGCCGATCGCTGTACGCTTTGCACCGACGATGACGATGTCGTCCTCATGAAATCTCATGGTTTGCTCCTGTTAGTCAGTTCAGCGCGGCGCCATGCGCAACGCACCATCGAGGCGGATAACCTCACCGTTCAGATAGGCGTTCTCGACGATGTGCCCGACAAGCGCTGCAAATTCAGCAGGGCGACCGAGACGTTGAGGGAATGGGACACCCTCCCCCAGCGCTTTCTGAACGTCAGCTGGCATACCGAGGAGCATCGGCGTCTCGAAGATACCCGGGGCAATCGTGACAACCCGAATCGCATTGCGTCCGAGTTCACGCGCTGCCGGCAATGTGAGCGACACGACCCCGCCTTTCGACGCTGCATATGCCGCCTGACCAATCTGACCATCAAAAGCAGCAGCTGAAGCCGTATTGATGATCACGCCCCGTTCGCCATGAGCGTCCAGCTCATTAGCTGCCATAGCGGCCGCGGCGATGCGCATGACGTTGAATGTGCCGATCAGATTGACCGACACCACTTTGGAAAATAGCTCCAGCGAGTGCGGCCCCTCACGGCCAATGATGCGCTGAGCGGGAGCAATACCCGCACAATTCACGACGCCTCGCAACGAACCAAAGCGATCCGTAACAGCACCAACTGCCGCCTCCACGCTCTTGCCATCGGTCACGTCGACCTGCAGCGCCAAACCCCGTTCCGGGTTGTTCGCCGCCTCAGTGGTGGCTCCGTTGATATCAATGTCCGCAAACGCCACGTTCGCGCCACGCTCAAGCAGTGCGCGACCGACCGCTGCGCCAAGCCCAGAACCACCGCCCGTGACCAGAAAAGTGCCTTCACCAATCATCATATTCATCTCCTCCAAAATTCACTCACCAAGCTGCTTACCGACCACTCGCCAGCAGCATTGCGCGGTATTGTTGACGGACCGGGCGGGCATGTTCGTAGTTGCGTTCCTTGATAACGCCGAAGCCGCGAATCGATGAGGGCACCCGGAGCAGCGCAATTGCTGTGTCAATTGTTTTGTTCGAGAGACTTTGAATTGCCAGACTCACGTCCTCCTCGAACTCACCAATCAGCGCTCGCTCGATGACTCGATCCTGCTGTCGGCCAAACGGGTCCAGCGCTGTGCCACGCAGGACTTTTCCGTGCTTCATCACACGCAGGAGCGGGTCCAGCCAGGCGGCACGAAGTGCAATCTTGTTCCGGCGACCAGTACGAGGGTCGCGACGGGTCAGAAGCGGTGGTGCCATGTAAAAGGTCTTCTTGCCGCCACCATCGAATGCTCCCGACAGATATGAGCGGAAGCTGCCGTCGGTATGCAGCCGGGCCACTTCGTATTCGTCCTTGTAGGCGAGAACCTTGAAGTAATTGCGGGCAACGGCTTCGGTCAGACCACCGACTGCGCCGGAAACCCGACGCTCCGCTTGTTGGACGCTCTCGACCAGCGCCTTGTAACGACGCCCATAGGCCGCGTTCTGGTAGAGCTCGAGGTCGCGTACACGCTCAGCGACAAAGCGGTCCAACTGAAACGGACCAGACTCCGCAGGAACCTTGCCGGAAACCCGCTCAATGACACTGGCGTCGTGCGCCATCAGCCGGCCCCAGAAGAAGGCACGCTCATTCATCTTTACAGCGGTACCGTTGAGTTCGATGGCGCGCCCAATCGCCTCTTCAGAGAGGGGGATCAGTCCCAATTGATACGCGTATCCAACCATCATCATGTTCGACGCAATCGCATCACCGAACAGCGCTTCAGCCGCGCCGGAGCCGTCCCAGAAGGCAGCGGGTGCATCGCCGATCGCGCTTTCGATCGCGGTCTGATGAATCGCCTTGCTGACCGGCAAGTCGCCGTTACGCACGAAGTCCGACGTAGGAGTGATGCGCTCGTTCACGACCGCTCGCGTCACCCCGGATGCCGCCCGCGAGAGCGCTCCAGAGGACGCTGCGACTACCGCATCGCAACCGAGCAGCACATTGGCTGCATGAGCACCAATGCGAGACGTGACGATCTTTGCACGGCTCGTAGCTATCTGCACGTGACTGATCACGGCACCGTTCTTCTGTGCAAGACCCGTAAAATCGAGTGTGGAAGCGCCCTTGCCCTCAAGGTGCGCTGCCATGGCGAGAATTGCTCCAATTGTGACCACACCCGTACCACCGATGCCGGTCACAACGATGCTCGCGTGCTTCTTCAATTCTTCCGACACGGACGCTGGCGCCGGCAGCTTCGCACGCCATTCCTCTTCGATTACACCAATACGTTTCTGGTCAGGCCGCTTGGGCTGAAGTCCTTCAACCGTCACAAAGCTCGGACAAAATCCCTTCAGACACGACGTGTCCTTGTTGCAGCTCGACTGATTGACCGAGCGCTTACGGCCAAGATCGGTTTCAAGCGGTTCAATTGCGATGCAGTTCGATTGCACGGAGCAATCACCGCATCCCTCACAGACTGCAGGGTTGATAACCACACGCGTGGGCGGGTCGATGAGTTTGCCCCGCTTGCGCCGACGGCGCTTTTCAGCAGCGCACGTCTGGTCATAGACAATTACCGAGACGCCTTTCGCCTCACGCAGGATACGCTGCAGCGCATCGAGATCGTCGCGATGCTGCACTTCCACCGAAGCGGGCAACTCCGATCGGCCTGAATATTTTTCGGGCTCATCTGTAACCACCACCACCTTGGCGGCACCCTCAGCGACCACTTGTGCCACGGCGCGTTGCACAGTCAGACCGCCTTCGGCCGGCTGCCCACCGGTCATAGCAACTGCATCATTAAAAAGAATCTTGTACGTGACGTTCGATTTTGCGGCAACTGACTGCCGGATCGCGAGGCTACCCGAGTGCTGGTACGTGCCGTCCCCGAGGTTGACGAACATGTGCGGGATATCCATGAACGACGACATGCCAATCCACTGCACCCCTTCCCCGCCCATCTGGCAAAACGTCGCGGTGTCGCCTGCTTCGCCGAGTGCCATGATGTGACAGCCAATGCCAGCGGCGGCGTAGGATCCGTCCGGCAGCTTGGTGGACGAGTTGTGAGGACACCCCGCGCAAAAGAACGGCTTGCGGGTGAGCGGCTCCGCGCCCTTGGTGAGAGTGAGCGGGATGAAGCGCGAACCATTGCGTTGCGTCGGCAAGCTGACCGGCGCAGGCGTAGCCAGTTGAACGTTGGTGTGTGCGAAGAACCGCTTCAGTGCGGCGACAATCTGTTCGGGTGCGAACTCCATCGCGGCGGGCAGTAACGGGCCCGCTTCACCCAGGTCCTTGCCGAAGACGGCAGGACGTTCGTCTGCCCGAAGGTTGAACAACGCCTCCTTGATCTGCCGTTCAACGAACGAACGCTTCTCTTCAACGACGACAAGCGCCTGCATGCCACGGGCGAACGCGCGCACTCCTTGTGCCTCGAGCGGCCAGATCATGCCGATCTTGTAGACACCAATTCCGAAGTGCTCCAGATCTCTCAGTGACAGCCCGAGCGCTTCAAAGGCGGCGAGCACGTCTCCATGCGCCTTGCCGACAGTAACGATACCGACGCGTGCACCTTGCGGCCTAACCAGCGTACGATCGAGCGGATTGGCACGCATAAACCCGAGCGCGGCGGGAAGCCGCTCATCCAACACACGTCGTTCAAGCTCACTACGCTCAGCCGGCCACCGAAGGTTTGGATCGTAATTAAAACCGCGGACCTCCGGTACATAAATGTCTTCGGGCAATGTGAACCGCGAGGCAGCGTTCTCCGTGTGCCCATGCACGGCCATCGAACGCCCACTCTCGACCGTTTCCGTGATCGCCTTGAACGCCACCCAGAGCCCTGAAAAACGGGACATCGCGTAACCGGTCAAGCCAAACTCGATGTATTCCTCGACCGATGCCGGAAAGAGGATCGGCATCATCGCGCCTTCAAACACGTGATCGGTCTGGTGCGGGAACATGGACGATTGTGCTGCATGGTCATCTCCGGCTACCGCCAGCACACCACCTTGCCGCGACGTACCCAGAATATTGGCGTTCCGGAATACATCGCCGGTACGGTCTACGCCGGGACCCTTGCCGTACCACATGGAAAACACACCGTCGACGCGCTTGCCCGGAAATGCATCGACCTGTTGGGCACCCCAAAGCATTGTCGCACCGAGGTCCTCATTCAGGCCGGGCTCAAAGCGGATGTCATGCTCTGCGAGCAGCTTCTTCTGCCGCCACAGCTCCTGGTCAAAGCCTCCCAGTGGCGATCCGCGGTAGCCTGACACAAGGCCTCCGGTATTAAAACCAGCAGCGCGATCACTGCGAGCCTGTTCGACCAGAATTCGCACGAGCGCCTGGGTACCGGTCAGGAAAACAGTGCCGTTCTCTCGACGGTAACGATCCTCAAGACGGTACTCCATGTCGAGTTGGCGCTCGATCTCGACTGCTCGCATATTCATCGCTTGCCTCCGCTGCTTCATGTGTGGGATGAGGTCCATTTTATGTAGCCGCAAGAGACGAGTTGTGCCAAACTTAACCATCAAATTGAGCCGAATTAGCAATCGCTGCCGGATTCGGCTGCATCTCAGAGAAAGTTAGCCAATGAAATTCGATCGCAATGACGTGACTATCCTGCACGCGCTTCAGCGCGACGCGCACACCAAGGCCTCCGACCTGGCTGAGACTCTGGGCTTGTCGCTTTCCCCGTTTTATCGGCGGATCCGCTTACTTGAAGAGAACGGCGTAATCACGCAGTACGTGACTCTGCTCGACCAGGAAAAGGCAGGCTTTCCGGTCAATGCTTACGTGTCGGTGGCGATCGAAAAGAAGAGCGAAGTTCGGCTTGCGGCCTTCGAGCGTGCAATCGCAAACTTTGAAGAAGTAATGGAGTGCTATCTGATGACCGGCGCCTTCGACTACATGCTTCGCGTCGTCGCTGGCGACATTGCAGGGATTGAGCGGTTCGTGATGACCAAGCTCACGAAGATCGACGGCGTGCGCGACATCCACACGTCGGTGGCGCTTCGCCGTGTCGAATACAAGACAGCACTGCCAGTACGTATCCGCGACGAATGATGGACCAAAACGGCGGCCACCTCGACCGCCGTTGGCAGACACCCGCAAACTTAAGCGTTATTGGGTCGAAAAGACCGCAATGCCATTTGAAGAAAACGGTCCTGAGCCACTACCCGCGAATGGTACGTACACCTGGTGTGACGCACCATGGACGGCGATGGAATGAGCTCCGGTCCCCATCGGCAGTTGCGCTATCACGGCACGTGACGACGCATCGACTACGCCAAGCGTGGGCACGGCGGATGCGGCAGCCCCAGCCACTCCACTCTTTTGATTGCGAAAGGCAGGAATAAAGTATCGGTTCGTCACAACATCGTAGGCGACCTGGTCCGCCCCTCCAAACGGGATCGTTGAGAGAATGGAGCCGGTTGTACGATCAACGATCAGACTAATAAGAGGCGCGCCGTTGTCTGGAATACAAGCCACCAGGACGTCATTGTTCGGCCCTAACGCCATCCCGTTAGGGTTGCAAGCTGGAAGTGCATAAGCACCCGACGCTTTCGGCGCGCCCGAGACGACCGAACGTGCGGAGATGACATCCATCTCGCCATGAACGTTTGCCGGCGTGCCGTCATTATTCAGCAGGAAGTTCTTGGTCACTTTGTCATACTGACATTGTTCCAAACCGGCCGAATCAGGGAATTTAAGGGTGGCAATGACGCTCTGAGTGACCGTTGATATAAACGTCGCGAACGGAGGCGAGTCCGCCGGATTGGTTGCCATGATCACATTGTCGTCCGGATCGAAGCAGACCGAGTCCGTACGTAGTCCGGAGGTCGCAACCGGAATGTTCTTCACAAGCTGTCCATTGGAGACATTGAGAATCTTAACGGAGTTGACATCCGCGACGTACAGAAGATTGGTATTGGGAATACCTACAAGACCTTCCGGCCCCGCCGTATCAGCAGATCCACTGAAGCCCGCGAAACCCGGCTTGATTTGCGATGTCAGCTGATTGCTGCCTACGTTGACGACGTCAACGGCGTTGTTGCTCACGTCAGCCAGATAATATTGCCCTTGATTCTGGTCCACGTAGCTTATATCGAAGAGAAATCCCGCTCCGGGAGTGTGGACCGGGATCGTCGTTATCAAGTGTGGAGTCGTATGTATGTCATTTCCGCCGCCACAGGCCGTCATACCTATGACAGGTACCAGCAATGACAAATAATTTAAGATTCCTAATTTCATAGAAAGAACTCCAATTTACAGCGTTACAAGATCTGATACGGCGTGACTCACGCACGAAGACCGCAGAGGCGCATCGCACGCGCGCCTACCATGAATGTCCAGCCTTTCCCTCAGCCCCCTTGGACTATCCGCCAAGCAGCGCTAGTGCCTGACGGTACAAAACTTCGTTTGCAGCCGCAATGACGTGTCCATCCGAATGACGCCTGAGCGGGCGTCCCTCCCAATCAGTCATGATTCCTCCCGCCGCTTCAATAACGGGGACCAATGGAAGGTAATCGTGGGGCTGAAGACCCGCTTCAATAACCAGATCCACACGACCCGTCGCCAGCAGCGCGTAGTTGTAGCAATCACCGCCGTAGCGACGCAACGCGACCTGCGAGGCAACGCATTCGAATGCCCGACGTTCCTGTAGATCAAAGATGTCCGGCGTCGTGGTGCACAGCTTGCTTTTAGCAAGACTGTCACAGGTGCTGGTCGCGACCTTGCGCCCATTCAGAAAACTTCCTGCCGGAGCGCCAAGCCAGCGCTCTCCCAGAATCGGCATTTCCACGGCGCCAATCCAAGGTGCGCCGTTTCTCAGCACGCCAATCAGCGTGCCGAACAGAGGGTTGCCGACGGTAAAGCTGCCTGTTCCGTCTACCGGATCGACAATCCATGTATACCGCTCGACTGACGTCTGCGCACTTGTAGCGGATTGCTCACCAAATTCCTCGCCGACAATAGTGTGATTGGGAAAAGCACGCCGGATCGAAGCAACGAGCGCAACTTCAATATCACGATCGGCTTGGGTCACCGGCGTCCTGTCGGCCTTCTGCTCCATCGAAGGCGGCTCACTGAAATATGTGTGTGCAATCGCCCGCGCTTCGTCGCATAGTTCATCGATCACCTTCAGAAAAATGTCTTTATCCATCACATGCTGCGTGGTCTGGGAGTTGAGAATTCAGTGAGAAAGAGGCTCTTGCAGGGCGTCTTTCGAGTACAAAAATTTAGAACAAGGTTCTTAAGCCCGCACCGATCGCGATCTGATTACGTCCGATCGTCGCCGGACTCGATAGCACAACGGTATCGCTACCGGCGCCCAAAATACCTTGCGCCTTGTTCATCGAGTATCCGATGTCCGCGTAAAGCGTAGTACGCTTTGACAACGAATACTGTGCGCCGACCTTGTACAGTTGAGCGCCCGCTGCACTATTCTGAAGATCCTGCAGGTACATCCAGTCAGCAGTAAAGCGCCAAACAGGAGACGCCTGCCACGCAGCGCCGAGATAGTAGTAGTTCTGGTCAGCACCGGTTGTCGGATTGCGGAACTTGGCAAAATCAAAACCCGTCTTTACTGGCCCAATCACGTAGGAGACGCCTACCGAGAGTGCCCGTAGCCAGGGATTGTTTGTCACCCCAGTTGGATCCCTGGCATCGAAGTATGCCGACGTAAATCCAAGCGTGCCGTTAGTCCAATTCAAGTTGGCAGACCACGTCTGCTTGTTTGCAAAGCTTCCCGCAGTGCCGCCGAACGAATACAATGCGCCGCCGCTTAAGCCATAGGTGTTGTCGGGCAACATGTATTTCACGGAGTTGTTGACCCACGTGTAAAGTAAGCCGCCGTTTGCCGGACTGTTTGCTCCTGAAGCGATACCCGCCAACCCCAGCTTTGGGTTCACGTTCGACGAATTCTGAAAGACCGCGTTGGCAAGTGAGCCGAAATTCATGAAGCCAGTCGCGTCACCAGCAGAAATCCCGTCAAAGAACGGCGACCAGTTACGGCCCATCAAAACCTTGCCCCACGGAGCGGTAATGCCGACAACTGCACCGCGATCGAAGAGCGCGTTTGTATCGTTAGGAAACGGGACAGCGAAATTTCCGCCACCCGTTGTCGGGCTAAAGCCGCTTTCGAGTTTGAACGTGACCTTGTAGCCTCCGCCAATGTCCTCCGATCCGAGCAGACCCCAACGACTGGTCAACTCGTTGCCCGACGCGAGCAACACTGCGCTGCCCGCTTTGCCGTTACTTGCCCCGGCGGCGGTACGGTATTGCAGGCCAACGTCCATGACACCGTACAACGTGACGCTCGATTGCGCGTGCGCTATGCCGATCGATGCACAGGCCAGACCGACCAGCCCGCCCGAAAATGTCGCGCCTCGAACAATCTTCCGTGCATTCAGTCCTACGCGACTATATTTACCTTTCGTACCCATTTCCGCATTCTCCAAACATGGTTAATCGAGTTAGATGGCAATTCGGAAGTGCCGCCCTACCCGGTTCGTTCACTTCATATAATTCTTCTAATCTGTGCTTGTCGTGGCATGCACACCGAGATGGATTTCCATAAGATCCGAGTTTTGGGTCAGCTCTTCGGCCGACCCCGTAAAAGCCAGCCTGCCGCTCGAAAGAAGCGCAACGTCATCTGCGACCGAAAGAGCGAGACGACTGTTCTGCTCAACCAGCAAGATCGAGATGCCATCGTCCCGAAGCCTTTCTATAATCCTGGCTACCTCGTCGATCATTTGCGGAGATAGTCCCTCGGATGGTTCGTCCAATAACAAAACTCTCGGATTCGCCATCAATGCCCGGCCTATCGCCAACATTTGCTGCTCCCCGCCGGACAGGGTTCCTGCCCGCTGCCCAAAGCGTTCACCGAGGCGCGGAAAAAGTTCGGTAATCCGATCAATTGCCCAGTGTTTGCCCGCAAATGGCGCTACAGCAGGCTGAACGACCGCAAGGTTTTCCTTGACAGTCAGCAAAGAAAAAATCCGTCTTCCTTGTGGCACCACGGCAATGCCCTTGCGAATGACTTCTTCCACCGGCAATGCGGCCACGGACTCTCCGAACAGCTGGACGTCACCGTCGGAGAGCCTGATCAATCCGGCTATAGCGCTAATACATGTTGATTTGCCCGCACCGTTGCGACCGAGCAGCGCAAGAACGCTCGACCGGCGAACCGCGAGCGACACGTCCTGCAGGATTTCGCTGCGGTCATATCCAGCTGTGACGCCCAATAACTGAAGCGCCGGTGTGTTGCTAGTGGCCAAGGTAAATCTCCCGGGTACGTGGGTCGGCAAGGACGGTCTGTTTGTCACCATCGACGACGACGCGTCCGCCTTGCAGAACCGTAACCGTGCCGGCATACGCAAGCGCGATATCCATGTCGTGTTCAATCATCAGGATCGTCACATCGCGCGGCAACGCGTGTAGCAAGCCGCCCACACGTTTTCGCTCAGGCCCGGACAGGCCCGCGAGGGGCTCGTCGAGCAGGACAATGCGCGGGGACTGAGCCAGTGCAAGCGCAATCTCCAGTCGTCGCATCTCGCCGTAGGAACAATTTGCGACGATTGAGCAGGCTTTGGTGTCGAGTTCTACCTGTTCGAGAACCTCGCGCGCCGTGCGTGCGGTCGACGCGTTGTCGAATGACCGCCACGGATTCCAGCATCGCTTCGCCCCTATTGCTAGTGCGAGCTGCACATTGCGCAGCAGCGTCATCTCACGAAACAGCGTGATGATCTGGTAGGTCCGAGCCAGTCCACGGCGTGCTCTGCCTGCTGTAGGCTCTTTGGTTACGTCATCACCGAACAGGCTGATTGAACCTGTGGTCGCACGAAGATCGCCTGCTATCAGATTGAACAGGGTGGTCTTGCCCGCGCCATTGGGTCCGAGCAGCAAGCGACGCTCTCCGGCAGCAATTGAAAGGCTCACGCTGTCAACGACCTTCAGACCACCGAACTGGATACCGAGCGCAGTCGTACTGATGACCGGCGGCTTCACATCCATTGTCGAAATCAGGTACGACGCCGCACTGTTCCCGCCAGATGAAAGAGTGGCATCGCTCATCGCAGCCTCCTTATCACTCTTGAGACACCAGGTATCACGCCCTCCGGCAGAAAGACGACGACCCCAACGAACAGAGCACCGAGCAGTACAGGCCAATAGTCGAAGTAGCTGCTGACGATCACACGGAAGACAACGACGATGACAGCACCCGCAAGAGGACCTAGCAACGTTGCAGGTCCACCAACGATCACCATCAGCAAAGTCTCTGCCGTCTCCCCTAAAGCAAGCGCGTGAGGACTGACAAACTGTTGATGGAATACGAAGAGAACGCCCGCGAGTGACGCAACAATCCCGGCGATGGCAAATGCAGCCATGCGAATTTTCCGTATGTCGAAACCGAGAGCAGACATGCGTTTGGGTTGGGACCGCACCGCAGTCAGGCAAACACCTAATGCCGAACTCATGAAAAGGTTCAAAGCGGCAACAATCACCAGGAACAATACGGCGACGCACTCATACCAAACGACGGGATCGGCGGTTGACCAGATCGGCAACGTCGGCCGTGGGATGCCGCTAATGCCGTTTTCACCACCGGTGACCGAGCCCCAATGCAGTGCAAGTCCCCACATGACCTGCGCCAGCGCCAGCGTGATCATTCCTATGTTTAAGCCTGTCGTACGGAGCGCCAACGCTCCGATGCCGATAGACAGAACAAGACCACCGGCGATGCCTGACAAGGCAGAAAGCCATGGCGAGATACCGCATGTGACGCATCCAAGCGCTACCACATAGCTCACTGCACCGGCGAGCGCCGTTTGCGCGAAAGAGAGCAACCCGCCTAGCCCCAGTAACAAATTAAGGCTGCTCGCAATCAGACCGGCAATCATGATCTGCACGAGCAGATCGAGATAGAACGGCGATCGAACGACTGTGGGTACGAGCACTAAAAGCGCACTGCAAAGAATTGCGAGAATCTTTAGCTTCACGATGCTGCCCTCCCGAACAGCCCCTGCGGACGCACCGCCAGGACGAAGATCATGGGCAGAAACAGCAGCACATAGGAAAGCTCTGGAAACCACGACTGTCCGAAGCTGAAAACTAGCCCGGTAACAACGCTTCCAAGAAGTGCGCCGCCGATACTCCCTGTCCCGCCCAGGACGACGACGATCAGTACGAGGGGCAGCACTTCCATATCGAGTCCCGGATAGACAGACATGATCGGTGCGCCGACGACGCCTGCGAGTCCAACCAGCGAGGCGCCAGCGAAGAATGTGGCTGCGAATAACCGATTGACGCGTATTCCCGATGCACGCGCCATCAACCTGTCTCCGACGGCCGCGCGAACCCGAGCCCCGAGAACAGTGCGCGTCAGCGACAGATCCAGCCCAATTGCTATCAAAACGGCGAGCCCCATCACTGCCAGCCGGTAGAGCGGAAACGCCCCGCTGCCAACGCGTACGACGCCGGACAGCCACTGCGGCGCGGCAACTTCGAGAGGCATCCCACCCCATATTGCCCGGCAACCATCGGAAATCACGAACGCGATGCCGAGCGTGGCCAGTACCTGTGCCAGTTCGTTGCCGGCGATCTTCGCAAGTATCGTCCGCTCGACGACTACACCGATCGCGCCGACAATCAATCCAGCGACAATTGCGGCCACAGTAAAAGGCAGATGGTAAGAAATTAACGTCACTGCAAGGTAGGCTCCAAGCATGAAAAAGCCTCCGTGCGCCATATTTGGAATGCGCATCAGCCCGAAAATCAGGGTGAAACCAGACGCCATCAGAAATAACAAGGCTGCAAAGGTGAGGCCATTGAGCGCTTGCGTGACAAGGAGTGACATGGACGGCTCCCTAGGCGCGGTTATTCAAGGTTCCGCGAAGGCGGAAAGTCTCTTGAGTAAACCGGATTGGCGAGAAAGGCCTTCGGGTCGTAAGTCCAGAATTGGCTTACGTCCGGGTAGCTTTGCAGCACCGTATTCACCAGCCTTCCGTCTACGCGGGTGACCTTGCGGATGTAGACGGTGACAATCGGGTTGCCATAGCTGTCCAGCTTCAAGGGGCCACGAGGCGAGGCATCGAGCTTGACTGCATGTAGCGAAGTCGCAAGGTCCTTTCCGCTTGCAATCTTGCCGTTGCTGGACTTTAGCGCCTGCTCCAGGATCAGCCCTGCGCTATACCCACCGGTCGCGTAGAAACCCGGCGTACTTCCATACGCCTTACGGAATCCGCTCACGTAGCGGGCGTTATCACCCGTATCAATGGCTGCGCTATACCAGCCGGCTGAAACTATGCCGACAGCTTCGTCACCCATCTTGTCGAGCAAAGATTCGTCGACCGTGTTCATGCCTGCGATAAGCGGGATCTTCTGCTTGAGTCCGTAGTCGGCGTACTGCTTGAGGAACCGGGTCGCATTGGCACCGGAGAAGTTGATGAACACTGCGTCAACATCCGGTTTGATCTGGGTGATGACGGTCGCGAAGTCGCTGGAGTTAAAAGGCGGCCACAGCTTCTGGACTACTTTCCCACCCGCCTCTTCGTAGCTGCGCTGAAAACCTGCGACCGTCTCGTGCGAGAACGACAGGTCTTCGGCTACCACTGCTACACGCCTGTATTTCAGCGTTTTCGCCGCGTACACACCGAACGGTTGAGCCGCCTGAGCCGACGAACTTGAACTGCGAACCATCCATGGATCGGCTTTGCGCTGAGTCAGATCCTCAGCCGCGGCCGAACTGAGAATGAGCGGCACGCCCGCTCGAGCCACGTCGTCGCGAATCGCCACCGCTTCGAACGTGGCGAGCGGACCTACAACGACGTCCACGTGATCGCGCTCGGTGAGTTGCAGGAACTTGGCCTTGGCCGTTACTGGCGACGCTGCGGTGTCCACCACGACCAATTCCACAGGACGACCGGCCAGTCTGCCACCACGCTCCCTAAGCAAATACTCAAAGCCGTCCTGCATTTGCCCGCCAATGCCCGCCGCTACGCCCGTTTTGACCGTCATCAGGCCGACCTTGATTGGAGCCGAATCCGCGGCCTGCCCCGTTGAGTGAACGGTTATTGCGAATCCGGCGACGAACACCGCTACGAGTTTGCGCGACAGCATGTGACCTCCCAAAGACCCATCGAAGGGTTTGTGTTTGCACGTTTCTGCTAATGTCATTTTTGTGATCACTGATCGCAATACGCGTTTACACCTAAAAGCCGTCAAACACCCATAGGCGCGGCAATTCAGCGCAATATAGGGTTTCCCCGTTCCATACTGTGTTTTACTTTTTTGCTTGTGTGATCTCAAATCACGGATGTATGCTAGTCCGTGTCGTTTGAAAAATGGAGAACAGGAATCATGGATACGATGCGCAAGGGCCAACGCTGGGTGTTGGACGCGTTTCTTTCAGTAGGTGGACTGGACGTGCTGCACCCGGATGCGGGTGCGCTTTTCGAACAGATCGGTTACGACTCGACAGATATCAAACGTGTCTTCGCTCCGGTCAAAGCAGGTTCGATGCTGCCGGCATGCTGGAGCGCCGCAGCAAGGGAAATCGAGCAGCGCGCCCTGCATTGGGAGAACCGCGGCTTCGCGACGACAGCGAAGCGGATGTATGAGCGTGCAGCCCTGCTATACGCGCGCACTCACTATTCGGTTCTGGCCGACGACCCGCGCCGCACCCGATACCTGAACAAGGTCGTGCAGTCTTTCGAGAAAGTCATCGAGCTGGCAACGCATCCCATTGAACGCGTCGTATTGCCGTTTGAAGGCAAGCAACTTCACGGCATCCTGGAAACGCCGATCGGCGCCAAGGGCGTGCCGTGTGTGGTCATGCTGCCGGGCATGGACATGTTCAAGGAAGACTGGCACAAGGTCATCGAACAGCGCATTCTGCCGCGGGGCTGGGCTGGTTTTTCCCTCGACGGCCCCGGCCAAGGCGAGAGCCTGACCAAAGGCCTGAAGATGACGCTCGACAATTACGATCGTGCGATCAGCACGGTCATCGATTGGCTCTCGAGCAATCCAGCGATTGACCCGTCGCGAATCGTGATCATGGGTTCGAGCATGGGCTCGTGGTGGGCGACGCGCGCGGCTGCGGTCGAGCCGCGCATCGCGGCAATCGCAGCGAACATGTCGAATCTCGGTGACAAGTTCGTGCTTCTGAATCAGGCGCAACCTAGTTTCATGGCCGGGCTGATGTTCATGACTGGCATCACCGATCCGTTGGAGATTCAGGCTCTGTCCAAGCAGATGCTGCTCGACGACATCGCGCCAAATGTCACAATCCCATACCTTATCGTTACTGGCGAGAATGACGAACTGACGACGATCGACGCGACCATCGACGTCTACGAGCGACTGAAGGGGCCCAAGGAACTCTGGATTTACCAACACGAGTTCCACCCGATCGGACCGCAGTCGGACGAGTGGATCAACGCGTCGCTGGACTGGCTGGGGGCTGCTCTCGCCGGTAAATTCCCGAGTGGCCACGAAGCACGGACGTTTATCACCAAAGGTGGCGAATACATCGACGGTACCGGCGAACCTACGTGGTGGAATCCATGATCGACAAGCCGGTTGCAGCGATTGACGATCGAGACGGAAAAATTTGGCTGGACGGGAAACTGGTCGAATGGCGGGACGCCAGGATTCATGTCCTGACCCACACCTTGCATTACGGAATGGGCGCATTTGAAGGCGTTCGTACCTACGACGGTCCGAACGGCGCCGCCAATTTCCGGCTGAAGGAGCACACCCGGCGACTGTTGAATTCCGCGAAAATCTTTCAGATGACTGTGCCGTTCGATGCTGAAACGCTAGAGAGTGCACAGCGGGAAGTCGTCAGCGTAAATGGCCTGAAGTCCTGCTATCTGCGCCCGCTTATCTGGCTAGGCTCCGAGAAACTCGGTATTTCGGCGAAGAGCAACACTGTCCACGTCGCAATTGCCGCGTGGCCTTGGGGGGCGTACCTCGGCAAAGATGGTCTGGAAAAAGGAATTCGTGTCAAGACTTCCTCATTTACTCGCCATCACGTGAACGTCTCAATGGTACGGGCCAAAGCTTCCGGCTGGTATGTCAACTCGATTCTGGCGAATCAGGAAGCACTGACCGACGGCTACGACGAAGCTTTATTGCTTGACGTTGACGGGTACGTCTCAGAAGGCTCGGGCGAGAATTTCTTCATAGTCAACGATGGAAAGCTCTACACGCCCGACCTCGCCTCCTGTCTCGACGGCATCACTCGTAATACGATCATCACGCTGGCGCGAGACTTCGGGATTCCCGTAATCGAAAAACGCATCACGCGCGACGAGGTGTATACCGCAGACGAAGCATTCTTCACCGGAACTGCCGCCGAGGTAACGCCGATTCGTGAACTCGACAATCGCACGATCGGCACGGGCGGCCGCGGGACGATCACGGAAAAACTCCAGTCCGCCTATTTCGATATCGTCACGGGAAAAAATCCTGACTACTCTCACTGGCTAACGAAGATCTAATACTTTCAGATATCGCCCGATGGCTCCTTCGACCGGCGGGCGAATTTTCTGATGCCGTCACTCTCTTTTCCAGGATTCAGTGGATTGTGGGGGCGGCGGCTTTGAAAATGCACGCAGCCGAAAAACGACCGCCTCTTTGACGTAGCTTTTGAATATCCCCAGCGACAATCCGCAGCAGCAACATCGACAGCTGCGCAGAGGTCAGATAGATCTTGCCGCCATCAGCCTGGGGCCAGACAAACCGCCCGCGCGAAAGACGCTTTGCGAGAAGCCATAGTCCGTCGTCGGTTGCACATAGAATTTTTGCGAGATCGCCACGACGCCCCCGAAAAATGAACACGTCGCCGCAGAGCGGATTCTCTTCGAGTACCGCTTGCACCTTAGCGGCAAGAGCCGGGAAACCACTGCGCATGTCGGTTACGGCCGTCGCGATCCACACGCGCGTACCCGTTGGCAGGCCGATCACGATCGCACACTCTTCAGCACCGCACGCAGCGTTTCGGCGTCAACTGCGCCATCTACCTTAACCGCCGCTAGGCCAATTCGAACTTCAATCGTGCCCATGCTCATGGTTGGCTTCACCATCTCTTGTTCGACCGACGCTGCCGTTGCGATGACGCCCGGCGCTTCACTCACGACCGTCACCGGAACCAGCTCGGCTGTCCCGGGATGTTGCTCCGCTCGATACTGGGGCCGCCACTTGAACAACATGTTCGCGTTGGTACCATGTTTTCGGGTGAGTTTCGACACAGGGACGCCCGGTTCACATGCAGCCACAGCCAGGCGGCGTCGAAATTCCGGGCTATGGTTCGGGCTGCCTTTACGGGTTCCGTCTGAACAAGTATCCGCAGACTTACGAAGCAACGACCCACACTTCATCGTGCGTGCAGTAGTTTCGACCAGAAGCATTTCGCGTAACTGTGATGGACGAGTAGCGGGATTACTCGCTCAAATCAAATGGACCATGGTGATCCATCCAGTCAAAGGTGCTTTTTCCCACCGCCCAAGCCCACTGATGGGGCAAACTGTTCTCCTGCGTTTTTCCAGACGATGACCTGCCGGAATCGCTGGCTTCAACACCGTCCTGTTTGCGTACGCCCTCCGCTTTCTGAAGAGCCCCGCTCGTGCCAAAAACGTACTCAACTGTGAACTTCATCGCGCTCACCTCCTATCCGGCCGCCTTCACCATATCCTCGATCACCTTCTTCGCATCGCCGAACACCATCATCGTCTTGTCCATGTAGAACAGGTCGTTGTCGAGACCGGCGTAGCCCGCCGCCATCGAGCGCTTGTTCACGATCACCGTGCGCGCCTTATACGCCTCGATAATCGGCATGCCCGCGATCGGCGACTTCGGATCGTTCTTCGCCGCCGGGTTCACCACGTCGTTCGCGCCCAGCACCAGCACCACGTCGACCTGGCCGAACTCGCCGTTGATGTCGTCCATCTCGAACACCATGTCGTATGGCACTTCGGCTTCGGCGAGCAGCACGTTCATGTGCCCCGGCATGCGCCCGGCCACCGGGTGAATCGCGTACTTCACCTCGATGCCCTTCTCGACCAGCTTGTCCGTGAGTTCCTTCAGCGCATGCTGCGCGCGCGCCACCGCCAGACCGTAACCCGGCACGATCACCACAGTTTCCGCATTGCCGAGCATGAACGACGCGTCGTCCGCCGAACCCGATTTCACCGGACGCTGCTCGGCCGACCCGCCTGCCACCGCCGCGCCCGCCTCGTTGCCGAAGCCGCCGAGAATCACGTTGAAGAACGAGCGGTTCATCGCCTTGCACATGATGTACGACAGGATCGCACCGGACGAGCCCACCAGCGAGCCCGCGATGATCAGCATCGGATTGTTCAGCGAGAAGCCGATGCCCGCCGCCGCCCACCCCGAATACGAGTTCAGCATCGACACCACCACCGGCATGTCCGCGCCGCCGATCGGGATGATGATCAGCACCCCCAGCACGAACGCGATCAGCGTCATGATGATGAACGGCAACCACGACTGCGTGAGGAAGAAGATCACGCCGAAGCCGATCATCGCGATCGCCAGCATCAGGTTGATCAGATGCTGGCCGCCGTACACCACCGGCGCGCCCTGGAACAGCCGGAACTTGTACTTGCCCGAGAGCTTGCCGAACGCGATCACCGAACCGCTAAACGTAATCGCACCGACGAACGTGCCGATAAAGAGCTCGACGCGGTTGCCGTACGGCAGGAAGCCCGCAATGCCCTCCTCTACACCCAGCCCGAACGCGGCTGGTTCCGACACCACCGCATAGGCGATACATACGGCAGCCATACCGATCAGCGAGTGCATCGCCGCGACCAGTTCGGGCATCTTGGTCATTTCCACGCGCGCGGCGACGAACGCGCCGATCGCGCCGCCAACCACCAGCCCGACCAGCAGCAGGCCGAGCCCCAGCCCGAGATTCGAGCCGAGCACTTCAGCCTGTTTGGAGATCAGCGCGATGGTGGTGAGGATCGCAATCGCCATCCCGACCATGCCAAAGGTATTGCCGGTGCGTGCCGTCTTCGGATTGGACAGCCCCTTGAGCGCCTGGATGAAGCAGACCGACGCGACCAGATAAAGCAGCGTGACGACGTTCAGACTCATTACGCGTTCTCCTTGCCGGCTGCGGGGAGCTTCTTCGGTTCTTTCTTGCGGAACATCTCCAGCATTCGCCTTGTCACGAGAAAGCCGCCGAACACGTTCACCGCCGCGAGCGCGACGGCCAGCGTGCCGAAGAACTTGCCCGGCGCGCCGAGCGTGAGCCCCGCGGCCAGCATTGCGCCGACGATCACGATGGCCGAGATCGCGTTGGTCACCGCCATCAGCGGCGTGTGGAGCGCGGGTGTGACGTTCCAGACCACGTGGTAGCCGACGTAGATCGCCAGCACGAAGATGATCAGGTTGATGACGGTGTGGTTGATGACTTCCATCGCCGTTCTCCTATGCCTTGCGCGTGACTTCGCCGTCGCGCGCCAGCAGCGTGGCCGCGACGATGTCGTCCGCGAGATCGATGTTCAGGGCGCCTTCCTTGGTGATGATCAGCTTGAGGAAGTCGAGCAGGTTGCGCGCGTACAGGGACGACGCGTCGGCGGGCACCATCGAGGCCAGATTCGTATGGCCGACGATCGTCACGCCATGTTTGACCACGACCTGGTCCGCTTCGGTGAGCGGGCAGTTGCCGCCGCGCCGGCCTTCGTACTCGGCACCGCGTCCGGCGGCGAGGTCGATGAGCACCGAGCCCGGTTTCATCGCCTGCACGGTTTCGACCGAAATCAGCGTCGGCGCGGCGCGGCCCGGGATCAGCGCCGTGGAAATCACCACGTCGGCCTGCTTGGCCCGCTCGTGCACCAGTGCCGACTGGCGCGTGAGCCACGAAGGCGGCATCGGCCGTGCGTAGCCGCCGACGCCCTGCGCGGCTTCGCGCTCCTCATCGGTTTCGTAGGGCACGTCGAGGAACTTCGCGCCGAGCGATTCGATCTGCTCCTTGACGGCCGGACGCACGTCGGACGCTTCGATCACCGCGCCCAGGCGCTTCGCAGTAGCAATCGCCTGCAGACCGGCCACGCCCGCGCCGAGAATCAGCACGCGCGCGGCTTTGACGGTGCCGGCAGCGGTCATCAGCATCGGCATGAAGCGCGGATAGAGCGTGGCGGCCAGCAGCACCGCCTTGTACCCGGCGATGTTGGCCTGTGACGACAGCACGTCGAGGCTTTGCGCGCGCGTGGTGCGCGGCGCGGCTTCGAGGGCGAACGCGGTGACGCCGGCCGCGGCCAGCTTCTGGGCGTTTTCAGCGTTGAAAGGATCGAGCATGCCGACGAGCGTCGCGCCGCGCTTCATCAGCGGCAGTTCGGCGTCGGTCGGTGACTGGACCTTCAGGACGAGATCGGCGCCGAAGGCCGTCGGCGCATCGACGATTTCCGCGCCCGCGGCTGTAAAGAGTTCGTCAGGAAAGCTTGCGCCGGTACCGGCGCCGCCCTGAATGGTGACCCGGTGGCCCTGGGTCACATACTTCCTGACCGTTTCGGGCGTCGCGGCGACGCGGGTTTCGTGCGCGCGCGTCTCGGCTGGTATTCCGATGTTCATTTATGCACATGCCTCTTTATGAACTACGTTCTTTGGACTGCGCTTGCGCTGCACTGGCGACGCATCTGTTTTTGGCCTTTGCCGCGCGTATTCCCGCATCGAAGGTCAGCTCAGTAGCCACATGTCTATGATCGACTGTTACGCGCCAACCAATCTCGGCACGACACCACCGAATTCGTTGATCCTCAAACAACTCCGAAAACCAGCGCCAGAGAGCAGCGTCCTCTGCGTTTGCAGCCGCAGCCGCGCCCAGCCGGACCTGTTGGAAGTCGCTCGTGCCGTCCATCATTCACTCCTCCACAAACTGCGCAAGAGTCCCGAATTCGTCCCTCAGATGTTTGAAGCTAGCCCGACCGCGTCGGCCGCAACCAGAATTCTCGGGCAATCAATCGTACTTTATATGTGATCACATATCAATACTACTTCAAAAAAACGCCGGATTTTACGTCATTATTAGTCATCAATCGTGTGTTGTGATCACCAATTGACGTGACGTGATCGATGAAACCAGTTCGGTAGGAAAGCAATCGGAAGCTCTTCGTTCAAGCAGCGTCCGCGAGCGTCGGCAAACTAGCGTTGCCCGTTCGCGCTTGTCCAAGGATTTGTGTTTGCAAAAGCCGTAGAACGAAGGGAATCTGTCTCCGTTACGCTAGGAATTGTGTCAACTACGGCGCCCAGCCGGTCGTTGGGAATCGACCGCCTCGCCGCGTCGTTGCTAGACCGGGGTGTTGACACTTTTATTACGGTCTACACGCGCGTCGCCGACAAAAGGACCACCTTTGAAAACTACCGCAAGGAAGCCGAACGGCCGCTGCTATCGGCGATCGTGCAACTGGGCAAACCGCTGTCGTCGCTCACTCACGAGGACCTGCTACTGTTCCGGGAATTCCTGAAGGACCCGCAGCCGCACGCGCGCTGGGTTGCCGACGCCGGTCGCAAGTACCCGCGGCACGACCCACGGTGGCGACCGTTCTACAAAACGCTCCGGCCGAGCAGCCAGTACCAGACGATGGTGATCATCAATGCGCTCTTCGCGTGGCTCGTCGAAGCGGGCTATCTGGCGGGCAACCCCCTGTCGTTGTCGCGGCAGCGTGTGCGCCGCTCAAAGCCCCGGATCACGCGTTATCTCGACCGCGAGCTGTGGCAGGAAGTCAAGGCCTATATCGATAGCCTGCCGAAGGACACCCCCCGCGAGCGCGAACGCTACCTATGCGCACGGTGGCTGTTCACGCTGTTCTATCGCGGCAGCCTGCGCATCTCCGAGGTCAGCGGCAACACCATGGGAGACTACTTCTGCCGCCGCGACGCGGATGGCCACGAGCGCTGGTGGCTCGAGGTGCTGGGCAAGGGCGACAAGGAAGGGCTGGTGCCGGCCTCCGCGGAAATGATGGTGGAACTGGGGCGCTACCGGCGGGAGCGCGGCCTGCCCACCCTGCCCTCGCGGCATGACGACACGCCACTCGTGCTGCCGCTTGGCAGATCCATGAAGCCGCTGACGAGCGCCGCGCTGCACACCGTCGTCAAGAGTATTTTTGCCGGCGCAGCGGGGCGGCTCCGGCTACGCGGCGATGCCTCCGCGAGGCAGGCCGCTCTGCTCGAACAGGCCTCCGCCCACTAGCTGCGCCATACCGCCGGATTGCACATGGCCGACGGTGGCGCCGATCTGCGGACCGTGCGCGACAACCTGCGCCACGCGTCGCTGACAAGCACGAATCCTTATCTGCACACGCCCGATGAAGAGCGCCACCGCGAGACCGAGGAAAATCACCGCATCGAATGGTAGGTCTTGTCCGATGGTCGGTGACGGATCGTCGCGATCGGGAAAGTCGGTTCGAGCGCGAAAAGGTGGCCTCAGAATGTTGAGCGCTCACAGCAGAAAATGCCTCCAGCCCATTGCAATTTGCGACATACGCCTTCTTTCGGCATGTATTTGACGATGCAATTGCGCGCCGTCAGTTAGTACTATGGAACGATCCGCATCCCATTCGTGACTTCAAGATCTCTATCAATCCACTCGTCGATCAATGCCGACCGCACGCATTTCATCGGGACAACCGCGATGAGTCACGGCTGCACGCCGGACGGTATCGATCTGAGGATTCCTTCGAAACTTTGAATGAGAAAGCCGAATCATCACCGCCGAGCTTGCCGACGCATTGGTTTTGACGCCGGGTCCAAACTCTGCAAAGGTCCGAAGGCAGAGTTACGTGCCGCGCTTGTACGATCACCTTGGGCAAGACAACGACGCGCGTCTGGCGAACCTATTGACCTTCGGCGAGCGAGCGGTGGGATTGGCTGAGTAACGCATGGAAATCAATTGAGCTCAGCCGCGGCGGCCACATGAAAATGGATTGGCAACCCGGCGACCCGCCAGCCGCGAAGATGCGAATGCTTGAGCGCCCGGCAGTTTCCAACGGCCGGGCGACCACTCTACCAGGTAGAGGCGCTGAAGCGAGCGAAACAACTCGCGCAGCGCACAGATGCCCAGGTAATAACGCACAAGGCCATACGCGAACTCCATATCGAGCGTGACCAGCAGGGAGCGGCGACGGGTCGGCCGGTGGAATGGGTACCGATTCAGACAAAAATAACAATAATGTAGTTATACATATTAATATTAGGAGCGTTAGATGGCAACATCGGAGAGATTTTCTGACCTCGCTCAGCAGGACTTTCTGCGCTTCGCGATGAAACAGCTAGGCATGGGCCGTGATGACTTCGCGCGGCGCGTCAGCTTGGCCACGCATACGCTCGACAGGATGCTCCTGCCCAGCGAGTCGCCTGAATTTCGACGCATGCCGGAGACGGGACGGTCCTACATCGGAGAAATCCTGAAGTCGAATGGGAAAAGACCTGATCATTCCATTGGATAAAATCTCGATGCCTCGACTGGCTGTATGACGCTTGCCGAGAAGTGTCTGAGGGGCATTACCGCGAATCCGGCACGGACATTACGCTCTCGACGATCCGTGCGAAGGTCTGGACAGCGGGACGGATGGCTTCGATATCGAGCGCGCCAAACCCCAACAGAAATCCGTCACGAAATCCTGAATCGCCTTGATTGAACGTATGCAGCCTGCGAAGGTAAATTCCCTGTTCAAGCGATCGCGATACAGTCGTATCGAAGTCAACCAGATCCCGGATCCTGATTGTCATATGCAGCCCCGCCGCGTTCCGTGACGTTTCAAGTGCATCGCCAAAGCACTGGTCCAGACATCGCAGCAATTCCGATTGTCTCGCACCGTAGATATCGCGCATCCGCCGAATGTGCGTCGAGAAATGCCCGTCCGCCATAAAGTCTGCCATTGCTGCCTGCAAGGAAAGGTGCCCTGGTCTGTATAAGCGCAACGAAGCGGCTGCGAAGGAATCGACCAGGTCGGGCGGAACGACTATATAGCTGAGCCTCATGCCGGGATACATGACCTTACTAAACGTTCCCATCAGAATGACACGGCCGTTTTCATCGACGCCTTGAAGAGACGGAAGCGGACGCTGGTCATATCGGAATTCACTGTCATAGTCGTCTTCCAGAACGAATGCGTCCCAGCGCTCAGCGGCCACACGCAGACAGGCACGCCGTTCGTCCGACAACGTCACCCCCATTGGAAACTGATGCGATGGGGTCATCACTACGAGTCGAGGTCGGCGCAAACATCGTTCGAGCTTCATACCGTTACTGTCGACATCAATAGCCTCCACTTCCAGCCCGTTGGCGCGCAACAGGATTGGCGTTGCCCAGTGGCAAGGGTTTTCAACATAGGCCAGTTCACCCACGTCGGCCAGCATGCGTGAGCAAAGGTCAATCGACTGATTGCTCCCCATTGTTACGATGATCTGTTCCGGGGAGGCCCGAACCGCGCGCGATACGCGTAAATACTCAGCCAGCGCGCGACGCAACGGGAGATATCCGCCTGGATTGGAGTAGCCCATGAGGTCCGCATGCTGCTCCCCGAGATAGCGATTCTGGATGCGCCTCCATATCTGATAAGGAAAATAATCCGTATCGCAGACGCCCGGCACGAACGCCCCCTTGCGTTCCTGGATGCCCGCAGGAGCGCGTATCAGTTGCTCCCCGCGCTCGGACAGGGTTCGTGCGGTTGATTCCCGAGGCGCTGACTTCATCGATTGCGGCAATTTGTCGGAGACAAGCGTACCGCTCGTGGAATCGGTATGGAGATAGCCGTCGGCCGACAGCCTGTCATAAGCCGTTACAACGGTTATCCGGGAGACCCCCAATGCCGCCGCGAGCGTTCGGGAAGACGGCAAACGTGCGGAAGCCTTCAGAGTGCCGTCGGATACCGCGTCTCGGATCCCGTTCGCGATCTGGATCTGTAGGGGTATGGATCCGTCCCGACGGAGACGGCCGATCAGGAGGTCAGCAAGTAACGAGTCAGCCATTGGACCTATCAAACTTTTTGAATTGGACTCATAGGTTCGCCGCGGGTACGCGTACTGTCAAGTCTCGCCATCGAGCAAAGCCTTAAGTCGAAGTGCGCCGGAAGATTCATGGATCTTACAGATATTAGGTTTCAAAGGACATTAATTTGGATTCCTCTCTTATCGGGTTTACTCCTAATGTACTGTTTCGGCAGCATCTCGCCAGGAGGCATGGTTGCCAATCGCAAGATATTCGCAGCGATGTTACTGCCGGGCGTTGTTCACCTGCCGCATACCCATAGCCCGCCTGACATGGCCTTCTCCAAGAACCAGCCCACGTGGGGCGCGTATCTCGCATCTGACCTCCAGCGACTGGTGGCACCGCAGGACGCCGCATCCTTCTCCGCAGCCATCGCCGAGCCGATGGCTGGCAATCAAAGCCAACGTCATTCAAGTTATTGGGGATCCTATGCGTGTATCTCTACGTGAGCGTATTCGTCAGTTACATCGCGTGACAGGCCTGAGCATCGGTCTGTTCGTCGTCATGGTGGCGGTTACCGGCGCGGGCATGCTGTTTCGGGCGCCGCTCGAACCCGTCATATACCACGACCTGCTCAAAGTCGCATCGTGCAAACAGCGCCTACCGCTCGATACGTTGATTACCAATGCCAGCGCTTCTAATCCAGTCGCCGGCCGGCCAAAGCAAGTGCGCATATACGACGACGCGGATTCCAGCACGCGTGTTCTATTCAGCGACGACCGGTGGTACTACGTCAATCCATGTACTGGCGAAGTGCTTGGAAGCGAGCATCGTTACGGCGGCCTGTTTGGTACGATGGCCAAACTGCACAGTTTTCAGTTTCTGGAGAATGGAAGCGTCGTTGCTGGAACGCTTGCGCTGACATTCGCGATTGTCCTGGTCGGTGGCGGCTTGGCTGTGTGGATTCCAGAGGCGTTGCGTAAACGCAGGCGCGCCGTCACGATCAAGCCCAACCTCACCGGTCGCGCGCGCTGGCTCAATCTGCACAAGACCCTTGGCGTCTATGTCAGCCTCATCGTACTTGCGTCAGCGCTCACCGGCGCACTGCAATCGTTTCAATTCGTGAGGGATGCGCTCTACACGCTGACGGCCTCGAAGCCCCCCGCACCTTCTCCCAGATTGGTCGTGCAGGCGGATACGCAAAGCCTGCCGGTCGAGGCCCTCTGGCAACGCGCACAGGCATTGGTGCCGCAACCAAAATATGCCCGCATTCGCTACCCTGGCAAGCCCGGGGATGCTTTCAACATCGATCTTGTCGCACGCAACGCACCGCATGTAAATGCGTTTTCCTATGTCAGTCTCAATGCGAGCACAGGCGAAGTGTTGCGTTTTACCCCATACGCAGAGAACAGCTTAGGTCATCGAATTTACCTGACGGCGCTTGCCATGCATTACGGTTGGCTGAGCGGCGGATTTATTCAAGTCCTGCAACTGATCGGCATGCTCTCTGTACCCTTATTGGCTTACGCCGGCATCGGCAGTTATCTACGCAGCAAACACCGGCGACCGGTTTCCGTGCCGTCTCGAACGACGGTCGCGTTGAAAGTGTCCAGAAAAACGGCCGAGGCGGAGAACATCCAATCTTTTGAACTTGTCGACCCTGCCGGAAAAGCACTGCTGCCGTTTACGGCAGGCTCCCACATTGATATTCATGTACCCGGCGGAAAGGTTCGACAATACTCACTGTGCAATCCTCCTCGTGAAAGACATCGCTATCTCATTGCCGTCATGCGGGCAGAACCGACGCGCGGTGGGTCGCGAGCCATGCACGAGCAGGTCAAGGAAGGCGACTTAATCGAAGTCAGCGCTCCGAAAAATCTCTTCCCGCTCGTGGAATCCGCGAAACATTCCCTGCTCATCGCGGGTGGTATCGGTATTACGCCGATTCTTTGCATGGCGGAACACCTGGCGGATATCGGAGCCGATTTCAAAATGCATTACTTCGCGCGCTCGCCGGCGCGCGCAGCCTTTGTCGACCGCATCAAGCGCTCGAAATTCGCCGACCGCGGTTTCTTCCACTTCACGGAGGACCAGAAACAGCAACGGCTGGATCTGGCCGCGCTTCTCGATACGCACGATGTCGAAGCGCACTTATACGTATGCGGCGGCGAAGCATTCATGAATGCAGTCATCGACATCGCATTGCAGAAAGGCTGGCACAAGAGCCGTATACACAGGGAATATTTCAGCGTTGAACGCAGGGAATCTGACAGCAATGTCGAATTCGACGTGACGATTGCAAGCACCGGCAAGACTATTTGTATCCCTGCAGACAGGACGGTAATGGCTGCTTTGGCGGATTGTGGAATTCACATTACGACGTCGTGTGAGCAAGGCGTCTGCGGCACTTGTGTCACGCGCGTGCTGGAAGGCGAACCGCAGCATCGCGACGTGTTTCTCTCCGACGACGAGAGGAATAGGAACGATCGCTTCACTCCCTGCTGTTCGCGTGCCAATAGCCGGAGGCTGGTACTCGATCTGTAGATGGAAAAGCCGGAACAAACCGTTTTTTGCCAACCACTGAAGGAGACACAAATGAGGATCACCGGAAAGCTTGCTATCGTGGCAAGCATAGCTGCAGGCATGGGCGCAGCCAGCCTGGCGCAGGCCCATGGCATCTGGTTTGCGCAGCGCTCGAACCAGCTGGCGCTGATCTACGGCCTCGGCGGCGACGACCTGGATGTCATCAAGCGCCAGCAAAAAGTGAAGAGTGTCACGGCCTACGACGCGCAGGGCAAGGAGGTCTCCACGCAACTCACGCCCAGCGGCCCGCTGCTCGTGGTGAATACCGACAACCAGCCGGCAATCGTTGCCGGGATCATGGACAACGGTCTGTGGAGCAAGACGGCGGACGGCAAGTGGTACAACAAGGGCAAGGACGAGGTGCCCAACGCCACGATCAGCTTGCACACCTTCAAGTACGGGGTGCATCTGCGCCGGCCTCTGGATGGGGCGATGCCCATACTGCCAGCGCAGAAGCTGCAGATCGTGCCGGTCGGCAAGCGGCTGCCGGATCAGATGGGTCAGCCGCTCACGGTTCGGGTGCTCTACGACGGCAAGCCCGCGCCCGGCGCGGAGGTGCAGCCAGACCTCCTCAACGACCCCGATTCCGAACCCCTGAAGACCGGAGCCGACGGCACCGTGACGATCAAGGTGCGCAACCAGGGCCTGAACGTAGTCGTTGCGAAATTCGATTCGCCGCCGTCGGAACCCGCGAAGACGAACAGCGACGAGCATGAGGCCACACTGTCGTTCATGCTGCAGCACCTGCCCGAGTGATCACTCGTTAACAGCTGAAGCGCTCCCCATGAAACTAATTTCCGTCCTGGCCGCACTTGCTGCCGCCGCTCGCGGCGTGAAGCTTGTCAAAGACAACACGGTGATCGTTCTCGCGACGATGGAAGACAGGTCGACTAGCGGCGCGCGCGTGGTCACCAAGTAAGGAAGACGTCCCTCGACGCCGCCAACTCTGGTTGCCGGCGTTTTCATCATTCCCCAAAAGCGCTGCACTGCAACCAGCGTGACAAAGGGGTTTGCACCTGCTTTCGGCAGGCGCTCGACTGTGCCCGGAGATCCAAAAAGAGTCGTCCAGGGGCAGGCCGCGCGACCTCGCTGACTGTCGAAAAGATTGGAGTGAGACAGTGAATAATTTTTTTATCGAACGACAAACCATTCATATGAAAAAGTCCTTGATTGCCGCGGCCCTCATCGCCTCGTTCGCATCTACGGCACATGCCCAGAACAGCGTCACACTCTACGGTATGATCGACGTCGGCATGAACTATGCGACCAACGTTGGTGGCCACAAGCAGTATTCGATGACCGCCGGAAATCTCAGTGGCGACCGTTGGGGGCTGCGAGGCGCTGAGGACCTCGGCGGTGGACTGCAAACACTTTTCGTACTTGAAAACGGCTTCAGTGCTGCGAACGGAAAGCTCGGTCAAGGGGGCGCCGAGTTCGGGCGCCAAGCCTATCTCGGGTTTTCATCATCGAACATAGGTACCGTTACGTTTGGGCGTCAATATGATTTGATTAACGACTTGACCTACATGTTCGTGGCGGCACAGATGTGGAGCGGATTCGCCACCGCCCATCCTGGCGATGTAGATAACACGGATGGCAGCAACCACGTCAACAACGCGATCAAGTTTCGCAGTGTGTCGTACGGTGGATTGACGTTCGCGGGCCTCTACAGCTTCGGCGGTGTCGCTGGCTCTTTCAACCAGAACCAGATCTGGTCAGTCGGGGCGAACTACAATTCGGGACCACTCACGCTTGGCACCGTCTTCCTCGAAGCGCGGGATCCTAACTTCTCCTATTTTGGCAATAGCCCGGCTTCTAGCACTACGGGGTCCAATATGACTGGAAGCCGCGTGTATTCCGGCTATGCATCCGCGAAAACACAGCAGATCTTCGTCGCAGGCGCTTCTTATGCCGTTGGTACCGCTACGTTCGCCGCTAACTACAGCAACACGCAGTTCAAGGATATCGGGGCGCTATCGGGCCTCCCGGCTATCGGCGCAGGCGGCGATGCAAAATTCCACGACATTGAAGTCAATGTCGGCTATCAACTCACGCCGGCCCTCCACCTCGGCGTCGCCTATAACTACCTGAAAGGATATGGCGTAAACGGTGCAACTTACAATCAAGGCACGATCGGGGCTAACTACTTCCTTTCCAAGCGAACTGACCTTTACACAGTTGCTGTTTACCAGCATGCGTCGGGCACTGATTCGAGCGGTGGGAAGGCGGTCGCAAACCTCAACGGCCTAACTGCCTCCACAACTCAGAGCCAAGCGCAAGTAGTTATTGGCATCCGGCATCGCTTCTAGCAGAGCTTGAGGCAGGCTTCAGTTTGACGAGCTGGGCGCCGTGAAAATGAGTCTCGTACGCGATCAGCCGTTCAGGCAGCGACTTTGCACACGCAGGTAACGTCGCGGCCGTAACAAAATGCGGTGGCTTGCGGGAAGGAGACCTTCGCGCGACTCGCCACCCGCACCCGATTGAGTGGCCCACAACCGGCCACATCGAAACAGAAAGAAGAGCACGGAATACAAAGGATGTAGTGGCGCGACCAGGTTCAGCAGGAACTGGATCACATTGAGGTCGTCAATTGCCGTCTCGAGCATCCGGATAATAGCGACGCGACGGTGCAGCCGTATGCCGTGATGCAGCCCGAGTACTGGCGTAAACGCATGCGCGCGGTGCTGGCACTTCCTGATACGTCACCGAGGCGCGGCATTGCTAACCCGGCTGGACCGGATCTCCAGGTGTGACAGCAAGCGCTTCAAAGAGGAATAGCAACGATGGTGCCCTCAAGGCTCCCACCGATTTGATCACCGTCCAGGTGAGACATGAGCCTGTGCATTATGTGTGGTTGTGATTTGACGTTTGTGCTCCCGCACTTCGCCGGCGGCGATCTGCGCCGCGACAGGCTTCGTCAATTCCCGGCGGCCAGGCGTTTTGACACGATCTGGGCCGTCGGGCACCGCGCTACTACTCAACCTTGAATTGCCCAATGGCAAATGCCAACGAGCTTGCCTGTGCCTGCAAGGAGGTCGCCGCCGCTGCTGACTGTTCAACAAGCGCCGCGTTCTGCTGCACCATTCCATCGAGTTGCATGACCGCAAGATTGACCTCCTGGATCCCGCGTGTCTGCTCTGTCGTCGCACGAGCGATGCCTGAGATGACCGATTGAACATCGACGGCATTGGCGACAATCTCGTTCATCGCCTCGCCCGCTTGACGCACCTGGAACGATCCCGAAGCAACGCGTGAGACCGTCGCCTCCACAAGTTGCTTCACTTCGCGCGCAGCCTGTGCGCTGCGCTGCGCCAGGCTGCGGACCTCATGTGCGACGACTGCGAAGCCGCGACCTTGCTCCCCCGCACGCGCGGCTTCGACAGCAGCATTGAGCGCGAGAATGTTGGTCTGGAACGCTATGCCGTCGATTGCGCTAATAATTGCACCGATCCGGCCCGACGCTTCCTCGATCTCTCCCATTGTGCCGACCGCGTCAGACACAATCTCACCACCGCGCGAAGCGATTTGCGTCGCGATGCCTGATCGCTCGTCCGCCTCGCGGGCCGCTGCGGCCGACTGATCGACTGTCCCCGAGATTTGATCCATCGATGCGGCGGTCTGCTGCAGGCTCGCCGCGGCAATTTCATTTGCAGCGGCACGCACCAATTCGCTAGCACCACGGATGTCTAGCATAACGCTTTGAAGTTTTGCGACGAACTGATTGAACGAACGCGCGATGTTCGCCACTTCGTCCCTGCCATCGTCGGGCAGGCGCTGCGTCAGATCGCCCGTGCCCGAGCCGATAGCTGTCATTGCTTGACAGACGTGTCCGAGACGACGGAACGCAGTCGTGGTAATGGCCACCCCTATAACGGACGCAATAGCGACGATAACAACGAGAGACACCAGTGATGCACTCAATAGGGAACGCATTCCGGCCGTCGCCTCGGACTCGTCGAGGGCGACCACAATGTTCCAATCAGTCCCCGGCACATCGTGTGCACGTAGCAACTTTGTTCTTCCGTCGATCGCGAGTTTCATCGGTGCTTTCCCCGCGCCAGCCGAAGCGGTTGTGCCCCCTGCGAAATCCGCCACAAAGTCGGTGACCGATTTGAACCGCAGCTTTGGATCCGGATGCGCAATCACACGGCCACCGCGATCAATCAGCATGCCGAAACTTTCCGGAGTCGGATGAATTGATTTTACGTTCTCAACCACGCTGTCCAGCGCGACATCGCCCACCAGCACAGCCTTCAACACGCCGTCACGTATCACGGGAATTGCCAAAGCCACCAGCAACGCCCCGCTCGTGCTGATGTAAGGGAGAGCAACCGGTTTGCCCGCCTGGGCGGCGCTTTTGTACCATGGGCGGCTAGTCGGATCGTAGCTGGAAGGAATATTCGGCCAGTCGGTGAACTTTGCGGTTCTGTCCGGGTAGCCGACTCCGACGTCAAAGAACCCCCCGGCGACGGCGATCTGTTTAAGCATCGGCCCCGGGTCGGCCGCTAGCACGACATCCTGCAACGATGAGACCATTCGAGTCTTTCCGGCGATCCACTCGCCGATGGCGACGGCATGGTCGTTGGCGGACGACGTCAAGTCGTGGTCGATTGCAGCCTTCATATTCGACTTCGCAATTGAATAATCTGTGGCGGTGCTGGAGACGACGGAGAAAACTACCAGCGCTACGCATGCAAGAACAACGCGCGCACGAATGGACGATAGCATCGTATGGTCTATGTCTTATGAATTAACTTGCATCCGCGAGAGTGCACCCGCGCTTGGCGCTCTAAAAAAAGCCCGCAGACATGGACTGCCTGCGGGCGAAGCTACACCAAGGACGTGATTCGCGGACGATTGGCGGCGTCATGCCGGACGATAAATCGCGTATACCTTCGCGACCTGCTCGCGACTTTCCCAGGTGCACTGCGCGCCTTGCTCAACGAGGAAAATGTCACCGCGCTCGAAAGTGCCCGTTCTGCCGGATTCGTCTACGAATGTGACACTGCCTTCCAGGAGATACATCAGTTCGCAATGGCGATAAAACATTGCACTACGATGATAGGGGGTTGAATCCCAGGTGCCGCAGACAAATTCTCCATCCGCAGAGCGGTAGTCCGTGAAGTTGCGGCAAACCGGCGCTGGCGTCAGTAGCAATTCCGCGGGCGGCGTGCCCGACGGCTCCAATTGCGGCGCGTGCTGGATCGGCACAATCTTCCCGTCAGCATACTGACTGCCGTGGTAACGCATGAAGATGACCGATGCGGCCCCTCGCGCCGACCAGGAAAACTCCGCGCCATGACCCAGCACCGCGCTGTCGCCTGGCCCCAGCGTTAGCACGCGCTCTGCTTGCGTCAACGTGATCTCCCCTTCCGCAACGATGATGAATTCATCTGCCGGCTGAGGCGGCACCACACCGCATCCTGCGTCGAGCGCTATCACGCCCGCGCTCACCGGCCCTGGCGGCCAATCCAGAACGCGGCGACTGGAAAGGAAGCGACTCTCGTCGGTCGAACCAATCGCCTCAATCCCTTGGCTTTTATCTGACACGAACTTCCGTAGATCGATAAACGATCGGGAGCTACAATGCTCCGCTACTGCTTGCTGCAATTTGGACATGTTGTGTTCCAGTTGTTCAGATTCTTTTTGCCATACGCAGGTTGTGTTAGGTCGCGCTTGGACCTGGGGCGGCACAAATCGGGTATGGCATGACTCGGCTTTCAGTTCTAACGTTTTGTTGGCGCACGTTTGTGCATTCCGCCGCCCTCGAGTCGCACCTTAGCTCACCGTCCAGCGCTCGGCGGAGGGAGTCAGTAGCGGAACGCCGAACGAAGATGCTGGGCGTCGTCCCGCAGCATCGCTTGAAATGGCGGCCGAAATGGCTTTGATCGAAGAAACCCACCTTCGTCGCGACGACCGTTCCCGGCACGCCTTTGAGCAATAGCGTCTGCGCGCGCTGAATCCGCAGCCCACACAGATAGCGGTACGGTGACGATCCATATTGCTGCCGGAACACCGTCGCGAAGCGCGAGACGCTAAGCACGGACAGCCCGGCGAGTTGGGTGAGCGTCACCAGTTCGTCGAAATGGGCTTCGATGAAAGCGCGCGCGGCATTGAGGCTGATGGACTTTTTCATGACGTCACGACGGTCGACCGGGCAGCCGTTTGCTCCTTGAAACGATGGATGGAAAACGCGTCGAGGGGAATGGCCGTACGGCCCGTATCGACGAGTTCCGCCATCGTTTCGCCGACGCCCGGGCCAATCTGAAAACCCGAGCCGCTGAAACCGAACGCGTAGAACAGACCGTCAACCTGACTGCTCGGACCGATCACCGGCTCGCCGTCGGGCAGATAGCCCTCCACCCCGCTCCACACGCGAATCACATGCAGCGGCGCCAACGCGGGCACGAGCCGACGCATCTGCGCCAGTTGCCGCACGGTGTTGATTGGCAACACCGAGGCGCGGCTCGTCACGGGATCGGCCGGCCCGGCAGGACCGCCGCCGACGATGAGGTTGCCGCGCGGAATCTGGCGGAAATAGATGCTCTCCTCCTTGATCGACGTGAACACACCCATCGACAACCTGAACACGTGCGGCACCGGCTCAGTCACGCACATTTGTGGTCCGAGCGCGGTGATGGGCGCCGTTTCGCCGAACTGTTCGGTAAGACGCGTTGCCCACGCGCCGGCGCAGATCACGAGTTGCGCGGCCCAATACACGTGGCCGCGCGCGCTTTCCACCCGAAACCGCCCGCCATCTTTTTCCACGCGCACGATCTCCGTGTCCTCGATCACCTGCGCGCCGAGCCGCACCGCCGCGCGGCCGAACGCGGGCGCGGCGAGCCGCGGGTTCGCGTGGCCGTCGAGCGGGGAAATCGAGGCGGCCAGCACCTCGCGCCCGAGAAACGGAAAACGCCGGAACATCGCTTCGCCGTGCAGGACTTCGAGTTCGAGACCGTACGCGCGCGCGTCGATCGCGTACTGATCGAAATTCTCGACGTCCTTCTGGTGGTAGCACACGCGTGTATGGCCCGACGGCAGGAACTCGATGTCCTCTCCGAGCAGTTCCGCCGAGCGTTGCCACGTGCGCAGCGCGCGGTTGGCCATTGCCAGTTGCGGCAATGCTCGGCCTTGCCGCCGGATGCCGCCGTAGTTCACGCCGCTCGCCTGCTGTCCGGTGAGTCCGCGTTCGAGCAGGATTACGGAGCGGTTGCGCTGGCGCAGGAAGAACGCGGTCGTGGTGCCCATGATGCCGCCGCCGATCACGATCACATCGGCTTCGTTACGGGTCGTTGCGCTCATTCGATCACCTCGTCGCTCACCTCGGCGTTCATCACTTCGGTCAGCGCCACCGGCAGCGGTTTGACCGGTGCCTGGCCGCGCAGCCGTCCCACTGAAAACAGAGGCACGCACGCCGCCGCCGCGATGATTTCCGCGCCCGCATGACCGCAATAGCGCCCCTGACAGCGGCCCATGCCCACGCGCGAAAACGCCTTCGCGCGATTGGCTTCCTGCGCGCCGGCCGCGCGCACTACGCGACGCAGTTCACCCGCCGTAATCGCCTCACAACGGCAGACAATCGTTTCGTCCGGCAGCGACGCCGCGAATTTCGCCGGCCATGGAAAGGCTTCGCGCAAGCCTGCGGCAAAACGCGTGAAGCGCGCGAGTTCGGCTCGCAGGCGCTCCCGCTCCGCGCCTTCGACCCGCATGCCATGATCGCGCAACGCCGTCAGCGCGGCGAGACGGCCCGAACGTTCGGCGGCGTCCGCGCCGCGCACCCGCGCGCCGTCGCCCGCCAGATAGACGCCCTTGATGCTGCTACGGCCGTCGGTGTCGATTAGCGGCAGCCACTGTTGCGTATTCTCGTCGAACGAAAAACGACAGCCAGCAAGATCCGCGAGTTGTGTCTCGGGCCGCAGGTGATAACCGAGCGCGACGGCATCGCACGCGAACTCGAGACGTGTGCCGCCGGGCAGCATCACCTCGACGCCGCTCACACCGTCTTGCGGCGAGCCCTTGATCTCGACGGGTTGCACGCCGCGATGAACCGGCACGCGTGCCTTTGCCAGCACACGCGTCAACGCAATGCCTTTCCTGAGCGCGGCGGGAATCGCCAGCAATTTGGGCAACGCGGCAACGCGCTGCCCAAACGTCGACGTATCGAGCACCGCAGCAAGCCGTGCGCCCGCTTTCACATATTGCGCGGCCACAAGATACAGAAGCGGACCGCTGCCCATCATGACGATGCGCGAACCGATCGCGCAGCCTTGTGACTTCAGCGCAACCTGCGCGCCGCCGAGGCTATACGTGCCGGCCTGGTGCCAGCCCTTGACCGGCATCAGCCGGTCCGTCGCGCCGCTGCAGACGATCAGCGCGTCGAACGCGAGCGTGTGATACCGCGTCCCGCTCACCAGGTGCACGGTGTTCGGCGAGATGTTCCAGACGAGTGTTTCCGGCAGATAGTCGATCTTGCTCTTCAGCGCATCGAAGCTCCGATGCAACGACGCGGCGCGCCCGGCCTCGGTGCCATAGAGCGTTTCGTAGCTGCGCGAAAACCCTTCCGGCTGCCGCCGATAGATCTGCCCGCCGTCACGCCGCCCCTCGTCGATCACGGTCGGCCGCAGCCCCGCTTCGACCAACGCCTGCGCGGCGCGCACGCCCGCTGGCCCGGTGCCGATAATGACTACGCGCGGGGCCATACACCCTCCGCGGCTTCCGCCAGCTTCGTGACGATCGACATGCCCGGCATCACCGGCGTGCTGCACGCCCGCACCCGTTCGCCTTGCGCGGTCCAGACCCAGCAATCCTGGCACGCACCCATCAGACAGAAGCCGGCGCGCCGGCCGTCGCCGAATTCGGAGTCGCGCAATGTGCCCGTACCGGTGAGCAACGCGACTATCAGCGTGTCGCCTTCGGCGGCCTCGCGCACGACGCCGTCCACCGTGATGGGAAAAGTCTTGCGGCCCGTTTCCGTTAGCCGCACGAATCGCTGGTTCATGCCGGGATCGTCTCCAGGGCTTGCAAACGGCTGAGCTCGGCAGCCGAATGGTGGCAAAGAATCTCAGCGCCGGAAGGCAGTTTCTTCAAGGACGGTGGCGTTGTGTTGCATAAACCGTCGATGCGCACCGGGCAACGCGCGCGGAACGAGCACAACGCGGGGACAGCGGCGCTTTCGCCCATCGCCGGCAATGCGCAGGCAGCGACATGGCGACGCGCGTCGAGCCAGCCCGGTTTCAACGCAGGCACCGAATCCACGAGCAGACCCGTGTACGGATGATAGGGTGGCGAGGCGAGCACGTCGCACTGTCCCGCTTCCACTCGCTGCCCCGCATACAGCACGATTACTTCGTCGCAGATGGCGCGTACGGTCGAGATGTCGTGGCTGATGAACATGTATGAAACGGCCAACTCGCGCCGCAATTCCGCCAGCAGGTCGAGGATCGCCGCGCCGACCACCGTATCGAGCGCGGACGTCACTTCGTCGCAGAGAATCAATGCCGGGTCGGCTGCAAGCGCGCGCGCCAGATTCACACGCTGCTTCTGACCGCCGGAGAGTCCGGCCGGCGTACGCGTGGCGATCGAGGCGGGCAGCTTCACCAGGTCGAGCAGTTCCAGCATGCGTTTCTTCGCGTCAGCACCACGCAGATGGTGATAGAACGCGAGCGGCCGGCCGAGAATATCCGCGATCGAATGACTCGGGTTCAGCGCCGTGTCGGCGTTCTGGAACACGATCTGGATCTGCCGGTACTGCTCGGGTGTGCGGCGCGACATCTGCGCGGGCAACGGCTCACCGTTGAACAGCACCTCGCCGCGTGTACGGTCCACGAGCCCCGCCACCACACGCGCGAGCGTGGTCTTCCCCGAACCCGACTCGCCGATCACGCCGAGCGCGCTGCCGCGGGGAATAGAGAGGCCTACGTCATCGAGCACACACACGGCAGGCATGCCGGAGCGATCGATACGGCCATACCCTGCGGCCAGTCCCCGAATTTCGAGCACCGGCGGAACGTGCTTGCCGGCCCGCTGTGGCATTTCAGACGACGCCTCCGGGTGGCGCGTCGCGGCGAGCAGTTGGCGCGTGTAGGCATCGACAGGTGCGTCGAGCACCTGCGCGACCGCGCCGTTCTCCTTCACCGCACCGCCGTTCAGCACCACGATGCGGTCCGCCATCTGCGCGACCACCGCCAGATCGTGCGACACGTACACAGCGGTTGTGCCGAGTTCGCGGATCACTTTCTTGAAGGCCGCGAGCACCTCGATCTGCGTGGTCACGTCGAGCGCGGTAGTCGGTTCGTCGAACACGACGACAGCCGGGTCGGTGATCAACGCCATCGCGGCCATCAGGCGCTGCAACTGACCACCGGACACCTGGTGCGGATAACGGTCGCCGATCATATCGGGTGCCGGCAGCGCAAGCGCGCGGAAAAGGCCCGCCGCTTTGGCACGCGCGGCCTCCTTCGTCATCAGCTGATGCAACAGCGCCGGCTCGGTCACCTGATCCATGATCGTGCGCGCCGGATTGAAACCTGCGGCCGCACTTTGCGCGACATACGCGACAGTGCGCGCGCGCAAGGCGCGGCGTCCTTTGGCATCGAGCGACAGCACGTCGATCTCGCCGATCCGCACCGAGCCGCCGCTGATCGAACAGCCCGCCCGCGCATAGCCGAGCAACGACAATGCAATGGTCGTCTTGCCCGAACCCGACTCACCGATCAGCGCCAGCACCTCGCCCTTCTTCACCGAAAAGTCGACACCCTTGACGATCTCGGTTACCGGCCCCGGAGCCGCACCCGCGGTAACCCGCAGTCCCTTCACTTCGATCATGTCCCGCTCAGCACGATCAGCCATCATGCACCTCCGTGGCTACGGCCGCGACGCCGCAAGTTATCGATCAGCAGATTCATGCCGATCGTCAGCGTCGCAATCGCGACAGCCGGCATCAAGACGGCAGGCGCGCCTTCCGACAGGCCGCCGATGTTTTCGCGCACAAGTGATCCCCAATCGGCATTCGGCGGCTGCACGCCAAGGCCGAGGAAACTCAGCCCGCTCAGCAGCAGAACGATAAACACGAAGCGCAGGCCGAAATCGGCAAGCATCGGATGGATCATGTTTGGCAGCACCTCGACCCGCGCAATATAGAAAATGCCTTCGCCGCGTGCTCTGGCCACCTGCACATATTCGAGGCCCATCAGGTTGACCGCCAGCGAGCGCGAAATGCGGAACGCGCCGGGGATGTAGGCGAGAGCGGCCACGGTCGTCAGCATCGGGATCGACGAACCGAATGCGGCGATCACTACGAGGGCGAGGACCTTGCTCGGAATCGAAATGATCGCGTCGAACAGGCGGCTCAGGATTTCATCGACCCAGCGGCCGGACACCGCCGCCAGCAGGCCGAAGAACGTGCCGATCACACTCGCGAGCACCGCCGCGGCCAGCGCGAGACCAACCGTGTAGCGCGCGCCGTAGAGAATGCGGCTCAGCATGTCGCGCCCCAGATAGTCGGTGCCGAGCGGATACGCGGCGCTGTAGCGGCCGAAAATTTCCGTCGAGGTGAGCGTGCCGCCCTTGTACGGCGCGACCAGCGGTCCAATGAACGCGACCACCAGCCAGATGGCCACCATCAGCAGGCCGATCAGACCAAGTATGGAGAAACGGTGCGCAAGGTGTTTGAGCATGCCGTGTTTCGGCGTCACCGCTTCCACAGGCGCGGGCTCGACGACCACTTCGTCGTGGCACACGTCGTATAGCTCTGTGGTGGCGTGAGGAACGTGATGCGGTACGTGATTCGGATTGGTAGATTGGCTCATCATCGACGCAGCCTCGGGTTGGACAGGATTTGACACAGGTCGGCGATTAACACCAACGTGAGATACGCCGCGCAGAACACCATCACGCAGCCCTGCACGAGCGGCATGTCGCGGTTGGTCACCGCGTCCACCATCAGGCTCGCGAGGCCGGGATAGTTGAAGATCGACTCGACGATCACCACGCCGCCGAACAGATACGACAGACTGAGTGCCACGGCGTTGGCAATCGGGCCGATGGTGTTCGGCAACACATGCCGCCACACCACACGCACCGGCGAGGCGCCCTTGAGCAAGGCCATTTCCACGTACGACGCATTGAGCTGGTCAAGCACCGCCGCGCGCGTCATGCGCGCCATCTGCGCGACGAGCACGCAGCACAGCGTCATCACCGGCATCGCATAGATGCGCAGCAGCGCGCCGAACGAATGCACTTCTGACAGGTATGACAGCGCCGGCAACCAGCGCAGCTTCACGGCGAAGATCAACACCGCGACGGTCGCGATCAGGAACTCCGGCACGGCCACCGTGGAGAGCGTCAGCACGTTGAGCGTGCGGTCGAGCAGCGAGCCACGGAACATGGCCGAGGCGATGCCGATCAGCAAGGCCACTGGCACCGAGACCAGCGCCGTCAGACCGGCCAGCACCAGCGAGTTGGGCAGGCGCGTCGCGATCAGCTCACTGACCGGCAGATTGTTCGACAGCGAAGTGCCGAAGCTGCCGCTGACGATATGAAAGAGCCACTCGAAGTAGCGTTGCAGCGCAGGCTGGTCGAGACCGAACTGATGCCGCAATACAGCGACGGCCTCCGGGGTTGCCGCCTGGCCGAGCGCCTGTTGGGCGGCATCGCCGGGAAGCAGTCCCGTGATGCCGAACACGACCGCCGAAACCAGCAGCAGCGTGAGCAGCGCAAGGCCGAGGCGCGCGACGATGAGTCGTTGCGCATGGGTTTTCATCGAAAGTCTCCTCCTGTTATATGAAGCAACGCGCCGCTTGGTAGCGGCGCGCCTGTTACGGCTATCGCGGGTGTTGCCGGGTTCGCTCCGTTTGGTTTTCGAGTCCGCCGGGCTGGAAAGCTTTCGATTACGCCTCCAGCCAGACGTTTTCCGAGAACATGAAGCCCATCAGGCCGGCCAGCGGAATCGAGCCGAGTCCCTTGAGCTTGTCGGTATGGGCGTCGAGGGAACTCTGGAACATCGGAATGCCGATGCCGCCGGTTTCATGCACCAGCACCTGCATGTCGCCATAGATCTTCTTGCGCTTGGTATCGTCCGGCTCGCCCCGCGCCTGAAGCAGCAGCTGGTCGAACTTCGGGCTCTTCCAGTTCGCTTCGTTCCAAGGTGCGTCGGATTTGAAGAACTGGGTGAAGATCACGTCGGCGCTCGGACGCGCGTTGACATTGCCGAAACCCAGCGGATGCTTCATCCAGTGATTCGACCAGTAACCGTCCGCTGGGACGCGGCTTACCTGCAGGTTGAGGCCCGCCTGCGGTGCAACCTGCTGAAGCAGCATCGCCATTTCGACCGAACCGTCCGCGGCCGGCGACGCGAAGATCTGCAGCGGCGCGCTGCCGAGCTTGGCCTTCTGGAAATAAAATTTCGCCTTGTCAGGATCGAATGTGCGCTGTGGGAGACCCGCGAGATAGTACTTATTCGTCGGGTCAATCGGCTGGTCGTTGCCGATTGCGCCATAGCCCTGGAAGATCGCCCGGCGCATCTGCTCGCGGTCCTGCAGGTACATCATGCCGCGCCGGAAATCGCCGTTGCCGGTAATGCCGGCTTCGTCCCGAACAATCAGGTCGGTGTACTGGCCGGTCTTCGTCTCCAGCACGGAGAAGCCGCCGGCGCCCTTGATCTGCGTGGTCGAACGTGGGTGCACCGCGTTGATCAGTTGCACGTCGCCCGAGAGCAGCGCGTTCACACGTGCCGATTCGTCGCCAATGCCGACCAATTCGATTTCGTCCAGATGCGGCAGGCCCGGTTTCCAGTACTTCTCGTTTTTGACGCCGACGGTGCGCACGCCCGGCGAGAATTCCTTGACCTTGAACGGGCCGGTGCCGACTGCCGTTTTGAAGTCCCTGGTGCCGTCCTTGATGATCTGGAAATGCGAGGTGGCGAGAATCACCGGCAGATCGGCGTTCGGACCTTCCAGCGTGATCGTCACTTCGTTCGGGCCCGTCGCCTTCACTTCCTTGATCTGATCGGCCAGCGTCTTCGCTTTCGACGCCGTCGCCGGATCCTTGTGACGCATGATCGAGTACACGACGTCCGCCGGCGTGAGCGACTTGCCGTCGTGGAATTGCACGCCCGGACGCAGTTTGGCGACCCACACGGTGGCATCCTTCGTGTCCAGCGAAGTGGCGAGCGCCATCTTCGCGCCGAGATGCGAATCGAGTTCGGTCAGGCAGTTGTAGAACATGAAGCCGCGGACATAGTCGGTGGCAAGCGCGCCCTTTGCCGGATCGAGCGTGTCGGCGGCCGAAGCGGACTGCGTCGCCACCCGGATCTTGCCGCCCTGCTTCGGCTTCGCCTGGGCGAATGCCGCGCCGCTCGCAGTCAGAAGACCGGCGCCAGTCACCGACATCATCCCAGCCGCGGCTACCGCGCGCAGCACGTCGCGCCGCGAGGCGCCCCTGGCCGTCAATTGCTCCAGCTCGTGACCGGGTTCAGATACGTCGTGCTGTGAATTTTTCTCTTTCATCGTATGTCTCCGCGAGAGTGGCAGTTGTGATGGTTGCGTGAGGTTGACTAATGCCTACAAAACGCAAGTACAACAGCAGCGCTTCAATAGAAGATGTCTTTGATACGGTAATACGTTCCCACGAGCGGCAGGAACCAGGGCTTCCCGGTGTGGCCCGGAATCGCGGGCCATTCGGACTCGCCCCACGGGTTGCTGTCGTCGCGGCCATCCATCACGTCAGCCATCACCTGACCCATATGCGTTGACATCTGCGTACCGTGGCCGCTATAACCCATCGAAAAATAGATGCCGTCGTGCTGCCCGGCATGCGGCAGACGGTCGGCGCTCATATCCACCAGACCGCCCCAGCAATAGTCGATGCGCGCGTGGGCCAGCATCGGAAACATCGCGGCGAGGCCTTCCTGCAGAATGCGTCCGCTCTTCGCATCGGACGGCTGTTCGGACGCTGTGAAGCGCGCGCGGCCGCCGAACAGCAAACGCGAATCGGGTGTCACGCGGAAGTAGTTGTGCATCAAACGCGTGGTCGTGTACGCGCGCCGGTTCGGAAATACTTGCGCCAGCAACTGCGGCGACACGGGCTCCGTCACGACGATGAACGAACCGACCGGCGCGAGACGGCGCCGATACCAGCCGAACGGACCGTGCCGCGACGGTCCGGTGGCGATCAGCACCTGCTTTGCGCGCACTTCGCCGCGCGCCGTCGTGATCCCGAAGCCGCCGCCTTCTTTCACGATCGCCGTGACCGCCGCGTTCTCATACAGCTTCGCGCCGCGACGCACCGCGGCATCGGCGAGACCGACGGTGAACTTGCCCATATGCATCTGGCCGCCGTGCCGTTGCAGCAGTCCGCCGTAAAAACTGTCCGACTGGATTTCACTGCGGATACGGTTACGGTCGATCAGTTCGATGTCCGTATCGACTTCACGCCGGATCGCCTCTGCCGTCTTCTCCAGATGTGCGAGATGGTGCGGCTTGGACGCAAGCTTCAGCTTGCCGGTCGCGACGTAGTTGCAGTCGATGTTTTCCTCGCGGATCAGACGCTCGACCGTGTCGACCGCATCGGAAAACGCGCGATAGCAGGCGCTGGCCCGCTCGACGCCGAGTTGTGCGACAAGTGCGACGAAATCCTGCGCGACACCGGTATTGACCTGCCCGCCGTTGCGCCCGGACGCACCGCCGCCGATGCGGCCGGCGTCGACCACCGTCACTGCGGCGCCGCGCTTGCCCAACGCCTGCGCCGCCGACAGTCCGGTGAAGCCGCCGCCGATCACCACCACATCGGTCTGACCTTCGACCGGACCTTCGCACGCCGAGAGCAATGGCGGTGCAGTGTCGAGCCAATAGGAATCGAGCTTCATCGGGTTTGTCCTTGAGTGGGGCAATGAGCGAGGGGGCTGGCTGTTTTCAGCGTATTCAAGCGGAGCCTACAGACCAAGTTCCGAGGCCAGATGCGGAATATCGCTGACTTCATAGTACTGGTAGTACGGCGTCGAAGGCTCGTGGCCGCGGTTGACGAATGCCTTGTGCTTGACTCCCATGTCATGCACGGTCATCAGGTCGTAACGCAGGCTCGACGACACGTGCAGCACGTCTTCCGGATTGCAGTTCAGCTGGTCGAACATATACTCGAAACCCTGCATGCGCGGCTTGTACGACTGCGCCTGCTGGGCTGTGAAAACCGCATGAAACGGCGCGCCGAGCTTGTCGACGTTGTGCTGGATCTGGTCGTTCGACGCGTTCGACAGGATCACCAGCTTGTACTTCTTCGCGAGGCGCGACACACCTTCCGGCACATCCGGATGCGGACCCCAGGTTGGCACCGCTTCATAGATGCTCTCGGCGCCCGCTTCGTTGAACTCGACGTTCATGCGCTTGCAGGCGCGGCGCAGCGCGTTGACCACCACGTCGCGATACGGCTTCCAGGCGCCGAGCACTTCGTCGCGGCGATAGCCCGAGTAAAACGCCACGAGCTTCTCCAGATCTTCCGCGTTCAGCAGATGGCCGTACTGTTCCCGCGTCATGTCGGCCATGTGGAATTTGGTCAGGGTGCCGTAGCAGTCGAAGGTGATGTATTTCGGTTCGAAGTCGATCATGGTGTAGTCCTATGGTGATGGCGAACTCGCATCGGAGTTCATTGGCGAAAACTGCGTTGCATGGGACCGGAGTAAGCGCTTTGCATGGGACCAGAGTAACGCGCTAAAGCGCGAACTCTGGCCGACAGCTGAAGCGCTAACTCCGGTCGACAGGCAAAGCTCGTTCCTGTAAAAGATTTAAGCAGCGCAAAAAAATAGATGTTCCCGATTAGGGCGCTGCCGGTGACACAAACCATGCGTTTTGGGGCTTCCGGCAGCACAGAATGCGCCACTCAGGTCGAAGCCTTGTCCCTGCTGGGTTTGCGGCCAGCGCCAGACTTGCTGGCGCCTCCTTAGGTCCGCAGGTCGATCAGCACGCTCTTGAAGCGCAGGTTTGCCTCGTAAGCCTGGCGGCCGAGGTCCTTGCCAATGCCTGAGCGCTTGTAGCCACCGGTTGGGATCATGAAATCGGAGGTGCGGCCGTAGCGGTTGACCCAGACCGTCCCTGCTTCGAGGCCGCGCACGAAGCGCAGCGCCCGGCCGAGGTCGGCGGTGTGCACGCCGGCAGCGAGCCCGTACTCGGGGTGCTGGGCGAGCGCGAGCGCTTCTTCTTCGGTGTCGAAGGTTTGCAGTGTCAGCACGGGGCCGAACACTTCTTCACGCACGGCTTCGGAGTGGGCCGTGACGTCTGTCAGGAGCGTCGGTGTATAGAACGCACCATGCGCCCCACCCGCCGGCCCGCTGTCAGCCCGCACGCCGCCATAGCGCAGCGTTGCGCCCGCCTCCAGCGTGCGTCCGACGATCCCTTCGATGCGCGCGGCCTGCGGCGCCGAGATGATCGGCGACAACGTGGTGCCGGCGGCCCATGTCGCGCCGGGTTTCAACTCGGCGAAGACCTTGCCGATGCGCTCGGCAAGCGGATCCGCCAGGCTTCGTTCTACCAACAGCCTCGAGCCCGCCACGCACACCTGGCCGGCATTGCCCGTGATCGAGCCTGCAATACGGCGCGCCACGTCGTCCAGACGCGGCGCGTCGGCGAAGACGATTTGCGGGCTCTTGCCGCCCAGTTCGAGCGTGACCGGTTTGGTGCCACTATTGGCGCAGGCGGCCATGATCGCGGCGCCGGTGCGTGTGGAACCGGTGAAGGTGACCTTGCTAATCTTCGGATGGCGCACCAGTTCATCGCCGGTGACGCGGCCATCGCCCTGGATGACGTTGAAGATGCCGGCCGGCACCCCCGCCTGCACGGCCAACTCGGCGAGCCGCAGCACCGAGAACGGCGTCATCTCCGAAGGCTTCAGCACGACGGCGTTGCCCGCCGCGAGAGCGGGCGCGATCTTCCACGACGCCATCACCAGCGGGAAATTCCATGGCGCGATTGCACCGATCACGCCGTACGGCTCGGCGATCGTCATGCCGAGGTGGTCGTGATCGGTCGCGGCCACGTCGCCACCCAGCTTGTCGGCGAACTCGGCGTAGAAGCGGATGCCCTCGGCGGTGAACGGCACGTCCCAGCCAACTGCCTGAGCAATCGGACGCGTCGAACCGAGCGCCTCCAGACGGCCTAGGAACGGCGCGTCGGCTTCGACCAGCTCGGCGAAGCGGCGCAGGATCTTCGCGCGCTCACGCGGCGCCATGCGCGCCCAGCCGCTCGTTCTGAAAGCCTGCCACGCGCTCTCCACCGCGCGGTCCACCATCCCGGCGCCGGCGAGCGGCACGGAGGCATAGATCACGCCATCCGAGGGGCGCGCCACCTCGATGCGGCGCTCGCCGCCGCGCTCGTTCTCGTCGACATACTCACCGCCGATGAAATGCCCGCTGCGAATTGCGACGTCGTCCGGATTGAAGCTGTCCATGAGAAATGGTTTCCTGAGTGACTGGCTGAATGTCCACGCGAGGGCTTTTGACAACGCCGCGGCGATGACGAAATCATAGAGCCGTGGGCGCGGCATATGTCGCCGATAAAGATCCCCACGCAGCAGAACACGCCCGTAATGAGCGAAGAAACGTGGCGTTTTGCATCGATTTGCGATGCGGCCCTTTCGGGCGGCTAGGATAGAAAGATCGTCCTAGTCACATCGCGCACTGGATGACAGAGTGACGGCGTAAGTCTTCAGTCATTCAGGAGTACGGTGTGTCCGATTCGATTACCTATCGACGCTTCACTCACGAAGACATCGCCGCCGCGCACGCGCTGACCGTCGAGCTCAAATGGCCGTATCGCGTGGACGACTGGCGATTCGTGGCGCTGCTGGGTGTGGGGTTCGTCGCGGAAGACGCGAGCGGCGTGATCGGCACGGCGCTATGCTGGAAATACGGCGCCGACCGGGCCTCGCTCGGCATGGTGATCGTGTCGCCCGTGCAGCAAGGGCGCGGCATCGGCAGGAAGCTGATGGAGCTGGTGCTGGAAGAACTCGGCGGCCGGGTCACGTTTCTGCACGCCACCGTTGCCGGTCAGCCACTGTATGAAAAGCTCGGCTTTCGCGCGGTCGGCACGCTCGACCAGCATCAGGGCGCCGCATTCCAGCCGCCCCTCGTTTCCTTGCCGCCCGGGGAGCGCCTGCGCCCACTCGGGTCGAGCGATACGGCAAGGCTGGTCGAACTGGCCTCGCAGGCAAGCGGCCTGGACCGTGGAGAAGTCTTGCCCGCACTATTGAGCGCGGCCGATGGCATTGCTCTCGATCGCGACGGCGAACTGGTCGGCTTCGCGCTGTTTCGCCGCTTCGGGAAGGGCTTTGCGATCGGACCTGTGGTCGCGCCCGCGTCGGAGGATTCGAGCCGGGCCAAGGCCCTCATCCGCCATTGGCTCGCTCTGAACGAAGGCGTGTTCGTGCGTATCGACACCCCGGGAGAAAGCGGTCTCACGGAGTGGCTGGAAGAGTTGGGGCTGCCGCGGGTAGACACGGTCGTCAAAATGGTCCGCTCGGGCGCAGTGGGCGAAGCCGCCAGCAGCGGCCACGACGCGCCCTATCTGCAGTACGGCATCATCAATCAGGCGATCTGCTGACCCCATCATGGCCTTCCTTTATAAAGCCGACCCGGCGCGTGGCGCGCAATGGGCCAAACTCTTCGCGCAGAAAGCGCCGGACCTGCCGTTCCACGTCTGGCCCGATCACGGCGACCCGGCCGCGATCCGCTACCTCGCCGCCTGACAGACGCCGGAAGATCCCACCCGCACCTTTCCCAACCTCGAAATCGTGTTCTCGGTCGGCGCCGGCATCGACCAGTTCGACCTGTCAGGCGTGCCGGCCCATATCCCAGTGGTGCGGATGATCGAGCCGGGCATTATTGAAGGGATGGTCGAGTACGTCACGCAAGCCGTACTAACGATCCATCGCGATCTGTTCGACTATGGTCTTCAGCAACACCAGCAGGTCTGGCGCGAACTGCCGCTCAAGCCGGCCAGCACTGGCCGCACCGGCGTGTTGGGGCTCGGCGTGCTGGGGACGGCGGTGCTGGACAAGCTGCGGCTATTCGGCTTTGCCTGCGCGGGGTGTAGCCGTTCGCCGCGTGAGATCGAGGGCGTCGATTGTTATGCAGGTGAAGGCGCGCTGGATGCGTTTCTCGTCCGCACCGACATCCTGATCTGCCTGTTGCCGCTCACGCCCGCCGCCCGAGGCCTGCTCAATGCCGGCTTGTTCGCGAAGCTGCCGCGCGGCGCGTCGCTGATTCAAACGGGGCGCGGTCCGCATCTGAATCAGCCCGATCTGCTCGCGGCGCTGGACAGCGGCCAGTTGCAGAACGCGATTCTCGACGTCACCGATCCCGAGCCGTTGCCCGCCGGTCATCCGTTGTGGACGCATCCACGCGTGCGCATCACGCCCCAAATTGCCAGCGCGACGCGGCCCGAGAGCGCGGTCGACGTGGTGCTCGAGAATCTGCGCCGCCATCGCGAAGGCCTGCCGATGCTCGCTCAGATTGACCGGACCCGGGGATACTGAGTGTGGTGCTGAATGAAATGCCCAGCCGGCGCGGCTTTTCAGCGTCCGCAGCAGAAAATGCTGAGGCCGCGCATCAAAACGCGTCGTGCGCGCTTTTCCGGCAATTGTTTAGGTGAGCAGGCGATCGTCGCTGGTCAGTAGTATGGAGCGGTCAACAGCCCCTTCCCGCGACGAGAAACCAACATGCCGATCCAATCGCTCATCGAAGCCGACCGCAAGCATCTGATTCACCCGGTCATCAACTACCGCGCGCACGAGGCACGCGGCGTCACCGTCCTCGAGTCCGCCAGCGGCGCGTTTCTGCGCGACGCGGAGGGCAACGAACTGCTCGACGCGTTCTCCGGCCTGTGGTGCGTGAACGTGGGCTACGGCCAGCAGAGCATTGTCGAGGCCGCCACGCGGCAGATGCAGAAACTGCCCTACGCGACCGGTTATTTCCATTTCGGCTCGGAGCCGGCCATCGAACTGGCGCAAAAGCTGGTGGACGTATCGCCCGCTTCGCTGCAACACGTGTACTTCACGCTCGGCGGCTCCGACGCAGTCGACTCGGCCATCCGTTTCATCACGCATTACTTCAATGCCACGGGCCGTCCGTCGAAGAAGCACATTCTCGCGCTGCAACGCGGCTATCACGGCTCATCATCGATGGGTGCGGGGCTCACCGCGCTGCCCGCGTTCCACCGCAACTTCGATTTGCCGCTGCCGACCCAGCATCATCTGCCGTCGCCGTACGCGTACCGCAACGATTTTGCCAATGACGCCGCGCTGATCGCCGCTTCCGTGGCCGCGCTCGAAGCGAAGGTGGCGGAGCTCGGCGCCGACAACGTCGCCGCGTTCTTCTGCGAACCGATCCAGGGCTCGGGCGGCGTGATCGTACCGCCGGTCGGCTGGCTCAAGGCGATGCGTGAAAGTTGCCGTAAGCTGGGCATCCTGTTCGTCGCCGACGAAGTCATCACCGGTTTCGGCCGCACCGGTCCGCTCTTCGCCTGCCAGGCCGAACACGTCGAGCCCGATCTGATGACGGTGGCAAAGGGCCTGACCGCGGGCTACGCGCCGATGGGCGCCGTGCTGATGTCCGACGAAATCTACCAGGGCATTGCGGACGGCGACGCCGAAGCGATCGTGGGTCATGGTCATACGTATTCGGCGCATCCGGTGAGCGCGGCGATCGGTCTCGAAGTGCTGCGTCTTTATCACGAAGGCGGTCTGCTCGCGAATGGCGTGGCACGCGCGCCGCGGTTTGCACGCGGTCTCGACGCGCTGCTCGCGCATCCGCTGGTGGGCGACTCGCGCCATCGCGGCCTGCTCGGCGCGCTCGAACTCGTCGCGGACAAGGACAGCAAGGCGGGCTTCGACCCGGCGCTGAAACTGTCCGAACGAATTGCCGCTGCCGCCTATGAAAACCGCCTGATTTTCCGCGCATTCGGTGACAACATTCTCGGTTTTGCACCGGCGCTGTCGTATACCGAGGCGGAGTTCGACCTGCTGTTTGAACGGCTCGAAAAAACCCTCGACGATGTTCTCGCACAAGCCGATGTGCGCGCCGCGCTGAACGTCAAAACTCATGCCACCGCATGCTAGAGTAGAGGGCACTCCCAGCCACTTACCCCACTCGCCAAAGCGACGACGTTACGATGAGCAGCGACTGCAAGCTGGACCGGATTGATCTACGCATACTCTCCCAGTTGCAGAAGAAAGGCCGCATAACCAATGTCGAGCTGGCCGACGCGGTCGGCCTGTCGCCCAGTCCGTGCCTGATCCGGGTCAAGCGTCTGGAGAAAGCCGGCTACATCATCGGCTACGGTGCGCAGATCCAGCTCGAAAAGCTCGGCGACGTGCAAATCGTCTTCACTGAAGTCACGCTCGCCGATCACCGGCGGGAAGACTTCATCAAGTTCGTGAATGCGATCAAGGACGTCGACGAGATCGTCGAGTGTCATCTGGCGAGCGGCGGCTACGACTACCTGCTGAAGTTCGTCACGCGCAGCGTGAGCCACTACCAGAGCGTCGTCGAAGGTCTGCTTGAGCGCGATATCGGTATTGACAAGTACTTCAGCTACGTGATCATTAAGTCGCCGTTCGTGAAGAGGCACTACCCCCTCGAAGCGCTGTTCTCGCAGAATCATCACTAGGCGTTGCTTTGTCTGTGATCTCCCGGATCTTGCCGCTCAGGTTCTCTTTACCGCTCGGCAAGCCCGGCCATGTCCACGCCGGCCGCGTCGTCGGCCGACGGATTCCATTGCACGAATTCCTCGCTCAGATAGTCGACGCACGCCCGCACCCTCGCCGGTTGCGCGAGCCGTGCCGGATTGACCGCCCACAGATTCGCCGGTGGTGTGACCTCGGGCAGCACCTGCTGCAACCGGCCGCTCTCCAGCGGCGGCCGTACGTCCCACATGGAACGCAGCACGATGCCGCGTCCGGCAAGCGTCCATTGCACGGCAACTTCTCCATGATTGGTCGACAGCGGCCCGGTCACCTTGATCGACACGGCTTCGCCTCGCACGGTCAACCGCCAGAGCCCGAATGGATGGTCGCGCTCCTTGATCACCATGCACGCATGCGAGGACAGGTCGGCAAGCTGACGGGGCGCGGAGAGCAATTGCCGTGAGTATGGCTAGCTGAATTCACGAACATCCACAGATACCGTCGCTTTTGCGGAAGGGTCGAGTGCACGGGGATCCAGACGGAAGAACGAAATCGCCTGATTCAGTTGCCGCCCCTGACCTTCAAGCGATTTCGAAGCGGCCGCCGCTTCCTCCACCAGTGCCGCGTTTTGCTGGGTGACTTCGTCCATCTGCGTGATCGCCTGATTGACTTGCTCAATGCCGCGACTTTGCTCCCCGGACGCGGCAGCAATTTCACCCATGATGTCGGTCACGCGTGCGATGGCCTGCGTGACCTCCGCCATCGTTTTTCCAGCGTCACCGGCAAGGGCCGAGCCATCGTGGATCCGCTGCACAGAAGTATTGATCAGATCCTTGATTTCCTTCGCCGCGCTGGACGAGCGCTGCGCGAGGTTGCGCACTTCGGTCGCGACCACAGCGAACCCGCGCCCCTGCTCACCCGCGCGCGCGGCTTCGACCGCTGCGTTCAGCGCGAGGATGTTGGTCTGGAAGGCAATGCCTTCGATGATGCCAGTGATCTCGGCGATTTTCGTCGAACTCTGGCTGATGGGGCCCATCTTATCGGCTACCTTGTTCACCACCTCCTTGCCCTTCCGGGCGACTTCCGAGGCATTTGCCGACAGGCCGCTCGCCTGCTGCGCGTTCTCCGCGTTCTGTCTAACGGTTGCGGTCAGTTCCTCCATGCTGGCGGCCGTCTCCTGCAACGATGACGCCTGCTGTTCGGTTCGGGATGACAGGTCCACATTGCCCGATGCGATCTGGCTTGAGCCGGTTGCAATACTGTCTGCGGCCGTGCGAACCTCTCCGATCAGCCGGACCAGACTTCCCTGCATCACACCCATTGATGCCAGCACGCTTCCGGCAGGAGCTTCTTTCGCGCCTCTGACGGGGCTGAGATCACCCTCGGCGACACGTTGCGTGACTTCGCTCAAGGCGCCGGGCTCGGCCCCCAGCGCGCGTGTCAAGCTGCGTACGATCAGCACGCCAGCCACTATGGCTACAAATACGGCGACCAGAGAGATGACCATGAGCACAATGCGCTGATTCGCGAAGTGGTCAACGTCTTGCTGAACCACCGACGCAGTCGCACAGCCCGGCAACGAGATTGCGCGATGCCAGTGGTTTGTGCCGTCGAAGATCGCCACACTGTCGGCCAGCGTTCCTACACGTGGCATCGTCGAACTGCTGTTTCCGCATGGACGGATTCAGGTAGTTACGCCATCTGGTCAGACAGGGGCGCCCGCGGGCGAAAGCGTGGCAATCGCGGCGAAATAAAGATCCGGTGCGCGTCGAGGACATGTCGCACTTTCCCGTCACATGCGTGCAAAGGGCACCTGGCAACCTCGAACCGGTGTGATCGTTGACGGATCGTGCCCGCACGGTGGGACGCTGAATCGAACTGCCCCCGCAGGCGTATCCTGGTGTATGAATGGCGGCCAGCTGATGCCTGCGACTGCCTTCGGCACCTCCCGCTAGAGCGCGTGATCCCGCGAGGTGTCACATGAAACGTATGTACGATTATCTCGGATTCGAATTCGAGGTCAGTGTCGAAACGAATCTCACGGTGGCCGATGCCGGCAAATCGCGTGAGGCACCCAGGTATGTGGCGGTCGTGACGATCAGTAAGGCGGGCGAGCCCGTTTCATGTTTCACGCCCCCGCGGCCCGTTCCGGAGCGAAGCAGACGCCCTGATGAGCGGCTTTTCCCCTGGGCGTCGTCTGATCGACGACCTGGGACGCGGGGACGGCGACTAGCATTCTGCCTGCGCCTCATCGATCTGCTTCACACGAGTGATCCGCACCTCCCTTGTTAGCTGACTCGCCGTGCGCTGACGCACGAATGCCTGCGCCAATTTTCCGGACAATGGCGTATATTCATCCGACTACCTGCGGCGCTCATGGACCGGTGTGCGGCGCAAGGGTGCAAGTGTGTCGAGCAAACCGGAAATACGACGGCACAACGGGGGCGCAGCCATGCCGACGACATTCACGCTGATCGATCTGGCGGGTTCGATCGCGCTTCTGCTGCTGGGCACGCAGATGGTCCAGACAGGTATGCAGCGGGCATTCGGTGCAAATCTTCAGCCGCTCCTCGCGCGTTCACTACGCAACCGGGGACATGCCTTCCTTGTCGGCGTGGGCGCGACGGCTGTCACGCAAAGCGGTACGGCAACCGGCTCGATAATGGCGAGCCTGGCCCCAACCGGACGCGTCGACCTCGTTCCTGCGCTTGCCATGATGCTCGGAGCCAACGTCGGTGCGACGCTGATCGTGCAGGTGCTGTCGTTCGACGTGGCGGCGGTCTCACCGGCACTGATACTCGTCGGCGTACTGATGTTCCGCAGGTCATCGAACGCTCGGGCTCATGATCTGGGCCGTGCGTTCATCGGACTGGGCCTGATGCTGATCGCGCTGCACGAACTGCTCGACCTGATGACCGAGTACGAAGACGCGCCCAGCCTGCGCATGCTGCTGGGTGCTGCATCCACCGTGCCGCTGGTGGATGTGCTGCTGGCGGCAAGCCTGAGCTGGGCGGCGAATTCAAACGTCGCTGCCGTGCTGCTGGTCGCGTCGCTCTGCGCCAGAAACGTTGTGCCGCCCGATACCGCATTCGCGCTGGTGCTGGGGGCAAACCTGGGCACCGCAATCAAACCGGTGCTCGAATGGACCGGGCCTGACGATCCTGCAACAAGGCGACCTCCGGTTGGCAATCTTCTCATCCTGGCGACGGGCGTCACGCTGGTGCTGGTTGCACTCGGGCCGATCGGGCGGTTTATGGTGACGATGGAACCCGACAACACGCGGGTGGTAGCCGACTTCCATACGCTGTTCAATGTGGTCCTGGCCGGGCTGTTCCTGCCACTACTGACGCCGTACGGAAACTTCCTCAACCAGTTGATGCCGGCGCTCATCAAGGTCACTGACCCGCCCGGCCCGTTCTATGGCGAGCAGACCGGAATGCCCGTTCCGCAGGATGCGCCCCAAGGTGCAACGCGTCCAGCATCGCGCCTCAAGGCCGCCCCAGGCGAACTGTTGCTCGAGGTCCGTCAGCGTCTGCGGGAAAACGACCCGGTTTCCCGCAGAGTCGTCCGTCAGCGCAACGACGTTCTGGATGTCGTCGGTTTCAACGGGCGGGAACGGCTGCCGTCACGCGACGCGGTCCGGTATCAAGAGGACGAACGGCGAGCCGATGCTCAACCAGGACCTTCAATTCGCGACGGGGATACACCGGGCAACAGCGTCAGGATTCGTGAATGCGGGCAGCATATGCTTGAAAGCACAACTGACGACGGTGTGCTCCTGCGGTACGAGGCAGCCCGATCGATCTGGCTGACACTCCAGGACCTCCGGATCGTGCGGCAGGCGGAACCCACAGCAGGAAAGACAGCATCGACGCTGGCAACGTACATTCAGGGTACCGCGCATCTGGACGACGGCTATCTGTGTTTGATTGGCGAACCTTCGACCAGGCGGCAGGCCATCAGCGTCACGTTTGCCCCGCAGGAACTTGATGAGCGCGATCATCGAGGCCTTCGCGAATGGCAGGATGCCCTGGGCATCACGTTTTCAGACGTCCCCCTCGGCACGGCCAGACTTGGCTATAACGCTGCTGATCATGAGATGCGGGAGCCCGGCCAGTGGTGGGCATCGTTCCACGTACCGGCAGGCAGCATGCAGGGCCTCATCGAGGGTATTGACGCCGCGCGGCTCACGGACGTCAGACTCGCGCTGTCCCTGAAGAATCTTTATGCCCTCACGCCGGAAGTCGCAAATGCGCATGACGACGCGTGCGTGTTTCTCAGACCAGACAGTGTCAACGCAACCGGTTTGCCCGAAGTTGCGACAGGCTATGTGACCCACATGGCTTTCGAGCTGGCCGGGATCCGGCTTGGCGCTCCTGAGGGAGTGGGTTCGCGTGACGATGATACGTTGCCCGGCCGTGGTGGCATTCAGGAAACCGGCGCTGTTCGCGCGCTTGATGAGAAAGTGGGAAGGCTGGTCATTCTGGTGAAATGGCTGGCCGCACTCGTCATCGTGCTGCTTATCGTTTTTGCATTCGTGAGGCATTGAACGGGTGCGACCGCCGGCGCTGCAGTCGCATCGGCTAGCCTGAATCCGGACATCGACCCGTCAGTCGCGAAACGGCATAGTTGTCTACCGCTGCGGTTTCGAATCATTCCTCTATCCGCAAGTCCCTTGCCACTTGAAGCCAGAACTGACGCCGCCTACGCTGAAAGAGGAGCGCCGGGTCGTGGGGGTCATGAAGCGCGGGAAGCGAACACCTGTGTGTCACGGGGAACGACAATGAAAATGTCTCACAGATTGCGGTCCGATTCGGCAGGGCCGGTTTGGGGGGTGATTCTGGGCCTGTTCCTGATGGCCGTCGGGATCGGTTTATGGATATATGCGAAGTCTATGCATCCGGGTAGTCGCCTTGATGAATCGCTTGCGATGGCCACGATCGTGATCGGCGCAGTTCTGACGGTATATGCCGGACGGGAAATCAGTCACCGACATCGGTAACTCCACAGCCGCGTCGATAACCCGAATGAACCGTGTTCCTGGTGTCGCGGGTGTCGGCCCTGGCGTTCATCGTTGCGATACGTTTCGCCTCCGCGCAAAAGCTCGGCAAGCATCAGGTCAACTTCGAATGAGCAGACAGCCATGATGATAAGGAAAGCTCGCGACGCCGACCTTGGCGGAATACAGACTCTTTTACGCGCGAACGGCTTACCCGTAGAGGACATTTCGATGACGCTCATCGAAGGATTCCTGGTCGCCGAAGATGCACGCGGCTCGCTGGTCGCCAGCGCAGGCCTCGAACTGCTCGGCTCCAGCGTGCTCCTGCGATCGCTGGCTGTCTCCTCGAAGTGGCGCGGTAAAGGTATCGCGCGAGAACTGGTCACGCGGCTCGAAGACATCGCACGCGCGCGTGGCCAACACGAAGTCTGGCTGCTGACAACGACTGCGCAACGATTTTTTGAACGATCTGGGGGAGTGGACAAAATCTGGGGGAGGCACGTCTGGTCTAAACTGCAACGGTTGACGTACTGGGGAGACCGCCATGGAACTGCGATGGAAGATTCTTCTGCAACGACCCGGAACGGACGAGCCGGTCTCGATTTGCTCTTTTAGGCGCCCCGTAAATGGCGCTACACCTGCCGATTTCGGGTTGTCCCTCGCCGAAGGTCGTCAACTCCTCGCAGCGTTGCAACAGCTTGTGACACAAGATCAGATTAACGCCTACGATAAGCTTCGTCGGAACTGCCGGGAATGCGGCGGCTATCGGCGCATCAAGGATTGGCGTTCCCGCACGTTTTCGACGGCACTTGGCAGAGTACAGGTTAAAGTGCCGCGAGTCGTATCCTGCTCGTGCACGCCTGAGCCGTACGATGACAACGGGTACTCTATCAGCCTGCGGTTTTCAGAGTGTTCCATTGAGCCTCTTCTGCCGACGCGACGCACCCCGGAGGTATCATACCTTTGCGCAAAACACGGTGCCTCCGTTTCCTATCGTGAGGCTGCACGTTCCGTCGCCGACATGGCGGGACTGTCGAAGCTATCACACACAACAGTCCGCAAAGATACCGTTCAGTGCGGAGAGTACGTCGAGAACGAACAGTTCCGGATTGGATGGCTCGCTGGCGGACGAAAACGCAACCGCGCCAGCCACCTGCGAATCGCGATCGATGGAACGGTATTGAGCGCCAACCAGTTCCAGGAAAGTCGCAAGTTCGAAGTCATCGCCGGTAGGGTTGAGCGCGACGGACAAATGGCGCGAAGGTTTGTGTCGGCTTTGCAGCGCCCGAGCTTGGCCCGGGTTCTCGTGGCGGGCGCACTCGATCAATGTGGTTGGGTTCCATCAACCCTAATTGACGTGATCTCGGATGGCGCTCGGGGAATGCGCTCACTGGTGACATCGATAGCTCCCCGCGTCTCACCCAGGATTCTCGACTGGTTTCACATCAGCATGAAGTTGCGCGCCATACGATCGGCCGTTTGCGCTTACAACTATTTCTCCAGGCGACCTGAAATTATGCGGCGATCAGAGCGCCTTCTTGTCAGGGTGCGCGACGCGCTATGGCGTGGTCGGGGGGAGACGGCAATCGAGATGCTCCGCACGTTGGCCGCCTCTTTGGCAATCGCCGCAGAAGAACTGACTTTCTTCTATCAACTTGCCTCAGGTACAGCGTATCGGGCAGCCGTCCGTCTGCTCACATTCCTCGAGCACAACAGAAAGGATCTTGTCGACTATCAACGCGCCAGAATGGAAGGACGCCGGGTGTCGTCGGCGTCAGCAGAGTCCGTCATGAATCACTTGATCAATCGTCGTCTCTCAAAGCGGCAACAAATGCGTTGGTCCATGAAGGGAGCTCACTATCTGCTACAGACTCGCGTCGAGCTGCTTGATGGAAGATTGGAAAGCTGCTTTCGAAACCGGTATCCGCACTTCAGATCACCCGAAGCGGTTCGACGCTGAACAAACACTCCCCCACTTTTCGTCCGCTCCCGGCAACTGGTGTCGCAATGCGACGATCTCGACCTGCAGTGACAGCCGCGAGCAGAACCACGTGGCCAGGAACGCGATCAACGCACGGGCGAGGGACGGCATGATTCGGAATCCTCCGGGTGACAACACGGTCAGGAATGACAGAGTGACGTGGCTTGCCCAGACGAGCAACAGAATCGCGAACTTCGAGTTTTCGGGAATGACAGGCAGGTTCGCGTCCCTTGATGTGGAAGCTGATGCTTCCACATCCGCAGGGACAGCGCCACGGCGTGACCTGCGCCGCCGCGAGTTGTTCGAGAAACTCCCACGCTTTCGGTTCGCCGTGCTCCAGCAGCCAACGGGCGAGCGACATTTCGGACGCAGACAGCGGACGGTTTAGTTCCGGAGGAGAACGGCATCGGCGCATCGATGGTCGCCACGATGTTCTCGTCACCATACCTGAAGTCTTGGGTGTCCAGCGATGTGGCTCCATGTTGAGAGAGTCTCTGTGGATCGCCGGATGGCGCTGATGAACAGATGATCGCCGAAAGTCCATCCGCATCCACGTTAGTGGCTTGCTGAGCGCGAGATGCGTGAGATTCAGCACGCGTGCCGCTTTCGTGATACTGCGCCTGGTCATGAGGATATCGAACACGTGAAGCTAATGCAGGTGCGGGCTGGCTTCATTACGCTGTGGAATAGTGTCTATGCCGCCGCGTCCGTAGAGGGATTAATTTGGCGGGCCTAGTGTAGTTGAAGAGAATCAGTTCGCAGTATGCAGTGTCCCTACAGACCGCGAATCTGCTCCATTGCAGGGAAGTCCGCAGGCCGACTCGACATCAGGAGAAGTGGAGTGTCATACGCGCAACGACAGCGGCAAAGCCGACCCCGTGAACTAGAGCGTGAATACGCGTTATTTTCTGTCGGTCTACCGTTGACCGGCATCTCGCCGACTCGGTTCCGCGAGGCGCTGTCACGGGCCGCGATCGCTGCGACCATCGCGGAGACCGACGGACCGAGCGGGCGCGCGGGCGTCACATACTCGGCCATCAGTACGGTCTGCGATACTCCGCCGCCGATCCTTTTCTGCGTGAACCGCGTAAGCGCCGTGAACCGCGTAAGCGCCGTGAACAGCGTCATCGAGGTAAGTGCCGTACCGTCAGTCAACCGCCTCCCTGCCGGGCGGGTGAACATCTCCAGGCATTTTTCGGGCACCGGTCAAGTGTCGATGAGCGAGCGCGTCGCGAGCAACTGCTGGCAGTATTCTCCGACCGGCACGCCATATTTCAACGCTCGCGCAGCCAGAGTAGCTGGCGGGAGAGCATCGCTACCGATGAGCGGCTGCGGAGGCATTTTCCACACAACATCGGCGTCAACGCGTGGTTCGAACGCGAAGAGAAGCAGGACTTTGCACGCTCCACATCATTCCGGAACGGCACACTTAAAGGCGGATATCCACTTGCCGCTGCACGCGTAATCGGCCGGGATTGCGGACCGATGTCGACCTTCAATATTGCGGCGCTTGACGAGGCGATCTTTAGCGGAACCCCGCTGAAGTCGAACTTCCTGTGCGGTCCTAGCTATGGAAATGCCGAAAGGTCTTTTGCTCGCAATCCGCGCCTCTCGTCAGAGGAAGCGTGCACGCTCGCTTAGGCAATCCGGGTTGATGGGCAGACTCATGCGCTTCCTCTAGCGCGCTTTGTTTTTCCATCCAGCATAACGAAATTTATCAACAGCGCCGTGCGATACCAGACGAGCGCGCAGGGGACGCTATGTCTTTTTTCGAGTTTCGTGGCTATTGTCGCTCGGTCGGTATCCCGCTCCGGGTGGGCGCTGCGATTGCATCATGTTGCTGGATAACGACCCTGCATGCGACGGAAGGCGACGGGAGCAACTATCCCATCGGTGTGAACACGCTGCTTTCGGGCGTTCAGCCTCCACCGGGCAATCACATCTATGTCTATTTGCAGGAATACGAGGCGACGACGCTCGTGGGCAACAGTGGGAACCCCTCAGGCAGCGTATCGGAGTTCTCGCTGCATGCGCAGGCGGCTGCATTCAGGTTGTCTCATGTCTGGCGGGATGTAACGTTCCTCGGCGCAACGCTCGAGTCGCGGACGAACATTCCGTTTGTGAATCTCGATCTGCACTTCGACGCGCACACGCCAAAAGGTACGGTCTACAAGAGCGGCAGCGCGACGGGACTGTCGGACCTGACCGTTGGACCGCTCTTCCTCGGCTGGCATTGGGGCAACCTGCATCAGGTGGTAGGCCTCGAATTCTTTCTGCCGACCGGCAGTTACGACGCAAGCCGGCTAGTGAACCCCGGCCGGCACTACTACTCGATGCAGCCGAACTACGCCGTCACGTGGATGCCGGTGCCGAATGTGGAGTTCAGTGCGCGTGCGCTTTACAGCGTGAATTCGGTGAATCACGTAACCGACTATCACTCGGGGAACGAGTTTATCGTCGACTATAACGCCGGGTTCCGCGTTACTCCGATGTGGCAGATCGGGGCGAGCGGATATTTCTATCGACAGGTGACAGACGATACGCAGCACGGGCAGTCGGTAAATGGCAACGGCAACCGCGGACAGGTGTTTGCTGTGGGCCCGTCCATCGCGTACGGAACACGTAAATTCTCCGTGGCGCTCAAGTATCAGCGCGAAACGATGGTCCGCAACCGGCCAGAGGGGAATCGCGTCTGGCTGCAGATGTACATGCCATTCGAATAGGCGTCGTCTGGTTGTCGACCAGCAGTACCCAGCCTTCGTGATCGCATCATCACGCATTTTATTGACCGCCCTTCGGGTGAGATTCGCTTCATTCCGCTACGGAATAGTCTCTATGAGGCGGCATCCGTAGAGTTAAAAGTTTGAGCGGTGTACTGTAGATAAAACAGGACACACGAGGCACCTTGTCATGAATTGAATACGACGAGTGCCCACGTCGTCCGCGTTTCGAGTTATTTGCCGACCCATCCGACTGATCTGAGAGAGGAGTTATTTAACTAATGCGTACAACTAATTTGATCTATACGGGGCCACGTGTGCCCTTCGAGAAAGAGTGTCTGGCGAACCTTGAAGCGGAGGTGTCCTCATGGCAGTCGCGCTGATCACTGGAGCCAGCCGGGGCATTGGTGCGGCCATTGCGATCGCTTTGGCCAAACAGGGATACAAGGTAGTCGTCAACCATCGTTCCAGTGCACCCCAGGCCGAAGACGTGGCCGCGACGATCGTCGCGGCCAGTGGAGAAGCTATGGTGATCAAAGGCGACGTCACTGAGCCAAACGATGTCGCCGCCATGGTGGACGAAATCAGTCAGCAATGGGGTGGAGTCGACGTTCTCGTGCACAACGCGTTGACGCCCTATGACGTCACCTCCTTCGGCAACTTGAGCTGGGAGCAACTCGGCGGCAAGGTGGACTCTGAACTGCGCGCCGCCTTCCTGGCAACGAAGGCCGTTGTGCCAGGAATGATTTCTCGTGGTCACGGGCGGCTGATCTACCTGAGTACCCTGCTGTCGCGTCGTCCGCGTGACGGGATGATTACGCTGGGCACCGCCAAGGCGGCCCTGGATCAGTTCGTGCGATACGTCGCTTTGGAACTGGCGCCCCACGGCATCACCGCCAACCTCGTTGCGCCGACCACGGTGGAGGGCGCTACTTCGGCTGGGCTCATCTCCGCCGAACGGCTGAAGGCGATCGCTGCGTCCATACCGATGGGACGGCTTGCCCGTCCTGACGAAGTGGCCAATACAGTGGCGTATCTGGCAGGTGACGCGTCGGGTTTCACGACCGGTCACTACATCCCCGTAAGCGGCGGCTTTGGAATGGAGTGAGTTCGACGAGTACCCGGATTATGTCTGAGGCTCGGAGAGGCTTTATTTTGCCAATGCGTTTGATTGACTTGACAGAGGTGTTAATTGCCAAAGCTCTCGATTGACCTGACTTACGTCGGGGCCGGTATCCACGAGGAGCTGATCGCGCATGTAGCCGATCAAGAGGGATATTTCGAGGAAGAAGGTGTTCACGTCGCCCTCCGCGACGGAGCCGTATGGAAGACTGAACGTGTGCGCGCGGGCGCAACCATCGGTCTTGGCCGGGCCCTATTGTCGCGAATGACTGACGGCATCGAATGGACGGCCCTAAGCGTCAACACGCACCGACCGCTTTTTTGGTTCGTCGGCGCTAACGGCGTGAAGTCCATGGAGGATCTTCGGGGCCGCCGACTGGCGGTTCACGGGGCCCGCACCGCCCCCGGGGTTTTTGCGCGGATCGTGCTGCGCAAGCACGGGCTGGATCCCGATCGCGACGTGGAATGCGTGCATCGAATCCCGGGCGACTACCAGATGGACCTGCGTCGCCTTCGCGACGGCTCGATTGATGCGGCTTACGTGGGCAGCACGTTATCGGCTGAACAGGTCGCCCGCGAAGAGGGATTTTCTGTGCTGTCCTGGGTGGGCGACCACTTCCAGATCCCCACTGTGGGACTCGCCGTGGACCCTTCGCGCATCTCGCTCGACGATCCAGCCCTGCAAGCTATGGTGCGGGCCTACAAGCGGTCGCTCAAAACGATCGCCGAACAGCCCAGCCTCGCCGTCGAACACATCGCATCGATGTTGAACCGACTGACCAACGCAGAAGCGGAGCAACACTACGAGCGGTACATCCGTCCGCATTTCACTTCCGATGGTCGCGTGGACCTCAAAGTTGCCAAAGCGGGGGTCGCTGCTGTCGCCGCGGAACTCGGCGTCCCTGCGGGAACCGCCGACCAGATGTTCCTGACGACCTTGTAAGCCGGCCGCTGCCTGAACTGGGGCGCAAGTAATCTTCCATCTGGAGACGTGTTATGCCCAACACGCAGAAAAGACAAGAATTAGCTGCCGATTTCGCAATTGCCACGCCGCCGAGAAATCTGCCAGAGACAGTATCTGCCGAAGTGAGCGCGACTGAGATGAGGGAGGCGCTTTCCAAAGCAATCACTCCCGTGACTATCCTCGCCACTGACGGCCCGGGTGGCAGAGCTGGCGTTACCTGCTCTGCAGTCTGCTCAGTGTGTGACACGCCTCCGACTGTGCTGGTTTGCGTCAACCGCAACAGCTTCGCTAACGGCGTGATCAAAGCGAACGGGATACTCACTGTGAACTGGCTGAGTGCAGATCAGAGTGAACTGTCCCAGCTCTTCGCGGGCGTTGGTGGGCTGTCAATGCCAGAACGGTTTGAGAGGAGTCAGTGGGGAATCCTGGCAAGCGGCGCACCCTACTGCAAGGAAGCAATGATGACGCTCGACTGTCGTGTCGCAGATGCTATTGAGGTTGGGACGCACAGCCTCATTTTCGCGCGCGTTATCGCGACCACCAAAGCAGAAGAGCGCCACCCCCTCGCTTACTATCAGCGCGCTTACGCAACAACCCGGCCCGCAACACTTTAACCAGTCGTTTTCAATTAAATACTCGAAGGAAAAAGTCATGATCCGAACCGGTCGTCAATACCTCGAATCCCTGAATGACGGGCGTCAAGTCTGGGTGGGAAACGAGAAGATCGACAACATCGCGACGCACCCGAAAACGCGTGACTATGCTCAGCGTCACGCAGATTTCTATGACTTGCATCATCGCCCCGATTTGCAAGACGTCGTGACCTTTATCGACGAGAATGGCAAACGCCGTTCAATGCAATGGTTCGGTCATCACAATAAGGACCAACTCCGGCGTAAGCGCAAGTACCACGAGACCGTGATGCGCGAAATGGCTGGTGCATCCTTTCCCCGTAGTCCAGATGTGAACAACTACGTACTGCAGACTTATCTGGACGATCCGACGCCATGGGAAACCCAATCTATCGGTGCGGAAGGTCACATCAAAGCGAAGAATATCGTTAATTTTGTCAACTTTGCGAAGGACAACGACTTTAACTGCGCACCGCAATTTGTCGACCCGCAAATGGACCGGTCCAACCCGGAAGCACAGGCACGCTCGCCGGGTCTCCGTATAGTCGAAAAGAACGAGAAGGGAATCGTTGTCAACGGTATCAAGGCGATCGGCACTGGCGTCGCTTTTGCCGATTGGATCCATATCGGCGTATTTTTCCGTCCTGGCATTCCCGGCGAGCAGGTTATTTTCGCAGCGACTCCCGTCAATGCCAAAGGGGTGACGATCGTCTGTCGTGAAGGCGTGGTGAAGGATGATCCAATCGAACACCCGCTGGCCTCCCAAGGCGATGAACTCGACGGCATGACGCTTTTCGAAAATGTCTTCATTCCGTGGTCGCATGTCTTCCATATCGGCAATCCTGAACATGCCAAGCTTTACCCGCAACGAGTCTTCGACTGGCTGCATTACCATGCGCTGGTTCGCCAGATGGTGCGCGCTGAGCTGATGGCCGGACTGGCCGTGCTGATCACCGAGCATATTGGAACCAACAAGATTCCGGCTGTCATGACCCGGGTCGCGAAACTGATTGGTTTTCACCAGGCGATGCTAGCCCACGTTATCGCGGCGGAGGAATTGGGCTTTCACACGCCCGGCGGACACTACAAGCCGAATATTCTGATCTACGACTTTGGCCGCGCGCTCTATCTCGAGAACTTCTCGCAGATGATCTACGAGCTGGTCGACCTTTCCGGGCGTAGTGCTCTTATCTTCGCCAGCGAAGATCAATGGAATGATGCGACGCTCAATCCGTGGTTTGAACGCTTGAACAGCGGACCCGTCGGCAAACCGCATGACCGCGTTCAGATCGGCCGGGTGATCCGTGACCTGTTCCTGACGGACTGGGGTAGCCGCCTGTTCGTTTTCGAAAACTTCAACGGCACGCCGCTGCAAGCGATTCGCACGCTGACCATGCAACGCGCGGAATTTTCTGGTTCGGGCCCGTATGCAAGACTCGCTCGCCGGGTTTGTGGAATCGAGTCTGAGATCGACGAGAACAGCGATTACAAAGTGACGGCCGACTACGCCAAAGCGCTTGACTCGGCACGGCATCAAGAATCGCTGGCACTCAGCGGCACTATGTCCATCTGACGCGCAGTCAGCCTAAGTTCCTGAGTTACGTGCGCTACGTGCGATGTAAGTACCGTGCTTTTGCACGGTACTGTTTTTCTCCAGGGGGTGACGCACTATGGTTGATGAGAATTTTTTGGACCGTGTGTTTCGCAAGGGTCGAAGCCAGAACGGGTGGCTTGATGAGCCGGTCTCGGACGAGCAGTTGAAACAAGTGTACGAGTTGATGAAGTGGGGTCCCACTTCACTGAATTGTTCGCCGGCTCGGATCGTTTTCGTGCGCAGTGAAGCCGGCAAGGAAGAACTGAAGGACGCTCTCAGTCCGGGGAATGTAGTTAAGACTATGACGGCGCCAGTGCTGGCGGTTGTCGGCTACGAGACGCGTTTCTACGAGGATCTGCCGAGGCTCTTTCCGCATAACCCCACTGTCAAGGCCTGGTTCGAAGGCGAAGCGAAGATCGGGTTCGCTGAAACAACTGCATTTCGCAATGGGACCTTGCAGGGTGGATATCTGATCGCGGCGGCACGGGCGGTTGGTCTGGACTGCGGCCCGATGTCCGGTTTCGACAATGCAAAGGTTGACGCCACAGTGTTCGCTGGCACATCGATCAAGTCGAACTTCATTTGCGGCATTGGTCGCGGGGACCCTTCCAGGTTGTTTCCTCGCAGCCCACGGCTCTCTTTTGACGAAGTCTGCAAGGTAATTTGATCCGCTATTGATGAGGCTTACGGGAGTCTTCCATGATAGTCATCCACAATCCAAGTGAATTCCATTTGTCCGGGTCGGCCGTGTCGATCGGGATGTTCGATGGCGTTCACCGTGGGCACAGGCGCGTTCTGCGGACGCTGCGAGATCAAGGACGGGTCTTGCAGCTTCCTACTGTTTTGGTCACATTTGATCCTCACCCGCTTGCCACGTTGCGTCCCGAATCCTGCCCACCGCTCTTGTCGACCCTTGAAGGTCGTATGGATTTGTTAGCGTCCACCGGACATGTCGACTACTGCCTCGTTCTGAAATTTGATCGGCAGCGAAGCGGGGAATCGACAGATGATTTTGTGCGGGGGACTTTGGTTGACAAGCTGGGCATGCGTTCACTGATCGTCGGCGAGAATTTCGCCTGTGGCAGTGGTCGACAAGGGAATATCACGTATTTGGGCAATCTTGGTGGTTGCCTCGGGTTTGACGTACGTCCCGTGCCGCTGCGGCTGAATACGTACATTGAGAACGGTGCGTATTGTTCGTCAAGCGAAACACGGCGGCTAGTCCAGCAAGGCGATATTGGTGGTGCAAATGCAATGCTAGATCGCCCGCACGAGCTGTCGGGGACGGTGTTCGGCCCGAGTGATTCTGCTTGCCGCGTGATCGACCTCCTGGTACCCGGCGATTTGTGTTCACCGCCGATGGGGGATTATGCCGGAACGGTAAAAAAGCAGCATGTTGCGGCGCCCTGGATCGACGCTATCTTGCAGGTTCGAGAGCAACATTCACAGATTGGCGCGCGCACGGTGCGTTTGCTTGTTGAGAAGGACACGCAAATTGCCCTCGGTGACGCGATGACCGTCCGATTCCATGATCGGGCGAGATCGGCGACAAGCCGCTTCGCATTCAGCACGATGGCCTTGACGTGAGCCAGCGAGAAGCATCATGAACGAATTTATTTTTACGAGCCATCCGCAGCGAGTTGTATTTGGAATCGGTGCTCTGGGCCGGATCGAAGCGGAAGTCGACCTGCTTGGCGCGCGTCATGCACTCATACTCGCGACACCTGATCAACGTCGAGATGCAGCACGGATAGCAGGGATTCTCGGGTCTCGTGTCGCCGGCGTGTTCGACAGGGCGGCTATGCATGTACCGGTCGAGGTTGCGCGCGAAGCACGCGAGCTAGCGCGTCGTCTTGACGCCGACTGCGCTATAGCAATCGGCGGTGGTTCGACGATAGGACTCGGAAAAGCGATAGCACTGGAGTCGGACCTTCCGATCCTTGCTATTCCGACTACCTATGCTGGTTCTGAAATGACGCCGATCTACGGTATAACCGAAGCGGGGCTAAAAAAGACCGGTCGCGATATCCGTGTCATGCCAAAGACAGTGATCTACGATCCCGAACTTACATACTCGCTGCCAGTATCGTTGAGCGTTAGCAGCGGGATCAATGCGATTGCTCATGCGGCGGAAGGTCTTTACGCCATGGATGCCAACCCGATCACAGATCTGATGGCGGCCGAGGGCATCGCTGCCATCGGACGAGCGCTGCCCCTACTGACGCTCGACGCCGAAGATGCGCACGTTCGGCGGGCGCGTGCGGATGCGCTCTACGGCGCCTGGCTGTGTGGATCGGTGCTAGGGAGCGTGGGTATGTCTCTGCATCATAAACTTTGCCATACGTTAGGCGGTAGCTTCAACCTGCCGCATGCAGAAACCCACACTATCGTTTTGCCGCATGCACTCGCCTACAACGCGACGGCCGCCTCGCGTGCGATGAAGCGCATCGCGCGTGCGCTAAACGGCACTAGCGCACCGCAAGCCATTTTCGATCTGGCGAAGATGAACGGCGCACCGTTGGCACTGAAGGATATCGGAATGAAAGCGTCAGAACTCGACAAGGCGTGCGCGATTGCGCTGGAAAATCAATACCCCAATCCTCGGCCACTAGAGAGAGTGGCAATAAGACAGTTGCTACAAGACGCATACGAGGGTGCGCGACCGCAGATCTGATTGCACGATCCGCGGCAGACGGCGTTATGAATCTCTTCGCCTCGCTCGATGGCCGCTATCAACGTACGGGTTGGCGGTGGTTCACCAACACACCAAACAATTGGAGACAAACATGCGCAACCTCAATGAACAGACTGTCACGCAAGCAGTGGTCAATCTCTTATCCGGCACCCCGGATCCTCGCTTGAAATTCGTACTCACCAGCCTCATCACGCATCTGCATAACTTCGCGCGGGATGTCAAACTAACAGAGAAAGAGTTGCTGGCGGGGATTTCCTTTCTAACCGCGACGGGGCAAAAATGTGACGACAAGCGGCAGGAATTCATTTTGTTGAGTGACGTCCTCGGGTTGTCGATGTTGACCGTTGCGATGAACAACGAAAAGCCGGAAGGTTGCACGGAATCGACTGTTTTTGGGCCGTTCCACGTAGAAGGCGCGCCCGTGTATGAGAACGGTGCCGACATCGCCAATGGCGCGGTTGGCGAACCTTGCCTCGTACGAGGCACCGTGAAGGATCGCAACGGCGCACCGATTGCAGGGGCAGTGTTGGAGGTTTGGCAGGCCGACGCTGCCGGGAACTATGACGTTCAGTATCCGGATCTCGAGACCCATCAAGCTAGAGGCGTACTCACGTCCCAAGACGACGGTAGTTTTGAATTTCGCACGGTTGTCGCTGTCGCATACCCGATTCCGGTCGATGGCCCAGTGGGCGATTTGCTGCGTGCTACCGAGCGCCACCCTTGGCGCCCCGCCCACCTTCATTTCATGATCAAGGCGAAAAATTACGAGACGTTGGTCACGCACGTATTTCGTAACGGCGACCGATATCTGGATTCCGATGCTGTTTTTGGCGTACGACAAACGTTGGTAGCCGACTGGATCAAGCAGCCTGACGGTGGCTACACGTTGACTTACGATTTCGTCCTAAACCCCGTGGGCTAAGGCAACTCGTATTCGCGTCATCTTGATCGATGGGTAGCGCACGCGTCAGGTCTGCATTGGATTTCCATTCAATGCAGACTTGAATGTGCTCTCGCTTTACCCGGGCGTCGAAAACAGCGTGCGAAACACATTTCGAAGCCATTGGTTGCCGGGTTCGAGGTGACATCGATCGTGCCAGTACTGAGCGATTTGGAGTTTGGGCAATGCGATTGGCGGCTCAACCACTTGCAGGTCGAGGTCGTGACTCATCGCAACGGCAAGAGTCTTTGGCATCGTGGCGATCACGTCGGAGTGTTTAGCGATCAGCGCGGCCGAAGTAAAGACGGGGACGCGGCACACTATGTTCCTACGAGGCACTTCGGACTCGATGAGCCGCTCAATTGACAAATGTTCGTGCCCGGTACCTAGTGCGGACACGAGCGCGTGCTTCTCCGCGACAAACTGTGCTTTGCTCGGATGCGTGCCGATGCGCGGATGGTCTTTGCGCGTAACGCTTACGTAGGTCTCGGTCCACAGCGGTAGACGCCGAATACCCATTGTCAGCGAGGGGAAGGAGCCAATTGCCAGGTCGACGAGGCCCGATTCAAGCCACAGATCGAGGTGTTGCGCGTCGCACGGAATCGACTGTACGCATACGCCCGGCGCTTCAGCGGCCAGGTAGTTCAACAGCGCTGGGAAGATTTTTACCACACCCGCATCAACAAGAAAGAAGCTGAATTTACGCGTTGACGTCTTTGGAACGAATGACGCGTGCTCCGAACGCAGCGCGCGAATTCTTTTTAATATCGCCCTCACGGATTCTGCGAGTTCGAGCGCCTTCGGTGTGGGCTCCATGCGCAGCGCTACGCGCACAAAAAGCGGGTCGCCAAAATAGAGTCGTAGTCGAGCCAGCGTCTTGCTCAAGGCGGGCTGAGAGAGATTTAGCACGCGCGCGGCTTTGGTCAGACTGTGTTCGGTCAGCAGTACGTCTAATACTTGCAAGTGGTGGAGATCGAGTTCGATATCGCCTTCATTTCTCTGTGGAATAGTGTCCATGCGGCAGCGGCCCTATGATACGGATTTGGTGAGTCAACTGTAGCCGATCCGAAAATCGGTGCCACTCGGAGTATTCACCAACTTGTAGCACTTCCCGTGAAATCGGCTTTGTTCGGAAGGTGAGGAGCTCCCGTCTGCAGACGCGACTTTTTAACGGAAACGGGTCTGCCGAATGAATTCCACAGGTTGATGATGTTGGCGATGACAACGCCTTCACGGTTCTGTGATTCGAGTTTTTGCGTCAGTGGTTTTGCGGCAATGCATCGCTTAATGCGCGAGATCTGCGCTTCAACTCCCTGCACCGCGCCACTCTTCCGACACCCTCTTCGGGTCGGTAAGGTATGCCTCGTATCGTTCCCCAACGTAAGGAGCATTGCCTTCAAACAGGAAGGAGGTACTCCGACTCCGCATCATCGTGATGGCTCTGTCCTCAGTCGGGCTCATGCCTGTATCTGCCACGAATTTTCCCAAGGCAGCACCCGTTACCGCCTTGGTCAACCCAACGCGTCCACAGGTACACGAAGACAAAGACAAAGATCCGAATTCGAAAGAAGGTTAGGTTCAGTGCCGTCCAGTCCGCGTCAATTTGTGCAAGACCCCGTGACTCAAGTCACCACGGTCCTGTGCCCGGCAGGACCAGCAATCTTCTGACTGGCGATTGGAAGAGTTTACGCTTTATGGGTTTTCGCTGACGCTCTAGTTGTGATGGTTTGGGGACATTTCCTGCTCATTTTCGGCCATCACGTCAAAATCTCCAGAATCTCGTGTATCTGCAAGGTCGAACAGTTTTGCCACGTAAAAGGCTCTGACGGCTGACTGAGCTTGCCAGGCAGCCGATACGATTCCAAATTGGGCAGGCGCGCTGCCCCAGAGTCCTAAAAAACGAGGTCGGCTCGCCGAAAACGGCTGTCAATCTTGCCCTACGCGGCGATTGGGATTGAACAGGATCGCGGCGAAAACGCGCCGCGCTGGCCTTAATCGCGCAACAGTTGACCAGCACTGAACCGTCCGGATGCTTGTCACATAGTGTGCAATCACTTGCGCAGCATGCGCGGGGCGAACGAGTTCCAGCAGTTCACGTAGAAGGGTTTCGGGCTCAAGGTCGGACGTATCTATTGGGAGTCGGCGATCGCAGTTAGGCGCGAAGGTCAAATCGCGAAGCGCTGCATGGAGGTGCGGGCGATGACTCGACATTGAACGGTAGCGAGCCAATACCTGCTGACCGAGTCCGAGGGTCCGAAATACCTGACATTCGCCGCAGCCGAGATGCGAATGTCGGGAAAGCAACCTGTAACTGCCTCACAAACGACGATGCCTGAAGGTCGGCAATGGCCGAACGGACTAAACCGCTCGCGCGGTATGGGGCTCCGTCCCGCCTCTGGCGGCGATTGAGAGGTTAGTGGCGCCGGTGCTTATGTTGGTGACTGAGGCAATCCGCCTCGTTCTCCAGCAGGAGCCCCATCATGAC
>NZ_LXKA01000197.1 GCF_001645125.1 Paraburkholderia ginsengiterrae | reverse complement strand
CCCCGTCCCCTGATGCGTGTCATACACATCGCACACCAGCGTCTTCTGCAACGTCACCGCCCCGCGGCCAATATCCTTCATCGCCAGTTCCTTGCTACCGGTCGCCCGCGACAGCGTATTCACGTCTAGCACTTTCCTGTTCGCCCCCATGCGCGCGCACCCCCTCTTCTTCCTTTGCCTCACCACCCACTTGCGGTCCGCCGTCAGCGGCGTGTTCTCCAACCACCTCCGTGCGGCTTCCCGCTTCTTCGCTGGCTCCCTCGCCCCCCCCCCCACCCTGCTCCACCCCTTCCGCGTCCCCCCCCCGCTCGCCCGTGCCTCCCCACCCCCTTCTCCCCTCACTCCCCTGTCCCCTCACCCACCGCCCCCGCCTCTGCCCTTCACCCCCCTGCACACTCCACTCCCGCACCGCACCCCACGCCCACCGCCCACTCGCCCCTCCCCCACACCGCGTGCACAGCCCGGCCCACACCCG
>NZ_LXKA01000196.1 GCF_001645125.1 Paraburkholderia ginsengiterrae | reverse complement strand
GTGCCTGGGTGGTGGGCGGTGAGTGCGGCGGTGGTACAGTGTGGCGGGGGGAGGGTGGGGCGATGGCGTGGGAGAGTGGAGTTGAGCTGGGAGGCTGGGGGGGGGCGCAGCGTGGGCGGGGAGAGAGAGCGGGGAGAGAGCGGCGGGTGCTCCTTTGAGCGGCGGACTTGGGTGGGCGGGGCGGGGGCGATCTGCGGCGGCTGGCCGGGGGTCAGCGGAGGGTGGGGGGTGTAGGGTGCGCGGTGGGTGGGGGGGAGGGGCGCGCGGGCGCTAGGCGACAGGGGAAGGGTGGGGGACGGGGGGTGGTTCAACGACAAGGAGCAGGCGGGTGGGGCGGCGATGGGGGGTGGGGGGAAAGGGGGGGGAACCAGCGAATAGGAGACGGCGGGGAGGGTCGCTGTGGATTAGCCGGCCAGTGCGGCGGGGGGTCGTGCTGCGGCGGCGAGCGTGCTAGCGAAGTCCCAGCCGCCGGCGG
>NZ_LXKA01000195.1 GCF_001645125.1 Paraburkholderia ginsengiterrae | reverse complement strand
GAGCAGAGGGAGAGCCGAAGAAGGCGGGACGCACAGGAGAGACGACGGAGAGGGGACAGGGGGGCGGGGAGGACGGAGAAGCTGGTGGTCAGGGACAGCACAAGCGAGGGGGAGAGGCAGGACATGGGACAGGCAGGGGAAGGGAGCGGCAGGGCAGAGGCGGGAGGGGAGGAAGGTGTAGTAGACTATGTGGCGGGGGAGGGAGGTAGAGAGAGGCTGCGGGGCGAGAGGGGCGAGGGGGCGCGGGGCTAGGGGGGGGGGGGGGAAATGCTGGACGGTAGTGGGCGAGGGGAGAGCCACGAGCAGGTGGGAGGGCGGAGACTGCGGGGGAGGACCGGGCCGTGGAGGAGGGATAGGGCCGCATGCGGGCGGATTGTCGTGGAGGAGGGCGACGGTGGCAGCCGAGCGGGGGGCGGCGCAGGGAGGGTTCAAGCCGGCCGGGGCGGCGGCCAACGGGCCGATATCGACGTGTTGCG
>NZ_LXKA01000194.1 GCF_001645125.1 Paraburkholderia ginsengiterrae | reverse complement strand
GATCTTTTGTCCCGTTTGCCGCTGTGTGAAACTCGTCGCGCGCCCGGCGTGCTGAACGCCTTGCCGGTGTCGCACATGCGTCTCGCCGCACCGTTTCTGACGCGCGCCCCGACCGCGCTCCAAGCGCTCCGTGCTTCACCTACGAGGCCCCGCTAATGGCTTCCGCTTTCCACGCTGTCACCCTGCTCGCCACCGCGCTCATCGCCTGCGCCACCCGCCGCACTCCCGCATAAAATCCCCCCTCTCGCAGCAAGACGCCGCGCTGCCGTCCCAGCTGCCGCCTGACTCCTCGACCCGGTACGTGCGATCCTCGTGGGTTCGACCAATGCCGCGAGACCTCCGTGCGTCCACTTGCGTCTGCACCGGCTGCGCCAGCATTCTCCCTTTCGCCTCCGCACGCCCGCAACGCCTGCACTCTGCGTCCCCACACTCCCGACTCCGCCCTTGTGTGTCTCGGCCGCTCCCATGTGCGGACTC
>NZ_LXKA01000193.1 GCF_001645125.1 Paraburkholderia ginsengiterrae | reverse complement strand
GCAATGATTGGAAGACGGAGGGCGAAGGCGTGCGCGCGCGAGCGGGGGGGAGTGTGGGGGGTGGAGAGCGAGTGTGATAGGGGGGGGGTGTGCGTCGATGGGGGCGGTGTATGCGGGCAGGTCGTGGGGGTTTTGGGCGGTGACTACGCTGGCCGGGGGAGTGGACGGGGCGGCGGAGGCGGTCAGAGAGCAATGGGACCGAGTGAGGGAGGACGGGATAGTGGGGGAGATGGTGAGATGTGAGTGAGCGAAGGGGGGGTGGGGGGGGGACGCGCTTCGGCGGACGGGCGGGCGCGCCCGGCGCCAAGGCGCGGGGTCCGGTGGGGGGGGGGGAGGGCGGGGGAATGCGGTGGATTTTCGCTAGGAAGGGGGGGATGCGGCTGGGGGGGTCGGGCCGGCGAAGGGAGGGCGTGTCGGCGGTGTAGAGGGGGCAGGGGGCAGGGGCTTCAGAGGCGGGCGAGGGGGACGGGTGCACGG
>NZ_LXKA01000192.1 GCF_001645125.1 Paraburkholderia ginsengiterrae | reverse complement strand
GACGGTGCAGCGAGGGTCGCTATACGTGGGCGACGTGCGTGAGGCCGGCGAGGGAGTGAGGCGACTCGATGGTGGCTGGAGAAGCAGGACGTGGGAGAGCCGGGGAGCGCGGGGGGTGAGGAAAAGGGGGGGCGGGAGCGGCGGGTCAGGCATGGTGTGGGGCGTCGGCGAGAAGGACGGGCGGCAGGCGGGAGGCGGGGGGGGCTGAGTAGATGGTGAGGGACGTGAGCGCGGGGCAAGTCAGGAACAGATGGCGGAGCTGGGCGAGGAACTGGAAGTTGTTCGGCGGAATATGATTCGGGGGGAGCAGCGCGGTCGTGACGCGGGTGTCGGGGTAGGAGTCATTGGTGATCGACGAAAACGGGCTGGCCGGCATGATCGACAGTTCGTTGACGATGGTGTTGACGTTGTTCGGGCCGCGCACGACGTTCTCCGCGGGCTGCTTCGACACATCCCCCGCCACCTCGCCGGTCAGCAG
>NZ_LXKA01000191.1 GCF_001645125.1 Paraburkholderia ginsengiterrae | reverse complement strand
AGGGCGGAGGCAGTGAGGTGTGGTTACGGATGGCGTAGTAGAAGGCATGGTGAGGACAATGGACGAGGAGGCAGGTGGCAGGCGAGGAAGCGAAGGTAATCGTAGCTGGACAGGTACTTGGCGTCTCGTCTAGCAAGAGTGCATCGGCGGACGAGGGGACGAGAGAGGCGTGGCGCAAGGCTTCCGACTGTGGGGACGGGTGGAGGGGCGGCGGGGGAGGAGAGGCGGGGGGAGGGAGGCGGGGCTGGCGAGTAGGCGGGAGGGCGAGAGCGGTGTGAGTGCGCGGGGGGAAGGCGGGGGGGCGGATGGGGCGGCAAGGTGGTGGGGCGAGGGGGGGGGGGGGTGCGCGGGCAGTAGGAAAGGGGATGGGCAGGGGGGGGAGCGGGTGGGGGCCGGGAGTGGGAAGAAGCAGGCGGAAAAGCCGGAGCAGAAGGCGGGGGGGGAAGCGTCCAGCGAATCGTCGGGCGAAGAAAAAAAG
>NZ_LXKA01000190.1 GCF_001645125.1 Paraburkholderia ginsengiterrae | reverse complement strand
TGAGCACGCGGTGGGCAACGTTCGACGCAGAGTGTGGAGAGGTAGCGTGAGGGGCGAGTGATGAGTCGAAGCGGGCTCGGAGGGGGCGTGGGCTGCGCATGGGGAGCGTGGAGGGTGTAGGGGGGGGGTTGGTAGCGGCTGGCAGGGGCGCGGTGGGGGGGGGCGGGAAGTACCAGTGTGGCGCGGGCGGGAGGGCGGGGCGGGGGTGGGGTGTAGGGGGGTTGGGGGGGGGCGGTGGGCTCGCGCGGGATGTCGCGGGTGGGGAGGGCGCGAAGAGGCGGGCGGGCTGGGACAATGGGCTGATAGTGGACGCGAGGGACTGGGCCGTGGCGGTCAGCGAGGCGGCCAGCGGGCAGCCAGTGCGGCTGGTGACGGGCAAGGGCATGGAGGAAAGGGCGGCGCAGGTGCGCGGCTTGGCGGGGCAGGCCAACGTGCCGATTATGGGCAATCCGCACGTGGGCCGCGCGCTCTAGAAGGT
>NZ_LXKA01000189.1 GCF_001645125.1 Paraburkholderia ginsengiterrae | reverse complement strand
AACAGCAACAGTTGCCACGTAACGCCTTGGGCGACCGACAACCCACCAACCATTGCGACGTCGAATTCGTCTTTCAATACCAGCGACTCAGTCAGATGCCAAGCCCAGTCCGGATCGACTTGACACACGGGAACAGGTCGCAGGCCATAACCTTCGTCGTGAGGCGGGAACTCCTCTGCCATGCCTATGGCGAAAGTGGGTGTCAAATCGAGTCCGAATCGTGAAGCGTGATCGTTATATATAACGATCACGCTTCACGATTCGGACTCGATTTGACACCCACTTTCGCCATAGGCATGGCAGAGGAGTTCCCGCCTCACGACGAAGGTTATGGCCTGCGACCTGTTCCCGTGTGTCAAGTCGATCCGGACTGGGCTTGGCATCTGACTGAGTCGCTGGTATTGAAAGACGAATTCGACGTCGCAATGGTTGGTGGGTTGTCGGTCGCCCAAGGCGTTACGTGGCAACTGTTGCTGTT
>NZ_LXKA01000188.1 GCF_001645125.1 Paraburkholderia ginsengiterrae | reverse complement strand
GGTGGGGTTGAGAAGCATCGCGGCCGCGATGACGACGGAGTTTGTAAGCGCGGAGCGGAAGTCCGGGTCGAGGAAAATGAATTAGAAGGCGGTGAGGCCGAGGGTGGGCTTCGCGGCGAAGAACGGGGAAGTAAGCACGCTCTGCAGCAGGCTAAAGCCGAGCGGCAGCGCGACCGCGACGGTCAGCACCGCGACGACGAGCCAGCGCAGCATCCCCGCGAACGGCTGCAGTGTGCCGCGCGGCACACTGCAGCCGTTCGCGGGGATGCTGCGCTGGCTCGTCGTCGCGGTGCTGACCGTCGCGGTCGCGCTGCCGCTCGGCTTTAGCCTGCTGCAGAGCGTGCTTACTTCCCCGTTCTTCGCCGCGAAGCCCACCCTCGGCCTCACCGCCTTCTAATTCATTTTCCTCGACCCGGACTTCCGCTCCGCGCTTACAAACTCCGTCGTCATCGCGGCCGCGATGCTTCTCAACCCCACC
>NZ_LXKA01000198.1 GCF_001645125.1 Paraburkholderia ginsengiterrae | reverse complement strand
ATGCACCACTACCCCCTCCAAGCCAGGGGACCCGCTTAAGAATTTGCGGTGTGAAGCGGCTTTCTTTGCCTACTTTCTTTGCCGCGGCAAAGAAAGTAGGTGCCGCCCCGCACAGGGGCAACGCTAATAGACCACCGTGAATTCAAGGAAAGGCCAACACAAAAAGCAGACCACCGTGAACTCAAGGAAAGGCCAAAGCCCAACACCCAACACCTTAAAGAACGACAACCAAAGCGCCGGCGGCGACCCCAAACACCATCAACTACCAACAACAGCAGAAGGACAAGCCGGCACAGCAACACCCTTACTCTTCCCCTGCGAAGCACTCGCAGCCATCGCCTGCACAGCAGATCCCAATTGCAAAGAAATCTGCTGCAATCCCTTCCGATGCCCCTCAACAAGAGCATCATACCCACCTGCAACCGGCTCACTCACCACGCTCCGGCAGGTCATCACCGCGCTCCCGCGCACCGCCCGAACACTCCACACCGCGTCGATCAACGTATGCGAACCCGGCCATGATTCGAACCGCTGCACATTCATACTGACCCGGTAAACAGGAGTCCCATCGGGATAAGCCGTCCCATACACATCGATCGTGTTGAGCTGCTGCGTCAGACTCGTCGACAAAGCCCGCCGGATCTCATCACCAGGCAGCGACGCCCAGCGCTCCTGTTCGAGCACCTGGACCTGCGTCGGCCCAGTCTGCACGACCAGCTGATTCTTCGATACCTGCGGCGGCACGTCGATCGGCGCGACTTCGATCAACCACGCCGGCGCGGCCGACGTCCGCGTGCTGGCCGGCGCGGCGGACCCCGCAGCGCTATCCGCGCCCAACGTATAGAAGCGGCTCGAAGGCGACGAGCACGCCGCCAGTGCCGCCAGTCCGGCCAGAGCGCCGGCAAAAACAGTGCCGCGCACAAGCCCGCGCGGCGGGCGGGGGAGCCGGGCAAACATCATGGTTTATCTCCTGATTTACCGCGCAACAGCGATTCCGGATGACGCTCCAGATAATCCGACAGCGCATTCAGCGACTGCAACGTGCGCGTCAATTCCTGCAACGCCTGATGAACATCCGACTGCAACGGCGAGTCCTGCTGCAATGTCGCCTCCGCTGTCCCAAAGGTCTGCTTCGCCGCCGCGAGCGTATCGCGCGCCTGCGGCACCACTTCCTTGTCGAGTCGCGCGAACAACTGGTCGGCGTTCTTCAGCGCGCTGTTCAGGTTGTTGCCGATCTGATCGAACGGCACGCTATCGAGCTTCTTGGCAATGTCGGCGAGCTGGAGCTGCAATTCGTCAAGCGTATTCGGAATGGTCGGCAGTTCGAGCGGATCGCTCGACACGTCGACGGTCGCCGCCGGCGCCTTCGGGAAGATATCCAGCGCGATGTACAACTGGCTCGTAATCAGATTGCCGGTGCGCAACTGCCCGCGCAGACCGTGTTTGACGAGCTGTTGCAGCAGCGTCTGACCGGCGAGCGAGCCCGGCACCGGCGCGGTTTCGCGGAAGCGCTTGCCGAGACGGTCGGGGTACACGTTCATGGTGACCGGCATGGTGAAGCTACGCGTCTTCGGATCGTAGTCGATGCCGATGTTGGTCACCTGGCCCAGCACGATGCCGCGGAAATCGACCGGCGCGCCGACCGACAGCCCGCGCAGCGACTGGTTGAAGTTCATCACCACCCGCAACGGGATGCCGTCCGGTTCGCGCATCGCATCCGCTTCGTCCGAGCCGAGGCGGAACGTCATGTTGTTCGGCGCCTGCGTACCCACGCCCTGGCCCGGCGGCGACTGGAACGACAAGCCGCCGACGATCACCGTCGCGAGCGATTGGGTGTTCAGCTTGAAGCCGCTGGAATCGAGCCGCAGATCGACGCCGCTCGCATGCCACCAGCGCGAATTGGTGCCGACGTACTGATCGAACGGCGCGGACACGAACACCTGCATGGTCACGCCGGTGCCGTCCTTGTCGAGCGAGAAGCCGACCACCTGGCCCACCTGCACGCGCCGGTAGAAGATCGGCGAGCCGATGTCGATCGAACCGAGCGAGTCGCCGTGCAGAACGAACTGGTGGCCCTTCTGGTCGCCGGTAATCGGCGGCGGCGTTTCAAGGCCGACGAAGTTCTTTTCGGTATCCGGCGAGTGCCCGGCGTCCGCGCCGATGTACGCGCCCGAGAGCAGCGTGGTGAGACCCGACACGCCGCTCGCGCCGACGCGCGGCCGCACCACCCAGAAGCGCGAGTCCTTGACCGCGAAATCTTCGCCTTCCTTGGTCAGTTGCACCTGCACCAGCACGTGCGACAGATCCTTCGACAGCGTAATCGTTTTCACCGAACCGACATCGACGTCCTTGTATTTGACCTTTGTCTTGCCGGGTTCGAGGCCCTCGGCGCTGACGAAGGTGATGGTGATGGTCGGGCCTTTCTCGGTGACCGATTTGATCACGAGCGCAATGCCGATCAGCGCGGCGATCAGCGGAATCACCCAGACGAGCGAAGGCAGCCAGCGGCGGCGCGCTTCGACGTCGGGGTCGGGGAGTTGAGGCGGCAGCTTCGGTCCGTTCGAATCGTTGCGCGGCGCGTTGGATGCGGGCGTCGGTTCTTGCGGGCTAGTCATGTTTTAGATCCTGAGGTTTTTGGGTACTGCCTTCCACGTTGTCCCAGATGAGTCGTGGATCGAATTGCATGGACGCTATCATGGTCAGAATCACCACCGAGCCGAAGGCGATTGCCCCGGGCCCGGCCGTAATGACCGCAAGCGATTTGAAGCGCACCAGCGCGACGGTCAACGTGACGACGAACACGTCGAGCATCGACCAGCGCCCGATCAGCTCGACCATCCGGTAGAGCGTGGTGCGCTGGTCCGGCCGCCAGCGCGAGCGGCGCTGCGCCGTGATGGTGAGCAGCGCCAGCACGCTCAGCTTGAGCATCGGCACGAGAATACTGGCGATGAACACGATCACCGCGAGTGGCCACGAGCCCGAAGTCCAGAAATAAACGACGCCGCTCATGATGGTGTCGTCTTCGGAACCGAGCAGCGACGAGGTGTGCATGACCGGCAGCAGGTTCGCGGGAATATACAGCAGCGCCGCGGCGATCAGCAGCGCGCAGGTGCGCGAGAGGCTGTCGGGATTGCGGGAGTGAAGAACCGCACCGCAGCGGGTGCAGTGCTGCGCAGTGGCGGAAGGAATGCGCGTTTCGACGCGTCCGCACGCGTGGCAGGCCAGCAGGCCCGCGGTTTTTGCGGTGACGTATTTCATGGCGTGCTCATCCCTGACGCGGTGCCGGCGGCACGCCGGGAGGCAATGTGGTTTGCTGCGCGCCATGGATCTCAGGCGGCGCGACAGCTCCGGCGACCGACTCGGCGGCGCTCGCCGCGCTATCGGCGGGTGCGCGCGGCAGCGGCTGCTTGCTGCGTTCGCCGAATTCGTCGGCGAGGTCCCAGAGAATGCGCGGATCGAACGTGACGACAACCGCGAACATCAGCGTCAACGCGCCAAACGCGAACAGCGCTGCTTCCGGAATCACGCGTGCGAGACTCACCATCTTCACGATCGTGATCAGTACGCCGAGCATGAACACTTCGATCATGCCCCACGGGCGCACGAACTGAATCGCCCGCATCACCCGGTTGAAGCCGGGGGGCACCACGCCCGCGCGCATTGGAATCAGCACGTAGAGCAGCGCGACAAGTTCGGTCAGCGGGAACAGGAAGGTCGAGCAGAACACCATGACCGCGACGATCTGCATGTCCTCGCCCCATAGCGCGACGAGTGCGCCGAACAGCGTGGTCTGCGAGGTAATGCCGCTGGTTTCGAGTTCGAGGATCGGGAAACTCTGGGCGATCAGGAAGGTGATCAGCGCGCCCAGCGTCATGGCGGTGATGGCATCGAGCTTGCGGGAAACGCCGCTGTATAGCGTGGCGCCGCAACGCGGGCAGCGTGCGACCGTGCGCCCGACAAGCGGTGGCTTGCGGAACAGCGTATCGCATTCGTGGCACGCAATCAGGTTGTCATGTTCCATAGGGCAGAGGACCAACGGTATGAAAGAACGCGTGCTTCGCCCGTTTCTTTGGCAGGTCTGATAAAGCGCGGAGTAATAGTACCAAACGCGAGTGCCCGGCACCCTTTCCGCCTGACCGGGTGCGGACCGTGAGCCTGAGCAGCCGTTGGCGGACCTTTAATCGTACATGCATTCGGTGCGGTTATGACAGCCTCCGGCCCCAATTGTTCAATACCGTCGGCAGATGGGCTGAAACTTGCTGTCCGGTCAAGCCGGACCGGCGCTGCCAGTTTTTTCCGATTGGGGTAGCATGGCCGCCTTGGCGTGTGCCACAGCAGGTATGCCCCGGCACTACGCGCCGATGCCACGCGCGTTGGCGCAAGGAATAGCTGCGCGGGCTGCACCGTTAACCTCTCTTAGCATGCGTTGATCTTTCATGGCACTCAACCCTTCATTCGGCGACCGGGAGTCGTACACGCGGACCGCCATTGCCTTGCACTGGCTGATTGCCTTGCTGATCGTGTGCGGTTTCGCGCTCGGCTGGGTGATGACCGATATTCCCGGCTTCACGCCGACCAAGCTGCGTTACTTTTCGTGGCACAAATGGATCGGCGTGACGGTGTTCGCGCTCGCCGTCCTGCGCATTCTCTGGCGCGCCACGCACGCCGGCCCGCAGATGCCGCGCCGCATGGCGCTCTGGCAGCGTGCCGCCGCGCATCTCGTGCATCTGCTGCTGTATGTGCTGATGATCGCGATTCCCGCGTCGGGCTATCTGTACAGCTCGGCGGCCAACATACCGGTGGTGTACCTCGGGCTGATCCCGCTGCCGCGTCTGATCGCGCCCGACCCGCATCTGAAAGAGTTGCTGAAGGCCGTGCATATCGCGCTGAACTACACCCTGCTCGTGCTGGTCGCGCTGCATGTCGCGGGTGCGCTCAAGCATCAATGGCTGGATCGCGACGGCCTGCTGTCGCGCATGCTCCCTTTCCTCAAATAAGGACAATCATGAAGGTTTCGTTTTATCGCTACATGCTGGCCGCCTTTGCGGCGGCCTCGCTGACCGCGGCCGGCAGCGCGCTCGCGCAGGTCGACGTCGCGAAGAGCTCGGTGACGGCCACCTCGAAGCAGATGAACGTGCCGGTGGAAGGCAAGTTCGGTAAATTCTCCGCGCAGGTCAAGTTCGATCCGGCAAAACCGGCCGAGGGCAGCGCGCAGTTCAGCATTGACGTGGCCAGCTACGATCTCGGCGACGAAAGCTATAACGACCAGGTGCGAGGCAAGGACTGGTTCGACGCGAAGACCTATCCCACCGCCACCTTCGTCTCGAGCGCGATTGCGCCGGCCGGCGGCAATCAGTTCAAGGTCACCGGCAAGCTGACCATCAAGGGCAAATCGCAGACGGTGATGGTGCCGGTCATGGTGTCCCAGCAGGGCGCGACGCAATCCTTCGACGGCTCACTGCCGATCAAGCGCTCGCAATTCGACATCGGCACGGGTGAATGGAAAGACACGTCGGTGGTTGCCGATGACGTGGTCATCAAGTTTCATATCGTTGCAGCACGCAAGTGAAGTGCGCCGCGCCGTGCGGGCGTGGCCGTCTTTTCAAGAACTCAGGAGCATGAATTGAAAAAATCCTTGTTGATCGCCGTCGGCGCGCTGGCTTCTTCTTTCTCGCTCGGCGCGTTTGCGGCCGCCGACACCTATCAGCTCGACCCGACCCACACGTATCCGAGCTTCGAGGCGGATCACCTCGGCGGCCTCTCGGTGTGGCGCGGCAAGTTCGTCAAGAGCTCCGGTACGGTGACGCTCGACCGGGCGGCGAAAACCGGCACGGTGGACGTGACCGTCGATCCGGCTTCGATTGAAACCGGCAACGGCAAACTCGACGAGCATCTGAAGTCGGAAGAATTCTTCGATGTCGCCAAGTATCCCGCAGCGACCTACAAGGGCACCGACATCAAGTTCGACGGCGACAAGCCGGTTGAAGTGGTCGGCAACCTGACGATGCACGGCGTGACGAAACCGCTGAATCTGAAGATCGATTCGTTCAAGTGCATGCCGCATCCGGTGCTCAAGCGCGAAGTGTGCGGCGTGGAGGCGAGTGCGCAGTTTAGCCGCGCGGACTACGGCATGGACTTCGGCTCCAAATACGGCTTTAGCATGCTTACCAAGCTGCATATTCAGTCCGAAGGCATCAAGCAATAAACGCATGAGCACGTTTTTTGTGCGTTGCTTGCGCACTGATTGAGTCATGCCGCTATTGCGGCGCAGCACAAAGCCGCTTCGTTCGCTCTTGCGACGAAGCGGCTTTTTTATTGTTGCTGCGAAACGCCGGAAGCCCGGCGCAGCGGCATCGCGCAAATTCGCACTCGCGCCGGTTTAATTTTTCGGGTACATAAAGTGCTGGCACCGTATTGGTTGTGCGCGCATCCAGTCGGGCAATAGCGGGCAATACAGCACGTAGGGCCCGTGCGAATAATAGTCGCGCACTTTGGAGATCTGCATGAACGCAACGACAGCAGCAAACCTTGCGGCGAGCCGGCAGAATTCGTGGCGCGCGGTGATCGCGGCCTCGATCGGCAATGCGCTGGAATGGTTCGATCTTGTGGTGTACGGCTTTTTTGCGGTGATCATCTCGAAGCTGTTTTTTCCGGCCGGCAACGACACGGTGTCGCTCCTGCTCACGCTCGGCACGTTCGGCGTGTCGTTCTTCATGCGGCCGCTCGGCGCGATCGTCATCGGGGCGTACGCCGACCGCGCCGGGCGCAAGGCCGCGCTCACGCTGTCCATCCTGCTGATGATGGGCGGCACGCTGATCATCGCCATCCTGCCGACCTACCAGAGCATCGGCCTCGCCGCGCCGGTGATTCTCGTGCTGGCCCGTCTGATGCAAGGCTTTTCGGCCGGTGGCGAGTTCGGCAGCGCCACCGCCTTTCTCGCGGAGCACGTGCCCGGGCGGCGCGGCTTTTTCGCGAGCTGGCAGGTGGCGAGCCAGGGTCTCACTACTTTGCTGGCCGCCGGCTTCGGCGTGCTGCTCACCGGCAAGCTGTCGCCGGATCAGATGAGCGCATGGGGATGGCGCGTGCCGTTCTTCTTCGGTCTGCTGATCGGTCCGGTGGCCTGGTACATTCGCACGAAGCTCGATGAGACGCCCGAGTTCCTCGCGGCGGAAACGACCGCCACGCCGCTGCGCGACACGTTCAGCAGTCAGAAGCTGCGTCTCTTGATCGCTATCGGTGTGGTGGTGCTCGGCACGGTGTCGACCTATCTGGTGCTGTTCATGCCCACGTTCGGTGTGAAGCAGTTGGGACTGGCGCCGTCGGTCGCGTTCGCGGCGATTGCGCTGACCGGCGTGATCCAGATGGTGTTCTCGCCGCTGGTCGGCCATTTGTCGGACCGGCATGGGCGCACCACGATCATGCTGATCTCGGCGCTGCTGCTGCTCGTCGCGATCAATCCGGCTTTCGCGTATCTGGTCGCGCACCCGAGCTTCGGCACGCTGATCGCCATGCAGGTCGTGCTCGGCTTTCTGATGACCGGGTATTTCGCGGCGCTGCCCGGTTTGCTCTCCGAGATTTTTCCGGTGCAGACGCGCACGACCGGCATGTCGCTTGCCTATAACATTGCCGTGACGATCTTCGGCGGGTTCGGGCCATTCATCATCGCGTGGCTGATCGGTTTCACCGGTTCGAAGACGGCGCCAAGCTATTACATGATTTTCGCCGCCGCCGTGAGCCTCGTGGCACTGATGGCGGCGCGGCGCAAACTGGGCTTCCGCTAAGGCAGCGGCCGCATCATCCGGCCGCGAACCCACCGAGAGCTACGACGTAACACGGCGGTAAACGCAAAAGGCCGGTTCAAACGATGAACCGGCCTTTTTCATTGTGAAACCTGAAGCGACAGCGGGATCAGACCTGCGCGCCCGCGTTCGGATCGTCCGGATCGGTGCGTTCCTTCTTGTCCTTGATCAGGTCTTCGCGCTTCACGCCGAACCACATGGCAAGCGCCGCGGCGACGAACACCGACGAGTAGATACCGAACAGAATACCAACCGTCAGCGCGAGTGCGAAGTAGTGCAGCGTCGGGCCGCCGAACAGGAACATCGACAGCACCATCATCTGCGTACAGCCGTGCGTGATGATGGTTCGCGACATGGTGCTGGTGATCGCGTGGTTGATGACTTCGATCACGGTCATCTTGCGTTCGCGGCGGAAGGTTTCACGAATCCGGTCGAAGATAACGACCGATTCGTTCACCGAGTAGCCGAGCACGGCAAGCACCGCAGCCAGCACCGACAGCGAGAACTCCCACTGGAAGAACGCGAAGAAGCCGAGAATGATCACCACGTCGTGCAAGTTCGCGATCACGCCGGCGACCGCGTACTTCCATTCGAAACGGAACGACAGGTAGATCACGATGCCGACCACCACGCAGGCCAGCGCGAGCAGGCCGTCGGTGGCGAGTTCCTTGCCGACCTGCGGGCCGACAAACTCGACACGCTGCAACTGCACCTGCGGCGTGTCGGCCTTCAGCGCGCCCATCACCTGGTCGCTCTGTTGCGCGGACGTGAGCCCTTGCTTGAGCGGCAGGCGGATCAGCACGTCGCGCGACGTGCCGAAGTTTTGCACCTGGGCATCACCGTAACCGAGCTTGCCCAGCGTGCCGCGTACCGGTTCGAGCGGCGCGGCGCCCGGATACTGCACCTCGATGACCGTGCCGCCGGTGAACTCCACCGACAGATGCAGCCCGCGATGCAGCAGGAAGAACACAGCGGCAAGGAACGTCAGCAGCGAGATGGCGTTGAAAATCAACGCACGCTGCATGAACGGAATGTCTTTGCGAAAACGGAAAAATTCCATGGTCTTGTTCTCCGGGACTCAGCGGGATGAACCCGGTTTCTGCGGCGTATTCGACGACCCCGGCGCGTTGCGACGGCGCACGGTCGGCTTGCCGGCGCGTGCCTCGGCAGCCGCCTTGCTCTTAGGCTTGGCGCTGGCCGCGGCAATGGCCTGCGCGGTGTCGGTCGCGGCGTCCTCGCTGCCGAGGTAAGCGGCCGAGCCTGCCGGCGCCGTATCCGGACGCCACACCTGGCCGATGGCCAGCGACTTCAGCTTCTTCTTGCCGCCGTACCAGAGGTTGACGATGCCGCGCGAGAAGAACACGGCCGAGAACATCGACGTCAGAATGCCGATACAGTGCACGATCGCGAAGCCGCGCACCGGGCCGGAGCCAAATGCGAGCAGCGCGATACCGGCGATCAGCGTGGTGACGTTCGAGTCGAGAATCGTCGCCCAGGCGTGCGCGTAGCCGTTCTGGATCGCCAGTTGCGGCGGCGCGCCGTTGCGCAGTTCTTCACGCACCCGTTCGTTGATCAGCACGTTGGCGTCGATCGCCATACCGAGCGCGAGCGCGATAGCGGCGATACCCGGCAAGGTGAGCGTGGCCTGCAGCATGGACAGCACGGCGATCAGCAGCAGCAGGTTGACCGACAGGCCGATCATCGAGATCACGCCGAACAGCATGTAGTACGCGATCATGAAGACGGCGATTGCCGCGAAGCCCCACACCACCGAGTGGAAGCCCTTCTTGATGTTGTCCGCGCCGAGGCTCGGACCGATCGTGCGTTCTTCGATGATGTCCATCGGCGCGGCGAGCGAACCGGCGCGCAGCAGCAGCGCGAGGTCGGCGGCGGCTTGCGGGTTCGGCTGGCCGGTAATCTGGAAGCGGTCGCCCAGTTCCGACTGGATGGTCGCCACCGTCAGCACTTCGCCCTTGCCCTTCTCGAACAGCACCATGGCCATCGGCTTGCCGATGTTGTCGCGCGACACGCTGGCCACCGCGCGGCCGCCGGCCGAATCGAGGCGAATGTTGACGGACGGACGCTGGTGTTCGTCGAAGCCTGCCGACGCGTCGATAATCCGGTCGCCGGTGAAGATGATCTGCTTGCGCAGCAGCACCGGCGTCTGGTTGCCTTGCGTGAACAGCTCGTCGCCCGGCGGCACCGGATCGGACGGATTCGGATGCGTGTTGACCGGGTCGGCGAGGCGCGCTTCGAGCGTTGCCGTGCGGCCGATGATGTCTTTCGCCTTCGCCGTGTCCTGCACGCCCGGCAGTTCGACCACGATGCGGTCCGCGCCTTGCTGCTGGATCACCGGCTCGGCCACGCCCAGTTCGTTCACGCGGTTATGGAGCGTGGTGATGTTCTGCTTGAGCGCGGCGTCCTGCACGGTTTTCTGCACCGCCGGTGTGAAGGTGCCGACCAGTTGCACGCCGCCGTCCGGCGCTGCTTGCGAGGCCCACTGGAGTTCGGTGATGCCGCGGCTCAGCTGCTGCGATGCGGTGTCGGCCGTGGCCTGGTCGGCGAAATTGATCACCACCGACTGGTTGACGCGGTTTACACCGCCGTCACGGATGTACTTGTCACGCAACAGCGTGCGCGCGTCCGATGCGTCCGAGTCGAGCTTCTTGTTCAGTGCGCCGGCCATGTCGACCTGCAGCAGGAAGTGCACCCCGCCGCGCAGATCGAGACCGAGGTACATCGGCAGCGCGTGAAGGGCAGTCAGCCAGCGCGGCGACGCGCTTTGCAGGTTCAGCGCGACGATGTACTGCGGGTCGGTCGGGTCGCTGTTCAGCGACTTCTGCAGCAGATCTTTCACGCGCAGCTGCGTGTCGGTATCCGGCAGACGCACGCGGATGTTCGCGTTGGTCGCGGAGTTGTCGAACGTGACGTCGTCCGGCTTGATCTGATTCGCGGCGAGCGCGGCTTCGACAGCCGACAGCGTGGTCGAGTCGAGCTTGACCGTCGCCTTGCCGCTCGACACCTGCACCGCCGGCGCTTCGCCGAACAGGTTGGGCAGCGTGTACACGAGGCCGATGACCAGAGCCACCAGCATCACGGCGTATTTCCAGAGGGGGTAACGATTCATGAGTGGTCCAACGGGAAGGTTGGCTTGGAAGCGGTGCGTCCGGCGATGAGCGCGGGCGATTCAGTGCCGGATGGCGTGGATCGCCGGCGAGGCCGCGCCGGACGCGAGAGAGCAGGCCTTACAGCGACTTGATCGTGCCCTTCGGGAGAATTGTCGTGACCGACGCTTTTTGCACGGTGATTTCCGTGCCTTCCGAGATTTCGACGCCGACGTAAGCTTCGCCCACTTTGGTCACCTTGCCGACGATGCCGCCGTTCGTCACCACTTCATCGCCCTTGGCCATCGCGGCGAGCATGTTGCGATGTTCCTTCTGGCGCTTCATTTGCGGACGAATCATGATGAAGTACAGCACGCCGAACATCAGGATCAGCGGCAGGAAGCTCATCAGGTTCGATTCAATGCCACCTGTTGCAGTGCCTTGGGCGAAGGCATTGGAAATGAACGACACGTTGGTCTCTCCGTTATAAGTCAAAACGATCAAAAAAATCAGCCGGTTATTCTACCACCGGCCTGACGCGCGTCGGCGCGGCGAATCGGCTTTGCGATCAACCGTTTAAAGCTTGCTTCGCCGTTAACGAAAGTTGATTGTAAGGTTTTCATGGCGAGGCGGACGGATTCTTCCGCTGAATCCGTCCCGGAGCGCCGTTATGGCGCCTCGGAGGCGCCGCGCGCGCGGTCTTCGTGGAAGCGTTTGCGGAAAGCCTCGAACATTTTTGCGTCGATTGCGTCGCGCATTTCCTGCATCAGTTCGAGGTAGTAGTGCAGGTTGTGAATCGTGTTCAGCTGCGCACCGAGGATTTCCCCTACACGATGCAGATGATGCAGATAGCCGCGGGTGAAATTTCTGCACGTGTAGCAGCCGCACTGCTCGTCGAGCGGGCGCAGCGAATTCTTGTGCGTGGCGTTGCGGATCTTGACGTCGCCGAAGCGCGTGAAGAGCCAGCCATTGCGCGCGTTGCGGGTCGGCATCACGCAGTCGAACATGTCGACGCCGGCGGCGACGCCCGCCACCAGGTCTTCCGGCGTGCCCACGCCCATCAGGTAGTGCGGCTTGTCGGCCGGCAGCTTCGGGCCGATATGGTTCAGCACGCGCATCATGTCTTCCTTCGGCTCGCCGACCGACAGCCCGCCGATCGCCAGACCGTGGAAATCCATCTCCGCGAGGCCCGCCAGCGACTCGTCGCGCAGGTCTTCGAACATGCCGCCCTGCACGATGCCGAACAGCGCGTTCGGATTGGAGAGGCGCCTGAACTCGTCGATCGCGCGCCGCGCCCAGCGCATCGACATGCGCATCGACTCGGCCGCCTCCTTGTGCGAGGTCGGCACGTTATTCGTCGCGTACGGCGTGCACTCGTCGAACTGCATGACGATGTCCGAGTTCAGCACCTTCTGGATCTGCATGGACACTTCCGGCGACAGGAAGAGCTTGTCGCCGTTGATCGGGGAAGCGAACGTGACGCCGTCTTCGGTGATCTTGCGCAGGTCGCCCAGCGAGAACACCTGGAAGCCGCCGGAGTCGGTCAGGATGGGCTTTTTCCAGCCCATGAAGCCGTGCAGGCCGCCGTGCGCCTCGACGGTTTCGAGACCCGGGCGCAGCCACAGGTGGAAGGTATTGCCGAGGATGATCTGCGCGTGCATTTCCTCGAGTTCGCGCGGCTGCACCGCTTTCACCGTGCCGTATGTGCCGACCGGCATGAAGATCGGCGTTTCCACCACGCCGTGATTCAGCGTGACGCGGCCGCGGCGGGCCTGGCCGTCGGTGCCGAGCAGTTCGAATTTGAGGCCGTTGTCGGGGCGAACGTGGTCGCCGAGGTAAGCGCCGTGGTCGGCGCGCGTGCTAACGGTTTGACCGTCGGTCATAGATAACTCCTGTGCCACCGGAAAACAGTCCGGCGCAAGTGAAGAACGCCGCCGGGAACGTGCCGGCGGCTTTAAGAACTGCAAAACTTTAAAGCGGCTTCTTTGAGCTTACGTGTCGAGGCGCGTGAGCAGCATCGCGTCGCCGTAACTGAAGAAGCGGTAGCGCTGCTCGATCGCGTGACGATACGCCTCGCGAATCGTCTCGACGCCGGCGAACGCCGACACCAGCATCAGCAGCGTCGACTTGGGCAAATGGAAGTTGGTCACCAGCCGGTCGACCACGCGGAACCGGTAGCCCGGCGTGATGAAGATGTCGGTTTCAGTGCTAGCGGCGGCAAGCGGCCGGCCCGCGGCTTCGGCGTCGCGCGCGGCGGCTTCGAGCGCGCGCATCGAGGTCGTGCCCACCGCGATCACGCGGTTGCCGCTCGCGCGCGTCGCCGCGATCTTGTCGGCGAGCGCTTGCGGCAGGTGATACCACTCGCTGTGCATCTTGTGCTCGGCGAGGTTTTCGACCCGCACAGGCTGGAACGTGCCCGCGCCGACGTGCAGCGTCAGTGTGGCGCGCTCCACGCCCTTGGCGTCGAGCTGCGCGAGCAGTGCCTGGTCGAAATGCAGGCCGGCGGTGGGCGCGGCCACCGCGCCGGGATTCTGCGCGAACACTGTCTGATAGCGGGTCTCGTCGGTCGAATCCGGATCGTGCTCGATGTACGGCGGCAGCGGCAGGCGGCCATATTGCTCGATCAGCGTCAGGCAGTCGCCGGGGAAATGCAGCGTATAGAACGGCTCGACGCGTTCGCCGACGGTGACGTCGAAGGCGTCCGCGAGGCGAATCGTGGTGCCCGGCTGCGGGCTCTTGCTCGCGCGGATCTGCGCGAGCGCCGTGCGCTCGCCGGTCAGGCGCTCCACCAGTACTTCGATCTTGCCGCCACTGGCCTTCTGGCCGAGGAAGCGCGCCTTCAGGACTTTGGTATCGTTGAAAACCAGCAGATCGCCGGCCTCGATGCACTCGGGAAGTTCGGCAAAGCGGCGGTCGATGAGGCGCGCCGCGCCGTCGGCGCCGGCCGTATTGTCCACTTCGAGCAGACGGCTGGCGCTGCGCTCGGGCAGCGCGACTTGTGCGATCAACTCGGGCGGCAGATCGAAATCGAAATCGGAAAGCGTAAACATGCGTACGACTGGATGCGAATTGAGACTGAATTGAGCCGAAGCGGGAGCCGGGCGGCTATGATTGCGGGACGCCAGAGCGGCCCGCGAGCCCGCGCGCAGCCTGGCGGCGAACCCTTTGACAGCCGATATTGTACTTGCGAAGCAGCCCATGCCTTTGTCCGACCGCCGATTGCCCTTAGCTGACGATGAAGCGAGCGCCGAGCCCAAGCGCCGCGTTTCGCGAGGCAACGCAGCTGAGGACGCGGGCGAGGGCACGAAGCCCACGACGAAGCCCACGACGAAGCCCACGACGAAGTCCGCAGCCAAACCCGCGGTGAAAACCGCCGACAAGCTCGCCAAACTCGGCCTCACGCGCGACATCGACCTGGTGCTGCATTTGCCCATGCGCTACGAGGATGAAACCTCGTTGACGCCGATCGGGCATCTGCTGCCGGGCGGCATTGCGCAAACCGAAGGCGTGGTGTTCGACAACGAGATTGCGTATCGTCCGCGCCGCCAACTGCTTGTGAAATTGCGCGACGACGCCGGCGACGAACTCGTGCTGCGCTTTCTGAACTTCTACGGCTCGCAGGTCAAGCAGATGGCGATCGGCGCGCGGCTGCGGGTGCGTGGCGACGTGCGCGGCGGGTTTTTCGGCATGGAGATGGTGCATCCGGCGGTGCGCGTCGTCGATGAAGACACGCCGCTGCCGCAGGCGCTGACGCCGGTGTATCCCAGCACGGCGGGCGTGACGCAGGCGTATCTGCGCAAAGCGATCGACAACGCGTTGTCGCGCACTTCGCTGCCGGAACTCCTGCCCGAACCGGTCGCGCGGACCTGGTTGCAGCCGCTCGGCGTGCCGGCGCTGATGGACGCCGTGCGCACGCTGCATCATCCGGGCGTGCAGTCCGACGAGACCGCGCTGATCGACGGCACGCATCCGGCGTGGGAGCGCATCAAGTTCGAGGAACTGCTCGCGCAGCAGATGTCGCTCAAGCGCGCGCACGAAGAGCGCCGCACCCGCGCGGCGCCGGCCATGCCGCGCCGCAAACTGGGCGACGAATCCGCGCTGGTGGCGCGCTTGCTGAAGGCGCTGCCGTTTTCACTGACGGCGGCGCAGGAGCGCGTCGGCGGCGAAATCGCGCTCGACCTCACGCAGCCGCATCCGATGCAGCGCCTGCTGCAGGGCGACGTCGGCAGCGGCAAGACGATCGTCGCGGCGCTGGCCGCCGCGCAGGCTATCGACGCCGGTTATCAGGCCGCGCTGATGGCGCCGACGGAAATTCTTGCCGAGCAGCACGCGCGCAAACTGCGCGGCTGGCTGGAGCCGCTCGGCGTGAGCGTCGCGTGGCTGGCGGGCAGTCTGAAGGCCCGCGAAAAACGGGCCGCGATCGAAGCCGCCGCGCTCGGCACGGCGCAACTCGTGATCGGCACGCACGCGATCATTCAGGACGCGGTGGAGTTCGCGCGGCTTGGTCTCGTGATCGTCGACGAACAGCATCGTTTTGGCGTGGCGCAACGGCTGGCCTTGCGCGCCAAGGCGCAGAACGCGGCCGACGGCGCGAACGACTTTCAGCCGCATCAGTTGATGATGTCGGCCACACCGATTCCGCGCACGCTCGCGATGACGTATTACGCCGACCTGGACGTCTCGACCATTGACGAACTGCCGCCTGGGCGTACGTCGATCCTGACCAAGCTCGTCTCCGACGCGCGGCGCGAGGAGGTGATCGGCCGTGTGCGCGAGGCGGCGTTGACGGGACGCCAGGTGTACTGGGTGTGTCCGCTGATCGAGGAAAGCGAGACTTTGCAGTTGCAGACGGCAGTGGAGACGTACGAGACGTTGGTGGCTGCGTTGCCGGAGCTGAAGGTTGGCCTCGTGCATGGACGTCTCGCGCCGGCGGAAAAGGCGGCAGTCATGGATGCGTTTACTCGTAACGAGGTGCAGCTGCTGGTTGCGACGACGGTGATCGAAGTGGGGGTCGATGTGCCGAATGCGTCGCTGATGGTGATCGAGCATGCGGAGCGTTTTGGTCTTGCGCAATTGCATCAGCTGCGGGGGCGGGTGGGACGTGGGAGTGCGGGTTCAATTTGCGTGCTGCTTTATACCGGGCCGTTGTCGATGACGGCTCGCGCACGGTTACAGACCATGCGCGAAACCACCGATGGCTTTGAGATTGCCCGGCGGGATCTTGAGATTCGTGGACCCGGGGAGTTTCTTGGGGCGCGGCAGTCGGGCGCGGCTATGTTGAGGTTTGCCGATCTTCAGAATGATCAGTGGTTGATCGAACCGGCGCGGGAGGCTGCCGGGGTGTTGCTGGAGAAGTATCCCCAGGTTGTGTTGCAGCATTTGGCGCGGTGGTTGGGGGGGCGGGAGCAGTTTCTTAAGGCCTGAAGAGAGGACGTTATTGCCTGTGCCCTGGGGTAACCACCGAAATGGTTGGCGAACCGACCCTATCGGTGTATAACTAGAACCTATCGAACCCACTGTACTGATTGGTCCCCGAATGACCCTCACCGAACTGAAATACATCGTCGCCGTGGCCCGCGAGCGGCACTTCGGCCGTGCCGCCGAAGCGTGTTTCGTCAGCCAGCCGACCCTGTCGGTCGCCATCAAGAAGCTCGAAGACGAACTGAACGTGCAGATCTTCGAGCGCGGCACCAGCGAAGTCAGCGTCACGCCCATCGGCGAACAGATCGTCACGCAAGCCCAACGCGTGCTCGAGCAAACGCTCGCCATCAAGGAAATCGCCAAACAGGGCAAAGACCCGCTGATCGGGCCGCTGCGCCTCGGCGTCATTTACACGATCGGGCCGTACCTCCTGCCCACGCTCGTCAAGCAAATGATCAAGCGCGTCCCGCAGATGCCCTTGATGCTGCAGGAAAATTACACGCTCAAGCTGATCGAGCTGCTCAAGCAAGGCGAAATCGACGTCGCCATCATGGCGCTGCCCTTTCCGGAAACCGGCCTGATGCTGCGGCCGCTGTACGACGAACCGTTCGTCGTCGCGCTGCCTTCGGGCCACGCGTGGGAAAACCGCCCGAAAATCGACGCCGACGATCTGAAGCAGGAAACCATGCTGCTGCTCGGCAGCGGCCATTGCTTCCGCGATCACGTGCTCGGCGTCTGTCCGGAATTGATGCGCTTTTCGCAAAACGCGGACGGCATCCAGAAAACCTTCGAAGGGTCGTCGCTCGAGACCATTCGTCATATGGTGGCGAGCGGTGTCGGCATTACCGTGATGCCTCGTATGTCGGTACACGAAGTCAAGCCGCAAGCAGGTGGCATCGACCCAGGCCTGCTCAGTTACGTCGCATTCGGCGATCCCGTGCCGGATCGCCGCGTCGTGCTGGCCTGGCGCAAGAGCTTCACCCGCATGCCCGCCATCGAGGCCATTTGCGACGCCATCAACGCCTGCGATCTGCCTGGTGTCACGAAGCTGGATCTGCCGGTCGCCGTCAACTAACGGCGGGTCTGCATCCACACACGTACCCACGCCGGCCCGCCACGCTCGCTTCGGCAGCGGGTCCGGCGCTCCCAGCGGCGCCGATAGCCGCAAGCCCTATCGAATAGATAAAATTAATCAAAAGCAGTAATTCGATAGTTTTGTTATAGTTTCCTCCATGGATCGCCCGATCCCATAAGACCTGGAGGAAATCATGCCGTCATCGAACCCGCAGCAAACCCCGACTCTCGCCGCCCAGCCTGCCGCCGCAAACAGCGGTTTCGCCGCACCTCTGGCCAGCTTGCGTACGGTCGCGTTGTCTCTGCTGGTCGACCGGGCCCTTTCGGCCTGATACACGCCTGATGCATGAATTTCCGGCGTCAATGCGCCACGCCTGTCCCCACATTCCGTCCCGATAAGAGTCATTCAGGAGTCACGCATGTCCGAACGTAAGCTCACCAATGCCGCCGGCGCACCCGTCGCGGATAACCAGAATTCGATGACCGCCGGCGCTCGCGGCCCGGTTGTTTTGCAAGATGTATGGCTGCTCGAAAAACTCGCTCACTTCGACCGCGAAGTGATCCCCGAACGCCGCGTGCACGCAAAAGGCTCGGGCGCGTTCGGCACGCTGAAAGTCACGCACGACATCTCGCGCTACACGAAGGCGAAAGTGTTCGCGCAAGTCGGCAAGGAAACGCCGCTTTTCATGCGCTTTTCGACGGTGGCCGGCGAGCGCGGCGCGGCCGACGCGGAACGCGACGTGCGGGGTTTCTCGATCAAGTTCTACACGGAAGAGGGCAACTGGGACGTGGTGGGCAACAACACGCCGGTGTTCTTTATCCGCGATCCGCTGAAGTTTCCGGACTTCATTCACACGCAGAAGCGCGATCCGTACACCAACATGCGCAACAACGTCGCCGCGTGGGACTTCTGGTCGCGTCATCCGGAATCGCTGCATCAGGTGACGATTCTGATGAGCGACCGCGGCATTCCGAAGAACTACCGTCAGATGCACGGCTTCGGCTCGCACACGTACTCGTTCATCAACGCGAACAACGAGCGCTTCTGGGTCAAGTTCCACTTCAAGTCGATGCAGGGCATTGAAAAATTCACCGATGCCGAAGCCGCCCAGGTGGTCGCGCAAGACCGTGAAAGCGCGCAGCGCGATCTGGTCGGCAGCATCGACGCGGGCCGCTTCCCGGCGTGGCGCTTCGCGATTCAGGTGATGCCGGAAGCCGATGCCGCGACGTATCGCTTCAACCCGTTCGACATCACGAAGGTGTGGTCGCAGAAGGACTACCCGTTGATCGACGTCGGCACGATCGAGTTGAACCGCAACGCGGCCAACTATTTCGCGGACGTGGAGCAGGCAGCGTTCACGCCGGCCAACGTGGTGCCGGGTATCGGCTTCTCGCCGGACCGCCTGCTGCAAGGCCGTTTGTTCTCGTATGGTGACACCCAGCGTTATCGCCTCGGGATCAACCATCACCAGATTCCGGTGAACGCGCCGCGTGCGCCGAATCCGCATTCGTTCCATCGCGACGGCGCGATGCGCACGGACGGCAATCTCGGCGGCCAGGTGAACTACGAGCCGAACCGTTTCGGCGATTTCGCGCAGGACGCCAACGCGTCCGAACCGCCGCTCGCGGCGGGCGCGGTGGATCGCTACGAGCATCGCGAGGACGAGGACTACTACACGCAGCCCAGCATGTTGTTCGCGCTCTTCGACGCGGCACAGCGCCAGCGTCTGTTCGGCAACATCGCACGCCATATCAACGGTGTGCCGCAGGAGATCGTCGCGCGTCAGATCGAGCATTTCCGCCGCGCCGATCCGGCTTATGCGGAAGGCGTGATCGCCGCTATCGCCGATCTCGCGAAAGCCAGCCAGAAGTAAGCGGCAGTCAGGCAGTTAAAACGTTGCAGCAGGGCGGGGCGCATTGGCGTCCCGCCAGAATTACCGATACGAATCGAGGAGCACGATCATGATCCAGATGATGTTGGCCACCATCGGCGAAGCGCCCGCCGCAAGCATCGCACGTCAGCAATATGCGGGGATGGCGCGCAAGGCAATGGGCCTCGCCATCTTCGCGAGCGGGTTCGCCGTGATCGCCACGCAGGCGCTGCAGCACGCGGTGGGCGGCTGATCCCGGCGCAGGCCGTGGATGCGGCAAGGGGTCACCGTGGCACGAGCGCAGCAGCGTTCTAAGATAAACTGTCGGGCGCTCGACGGGTCGGGTTTGCCACACGCAGACCGCCGCTTTTCATATCGGTTCGTATCACTCTTCAAGGGAGTCATCATGGCCAAAAAAGAAGCAGTACAGCACGTCAACATCGGGATCAGCGACAAGGATCGCAAGAAGATTGCAGAAGGGCTGTCGCGCCTGCTTGCCGACACCTACACGCTGTATCTGAAGACCCACAACTTTCACTGGAACGTGACGGGTCCGATGTTCAACACGTTGCATCTGATGTTCGAAACGCAGTACAACGAACTGGCACTGGCGGTCGATTCGATCGCGGAACGGATTCGTGCGCTGGGCGTGCATGCGCCGGGCACTTACAAGGACTTCGCGAAGCTCTCGTCGATTCCGGAAGCGGACGGCGTGCCGGCGGCGGAAGACATGATCCGTCAGCTGGTGGAAGGTCAGGAAGCCGTGGTGCGTACCGCGCGCGCGATTTTCCCGGCAACGGAAGCCGCCAACGACGAGCCGACCGCCGACCTGCTGACGCAACGCATGCAAACGCACGAAAAGACCGCATGGATGCTGCGCTCGATGCTGGCTTGAGCATTGGTGCACACAGGGAGTTTCGTTCCGGCTCCCGCGTCGAACTGCGATAAAAACAAAACCTCCCTGTTGGGAGGTTTTGTTTTTTGCGGCGCCGCTTTCTCGCCTCTGCCCACCGGAAAGCGGTCCGCCGTCCGCATCCCGTAAAATGGCGGCACCGCCCTCGCAATTTCACCGAATCCGCCCATGTTCGCCCGACTTCCCCTGTATCTGCGCCTCGTGCGCATGGATAAGCCGATCGGCAGTCTGCTGCTGCTGTGGCCGACGCTCAACGCGCTGTGGATCGCGTCCAACGGTCATCCTTCGTGGCCGCTGCTGGTGATCTTCACGGTGGGCACGGTGCTGATGCGCTCGGCGGGCTGTGCGATCAACGACTATGCGGACCGCGATTTCGACCGCTACGTCAAGCGCACGGCGAATCGCCCGATCACGTCGGGCAAGATCAAGGCGTGGGAAGCGGTGGCGCTGGCGGCCGGTTTGTCGCTGCTGGCGTTTCTGCTGATTCTGCCGCTGAATACGCTGACCAAGGAGCTTTCGGTCGCGGCGCTGTTCGTTGCCGGTTCCTATCCGTTCACCAAGCGGTTCTTCGCGATTCCGCAGGCTTATCTGGGCATTGCGTTCGGCTTTGGCATTCCCATGGCGTTTGCCGCAATTCAGGATCACGTGCCGACGCTCGCATGGGTGATGCTGCTCGCCAACGTGTTCTGGTCGGTGGCGTATGACACTGAGTATGCAATGGTCGATCGCGACGACGATATCAAGATCGGCATCCGCACCTCAGCGCTGACCTTCGGCCGCTTCGACGTGGCCGCGATCATGATCTGCTATGCGGTGACGCTGGGAATTTACGTCGGCATCGGCGTGATGCTCGGTTTCGGTGTGCTGTACTGGCTGGGATGGGCGGCCGCCGTGGGTTGCGCGATCTATCACTACACGCTGATCCGCAATCGTGAGCGGATGCCGTGCTTCGCGGCGTTCCGGCATAACAACTGGCTGGGCGGCGCCCTCTTTGCCGGTATCGCCGCGCATTACGCGGCGGCTTCGTTCTAAGCGCGCCGCGCCGGCGTACCCGCCGCTGATCGCTGATTGCTTATAGCTGGCCGAACTCGTCGCCCATTTCCCGCGCGCGCGCGTCAGCGGCGAGTACGCCGCGCACGATTGCATCCTTGATGCCGCTCGCCTCGAACGACGCCAGAGCCGCCGCCGTGGTGCCGCCCTTCGACGTCACTCGCTCACGCAGCAGGCTTGGCGGCTCGCCGGAGTTCGCGGCCAGTTGCGCCGCACCGGTAAAGGTCGCCACCGCCAGCGCACGGCCTTGCGCTTCGTCCATGCCGAGCTGGCGCGCGGCTTCCTGCAACGCCTCGATGAAATAAAACACGTAGGCCGGCCCGCTGCCCGAGATCGCGGTGACGGCGTCGATTTTTGCTTCATCATCGAACCAGACCGTTTCGCCGACCGCGCCGAGTACCTGCGAAGCGAGCGCGCGACCGGAGTCATCGACGCTCGCGGTTGCCACGAGACCGGTCACGCCCATGCCGATCAGCGCCGGCGTATTTGGCATGACCCGCACGATGCGGCCGTGACCGTTGAGCCAGCGCGACATATCACCCATGCGAATACCCGCGACGATGCTCACCACCAGTTGCGACGCATTCAGATGCGGCGCCACAGCCTCGGCGACGCTCTTCAGGATCTGCGGTTTCACCGCCAGCACGACGGCGTCGTACCCGGCGAGCGCGGCGTCCGCGGCGGCGCCGGTCTTGATGCCGAACTGCTGCTCGTTGCGCTTGCGCGCGTCTTCGTTGGGATCGATCGCGTAGAGATCAGCCGGGGCGATACCGCGCTTGATGAGGCCGCCGATCAACGCGGCGGCCATGTTGCCGCCACCGATAAATGCAATTTTCATGATGTTCCGAATGAGGTGCCGTGGAGAACCCGAAGGGGCCCGGGAGGTCAGTGGGAGTAATCTCGCGCGCCGAAGATCGCGGTGCCGATGCGCACGATTGTCGCGCCTTCGAGCACAGCGGCTTCGAGGTCGGCCGACATGCCCATGGAGAGCGTGTCGAGTTCGAGTCCATCGCCACGCAGACGTTCGAACAGCTCGCGTAGCTGCCGATGCGGCACGCGCTGCTCGTCGAGGCCGCCGGCCGGCTCCGGAATCGCCATCAGGCCGCGCAGTTTCAGTTTGGGAAGAGCGGCGATGGCGTGCGCGACCTGCGCCGCTTCGGCAATGCTCGCGCCGCTTTTCGACGCCTCGCCGCTGATATTGACCTGCAGGCACACGTTGAGCGGCGGCAGATTCTCCGGGCGCTGCTCCGAGAGCCGCTGCGCGATTTTCAGGCGATCGACCGAGTGCACCCAGTCGAAGCGCTCCGCGACCGGCCGGGTCTTGTTCGATTGCAACGGGCCGATGAAATGCCAGTCGAGCGCGGCGCGCAGATCCGCGAGCGCTTCGATCTTGGCGATGGCTTCCTGCACGTAGTTTTCGCCGAATGCGCGCTGGCCGGCGGCGTGGGCGGCGCGCACATCTTCGGCGGGAAAGGTCTTCGAGACCGCGAGCAGATGGACCGAACTTGCGTCGCGTCCAGCCGCCTGCGCGGCCTTCGCGATGCGCTCTTGCACCGCTTCGAGGTTGTGAATCAGATCGGGCATGGCGGAACCGTAAATCCAGCGAAAGTCGATGAGCGGATTATACGGACAGCATGTGCTCGACCAACTCGATCCAATGCGCGACCGGCGTCGACGTGCCGCTTTGCAGATGCGCGATGCAGCCGACGTTCGCCGACACGATGATCTGCGGCTCCTGAGCCTGCAACTGCTCGAGCTTCTGATCGCGCAACGCGTACGACAGCCTCGGCTGCGTCAGCGAGTAGGTGCCCGCCGAACCGCAGCACAGATGACTGTCGGCCGGCAGCCGCACTTCGACGCCGAGAGCGGTCAGCAGATGCTCGACCGCGCCTCGCACCTGCTGGCCATGCTGCAAGGTGCAGGGCGGATGAAAAGCCACGGTGTGAACCGAGCGGCGGCGCGTGGCCGAGACCAGTGCTTCCTCGAATTCCGGCAGGATTTCGGCGATGTCGCGCGTCAGTTCCACCACGCGGCGGGCCTTCTCCGCATACGCCGGATCGTCGCGCAACAAGTGCGCGTACTCCTTGACCGTCGCGCCGCAGCCGGATGCGTTCATCACGATCGCTTCCACACCTTGTTCGATATGCGGCCACCATGCGTCGATGTTCGCGCGCAGGTCGTCGAGCGCGTCGTCGTGGTAGCCCAGATGCAGACGGATCGCCCCGCAGCAGCCGGCGTCCGGCGCGATCACCGTTTCCACGCCGAGTGCATCGAGCACGCGGGCGGTGGCGATGTTGACGTTCGGCATCATCGACGGTTGCACACAGCCCGCCAGCATCAGCATCTTGCGCGGATGTTTCGCGATCGGCCATTCGAGCGGTTTCTGCCGCGCCGGCACCTTGTCGCGCAGTTTCTTCGGCAGGAACGGGCGGAAGTGCTGGCCGAGCCGCATGGTCGGTGTGAAGAGCGCGCTGTTCGGCACGAAGCTCGCGAGCATGCGCCGCATGAGCCGCTGGCTGAGCGGGCGCGTGACTTTTTCTTCGGTGATCTTGCGGCCGATTTCCACCAGCCGGCCGTATTGCACGCCCGAAGGGCAGGTCGTTTCGCAATTGCGGCAGGTCAGGCAACGGTCGAGGTGAACCTGGGTGCTGCGCGTGACCGGCGCGCCTTCGACCATCTGCTTGATCAGATAGATCCGCCCGCGTGGACCGTCCAGCTCGTCGCCAAGCAATTGATAAGTCGGGCAGGTCGCCGTGCAGAAGCCGCAGTGCACGCACTTGCGCAGAATGCTGTCGGCTTCGTCGCCGTCGGGCGTGTTGCGAATGAAGTCCGCGAGGTTGGTTTGCATCGCGTCGCTCAGAAGTCAGGGTAGATACGGCCGCGATTGAAGATGCGGGCCGGGTCGAATGCGGTTTTCAGGCCGCGATGGATTTTCATCAGCGGCGCGGGAAGCGGCGTGAACACACCGGCGCTGCGGTCGTAGCCGTGGCCGGCGCGGAAGATGGTGGCATGGCCGCCGGCTTGCCGAGCGCTGATGCGCACGGTTTGCGCGTCGGTGTCGGTAATCCACCAGCGCTGGCCGCCGCCCCATTCCATCAGTTGTGCGCCCGGCAGTTGCAGCGGTTCCGTGATCGAAGGCAGCGCGAGGCGCCACAGGGCGGCCTTGGGCGGAATGGCCGCGAAGAACGAATCGGTCTGTTCGCGCAGGCCAGCCCAGAAGCGTTCCGCTTCGACCGCATCGACTACTTCGCCGCCGAGCGCCATTTTCGCTGACTTGACCGCGGATTCGGCGCCGGCGAGGCGCACCGCCAGGGTGCCGTGACGCCATGCACTCGCCGTGATCGGCAGCGGCCGGCCGCCCCATTCGTTGAGCTTGCGGACCGCGTCGGTGCCGTTCATGTCGAATTTGAGCGTGGCTTCGGCTTGCGGCAGCGGCAACACCTTGATCGACAGTTCGAGGATCAGCCCGAGGGTGCCGAGCGAGCCGGCCATCAGACGCGAGACGTCGTAGCCGGCGACGTTCTTCACCACCTGGCCGCCGAAGTGCAGCTTTTGCCCCTGGCCGTTCATGATGACCGCGCCAAGCACGAAGTCGCGCGCCGCGCCGGCTGACGGGCGCCGCGGACCCGCTATTCCCGCCGCGATACAGCCGCCGAAGGTAGCCTGCGGCCCAAAGTGCGGCGGCTCGAAAGCAAGCATCTGATCGTGCTCGGCGAGCGCGGCCTCGATCTCGAGCAGAGGCGTGCCCGCGCGCGCGGTGATGACCAGTTCCGCCGGGTCGTAGGCGATGACGCCGCGATAAGCGCGCGTGTCGAGGATCTCACCTTCCAGCGTCTGACCGTACCAGTCTTTGGTGCCTCCGCCCCGGATGCGCAATGCGCGTCCATCGGCGCTGGCCGAACGCACGCGTTCCGACCACATGGCGACGATGTCGTCCTCTTCCATGGTGCCCTGCTTCGTTATGTTTCGGCTGATTGTACCGGGCGGGGGCTCGCTGGCAACCAGGAGCGGACCCGCATCGGGTAATCAGGGTGGGAGCAGGGAAGCGCCGCCGGAGCAAGCTCTGCGCGGCGCATGCGTTAAAACCGCGGCAACTCGGGATGCGGCAGCAAACCGCCGCGCACGTGCATCTTGCCGTATTCGGCGCAGCGCGCTCGCGTAGGAATGCCTTTGTCCGGGTTGAGCAGGCCGGGTGCGTCGAAAGCCCGCTTGACCGCGTGGAACGCATCGCGCTCCTCGGGCGAGAACTGCACGCACATCGAATTGATCTTCTCGATGCCGACGCCGTGCTCGCCGGTGACCGTGCCGCCCAGTTCGACGCAGGCTTCGAGGATGTCGCAACCGAATGCCTCGGCCCGGTGCCACTCTTCCTGATCGTTGCCGTTGAACAGGATCAGCGGATGCATGTTGCCGTCGCCGGCATGGAACACGTTGATGCAGCGCAGGTTGTACGTTTTTTCCATCGCCTCGATGCGCGCCAGCAGCGGTCCGATACTGCGGCGCGGCACGGTGCCGTCCATGCAGTAGTAGTCCGGTGAAATGCGGCCGGCGGCCGGAAACGCGTTCTTGCGCCCGGACCAGAAGCGCAGCCGTTCGGTCTCCGAGCGGGAAATCTGGATGCGCGAGGCGCCGTGTTCGCGCAGCACCGCGGTCATGCGCACGATTTCATCGGCGACTTCTTCGGGCGTGCCGTCCGATTCGCATAGCAGGATGGCCGCAGCATCGGTGTCGTAGCCGGCGTTGACGAATTCTTCGACCGCGCGCGTAGCCGGTTTGTCCATCATCTCCAGCCCCGCCGGGATGATGCCCGCCGCGATGATGCTGGCAACCGCGTCGCCGCCCTTCACGACGTCGTCGAAACTGGCCATGATGACCTGCGCCGTTTGCGGTTTCGGGATCAGCTTGACCGTGACTTCCGTGACGATCGCGAACATGCCTTCGCTGCCGATCATCACCGCGAGCAGGTCGAGGCCAGGCGCGTCGGGCGCGAGCGAGCCGAACTCGACAATCTCGCCTTCCATGGTCACGGCGCGCACGCGCAGCACGTTGTGCACCGTCAGACCGTATTTGAGGCAGTGGACGCCGCCGGAATTCTCCGACACGTTGCCGCCGATCGTGCAGGCAATCTGCGACGACGGGTCCGGTGCGTAGTAGAGGCCGTACGGCGCCGCGGCTTCGGAAATAGACAGGTTGCGCACGCCTGGTTGCACCGTGGCGGTCCGCGCGTACGGGTCGACTTCGACGATCTTCCTGAAGCGCGCGAGCGACACCACCACGCCGTGACGGATCGGCATGGCGCCGCCGGACAGGCCGGTGCCCGCGCCGCGCGGCACGATCGGCACGTCGAGGCGATTGCAGATCTGCACGATGCGCTGGACCTGCGATTCCGTCTCCGGCAGCGCGACGGCGAGCGGCAGGCGCCGGTAGGCAGCGAGACCGTCGCATTCGTAGGCGACCGTGTCTTCTTCGCGATACAGCAGGCATTGGGTTGGCAATACGGCCATCAGCGCCTGCACGACTTCGCGCTGGCGCTGGGCGAGTACTTCGGCCGTCAGTTCGGCGGGCGCGGTCATTTGACTTGTCTCCTCGAGTCTTTCACCCATCGTATCTTGCGAGTCCGGTCCGGCTGCCATGCCGCAGCCACTGGCTGCCGTCTGAAGAAGCCAGACGGCGCCTGCGATGCCTCAGGCCGCCCAGTTAAAAATCTTGCCTGGGTTCATCAGATTGCGCGGGTCGAGCGCGTGCTTGATCGAGCGCATTGTATCGACCGCGACTTCGCCATGTTCTTCGAGCATGAAGCCCATCTTGTGCAGGCCGACCCCATGTTCGCCCGTGCAGGTCCCGTCCATGCGCAGCGCGCGCTGCACGATGCGATGGTTCAGGCGCTCGGCTTCGGCGAGCTCTTCCGGTTTGTCCGGGTCGATCAGGATCGCGACGTGGAAGTTGCCGTCGCCGACATGGCCGACGATCGGGCAGGGCAGCGGCGATTCCTTCAGGTCCTGTTCCGTTTCCACCACGCATTCCGCGAGACGCGATATCGGCACGCATACGTCGGTCGTGACGGCGCGGCAGCCGGGCTTCAGTTGCAGCATGGCGAAGTAGGCGTTGTGCCGCGCGTTCCACAGACGGCTGCGGTCTTCCGGCCGGGTCGCCCATTCGAAGCCTTCGCCGGCATTCTGCGCGGCAATTTCCTGGACCAGTTCGGCCTGTTCCTTCACGCCGGCCTCGGTGCCATGAAATTCGAAGAACAGTGTGGGCGCTTCGCGCAGCGTCAGGTTCGAATGGCGATTGATCGAGCGGATCGCGAGCGAGTCGACGAATTCGACCCGCGCGATCGGCACGCCGATCTGGATCGTTTCGATGACCGCGCGCACCGCGTCGCCCATCGACGGGAACGTGCACACCGCCGCGGACACCGCTTCGGGTTGTGGATAGAGGCGCACGGTGATTTCCGTGATCACGCCGAGCGTGCCTTCCGAGCCTACGAACAGGCGCGTCAGGTCGTAACCCGCGGAGGACTTGCGGGCTCGCGTGCCGGTCCGGATCACGCGGCCGTCGGCCAGCACCACGCTCAGGCCCAGCACGTTCTCGCGCATGGTGCCGTAGCGCACGGCGTTGGTGCCCGAGGCGCGCGTGGCCGACATGCCGCCGATGCTCGCATCCGCGCCCGGGTCGATCGGGAAGAACAGACCGGTGTCGCGCAGCGCTTCGTTCAGCTGCTTGCGCGAGATGCCTGGCTCGACGGTGACGGTCAGGTCTTCGGCGTTGATCGACAAGACCCGATTCATTTCCGACAGATCGATCGACACACCGCCTTGCACGGCCAGCAGATGCCCTTCGAGCGACGAGCCGTTGCCGTAGGGGATGACCGGCACATCGTACTGGCCGCACAGCTTGACGGCGGCTTGCACTTCTTCGGTCGTGCGTGCGAACACGACGGCGTCAGGCAGTTGGGGATCGAACGGCGATTCGTCGCGGCCATGATGGGCGCGCACGGCTTCGGAGACGGACACGCGATCGGCGAAGACAGCTTTCAGCGCGTTCAGCAACTCGGCGGGAAACGGCCGGCGCAGCGGGGCCGGCGGCACGGGATGATTCACGCATGTCTCCTGATATTGGGTGCGGCACTGTTTTGCAGCAGATGTTTCATTTTACGCCGATCGCCCGTGGGACGGCGTTGCGGCCGGCCAGGGCTCCTATAATGGCGGCGGCTTTGCGATGAGCGCAATATGGATAAACGCGGTGCCTGATGGGCGGTTTTGCGCCGGCCTTCATGGTTGGCACCGACGCATCGGCACCGAAAGCATGGGAGATAGTATGGGCAACCGCTTGAGCAAGATCGCCACCCGCACCGGGGACGACGGCACCACGGGTCTCGGCGACGGCAGCCGGGTTCGCAAGGACAGCCTGCGCATTGCCGCCATCGGCGACGTGGACGAACTCAATTCGAACCTGGGTGTGCTGCTGTGCGAAGCACTGCCCGATAAAGTGCGGGCGGCGCTGGTCGCGATCCAGCATGATCTGTTCGACCTGGGCGGCGAGCTTTGCATCCCCGGCCATACGATGATCACCGAGCGGCATCTTGCCCAACTCGATGACTGGCTCGCGGACTACAACGCGGCCTTGCCGCCGCTGAAGGAGTTCATCCTGCCGGGGGGCTCGCGTGCTGCGGCGCTCGCGCATGTGTGCCGCACCGTGTGCCGTCGTGCCGAGCGGGCAATCGTTGACTTGGGCGAGCACGAGGCAATCAATGCCGCGCCGCGCCAGTACGTCAACCGGCTGTCCGACCTGCTGTTCGTGCTGGCGCGCGTCCTGAACCGCGCGGATGGCGGGTCTGACGTGCTCTGGCAGCACGACCGCGGCGCCGTCTAGGCCCGCATCGTCAGACGCCAGAGACGCACGCCACGGCAAGTCATGCGCGTTAGCCGATCGCGAGTGTTACCGGCTTGCCGATCCGGCTCAACATTTCGACGAGGGTGTCGATGGTGAACTTGGTGGTTTTTTTATTGACCACGTCGGACACGCGCGGGCGCGACACCATCAGAATTTCGGCAGCCTCGGCCTGCTTCAATTGATGCTGTTCAATCCAGCTGGACAGTTCTGTCATGAGCTGCTCCTTGAGCAGCCGCGTGTCGTTGATCTGCTTTTGCGACGCGGCGTGCAGGCGCTTTGCTTCCGCAGCGGAAAAACCGAGTTCGAGAAACAGATTTACCCCGGGTTGGGTCACGTGACGAATTTTGGTGTCGATCGTCATTTGCTAAGTTTTCCTATTGTTTGTGATGGCGCGGTATCGCGTTTCAGCAATTTTCCGGTCGTGCGAGCCCAGCTTCTGCGCCTTTTTCTGGAAGCAATGCAGTACGTACAGCGCTTCCACAAACTTGGTCACATACATAACGCGAAAAATGCCGTCTGTGTCTCTAATGCGGATCTCGCGCGTTCCAGCGCCGATTGAATCAAACGGCTTCCAGTCGTCAGGGTCCAGACCCGCTTGAATCTTGCCCAGTTGAAACCCTGCCAGACGACGCGGCTCTTCTGGAAAGGCGAGTAAATCGTGATAGCTGGAGCCTAGCCAGCGGATTTCTTTTTCGTGCTCCATAGTCGCCTTTCATGTACAAAATCTTATACGTAACCTCTGCCCCCCGTCAAGTCACTTTCGACAGGGTCATGAGTCGTTACGGTACAGAGGCGGTTTGTGGAGCACCATTCGTCCGTTCGGCCAACAAAATAAAAAACCCGGCTCAAACGAGCCGGGTTTTTCAGGAAACCACGCCGCGATAAGCGTGGGTTCAGTTCAGTTGCCGCTGCCGCGTGCCACGCGCCGTTGCTTGACCGATTCGGCGAGGCCTTCCAGCACGGCAACGCTTTCATCCCAGCCGATGCAGGCGTCGGTAATGCTCTGGCCATACGTCAGCGCACAGCCTTCCTGCAGATCCTGACGGCCCGCCACCAGATGCGACTCCACCATCACGCCGACAATCCGTTCGTCGCCCGAAGCAATCTGGCGGCCGATGTCCGCGCACACCGGAATCTGATTCTCGTGCTTCTTCGAGCTGTTCGCGTGGCTCGCGTCGATCATCAGGCGCGCGGCAAGGCCGGCCTTGCCGATGTCCGCACAGGCGGCGTTCACGCTGTCCGCGTCGTAGTTCGGCGTCTTGCCGCCGCGCAGGATGATGTGGCAGTCCTCATTGCCGGCGGTCGAGACGATCGCCGAGTGGCCGCCCTTGGTGACCGACAGGAAATGGTGCGGCTGCGAGGCGGCCTTGATTGCGTCGACGGCGATCTTGACGTTGCCGTCCGTGCCGTTCTTGAAGCCGACCGGGCACGACAATCCCGAAGCCAGTTCGCGGTGCACTTGCGACTCGGTGGTGCGCGCGCCGATCGCGCCCCACGAGATCAGGTCGGCGATGTATTGCGGGCTGATCATGTCGAGGTATTCCGTGCCTGCCGGCAGGCCGAGTTCGTTGATGCGCAACAGCAGCTCGCGCGCCGTGCGCAGGCCGTCGTTGATCTTGAAGCTATTGTCCATGTACGGGTCGTTGATGAGACCCTTCCAGCCCACCGTCGTACGCGGCTTCTCGAAGTACACGCGCATCACGATTTCGAGTTCGCCGGCGAAGCGCTTGCGCTGCTCGACCAGGCGCCCCGCGTATTCCATTGCCGCCTTCGTGTCGTGGATCGAGCACGGCCCGATGACGACGATCAGACGGTCTTCCATGCCGTGCAGAATGCGATGCATCGCCGTGCGCGAGTTGTAGATCACGTCGGACACCGTTTCGTCGCAGGCGAATTCGCGGATCAGGTGAGCGGGCGGCGTGAGTTCTTTCAATTCGCGGATGCGGACATCGTCGGTATTGTGCGGGGGCATGTTGTTCTCCTGAATCGGTTCGTAGCGTGTTCGCGCGGGCAACTAAGGCTGGGATGAAGCAGCAGCGCCAGAGCGGAGCACAATCAACAAGGTTTCAATGACAAAAGTTTCAATGCGGTTTCAAAGGCATGAGGCGAAAAAAAACCGCCAGGCTAGCTGGCGGTTTTTCGGGAATTCTCGGTGTCCTGCGTGCACTAACACCCCTCTCGATCCGCCAGCGGTCTGAGATGCCAAAAAAAGTAAAAATAAAACTTGGCGGACATGACGAAATGAGGTCGCAGGTCAAAAAGGGTGAGTAACTTTATAACCCGGGTAGTCTCGGCTGACAACCCACGGGGCGCAAAAATGCGGAAAATCCGCATACTTCGTGCAATACGTGCACGAAGTATGCGTGGATTGCTTGATCAGGCCGTACCGCCCACGGTCATCCGGTCGATGCGCAGCGTCGGCTGACCGACGCCCACCGGCACGCTCTGGCCTTCCTTGCCGCACACGCCGACGCCCGAATCCAGCTTCATGTCGTTCCCGATCATGCTGACGAATTTGAGCGATTCCGGGCCGCTGCCGATCAGCGTCGCGCCCTTCACCGGGTAGGTGACCTTGCCGTTTTCGATCATGTACGCCTCGGAGGCCGAGAACACGAACTTGCCGTTGGTGATGTCGACCTGGCCACCGCCGAAGTTCACCGCATACAGGCCGTTCTTCACGGACTCGATGATTTCCTGCGGGTCCTTGTCGCCGTTGAGCATGTACGTGTTGGTCATACGCGGCATGGGCAGCGCCGCATACGATTCACGGCGCGCATTGCCCGTGACCGGCATCTTCATGAGGCGCGCGTTCAGCGTGTCCTGGATATAGCCCTTCAGAATGCCGTCTTCGATCAGCGTGGTGCACTGGGTCGGATTGCCTTCGTCGTCGATATTGAGCGAGCCGCGGCGGTTCGGCAGCGTGCCGTCGTCCACCACGGTGACGCCCTTGGCCGCCACCTGCTCGCCGATCCGCCCCGCGAACGCCGACGAACCCTTGCGGTTGAAGTCGCCTTCGAGACCATGGCCGATCGCTTCGTGCAGCAGCACACCCGGCCAACCCGGTCCGAGCACGACGGTCATCGCGCCGGCGGGCGCCGGGCGGGCTTCGAGGTTCACCAGCGCCGCATGCACGGCGTCGTCGACATAGCCGGACAGCACGTCGTCCGTGAAATACGCATAGTCGAAGCGGCCGCCGCCGCCGCCGCTGCCGATTTCGCGGCGGCCGTTCTGTTCGGCGATCACCGTGACCGAGACACGCACGAGCGGACGGATATCGGCCGCGAAGCCGCCGTCGCTGCGCGCCACCAGCACCACGTCGTATTCGCCCGCGAGGCCGGCCATGACCTGCTGGATGCGCGGATCGCGGCCGCGCGCCATCTGCTCGATGCGCTCGAGCAGCTTGACCTTGGCGGTGGCGTCGAGCGAATGCAGCGGATCGGACGGCAGGTACAGATCGCGCCCGGCGATGCCGGTCAGCGACGAGGCCACCTTGATCTTCTGCTTGCCGCCGCCGGCCTTGGCGATCGCACGTGTGGCGATGGCGGCCTGGCGAATCGCTTCGGGCGACAGGTCGTCCGAGTACGCGAACGCGGTTCGGTCGCCCGATATGGCGCGTACACCGACGCCCTGGTCGATGCTGAAGCTGCCCGATTTCACGATGCCTTCTTCGAGACTCCATGCTTCGCTGCGGGTGGCCTGGAAGTACAGGTCCGCATAGTCGATGCGGTGCGTGAAGATTTCGGCGAGCGTGCGGGTGAGCAGGGATTCGTCGAGACCGTAGGGCGTCAGGAGGATGTCCTTGGCGGCGGCGAGATTACGGATACTGGGTTCGATGATATTCATGCGAAGTATGTTCTGCTCGATACGAAGGATTCGGTTGGCGCCACCATCGGCATATGGGTGGAAGGCGCCGCAGTTTCAATGTCACGCAGACAGGTTTATCAAGTGAGGCAACTGAGGAGGCAACTGAGGAATCAGCTAAGCACGCGATGACGCCAGGCCGGCAGACTTTGCCGCACTTCGTCGATGCGCGTACGCTCGAGATTGCCGGCAACCACGCCGGCGCCTTCGTCACGCACCGCGACGATCTCGCCCCACGGGTCGATCAGCATGCTGTGGCCCCATGTGCGGCGGCCGTTTTCATGCTTGCCGCCTTGCGCCGCGGCCAGCACGTAACACTGATTTTCGACCGCCCGGGCACGCAGCAGCATTTCCCAGTGCGCGCGGCCGGTGGTGTAGGTGAACGCCGACGGCACCACGATCAGCGCGCAATCGCCCATGCGCCGGTACAGCTCCGGAAAGCGCAGATCGTAGCAGACCGACAGGCCCACGCGCCCGAACGGCGCCTCGAAGGTGCGAACCTCGCCGCCGGGGCAGATGGTGCGCGCCTCGTCGAACGATTCTTCACCTTTTTCGAAGTTGAACAGATGGATCTTGTCGTAGCGGGCGGCCTCGTTGCCCTGCGGGTCGAACACCAGCGTGGTGTTCAGCACGCGCGACGCCTCCGGTGACATTAACGGCAGCGTGCCGCCGATCACCCAGACCTGGTGGCGGCGCGCGGCGTCGGCGAGAAAGCGCTGGATCGGGCCGTCCTGGTAGGCTTCGCGTACGGCGAGCTTGTCCGTGTCCTTGTAGCCCATGAAGCAGAAGTATTCGGGCAGAAGAACCAGTTGGGCGCCGCCGGCGGCGGCTTCGGCGATCAGGCGCCCGGCTTCGGCCAGATTGCGCTCGCGCTCCGGCGTGCTCACCATCTGCAGCGCGGCGACGCGGAATGTGCTGTCCAGGGATTGGCTGGATTCGGTTGATGAGACGTGTGTTTCGCTCATGAGCGTTTCGAGAAACTCCCGGCAAGGCGGCGGCGCGAATGGCGGGCGCCGCGGACGTCGTTCAGGGCTGGCTGCGCCCGCCGGTGCGGCACGGCGCCCGTTCGACCGGGCAAACGGTCGAATCCGGGCTCAGTTCGCTTCGACGGTCGAAGCCGGAGCGTCCATCTTACCGCGATCGCCTTTCACCCGCTCGACGTGCGGTTTCGACCACGAACCGGTGATTGCGTACTCACGCGCGAACGCATGGGAGACCGACTGGGAGAACACCACATCGGCCACCAGCGCACCCAGCCCAAGCAGCGGATTGATGACCGTCGCGGCGATCACGCCGGCTCCGGCACTGATCGTGGGCACGACCTTGACGTGCAGATCCTGGGTCTCCTGGGCAAGGTCGACCGAGCCCTTCATCTCGGCGCGCGCCGGCGCGGTCACCATCTCGAAGTTCTCGGTGCGGCCGATGCCGTTGTGAATCTGCGCGGTGGCGGTGACGTGCTCGAACGGCAGACCTTCGCCGATCACGTCGTGGAAGTTCAGGGTGGCGAAGCGAGCGAGGCTCTGCAGGCTGAGCACGCCCAGCAGCTTCGCCACGCCCGGATCGACCTTGAGAATCTGGCCGTGGCGCAGGTCGACGGCCAGGTTGCCGTTGAACGTCGGATAGTCGATCCTGGTCGGGCCGCCGAGCCAGACCACCTTGCCTGACAGCGTGCCGCTGCCCGCCTTGAGCGTGCGCGGCTGGCCGAAGCGCTCCAGCAGCGCGCCGGCGTCCTTGATATCGAGCTTGAAATCGAACACCGTGCGGCGCGGCGTGTCTTCGTCCGCGCTGTTGCCGAGGCGCGACGAGGTGCGCCAGTTGGCGGTGGCGGTCAGCGAGGCGGCGGGGTTGGTGATGTCGAGCTTGTCCAGTTGCCAGACCGGCACGCCGTCTTCGTCGAAGTTGTGCGCGTCGACTTCGAGACGGCCGATATTGCGGTCGCGAAAGATCAATTCGTTCACCACCAGATCGATCGACGGCATGTTCTGCGCGGGCGCCGAGATCGCCTGGCCGAGCAGGTCCTTGTCGGTGACCGATGGAATCACCACGCGGGCAAGGCGCGCCTGCAGCGTGCCGGGCGATCCCTTGGTCGCGCCCGGCAGCCACGATACGTGGCCGGACACCTGATTCGACGCGATGTTCGCCTGCCACGTGTTGTCCGTATGCGACGCGCCGACGATCACGCTGTCCCAGTGGCGCTTGAGCAGCGTGAGTGTGCCGATGTGCAGCGCAAAGCGGCTCGGCAGGAATTGCGCGACGGCTGGGTTCGGCGCGGCGGGTGCCGCCGCCGGTGTGGCCGATGCGGCGGAGGAGTTTGTGGCGGAGGAGGCGGTGGCGGGCGCCTCCTTGCTGCGCATCTGCGCAATAAGCGCGCGCCATGCGTCGGCATCGAACGTTTCCATGTCGACGGCCGCGATCACGCCGTCGGACGGCAGATCGGCGGGCTTGTTGACGCCGATCGCACCACGCACGACCGTCGGCGGTGTTTTTGGCTGATAACGCAGCAGATAGGTGGCGGCGATCGGTCCGAGGGTGACATCAGCGCGCTCCAGGCCGGCGTCGCCCGGCGCGGCGGACGGGCTGACCGCGAAGCGCAGCGGCATGGGCGTGCCGACCGGCTTGTTGAACGGCGCCGGGAAGTCGAGCGCGAGTCCCGTCAGATCGGAGTTTGCCGTCACCTCCGGCAGGCGGCCCTTCGCGCCCCGCACGTTAAACGCGTAGGGCGCGCTGCCGCTCATGTGCGTGAGCACCTGCGCGGCGGCGCCATGCAGATCGAGGCCGCGCGCCGCGTCGACGGCGATGTGGCCGCCGAGGTCGAGCGCGTACGTGCCGTCCTTCTTCAGGCCGCCGTTCGCGTGCATGTCGCCGCCGAGGAACTGCCCGGAGAGACGATCCACCTGCGCCGTATGCTCGGTAAAGTGCACCTTGCCCTTCAGCTGCGACAGCGGCGGCACGTTCTGCACGCTCAAACGGTTGTTCTGGAAGCCGACCGCGCCTTCCACGGCGATGTGCGGTTTGGGTGTGCGCGGCACCGTCAGCTGAAGCGCGAGCGACGCCGGCCCTTCAGCGTGGATTTTCTCGGTTTCGTGCTTGGCCATGATGCCGAGCGAACTCGCATCGACATAGTCGAGCATGTCGGCGAGCGGCCCATGCCCATCACCCTTGATGACGAGGCTCGACGCCTTGGTGCCGAGATCGTCGATCTTGCCGCTGACGCCGGTGAGCGCGATCTGCTTGTAATGCGCCCGGTCGACGTCGAAGCGCAACAGGTTCTGCTTGAGTTCGAACACCCCGTCGATGCCGTCGAGCGCCGGCCACACGTTCGGCGTGCCGTTCTTCATCTTGCGCGGCGGGAAGGGCGTCGGATCGAACTTGGCGCCCTTGAACGGCGCGACGATATGGAACAGCCCGGCGTCCGGATCGCGGGAATAGGGGAATTTGGTCAGATCGCCGTGGATCTCGATGCTGGCGCCGCGAGACATGCCGGCCTGCAGCCCATGGCCCAGGTAGATGCGTAGCTTTTCGCTGATGCTGGTCGGCAGATAGCGGACGATGCGCGTGACCTGGGCGCGCTGGAAGTCGGCTCTCAGGTCGAGCGAGCCGCGTCCCTGGCCGGGATTGCTGTAGTCGGCGGTGGCGGTGGCATCCACGTCCGCATTCGAGACGCTGAAATCGGCCAGCTTCATGGTGAAGGGCCGGTGGTTCCCGCCCGGCATCTTCTGCGCAATGGTCCAGTCGGCGCGGCCGTGCAGGCGGTCGAGCAGCAGGCGCGGATCGTCGAATACGCCTGGCAGCGTGATTGCGACATTGGAGGTGTCGAGCAGCGCGGTGCCGTGGTTTTCGTCGGCATCGATGCTGCCCCACAGGTTTTCAATGCCGGGTATGCCGGCGCGCGGGTGATTGCGCGCGGTCAGCCCCGGCGGCGGTTCCTGCGCCGCGACGCTGATGCCTTGCAGATCACCCTTGAAGCGATAGCGCTCGATCGGTTCGGCGCCGCTCGGGCGATGGTCGCTGCCCGCCTCGCCGGACTCCGGTTTGCCGCGCTCGAACTCGATCACATAGTTGGCCACCAGACCGCGTGGATTGAAGCGCACGAGTTCGTTCAGCAGGCGCCGCGGCAGCGGCAGTGCCCGGCTGAATTCCGCGAGGATGCCCAGATCCACGCGATCGCCGTTCACGCTGAGGAGTTGCCCGTGCTGCTGGGAGGCGGTCCGGTAGCGGCCGTTCAGCGTCGTGAACGCGAGCGTGCGGGTGAGCGGCGTGCCGTCGTCGAGCGGTGGCTGGCCGAGTTCCGCGCGCATGTCGTGCAGCTGCAGGTTGTACTCGCCGCCCTCGTCGGCCTCGAGGCGCCACGAGAAATGGGCAACGGGCAGGAGCAGCTTGGGCTGGGTTGGCCGCACGCGCAGGGCGACGTCGGTGCCGGCCAGTTGCCCGCCCGCGGACTTCATGCGGCCGTCGGTGAAGTCGACCCAGATCGCGTTGTCGATGCGCCCGGCGAACGTCTCGATCGGGAAATTGACGTAGCGCGCGAGCGTCGGCAGATCGACCGGGCCGGTCGAAACGTACACCTGGCCGGTCCAGTTGATCGGTTTGCCGATCGCGGAGAGCCGCGCGTGCGTGAAATGCGTGCGGAAATCGATCGGGCCGTGCAGGACCTGGCCGTCAGCGGGTGCCTGCAGCGCCAGCCGGTGATCGTAGCCGTCGTTGAGAATCGCGATCCGGATGTCGCGCAGCGCCAGTTCCGGCGCGTCGTGCTGCGCGTCGCGCCAGCGCAGCGCGCCGCCGCGCAGCACGATGGCCTGCTGGCGCAATAGCCAGGTGGACAGTGTGTCGTTGCCGCTGTGACGGGTCGGCACCGGCACGCCCGCCACCGAGAGCACGCCGTCGCTGCTGCGCGAGACCAGCACGTCCGGCTGCTCGACGATCAGGCTGGAGAGCGCCGGATGAAACTGCCAGAGCGACTTCCAGGAAAGTGCCGCGGTGGCGTGCGGAATCGTCAGCGCGGGCTTGCCTTCGTGATCGCGAATGACCAGATTGGTGACGTCGAGACCCGGCTGGAAGCCGCTCCAATGCGGCGCGAGCTTGCCGATGGTGAACTGCGTGTGCAGCTTCTCCGAGACAATGGCCTCGATCCGCGGACGGAATTCGTCGACGCGCGGCAGCACCACGTAGCGCAGGGTAAGAAACAGGGCCGCCGCAATGAAGTAAAGGACGATCGCGATCGCGAGGACCACGTGCGAGGCCCGATGCAGCACGATGTGGCCGATTCCTTCCGCGGGCCGGACCTGCCCGGTATCGCGCGGTTCGACGGATTCGTTTCGCTCGGACATGCTGCGGCGGGTGGCGGGTATGGTAGTTTTGCGAATTAACGACGAAATGTAACACACGGGAAAGCGTCGGCGGACCTCCTGCAAACCCTGTCCGCATGCCGTCCCGCGACCTGCGCGAGACCGCCAGCCCCTGTGCCGTAACGTACTGAACCACGCTGACCCAAGCTAGAAGCGAGCCAGACCCTTGATGACTGAAGCCACTCTCCAGAGTTCCAGCTATTCGCAATATGCAGCGCGTGCCGTGGCGGCCCGTCCGCCACTCGTGGCACACGTAGCCGCGCTTGCGTCCGCGCCGTTGACCCGCGAGCGCATCGACGCGCGCTTTGACGCATTGTGCGCAGAGGCGGCCGGCGCGGCCGCGGCGCCATTGAGCGAGGATGCACTCAAACGGGCTTTGCGCCAACTGCGTACGGAGGTATTTTGCGCGGTGATGGAGCGCGATCTGACGGGCAAGGCGGACGTCGCCGAGGTCACCGGGACGATGACCGATCTGGCTGAGACGACGATCCAGCGTGCGCTCGCCGTCTTGTCCGCCGATCTCGAAACGCTGTACGGCGAGCCGCGCGGACCGCAGGGCGAACGGCTCGCGCTCGGCGTGGTGGGAATGGGCAAGCTGGGCGGGCGCGAACTGAACGTGTCGTCGGATATCGACCTGATCTTCGTCTATGAAGAGGACGGCGAGACCGCGGGCGGCCAGCGTTCGCCGATCGCCACGCAGGACTTCTTTACGCGCCTTGGCAAGCGCCTCATCGGCGCGCTGGCCGAAGTTACCGCCGACGGCTACGTGTTCCGGGTGGATATGCGTCTGCGGCCGAACGGCGACTCGGGGCCGCTCGTCTGCAGCCTCGGTATGCTCGAAGAATATTTCTACGTGCAAGGCCGCGAGTGGGAGCGCTATGCGTGGATCAAGGGCCGCCTCGTGTCCGAAGGGACGAGCGACGCCGCCCAGCGTTTGCAGAAGCAGCTCGACGCGATCGTCACGCCGTTCGTTTATCGCCGCTATCTCGACTTCGGCGTGATCAGCGCGATCCGGGCGCTGCATCTGCAGATTCGCCAGGAGGCGCAGCGCCGCGCGTCGATGCGGCCCGACAAGGCGGACGACATCAAGCTCGGGCGGGGCGGTATCCGCGAAATCGAATTCAGCGCGCAGGTATTCCAGCTGATCCGCGGCGGACAGGACGCCGGCTTCCGCGTGCGGCCGACGCTGGCCGTGTTGCGGCATGCCGCGGCGCACGGCCTGATCGATACCGCGGTCTGCGTGAAGCTCTCGCAGGCGTACCGTTTCCTGCGCGAGCTCGAGCATCGTCTGCAATACCGCAACGACGCACAAACCCATGCCATGCCGGTCGATCCCGACGAACGTGCGGCGCTTGCCCACGCGATGGGTTGTGACGACTACGCAAAGTTGATGACCAGGCTCGACGCGCATCGCGAACTGGTCGAACAGCAGTTCGACCAGATTTTCGCTGACAAGGTGAGCGGCCGCGACGGTTGCGGCGCGCCCGAAGACGGCGCCGCGGCGTGGGTCTGGAGCAGCGCGCTCGCCGACGACAGCGCCGAGGATGCGTTGCAGGCGCGTCTGATCGAACTGGGTGTGGCGGAACCGGGCGAACTGCTCGCGCGCTTGCGCGCGGTGTGGCAGTCGTCGCGTTACGCGGGGTTGGCCGAGCGCAGCCGGCAACGTTTCGACATCGTCGCGCAACGGGCGCTCGAAGCGGCCCGCACGCTGGAGCCGGCCGAGCGGCGCGGCGACACGGTGGCGCGCTTCTTCGACCTGCTCGAAGCGGTGAGCCGGCGCGGCGCGTATCTCGCGCTGCTGACGGAATATCCGCAGGCGCTGCATCGCGTGCTGTCGGTGCTGGGCGGGTCGCGTTGGGCGGCCGGCTATCTGATCCGCCATCCTCAATTGCTCGATGAACTGCTGGACGATGAAGCGCTCAACAGTCCGTTCGACTGGCCTGAATTCAAACGCACGTTGCGCCTGCGTCTGGCCGCCGCCGACGGCGTCGAACAACAGATGGATCTGCTGCGTCACGCGCACCAGGCGGAGGTGTTCCGCATTCTGCTCATCGACCTGGCCGGCAAGCTGAGCGTCGAACATGTGAGCGACCGGCTGTCCGAACTCGCCGACGCCGTGCTCGACGTAACGCTCGAGGCGGTCTGGAAGCAATTGCCCAAACGTCACCGCGAGGCGCCGCGTTTCGCCGTGATTGCGTACGGCAAACTGGGTGGCAAGGAGCTCGGCTACGCGTCCGACCTCGACGTGATCTTCCTCTACGACGATCCCGACGATGCCGCCGCCGACGTCTATTCCACCTACACCCGCCGCCTGATTACGTGGCTGACGACCGCAACCGGCGCCGGCACCCTGTTCGACGTCGACTTGCGCTTGCGGCCGAACGGCGAGTCGGGCTTGCTCGTTACCGATCTGGACGCGTTTCGCCGCTATCAGCTGCGCGAGGGCGACGCGGCCAACACGGCATGGGTCTGGGAGCACCAGGCGCTGACCCGCGCGCGTTACTGCGCGGGGGACGCCGAGATCGGCGCGAACTTCGAGGCGATCCGCGAGCAGGTGCTGACCACGCCGCGCGAAGCGGCGCCGCTCGCGAAAGAGATCGTCGAGATGCGCGAACGTGTCGAGGCCGGGCATCCGAACCATACGGCGCTGTTCGACCTGAAGCACGATCGCGGCGGGATGGTGGATATCGAATTCACGGTGCAGTACTGGGTACTGCTGCACGCGGCGAGCGATCCAGAGTTGATCCGCAATACCGGCAACATTGCGCTGCTGCGGGAAGTGTCGCGCTTCGGCTTGATGAGCGAGGCGGAAGCGGAGACGGTCGGCGCCGCTTACCGCACGTACCGCAGGTTGCAGCACAAGTTGCGGCTGGACGGAATGGAGAAGGCGCGGGTCGAGCCGGCGCTGGTGACGGCCGAGCGTGAAGCGGTGCTCGCGTTGTGGCAGCGGGTGTTTGGCTGAGAGCGGGTGCGGCGGCTGTGCCGCGCGCCTGCCGCTGCCAGTCAGCCGATGGACGCCTAGGCCGCCAGCATTTCCTTCGCGTGCTTGCGGGTGGTCGGGGTGATCTCCAGGCCACCCAGCATGCGCGCGACTTCTTCGACGCGGCTCGTCTTGTCGAGCGAGGTCACGCTGCTGACCGTACCGCCCTTGCCATTGCCGGTTTTCGCCACCTGAAAATGATGGTCGCCGCGCGCCGCGACTTGCGGCAAGTGCGTCACGCACAGCACCTGGCGTGCCTGCCCGAGCTGATGCAACAGCCGTCCGACCACTTCGGCGACGCCCCCGCCGATTCCCGTATCCACTTCGTCGAAGATCAGGGTGGGCGTTGGGCTGGCGGCGCTGGCAATTACCGCGAGAGCCAGGCTGATCCGCGCGAGTTCCCCGCCTGAAGCGACTTTCGCGAGCGGCCGCAGCGGCACGCCCGCATGACCGGCGACGCGGAACTCGACCTGCTCGAGACCATGTGCACCGCCTTCGGGCAGCGGCACCAGGGCGACTTCGAAACTGCCGCCTTTCATCGACAATTCCTGCATGCCCGTGGTGACCGCCGCGCCCAGCGCCTTGCCGGCCTTGGCGCGGGCTTTCGAGAGTTTCTTCGCCTCGGCGAGGAAGTCTTCTTTGGCTTTGGCCTCGGCTGCGTGCAGGCTGTCGAGGTCGGCGGCGGCGTCGAGCGCGGCCAGTTGCGCGCGTCGTGCCTCGTGTTCTTCGGGCAGCGTTTCCGGCTTCAGGCGAAATTTGCGCGCCGCGGAATGCAATGCGTCGAGGCGCTTCTCGACTTGCGCCAGCCGGTCCGGATCGAGTTCGAGTTTTTGCGCGTAGTGGCTCAGCGAATACGCCGCTTCCTGCAACTGGATTTCGGCCGGCTCGAGCGCGGCCAGCACGTCGTTCAAGGCCGGATCGATTTCCGCGAGGTCGCGTACCTTCGAGACGATCGAGGAAAGATGCGTGATCATCGCCTCGTCCGATTCGGACAGTGCGCCGAGCGCGCCTTGCACACCGTCGATCAGATTGGCCGAGTGCGACAGCCGCCGGTGCTCGGTGTTGACTTCCTCCCACTCGCCCGGCTGCGGCGCGAGCTTGTCCAGTTCGGTGAGCTGCCAGGCGAGGCGCTCGCGTTCCAGTTGCAGCTCGCGGTCGCGCGTTTGCGCGTGCTCGACCGCCTGAACCTTCTCGCGCCAGGCGCGCCATGCTCGTGTGACGGTGGCCGACGCTTCGGCGAGGCCTGCGTGCGTGTCGAACAGTTCGCGTTGCGCGTCCGGGCGCATCAGCAACTGGTGAGCGTGCTGGCCGTGGATATCCACCAGCATCTCGCCGACTTCGCGCAACTGGGCGAGCGTGGCGGCCGTGCCGTTGATAAAGGCGCGCGAGCGGCCGTTGGCATCCACCACGCGCCGCAGCATCACCGTGCCGCCTTGATGGTCCTCGTCGTCGGCCGTGCCGAGCGCCTGCTCGTCGAGCCATTGCTCGACCTGCGCATGGGTCTCGAATTCCGCGGTGATATCCGCGCGGCTCTCGCCGGTGCGCACCACGTTCGCATCGGCGCGGGCGCCGAGCGCGAGCGCCAGCGCGTCGATCAGGATCGACTTGCCGGCGCCGGTTTCGCCGGAAAAAACAGTAAAGCCGCTGTCGAATTCGAGGTCGAGCGCGGCGACGATGACGAAGTCGCGTATCGAGAGGTGGCGAAGCATGGAGGTCGTCTGATGAGCTTGAGAGTCAGGTTTCGGCAGCAAGCGGCGTTCGCGTTCCGGGCGTGATCGCCACTCAGGGCTTGGTGTCTTCTTCGTGCGACGGATATTCGTTCCAGTGCAGCTTCTTGCGCAGCGTGGCGAAATGGCTGTAGCCGACCGGATGCAGCATCGGCACCGTATGACGCGAGCGGCGCACTTCGATGATGTCGCCGAGTTCCAGCGAGGTGAACGACTGCATGTCGAAATTGACGTTCACTTCACGTCCCGAGACGATCTGAATGCTGACTTTCGAATCGTCCGGCAGCACGATCGGACGGTTCGATAGTGCATGCGGGGCGATCGGCACCAGCACGATGCCCTGCAATTGCGGATGCAGGATCGGCCCTTGCGAGGACAGCGCGTAAGCGGTCGAGCCGGTCGGGGTGGCGACGATCAGGCCGTCCGAGCGCTGGTTGTACATGAACCGGCCGTCCACCGAGACACTCAGTTCCGCCATGCCCGAGAAGCCGCTTCGGTTGACCACCACGTCGTTGAAGGCCAGCGCGTGGTAGATCGGGGTGCCGCCGCGCATGATGCGCGATTCGAGCAGCACGCGTTCCTCGCGCTCGAACTTGCCGGACAGCATTTGCGGCACGAGCTCGTGCATGTCCGAGATCGGGATGTCGGTAATGAAGCCCAGCCGCCCGTGGTTGATGCCGATCAGCGGTGTGCGGTACGGCGCAAGCTGGCGGCCGATGCCGAGCATCGTGCCGTCGCCGCCCAGCACCACGGCGACGTCGGCGCGCGCGCCGATCTCCGCGGGGCGGAGCGCCGGATACTCGGTCACGCCGATTTCGGCGGCAGTCTCGGCCTCGAACACGACCTCGAAGCCGCGCTTGGCGATGCTCGAGGCGAGCGCGGTCAGCGGCTCGCCGATGCCCGGTGTGTTGTTGCGCCCAACGAGCGCGACGGTCTTGAACTGGCTGGTCACTTGCATGCCGGCATTACACCATAGGTAGGGTCTGAAAAGAACCGCAGACAGACCCGGTGGCGGGCCGGCGCGCGCGGGCCGCCAGCGCATCTCGCGATTATCGTTAGAATGGTGAAGTCTTGATGACATGCGCGCCGGGTAAAGTGCGGCGCGGCGCCGGCTGCCGGGCCGCTCACGCGTTGGCCGGCGCCGCGCCAGGACGAATGCCGGGGAACGCGCCGGACCGAAGACGAAGCGCCGTCCGGCCAGCCGGTGGCGCGTTCGTCAGGGATGGGCGCCCTTAGCGCTCGCGGTAGTCGTGCCATTGAGCTAAAATTTTCCGTCATGCTAGATCCTCGCGCACAAACCCTCCTCAAAACGCTGATCGAGCGCTACATCGCCGAAGGTCAGCCGGTCGGCTCGCGCACGCTGTCGCGTTATTCGGGCCTCGAACTGAGCCCGGCAACGATCCGCAACGTGATGTCCGACCTCGAGGATCTTGGGCTCGTGATCAGTCCGCATACTTCCGCCGGCCGCATTCCCACGCCGCGCGGCTATCGCCTGTTCGTGGACACCATGCTGACGGTGGAGTCCGCCGCGGACGAAGAAGCCGTGACGCGCACCGTCAAGACTACGCTGCAGGCAGGCGAACCGCAGAAAATCGTGGCCGCGGCGGCTAGCGTGCTGTCCAATCTGTCGCAGTTCGCCGGTGTGGTGCTCACGCCGCGGCGCAGCCACGTGTTCAAGCAGATCGAGTTCATGCGCTTGTCCGACAAGCGCATTCTGCTGATCATCGTGACGCCGGAAGGCGACGTGCAGAACCGCATGATGGCGACCCAGCGCGACTTCTCGCCGTCGGAACTGGTCGAAGCCTCCAATTACATCAACGCGCACTTCGCGGGCCTTTCGTTCGACGAGGTGCGCCGCCGCCTGCGCGAGGAAATCGACGCACTGCGCGGCGACATGACCACGCTGATGCACGCCGCGGTGACGGCGAGCACGGATGAAACCGACACTGGCGAGACCGTGCTGATTTCCGGTGAGCGCAACCTGCTCGAAGTCGCCGACCTTTCGTCGGACATGGCGCGCCTGCGCAAGCTGTTCGATGTGTTCGACCAAAAGACCAGTCTCCTTCAATTGCTCGACGTGTCGAGTCACGCGGCGGGTGTGCAGATTTTCATTGGCGGCGAATCGAATCTGGTGCCGATCGAGGAAATGAGCGTGGTGACTGCGCCGTACGAAGTGAACGGCAAGATCGTCGGCACGCTCGGCGTGATCGGACCCACCCGCATGGCCTACAACCGCGTGATTCCGATTGTGGATATCACGGCACGCCTGCTCTCCCTCACGCTTAGCCAGCAGTAACTATCCGAACTGCCATGGCGGCGCGTGCTGCCGCACATGATGCGTGACGGCGCGCCGCTTGCCAATTGGCCGAATGGCCGAGGGTGCAGGCCGGACCGGCACAGGGACCCCGCCGCTATAATGATTCCCACCTGAACGGACTTTCCGTCGAAACCGGTTATCTTGTCGCCTATGCGCTTCGACCTCGAGCGGCCTTCACAGAACGCTGCATCACACCGTGTCGCCGTGCTGCTCATCAATCTCGGCACGCCCGACGCGCCGACGCCGGGCGCGGTTCGCCGCTATCTCGCGCAGTTTCTGTCCGACCCGCGGGTGGTCGAGATTCCCGTGCTGCTCTGGCAGATCATTCTGCGCCTGCTGATTCTGCCGTCGCGAGGCCGCGCCTCCGCCCGGAAGTACGCCGCGGTCTGGATGCCTGAAGGCTCGCCGCTGCGTGTCCATACCGAGAAGCAGGTGGAAGGCTTGCGCCATCTGCTGCAACTGAACGATTACACAGTGCTGGTCGATTACGCGATGCGTTATGGCACGCCCGGCATTCCGGCCATGCTGAACCAGCTCAAGCTGGCAGGCGCAGAGCGTGTGCTGCTGATGCCGATGTACCCGCAGTATTCGTCGTCGACCACCGCCACGGCGTTCGACGATGCGTTTTCGGCCTTGAAGCGCATGCGCAATCAGCCGGAGATCCGCACCGTGCGCCAGTATGCCGACCATCCGGCGTATATTGCGGCGCTCGCCGCGCAGGTGCATCACTATTGGCATCAGCACGGCCGGCCGGACTTCGCGGCAGGCGACAAGCTGGTGCTGAGTTTTCACGGCGTGCCCAAACGTACGCTGGACCTTGGCGATCCGTACCACGATCAGTGTCAGCAAACGGGCGCGCTGTTGATGCAGGCGCTCGAACTGACGCCGGTGGAGTGCCGCATCACGTTTCAGTCGCGCTTCGGCAAGGCCGAATGGCTGCAACCCTACACGGCGCCCACGTTGAAAGAGTTAGGCGCGGCAGGCGTGCGGCGTGCTGATGTGTTTTGTCCGGGCTTTACCGCCGATTGCCTTGAAACGATTGAAGAAATCGGCATGGAAGTGCGCGACGAGTTCCTGCATGCGGGCGGCAAGGATTTTCATCGGATTCCCTGTGTGAATGCCTCGCAGGCGTGGATTGCCGCGCTCGGAGAAATCGTCGCGCAAAATCTGCAGGGCTGGCCGGTGCAGGCCGTGCCGGTAGCGCATACAACGGGAGCTTGAAGAGGCTCATGAACTACCGCATTTCAACCGAAGCGGGCGCGAAGCTGCGCATCGACAAATGGCTTTGGGCGGCGCGCTTTTTCAAAACGCGCTCGCTTGCCGCGGACGCTGTCGAGAAAGGGCATGTGCGCATTGGCGGCGCCAGCGTCAAGCCGGCCAAAGACGTGCGGGTCGGCGACCTGGTCGAGGTCGAGATCGAGCGGATTGTGTGGCAGGTGGAAGTGCTGGGCGTGTGCGACGTGCGCGGACCGGCGAGTGTTGCACAGACGCTTTACGCGGAAACCGGGGAGAGCAGGGAGAAACGGCAGGTCGAGCAGGAGCGGCGCAAGACGTTTCGCGAACCGGCGGCCGCCTTGCACGGACGGCCGACCAAACGCGACCGGCGCACTATCGACAAATTTTCAGGTGGGGATTGAACAGTTGTTCCATGGTCGCGTGCACGCCGCCGTATTCGGTGGTGTGCTCGTTGACAGCCCCGGACATGCAGATGGTCGTGGTGCCCGCAATGAGTACCAATGCGACCACCGAGATTGCAAAGGTCAGTTTCACGGTACTCCCCTCGGGAAGGTTCAGGATAAAGACGGTCGAATCGAGTGAAATTGCAAAGTGTCGGTAAGGTTTGCGTCAGATTAGGGTTAACGCGTCTTTTCCGATGTTTTATTGGAGCATAGGCCACTTGCAGGCCGCACTCAATCTCAATCTGATTGCGTCGGAATAATGGTTGTAACCGGGCATTTCTTCCGGCCGCGTGCGGTCTGAAAAAATCCGCGAGAACCGCTTGAAATGGTTCTTTCCGGCCTCATCTGCCGTTTTGATTTGCGGTGAGTCGCGAAGTTGTCTGTCGCGATTTTGCAACGCACAAACCGCACCATGGTTGAAGCGCTGCCGCCACCGTTGGCTTTTACTTTTTTTACGACTTTCAGCGACATGGAAAACACGCAAGAGAACCCGACGAGCCAGAATCCCACGCCCGCGGACGAAACCGCGCGCCAGGCCGCCGAGGCCGCAGCGCCCGAGCAGGAAGCCGCCGCAAACGTAGCGACCGACTCACCGGTCAGCGCCGAGCAGGCTGCATTGGCCGAAGCACAGGCCAAGATCGTCGAACTGCAGGAAAGCTTCCTGCGGGCCAAGGCCGAGACCGAAAACGTGCGCCGCCGCGCGCAGGAAGACGTCAGCAAGGCGCATAAGTTTGCGATCGAGAGCTTCGCCGAGCATCTGCTGCCGGTGATCGACAGTCTCGAAGCAGCTGTCGCCCACTCGTCCGACGATCTACAGAAAGTGCGCGAAGGCGTCGAACTCACGCTGCGCCAACTCACCGGCGCGCTGGAGAAAGGCCGCGTCGTTGCGCTGAATCCGGTCGGCGAGAAGTTCGATCCGCACCGCCATCAGGCCATTTCGATGGTGCCGGCCGATCAGGAACCGAACACGGTGGTCGCGGTGCTGCAGAAGGGTTTCGTGATCGCCGACCGTGTGCTGCGTCCGGCCCTCGTGACCGTCGCGGCGCCGAAATAAGCACGGAAGGGTTTTTGTAAGACGATTGACCCGGCGGGCAACGCCGTGGCCAACCTGACCGTCGACGCCACCGGGTTGGCCGGTTTCAGCATGCAGCAAATCGGCGCCGGGTCGTTCGACGCGGCGCTCAGCCTCAAAGGATTTCCGCAACGTCCATGAGTATCGGGGTCTGGGCCGGAGCTTCATGCTGCACGGCCCGCCCACGTGGGTGGAACAAATCCGGCCAAAAGTTCGACCGATTGAAAAAAATTAAAGACCGCATCGTAAAAGAGGTCTTGAAAACGATGCGGACGCACTTATGTTGAGTGCAGGCAGGAATTGAGAGCGAATCGCCTGACCGCCAACCGGGCAAACAGGGCGCTTCGCGCAGCGATCAAAGTTAGGAGATTAGTGAACATGGGCAAAATTATCGGCATCGACCTCGGCACGACCAACTCGTGCGTGGCGATCATGGAAGGCAATTCGGTCAAGGTGATCGAGAACTCGGAAGGTGCGCGCACCACGCCGTCGATCATCGCTTACATGGAAGACGGCGAGATTCTGGTCGGCGCGCCTGCAAAGCGTCAGTCGGTCACGAACCCGAAGAACACGCTGTACGCGGTCAAGCGCCTGATCGGCCGTCGCTTCGAAGAGAAAGAAGTGCAGAAGGACATCGGTCTGATGCCCTACAAGATCATGAAAGCCGATAACGGCGACGCATGGGTTGAAGTGCGCGATCAGAAGCTCGCACCGCCGCAAATCTCCGCGGAAGTGCTGCGCAAGATGAAGAAGACCGCTGAAGACTACCTCGGTGAGCCGGTCACGGAAGCGGTGATCACGGTTCCCGCGTACTTCAACGACAGCCAGCGCCAGGCAACCAAAGACGCCGGCCGCATCGCCGGTCTGGAAGTCAAGCGGATCATCAACGAGCCGACCGCGGCTGCTTTGGCTTTCGGTCTGGACAAGGCCGAAAAGGGCGACCGCAAGATCGCGGTGTATGACCTGGGCGGCGGTACGTTCGACGTGTCGATCATCGAAATTGCCGACGTCGACGGTGAAATGCAGTTCGAAGTGCTGTCCACGAACGGCGACACGTTCCTCGGCGGTGAGGACTTCGACCAGCGCATCATCGATTACATCATCGGCGAGTTCAAGAAGGAACAAGGCGTCGACCTGTCGAAAGACGTGCTCGCGCTGCAACGCCTGAAGGAATCGGCTGAAAAGGCCAAGATCGAGCTGTCGTCGAGCCAGCAAACCGAAATCAACCTGCCGTACATCACGGCCGACGCGTCGGGTCCGAAGCATTTGAACCTGAAAATCACGCGTGCCAAGCTGGAAGCGCTGGTTGAAGAGCTGATCGAACGCACGATCGAACCGTGCCGCGTGGCGATCAAGGACGCAGGCGTGAAGGTCGGTGAAATCGACGACGTGATTCTGGTCGGCGGTATGACCCGCATGCCGAAGGTGCAGGAAAAGGTTAAGGAATTCTTCGGCAAGGATCCGCGCCGTGACGTGAACCCGGACGAAGCCGTGGCCGTTGGCGCCGCGATTCAAGGCCAGGTTCTGTCGGGCGACCGCAAGGACGTTCTGCTGCTCGACGTGACCCCGCTGTCGCTCGGCATCGAAACGCTCGGCGGCGTGATGACGAAGATGATCAACAAGAACACCACGATCCCGACCAAGCACGCACAGGTCTACTCGACGGCTGACGACAATCAGAGCGCCGTGACGATCAAGGTGTTCCAGGGCGAGCGCGAAATGGCAGCCGGCAACAAGCTGCTGGGCGAGTTCAACCTGGAAGGCATTCCGCCGGCACCGCGCGGCACGCCGCAGATCGAGGTGAGCTTCGACATCGACGCAAACGGCATCTTGCACGTCGGCGCGAAAGACAAGGCGACCGGCAAGGAAAACCGCATCACGATCAAGGCCAACTCGGGCCTGTCCGAAGCCGAAATCGAGAAGATGGTGAAGGACGCCGAAGCGAACGCGGAAGAAGACCACAAGATGCGTGAACTGGCCGATGCCCGCAACCAGGGCGACGCGCTGGTCCACAGCACGAAGAAGGCGCTCGTCGAATACGGCGACAAGCTGGAAGCCGGCGAGAAGGAAAAGATCGAAACCGCGCTGAAGGACCTCGAAGACGCGCTGAAGAGTGGCTCGAGCGACAAGGCGGACATCGAAGCCAAGATCGAAGCGGTGGCGACGGCCTCGCAGAAGATGGGTGAAAAGATGTATGCCGACATGCAGGCCGCGCAAGGTGCGGAAGCTGCGGCAGCGGGCGCGGCAGGCGCGGGTGCTTCGGCTGGTGGCGCAAGCCAGCAGCAGGACGACGTGGTCGACGCCGAGTTCAAGGAAGTCAAGAAAGACTAAAGCCAGGTCGTTTTTCGACCGTAAAGCCGCACACAGCGATGTGTGCGGCCCGGCTGCACAAGGCGCTGCGCTTTCTTCTGCGAGCGCAACGTGCAAGAGCGGTTATCACGCCTGGCGAGCCTCTTGGGGCTCTCCGGGCACATTTGTTTTATGGAGGGCGTTGTTTTTTGCTGCGTTCGAGCGGCATGAAACAGCGTCCGGACGAGTCGTGAGACTCCAGCATTCAAGAGGAGCCACCGCGTCGCATGGCGCGCGTGGCGCTGAACCGATATGGCGAAACGGGATTACTACGAGGTTCTGGGCGTCGCGAAGAACGCGAGCGACGACGAAATCAAGAAGGCTTATCGCAAGCTCGCGATGAAGCACCACCCCGACCGCAATCCGGGCAACAAGGATGCGGAAGAGCATTTCAAAGAGGTGAAGGAAGCCTACGAAATGCTGTCGGACTCGCAAAAGCGTGCCGCGTACGATCAGTACGGCCACGCAGGCGTCGATCCGAATATGGGCGGCGCCGGCGCGCAAGGTTTCGGCGGCTTTGCCGATGCGTTCGGCGATATTTTCGGCGACATCTTCGGCCAGGCGGCCGGTGGCGCCGCGCGCGGCGGCGGCCGTGCAGGTCCGCAGGTGTATCGTGGCGCAGATCTGCGCTACAGCATGGAAATCACGCTGGAGCAGGCCGCCCACGGCTACGACACGCAGATTCGCGTGCCGAGCTGGGTCTCGTGCGAAGTCTGTCACGGTTCGGGCGCGAAGCCCGGCACCAAGCCGGAAACCTGCCCGACCTGTAGCGGTTCGGGTTCGGTGCGGATGTCGCAGGGCTTTTTCAGCATCCAGCAGACCTGCCCGAAGTGCCATGGCTCGGGCACCTATATTCCCGATCCGTGCGGCCATTGCCATGGCGCGGGCAAGGTGAAGGAAACCAAGACGCTGGAAGTGAAGATTCCGGCAGGCATCGACGACGGCATGCGGATCCGCTCCGCCGGCAACGGCGAGCCGGGCATCAATGGCGGACCGTCGGGCGATCTGTACGTCGAGATTCACATCAAGCAGCACTCGGTGTTCGAGCGCGACGGCGACGATCTGCATTGCCAGATGCCGATTCCGTTCACCACCGCGGCGCTGGGCGGCGAAATCGAAGTGCCGACGCTCGCGGGCCGCGCCAGCTTTACGGTGCCGGAGGGCACGCAATCGGGCAAGACGTTCCGTCTGCGTGGCAAGGGTATCAAGGGGCTGCGTTCGAGCATTGCCGGCGATCTGTACGTGCACGTGCAAGTCGAAACGCCGGTCAAGCTCACCGACTCGCAGCGCGACCTGCTCAAGCAGTTCGAAAAGGCGCTGGTCGAGGGTGGCGCGCGGCATAGCCCGCAAAGCAAGAGCTGGTTTGACCGGGTGAAGAGCTTCTTCGATTAATGGCAGTTTGAAGTTGGCGGTAAGCATGACGGCAGATGAGCGCGGCGCAGTATTCGCGCTGCTTGACGATTGCGACGCGACGGCGGCGCGCCGTTCGAGTCGTCTGTATACGGGTTTCATGCATGAGCGGGTGTGCGCGGACGCCGTGCAACTCGAGCATGTGTGCGAGGCCGTCGCTGCGGACACACGGCGTGGTCTGCATGCCGTCGTGCTCGCCGACTATGAATTTGGCCGGCATCTTCTCGATGGAGATGCGCAGAGATCTTCGACAACGCAGCGTGGCGATGCCACGCTGCGTTTTTTATTGTTCGAACGTTGCGAGAAGCGCTCGCGTGAAGAGGTCGATGCGTGGCTCGTGACGCGCGATAGCGGCGCGGCCGAACCCTCGGTGGCGGGCACTTCCAACGTGCGCGCGAGCGTCGATCCTGTGCAATTCGAAGCGGCGATCGACGCGATCCATGCAGCCCTGCGGGCGGGCGATTCCTATCAGGTCAACTACACGTATCGGCTCGGCTTCGATGTATTCGGCTCGCCCACCGCGCTGTACCGGCGACTGAGGGCGCGGCAGCCGGTTCCCTATGGTGCGCTGATCGCGTTGCCGGACGGCGGCTGGGTGCTGTCATGTTCGCCGGAGCTCTTTATCGAGAAGCAGGGCGAGAGCTTGCGAGCGCGGCCGATGAAAGGCACCGCGCCGCGCTTCGACGATCCACCGGCCGACCGGCGCTCAGCAGAATTCCTCGGCAACGATCCGAAAAACCGCGCCGAAAACGTGATGATCGTCGACCTGTTGCGCAACGATTTGTCGCGGGTGGCGCAAACTGGCTCGGTCAAGGTGCCGGCGCTGTTTTCGGTCGAACCGTATCCTTCGGTTTGGCAGATGACGTCGACGGTACACGCGACGTTGCGCAACGGCACGTCGTTTGCCGGAATACTACGCGCGCTGTTTCCGTGCGGGTCGATCACGGGCGCGCCGAAGCATCGCACGATGCAATTGATAGAAGAACTGGAAAGCACGCCGCGCGGACTCTATACGGGTGCGATCGGCTGGCTCGATGCACCTTGTCCGGGTGACGATACTAATGATTCAGCCAGACCCGCAGCCCTTGTCAACGAAGCCAGCTGCGGCGACTTCTGCCTGTCCGTGGCCATCCGCACGTTGACGTTGAACCGCGCCCGGCAGACCGGCAAACTGCAAGGCACGATGGGTGTTGGCGCAGGTATCGTGCTCGACAGCATCGCCGCCGACGAATATGCGGAGTGCCAATTGAAGGCCAGCTTTCTGACCGGCGCCGAGCCGGGTTTCGAGCTGTTCGAGACAATGTACGCGACGCGGGAAGAGGGCGTGCGGTATCTGTCACGTCATCTCGCGCGCCTTTCGTCGAGCGCTGCGGCGCTTGGCTTCAGACTCGACGACTTGGACGCCGTCCGTGCGCAGATCGCGTCGACCTGTGCGTCGTTGCCGGCGCAAACTCCGCACCGTATGCGGCTCACGCTGGGCAAAAGCGGTACGGTGCAGATTACCGCCGCCGTGTTGACGCCGTTACGCGGGCCGACCGTCGGCGTGCTGCTCGGCCCCGATCACGCCTTCTCCGCAACCGACGCCAGCGACCCGTTGCTGCGCCACAAAACCACGCGCCGCGCCGAATTCGATCGCGGTTGGCGCGAAGCCGAGGCGAAGGGTGCATTCGATACGCTGTTCTTTAACGAGCAGGGCGAGTTGACCGAGGGCGGCCGGTCGAATGTCTTTGTGAAGCTGGCAGGGCACTGGTGGACACCGCCTCTTGCGGCGGGCGTGCTGCCCGGTGTGATGCGAAGCGTTTTACTTGAGGACACGTCGGGCCTGCAAGCGGCGGAACGTGTGCTGACCCGGACCGATCTGCAAAACGCCGAAGCCCTGATGGTGTGCAATGCTTTGCGAGGCGCAGTGCCGGCGCGGATTGTGGATTGAGGCAGGCAGGAGAGTGTGCCGCTACCGGCGGTGAGCGGCACCGTGCAGGTTCACCACGCGGTCTTAGCCGTGCAGAACATGCAGCAATCGGCCCATCCAGCCGCTCAGGCGCTCGTGCCAGGTGGATTCCCGCGCGTCATGCGGTATGGTGGCGTGGTCGCGGATTCCCGCAACGTCGATCAGGCAAAATGGGCTCATGGTGGTCTCTCTTCGGCTCGCGGCGGCACCGCGTTAACAGGTAGACGAAGATAGACAACCGGCTTTGCATGCGAAATCGGATTGCTCCCAAAACGGGCAAGAAGATGCCCGTTCCGGCGGAGTTTTTATTGAATGAACCTTAGAACGTGTGCTCCGGGCCAGGAAACGAACCGTCCTTCACCGCGCTCACATACGCTTCCACGGCCGCCTGAATGCTCGGCTGCCCCTGCATGAAATCCTTCACGAAGCGCGGACGTTTGCCGGGGAAAATCCCCAGCATGTCGTGCAGTACCAGCACCTGACCCGAACAATCCAGACCCGCGCCGATGCCGATCGTCGGAATACGCAATTGCTTCGTGACGCCACTCGCGAGCAGCGTCGGAATCGCTTCCATCACGATCAGTTGCGCGCCGGCCTCCTGAACGGCGAGCGAGTCACGCAGCAACTGGGTCGCGCCTGCCTCGGTCTTGCCCTGCACCTTGAATCCGCCGAATGCGTGCACCGACTGCGGCGTCAGGCCGACGTGCGCGCACACGGGAATCGAGCGCTCGACCAGGAAACGCACTGTCTCCGCCAGCCATTCGCCGCCTTCGAGTTTCACCATCTGCGCGCCTGCGCGCATCAATTCCACCGAGCTTTTGAACGCGTCTTCCGGCGTGCCGTATGTGCCGAACGGGAGGTCGGCCACGATCAGCGCCGTGGGCCGCGCACGCGCCACGCTGGCCGTGTGATACGCGATGTCGGCGAGCGACACGGGCAGGGTGGTCGTCTGCCCTTGCAGCACGTTGCCAAGCGAGTCGCCGATCAGCAGCACGTCGACGCCCGCGCGATCGAGCAGCGCGGCGAAGCTCGCGTCGTAACAGGTGAGCATGGCGATTTTTTCGCCGGCGTCACGCATCGCCTGCAGTTTCGGCACGGTGATGGCGTTCCGGCTCGCTTCCTGCAAATAGGTCATGGGTCAATCCGTTGGAAAAATGAGGTAGCCGCGCCGCTTAAAGCGACGTGCCTTTGACAAAGAATTCCTTGCGGCCGCGCATGGTTTCGATGCGTTCGGTGAGTAGCGCAAGGTCCGCGTCGGAGTCGAGCGGATTCAGGTGTTCGGCGTTGACCGTCAGCACGGGCGCGCCGTCGTAGTGATAGAAAAACTCGTTGTACGCATCGCACAGCGCGTTCAGATACGCGTCCGAAATCTGCAGTTCCATCGGCACCGCGCGCTTCTGGATGCGGGCGAACAGCACCTCGGGACTGGCCTGCAGATAAACCACGAAATCGGGCGCCGGCGCGCTGGTCTCGAGCCGCGCCGCGAGGGCGCGGTATAGGTGCCACTCGTCTTCCTGCAGGGTCAGGCGCGCGAAGATGTCGTTCTTCTGCGTCATGAAGTCGGCGATCAGCGGCGTACCGGACAGATGTGCTGCACTGACGTCCTGCGCCTGCTGCGCGCGTTGCAACGCGAAGTGCAGTTGCGCGGGCAGCGCGTAGCGTACGGTGTCGCGATAAAAGCGTTCGAGGAAGGGATTGTCCTGAGGGCGCTCGAACAGTTCGTGCATCGACCAGCGCTGCGCGAGGCGGCGCGCCAGTGACGTCTTGCCGACGCCGATCGGTCCTTCGATCGCGATATAACCGAACGGAGGCCGCAGTTGCGGCGCGGTGACGGTAAGCGGCGCGGTATTCATTCGCCGCGGTCCTTGCCGTTCGAGGCGTCACAGTCGGTCAATGCATTGAGCATAGGGCACTGGCACGGCCCCTTCACTTTTTCGATGCGCTGGTCGCTCACGCCGCTGAGCAGCGCCTCAGCGCGACCATGTCGCGGGATGACCAGCGCCGCGTCAATCTCGACGAGCGGCACCAACGCAAAAGCGCGCTCGGTCAGGCGCGGATGCGGCACGATCAGATCGGCTTCGTCGATGGATTGATCGCCAAACAGCAGAATGTCCAGATCGAGTGTGCGCGGCGCATTGCGAAACGGCCGCTCGCGGCCGAACTGATGCTCGATCTTGTGACAGAGCGCCAGCAGATGCCGCACGGGGAGCGTCGTGTCGATCTTCACGACACAGTTGAAATAATCGTCACCGCCCGCGTCGATCGGGGCAGTGCGATACAGGCTCGACTTGGCGAGCACGGTGATGGTGTGCTGTTGTGCGAGACACACCACCGCGTCTTTCAGGGTCTGGCGCGCGTCCCCGAGATTCGCGCCGAGGCCGAGATAAGCAACCGTCATGGCATTACTTCCTGCAACTATCGTTCGACGGCTTCAGCGAATATCGCCTCAGTCTTCGTGCGAGCCGTCGTGGCCCGCGTCGTTGGCTGTGCGTTCGGCTGGCGTGCCGCCCTCCAATCCTTCGCCCGCGTTGCGGCCTCTGGCGCCACTGCTGCGCCGCCGTCGTTTTCTGGGGCTTCGGTCCTTCCCGCCTTGCGTGAGCAATGTCTCACGTGCGGCGACGTCTCCTGCTATGAAATCCGTCCACCACGCGCCAACCGACTCATCGAGTTCGCCTGATTCGCAGCGCAACAGGAGGAAATCATACCCCGCTCTAAATCTTTGGTGTTCCAGCAGCTTCAGGGCACTTCTTCCCGAGCGTTTTTCGAGGCGCAGCTGCAGGCCCCAGATTTCGCGCATATCCGACGAGAAGCGTTTGTGGATGGCCAGTTTCTCGGTCTGCATGTCGAGCACGTCGTCCATCGCGTGATGCAATGCGGGGACCGGATATTCCCCGTCCGCCTCGAACTTTTGCCAGCGCTGCTGCACGTCGTGCCACAACAGCGTGGCGAACAGGAACCCCGGCGACACGGGCTTGCCGGCGCGCACGCGGGCATCCGTGTTGTTCAGCGCCAGCGAGATGAATTTTTCACCGATGGGCTGCTCCAGCACCACGTCGAGCAGGGGCAGCAGGCCATGATGCAGGCCTTCCTGGCGCAGGCGTTTCAAACACGCGAGCGCATGGCCCGACAGCAGCAGCTTGAGCGTCTCGTCGAACAGACGCGCGGCGGGCACGTTGTTGATCAGATCGGCCATTTTGGCGATCGGCGCGCGGGTGCTTTCCTCGATCTCGAAGCCGAGCTTCGCGGCAAAACGCACCACGCGCAGCATGCGCACCGGATCTTCGCGGTAGCGCGTGGCCGGGTCGCCGATCATGCGCAAGAGACGCGCGCGCATGTCGGCCATGCCGTTGTGATAGTCCAGCACGGTTTCCGTGGCCGGATCGTAGTACATCGCGTTGATCGTGAAGTCGCGCCGCGTGGCGTCTTCGTGCTGCTCGCCCCACACATTGTCGCGCAGCACGCGGCCGCTTGCGTCCACCGCATGGGTGCGGCGGTCGAGCTCGTCGCGCTTCAGGCGGCGCGGCGGCGGCGCGTCGGCCGCGGGCGGGTCGACGAGCGCGCGGAACGTGGAGGTTTCGATGATTTCCTGGCCGAACTGCACGTGCACGATCTGAAACCGGCGGCCGATAATGCGCGCCCGGCGGAACAGCTTCTGCACCTGTTCGGGGGTGGCGTCGGTGGCGACGTCGAAGTCTTTCGGCTTGATGCCGAGCAGCAGATCGCGCACCGCGCCGCCGACGATAAACGCACGGTGCCCCGCCTGTTGCAGGCCTTCGGTCACGCGAATTGCGTTCCTCGAGATCAGCGTGGGATCGATGCCGTGCACGTCGTGCGGAATGATGACCGGCACGTCCGGGTCGTGCACGGTTTTGGCGGCTGCGCCGGCGCCTGACCGGGCGGGCTTGCGGCGCGCCTTGCTGGCGCCGGACGTGGTGTGCGCCGGTGCGTTGCCGGTCGGATTCGTTTCGGCTTCGTCGGGCGGGGTGTCGTCAGCGGGCGCCGCGTCCTGGCCGAATAGCTTGCGGATAAGTTTTTTGATCACGAGGGTTGAAAGAGTTCGAGGATGCGCCAGCCATTGGCCTGCGCATGGGCGCGCAATGTGTCATCCGGATTGGTCGCGATCGGGTCGGTGACTTTTTCGAGCAACGGAATGTCGTTGTGCGAATCGCTATAGAAATAGCTGTGCTCGAAGTCGCCCCACGTTTTGCCGAGCGAGGTGAGCCACGCTTCGGTGCGGACGATCTTGCCTTCCTTGTAGCTCGGCGTGCCGGTGGGGCGGCCGGTGTACGGCGAATGTGGCTGGCCGTCCACGGTTTCCGCTTCGCAGGCGATCAGCGCGTCGACGCCGAAGGCCTGGGCGATCGGGCGGGTAATGAATTCGTTGGTGGCGGTCACCACGCAGCACAGGTCGCCGGCTTCACGGTGCTGCTTCACCAGCTCCACGGCGACCGGAAAGATGGCCGGCGTGATGACTTCGTGCATGTACTGCGCGTGAAGCTCCGCGAGCTGCGCGCGCGTGTACTTCGCGAGCGGCGTCAGCATGGTGATCAGATAGGCGTGAATGTCGAGCTTGCCGGCTTTGTAGTCGGCGAAAAAGCGGTCGTTTTCACGGGCGAAATTGTCGGCGTCGACCATGCCTTGTTTCACCATGAAGCGGCCCCATTCGTGGTCGCTGTCGGTGGGGATGAGCGTGTGATCGAGGTCGAAGAGTGCGAGGTTAGCCATGGGGGCCTATTTTACTTGAAGCGGCGGGAGACTGACCCGAAGCACCGTGCGAACCCGCCGCGAAGGGCGCGCCGCGCCGTTCGTCGGCATCGGGCGAAGCGAGCATGGTGCGCAACAGCGGCAGCGTGACTGCGCGTTTCTGTTCGAGCGAAAAGCGGTCGAGCGCGTCGAGCAGCGCCATCAGGCTCGGCATGTCGCGGCGAAAGTGCGTGAGCAGGTAGGCCGGCACGTCGTCGGCGAGCATGATGCCGCGCTCGCGTGCTGCGTGTTTCAGCACGGCGGCTTTGCCTTCATCCGGCAGCGGCGAGAGATGGAACACGAGACCCCAGCCGAGGCGCGTGCGCAAATCCTCGCGCACGGTCATGCCGATGGGCGGCGCGTTGCCCGCGGCGACCAGCGCGCTGGTGGGGTGCGCGCGCACTTCGTTGAACAGGTTGAAGACAGCGATCTGCTGCGCGGCCGACAGGCCGTCGCAATCGTCGATGGCGTAGAGCGCGACGCGCGGGTCGAAGCTGAACGCGGCGAGGCTGCTCTGCGGGCCGGCAAAGCGTGCGTGACCCGGCGGCGCTTCGTGCACGAGCGCCTGCAGCAGGTGCGTGCGGCCGCTGCCGGACTCGCCCCAGAGGTAGAAGGTGCGATCGGCGACCGGCCCGGCGGCGAGCGCGTTGTCGAGCTCACGCAGGCGCGTGACCAGCTCGGCGTTGGCGCCGGCGAAGAAATTGTCGAATGTCGATGGCGGCGGGGTGCCGAGATCGAGCGTCAGTTGACGAAGCACAGTAGGTGATTGCCGAAAATGAGGCTAAGCCGCAATGGGCCCCGACCTCGGGCCCTGAATAGTCAATGAGCCGTCAGTTGTTATATAGCGTGCTCGTCAGATAGCTTTGACGCAACTCGCGCAGCGCGACGGACAGGATCGCGCTGACCGGCAACGCAAGCAGAATGCCGAAAAAGCCGAATAACTGGCCGAACGCGAGCAGCGCGAAGATGACCGCGAGCGGGTGCAGGCCGATCCGCTCGCCCACGAGGCGCGGCGTGAGATAAAAGCTCTCTACGATCTGACCGAGCCCGTAAATCACCGCGACCGCGCCAAAGCCATACCAGCTGCCGAACTGCAGCAACGCCGCGAGCAGCGCCAGCGCGAGGCCGGTGGCAAAACCGACGTACGGGATAAACACCGCGAGGCCCGTGAAAATGCCCACCGGCAAGGCGATTTCGAAGCGGGCGATGGTCAGCGCAATCGCATAGTACGCTGCCAGCACCCCCATCACGAGCAACTGGCCGCGCAGGTATTGCGACAGCATCTGATCCATGTCGCGTGCGAGCTGCAGCGTCTTGTCGAGCCAGCGGCGCGGCACCGCGATCTGCACGCGGGCGAGCATGCGATTCCAGTCGTACAGTAGATAGAACAGCACGAGCGGCACCAGCACGAGGTTGCCGACCACCGTCACCATGACGTTGCCGCTCGTGCGAATGTAAGTCCACGCGTACACGGCGACGGTTTGCGCGCTGCCTTCCAGCTGTCCCATCACGAGATCGCGGATGCTGGCGAAATCGAGCGAATCGGCGAGGCCCAGCATGGCCAGCTTGGGTTGCAGCCACGCGTTGACGTGCGCGAACAGCACGGGCACCTGTTGCCGCAATTGCGGCGCTTCTTTCTGGATGACGGCGAAGACCATCAGCACGAGCAGCGTCAGTGCCAGCGTGAAGAGCAGCATCATCAGCAAGGCCGCCAGCGCGCGCGGCACATGCCGGCGTACCATCCACGCAACGCCTGGCTGCAGGATGTACGCGAGAATCGCGCCGAGCAGGAACGGCGTGAGGACCGGACTCAGCAGCCAGAGCAGAATGCCGACGCCCAGCGCGATAGCCAGCCAGATGATGGCGCGGCGCTGCACAGGTGTCACTGTCGAGGGTTTCTCTTGCAAAATGGTTTCTCTGGTGTCGTCGGAACCGGACAATACAATTCCAGCCAGTCGGCCAGCATCGGGTAAAATCGCATTTTACCGACCTTCTCGCTCTTCCCCATGAATCAACCGAAATCCGCCCCAGAATCCCAAGGTTTGTCGTATCGCGACGCCGGCGTGGACATCGACGCGGGCGACGCCCTTGTCGACGCGATCAAGCCCTTTGCCAAAAAGACGATGCGCGACGGCGTGCTGGGCGGCATCGGCGGATTCGGCGCGCTGTTCGAGGTGCCGAAGAAGTATAAGGAGCCGGTGCTGGTGTCCGGCACCGACGGCGTCGGCACCAAGCTGCGCCTCGCCTTTCAACTGAACAAACACGACACCGTCGGCCAGGATCTGGTGGCGATGAGCGTGAACGACATTCTCGTGCAGGGCGCCGAGCCGCTGTTCTTCCTCGATTATTTCGCCTGCGGCAAGCTGGACGTCGGCACGGCGGCAACGGTCGTGAAGGGCATCGCACATGGCTGCGAACTGTCGGGTTGCGCGCTGATCGGCGGCGAAACGGCGGAAATGCCGGGCATGTACCCCGACGGCGAGTATGATCTGGCCGGTTTCGCGGTTGGCGCGGTGGAAAAGAGCAAGATTATCGACGGCAGCACGATTGCCCCGGGCGACGTGGTGCTGGGTCTGGCTTCGAGCGGCATCCATTCGAACGGCTTTTCGCTGGTGCGCAAGATCATCGAGCGCGCCCAGCCTGACCTGAATGCCGATTTCGACGGCCGAACGCTCGCCGACGCGCTGATGGCGCCTACGCACATCTACGTGAAGCCGTTGCTGGCGTTGATGCAGCAGATCACCGTCAAAGGCATGGCGCACATCACGGGCGGCGGTCTGGTCGAAAATATTCCGCGCGTGCTGCGCGAAGGCCTGACGGCCGAGCTGGATCACAAGGCATGGCCGATGCCCCCGCTGTTCTCGTGGCTGCAACAGCACGGCGGCGTGGCGGATGCGGAAATGCACCGCGTGTTCAACTGCGGTATCGGCATGGCAGTGGTGCTGTCCGCCGCCGACGCCGACGCGGCAATCGGTCTGCTGTCCGCAGCCGGCGAAAAGGTCTGGAAAATCGGCGTGATTCGCGAAAGCGCGGCCGGTGAAGCCCAAACGGTCGTGGTTTAAAGGCTAGGTGCCTGCGCGGCGAGTGCGTTTCAAGCGCCGCGCGGGCTCAACGCCTCAATGTGTCAAAGCGGGTTTCAAACCAGCGCTTCAATCTCTTCAAGCACGCGCTCAGTCGCGCGCGGGTCGCAACAGTCCACCACCACCCGTTCCGTCATGCTCCGCAGCCATGTGAGCTGCCGCTTGCACAGCTGCCGGGTCGCAAATATGCCCTTGTCGCGCATGGTCGCATAGTCGACCGAACCGTCCAGATACTCCCAGACCTGCCGATAACCCACGCAGCGCATGGATGGCATGTCGGGCAGCAAATCGCCGCGTTCGCGCAACTTCACCACCTCATCGACGAAACCGCCGGCCAGCATGGCGTCGAAGCGCTTCTCGATGCGCGCATGCAGCACGCTGCGATCGGAAGGCTCCAGCGCAATCGGCACGAAGCGCCATGCCGCGGCCGCGTCGTCCTGCGGGGCCGGTGCGGCCAGCAATACCGACATGGCTTTTCCGCTCAGCATGAACACTTCGAGCGCCCGCTGAATCCGCTGTGAGTCGTTCGGCGCGAGGCGCGCGGCGGTCACGGGATCGACGGCGGCAAGGCGCGCATGCATGGCGGGCCAGCCATCGCGTGCGGCGTCGGCGTCGAGCGCGGCCCGCACTTCGGCATTGGCCGAGGGCAGATCGTTGAGGCCCTGGGTGAGCGCCTTGTAGTACAGCATGGTCCCGCCGACCAGCAACGGCAGGTGTCCGCGCGCATGTATCTCGCCGGTCAGCCGCAACGTGTCGGCGCGAAACTGCGCGGCCGAATAGGCGTCGGTGGGATCGACGATATCGATCAGGTGGTGCGGCGCCACCGCGCGCTCTTCGGCGCTCGGCTTGGCGGTGCCGATATCCATCTCGCGATAGACGAGCGCCGAATCGACGCTGATGATTTCCACCGGCCGCCGCGCGGCGAACGCCAGCGCGGCAGCGGTTTTGCCGGAGGCGGTCGGCCCGAGCAGGCAAGGGACCGGCGTGTGGGAGCGTGTATTCATAGGTGAGGCGGGCGCGCATCGAACCGGAGTTACTGACCGCGCATGAACAGCCGATCGAGATCGGACAGCGTCAACTGGTACCACGTGGGACGCCCGTGATTGCATTGATCGGCGCGCTCGGTCGCTTCCATCTGGCGCAGTAGCGCGTTCATTTCGTCGAGCGTCAGACGGCGGTTGGCGCGTACCGCGTGATGGCAGGCGAGCGTGCCGAGCAGCTCATGCTGACGCTCGGTCAGCACACGCGAGCCGCCGAACGCATGCAGATCGGCGAGGACCGCGCGCGCCAGCGCCTGCAGGTCGGCGTCTTTCAGCAGCGCCGGCACGGCGCGGATCGCGAGTGTGGTTGGCGACAACACCGCAAGGTCGAAGCCGAGCGCGTCGAGTGTGTCGCGTTCTTCTTCCACCGTGCCGATTTCGATCGGGTCGGCCTGCATGGTCTGCGGGATCAGGAGCGGCTGCACGGCAATCGTGCGATCGGCCAGCGCGTTCTTGAACTGCTCGTACAGAATGCGCTCGTGGGCGGCGTGCATGTCGACGATCACCAGACCATGCGCGTTCTGCGCCAGCACGTAGATGCCGTGAATCTGGCCGAGCGCGAAGCCGAGCGGTTGCTCGTCGGAGGCGCTGAACGCGGGCGCATCGTAGGGGGCAGACGCGTTGTGCGGCGGCGTTTCTGCCGCGGAGTCTCGCGCTTCGAACAGCGTGGCGCCTTCCGCCGTTCCGGCGTTGGCGTCTTTACGGCCGAACAGCGCATCGTAAAACGCGAGCGGCTGCGCGACCGGCAGCGTGCCTTGCGTCATGCGCGCCTGGCGCATCCAGGTGTTGCCGGGCTGGGACGACGATCCGAAGGCGCCTGAGCCACCGCCAAGTCCGCCGCCAAGGCCACCTGCGCCCGAGCTGGCCCCAAAGCTGCCCCCGCCGATGCCCGCGCCGCCCAACGGCGTCGCGCCAAACGAAGCGGGTCTGTCTGCGGAAGGCGCCAGATGCGCTGCATGCCCGCCCGCCGTCGTCTCCGGCGACGCGCCCGCATGCCGCGCGAGCGCGCGCTGCACCGCATGAAACACGAACTGGTGAATCGAGCGCGAGTCGCGAAACCGCACTTCGATCTTCGACGGATGCACGTTCACATCGACCGCTTCAGGCGGCAGATCGAGGAACAGCACGTACGACGGGTAACGTTCGCCGTGCAGCACGTCTTCATAGGCGGCGCGCACGGCATGCGTGAGCAGTTTGTCGCGCACGAAGCGGCCGTTGACGAAGAAATACTGCTGGTCGGCGCGCCCACGGCTCGCGGTCGGCAGACCGGCGCAGCCGTAGACGGCGAGCGGCCCCGCGGATTCGTCGAGTGGCAGATGCGCCGTGGCAAAAGTTTCGCCGAGAATCTTCGCGACCCGCACCGGCGGTTCGCTGGCATTCCAGTGTTCGACGGCCTTGCCGTTATGCAGCACCGAAATCGCGACGTCCGGCCGCGCCAGCGCCGCGCGGCGGATCTGTTCGAGACAATGGCCGAGTTCGGTTTGCTCGCTTTTCAGAAATTTGCGGCGCGCCGGCGTGTTGAAGTACAACTCGCGAACTTCGATCGTGGTGCCTTGGGTGCCCGCAGCGGGGCTCAGTACGCCGGTTTGCGCATCCACGCGCACGGCGTGCGGCGCATCGGCCGTGCGGCTCGTGATGGTCATCTGCGCGACCGAGGCGATCGAGGCCAGCGCTTCACCGCGGAACCCCAGCGTGGCGACCGCTTCCAGCTCGGCGAGCGAGCGGATCTTGCTGGTTGCGTGGCGCATCAGCGCGAGCGCGAGTTCGTTTTCGGGGATGCCGCAGCCGTCGTCGGTGATCGAGATGCGCTTGACGCCGCCTTCATCGAGCAGGATGCGCAGCGACGTAGCGCCCGCGTCGAGCGCATTTTCCAGCAGTTCCTTGACCACTGAGGCCGGCCGCTCGACCACTTCGCCGGCGGCTATCTGGCTGATCAGCTGATCGGGAAGGGGCTGGATCGCGCGCAACGGGCGCGGGGCGGGCGCCGCAGCGGAAATCGCGGCCGCGGCGTCGGTGCCGGCTGGCGTTTCGGAGAATTCGGACATGGCGAAATTATAGCGATTCGGCGCGGCAAGCCTGCGGCACGCACGGACATCCCGAAGCACAGGAGATTTTTAATCGCTGCCGGGCACTTTCGGTATCATGACGCGGTCAATTTCGGCGGCGAGTCAGCGCTTGCCGCCATAGCTAACAGGTCTGCCGGCACAGCCGCACTTGCCACCGTCATATTCGCTTAATAAAGGACTCTCTTTGGACACGTTGCTACATTTCGTCAACCTTGTCTTGCACATCGACAAGTTCCTTGGAGACTTCATTCATGTGTACGGCGCCTGGGTCTACGCGGTGCTGTTTCTGATCGTGTTCTGCGAAACCGGGCTGGTTGTCTTGCCGTTTTTGCCGGGCGACTCGCTGCTGTTTATCGGCGGCGCCTTTTGCGCGACCGGTGAAATGAATATCGGTCTGCTGATCGTGTTGCTGCTCGTTGCGGCGATCGGCGGCAATACGGTTAACTACATGATCGGGCGAGCCATTGGACCGCGAGTGTTCAATTCGCACATTCCTTTGCTTGAACGTTTCCTTGACCGGAGCGCGTTGCAAAAGACGCATGACTTCTATGAGAAGCATGGGGGCAAGACCATTGTGCTGGCGCGTTTCATTCCGGTGGTGCGCACCTTCGCTCCATTCGTTGCGGGCGCATCGGAAATGACGGTGAGCCGGTTTCAGTTGTTCAACTTCGCCGGGGCGTTTTTCTGGGTATTGCTGCTGACGTTGGCCGGCTACTTCTTCGGCAACATTCCGTTTATCAGGCAATACCTGAATGTGATCGTGCTCGTGGGTATCGGCGCGGCCATCGTGCCGGTCGTGATCGGTGCGGTGTGGAAGATGATGCGCAAGAACGCATCCAATGCCGGCAACCGATAACACGCCATAACGTTTCAGCGCAGGGCAAGCCAGACGAACAAACGGCGTCGCGAATTTCGCGACGCCGTTTTTGTTTTACATCGCTGCATTCGGCGGATCGGGAATCGACGCTGCTGGTGAGCCGCGTGCTGTTCGCCGGACGCGCCTGAACGCTCAGGTCACCGCACGTGGTGCGAGCGGCGTTTCCGGCGTCGGATAACCGGCCTCCTTGAACGTCTTGACGATCGCACGATTGGTGTCGAAATAGACCTGCCAATAATGCTCATTGTGGGCATAAGGCCGTACGCAAAGAAGGGGGCCTTCTGGCGTGAAGCTCAGCAGTTCGACGTCCGGCGCCGGACTCTCGGCCACATTCGGAATCTGCGTGACGGCCGCCCGCAACCGGCTCATCGCGTCAGTCGGATCGACTCCATTGGCGATCTTCGCCGTGAGTTCGACGCGCCGCACGGGTAAGACGCTGTAGTTCGAAATCGTGTCCGAGAAGATCTTGTTATTGCCGACGATGGTCGTGACGTTGTCCGGCGTCACGATGGTGGTGCCGAACAGGCCGAGTTCCGAGACCGTGCCGGTCACGCCGCCCGCCGTGACAAAATCGCCCACCTTGAACGGCCGTAGCACCTGCATGAAGACACCCGCCGCGAAATGGGCGAGCAGGCCGCCCCAAGCGGTGCCGATCGCGAGGCCGAGGCCGCCGAGCAGAGCGGCGAACGACGTGGTCTGCACACCGAACACTTGCAGGATCGCGAGGATCAGCAGCAAGTTCAGCAGTGCGCCGAGAATCGAGCCGAGATAATGAGCCAGGGTTGGATCGACCTTGCCGTTACGCGACAGCACCTTGCGTAGCAAGCCCGTGATCAGCCCGATGAGCCAGCGGCCGACGATCCACAAGACGATCGCCCCGAGGACCTTGGTGCCGAGGTCGATGCCTCGGGTCATGATGAAGACGCGTACGGTTTCGAGATCCAAAATGTTCCTCGTTAGGTGAGTTGCCTTCGACTGATTGAGTGGCGGTAGCGCAATACAGCGGCAAATGCCCGGGGAGGGCGCAAACGGTAACACTTGATCTTCGGAAGTTATAGGCGACGGCGCGAGCATCCGCAAGGACCGTTCCAGTTGCGTCGGCGGGTTGCCTGGCGGGCGAAGCAGACGGCGTGGCGCAGATATGCGAGGCGATTGCGATTACCGCGATCTACATCGGCAGATGCGACTTCGAATACGGCGAGGTCTGGATGGCGAGCGATTCACCGGGACTGGCTTTCGCGGGGTGCGAGCGGCGTGCAAGTTGGCGCCAGGCGAAAGCAGCAAGGATCGCGAGCAAGTAAGCGCCAGCGCGCTCGAAAAATGCGGTGGGCGTGCTGAACTGGCCGTATTGGCTGCGCGCGTCGGCGAATACGAGAAAGGTCAGCGCGGCATCGAGCAGGAATGCGGTCAACGCCAGCACCGTGAAAACACGCACACCGTTAAGTGATGCATCGGGCATAAGAATATTGCACAGATGGCATGCGGCCAGCACGAAGGCCAGCAAAGCCAGGTTCGAGAAGAGATCGAACAGAAAGTTGGTCATGTCGATGGAATGAAAGCGCAGGGGCTGCGGTGTTGCCAAGGCGTCCGCTTACGCGGAGTCGCAGCGTGTTTCGCTGGACCGGTGGCGATCATTGCACGTCTTTATGTCTCAATAAATGTTCCGATCCGGAGTTCGTTGTTTGTTGTTTATGGCGTTCGGTTAGGTATGCGAATATTCTGAACGAGTGTGAGAAATGGACGGAAGCCCTGCGAGAACATTCTGTGGAGGTGTCGAGATATTCAGCGATTTGAGGAATCGCCATTGTCCGGCGATCTACATAATAAAAAGTCCTACGAAAAGCTGGCAATGATCCCGCGTTACACATACGATCACGGTTACGTTTTAGGCCGCAGTGCAAAGCCGTGACGTTTTTCTGAAATGCCGTAATCCCACGACCTGACCATGGTGCTGATAGTGCTTAAGCGAATCGTTGGTGCTTCCGTTCTCATATTGACGCTGGGATTGCCGTTCGCCGCACACGGCACCGAAGGTGCATTGGGCCGCCCCATCTCCGGTACGAGTGTGATACCGGACGTGGGTGTCGTACCGCCGGAACCAGGGTGGTTCGTGAATCTGGCCGAGATCTACTACGACGGCTCTATCAGTGCGGGACGCCCGGTACCCATTGGCGGGAAGACTACGCTAGGACTCGACGGGCAGATCTCGTTCACTCTGGCAACCTTGCTGAAGGTCTGGGACACCGGCCCTGGACCATGGAACTTCGCGTCGAGCGTCACGCTCCCGTATGCCTGGACCAGCGTTAGCGCGGCACTTGGAGTCGGCAACCGGACAGGAAGCGTCAGGCAGGATGCGTCCGGTCTGTTCGATTTGACCTTCACACCACTAATTGCCGGCTATCATTTTTCGAAGACCGAGCACATATCTTTTAGCGTCAACGTCTGGGCGCCGACTGGTAAGTACGATCCGGGCAACCTCGCCAACGTCAGCCTGAACAACTGGACGTTTATTCCTACGGTGTCCTATACCAAAATCGTGCCGTCGATTGGGATGGAATTCGACGTTACCGCCGGCGTGCAGTTCTACACACGCAATTCGGCGACTGACTACCAGAACGCCCCACTTTTCACGCTGGACATGATGGCGCTGAAGCGCTTCGGCAACGGGGTTGGCGCGGGCCTGATCGTCGGCACGGTCCAGCAGATCGGTAATGATAGCGGGCCTACGGCGGACAAGCTCAATGGCTTTCGGGGCTTTGACTGGTCGATCGGTCCGATCTTGACTTACGACACCAAGATCAAAAAGACCCCGCTCAGCATGACCCTGCGCTGGGTTCCAACCGTGAGTAGCAAGAACCGGCTTTCGAGCACGTCGACAGTGATGGCAACAGCAACCGTGGCTTTCTGATGTTTTCAGATTGATCATCGCAAGCGACAGTCAGGTCGGAACCTGTCCATCGCTTGCATAGGCGCGCAATCCAGTCCAATTGATGCACAACCGCCGTAGTTGCTCAACTCGCAGGCTGCGCCTCTGGGAATTTCCTCATTCAGGTCGTTCTATGTGGACGCCGCATTTCGCGGCGGGAATGCATCACTGCACTTCGGTAACGGCAGGCGGTGCCCATTTACCTTGCTTGACTATGTCCTTCGGCACGTAGGTTCTGAATGTCAACGACAAGCGCTTGCCAGGATCGGTAGGTAGCCAGTTCGTTTCCGGAACGCCCTTGACTGGTTTCGGCCCAATGGCGATTGTCAGCGAACCGTCGCGCTCTTTCGTCAGGTTGGAATAGCTGTTGAAATTGAAGCGATTCAGCGAATTAGGTACAACCCGATAATCTGGAACGCCGACCAGAATCACCGACCAGTAACCGTTGACAACACTGGACGGCAGTCTGTCGGCAGGGAAGCGCATGATGTAACTTTTGCTGCCGTCCAGTGGTTGATTGTTTGCGTCGCCTGCTGGAACAAAGTAGATCACCTCATCGGTCACGTTCGCCCAGATACCCGCGTAATTGGCAACGGTGCGAAGCGAGTAGTTGCTGCCGTAGTTACCGGTTGGCGCGCCGCCAACCCAATGATTGTGAATGGGCCCGCTCCTCGCAAGGGCGTTCTGGACGAAGTCGGGGTCGATCTTGTCGCGCAGGAGCCGGTCAATTTCGGCGCGTGCTTGCGGGCTCGACGCGGCATAGCTGGCAACGTAACGGGCCTGCTGCTGCATTCGCGCGGCAACAGGCGATACGTCCAGTGCGCTCGAGAACACCGCGTCCAGATTGTCAAACGCTTCGGCGCCCAACAGTTTCGCGTTGTCGAAATCGGGGACGTTTGGCGCCGTGGACACGGCGATATTGCCCAAAGGCGTCAGCTTGAACTGTTTCTGTAGTGCGAGTGCGCCATCGCGATCACCTTTTATCTCCACTCGTGCAAGCAGCTTCGCTTTGCTCGAATGAAGTTCTATACGTGCCGCGTCGGGCGGAATCGCCACGTTCGATCCGGGTTTGACCAGAGCGAATTTTCCGTAGGGTTTAGACGGGAACGTTCGCTCGTTAATGTTGGCGATCACCTCACCCCACTCGTCGAGTATCTGCGCGGTGTAGTAGCGTCCCTTGATTTCAGGGACTTCCAACAGTACCCCGGCATGGTCGTCTGTCGCGATCCACGCTTCCAGATAGGCTACGTCGAAATTCGGATTGACGAAATCCGCCGAGCCGAGCGGGTTGTATTTGATCGAGTTCCAGGCAAAGGCGGGCGCTTTGCGATCCATTTGCTCCTGTCGGATCACAAGCAGACGGCCGAGAACATAAACAAATGTGTCGGATACTGTCTGCTCGTCAGGCTTCGCGACGACCGCGGTCTGTTCCTGTGGCACGGCGGCGGTCGCGCCCGGCATGCTTGTCGTAGTCACGGAGGAAGCTACTACAAGGCTGGCGAACACTCGCCGGGCAAAAACATAGTTATGCATAATTTTCATTCAATAGTTGGGGGTGTCATCGCTTTTTAGCCCGACGGAGCATTGTTGGAACTTTTTGAGGAAATGGCAAGCTTTGAAAGCTCGACTCACTGCTGGCAGCGAACGGCCGGAGTTAGCGGCGCCGATAGCAACTTGGCGTACTGCCGGTCCAAAGCTTGAATGCGCGATTGAACGCCGTGGCATCCGCAAAGCCAAGCTCGACCGCCAATTGGGCAACAGGCACTTTGCCGGTGGTCAGTCGCTCGATGGCGAGGTCACGTCGCAATGCGTCTTTCAATGACTGAAATGACGTGCCTTCCAAAGCCAGCCGCCGCTGCAAGGTGCTGGCCGAAACGTGGATACATTTGGCCACCCCATCCAGGTCGAGCCAGTCTGGCGAGCTTTGCTCCAGAATGACCTTCACACGGTCACTGCATGCGTATTCTCCTGGCCGAGGCAGGATGACGTTACCCGGAGCCTGTCGTAGCGTGGCACGTAAGTCGTCTTCGGTCCGCCGTGCCGGTGCCAGAAGGGCGCCGGCGTCGAACCAGACCGCGGTGCATGGCTGATCGAACTGCAGGGGCGCAGGAAATATCACGGAATAGTACGCCGCATAGGCTGGCTGCTCAAATCCGAAGTCGATGCGTTGGATCGGCAGCCGGCCCCGGTTCAACCAGGCCAGCATCAGCCAGAATATCCGCACGAGCATCTCAAGCAGGAAGGTCTCACGGCCGGCCTCGGAATTCCTGGCTTCCAGCGCAAATCCGGATAGTTCGCCATGCTTGACGCAGTGCATGGCGAGATCATGCTGCAGCAGCCGAAACGTATGCGCGCCGCGTCGCAGTGCCACGTCCAGCGAGGGCGCGCCTAGCATGGACCGGCCGATTAGCGCAAAGCTTCCCCGTTGTAGTGGGCGGGAGAGAAAGCCAATACTCTCATCACCCAGTTGCTCGATGAGCAGAGCGCATAGCGCTTCATATTGCTTGGCCGTGATTCTCGCGCCGCTTTCCGCCAGCAGCGCCAGCGGTATTCCGGCCGCGCCGACCAGCGCGGAGATCGCCTCGTCTGACATGGCGCCGCGCTTGCGCGCGCCTGCCAGCGTGCGATGAACAACCAGTATGGGCAGGGTAGGGGGCGTGGTCGGCATGCCGGATATTAGAGCTGATCCGTCGCAGTCTGTCGATCCGGGCCGTCGCGACGAAATGCGGTAATCCACAAAGAATCTGACGTGATTCGCTCTCGCGGTTTGCCGCGCCTCTGGCCTAACATTGGCTCAAGGACAGAATAGATCATTGGAGACACGCCGTGTACTTGACCCAATACCTGCACCGCGCGTTGCAGCAGTATCCCGAGAAGGTCGCGGTGCGGTTTGGCTCGCGCCAGCGCACATTTCGTGAGTTTGCGGACCGCGTCGCCCGCCTCGCCGGCGCCCTTCAGCGCGTTGGCATGGGCGAAGGGGATCGCGTGGCCATGCTGGCACTGAACTCCGATCGTTACCTTGAGTATCTGATGGCGGTTCCCTGGGGTGGCGGCGTGCTCAATCCGTGCAACACCCGCTGGTCAGTTCCAGAACTGGTCTACGCCCTCGAAGACTCCGGTTCCGCCATCCTGCTGGTCGACGACGCATTTGTTCAGGCAGCCGAACAACTCCAGCGCGATGCTGCATGCTTGCGTCAGATCATATATTGCGGAGAAGGGCAGGCGCCTGCCGGCATGCTCGACTATGAAACGCTGGTGCGTGAAACAGAGCCGGTGGACGACGCGGTGCGGCGCGCCGAAGACCTGTTGGGCATCTTCTATACGGGCGGCACGACAGGCTTTCCCAAAGGGGTCATGCGCAGTCATATCAGTATTGGCATCTCTGCACTATCGTTGCTATCGATGGGGCTGTCCGAAGCCGGAGATACGTATCTTCATGCTGCACCAATGTTTCATGTAGCGGACTTTGGCGCGGCGCTGCCTCACTGGATCGTCGGCAACACGCATTCGATCATTCCCGGCTTTCAGCCGGAAGCCGTTCTCAAGGCCATCGAAGCGCATCGCGTGACGAGCACTTTGCTGGTGCCGACCATGATCCAGATGATGGTCGATCATCCGGCAAGCCAGGGGCGCTATGACCTGAGCAGCCTGAAAACCATTGCTTATGGCGCATCGCCTATTTCCGGGTCGGTGCTGGAGCGGGCGCAGCGAGTCTTGCCTGGAGTCGGGCTCGTGCAAGTCTATGGCATGACGGAGATTGGGCCGCTCACCGTGAATCCGCCCAACTACCGGCCCGGGCTGCTTCCGTCGCCCAGCAAATTGACCGCGGCAGGATGCACGGGCAACTGCGTGGAGCTCAAAATAATCGACATACACGGCCAGGAAGTTTCCCGTGGCACCGTCGGAGAGATCGTCGTGCGCGGCGACATGTTGATGCAGGGCTACTGGAACAAGCCGGAGCAGACGGCCGAAGTGATTCGCAATGGCTGGTACTACACCGGCGACGGTGGATACCTTGACGAGGATGGCTATCTCTTCATTGCCGACCGCATGAAGGACATGATTGTCAGCGGCGGGGAGAACGTCTACTCGGCCGAAGTCGAAAGTGCAATTTCAAGGCATCCGGCCATCGCGTCCTGCGCGGTGATCGCGGTTCCGCATGTGCAGTGGGGAGAGGCCGTGCACGCTGTGGTAGTGCTCGCGCCCGGTCAGACGCTTACGGCCGCTGAACTGATCGCGCACTGCAAGACGCTGATTGCGGCTTACAAATGTCCCGCCAGCGTAGCCTTCGTCGAGGCACTGCCTATCTCAGGCGCTGGCAAGGTCCTCAAAGCCACGTTGCGCGAACCCTACTGGAAAGACGTGACGCGCAGCGTTGCGTGAGGTGCCCCTATTCATGCAGTTTTTGCAGAGACTCCCATGAGCCAGAATGTTTATGTTGCCGGCGTCGGTATGATTCCGTTCACCAAGCCCGGTGCCAGTGAGGCGTATTACCAGATGGGCGCGAAGGCGGCTGTTGCCGCGCTCGATGACGCCGGTGTCGGTTACGACCAGATCGACCACGCCTACGCCGGCTTTATGTATGCCGACTCCTGCGCCGGACAGCGCGCATTGTACGAAGTGGGCATGACGGGGATTCCTGTTTTCAACGTCAACAACAACTGTGCGACCGGCTCTACCGCGATATACCTTGCGCGGCAGGCGATCGAGGCTGGCGCCGCCGAATGCATACTGATGGTGGGATTCGACCAGATGGTACCGGGAGCGCTCGAAGTGCAGTTCAAGGATCGCCCTTCGGTGTTCGACCGCTTCTACGCCGCGATCGACGAGAAGCTGGGGGCCAGCGAGGTGCCCGGGGCGCTGCGTATCTTTGGGTCGGCAGGGCTAGCGCATATGGAGCGCTTCGGCACCAGGCTCGAAACCTTCGCAAAGATTCGCGCCAAGGCGAGTCGCCATGCCGCCAATAATCCGCTGGCCGTGTTTCGCAACGTCGTGAGCACCGAAGAGGTGATGGCCTCGCCTATGGTCTGGCCCGGTGTCATGACCCGCCTGATGGCGTGCCCGCCGACCTGCGGCGCGGCGGCAGCGGTGTTGTGCTCGGAGGATTTCGCCAGCCGCCACGGCTTGAAGCGCGATGTCCGGATAGCTGCGCAAGCGATGACAACCGACCGGGCAAATGCCTTCGACGGTGTAGACATGCGCGAAGTCGCGGGATTCAGCATGTCTCGCACTGCTGCGCAGAAGGTCTACGAGCAGGCCGGCGTCGGTCCGCAGGACATCGATGTGGTCGAGTTGCACGACTGCTTCGCTCAAAACGAGCTGCTTACGTATGAGGCGCTTGGGCTGTGCCCGGAAGGTGGCGCAGAGAAGTTCGTCGACGACGGCGACAATACCTACGGTGGCCAGGTCGTCACCAATCCGTCCGGCGGGCTACTCTCGAAGGGTCACCCGCTCGGTGCGACCGGGCTGGCGCAATGCCACGAGTTGGTCAGCCAGCTGCGCTGCAAGGCCGCAAAGCGGCAGGTAGAAGGTGCGCGACTGGCTTTGCAACACAACATCGGCATAGGTGGCGCCTGCGTCGTTACGTTATACGAACGAACCTGAAGCGGGAGATCTCCTATGAACTTTCAACCGGACGCGGGGCTGCAGGCCTTTCGCGCGGAGGTGCGCGCGTTCCTGCTCGAGTACCTGCCAGCGTCATTGCGCGGACAGACGCTGGGCGTGCGGTCCTCGTGCGACGCGATGGCGAGATGGCAGCGCATCCTCAATGACCATGGGTGGGGTGCGCCCTCGTGGACCAGCGAGCACGGTGGCACGGGATGGGACGCTGCGCAATTGCAGGTCTTCGACGAAGAGTGTGCGGCCCTTGGAGCCCCGAAACAGGATGTCTTCGCACACCGCCTGCTTGGCCCGGTCATGAATGCGTTTGCCAGTTCCGAGCAGAGGGCCGAGCACATGCCCGCCATCCTGCGTGGCGAGCGCTTCTGGTGCCAGGGCTTCTCCGAGCCCGGAGCAGGTTCGGATCTGGCGTCGCTGCGCACGCAAGCCGTGCGCGACGGCGACTACTACGTCGTCAACGGCCAGAAGACGTGGACCAGCTATGCCCACGAAGCGGACTGGATATTCCTGCTGGTGCGTACCGATCCCGCGGCGAAGAAACAGGCCGGTATCAGCTTTTTGCTGGTGGACATGAAGACGCCTGGCATCACGGTGCGTCCCATCATCACCATCGATGGCTGCCATCACCTGAACGAAACGTATTTCGACAACGTCCGCGTCCCGGTCGGGAACAGGATCGGTGCGGAAGGCGACGGCTGGAAGGCGACCAAATTCCTGCTGAATAACGAGCATGCCGCCACGGCGGATCTGCCGTCGCTGCTGCGCTATATGCAGGTGCTCAAACGGCTGGCTACCTCCCAGTTCGTAGGCAGTGTGGCGTTGGCGCAGCGGCCCGAGTTTGCCCTTCGCCTGGCACAGATGGAGGGCGAGTTGCGCGCACTGGAAGTGATGGTGCATCGCGTGGCCGAGCTGGAGCGGGAGCAGAGCCCCGTCACGCACGTCATGGGCTCGCTGCTGAAGATCCGGGGCACCGATCTGCAGCAGCGCATGACGGGGCTCCTGGTCGAGTCACTGGGCGACTACGGCGCCGTGGCTTATCTACCTGCCCATGATCATGCTGTCGGCATGGAACCGCTGCCGTGGCAGCAGATGGCGCAGGGCATTGCCACGGAGATGTTCTTCCGTCGCGCATCCACCATTTATGGCGGGACAAGCGAAGTGCAGCGAGGGATTGTCGCCAAGCTGATGTTCCAACTTTGATGCGGGGATACCAGCAATGAAGTTCAAACTCGACGACGAACAGCAGATGCTGCAGGACAGCGTGCGCCGCTTCCTCGACAAGGCGTACACCTTCGAGGCGCGCGTCGCCGCGCGCAAGGGCGGCGCCAGCGCGGGGAATTGGCAAGCTTTTGCCGACAACGGCTGGCTGGCAGCCGCCATACCCGAGGCCTACGGTGGCCTCGGCGGCAGCATCGTCGATACTGTCCTGATCGCCCAGGCATTCGGCCGCAGCCTGGTGGTGGAGCCCTTCCTGGGCTGCGCAGTGCTCGCGGCGCAAACCTTCCTCGTCGGCGCTGGTGCTGCACAGAGGGAGGCGCTGTTGCCCGCGCTGGCCGATGGATCACAGCTTCTGGCGCTCGCATACAGCGAGCCGCAGGCACGCGGCAACCCCGCCGTGGTGGCTGCGCGCGCAGAGGCGATCGGGCCCGGCTTTGTGCTGAGCGGCTGCAAGACGCTTGTGCTCGGCGGCGTGTCTGCCGACCGTTACCTTGTGTCGGCCGCGATCGCGGGCACGCCGGGCGTTTCGCTGTTCCTGGTGGACAAGGCCAGTCCCGGTTTGCAGGTGCGGGCACTGCCTCTGCATGACGGCAGCGAGGCCGCGGAACTGGTCCTCGGCGCCGTGCCGGCGTCACTCGTGGGCGTTGCGGGCAATGGGCTGCAAGCCCTGCGGCACGGGCTCTCGCATGCAGTCGCTGCGCTGTGCGCGGAACTGGTCGGCGCCATGGAGGCCGCCATCGACATGACGGCCGACTACCTGAAGATCCGCCAGCAGTTCGGGGTCGCGATCGGGAGCTTTCAGGCTCTGCAGCACCGACTGGTTGACATGGCCGCCGAAATGGAACTGTCACGGTCGATGCTGTATGCCTTGCTGGCATCGCTGGAGAACGACGGGACGGCTCAGCAGGAGGTGGTCGTGTCGCAAGCCAAGTCGCTGATCGGCCGCCTTGCCAAAAGCGTGTGTGGGCAGGCAATCCAGTTGCACGGTGGCATCGGCATGACGGACGAATACGTCGTCGGCCACTACTTCAAGCGCGCGGTCGTTGCCGACGTGCTCTTCGGCAGCAGCGACCAGCACGACGCCGCATGCGCCGCGGCTCATCAACCGGTGCGATGAATGGAAGCCCCCATGAACAGCTTCGAAAATATCTCCGACCTGCAGCCGTTGGTTGGCCAGTCCATCGGCACCAGCGACTGGCTCGTGGTTGATCAGGCGCGCGTCAACCAGTTTGCCGACGCCACCGGCGACCATCAGTGGATCCACGTCGACATGGAGCGCGCCAAGGCGGGCCCGTTCGGTGGCCCTATCGCCCACGGTTTTCTCACGCTCAGCCTGCTGCCCGGGTTCTTCGCCACGGCGTTCCACATTCGTCATTGCCGCAGAGGTGTCAACTACGGACTGGATAAGGTGCGCTTCATGACGCCGGTGCCTGTTGGCAAGCGGGTGCGCGCGCACTTCCAGCTGCTGGCCTGGGACGCGCTCGAAGGCGGCGCGCAGATGAAGATCGAGATGACAGTCGAACTGGAGAACGCGGCCAAACCTGCCTGTGTGGCCGAGTCCATCATTCGCCAGTATTCCTGAGCATATCGTCAAAGTCGATTCGACAAGGCAAGACATGAGCATCCGATTCGACGGCAAGGTCGCCGTCATTACCGGCGCGGGCGCCGGCTTGGGGCGGCAGCACGCGCTGGCTTTCGCGGCACGTGGTGCCAAGGTGGTAGTGAATGATTTTGGCGGCGGCAGCGGTTCGTCGGCCGCAGCGCAGGCGGTGAGCAAGGAGATCCGTGAAGCCGGTGGCACGGCAATCGCCAATGGCGCGGATGTGGCGGACTACGAACAGGTGCAGGCAATGGTGGCGCAAGCCATGAGGGAGTTCGGCCGGGTGGACATCCTGGTGAACAACGCCGGCATCCTGCGCGACAAATCCTTCTCCAAGATGGACATGGCCGAATTCCGCATGGTGCTGGATGTTCACCTGATGGGCTCCGCGCACTGTTCGAAGGCCGTGTGGGACATCATGCGCGAGCAGAACTACGGCCGCATCGTTATGACCACGTCTGCGGCAGGCCTGTACGGCAATTTCGGTCAGGCCAACTACGGCGCGGCCAAGCTGGGCCTGGTGGGTCTGATGAACGTGATGCATCAGGAAGGCTACAAGAAAAATATCCGCGTCAATACTATCGCTCCTGTTGCAACGACCCAGATGACGGCGGAGCTGTTGCCGGAAGCTGTGCACGCCGCGCTTCAGCCGGAACGGGTCACGCCGGCCGTGCTGTTCCTGTGCAGCGAAGATGCCCCTGCCAGGACGATCGTCTCGGCTGCGGGAGGATCTTTCGCCGTCGCGGCGATGATGGAAACCGCACCGGTGCACTTCGCCAGCGACGCGCTGACACCGGAAGCGATTGCGGAGCGCTTCGCCTCGATTGCCGATTGGAGTTCTGCCCGTTCATACGAGAGCGCCTCGCAGGAAATCCAGCAATTCATCACGCAAGTCACGGGCGCTGCCTGAGCTGCGAAGGCCGTGACGCTGGGGACACGCGCTTCGCTCGGGCCGTGCCGTGTGCCGGTCGCCCCAGCCTCCCGGCGCGTTCGTCGACGAACGCATCGTCGCGCAGGTCGAGTACATGCATGGCGGCGGGCTCCTCAACGCGAGCCGGCTCCCGGCCGTTATGTGGCGGAACGCCTGACGTAACCGCTGACGGGACCACCGCACCACAAAGGACAATTCAAAGGATTTCGGTGGCGCCAGCAGCGTGTGAGGCGCACTGATCGGAGTGTGTCACGCGCTGGCGGCCTCCCCCATCGGAAGGCCGCCACAAAACAAACTCGGGTGAGTATCAGAAGCGGTGCGTCATGCCGACGACAACGAGCGTTTGCGAAGCATCAGGCTCCGTCACTGAAATGCCCGGCCAGCTCGTCGTCGAGCTGCCATTGTTCTTCATGTAACCAGCCCGCGCGTAGAAGCTGGTTCGCTTCGATATATTGTGATCGACACCGAGCTGGAAGCCGACTGCGTTGTCATGGGCGCCGCGCACATTGCGGTGGACGACTGCGGCCTCGATCGAGTCGGCGGCCGTCGCCTGGATGGTCGCACCAAGCTCCGCGGTGCTCAGCGCATGTCCTGCGCCGAGTAGGGCCGCCATCGACCCTGGCGCCGCATTGGCCGGGCGCGTGTACCCATAGTTGAACTGGAGGTTCACGATACCGATCCGATACGCGACTGCGCCGGTGAAATGCTCGGTGCGAAGCAGGTTGAGCGAACGCGGCAGACCCGCGATGGTCTCCTCTCCTGACTGCTGGTTCATGTAGGCCATGGCCGCGTAAAGCCCAGCACCTTGCCAGGTCAGCGCGATATCCATCATGTTCCCGGACGTGGATGGGATTGGCTGTGTGGCTGTTGCCGCGAAACCGTACATTGCATAGAGCTTCGCGCCCGCGACGTCCGGAGATTGATACATCAGCGTATTGCTGATGCGCCCCGGCACAAACTGAGTCGCGAGCGTGTTGTGGTCGGTGGCCGCGGCAAGAATGATCGCCGAGAGTGGCGAGAGCACTTCGTTGCCGCGGAATGGATCGGTTGGATAAACGGCCCAGAAGCTCGGCTGATATTGACGTCCAAAGGTAAGCGTACCGTATTTGTCTTGCTTTAACCCTACCCAGGCCTGGCGATAGAAGAGAGTGGACGAATCGGCGAACAAGCCACCGTTGTTGATTGTAAAGCCGCTTTCCAGGTCGAACACACCCTTCAGCCCACCGCCCAGATCCTCCGTGCCCTTCAAGCCCACCATCGAACCCGTCGAGCCGCCGCTTCGCTCGAAAACCGAACTCTTCCCGCCATTGTTCAGATACTGGATGAACACGTCGGCCACTCCGTACAACGTCACGCTCGACTGTGCGGCGGCGCTGCCCGCAGCGAGCGCCATGGTCGCGGCGAAAATGCTTTTGCTAATAGAACGCATGCATGTCTCCTCTGTGTGTATGCCGCATCCGACAGACGCGGGGTAATGCGAAATCAGGCAGATTCTTCTTAATAGTCGAAACGAATTCTCCTTTTATCGAGAGCATCGAGAATTTTTATATTAAGAGGAATCCTTATAAATTAGATGGCTTATTGTTATCTTGATTGATGCGACGCCAAACTTTCTACTTTGTCTGAATTTTTAGCGAAAACGATAATGACATGTGGGGCATGGCGCGTTGCGCACCACGACGACTAACGCGTTCCGCACTCGATGTCGAAAGTTGTCGCGTTCAGATAGGCGTTTTCGACGATATGCTGGACAAGTCTCGCGAATTCGTCGGGCTTGCCCATACGTTGCGGGAACAGTAGTTTGCCGACGATCGTGTCGGACACTTTCGTCGGCATGCCTGCCGACATGCCCGATTCGAACAGGCCCGGTGCTATCGATACAACGCGAATGCCGTACTCGGCGAGATCGCGTGCTACAGGAATCGTCATGCCGATCACACCGGCCTTGCTTGCGCTGTATGCCGCCTGCCCCATCTGCCCCTGACGCGCCGCGCCTGACGCCGTGTTGATAATCACGCCGCGTTCGCCGGTTTCCTCCGGCTCGTTGGCCGTCATCGCGAGCGCTGCGTGACGGAGCACGTTGAAGGTGCCGGTCAGGTTCACCGACAGCACGCGGTTCCACAGATCGGATGGAAAAAGCTGTCCTTTGGAGATGGTCTTGCCTGGTCCGAGAATGCCTGCGCAATTGACCGCCACATGCACGGCCCCATACGTGCGTACGACGGCATTGATCCCTGTCTTGACACTCCCTTCGCTGGCTACGTCGACCGCGATGCCTTTGATATCCGGCCCGAGTGTTTCTTCGAGCGTCGTGCCGTCGAGGTCGAAGCCGACTACTTTTGCGCCCGCTGCGGCAAGCGCCCGGCAGGTGGCGAGGCCGAGGCCAGATGCTGCGCCAGTGACGATTGCAACTTTGTTTTGCAGATTCATGTTCTTGCCCGGTTGCTGGTTTGATGTGTAAGAGAGAGGTGATCGGCCTCGCGCAGGTGTCGGACTGCGCGCCACTGGCCCTCCCAAAATTTGCCGCGAATCTTGTTTGGGAAGATTTTGAAGTCGCCGCTGCGATCCGCCCCCCCCGTGATGCGTCAGCGCGCCAGAATCGTGATGCAGGCCACCGCTTCCTCAACGCCATACAGGCCGCCGCCGTTCTCTGCGACAGCGATCCGCGCGTTGTCGACCTGACGCGGGCCTGCTTCGCCGCGCAACTGGGTGACGAGCTCATGCACCTGTCCGAGACCCGTCGCGCCGACCGGGTGTCCCTTCGATTCCAGGCCGCCCGACGGGTTGACCGGGATCCGGCCGCCGATTGACGTGTCGCCGCGCTCAGAGATCGGGCCGCCGTCGCCGAAGTCGCAGAAGCCGAGATTTTCGATCTGGACGATCTCGCCCATCGCGGTTGCGTCATGCACCTCTGCTACCGACACGTCCTTCGGACCGACGCCAGCCAGCTCGTACGCGCGCCGCGAAGCCCGCGCGGTGACATGCTGCTCGATGTCGTGGGGGGAGCGGTCCGTTCCGCTCTGGACGACCGAGGCCAGCACGTGGATCGCACGCTTCGCATCGATGTTCAGACGCTTGAGCGCGTCGGCTGTACACAGGATGGCAGCCGCAGCGCCGTCGGACACAGGCGAGCACATTGGCAGCGTGAACGGGTAGGTAATGGGCGGCGCGGCCAGCACCTCTTCCACGGTGTAGGCCACCCGGTATTGTGACAGCGGGTTGTGCACGGAATGACGATGGTTCTTCGCTGACACGGCGGCGATCTGGCGCTGTGTAGTGCCGAAGCGTCTCATGTGCGCGCGGCAAAATGCTGCGTACACGTCCATGAAGACGCTATAGGGCTTTGACGAGGTCGAGCCAGCCGGAATTTCCATGCCTTCGCCGATACGCAACAACTCGGCGTGAATTTCATTCGCGCGCGAAACGTCGAGTGCGCTGTCGAACACGGAGAACATGCGTTCACGGTCTTCCGAGAACATTTTTTCGGCGCCCACGGCCAGCGCAACGTCCCCGGCGCCCGAGCGCAGATGGTTGAGCGCCAGCACAAATGCACTGCTGCCGCTCGCGCACGCATTCTCGACGTTCACTACCGGAATGCCGCCGATACCCATGTCGCGCAGCGCGATTTCACCACGAATCATGTGCTGACCATCCATGTGGCCCTGCGATGCATTGCCATAGAAGGCGGCTTCAACGGCGCTCTTTTCGACGCCGGCGTCCTTGAGGGCCGCTTCGGTGGCGGTGCGCACCAGCGCTTTGATGCTCTGATCGAGCAGCCGGCCGAACCGCGTCATGCCGACTCCGACTACATAGACATCCTTCATGTTGGTTCCCAGATTGTTTAAGGATTGACAATTCGATCGACTAATTCTACTTGTGAGTAGAAATATAGTCGATTGAGTAGAAGTTCATGTTTACCCGGCGTTTTTCGCATTCGCGGAGCACGCGAGCAACTCCGCGTCATGCTCGCCGACATCAGGCACCCCGCGCGTAGGTCCCGGATGCACGCCGTTGAAGACGAGTGGCTGCGCAACGTGCCAGGCGCGACGCCCGCCGCGTTCGTTGACCTCGCGGAACATGCCGCGCGCGCGGAAGTGCGGGTCATTCACGACTTCGTCGAGGCTGTTCACCGGCCCCCAGGGCACGCCCGCCTGGTCGAGCAGCGGTGCCCATTGAGCACGAGGCTTGCGGCGGAGCGCTTCGGTAACGCGGGCGCGAAGTTCCGCTTTGCGCGGAGCGCGTTCCGCGTTCTTCACCTGCGCAATGTCGGTGAGGCCGAGAAGCTCGCATAGGGAAGTCCAGAACCAGTCTTCGTGCGCAATCGACAGTGTCAGCAGAAGGCCGTCCTCGCAGCGGAACACTCCGTAAGCGGGTTGGGCGTTGATTTCAGCCATGCCGAGCCGTCCGCCGTTCATCGCCGGAGAAAGGAACACGCTCATCCACGACACGAGGCCGTCCGTCATCGACACGTCCACGCATTTGCCGAAGCCGGTGCGGGTGCGCTCGAGCAGTGCGGCAAGGCAGCCTGTGACGGCGAACATGGCCGCGGAGAGGTCGCCGATCGCGAGTTCGGGCGGCGCTTCGATCTGGCCGCTGGCCGCTTGGCGGTGCAGCAGGCCCGCAATGGCCTGATACGAGAGGTCGTGCGCGGGCCGGTTCCGATACGGGCCGTTCTGGCCGAAACCTGAAATCGACAGATAGACGATGCGCGGATTGAGCTTCGCGACGTCGTCATAGCCGAAGCCGAGGCGGGCCATCGTGCCGGGGCGGAAACCTTCCATCAGCACGTCCGCGCAAGCGATCAGTTCGCGCAGCGCCGCGCGCCCTGCGTCGGTTTTCAGGTCGACGCCGACCGAGCGTTTGCCGCGGTTGAGCGCGGCGTGAAAGTCGGGCAACTGACGGGCCGGGTCGCCAGCCGGCGGCCGCTCGATCAAGACCACGTCAGCGCCCAGGTCGGCCATTACGAGCGTGGCGAAGGGGCCGGGATACTGTTCGGCAAGACTGAGGATGCGCACACCCTCCAGAGGCAAACTCATGCGTGTCTCCTGTGTCGACCGGAGTTGGCGCTTGAGCGCGTACTTCGGTCGCGTGCGAGGTGGTTGTGTAGCGACCCAGCGGCTCGCGCAATCAATGCGCGTGCGAGTGGCCTGTCGATGCGTCGCGCCGAGGTTTGCTGACGCGCTATATTGGCATATTTTCTACTCGCGAGTTAATATATGTACTTGAAATTTAACGTCGCCTTGAAATTGAGATCCGGCGGCTTGAGCAGAGACGTTTCAGGAGGAAGGCACCATGCAGGAGATGCCCGTTATCGCCGAAGTACGGCAAGGCGCGTTATGGATCACACTGAATCGTCCCGCGGCGATGAATGCGATTACTCCCGACGTGGTTCGGGGAATCGAGTGGGCGCTCGACGAAGCCACGAAACGCGACGATGTACGCGTGGTTGTGCTGACCGGAGCGGGCCGTGCGTTTTGCGCCGGCGCCGATCTGAAATTTGTGCGTGGTGAGCGCGACGGAGACCAGTCGGGTGGGAGCCGGTTCCTCGACGCACTGCTCGCTCTGCTAAACCGTCTGGAACGCTTCCCACGACCTGTCATTGCCGCCGTGAACGGCATGGCGCTCGCGGGCGGCCTCGAACTGGTGCTGTGCTGCGATCTTGTGATCGCGGGGAAGTCGGCGCGGTTCGGCGACGCGCATGCGAACTATGGGTTGCTGCCCGGCGGCGGCGGCTCGGTCCGCCTGCCACGCAAGATTGGCGCGACGCGCGCGAAGTATCTGATGTACACGGGCGAATTTGTTACGGCCGAGGCGATGGAGTCGGCAGGACTCGTCAACCAAGTCGTCGAGGACGCGCAGCTTCGCGCGAGGGTTGACGCGCTTGTGCAGACGATGGCAGCCAAAAGTCCGCTCGGCCTGAGCCGGATGAAGCTGCTTGTGAACGACGGCCTCGAGCAGCCTGCCGAGGTCGCGCTTCGTCAGGAACTGCTGATGATCGCGCTCCACGAACACAGTGAGGACCTCCGCGAAGGACTTGCCGCGTTCCAGGAAAAACGTTCGCCCCAGTTTACCGGCCTCTAATCTGGCCCGGCGGCCGCTTTCGCTGGTACGCTGCGGCCGCCCGCATTTGACGGAGACTAGAATGCACAAGCTTTTTCGCACGGGTGCGGCGATGCTGCTCGCGCTGACCCTGCTCGCGGGCGTCGGAGGTTGCAAGAGCGTGTCGGCTGAACAGCCGCCGGCCGCTGCGATTGATCAGGACGCCGGAGCCAGCGTGAGCGACGCCGACATCGTTCACGCTTACCACTATCTGCTCGGGCGGTTGCTGATCTTGCGCCAGCAACGTCTTGACTTCGAGAAAGACGGATTCCAATGGAACCGCGTCGTGTACCGCAGGCCAGGCGGCGTGCAATGGGCGAACCCAAATCTTGACGTAGTCTATGCCGAAGCGTGGGTCGCACTCGACGAGAAGACCTGCGTGCTGGCCGATATCCCACGTATCGAAGGACGCTACTACACATGGCAGATGCTGGACGGCTGGGGCGAGACGGTGCTCAATATCAACGAGCGCACCTTTGCGCAACGGCCTTATGGCCGCTACGCGCTGTGTTTGAAGGGCGCACACGCGACGCCACCGGCCGGCGCATTACGCATCGATCTGCCGGTCCGGACGTTGCGGATGCTCACGCGTATCGAGTTGGGCGATGACCCGGCGCAGGCTCAGCGTCTTCAGCGCGAATTCCGCTTAACGCCGCTCGGCGAGCCGAAGCTCGAAGCGCCCATCGAGGTGCCGCTCTTTACGAATGCACAGCTGCCGCACGTCGAGGCGTTCGCCTTCGCTGCGCAAATTCTCGACGGCCAGCCGGATCTCGCGCCGCGTATGGACGAGGTTCGTGCGCAGGTCAGGGCGGTCGCTGCGCTAGTGCAATCGGGAGCGCCGGGGCGCGCCCGGGTCGACAGCGTCATCGAACGCGAGGCATTGCCGGCGCTCGCACGCCGGATGAAAGCGCTCGGTCCGGCCGGTAATGGCTGGATTCGGCCCTCGACCGTCGGTCAGTACGGAAGCAACTACCTCGATCGGACGGTCGTTGATCTCGCCGGCATCTGGGCGAATAACCCGGATGAAGTGATGTACTACGCCATGCTGCATCTGGACGGCAGTGCGACCTATACACAAACGTATCCGAAGGATGCGCTGCCGCAGAGTCTCGCTCGCTATTTCTGGTCGGTCACCGAAGTCGACTCGACGCAATATAGGGTGGTGCCGAATCCGCTCGGCCGCTTTCTGCTAAACCGGCAGTCGCGCGTGCAGCCCAACGCGGATGGCTCCGTCACGCTCGCGTTCGGTCCCGCGCGTCCTGACGGCGTCCCCGCAACGAACTGGTTGCCCACGCAGCGCGGCACCACTTACAACCTCACGTTCCGATTATATGGCCCGACGACCGAGGTGGCGGCAGGGCAGTATTTCCCGCCACCATTCGTCCGGCAGCCTTGAGGCGACCCTCGAAGGAAATCACGCGCACGCGGAATTCGACTTCCCTTGAATTGTCCGCGGCATTCGCGTTCGCGCTTTTTCAAGGGGAGGCGCGACATGGATAAATCGGCTCGCTGCCGGCACGTGCACGCAGGTGGTTGGATGCGCGCTGGCTGCAAGGTTGTCTATGGAATGCCTAGGTGGCTTCACTTGAGGACTTGCGCGGGCGGCCGCGGACCTTCGCGGATCCCGCTGCGAGTCCGTGCGATATGAAGTTGACGAACACCTCCGCGATTGCCTCGGGGCCGTACTCGCCTTCCGGATTGAACCAGTTAGGAATCCAGTTGATTGAACCCATCAGCCACGCAACGGCGAGCTTGGGCTCGCAAGGCGCGATCGAACCGTCGTTGATGCCGTCCTGCACGAATTCTCTGATACGCAGATCGAAAGCACGGCGGCGCTTGCGAATGATGTCCTGATGCTCGGGCAGCATGTCGTCAAGCGTGGACACGAAAGAGTGCGAAATGAAATCCCTTGCCATCAGCACGATGAACCGGCCGATTGTCCGCTCGAGCTTTTCCAGACCGGTCTTGCCGTGCTGGCCTTCCTCCAGCGCGGCGTCACCCATTTCGAGCACGAGCATCTGCGTTTCGAACAATAGCTCACGCTTGCCCTTCACGTAATAGTAGAGCGCTGCCTTGGTGACATTGAGCGCCTCGGCCACTTCGTCGAGCGAGGTGTTGTGGAACCCCTTCGTCTTGAATGCTCGACCCGCCTCGCGGATCAAGGCGGTTTTCTTCAACTGCTGCAGGTCTTCGCGCGACGGTAGCGCGTCTTTCCAGCGTGTGGACGACTCTTTCGATTTTCGGGTGCCGGGAGATTTGCGCGCCGTCGATGCCATCGTGGACTATCCCATTATTGATTCAGTGAATCTTACCACGCGGTCGAACCGATGTTGATCGCGCTCTTGCCATGACCGGGAAGGCCCGGTAACGGTCCAGCCCGCTACCGGGCAATGCCTTTTCAGTCAACGAAAGGAAGTTTCAGATTGACAATTTGACTTCGCGGTATAAAAATTTACTCGAAAGTAGAAAGTGCGTTGCGCAGCATGGATTGGTAGCGCGCCACAGGCAGCTGCGACGTTGCGGAACGAGAATTCAGCACGGCGATTGACGCCCCCGGAATACGGAGACAACCCATGGCAGATACATCCGCAGTATTTCTCACCGAGCAACAGATCATGATTCGCGACTCGGCGCGCCGCGTCGCTGCGGAGGTGATCGCGCCGACCGCTGCGGAGCGCGACCGCACGTCGGCCTGGCCGCATACCGAACTGAAGCAACTCGCGGAGCTTGGCTTTCTTGGCATGCTCGTTCCTGAAGAGTATGGCGGCGTGGGTGCGGGCGTTGTCGAATTCTGCCTTGCGCAATATGAATTCGCGGGTGCCGATGCAGGCCTTGCGACGATTCTGCACGTGCATAACTTCACGGCGCTGTGCATCGCGATCCACGGCACGGAGGAGCAAAAGCGCCGCTATTTGCCGGCGATGGCATGCGGCGAGTCAATCGGCGCGTTCCTGCTGAGCGAACCGCAAGCCGGCTCTGACACCGCCGCGCTGCGCGCGACTGGCCGCCGCGACGGCGACTACTACATTCTCGACGGGGCGAAACAGTTCATCTCGAACGGCAGCCAGGCGGGTGTCGCAATTGCCTTCGTTCTGACGAGCAAGGACGCGGGCAAGCGCGGCGCGAGCACCTTCATCATCGACCCGAAGCAGCCGGGTTACACGATCACTCGCATCGAAAACAAGCTTGGCCAGCACACGGCGCACACGGCAGCAATTTCGCTCGAAGGGTTTCGCGTGCCACGTGAGAACCTGCTGGGCGCCGAAGGCGAAGGCTATTCTCTCGTTATGTCCGGGTTGTCGGACGGTCGCATCGGTATCGCCTTTATCGCGGCCGGCGTCGCACGTGCTGCGCTCGACGCTGCTGTCGCGTATGCGAAGGATCGCGAGGCCTATGGCCGCCCGATTGCGGAGTTGCAGGGCGTAAGTTTCGATCTCGCGGACATGGCCGCTCAGGTCGAGATCGCGTACCAGTACTCGCTGCACGCCGCTCGTCTGTGCGCGGAAGGTATCGAATGCTCGAAGGAGGCGTCGATCGCCAAGCTCTTTGCGAGCGAGATTGCAGAAAAGGTGTGCTCGGAGGCTATCCAGATTCATGGCGGTTACGGCTACCTGACGGACTTCCCGGTCGAGCGCTATAGCCGCGATGTGCGTGTCTGCAAGATCTACGAAGGCACGAGCCATATTCAGAAGCTGATCATCGCCCGCAGCCTGATGTAAGGCCGATGCGAAGCCCGCATTGAGGCGCCTCTAAACCATGGGCAGCGATTCGATGTGTGTAGAACCTGACACGCGTTCGCTGCTTGTTTGTCTGCGCGGCGACGCGTCAGCGCCAGGCGGCGCCCGCGAGATCAAGCCCGGCGGTCATCTGGCTGCGCATGCCAATGCCGTTCTCGTTGGATCACATCATCCTGTGGGCGGTACGTGATGCGTGATGGCGCGGGAAAAACAAAGCCCCTACGGCAACCAGTACCGTAGGGGCTTGTTTTTACTGCGATTCTTGGTAGGCCGTACGGGATTCGAACCTGTGACCAACGGATTAAAAGTCCGCTGCTCTACCAGCTGAGCTAACGACCCAAAAGAGAAGCGAAATTATAGCGATAGCCTGTGCAGGCTGTCAACCCATGTCGACCATTCGCGCTACCGGCACTCCAGATAGTGAAAAGCCCGGGTATCACTACCCGGGCTTTTCAGCGAGAGGCGCGCGTGGCCTTGGCATCGGACACTACGCGTTACAGCCAACTGCTCAACCGACGACTACTTGATCTGCGACAGCTTGCTCTGGGCCGACTGCGCAACGTCCGTGCCGCCGTACTGCGCGACGATCTGCTCCAGCGTCTTCTTGGCCGCAGCCTTCTGACCTTGCTCAAGCTGATTGTTTGCAATCGCCAGCAGCGCCTCCGGCGCACGCGGATGCTGCGGGTAGTTCTTCACCACACCTTGCCAGGTCGCCGTCGAGCCCTTGTAGTCGCGCAATGCATACAGCGCGTTGCCGAGCCAGTACTGCGCCGTCGGCTGATAGGGGCTGTTCGGATACTTGGAGATGAAGGTGCGGAACGACGCCGCGGCATTCTTGAAGTCGCCGCTGCGGAACTGCTGGGAAGCCGCATTGAACGATTCAGTTTCACCCGGCTGCACCTCGCCCTGGACGCCGTCCACCGTTTGCTGCTGCGGCTCGAATTTCTTCAGACGCGTGTCCAGATCGGTGTAGTAGTCCTTCTGCTGCTTTTGCAGCGTGGCGAGCTGATTGGCCATATCCTCGTTCTGCCCACGCAGCGTAGCGACCTGCTGATTCAGCTGGTCGAGACGGTTGGACTGATCGAGGATCGTGCGCTGCGCGGCCGACAACTGGCTCGACAGGCTGTCGGTCTTCGTACGCAGATCGAGAATGGCCTGGCGGGCCTGATCGTCGTCGAAGATGCCCGCATGCGCGGGCACAGCCGCGAAGACCGTGCCCGCGACGCAGGCCGCTGCGGCAAACCGCAGCCAGGAGAAACGATGCGTCATTCGGCTCATCACCCGTTACTTACTGTTGGTACACGAGGTCGGCGCGGCGGTTTTGTGCCCACGACGATTCGTCATGACCGGTAGCTTGCGGCTTTTCCTTGCCGAGGCTCACGGCTTCCATTTGCGAGTCCGTCACGCCCATCAGCGACAGCGAACGGCGGACAGCTTCAGCACGCTTCTGGCCGAGTGCCAGGTTGTACTCGCTGGTGCCGCGCTCGTCCGTGTTGCCCTGGATCAGGACGTGACGCTGCGGATGGCTCTTCAGGTACTGCGCGTGTTGCTGCAGCAGCGACTGATAGTCATCTTTGACCGAGTAGCTGTCGAAGTCGAAGTAGATGCTGCGCTTGGCCAGCGGGCTGTTCGGGTCATTCAGCGGGTCGACATTGACCTGTGCGACATCGGTCGGGTTCGGCTGCGTCGAGACAGCGCCACCCTTGTTGGCGTTTTCGTCGAGCTTGACGCCCGAGTGACATGCGGCCAGCGCACCGACCATCAGAACGGCAAAAGCGAAACGAAGCTTGGACATCATTTTGTTACTCTCCTTGTGTTATTGCATCAACGTTATTGCATAAACGGGCCCCAGGACGGCTCGCGTACGCTACCACCCTGAACGGACAGGACCTGCCGAGTGCGACCATCAGTCGATACTGCGGCCAACACGCCACGGCCGTTCACCTCTGTGGCGTAAAGAATGTACTGACCGTTCGCCGCGAAGCTCGGCGATTCGTCATGTGTCGTGTCCGTCAGGCCTGTGGCGGTATTGCCTTGCAGGTCCTGGATATAGAGCTTGAAGCCGCCGCCGACGCGCGAGATATAGGCAAGCTGCTTGCCGTCCGGGCTCACGCGGGGGCTGGTGTTATAGCTGCCCGTGAATGTAACGCGTTGTGCGGCGCCGGCGCTTTCGCCTTGGGCCGACATCTTGTAGATCTGCGGTTGGCCGCCACGGTCGCTGGTGAAGTAGATCGACTGGCCGTCAGGCGAAAAGCACGGTTCTGTGTCGATCGAGCTGCCTTGCGTGAGGCGCCGCAGGCCGCTGCCGTCTGCATTGACGGCGAAAATCTGCGTGTTGCCCGTGCGTGAGAGCGCGACCGCCAGCGTGCGTCCATCCGGCGACCACGCCGGCGCACTGTTGTTGCCCTTCTGATCGGAAACGACCACGCGACGGCCCGTGGGGAGATCGTGGATGTAGACGATCGGCTTCTTCTTTTCAAACGAAACGTAAGCGACCTTGGTGCCGTCCGGCGACCATGCCGGCGAGATGATCGGCTCGGGGCTCGACAGGGCGATATGCGCGTCCTGGCCGTCCGAATCGGAAATCTGCAATTGATAACGGCCACCCGTCTTGATGACGTACGACAGGCGCGTGGCGAACACGCCGCGGCCGCCCATCAGCTTTGCGTAGATGTAATCCGCGACCTTGTGAGCGCTCATGCGCAAGCCGCTTTCCGGGCTCACCAGCACGAGGCCGCCGAGGCTTTCGCCCTTGACCGTGTCATACAGCTTGAAGCGCACTTCGTACTGCCCGTTCGGCAGGCGATTCACGCTGCCCGATACGAAAGCGTTCGCACCCTTGGCCTTCCAGCTGCCCAGGTCGACGGAGTCGGTTTCGGAGACCGGCGTCGAGCCGGCGTCGATATTCGTGAATTTGCCGCTGCGTTGCAGATCCTGGCGCACGATTGTGCTGACCTGCTGCGGCGAGTTCGCTTCATTGGCAAAATTTGCCGTGGCAATCGGAAACTGGGTGGATCCGACGCCTGTCACGAGGACGTTGAGTTGTGCGTTGGCGGCGCCGGCTACGGCGATCAGGCAGGACGCTACCAAAGTCCGCAGGCCTAGCTTGGTCATCAAACTCATGCTGTATGGATTCCCCAAAAACGGTTTTACTAACACTTCAAGACAGCAGAGAGACCCCAAAAGTCCCATTTCGTTCCCCGGCGCGCCCCGCTAGGCCTGGCGCCGGGTCTGCTGTCAACTGACTGTCAAACTGCTGCTATCAACTTGCCGGGCGTAACGTAATCAGGAAGCTGGTCGGTGTCTTGCCATTGATGTCCTGAGGCATCGGATCGGTAAGCTGGACCGCCCGGAGTGCGGCGTCGTCCCATGCCGGGTTGCCGCTGCTGCGCGAGATGGTTGCCCCAAGCAAGGTGCCGGTCGGCGAGCAACGCACGGAGACCACGGTCTCCAGTCCGCTCGTTTCGCCACCCCACGAGATGTGCGGGCGCACCGCACGACGCACCTTATCCGAATACCCAGGCGATGTCGCATTGCCACCCGAGCCACTACCCGTGCCACTCTTGCCAAGCCCATCGCTGGTCGAACTCGTGCCGCCGGCGGAGCCCTGCATCATCTGCGCGAGGCGAGCCCGGCGTTCCGTATCCAGCTTCTTCGCCTGAGCCGCAGCGTCGGCCTGCGCCTTGGCTTTCGCCGCTTTCTGCGCGTCGGCCTTCTTCTGCGCTTCAGCTTCGGCCTGCTTCTGCTGTTCCTGCTGTTCTTTCAATTGCTCCTGCTTTTGCTGCTCGGCCAGTTGCTGTTGCTTGAGCTTGTCGGCCTGCTGCTGTTGCAATTGCTTCTGCTTCGCGGCAGCGGCTTTCTGCGCGGCGAGTTGCGCCGCCTGGTCGGCCGCCAGCTGTTGCTGACGTTTCGCCTCCGCTTCCTGCTGGGCTTGCAGCTTCTGCAGACGCTGCTGCTCCGCCAGCTGCGCCTGACGGGCTGCTTCCTGTTGCTGCCGCTTTTTTTCCTGCAAAGCGATGTCGGCCTGTTCGTCCGGCAGCGGCGGAGCGGGGGCGACCGGCACGGGCGGAGGCGGCGCGGGGCGCGGAATCGCCGTATCCGGCACCTCGGTCCACAGTTCCGCTTCTTCCCCTTCGGGTGTGCTGTTTTGCCAATGAATACCGTGGTACAGGAAGAACCCGAGCAGCAGGTGCATCACCAGCGCGAACACAAAGGCGCGCCCGGTACCGCGTTCACGCGGTGGCTGGAGCGGGTATTCGGATTTCTTGCGGATCATTGCGATTTGACGAGCAATCCAACGCGTTTGACGCCGCGGGCTTTCAGTTCGGACATCACGTTCATCACGGTTTCGTACTTGACCGTCTTGTCGGCGGCGATCACGACAGGCTGGTCAGGGTGCGACTGCGCGCGGTCGGAAATGAAGCCCCGCAGGTCGGCTTTCGTCATGTCTTCCTGTTGCTGCGCACCCGAGTCGTCCTTGTATTTGACGCTCATGTTGCCGTCTGCGCGAATATTCACGATCACGGGCGGCGTTTGCTGCTGTGGCGCGGCGCCGCCGACGGTCGGCAGATTGACAATCGACGGGGCGACGAGTGGCGCGGTCACCATGAAGATCACAAGCAGCACGAGCATCACGTCGATGTACGGCACGACGTTGATGTCGGCCATCGCGCGGCGCGAGCGGCCGCCGCGCATGCTGGAAGGGCGAGAGCCTGCCATCGTGAGCTCCTTAGTGTGCCTGGCGCTGCAGGATGTTCGAGAATTCTTCGATGAACGTCTCGAAGCGGATCGCCAGTCGGTCGATGTCGTGCGCGTAGCGGTTGTAGGCCACCACGGCCGGAATCGCGGCGAACAGGCCGATTGCGGTGGCGGTCAGCGCCTCGGCAATGCCCGGCGCGACGTTTGCCAGCGTGGCCTGCTGCACGTTGGCAAGGCCGCGGAACGCATTCATGATCCCCCACACCGTGCCGAACAGACCAATGTACGGGCTGACCGAGCCGACAGATGCGAGAAAGGCGAGGTTCGCTTCGAGGACGTCCATTTCACGCTGAAACGCGGCGCGCATGGCGCGGCGTGCGCCGTCGAGAATCGCGCCTGGATCGTTCAGGCGCTTTTCCTTGCCCTTCAGGAATTCGCGCATGCCGGATTCGAAAATTCGCTCCAGCGCGCCGATCGTATGGCGGTTGTTCGCCGCGCTCTGATAGAGCGCCTGCAGGTCGCCGCCCGACCAGAAATCGCGTTCGAAACGTTCAGTTTGCGCCCGCGCCCGGCGAATCGCAAACCACTTGCGGAAGATGAAAGTCCACGACATCAGCGACAACAACAGCAGCAGCGCCATGACGGCCTGTGCCAGCAAGCTCGCATTAAGTACGAGAGAAATGATCGATAGATCTTGTGTAGTGTTCATAAAGGTTCGTTTTAACGTCCCGGGAAGGGGGCGTCCGGCTGCAAGGCCACTCGAAGCTTGCCGTGAGCAAAACGGAAGCATCGGCGAAATTGCAAGCCGAACCATGCTTTGTGTTGCTTGATCGATACGAGTTCACTGGCCCCGTAACAACGGGGTTCAGTCATGGTTCGTTGACACGTCGCCGTGACTCACGCCCGGCCCACGCCGCAAAGCTGCAAGAACCTGCGGAGGAATCGCGGCCGGCCGTAGCGCAATGCGGTCGACACAGCCGACGCGGATGGAGCCGGTGGCAAGCAGCGTGTCATTACGCCACGCCTCCTGCGCGAAATCGACCGATGCCCTGCCAAGACGCTCGATCCGGCTGACAACGTTGACGATGTCGTCGAGCCGGGCCGGCGCCCGATAGTCGACCGCGGTGCTGCGCACGATGAAAATTGCACCGGTTTCGTCCGCAAGCCGGTTCTGGTCGACGCCACAGGCGCGCAGCCATTCAGTGCGCGCCCGCTCGAAAAACTTCAGGTAGTTCGCGTAAAACACGATGCCGCCGGCGTCGGTATCTTCGTAATACACGCGGATTGGCCACGTGCAGCCGATTTCGGTGCCGGGCTGGCTGGTCGACATATTCATGCCGCGCATTTTACCGGAACGCACATCCCGAGGTCTGTTTCAAGATGTGCGCCCCGTCTGGCGGGCTTCAGCGGCGATTTCAGCCGGAAATTCAGCCGCGATGCACGGACAACGCGGCGAACGTTTGAGCCACCGGCATCAGCTCGATCGTGTTGATGTTGACGTGCGCCGGGCGAGTGGTGATCCAGTAGATCGAATCAGCGATGTCTTCGGGGGTCAGCGGTTGCACGTTTTCGTACATTTTGCCGGCCCTCGCGTCGTCACCGCGAAAACGCACGTTGGAGAACTCGGTGCCGCCGCACAGGCCCGGTTCGACGTCAGTCACGCGAAGCGCAGTGCCGGCGAGGTCTGAGCGCAGATTCAGGCTGAACTGGCGCACGAACGCCTTGGTTGCGCCATACACGTTGCCGCCGGCATACGGCCAGTTGCCGGCCGCGGAGCCCAGATTGACGATGTGCCCGCGGTTGCGCTCCACCATGCCGGGCAGGAGCGCGTGCGTGACCTGCACGAGGCCCGTACAGTTGGTCTCGATCATGGTCGTCCATTCATCCAGACTCGCTTTTTGCGCAGGCTCGATACCGAGCGCGAGGCCCGCATTGTTGACCAGCACGTCGATTGCAGCGAAACCCGCCGGCAGCGAGGCCGGCACCGCCTCGACGGCGGCGCGGTCGCGCACGTCCAGTTCGTAAGGCAGGAGAGCGTCGCCGAGTTCGTCGGCGAGTGCCTGCAGGCGGTCTTTACGGCGTGCAGTGGCGACGACGCGATGGCCGCCCTTGACAAAGGCGCGAGCGATAGCGGCGCCGAATCCCGCCGATGCTCCGGTGACGAACACGATCATTGCAGTTCCCTGGTCGAGAAGAGAGAAAGGCCCCAAGCCTACTTTCATTGCGGCGCTGCGGCAAGGATGAACCAGTTGCATCAGCGGTTGTGGCAGGGAGGCACCGTGAATTCGGCGCGGACATTTATCAGACGTTTGAATGCCGCGCCGGGCGGCCTGGCCGTCCGCGTGGCGAGCGCCCGCCGGGGCGCCCGGAGGCCGGTTGCCTATTCGATCCTCTTCCAATAAACTAACGCGCTCATCCCTGCGTGACTGGCGATAGAACCGGTTCAAGCAACCGGGTTCAAGGTGGAGCAACCCACCGTGAAGCGCAGGGTGCCGTTTTGCCGTTCGCCTGGGCAGCTGTGATCCGCGCGCAATGATCTGCGCTGACGGTGGCTGTCCTGCCTCGCGTGTGCGGCGTCTCTCCATCCGCCACGTCAGGGCTGGCCTAGCCGCCAGCAGCGCTGCGTACCCTCTACGCAAGATTCGGCGCACGATCCGGTCAACCTGAACACACTCAACGGAATCCGTATGTTTGACAGAGCCCAAAGCACCATCGCCAACGTCGATCCTGAACTCTGGAAGGTCATCGAGCAGGAAAACCGCCGTCAGGAAGAGCACATCGAACTGATCGCGTCGGAAAACTATACGAGCCCGGCTGTCATGGCTGCACAAGGCTCGCAACTCACGAACAAGTACGCTGAAGGGTATCCGGGCAAGCGCTATTACGGCGGCTGTGAATTCGTCGACATCGCCGAGCAGCTCGCGATCGACCGCGTCAAGCAACTGTTCGGCGCCGAAGCGGCGAACGTGCAGCCGAACTCCGGCTCGCAAGCCAACCAGGGTGTGTTCTTCGCCATGCTCAAGCCGGGCGATACCATCATGGGCATGAGCCTCGCGCACGGCGGCCACCTCACGCACGGCTCGCCGGTCAACATGTCGGGCAAGTGGTTCAACGTGGTGAGCTACGGCCTGAACGAAGCCGAAGACATCGACTACGACGCTGCCGAGAAGCTCGCTCAGGAGCACAAGCCGAAGTTGATCGTAGCGGGCGCCTCTGCTTTCGCGCTGCGTATCGATTTCGAACGCCTGTCGAAGATCGCCAAGTCGATCGGCGCGTACTTCATGGTCGACATGGCGCACTACGCCGGCCTGGTTGCCGCGGGTGTGTATCCGAACCCGGTGCCGCACGCCGATTTCGTCACCACCACCACGCACAAGAGCCTGCGCGGCCCGCGCGGCGGCGTGATCCTGATGAAGGCCGAGTTCGAAAAGCAGATCAACTCGGCCATCTTCCCGGGCATTCAGGGTGGTCCGCTGATGCACGTGATCGCCGGCAAGGCCGTGGCTTTCAAGGAAGCGCTGTCGCCGGAATTCAAGGCGTACCAGCAGCAGGTCGTGGAAAACGCCCGCGTGCTGGCCGAGACGCTGGTCAAGCGCGGTCTGCGTATCGTGTCGGGCCGCACCGAAAGCCACGTGATGCTGGTCGATCTGCGCGCGAAGAAGATTACCGGCAAGGCTGCGGAAGCCGCGCTCGGCGCCGCGCACATCACCGTCAACAAGAACGCGATTCCGAACGATCCGGAAAAGCCGTTCGTGACGAGCGGCGTGCGTCTCGGCTCGCCTGCCATGACCACGCGCGGCTTCGGCGTCAAGGAAGCGGAACAGGTGGGCAACCTGATTGCCGACGTGCTGGACAACCCGGAAGACGCAGCCACGATCGAACGTGTACGCGCGCAGGTTGCAGAGCTGACCCAGCGCTTCCCGGTTTACCGCTAAGCCGTTATGCATTGCCCCTTCTGCCGTCACGCCGATACGCAGGTTGTCGACTCGCGCGTATCCGAAGACGGTGCCACGATTCGCCGGCGCCGCCGCTGCCCGGCCTGCGACAAACGTTTCACGACGTATGAGCGGGTCGAGCTGGCGTTGCCGTCGGTCGTCAAGAAGGATGGCAGCCGCACGGAATTCGACCGCCGCAAGATCGTAGCGAGCATGCAACTGGCACTGCGCAAGCGCCCGGTTGCGGCAGACGCGATCGACGCGGCCGTTGCACGCATCGAATACCAGTTGCTCGGCAGCGGCGAGCGCGAGGTGCGCAGCGAGCGCCTCGGCGAACTCGTGATGAACGAGTTGCGCGCGCTCGACACGATTGCCTACGTTCGTTTCGCTTCCGTCTACCGGCGCTTTGAAGACGTCTCCGAATTCGAAGACGTGATCGAAGAATTTCGCCGCGCCACTTCTCCTCCCAAGCCTTCCCGCAAGCGCTAGTCGCTGCCGCACTTCATGTTGCGTTCTGGAGGCTGTTTTCCTCCGCGTTGTTTGGCGCATCCGCATCTCCCGCTTCCGTTGTGGTTCGTCGCGTGAATTCTTGCGCGGGATAGCGTCTGAATGCCACCTGGCCATTCGGCCGATTGTTGAGGTGTTTGCGATTCGCTAGATTGGCTGCATTCTTCGAAACGATCAGGGATGCAGATGAAATGGGATGTGGCCAATCCACCGCCATGGCGCGGTTTCACGCTTGTCGAGACGCTCGCCGTCATCGCGCTGCTGGCGGTCGTCGCGGTGATGGCGACGCCGTCGTTCGTAGCGTGGCACGTGCGCGACCAGGTCGATGCACGCGCAAGAGCACTTGCCTCGACACTGGCCTATGCGCGCAGTGAAGCATTGCGCCGCGGTGCACGCGTCACTGTGTGCCGGATCGATGCGGCACGACAGTGCCTGACCGCGGGGCAGTCGTGCAGCAATGGCGTCGCCGACTGGTCCTGTGGTTGGGCCGTGCTGGTGGAACAAGGCGGCACCCGCGCGCTGCTGCGCGCGCAGCCCCTGCTCGCGGCGGTGAGCATCACTGGGGTGCAGACGAATCTCACGTTCACGCCGCCGGCCGGACAACTGATCGGCACGTTCCGCAGTTTCGACATAGCGCCGCGCTCCCCCGCCAGGGCAACCCAAGGAAACAAATGGCGGCGCTGCATCCACATTGCCGCGGGTGGCCGCGCGCGGATTGTCGAGGGTGCGTGTGGAGCAACCTCATGAGACGGTACTGGCAGATCCCATGTTTGCCCCACCGCGGCTTGAAATGCGGCGGTAGCTCATTGATCGAAGTCATGCTGGCAGTCGCGTTGATGGCGGTCACAGCGTTAGGGCTTATCGCCGGGCAATTGTGGACCGCCCGCGAAGATCGCGCGATGGCGCTGCGCGAACAAGCAGCGTGGATAGCCGATTCCGTGGCGGAAGCGATGTACACGCCCGCCACGGGTGATCCCGCGATCAGGCAATGGGATGCGCGGGCGGCGGCCGTTTTACCCCACGGCCAAGCATCGGTAACCGAAAGCGGCGGGGTGTCTGCGGCCCGTGTGACCTGGGAATCGCTGCGTGACATGCCGCATGCGGACGACGTGATCGACAAGCCAGCATCTTGCGGCGGTGTGGATCTTCCCGTGGGCTCCTCATGCGTTGCACTGGCGTTTGCGAAATGATGCGGCGTTCAAATCCTGCTCGCGGTCATACGTTGCTTGAGTTCGTGATTGCTATCGCGCTGGGGTTAGTCGTGACAGCGGGCGCCGCGTCACTCTATACGACGCAGCGGGCCGCTTTCGATCACGCGAGCGACGCCATGCGGATCCGCGAAGCCGGCCTGATCGCGTTGGCGCTGATTGGCCAGCAGTTGCAAATGGCCGGCTTCGTACCCGCGGACGTTTCAAGCTACAACGGTCCGCCACCGTTGTTCGGCTGCTCGGGTGGCCGTCCGACTGGCGCGGACGACAGTCTGGCCTGTGAAACGTTGCCGAGTCGTTCGGACGGGGTTGCGGTCCGTTACGTGGGTGACAGCGTCTCCACATGGCCATCGGCGACTGGACAGGCAACCGACTGCCTTGGCCAGGCTGTGACAGGCAACCATCCAGTTGCAGGAGGCCAGGGCGTATGGGTAGTGAACCGGTTTTTCGCCAGAGTCAGCGGTTCGACAGGCGAGCCGGAACTTTACTGTGAGGGCAACGGCAAGGCGGGGTCTGCGCAGCCGCTGGTGGAGGGCATCGAGCGCGTGCGGATCAAATATTGGCTGGCCGGAGGGTTAGGAGCAGTCGACGCGTCGTCAATTAGCGTCACTCAATGGGCAAAGATCGTCGCCGTCGATCTGTGTGTCCTCGTACGCGGTGCGCCGCGAGGGCAGCGCTCGCGCTATGTCGATTGCGACGGGGTGACCATTCTTGGTACCGATTCGAGGCCGCGCCAGGCATTCTGGCGGCGCGTGGCGATACGCAATCATGCGGAGGATTAACCGTGACGCAGCGATCAGTTAGCCCGCAGCAAGATCGCGAGGACGGGCAGCGCGCCTCATGCGACGAGCGGGCAGAAACCTTAGGCTGCCTGAGCGTCATGCGACGCAGATCACGTGGCCGTCAGCGTGGCGTAGTTCTGCCAATCGTGCTGCTGATATCAGCCATGATGCTGGCCACGTCTGCCGCGTGGTTTGAATCATCGCTTGCGGCCGCGCGCGGCGCCGCCAACGTGCGCGAGTATCTGCAAGCCTTTCAAGCCGCAAATTCGGCGCTGACCTTATGCGCTCGCAGTGTGGTCTCGTCAGCAGGAATGCAAACGGCCGCGCCGCCGCTTGCATCCGTCGAGCCGGCGCAATGGAAAGTCGAATCCGCCTTCGAAGCAGGCGCTATCGAACCCGTCGCGAGATGGCCCGGATCGCTGCGCGCGCCACAATGTCTGGTCGAGGCATGGCGCCTGGCTACCCGCGCGGACGCCCAGGCGTATTTACTGACGTCGCGCGGTTTCGGCCGGACCAAAGAGTCGCAGGTGTGGCTGCAAATGGAACTGGTGATCGAGGGGGAGAAGATCGAACGTCACTGGCGCCGCGTCGCCTCCCGGCCATTTTGACGGGGAGCATGATGAAGCCGCCGCCATCCGCATTCACGTTGCTCGAACTGGTGATCACACTGGCGATAGCCGCCACGCTGGCGGTGTTTGCCGTGCCTTCGTACCAGCGGCATGTCGTACGAAGCCATCGAATCGATGCAGCGTCCGCGCTCTATCGGGCCGCGCAATTCGTCGAAGGCGCAACAAGCGACAGCGCGCCGGCACTCCCGCCAGGCCTGGATCAGGCGCCGCAGTATGGCGCGCCTGTCTATCGCTTGCACGTGCTGCCCGCAGACCAGGCAAACGGTGGCTACGCGATCGAGGCGGTACCGAGCGAAACCGGTCCAATGCACGACGATCCCTGCGGCATTTTCACACTCGATGCGACAGGGCAGCGCGGCAACAGAAGTGGGGCAAACAGCGTGACGCCGGCAAGCGGCGAGTGCTGGAATACGAGCTAGACAATCAGCGGGGCAGTAAGACGTCGCGAGGCATGACGCCTCAGTAACCGCTCAGTAGCCGTTATCCGGCGAGCCGGCTTTGTCGCCGGTGGAGGCAGAAGCGGCCTTCTCGCGCTTCATCTGCTGCCAGATCCGGTACGCTTCCCACCCGGCGAGCACAAGGCTGCCCCACTTGAGCGCGGGCTTGGCGCCGGCCACGACCGTTGCGCGCAGCGGCTTGGCAAGAACGATCGACGCGATCGAACTGATGAGCGGATATTGTTTGAGGAGCGCGCCGATGCTCGTGGCGTTGAGAATGCCCGCCTTCGAACCGCTGCCTGTGCGCATGCCGGCAAAACCCGGCACGATGAATTTGAGCCAGCTGAAATGCGTGACTGCCTGCCGAAATTCAATGGTCGCCTGCGCGAGTTCCATGCGCTCGACATCCGCGCGCACCAGCAGCAACTCCTTGCGTAGCGCACGCAAATGCGGGGTGCTCAGATCTCTGGCGTGGTGGCGCGTGTTACGGAATGCGGTGTCGGAATGAATCTGGCTCATGGCGTGTCGGCGGCGGTGAAAGTCAGACAGCGGATAAACGTTGCAAATAAGCGCTGCAAATCGCTCGAGGTTCCCAACCTGGGCGCGGAGCGGGCAAAGCACTCCCGTTACGCCCTCGGTGTCACGGCTTGCGGAATACCTCGCGGTCTTTTTCGAACTCGGCGATGGTCGCTTCGAACACCATCGGCGCGTTGCGTAAACTGCTGCGCGCTTTCAGCGCGCAGGCCAGTCCCGCTATCGCGTAGACGACGGTGATGCCGGCGAGCGCCTGCAAGCGATAAGTGTCCCAGAACGCGATGGCGATCAGCGCCGTCAGCGCGATCAGGGCCATCGTGGCGAGCATCATGGCCGCAAGGCCAAGAAATAGCACGCCGAGCAAGCGGTCCTTTTCTTCGGCGAGTTCAATGCCGACCAGTTCCAGCCGCGTTTGCAGTATCGCAAACACGGAACTGAGGATGCGGCGCAACGGACTACGCTCTCCGCGCTGCGATTGTGTTTCGATCGTCATGGCTATGGACGTTGCGCGTGAAGGCCTAACCGGCGCATGCATGCGCCGGGGAAAGCGGGCCGGCCAGGCGTGCGCCGGGCGACTCGATTCGCTGGTGCGCCGGACGCGGGTCGTCCGGCCTCGTCACCAGTCTTACTTGCGATTGATCAACAACCCAAGCAGGATGCCGGCGCCCGCAGCGATGCCGATGGATGCCCACGGATGCTCATGCACGTAGTCGTCGGTGGCGCGGGCGGCCTTCTTGCCTTTTTCGACCACCACGACCTGCACGTCAGCCGCTTTTTCCTTAGCCTGCTTCAGGCGCGTAAGCGCCGTTTCACGCAGTTCCGAAGCGCGCTCGCCGGTGGCACTCGCGGCCTGTTTCAGCAAATCTTCTGCGTCCGCGAGGACGGTTTTGATATCCGACATCAATCTCTCCTTGTTGACTTCCGACATTGACAGCTCCCTTCATATCACGCCACGCGTGAATCGTAACCAAAGAAACGGCCGCTGGCGAGGGTATGGTTCCACTGTCTCGCCAGTTCGCATGAACCGTTCCCGGTTGAAGCATAGGCAAAAAAATGCTCCACCTGCACAACCGCGTCGGCAAAGTTTGCCAAAGATGGAGTTGATCTGTCCCGCAAAGTTTCCACTAAATCGGTGAAAATTACAAAAACGCATAAAGTAGTGACGCGATGTTGGTTCGTCGTGTAACGTCGCGCCCTTATGCTTTGCGTCTGCGGGGCGGCGCGAGCGGTTGCTCGCGCGCAATGTCCAATAACCTTAAAGGATCAACATGAGTTTGCGTCTTGGCGATATCGCACCGGATTTCGAGCAACTGTCGAGCATCGGGCCGATCAAGTTCCATGAATGGCTGGGCGATAGCTGGGGCGTGCTGTTTTCGCACCCCGCCGATTTCACGCCGGTCTGCACGACCGAACTCGGCCTCACCGCGAAGCTGGCTGAGGAATTCGCGAAGCGCAATGTGAAGACCATCGCGCTGTCGGTCGACAGCGCCGAGTCGCACAAGGAGTGGATCAAGGACATTAACGAGACTCAGGCCGCCAACGTCGGCTTCCCGATTCTCGCTGACGGCGACCGCAAGGTTGCTGAGCTCTACGACATGATCCACCCGAACGCCAGCGAGACGTTCACGGTCCGCTCGCTGTTCGTGATCGACCCGAAGAAGAAGGTGCGCCTGACCATCACGTATCCGGCCAGCACCGGCCGCAACTTCGACGAAGTGCTGCGCGTGATCGACTCCCTGCAACTCACGGACAACCATTCGGTCGCCACCCCCGGCAACTGGAAGCAGGGCGATGACGTGGTGATCGTCCCGTCGCTGAAGGACGAGGAAGTCATCAAGCAGAAATTCCCGAAGGGCTACAAAGCATTGCGCCCGTACCTGCGCATGACGCCGCAGCCCAACAAGTAAGCGCGTGATGAGCCACGAAGCGCGCAGTTAGCTTCAGGACGTTAAAAAGCCCGGTCATCGTCATTGATGACCGGGCTTTTTTATCGAGGCAGTACCAATACCGCCGCTCGCGCCGCAAGCGGCGCGTCAGAAGACTTTCAGAAGAACGCCTGGATGCCGGTTTGCGCGCGCCCGAGAATCAGCGCGTGAATGTCGTGCGTACCTTCGTACGTGTTCACCACTTCCAGATTCACGAGGTGCCGGGCGATGCCGAACTCGTCCGAAATGCCATTGCCGCCGAGCATGTCACGCGCGAGCCGCGCGATATCCAGCGCCTTGCCGCACGAATTGCGCTTCATGATCGAAGTGATTTCGACCGCCGCGGTCCCTTCGTCCTTCATGCGGCCGAGGCGCAGCACGCCTTGCAGGCCGAGCGTGATCTCGGTTTGCATGTCGGCGAGCTTTTTCTGGATCAGCTGGTTGGCGGCGAGCGGCCGGCCGAACTGCTTGCGATCCAGCACGTATTGACGCGCGGTGTGCCAGCACGCTTCGGCTGCGCCGAGCGCACCCCAGGCAATGCCGTAACGCGCCGAGTTCAGGCACGTGAACGGGCCGCGCAAGCCGCTGACTTCCGGGAAGCGGTTTTCTTCCGGCACGAACACCTCGTCGAGCACGATCTCGCCGGTGATCGACGCGCGCAGGCCCACCTTGCTATGGATGGTGGGAGCCGACAGACCCTTCCAGCCTTTCTCGAGAATGAAGCCACGGATCTGGTCCTTGCCGTTTTCTTCGAGCTTCGCCCACACGACGAACACGTCGGCGATCGGCGAATTGGTGATCCACATCTTCGAGCCTGACAGCGAGTAGCCGCCGTCGACCTTTTTCGCTCGCGTGACCATGCTGCCCGGATCGGACCCATGGTTCGGTTCAGTCAGGCCGAAGCAGCCGATCCACTCGCCGGTGACGAGCTTCGGCAGGTACTTCTGCTTCTGCGCTTCGGAGCCGAATTCATAGATCGGCACCATGACCAGCGACGACTGCACCGACATCATCGAGCGGTAGCCGGAATCGACACGTTCCACTTCCCGCGCGATCAGGCCGTACGCGACGTAATTCAGACCGGGGCCGCCATATTGCTCGGGAATCGTCGGGCCGAGCAGGCCGAGTTCGCCCATTTCGCGAAAGATCTCGACGTCGGTCTTTTCATGACGGAACGCTTCGAGCACGCGCGGTTGCAGCTTGTCCTGTGCGTAGGCCGCGGCGGCGTCGCGCACCATGCGTTCGTCTTCGGTGAGCTGCTGATCCAGCAGCAGCGGGTCTTCCCAGTGAAACTGCGCGGCCTCGGCCATGACGTATCTCCTGAATCCTGCTTGACGTAAGTTCCGCCATGCGGAACAATGTTTTGCAAACCACGTCCGAGTGTACCACCCCATGACGCCTGTATCCACTCTCTCCGAACCGCTAGACGAACGCAAATTCGTCGTTGCCCTGGCACGCGGGCTGGATCTGCTGCGCGCTTTCAAGCCGGGCGAAACGATGCTCGGCAACCGCGATTTCGTCGAACGCACGGGTTTGCCGAAGGCGACCGTCAACCGTCTCGCCTACACGTTGACCGTGCTCGGCTATCTGCGGCTCGACGAAACCCTTGGCAAATATGCGCTCGACGCCGGCGTGCTGTCGCTCGGTTTCGCGCTGCTCGCGGGCACTGACACGCTCGAACTGGCGCGCCCGCACATGCGCGCCTTCGCGCGCGAAGTGGGCGCGGCGGTCTCGCTCGGCTGCCGTGACGGGCTCGACATGGTTTATCTCGAGACGATCCGCAGCGAAACTGCGCTGACGCTCGGGCTGGCGTCCGGTTCGAAACTGTCGATGTTGACCAGCTCGATGGGCCGGGCCTATCTGGCCGTGCAGCCGGCGGACGTGCGCGCCGCGCTGCTGGTCGAACTCGGCAAGGCTGCCGGCGACGAGGGCGTGGAGCTGGTGGCCGGTGCGGAACAGGAAATCGAGGCCTTTGCCAAGGCGCGGTGCTGCTATTCGTTCCGCGCGTGGCATGACGATGTGAACGCGGTGGCAGTGCCGTTTCGCGAGCCACGAGAAGGGCGCTGGCTGGTGCTGAGCTGCAGCGGGCCGGCTTCGTCGATGGGAGAGGAGGTGTTTCGTGAAAACGTCGCGCCCCGGCTGAAGGCGCTTGCCCGGCGCCTGGGCGAAACGGCTTGAGGCGACGGCGGCAGGGCGCTGCCGCATCTCAACGCGCAGCTGAGTCGCCCTCAGGCCGTCCGGTCATGGTAATGGGCGTTGAACAGCGGCCCTTGCACGAAGCGCACGTCGTACTGCTGCAGCGCTTCGAACTGCGTTTCGCTCACCACACCGTTGAAGATCAGCGGAACCCGCAACCGGCCGGCGTAGCCGACTAACGGCTTGACCATCGCATCGCGCAACGCGATGCCCGCATCCATCTTGATGAAGTCGAGCCGCGCCGTTTCCGACACCGACAGAATTTGTCCGGCATTGGACAGATTGCCGGCCACCTTGAAGCCGTAGCGCTGATAACTCGTGGTCAGATAGCCGAGAAAGGTCTTGTGCGCGACGGCCGCGGCCGGCAGCTCGATCACCACTCGCGACGGGTTCAGGCCGAACGACACCAGGATGGTCGAGAAATGCAGCCCGTGATCGTACTTCACGCTCTTCAGCAGCCGTTCGTGCACGCGCAGAAAGAGCAACCCATGCCGCTGCGCGCCGAAGAAATTGATGGCGTGCAGCGCGCGCGACATCCGGTCGAGCGCGACCAGTTCCTGATCGTCGGCAATCCGGTCGAACGGATCGAAGACTTCGAACGGCGCGGCGTCGAGCCGCTGCGTGACGGCCTGAAACCCGAGTTCATCGCCGAAACGGTCTACGCCTTCTGCCCCGCAGGAGAGCGACTGCGCGAGCGCGTGCACGCTGATATCGAAGATCGGTTCATAGGCGCTGGTGAGTTCAAGGCCGCCGGATTGCGCTAGTGCGACGTCGTGATGCATGCCTTGTCCCATCATCAGGTGCTGGCCGAGAAACGGGTGGTCGGCGGCACGGGCAATGAGGTTGGGGATGGTTGGCAGAATCATTTAGGCGAATGAATAGCAAAAAAGGCAGGCGCGCCAGGCGCTCGGCAACGCGACTCGGTTGCCGCATGCCTTGATGGTAGCAGTCCGGACCGCGATTACATGAACATATTGCTCATAACGTTATCCGCCGAACGCCTGTGCACACGGCCCGTCCGAGGGTTTTTCCGAGGATCTCCAGGGTTTACGTTAATTTCTCTATGCGTAATTCGTTTTACTATACGTAAATTGTGATGCCGCGACATGCCCGCTGTCAGGGCCGCGGACCGCGTGAGTCGAGAAGATTGAGTATCAACGGAGAGCCTTGCATGGATACCCCAACACGTACGCCGAATACCGCCAGTTCGCGGCCCGAGATCGAGCCGGGCTATCAGTCGGGCTTCGCGAACGAATTCGCGACGGAGGCCTTGCCCGGCGCTTTGCCCGAAGGCCGCAATTCGCCGCAGCGCGCGGCCTATGGCCTGTATGCCGAACAATTGTCCGGCACTGCGTTCACCGCGCCGCGCAGCCATAACCGCCGCTCGTGGCTGTACCGGATACGGCCGGCCGCCGTGCATCAGCCGTTCACGCCGCTGCCTTCGGACCGGCTCGTCGCCAACTTTGCAGATGTACCGCCCACGCCGCCCAACCAGCTGCGTTGGGACCCCTTGCCGATGCAGGCCCGGCCGACAGATTTCATCGACGGCTGGGTGACGATGGCGGGCAACGGCTCGGCGGAAGCGATGAACGGCTGCGCGATCCACCTGTATGCGGCGAACCGCTCGATGACGGAGCGCTTCTTCTACAGCGCCGACGGCGAGTTGCTGATCGTGCCGCAGGAAGGGCGGCTCGATATTGCGACCGAATTCGGCCGGCTGGCCGTCGAGCCGTTTGAGATCGTGGTGATTCCGCGTGGCGTGCGCTTCGCGGTGAGCCTGCCGGACGGAGAGGCGCGCGGCTATATCTGCGAGAACTTCGGCGCGCTGCTGCGGTTGCCGGACCTCGGCCCGATCGGCTCGAACGGCCTCGCCAATCCGCGCGATTTCCTCACGCCGCACGCCGCCTACGAAGATCGCGAAGGCGACTTCGAACTCGTCGCCAAGATGAACGGCAACCTGTGGCGCGCGAGCATCGGCCATTCACCGCTCGACGTGGTCGCGTGGCACGGCAATTACGCGCCGTACAAGTACGACCTGCGCCGCTTCAACACGATCGGCTCGATCAGCTTCGATCATCCGGATCCGTCGATCTTTCTGGTGCTGCACTCGCCAAGCGACACGCCGGGCGTCGATACGATCGACTTCGTGATCTTCCCGCCGCGCTGGCTCGCCGCCGAAGATACGTTCCGCCCGCCCTGGTTCCATCGCAACGTCGCGAGCGAGTTCATGGGTCTCGTGCACGGGGTGTACGACGCCAAGGCCGAGGGTTTCGTGCCGGGCGGCGCAAGTCTGCACAACTGCATGTCGGGTCACGGCCCGGACGCGGAGACGTTCGAAAAAGCTTCGCATGGCGATACGTCGGTGCCGAAGAAAGTCGGCGACACGATGGCGTTCATGTTCGAGACCCGCACGCTGATCAAACCAACCCGCTTCGCACTCGAAACCTCGCAACTGCAGGCGAACTACTACGAATGCTGGCAAGGCCTCAACAAACACTTCAACCCGGAGCAGCGATGAACGCATTGAGCGATCTCCAGGCGACGCTCGATCCGTCGCGCAAAAGCTGGATCGAGTCGGCTAACGATTCCACTCAGGATTTTTCGATTCAGAATCTGCCGTTCGGCATTTTCAGCGACACGCGCGATGCCACGCGCCGCGTGGGCGTCGCGATCGGTGACGAGATCGTCGACCTCGCCGCGTTGCAAGCGGAGGGTTTGCTGAAGCTGCCGTCGAAGGCCGACGTGCTGACGCGCGACACGCTGAATGAATTCATCGCGCTGGGCCGCGATGCATGGCGCAGCGTGCGGGTTCAGTTGAGCACGCTGCTGGCGCGCGACACGGCGACCTTGCGCGACGATACGGCGCTGCGCTCGAAAGTGCTGGTGCGCCAGGCCGACGCGCAATTGCATCTGCCGGTGCAGATTCCAGGCTACACCGACTTTTATTCGTCGAAGGAGCACGCGACGAATGTCGGCTCGATGTTCCGCGATCCGAAGAACGCGCTGCTGCCGAACTGGTCGGAGATGCCGATCGGTTACAACGGGCGCCCGTCGTCGGTGGTGGTGAGCGGCACGCCGGTACGCCGTCCTAACGGTCAGTTGAAGCTGCCGGATCAGGAACGTCCGGTGTTCGGCGCGTGCCGCAAGCTCGATATCGAACTGGAGACGGGCTTCGTGATCGGCGCGGGCAACGCATTGGGCGAACCGGTTGCGTGCGCCGATGCCGAGGCGCATATCTTCGGCATGGTGCTGCTGAACGACTGGAGCGCGCGCGACATCCAGCAGTGGGAATACGTGCCGCTCGGCCCGTTCAACGCGAAGACATTCGCAACCACCATCTCGCCATGGATCGTGACGCTCGACGCGCTCGAACCGTTCCGCGTCGCGCAGCCGGTGCAGGAGCCGCAGCCGTTGGCCTACTTGCGCCACGACGGCGAGCACGCCTTCGACATCACGCTGGAAGTCACGCTGCGTCCGCAACAGGCGAAGCAGGCGAGCACGATTTCGCGAACCAATTTCAAGCACATGTACTGGACGATGGCGCAACAACTCGCGCATCACACGGTATCGGGCTGCAATACGCGAGTGGGCGATCTGATGGGCTCGGGCACGATCAGCGGTCCGACGGAGGATTCGTGTGGCAGTCTGCTCGAATCGACATGGAACGGGAGCAAGCCGCTGACGCTGCAAGAAGGCGGCTCGCGTAGTTTCATCGAGGACGGCGACGAACTGACACTGTCCGGCTGGTGTCAGGGCGTTGGCTATCGGGTCGGTTTTGGCACGTGCGTTGGGGAAATCCTGCCGGCGCTCAGCTGAAGTAACGCGCCGCCAGAGTCCGCTCGTTACCCAACCAATTGCGCTGGCGCGCGTCGCCGTTCCCACCAGGCGGCCGCGAGAAACGCCAGCGCGGCGAGCAGCAGCACACCCACCATCGCGTCATTGCCGACACCCTTCATCAGTGCGCCGGCCACCAGCGGGCCGCCGAAACTCGCGGCGCTCCACGACGCGCCCACCAGCGAACTGGCCGATACCAGCGCGACGCCGCGAAAGCGCTCGCCGCAGGCGACCAGCGACAGCGTATAGATCGCGCCCGCCGCCGCGCCGAGCACGTACAGCAGCGGCCAGCAGAGCCACGGCGAACTCACGGCCCACGGCAGAAGCGGCAACAACGCCACGACGATCACGCCGCAGCCGATATGCACACGTTCGCGGCCAAGCCGGTCGGCGAGCCAGCCAATCGGAAACTGCAGGGTCGTATCGCCGAGCAGCAGGGCCGAGGCGAACAACACGGCAATCTCGCTCGTGATGCCGTGCGACATCGCAAAGAGCGGCAGCAGCGAAAGCGCGATCGTGTCGAACAACGCGAAAAATCCCGTGCCGATCACGAGCGCCGGCATTTGCGGCAAGACATGGCGCCAACTGCCGTGCGCCGCCTGATCGTCTTCTGACGCCTGCGGCGTGGTGCGGATCGTAGCGAGCATCGGCAGGGCCAGCAGGAAGATCGCGCCGCAAATCAGGAAGCGCCCTTGCGTGAAGTCGGCGATCTGGCTCACCAGCACCGGTCCTGCCATCTGGAACAGCGTGAAGTTCGTCGCGTAGATGGCGACGACGCGGCCACGCGTGGCGTCGTCGGCAAGCCGGTTCACCCAGGCTTCGCCAATGGTGAAGAGCAGCATCAGCGCCGCGCCGCATAGCACGCGCAGCATGGCCCATAGCCACAGGTTCGAGGTGAGTTGCATCAGCGCGGTGGCGAATGCCACCACCAGCACCGTGCCGACGATCACCTGGCGGCCGCCGAAGCGCGTCGCGATCCAGCCGGCGAGCGGCACGACGATGAGCCCGCCGCCCGCTTGCGCGGCAGTCAGCAGGGCGACCACGTCGGTGCCGTGGCCGGCTTGCGCGAGCGCGAGGGCGGTGAGAGGAAGCGTTGCACCGCTGCCGAGTCCGACAACGGCGACACTCAGGATCAGCGCGAGAAAATCGCGAGTGAAGATGACTTTCATCGGCCGAGATGCTACTACGGGTGCGGATCATTCGCACCTGCGTGCGGACCGCGACGACCGCGGCCCAGCGCCGCGCTTGCTATCCCGTGACGGCCATCCGCTGCGCGCGCCGGTCGATCGAGACCGACCACAGCGTCAGCAGCAACGCGCCGATCGAGGTCGCCACGCCGACCCATGGCAGGGTAGTGAGCGGCGCGCCCGCGCCGATCGCCATGCCGCCCAGCCAGGCGCCTGTCGCATTGCCGAGATTGAACGCCCCCTGGTTCAACGTCGAAGCCAGATTTGGCGCGTGGCTCGCGCGGTCGACGATCAGCATTTGCAGCGGCGGCACGATCGCGAAGGCCAGCACGCCCCACGCGAAAATCGTGAGCATGGCCGGAAGCTCCGCGTGCATCGTGCCGGCAAAGATCGTCAGGATCACGACGATGGCGAGCAGAAACGCCACCAGCGAAGGCATCAGCCGCCAGTCGGCGAGCTTGCCGCCGAGCGTGCTGCCGACCGTCAAACCGAGGCCGAACAACAGCAGCACGAACGTCACCGCATGCGGCGTAAAGCCGGTCACGTCTTCGAGAATCGGCGTGATGTACGTGAAGGTGGAAAAGAGGCTTGCCGACGCAAGCACGCTGATGCCGAGCACCATCACCACCTGCGGGTTCTTCAGCACGCTGAATTCGCGCACGAGGCTCGCTTTCTGCATGTCGATTTTCGCCGGCAGGCACACGGCAAGCGCGGCTGCCGCGACGAGGCCGATGCCCGTCACCGCCCAGAAGGTCGCGCGCCAGCCGACCGCCTGGCCCAGCGCGGTGCCGAGCGGCACGCCCAGCACGTTGGCGAGCGTCAGGCCGGTAAACATCAGCGCGATGGCCTGTGCGCGGCGGTTCGGCGCGACGAGCCCCGCGGCCACCACCGAGCCGATGCCGAAGAACGCCCCGTGGCAGAACGCCGTGACGATGCGCGCGGCCATCAGCACCGCATAGCCCGGCGCGACCGCGCACAGCAGATTGCCGACGATGAACACGCCGATCAGGCTCATCAACGCCTTCTTGCGCGGCATGTTGGCGACCGCGATCGCGACGATCGGCGCTCCGATGGTCACGCCGAGCGCGTAAGCCGACACCAGCATCCCGGCGGCCGGAATCGAGACCGACAGATCGCGCGCGACATCGGGCAGCAGACCCATGATGACGAACTCAGTGGTACCGATTCCAAAGGCGGCGATGGCAAGGGCAAGCAGGGGCAAAGGCATGGTGGCGGAGCGTGAATTGCCGCGACGGCGAGCGCCGCGCGGCCGGCGCGCGTTTTCGGGGCGAGAACGCCTGCGCCGGACAAGGGGTAAACAGTAGGGGATTCTACCTAAGTCAAAGGATGCTTGCTTATTGTTTGGGCAGAAGTTGTTTTTTGCTGAAGCCGTGACGGAGGCAGGCCACGCCGCTGGTTTAGCTTCCCTCGCCGCGGGGATCGAGCATGTTGCCGTGACGGCCGGCGCCGCTGGCGAAACGCGCCGCACCGGCGACGCCTTCTTCGAATACTGCTTCGTAGCCGCCTGCGCCTTCGCGCCGCAAGGCTTCCGCGAGATCCTCAAGCGTGCTGTTTTCCAGCGCGGAGCGGCGGTCGGCGAGCAGCGCCGCCTGCGGAAAGGCAGCCAGTTCGGCGGCCAACTGTTCGGCCGCCTCGCGTGCGGTGCCCCTTGGCACGACGCGGTTGGCGAGACCGAAGCTGAGCGCTTCCTGCGCGCTCACTGCGCGGCCGGTCAGAATCAGGTCTAGCGCCCGCGAGAGCCCGATCAAACGCGGCAAGCGGATCGTGCCGCCGTCGATCAGCGGAATCCCGACACGCCGGCAGAACACGCCGAGCACCGCGTCCTCCTCGACGACCCGCAGATCGCACATGGCCGCCAGTTCCAGCCCGCCCGCGACCGCATAGCCCGCGATCGCGGCAATGACGGGCTTGCTGAAGCTCATGCGCGTCGGCCCCATCGGTCCGGGGCCGCTGCCATCGGGGTGCAGCTCGTTGCGGCGGGTGTCGTCGGCGAGCGCACTCAGGTCAGCGCCCGCGCAGAAGGTGCCACCCGCGCCGAACAGCACCGCCGCGCGCCACGCCGGCTCTGCTTCGAAACGGCTGAACGCGGCGCTGAGCGCGTCCGCGACAGGGCGGTCGACGGCATTGCGACGCGCGGGCCGCTCAAGGACGATCGTGGCGACGCCGATATCCTCATTAGCCTCGATGCGCACGTGGTCACTGATATTTTGCATGGTGGTCATGGGTGTCTCTCTCGCGGCCTCTCGTTCGCCCGTTCGTTTCGGATCCGGCGCAGAATGTTTATGCAAAACAGTTAATACCGTGGTCTGTCATGCTTCTTTCACAATCGGCTCGTAGCGTTAGCGCTCTCTTAACGCGCTGGCGCTTTTTCGCCAGCTTATCGAGCTTGCCTTTGCCCTTGTCCAACTCATTGTCTGCCGCCGCGTCGGCCCTTGCCGAGACGGTCTGGATCGTGCCTTTGCAAGATCATCCATGGTACGACCACGTGCGCCTGAAGCGTGTCTTCGTCACCGACGGCACACGCCATCAGGTCGTGCTCGTCGATGTGCGCAAGCTGCTCGCCTGCGCGGACCGCGACAACACGGATTATGTTTTGAAACCGGTTGCCGAGTGGCATTCGGGCAAGGTGCGCGGCATTCGTGAGTTTCTCGATCCGGACAACCCGCGCATTCCGCAGATGCCCTACGTGACGATCTCGACGCGCCGCGCGCCCGGTCTGCTGGGCTGGTTCGGCCTGGAGCGCGAAGGCGTGGTCGCGTTTCGCAACGGTCAGCATCGCGCCCGTTATCTGGCCGATGCCGGCGCGCGCTGGTTCCCGGTCGAGGTGCACGAGCGCGAGGCTGCCGTGCTGCGCGAATGCTGCGGCGCGGCGGACGACGCACGCACGGCAGTGCGCGTGGTCGCACCGAGCGGCAACAGCGACATCTAGCCGGGTGAACGCACCACGTTGCGTGGTGTGCCGGCTTGCCATGCCGCAACGTTCTCGAGCGTGGTCTGGGCAATCTCGCTCATTGCCTCACGCGTGAAAAACGCCTGGTGCGCGGTGACGATCACATTCGGGAACATCAGGAGGCGTGCAAGCACGTCGTCCTGCAAGGGCAGATTCGAGTGATCCTCGAAGAACAGGCCGCCTTCTTCCTCGTAGACGTCGAGCCCAAGGTGGCCCAGCTGGCCGTCTTTCAGGGCGCCGATCAGCGCGTTGCTTTCGACGAGGCCGCCGCGGCCCGTATTGATCAGCATGGCGCCGCGCTTCATCTTGGCGAGCGCGGGGCCGTCGATCAGATGGTAGGTGTCTGGCACCAGCGGACAATGCAGGCTGACAATGTCGGACTCGGCGAGCAGCGTGTCGAGCGGCACGTAGCGCGCACCGAGCGCGAGCAGGTCGTCTGCGGGCGTACCGGGATCGTAGGCCAGCACCTGCATGCCGAAGCCCGCCATGATGCGGCCAAACACGCGGCCGATCATGCCGGTGCCGACCACACCCGCGGTCTTGCCGTGAAGGTCGAAGCCGAGCAATCCGTGCAGCGAAAAGTCCCCTTCGCGGGTGCGAGCGACGGCACGCGGCAGGCGCCGGTTCAGCGCCAGAATCAGACCAACCGCATGTTCCGCGACCGCATGGGGCGAGTACGCCGGCACGCGCGCAACCGCCATACCCAAATGTTCGGCCGCGGCCAGATCGACATGATTGAAGCCCGCCGAGCGTAGCGCGATCATGCGCGTGCCGCCGGCGTGAAGCCGCCTGAGCACCTCCGCGTCGACGTTGTCGTTGACGAATGGGCACACCACGTCATAACCCTGCGCAAGAATGGCCGTCTCGCTGTCGAGATGCGACTCCTGGAAATGCAGTTCGAAACGATGCGCGGCGTTGGCTTCGGTGAACGTGTCGCTGTCGTACTGGCGGGTGCTGAACAGGATCATGCGCATGTCGTGCTCCGAAGAGTGCCGGCCGGCGCAGGGAAGCGAATTCGCGGCGCGGCGCGGTGTGCGAAAAGACAGGCAGGCCAGTATAGGTTATGCATTGCGCGCGAAGTAAGGCACCAATTCCTTTCACCTTTGCCGATGATCATTTTTTGCGAAGATAAATAAAAAGAGGTAAAAATAACATTGACAGCCTCGCCGAACTGCAATATCTATTAAAACGCGGTTCAAAAAAAGCATGTTCGATCATGCTGCAAAAGCGCTTCATTAGCAGTCTGGGTTTTTTATGGCGCCAGGCATCTTCGCGAGGAAAGAGTGACTGTCGAGCTATCAGCAGCCAGTGCTATCGTTGCGGCGCGGCAAATCATCCTAGGCGCGAATTGCGTCATCCCATTGCAATAAATTAAGTTTTCACTCAATCGCCCTATCGATTGAGTAATGCGTGCGGCATACATGGCGAAATTAATCTATTCGATTTTTCGAAGGATTTTTGCCGTCTTTTGCTAATTAATCCGTCAATCGGCGAGCCAACATGATAGGTGAGTTGCTGAGGTCTCAACCAGAGATCGCGCTATTCGCAAGCCTTGCTATCGGATATTTCATTGGTTCGTTCCGCGTCGGGCCGGTCCAGCTCGGCGGCGTATGCGGGACGTTGATCGTTTCACTATTGTTGGGACAGACGGGCGCGCGCCTTGCCCCCGATTTGAAGAACATCGCATTTGCCCTGTTCATCTTTGCACTTGGCTTTACCGGTGGACCGCAATTCTTCGCCAATATCGGACGTGGCTGGCGCTATGGCCTGCTATCGGTGGTCGAGATCGTGTCGGTGCTGGCGCTCATCATGATCGCGGTGGTCGTCATGCGGCTCGATGCCGGTACGGCGGCCGGCTTGCTGGCGGGCGCCGCAACCGAGTCGGCGGTGATCGGCACGGCCTCCGAGGCGATCGCCAAGCTCGGTTTCGGCGAAGCGCAGACGCTGCGCCTGCAGGCCAACGTCGTGACCGCGTACAGCGTGAGCTACCTGTTCGGTCTGATCACCATCGTGCTCTTCACGAGCCAGTTCGCGCCACTGCTGCTGCGCGTCAATCTGCGTGACGAAGCCGAGCGCGTATGGCGCAAGCTCGGCGGCGACGGTGCGTTCGGCGACGGCCAGCAGGCCGCCGCGCCGGCGCTCGTTGGCCGCGCGTTCGGGGTCGGCGCGGCCGCCGGCATGACGATCCGCGCGTTCGAACAGCAGTACCGCTCCAACCTCACCGTCGAACGCGTCCGGCGCAACGGCGCGGACGTGCCGGCCGACCCGCAACTGACCCTCACGCCCGGCGACGTCATGCTCGTGGCCGGGCGGCGTGAAGCGATCGTGGCCGCGGCCAGCAGCCTCGGCGCGGAGGTGGACGGCGCGGACTTCGGCCAGGTGACCGTCGAGAAACTCGACGTCGTGCTGACGCGCCGCGACGCGCACGGCCTGACGGTCGCCCAGATGCGCGAACGGGCCGCACCCGGGGAGGGGCGCGGCGTCTACATCGCAGCCGTGACGCGGCTCGAGACCACGGTGCCTGCGCTGCCGGGCACCGAGCTCAATCGGGGCGACGTGCTGACGCTCATAGGCGCGAAGGCCGCTGTCGAGCGGAGTGCGCGGCGGCTCGGCTACATCCTGGTCGCAACCCAGAAAACCGACTTTGTCTATCTGGGCCTCGGCGTGCTGGTCGGCATGGCGATCGGTCATCTCGGCGGCCGGATCGGCGGCGTGTCGATCGCGCTCGGTACGGGCGGCGGCTGCCTGTTGTCGGGCCTGCTATTCGGCTGGATCCGCTCGCGCTATCCGCTGGTCGGCTCGCTGCCTTCGGCGGCCGCGCAGATTCTGAAGGATTTCGGTCTGGCCACGTTTATCGCGGCGGTGGGTCTGTCGGCGGGGCCGGACGCCATCAAGCTCGTACGCGAGTACGGTCTCGCATTGCCGTTGGCCGGGATTCTGATGGTGCTCGTGCCGGGCCTGCTGTCGCTATGGATCGGCCGCATGTTTCTCAAGCTCGAAACGCCCATGCTGCTCGGCGCGATTGCCGGCCAGCAGTGCAGCACGCCGGCAATTAGCGCGCTGGTGGGCGTGACCGGCAATTCCACGCCGGTAATCGGCTACACGATCACGTACGCACTCTCGAACATTTTGTTGCCCTTGATGGGGCCGGTGGTGGTCGGTCTTGCCGGGAAATTCGGCTAGGCGGGCAGATGGACCGCGCGTGGCGCGACGCCACGTGCACGTGATGCGGCAAGCCACTTGTGGAGCGCGACACGATCGGGCCTCACCGGTGTGTGCGGGACCCAGTACTCAGTATTTCAAACTTTCCAGCGAGGGCGCGATGGACTGGCTACACCATATCTTTCAGAAATCCCCCGAGATGGCGCTGTTTCTGTCGCTCGCGGTCGGCTACTTCATCGGCCAGATCAACTTCGGCAAATTCCAGCTGGGCGGCGTGGGCGGTTCGTTGCTGGCCGCGGTTGTCATCAGCCAGGCGGGTGTGACGGTCGACAACGGCGTGAAGTCGGTGATGTTCGCCGTCTTCATCTATGCGGTCGGCTATGACTCCGGCCCGGGCTTCTTCAACTCGCTGAACCGCAAGACGCTGCGTGAGATCGCGATGGCCGTTTTTCTCGCCGTCACCGCGCTGATCACCGTGGTGGTTTGCGCGAAGCTGTTCCACCTGAACAAGGGACTGGCGGCCGGGCTCGCGGGCGGTGCGCTGACGCAGTCGGCGATTATCGGCACGGCGGGCGACGCGATCGCGCGTCTGGGTCTGCCGGCCGATCAGGTCAAGTCACTGCAATCGGACGTGGCGATTGCCTACGCGGTGACCTATGTGTTCGGCTCGCTCGGCGCGATCATCGTGTGCGTGAATATCCTGCCCAAGTTCATGGGGCAAAGCTTGCGCGATGCCTCGATCGACGCGGAACGCGAGCTGGCCTCAGGCGCACCGGCACGCGCGCCTGGCCAGGTTCTCGCGTTGCCGGAGCTGGTGGGGCGCGCGTACAAGATCGACGTCAGCGCCGGCAAAACGGTGAAGGCGGTCGAGACGCAGCATCAGGACTATTTGACGATCGAGCGAATCAAGCGCGACGGCCAGCAACTCGACCCCACGCCCGATCTGGTGCTGAAGGCCAATGACGTGGTGCTGGTGGTCGGCCGCCGTGAGGCGGTGGTGGAATTTGGCGCGAGCGGCGGCGAGGTTGCCGCTGTCGAGGACGTGGGCGTTGTCATGCAGACACGCGACGGCGTGTTTACGCGCAAAGGCATGAACCACACGACGATCGCCGCCGCGCGGGAAGTCGTGGATCGCGACTTGCGCCACGGCGTCTACATCCAGAACATTTCGCGCGCCGGCCAGCCGTTGCCGATCCTGCCGGAAACCAAACTGGAGCACGGCGACGTCATCACCTTTTACGGCTCGCCGAAAGACACCAAGCGCGCTGTCGATGCAGCCGGCTACGAGCTGCCGTACAGCAACAAGACCGACTTCATCTATATGGGCGTGGGCCTCGTGCTCGGCTTGCTGATCGGGCTGATCGTCCTCAATGTCGGCGGGATTCCGCTCACGCTCGGCTCGGGCGGCGGCTGCCTGCTTGCCGGCCTGCTGTTCGGCTGGATGCGCGGCAAGCATCCCATGTACGGCGTGATGCCCACCGCGGCCTCGCAATTGCTGAAGGACTTCGGCCTTGCGGCCTTCGTCGCGGTGGTCGGCCTGAACTCCGGCTTGCAGGCCGTGGTCACCGTCAAGCAAAGCGGCATGACGATCTTCCTGCTCGGGGTGTTCGTCACGTTGTTTCCGCTTCTGCTCACCATGCTGTTCGGCCGCTACGTGCTGAAGTACAACAACGCGGCCATTCTGGCAGGGGCGCTGACAGGGTCACGCAGCGCCAATCCGGCATTCGGCGGCGTGCTCGACAAAGCTGAAAGCGCCGTGCCGACCGTGCCGTTCGCGATCACGTATGCGATCGCCAACGTCGCGTTGACGCTACTCGGGCCGCTCGTGGTCGGTCTCGTTTAGCGCCCGCCCTTACCGATCGGATTGACTGGTCACACTCATCGGCTTCACTAATCGACTGTATTCATTGACATCATTTACGCCGGCGCCCCTGGGCGACTATCGCCACGCCGGCGTCTTTCACTTGCTCATTGGAGAACGCATCATGGCAAAAGAGAAAGGCGACAAGAAACAGGCGGATATGGCACAAGCAGGTCTGTCCTCGCTTAGCCCGTTCGAACTGAAAGACGAACTGATCAAGGCCGCCGGCGGTGGCGCCGTCGAGCGGCCCGCCAACGCATCCATGCTCAACGCCGGCCGCGGCAATCCGAACTTTCTCGCGACCATCCCGCGTCACGGCTTCTGGCAACTCGGTCTCTTTGCGATGCGCGAATCGGAGCGCTCGTTCGCGTACATGCCCGAGGGCGTGGGCGGGTTCCCGCGGCGCGACGGTCTGGAGGAGCGCTTCGATCTGTTCCTGCGCGAAAACAAGGGCGTGCCGGGTATCGACTTCCTGCGTGGCGCGGTTTCTTATGTGCGCGACCAACTGGGACTCTCCGCCGGCGACTTCCTGTATGAAATGTGCGAGGGCATTCTCGCCTCGAACTACCCGGTGCCGGACCGCATGCTCAAGCTGTCCGAAATAATCGTCGGACAGTATCTGCGCCGCGAGATGATCGGCAATCATCCGTTCGTCGGCGAGTTCGACGTGTTCGCGGTGGAAGGCGGCACCGCGGCCATGACCTACATCTTCAACACGATGCGCGAGAATCACCTGATCAAGGCGGGCGACACGATCGCGCTTGGCATGCCGATCTTCACGCCGTACATCGAAATTCCGCGCCTGAACGACTACCGCCTGAACGTCGTGAATCTCGACGCCGATGTGGCCAACGGCTGGCAGTATTCGAAGAAGGAACTCGACAAGCTGCGTGATCCGAAGGTCAAGGCGTTCTTCCTCGTGAACCCGAGCAACCCGCCTTCGGTCAAGATCAGCGACGAAAGCCTTCAGTACATTGCCGACATCGTCAAGGAGCGCCCCGACCTGATTCTGCTGACCGACGACGTGTACGGCACCTTTGCCGACGACTTCGTGTCGCTGTTCGCGCTGGCGCCGAAGAACACCATTCTCGTGTACTCGTACTCGAAGTATTTCGGTGCAACGGGGTGGCGTCTGGGCACGATCGCGACGCATCGCGACAACGTGCTCGACCGGCTGATTGCCGAGCTGCCGAAGGACGCGAAGAAGCAGTTGCACGAGCGCTATGAGTCGATCACGACCGAGCCGGACAAGCTCAAGTTCATCGACCGCCTGGTGGCCGACAGCCGGACCGTCGCGCTGAATCACACGGCGGGCCTGTCGACGCCGCAGCAGGTGCAGATGGTGCTGTTCTCGCTGTTCTCCCTGATGGATACACCGGACGCCTACAAGAACGCGCTCAAGCGTCTGATCCGCAAGCGCAAGCAGGCGCTCTACGAGGAAGTCGGCATCACGTTCGAAGACGACGATCCGAACCAGGTCGACTACTACACGATTCTCGACGTCGAGTACCTTGGCGAGCGGGTGTATGGGCGCGAGTTCGTCGACTGGCTGTTGAAGAACACCGAGCCGTCCGAAATGCTGTTCCGCCTTGCGCGTGAAGCGCGGGTCGTGCTGCTGCCGGGCCGTGGGTTCGGCACGCAGCATCCGTCGGGACGCGTTTCGCTCGCCAACCTGAACGAGTCCGACTACCGGAAGATCGGCCGCGCCTTGCGCAAGCTGATGGAAGAGTATGTCGAGCGGTTCAACGCGGCGACCGGCAAGAAGCTCGACAAGACCAAGGTGAAGTGACGGCACCGCGCGGCGGTGCATCGTCAAAAAACTTGCACAATCGCGCGGATCGGTGAATGATCGGACAGGCGGCCTCGCCAGCGTCATTGCTGGCGGGGCCGTTTCCGTTTCGCTCCAGCGTCCTGACATTCACGTACTGATCATGCCGACTTCATCCTTCACACCTGAATCCTCCGCAGTGCCCTGTCCGGTTGTCGAATCGCTCGACGCCATTCTTCCTGAAGAGCCGCTCCTGATGATGGGCGCCGGCCCGGTGCCGATTCCCGCGGCTGTCGCCAAGGCCAACACGATCGTGATCAATCACCTCGGCGGGGCGATGGTGAAGGTGATCGGCCAGGTGAAGACCATGGCGCGCTACGTGTTCCAGACGCAATCGAAATGGGTGCTGGGTGTGGCCGGACCCGGATCGGCCGCGATGGAGATGGCGATCTCCAACCTCGCCTGGGAAGGCACGCGCGTGCTCGCCATCAAGAACGGCTTTTTCAGCGAACGGATGGCGGAGATGGGCCGGCGCGTCGGCGCGCAGGTGAGCACGCTCGAGGTTGCCGACCGCTCGGTCGCGAGTCTCGAGCAGATTGCCGAGGCGATTCGCCGCGAGCGTCCCGAGATCGTGACGGTGGTGCAGGGCGAGACGTCGAACACGGTGTGGAACTACCACCTGAAGGATATTGCCGCGCTGGCGAAAAGCGCGGGTGCGCTGGTGATCGTCGATGCGGTGTGCACGTTGAGCACGATGCCGCTGGAAATGGATGCGTGGGGTATCGATGCGGTGATTACGGGCGGGCAGAAGGGCTTGTCGTCCATTCCGGGGGTGTCGCTGATCGCGTTTTCCGATGCGGCGTGGGCGCGGGTCAAGGGGCGCACCGCGCCGAATGCTCATTGGTGTCTGGACGCGTCGCTAGCGGAGAATTTCTGGCACAACGCGGGGTATCACTATACGGCGCCTGTTTCTGGTGTTCTGGCTTTGCATGAGGCTTTGCGGCTCGTTTGTGCCGAGACGCTGGAGAAGCGGTTTGCGCGGCATCTGAAGTGTTCGCTGGCGTTGCAGGACGGGGTGGCGGCGATGGGGTTGAAGCTCTATACACCTGCGGCGTGCCGGTTGAATTCTGTGGTGGGGATCGAGGTGCCTGCCGGGCTGAGTCCTGGTGATGTTTGTTCGCATATTTCGCGGCAACATCAGGTGGAGATATCTGGGTCGTTTGGATTGCCCATTGTTCGAGTTGGGCAGATGGGGGAGCAATGTCGCGAGCATAATCTTTTTCGGACTGTGCATGCGCTGGGGAGGACGATGGTGGATCTTGGGGTTGGGGTTGATTTGCCTGCTGGGGTGGCGGCGCTTGAGCGTGCGTTGTCGGAGGGGAAGTAAGGGGTTTTTTGCCTGCGCGGCGGTTTGTCTGTGTTCTTTGCGGTGTTGGGCTTTTCTTGAGTTCACGGTTTGCTGATGTTTTTGTGTTGGCCTTTCCTTGAATTCACGGTGGTCTATTGGCGTTGCCCCTGTGCGGGGCGGCACCTACTTTCTTTGCCGCGGCAAAGAAAGTAGGCAAAGAAAGCCGCTTCCCACCGCTAACCATTAAGCGGAGCCCCTGGCTTGGAGGGGGTAGTGGCACATCTGGAATCGGTGCTCCCGCACACTCCGCCCTGGTGACAAGGCCGTCATTCTTCCCGCCTTGCGCTGCGCGCTCGCCGGAACGGTCTGCCAGGCACACCGGTGGCTTTGCCGCCGCGTAGCGGGGCCATCGGCTTCGCCTCGGCGGGGCGCTGTAACAATTGGTGGATTGGGGCGAGTGTTCCGAAGCGCCCGTGCACCAGCAAGCCATTGGGCTGAGGAAACACTAAGTGATTTGAGGAGGACTGCCGTTTAAGGGGGCGTGTCGCTGACGCAGGGATAGACTGGCCGCTTAGAAGTACTACGAATGGACAACTTGGCGAGTGGTTGAAGAACTACCGCGACGGCGCGCGCAGCGCCGCCGGAAGCATGACGGCCTTGTCACTGACGCGGAATGTGCGAGCGCACGGATTCCAGATGTACCACTGCCCCCTCCAAGCCAGGGGCCCCGCTTAAGAATTTGCGGTGGGAAAGCGGCTTTCTTTGCCTACTTTCTTTGCCGCGGCAAAGAAAGTAGGTGTGCCCCGCACAGGGGCAACGCTAATAGACCGCCGTGACTTCAAGGAAAGGCCAACACCGCAAAGAACACAGACAAAGCGCCGCGCGAGGAAAACCCCCTACACCCCCTCAAAGCGCCGCAGGCAAATTCCGAACCTTCGCATTCCTCAAATAAAGAAAAGCAGAAAGCCCAACAGCCAGCGCCGCCGCAACAGCGGCAAAGAGAAACACCGACCCATACCCAAACTCCCCGGCAATATACCCGGCCAACGGCCCGGTAATCCCCAGCGAGAGATCGAGAAAAACAGAATAAGCCGACAAGGCCGCCCCCCGGCTAGCGGGCGGCACAAGCCCCACCGCTTCAACCCCAAGAGCAGGAAACACCAAAGCAAACCCAAACCCGGTCAACGCCGCTCCAGCAAGCGCCACATGCGGCTCAGGCGCGAGCCACAGCATCAACAACCCGGCACACTCAAACGAAAACGAAACAATCGCGACCCGAAACCCGCCATAAGTCTTGATCGTATTGGCAAACAGCAACCGCGCCCCAATGAACAGCGTACCGAACACCGTCAACGACAACGCCGCATTCGGCCAATGATTCGCGGCATAAAACAACGTAATGAACGTAGCGATCGACCCAAACCCGGCAGAACCCAACGCCAGCCCGATCCCATGCGGCAACACCCGCGTAAGCACACTCCGGTACGACATCCGCTCACCATGCACGATCGGCACCGGTGCCATCGGACGCGCCAGATAAAAGCCGAGCGCCGCCAGCAGAATCACCAGAATCCCCAGCGCGGCAAACCCAACCGAGCGCTCGATCGCCACGCCCAGCGGTGCACCGACCGCCAGCGCGCCATACGTCGCAATGCCGTTCCACGAAATCACCCGGGCGTTGTTGCTCGTGCC
>NZ_LXKA01000186.1 GCF_001645125.1 Paraburkholderia ginsengiterrae | reverse complement strand
AGAGGAGGCGGAGCAAAACGCGGAGGTAATGCGGGAGAGGAAGTAGACCGAGGGAAACGCGCGGTAGGAGGTGAGCGACGTGGGTGAAGCGAATGGCGGAGGCAGGGGCGGTTGGGGCGCAAAGGCCGGGCCGCTCGCGACGTGCCGCGCACGCAACGGCGCCGCCGCGGCCAGGTGGGCACGCGGGATGTCGGCAACCGGCAGCAGGGGGGTGCGGTCACGGTGGCGGGTGGGGGGAGACGAGTGTGAGGTGGAGGGTGGGGCAGGGGGTTGGGCAGTGCGGTTAGGAGGGATATGAGAAGATGATACAATGTGAAATGATGAGCAAGGAAGGGAGCGTGCGCGACGGGGAGGTATGGCGAGTGAGGGTCAGGCGCGTAGGGGGCTGGCGTCATGCGGAGTGGCGCGTTAATGCAACATAGCGGGAAGGGAACAGTCATGCTGATAAGGTTGAAAGGCCGTGGTGTCGCGGAAGTGGG
>NZ_LXKA01000185.1 GCF_001645125.1 Paraburkholderia ginsengiterrae | reverse complement strand
GTGCAGGGCGGCTCGGGCTCGATCAACGCGATGATTTATGTTCGCGGCCCGCCGCACGATTTCGCCGACTGGGCCGCCGCCGGCAATGCGGGCTGGGCGTTTCGCGACCTGCTCCCGTACCTCCGCCAGCCCGAATCGCATCCGCTCGCCAACACCGCGCAGCACGGCCCCCACGGCCCCACCCCCATCCACCCGCAGCACGTACACGTGCCCCCGCACTGCCACCTTTCTCTACGAGGCGTGCCACAGGGCCGCCACCACCGCCGCGCCAGCACCCCGCCCCCCCCCAGCGCACGCCTCCTCCCCATGCACCTTACCAGTACCAGCGCAAGCCTCTCCGCGCCGTCGTCCACACTGCGCCACTCCCTGTCACTACGCCACTCCGCTCGCTATCCACGGCACGCCTCCACCACACTCTCCCATCCCCGCCATCTCGTCATTCCTACATGCTCCGCTGCTGCCAGCCTCGTCACCTCGGG
>NZ_LXKA01000184.1 GCF_001645125.1 Paraburkholderia ginsengiterrae | reverse complement strand
GATACGTGATCAAGCATAGCCAGTACACGGTGCCCTAGCGCGCCTCCGATATGCAAAGTCGCACTGTCGATCGTCCCCAGCGCATCCAGTGCCGTCAGCTGAGCCGCTACGTCGTCGAAACCCGCCTCGTCCCCCCCGCTCAGTTCGCCCACGCGATAGCCCCCCGCCGTGATCCCCCCCCCACCCGCCCGCCGGCCCAGCGCGAGTCGACCGTACACCACCGCCGCTCACCCGCCCCCCCGCGCCACCCCCCCCCCCGCCTCCCACCCCCCGCCCTCCCCCTCCCCGCCTCTGTCCCCCTCTCCCCCCCCCACGCCCCCCCCCCCCTCCCCCTCCCCCCCCTCTCCACCTTCCCCCACCCTCCCATCCCCCCCCCTCCCCTCCACCCCAGTTCCATCCTCCACTCCCACCGCCTCTCCCTTCCCCGCACCCCTCCACGACCTCTCCCCCACGTCGCCCTCCCCCTCGCCCCTTCACCCC
>NZ_LXKA01000183.1 GCF_001645125.1 Paraburkholderia ginsengiterrae | reverse complement strand
CCTCCCCTGCCCCCGCGCCGGCCACCCCCCGCCAGTTCCACACCCCGCACGCCAACAGCCACCCCCGCCCCCCCCTCGCCACACTCCCCCCCTCCCACCCGACGCCCACCCCGCCGTCTCCCCCCGCCTCCCCCCGCCATCCCCCCCACCCCAACCCCGCCGCCCCCCCCGCCGACCGCCCCCGCGCCCCCCCCCTTTCCCCTCCTCACACCTCCAGACCGTCGCTCGTCGCCCGCCCGGCGCGCCCCTCCCTCCCCCCCCGCCAGCTCCGCCCCGATCCGGCCTCTGCCCGCCTCCTCGGCCCCATTCCCCCCTCCCGTCGCGTTCCATCACACCCCTGTGTCGCCATCCTCGCCCCCCTCCTCCCCCTCCGCTCCCCCCTACCCGTTTCAGTCTGACCGCCGCCCGACTCCCTCCTGTGTCCACACCCCCCTCTCCTCTACCTCCCCGCTAGCCTCCCTCCTCCTCTCTCCGCCTCCT
>NZ_LXKA01000182.1 GCF_001645125.1 Paraburkholderia ginsengiterrae | reverse complement strand
CGCCCAGGAGGTGCCGATCGGGCCATATGTCCTTAAGGGGCCGCCCGACTGTCCGACCGCTGGCGAAAAGCTTCCCCTCTTTGCCATTTCCCACGCCTATGTCGGCTCGTACCTTGCCCCCCGAGACCTTTCCCTCGCGCTCGCCGCTCCGCGCCTTTCCGTGCCCGCACTCCATCCTCCCTGCCCCACCCTCTTTGTCCTCTCTCTCGCCTGCGCTTCCTCCGATCTCCTCGTACGACCTACCGACCTCCCGCGCCCTCACGCTCACCATTTGCCCGCCCCCCCCCACCCGCCCACCAACGCAAGGCCCCCCGGCACGCCCCTCCCTCCCTGCACCACCACCACCTCGCCCGCCGTCACCGCCCTGCCGCATCTCCACTCTCCCCACCCCACCTTCGCCTCCCCACTCACCCCACCGCACTCCTGGTGTTCGCTGATCTTCGCCCTCCTCGGCCCGACCCACCACCGCACCCGTGCCTCC
>NZ_LXKA01000181.1 GCF_001645125.1 Paraburkholderia ginsengiterrae | reverse complement strand
CGCCTACGCCACGCCGGCGTGCCTCGCGCATGCCCAGACCTCACTCTGCCCCGCTTTGCGCTCTCCTACCGGAACGCCGCCGCCCTACGGCCTGCCCCACCCTGCTCTCGCCTCTATCCCCGACGCCGCTTCGCTCCGGCCGCCCGCCCCCCCCGCGCCCGCGTCGGCTCCCTCGCCCGAGCTGTCGGTCATGCTGCTGCTCCGTCTCCCCCCCCCCCCCCCCCCCCCCCCCCCTGCCCCCCCCCTCGCTCCTCCCCCGCGCCCCCCCCCCGTCCCCCCTCCTCACCCCGCCCTCTCCCCCCTCCCACCTCACACCCCTCCCCCCCGCCCACTTATCCCCCTCCTATGCCCGCCCCCTCCGCCCGCCCCCCCCCCACCTCGCCCGCTCCCCCTTCCCTGCCGTGTCCCTCGCGTTCCGCACCGGCCCCCGCCCCGTCCTGCTCTCCCCCTCCTGCCGTCCCCCCGCTCACACCCCCCCTCC
>NZ_LXKA01000180.1 GCF_001645125.1 Paraburkholderia ginsengiterrae | reverse complement strand
CTGCACCCCCCTCCCGACATCGCCCAGCCCGCCCCGCCCGCCCTCCCGGCCTACCCTCTCCCCCGCCACGAAGTCCCCCCCGTCCACCACGTCCACCTCCCCCAACTCCCTACCCACCCCCCCCCCCCCCCCCATTCCCTCACCCGACCCCTCCCGCGACCTCGCTCTCTGCGCATGCCCCCGCCCCCCCCAGCCCCTTTCTGCCACCCTACCATCCGAGCCCCCCCCTCCACCCCGCCCCCCGCCCTCCCCGCACCCACTCCTCCGCCCCCGCCTCCCCTCCCTCCCACCCCCCCTCCTCCTTCTTCTCCCCCCCCCCCCCTCCTTTTTACCTGCCTCCCCCCGTCTTCACACCCACCCTATCCCCCCTCACCCCCTCCACCTCCACCATCCTCGACCCCATCCCCACACTCCCCCTCACCAACGCCCACCCCACCCCCACCACTCGCCCCGTATGCTCCGCAACCGTCCGACCCCCCCC
>NZ_LXKA01000179.1 GCF_001645125.1 Paraburkholderia ginsengiterrae | reverse complement strand
TCCCCACATACCCCGCGACCCATCGCTGCCGTTCAGATCGCAATCCGGCGTGCACTCCCCCGCTGCCATCTTGCCCGCCCCATAGAGGTCGCGTGGCGCCGCCCAGCCTTGTCGCCAGTGTCGCCGCCGACCGACCACCCCTTCGGTCTGCCTGCGATACAGGTCTCAGAGCTTGCTGCAGGCCCGATCGCTCATCTAGGCTGGATCGACGCTGGCAGCCGCGCCCGCCTCCACACCTGCCGGCGCCGCGGCCAGCTTCCCACGATCAGGCCCCCCGCCTGCCACCCTCCGCCCCGCCGTCCGCCACGTCTCCCCCGCAGTACCGCCCCCCACGCCCGCCGCTCCCTCCCCCGCCCCGCCACCCACCCCCCCAGGCCCGCGTCCACCCCCGACAGCACTCACCAGGCCCGGCCGCCTCCCGCCACTCTGCCCCCCACACCTCTCCACGCCTCTACACTGCACGATCACCCCCCCCGTGCGTC
>NZ_LXKA01000178.1 GCF_001645125.1 Paraburkholderia ginsengiterrae | reverse complement strand
GTGTGGGTTCGTCGAGGATCAACACCTTCGGATCGGTCAGCAGCATGCGCGTCAGCACCGCCTTCTGCTGATTGCCGCCCGCCAGGCTGGCAATCGGCAACATAGGGTGCGCGGCGCGTACCGAGAGCCGCTTCACCTCGGTATGGATCGCGTCCAGTTCGTCTGCGGCGTCCCTCCGCCCCGCCGTCGCCAACCCTCCGCGCCCCGCCAGCGTTCTGTTGTTACCCCCCCACACTCCCCGCCCCATGCCTTCCTCCGTCGGCTCTCCCGCCCCCCTCCCGCTCCCCACCCCCACCCCTCCCCTCCCTCCCACCGCCCTGCCCTTACTTCCCGCCCCGTCGCCCCCCACGCCCGCACCACCCCCGCCCCTCTCTCCCCCCAGCCGTCACTCGTCTCCCCGCGTCCCGCGCCTTTCGCTCTCCTCGCCCTCACCCTCGCCCTACCCCTCCCCATCACTCTCCCTCACTGACCACTCCTCCCCCT
>NZ_LXKA01000177.1 GCF_001645125.1 Paraburkholderia ginsengiterrae | reverse complement strand
CCCGTGCGCCCTCAACGAACAAGTTCTGGCGAGCGCCATCGCGGAGAGCGCCCTTCCCCTCGTCAGCGGCGCCGGTCCCCAAACCGACCCCACCACCGCCGACTCCGCGCCGGACGTCCCCGCCCCCACCCCGACCGGCCCCGCCTAACTCGTCAGTCCGCATCCCGTCCTCCTCCTGTCCCCCCTCGTTCTCCTGCCTGGCACGCCCCCCCCCCGCCCTGCCCGCGCCTCCCCCGGTCTGCCGTCTACCGCAAGCCCCCCGACCGCCGCCCGCCCACCGTGCCCGCGCGGACATCCGCCCTCCCGCCCCACACCAGCCCCCCGCTCACTTCCGCCGACCCGCACGCACGGCCCCCGCCCCCCCGCCCTTGGCCCGCGTCGCCGTACCACCGCCGACTCACCGCGTTGCCCACCACCCGCACGCCCTCCGCCGAACGCACTCTGACGTCCTCCCACCACACAGCCGCCCCCACACGCCCCGCC